>CAZCHE010000002.1:0-679272 GCA_964498395.1 uncultured Parapedobacter sp. | reverse complement strand
CGTCTTTCTCGGCCTGAGTGATGGTATAGGTTGCAGTGCCCGTGGCCACTTCACCCGGGGCAAGCGTGGTGGCGGTCAGCGTAATCGCGCCCGTGATCTTCGGGTCGTCAACCGTGATATCCTCCAGCGTCACGTTGCCCGTGTTGGTAACCGTGAACGTGTATTCGATCGTGTTGCCGTCCGCCGACAGCACGCCCGTCTTCACAAACGACAGCGATGGGTTGGCCGGTACGTCCACTACCGTCGGCACACCCGGATCACCCGGTGTTCCGGGATTGTCCTCGTCAGGCGTAGACGGAATAGGGTCGATCGGCGTGGCCGGATTATCCGGATCCGTCGTAGGCGGCGTGCCCGTTACCGTGGCCAGGTTCTCAACCTCGCCCGCGTCTTTCTCGGCCTGAGTGATGGTATAGGTTGCAGTGCCCGTGGCCACTTCACCAGGAGCAAGCGTGGCGGGGGTCACCGTAATCGCATCCGTAATCTTCGGGTCGCTTACCGTGATATCCTCCATCGTCACGTTGCCCGTGTTGGTCACCGTGAATGTATAGATTACCGTGTTGCCGTCCGCGGACAGCACACCCGTCTTCACGAACGACAGTGATGGATTGGCAGGTATTCCAACTTCCGTCGGCACGCCAGGGTCTCCCGGCGTGCCCGGGTTGTCCACGTCCGGCGTCGACGGAACAGGGTCTATTGGGTCTGCCGGATCATCCGGATCCATCGTAGGAGGAGTGCCCGTCACCGTGGCCAGGTTCTCAACCACGCCAGTGTCCTTCTCCGGCTGGGTCAACGTGTAGCTCGCCGTGCCCGTGGCCACTTCGCCCGGGGCAAGCGTGGTTTCGTCAAGTAAGATTGGGTCAGTGATCTTCGGATCAACAACCGTGACATCCTCCATCGTCACGTTGCCCGTATTGGTTACCGTGAATGTATAGGTTACCGTGTTGCCGTCAGCCGACAGTACACCCGTCTTCACGAACGACAACGATGGGTCGGCCAGCGCTACCAACACTTCATCGGTATTATTAGATTCATCTGGGTCATCCTCATTCGCATCAACCGTTGCTGTATTATTATACGTGCCTGAAGCGAGTGCCTCTGCTGTAATCGTCATCTCAAAAGATTCGCCGCTTGCCAACGACGGAATCGTCCAATCAGGTGCATTCCAAGTTCCTTCCTCCACCGTTACCCCGGTCACATTATACCCGTTTGCCATTACGTCATTAACGACTACATCTGTCGCCCTCGACGGGCCGTTATTAGTTACCGTTATGGTAAAAGTCACCTCCGTACCTACTGTCGGCCTATCGTTATCGACGCTTTTTTCGATTACCAAATCCGCTTCAGCAGCTTCCGGGGATACTACACCCGTCTCATCTTCGTTATTGCTCAAGTCATCGTCAAATACATCACTTGAAATCGTTGCCACGTTACTATAGACACCTGTCGGCTGTACCTCGGCTATCATGGTGAGCGTTGCCGTGTTACTGCCCGCATCGACCGGCAAATCGCCAATAATCCACTCGCCCGTCGATTCGTCATAAGTTCCTAAAGATGGATCAGCGGACACAAATAAATACCCATCCGGTAACAGATCTGTCACCACAACCCCGGTTGCATTCGAAGGACCGTTGTTTACGGCGGTGAGTGTAAAGGTGACCGGCGTATGCACTTGCCAAGGCCCTGAGGACACTTCCTTGGTGATGGAAAGGTCGGCCACCATCGCCAAATCGCCATTGAGCTTGATATTATTGGTTTGCGTCAGATCGATACTTGTTGGATCATCACCAGCAATCGTTGCATATTCGGCTTGAATACCATCCGCCTCGAAAAACGGATCGGTTGGCGGTACCGATATATCCGGATTGGTCGCATTGATATCCGTATAATCATTGGGTCTCAATATGGTAGACCAAGCATATATCGTACCTTCATAAGTAGACACGGCACCCGTGGCCGACGCTTTCAAAGCGATTGTCGCTCCGCTATTGGCAGGCATATCCACTATGGCCTCGAAAAACCCATTTACAAATGTCGGTTCGCCCACGATGGTAACCCCAGCGTCTCCCGAAAAGCTAATATCCGAAAGCACAGTACTGATGGTCACACCATCGGGAACATACAGACGGAAAACCGCACCCCTCGTAATCGGGCCAGCGCCCGGATCGGTGTTCGTGGCAACAGCACTTGGTCCATGGTTGTGGATGACACTGGTGTATGTCCACTCAGCGCCTACTGATACTGGATCCGATAGGTCTGAAACGATGCTTACAACCTCCAGATCTGATTCATTCACCACGATATTGGTGCTTGTCGTTTTCGCCGCCCCCCGAATAAATGTCCACGTATCTAATGTTTTTTGATCCCCATAACTACTGGAAAATATATGGCCATTCACGCTACTGCGGAGGCCGATACTATTTGTCGGTGGCAGATGGCTGTTATTTTTTGGACTTGGGGCACCGCTGGTGGTCGTGATTTCCGAATCGTCCCAATACACGGTATCCGATAGCACCGTATTTAAATCGTTATGATCCAAACGTTCGATGAGAATTCCATCGAGGTTATTTTCCACGTCAAAATAGGGAAAGTGGACTTCCGCGCCCTGCATACGAACCGTTATCGTAGCGGGTACGTCTCCCTGAGGTAAGGGCGTACCATCCCCATCTTGACCATCCCAGAACACCTCATTGGCACCTATGCTCGCCACCCCCCGTATTTCGCGGGTAACAAAAGCCGCAGGGATTTCATCACTCTCAATTTCAACAATATACTGACCTTGTGCATCTGCCGTAAAGCTAATGTAACCGCCTTTATTACTCACTTGCCCCAGTGTACCGTCAACGCCACTAATCTGTAGATCATCCACATCGGGAAGCACCGGTGTGTTTCTCAACCAAGTGGTTCCCCCAGGAACTGATCCAGCAGCTTCCGTAGGCAAATCCGAAGCGGGTAAGGTATAAAACATCTTATGGGTAATATCCGTTTCGGTATCCTCCAAATTTGGATTATGGATATTATACCCTAGAGCCGCGATTGCAGCCGGAGTAGAAGCACTGACACTTTTGTAGACAGATTGCTTAGTATCAGTGTCTGTAACCCCGTTGTTATTGACGAAGAAAGTATATAATTGACCATTCATACCATTCTGGCTGACACGGTAGACATATCCATCTTTGGTCAATACGTAGGTCTGAGCATAGACCCTGTAGCTGGTGGAGTTGGCCGCAAAATTAAAAACATTGGTCCAAACCCTTCCCCCAACAAACTCGTCATCGCTAGGTTTAAAAACAGACACATCCCAAGCAGAAACATAGGTAGTATTCGTTCCCGCCGCCCAATTGCCGTCCGCTAGCCCCGCTTGCGAAGCATGACTATTCCCTCCGCGAAAGCTCACTTGATAGATTCCCGTTGCAAGAGCGGTATAATACAGTGGAACATATTGCCCCCCCACCGGAGCGGTTCCAGGCTTCGCTGGCCCGGCCAGCTCTGCCGCACGGTTGGGAATATTTCCGGCTGAGCCCAACGCAGGCGTTACATCATTCCCGTCAGGATCATACAAGTAAATTCGCTTGGTCGTGGAAATATCTTGTGAATTCGATGCCAAGGTAATGATCTCACCCGCTTGTGCATACACGTAATGTATACCCTGATTGGGAAATGGGAAACTAGCACTGGGAGCTGCATTGCTACTGGACAACATTGCTCTGTGCCCCTGAATTCCACTCGGATACAAATCCTTCGAACCATCGGCAAAAACCGAACTGAATCCAAACAGCAAACATAGCATTACGAAGGAAAACCCCAATAGGGATTGGTAGAGTCTTTTCATAGAGATCCGGATTAAGTTAATCAACCGCAGGAACGCTATAGACAATTTAGCCTGTAACTCCCCATTACATTGATTTCACAAGGCAAGAGTACAGGTTTCTTCGATTTTTTAGCAGAAACGCCCTACGCAACAACAAAAAATCGTCATGATATATAGTTATAATAACATGTTTTTGCTACAGTATTCCTGAGCACGCCAATTCGCCTTAAAAAAGGCACAGGTCTTTCCGAAAGCACGTTAGCTCACGGAATTTTTTTTAACTTCGCGATTATTTTTCCAACACCTCCTGTACAAATATATGAGCCGCCCATTGTCATCTATTTTTTTCCAAGTCTTGTCTATCATCATTATACAGGCCAATGTGCAGGCACAGCAGGAACCGCCGACATCGCAAAATGTGCTCTTCGAAGCGTTTGAGCGAGCCCACCAACAAGGTCGCGTTACCGACACGGCTTATTTGAAAAGTATCGATTCGTTGACCAGCCATTTATTGGGCAAAGGCATAATTTTCCCCGTAGACACGTTGCTGGGCCACCTCAGCCACTATCAGCAAGTGGCGTGGAAACGTAACGTTCCCGGTCATTTCCGGGTTGATTATTACCTCATCAACCTGAACAACGCACAGATGGGTAATCTGAGGGGGGCTGCCATGTATTTTGCGGAGAAAGTTACGCAGGAGGCAAATCGGCAAGGCGACCCGCGACCACTTATTGAACTTGCCGTAAAAACCAGTATTTTCTATAACCAGAAGAATTATCAGAAAGCAGTCGACGTGTACGTAGAAAACATGCAGGCTGTGGATAAAGTACTTCACACACTTCAAACTGATACCACGCAATTCAAGGTAGGATTGGACGGCTTGCAGTTCCTCTCCACAGTGATGAACGCCTATGCTAATCTGCAAGACACGGCCAACGTATTGACCATTTACCGTCTGGCTTCGGAAATCGGCCAGCAGCTAAAGCTGCGTAACCCGACAAATCGCGGCAATAAGCTACTGGCCGACTTTGCCCTGCTGGAGTTTGACTTCGTGCTGGCAAGTTATCAGGAAAAGTACGATGAGGCCGAACAGCTACTGGATGAAATTGCCGCTTTGCGGGCAACCTATAAAGGCGAGGCAACGGGATTCATCGATTACATGTTGATCGCATGGCGAACGGGGCACTATCTCCACATTGGGAAACTGGACAGCGCCACCACCTATGTTGAACGCTATGAAAACACCCCGGCTTTTTCTGATGCCGACCCAATTGCCGTCAATAGGTACAAAGCCAAACTCGCTACACTGCAAGGCGACTACGGGAAAGCCTATGAATCCCTCGAAAAGGCTTTTGAAGATAACCTGCAGGCACAGTCAGGCCTGATGGAAGAAATAGATGACTTGCTTTATGCGCACACCGAAGCGGAATCCAACAAATTGGCACTGGCCCATGCTGAAAAAGGGAAACGCCAGCGAACCTGGCTACTGATTGCGGTGTCGGCGATAGCGTTCCTCACCCTCGTTTCAATCTACATGGCAGTACGCCACCGTAATAACCGTACAATGGCTCAGATCGAAAAACTCAACCATGCTGCCAATATACAGGTGGCCGCTATGGAGGAAATCAAGGCACAGGCGGTACGTGAGGAACAGAAGCGGCTGGCGCGCGACCTGCACGACGGGCTTTCTTCTACCCTGGCAGGTGCGAAACTGCAACTCGAGTTGCTTGCGCTGGACAGCCGCCCGGAAACCGCCGCCAAACTGGCCAACATCCAGAGACAAATCGAGCACTCATATTCCGTTGCGCGTGGCAAAAGTCATCT
Source organism: uncultured Parapedobacter sp. (assembly GCA_964498395.1). Lineage (GTDB taxonomy): Bacteria > Bacteroidota > Bacteroidia > Sphingobacteriales > Sphingobacteriaceae > Parapedobacter. The sequence continues at coordinate 673,640 of CAZCHE010000002.1, read as the reverse complement.
GTGGTATGAGGCAGCGAACACATCGGAAGAACCTGATTTCCGAAATCGCATTCAACGCCTCGTGGACAGTGCACTTGCGGACAGGCATTACGCGAAAGAAATAAATGTTGACGACGAAATACTGTTCCAGCTACCGTTAGCGTTAAGGGTTGATTTACTGCGCATCGTACAGGAAGCGGTAACCAACATCATCAAGCATGCAAAGGCGCGGCACGTTTCCATCCTATTGTACCGCGAAGAGGATTTATTGGTACTGTCCATTGCAGACGATGGAAAAGGAGCGGCGGCTAAAAATACCCGGGGCATCGGCATCCAATCTATGCGCGAACGAGCCGGTCAATACGGCGGTCTGCTCACCGTCGATGCAAATGACCAGGGAACGCAGATAACGATTTCCATACCGTTGGGTGCGCATATGGTATCGTGAAGCTTTCCGCTCTCTTTCGAATGTATGTAACGACAACCTCTAAACGCCGGTGTAAGCAACTAATTATTGCTATATTCGACATTAAGATAGCATATTTTTGCTATATTTACTAATGTGAGTAATTTTTTAGCTTTGTTTCCATCTAAATAGTTCGTTCTCACGTGTAATCTTATCCATGCATTCATTGGCAAAACCCCTAGCGGTTGTTTATGACGACCACTTACTGTTCGCAGAATCTTTTTCCGCGGTTCTTGAACGGCTGGATCTTTTTAAGTCCGTGCATCTGTTTACTGATGATGAACATGCATATTTACAATTCCTGATCAAGCATTACGATGCACCCATTTATTTGTTCCTTGATTATTACCTACCCAAAAAAAACGCGTTGTCCCTCTTCAACGAGACCCGAAGAATCAATAAAAAAGCACGTATAATCGTCGTGAGCAGCGTTTCCACTCCTTCCATTGTCAGCCATATCCTCACCCATAATCCCGATGGGTTTCTCAGTAAATCCTGTGGCGTGGATGTGGTTATTTCCTGCCTGAAAACCATCGCTCGGGGCCAAACCTATGTTTGTCCCGAAATCAGGGAGGTGATCGACACCAAGCTGCTTCCAGGGAACGAAATTCCTTTTACTGCCCGCGAACTCGAAATGCTCCATTACTTTTCAACAGGGCTATCGATTATCGAAACAGCCAACAGAACCAATCTCAGCAAGCATACCATCGTGGCGCACCGCCGGAAGATGATGACAAAGGCAAAAGTCAACTCGATAACCGAACTACTAGCCTATGCGCGAGGCAAAGAATTGATTTAATTGATGGGAACGTTCCCCCCTTTTTTCATTCTCCTATATCTTTGCCAAATACGTATTGATCCGTTCCAGCCCAATGGTATCCAATAATTCATCCACACCAAAATAGCTAATCGCTTCTACAATGTCTGTTCCGATCAGCCACTTGTTAACCATGCTTTCTTTCATTTTTCTACGTATACACTCATTACTGCCTCCAGAACCTGTCTTGCACTGTCGACAGAAAAATGGCCATCGCCAAGGTACACAAAGCGTATTCCCAGAGGGGAAACACACCTGCCAAACAACTAATATTAGTTATCGCAAACCATAGTATTCACTTTTTTTTTGCTATCATTACAGCTTGTTATCATCCTCCTAAAAAAAGTAATGCAAACTATTGTCAAATCATCATTCCTTACCCTAATCATCTTTTTGGGGGCCGGAACCAGGCAAGCTGCGCACGCCCAAGGGGAGTCTGGGGCACAAGAGGTATTCGAAAAGATAGACAAAGCTTACCGTGCCCATCAGCTCACGAACGACGAATACTTCAACAAGGCCGACTCTTTGGTGCACCAGCTACTGTCTGAGGGCAAGCGTTTCGAGACCAAGGAATTGGCAGATCTGCTCGGCCTCTACGAAGAAATCGCATGGAGCGACCCGCAATATGGACGTGACCGCATCAATTACTTCTACCTGTTTTTCAACAACGCGCGGATGGGCAAGCAAAACGGGGCCTCCATCTATTATGCTGAAAAGATTGCCGAAGCCTATAAAGATATCGGCGAAGAACATCCCCTGATTGCGCAATTGCAACTCACCAGAATTTATCAGGAAATCAGGCTGTACGAGAAAGTCATCGCCGTATTCGAAAGCGAACGCAGTTACCTAGAGAGCCTACCGGAACTCTTACAAGCGAATCGCGTTGACAACTCGGTTGGGCTAAACGCCCTGTACATCCTATCGCCGGTGGTAACCGGTTACATCAAACTGAATGATACGGTATCTGTGCAAAACACGGCATCGCTGGCTCAGCAGATCAGTAAGATTCTCCAAAGCAGCGATTCGCTTAGCAGACCCCAGCTACTGTACAATGATATGTTGATGATCGATATCGAACTCTCCTTGGCTAACTTTGAACGTCGATACATCGATGCCAGCGACCTTCTGAATCGTATGGAACAGTTGAAAACCACATACAAAGACCAGGCGACGAATTTCATCGACATTAACCTGATCCGCTTCCGCATCGAAAACCACAAACGATTGGATAACAAGGACAGCCTGGCGTATTATATCGAAAAATATGCGTCTTCGCCGAATTTCGGCAAAAGCCAAAGTGCTTACATTTCGGAACTCAAGGCTGAGTTAGCGACCCTTCAGGGCGATTACCGTGGTGCCAACGAGTGGTTAAACGAAGCATTAATGCATGAGCGTGATTTGCAGGCAAACCTGATGGCCGAATCGAGCGACCTGCTCTACGCTTATACACAGGCTGAACATAATGCCATCGCCCTTCAACGGGCCGAACAGGTAAAGCGAAAACGCACACTATGGCTGGGCATCATCTCATCCATTGCGGCTGTCAGCGTACTTGCAATTTACCTGATCATGCTACGCCGTAGCCGTAAGGCGAAAGAACAAATAGAAGCCCTCAATAACGCAGCCAACATGCAGGTCATCGCCATGGAAGAAGAAAAACACCAAGCCATCAGGGATGAACAGCAACGGCTTGGCCAGGATCTCCATGACGGGCTGGCTTCATCCATCGCAAGCATCAAGCATCAGTTGGAAGTCTTGTCAATCGATCTCGATGATGAACCAACCAAAAACAAGTTGAGTATCTTAAAAGCGGAGATAACGAATGCGTATGATGTGACACGCAAGAAAAGTCACGAATGGTATACGGTAGGAGAACAGCAACAAGGACATTCTTTCGAGTTACGAATCAGGGAGCTTATGGATAGCGCACTTCCCAATAGCGTCTACAGCAAGTCCATTCACATCGATGACGATGCATTATCACAGGTAACGATGGACACACGGATTGCATTGCTCCGTGTTATCCAAGAGGCGATTACCAATATCATCAAGCATGCCAAAGCCAAGAAAGTAAGCATCTTAGTCTACCAAGAAATAGATAGCATCATCCTGAGTATCAAAGATGACGGAAAAGGGTTAGACCACGGCCAATTGAAAAAGGACAACTCGACGATGGGTATACAATCCATCCGTCGACGTATTCAATACCTAAACGGCGATATTGAAATACTTTCCGATACTAATAATGGTACCGAAATAACGATATCCATTCCTTTCAAGTCGGTTTAACGATTTAATCCACGCATAAAAAATTTGAATCTGTTTAACGTTTGCATTTATTGACCGTATCTATTTAAGTAACAATATAAAAATGGATAAAACCAGTTTCTTCGTGATAGTAGCGACTATCATTATTTTTTGTAAGACCGTTTGTCTTGCGCAAACGCCATCCAATCTTGATATTATTCAACTGAATGAACAGTTTACTAAAGGCATGTTGGATAAGAAAGATTATCTTGATGCGACAGACAATTGGATAAATGAACAGTTCGCAGCGGGCGTCCATTTCGAACGCGATACCCTGACAAACCTACTGTCTACTTGGAAATCGGTCGCTTGGAAAGCGGATTCACTAAGCGCGTATCGAATCAATTACTATATCATTTTAAGCAACAACGCAAACTACGCCAATCGCGAAGGGGAGAGTGTCTATTTTCTAGAGAAAGCAGAGCAAGAAGTCTTAGCCACACATGGCGAAAAACCATTAATGGTGGCCGGACGGAAATGCAACACCTATATCGACAAACGGAACTACAAAAATGTAATTGCCACGTTCGAAAAAGAAAAAGCATACATCAAACAATTTCCAGACCTGATTCGTTCAAAGAAAATCAACCTCAATATCGCTGCCAGCTTCATCAATGTGCTGAATCCAACCATTAATGCCTACGCCAACCTGTGTGATAGTGTCAAATTAAACGAGACACTCGCGCTCGCCGAAGATATCCACGGAGCGTTAAAAAACCAACTCAAGCCCCTGCATAATACGACGTTTACGGTTAATTTTTATATGCAACAACTCTACTACTATAAATTCTTCACGCTTGAAAACAATAAATATAGAGCTCGAGAAGCACTATCCGCCATGGATCATGCATTGCATTCCGACACAACCAGACCGGCATCGCTGATAGGCCGGTTACAACCTGTATTGTCAACACGCATGGTGGAATTCTTTCTGAAATACAAGCAGAACGACAGTGCAGCATATTATTTGGATAAATTGAAATCGATCCCCGGTGTATTTACCGATCATGACTTTACTTTGAACAGGTTTGAAGCGGAGTTACTTGCTAACCAAGGGGATTACCGAAACGCATACGATTATGCAATGGATGCGATGGCTCACACAGACTCGATCCAATCTATACTCGTAAACGATATCGATGAACTTCTTTACGCACACACTCAAGCGGAATTTGATCGTCAAGCATTACAAGCTTCAGAAAAGGCAAAACGGGAGCGTACGATCTGGATGATAGGCATATCGGCCATGGCAATCGTCACTATCGGATCAATTTACGACGTAATGCGTCGCAAAGAAAAACGGGCACAAACCCAAATCGCCCGACTAAACGATATAGCAAATCTGCAGATATCGGCCATGGAAGAAGTCCGAGACCAAGCAGTACGGGAAGAACAAAAAAGATTAGCAATGGATCTCCATGATGGTTTATCAAGCTTGCTAGCCGGTATTAAACACCAAGTAGAGCTTCTTGAAATCAACAATTTACAACCGGATATGTCCCCAAAAATTGAAGCCATTCGGTCACACCTTGACCAAGCCTATTCCATTGCGAGAGGAAAAAGCCACCAATGGCATGAAAGGGCATATACTACCGTAGAAACATCCTTTGAAAAACGGATAAGGTGGTTATTGGATGCCGCCCTACCAGATGACAGGTATACTAAAACGGTCCTTGTCGATAGCCATACATTGGAAAGCGTTCCCGTATCGATAAGGATAGAGTTGCTCCGGATTGCACAAGAAGCCATTACAAATATCATCAAGCATGCTAAGGCACGCACAATATCCGTAGTCATTTACAACGAGGACGAACAGCTATTTATGACCATATCAGACGATGGTAAAGGTGTCCCTTCTGATAATCTGACTACGGGAATAGGTATGCGTACAATGAATGAACGAGCACGTCTTTGTGGAGGTCTGCTTTCTGTAGACTCTTCCGTTAACGGAACGAATGTCACAGTGCGAATTGCCCAACCTTTGGAAGACCACGTAAATTAATCCGTAGTTAGATAATCAGTAAATATTCATCATTTCTGCCTAAAATAGACCTGCACCGGAACACCTTCAAAATCGAAGTTTTCCCGTAGTTTGTTTTCCACAAATCGCCTATACGGCTCTTTGATGTATTGCGGCAGGTTGCAGAAAAAGGCAAACATGGGTGATTTACCCGAAATTTGCGTGATGTATTTGATCTTGATGTACTTACCCTTTGTAGCCGGCGGCGGGTAGTTTTCGATAATGGGCAACATCACGTCGTTCAATTTCGATGTGGGCACTTTCTTTACCTTGTTTTGGTAGACTTTTGCTGCAGCTTCAATCGCCCTGAAAATCCGTTGTTTCTCCGTCACCGACGTAAAAATGATTGGCACGTCGGTAAACGGCGCTATCTTTTCGCGGATAAGGTCTTCGAATACTTTAGTTGTTTTATTGTTTTTCTCAATCAAGTCCCATTTATTCACCAAGATGACCACACCTTTCTTGTTTTTTTCGGCCAAATGGAAGATATTGATGTCCTGAGCTTCTATCCCTTCCGTCGCATCCAACATCAGGATCACCACATCAGACTCCTCCAATGCCTTGATGGTACGCATCACCGAATAGAACTCGATATTCTCCCGCACTTTTGTTTTCCGCCTCAAGCCGGCTGTGTCAATTAAGATGAAGTCGTGCCCAAATTGATTGTAATGAATCTTGATGGAATCGCGGGTCGTGCCTGCTATAGGGGTCACGATATTGCGATCCTTACCGATCAGTGCATTAATCATCGATGACTTCCCAACGTTGGGCCTGCCTACAATAGCATATCTTGGGCGTTCGTCTTCCTCTTGATCCTCCTGCTCGAAATGCGTGACCACCTCATCCAGCAATTCCCCGGTACCGGAACCCGTCATCGATGAAATGGAATAGATTTCGCCCAGCCCGAAACTATAGAAGATACTGGCCTCCTGTAGCAGGAGTGGATGGTCTACTTTGTTAGCCACAACAAAAACAGGCTTCTTACTTCGGCGCAATACATCGGCGATGGCGTCATCCAAATCGGTAATACCGGTAGTTACGTCTACCATAAACAGGATGACAGAAGCTTCTTCAATGGCAATCAGTACCTGCTCTCGGATGGCCGATTCGAACACATCATCAGAGCCGTGCACATAACCACCGGTATCTACTACCGTGAATTTCTTACCGATCCATTCGCCCTGCCCGTAATGCCGGTCGCGAGTCACACCACTGTAATCGTCTACAATGGCCCTCCTACTTTCCGTCAACCGGTTATAGAGCGTAGACTTCCCGACATTTGGCCGTCCTACTATTGCGATGATGTTTGCCATATTAATATGTTGTCTGCGATTGCAAAAATGCAAAGGTAAGGATAAGGAATGGTAAAAGGTTTATATTCCTTTCAGTTGCTTGAGAATATCTTCCAAGTATGCCCTGTCATTGGCCAATCTTGGCACCTTATTTTGCCCACCGAGTTTACCACGCGATTTCATCCAGCGGTAGAACGTGCCCTCGGGCGCATTGTGGATGATCGGGAATCGCAGCGCCATGTCATTGAACCTTTTGGCATCATAATCGGAGTTAATTTCGCGCAAACTGGCATCAAACACGTTGCAGAACCGATCAAAATTGTCGGGTTGTTCTTCAAACTCGATGATCCATTCGTGAGCACCCGCCTGTCCTTCGCTGAAATAAACCGGCCCACCCGTATAGTCGCGTATCGTGGCACGGGTTGCTTCACAGGCGCTCCGAAGCGCGTCGTCTGCATTGTCTACGATCACTTCTTCTCCAAACGTATTGATGTACTGCTTGGTACGCCCGGTTATCTGGATGCGATACGGGTCCAAGTTAACAAATCTGACGGTATCCCCCACCATGTAGCGCCAAAGCCCCGCATTGGTGGAAATGATCAGCGCATAGTTCTTGCCCAGTTCCACCTCATGAAGCCCTAACGTTTTCGGGTGCTCGTCTTGGAGATTTTCCATGGGCAAAAACTCGTAGTATATCCCATAGTCGAGCATGAGCAACAAATCCTCTGAATCGGATTGGTCCTGCAACGCAAAATAGCCTTCCGATGCATTGTAGTTTTCGAGGTAATACATGGAGTCAGACGGGATGAGTTTCTTGAACTGTTCGCGATAAGGTTTGAAGCTTACGCCACCGTGGCTGTAAAACTCCAAATTGGGCCACACTTCCAGCAAATTGTCTTTTCCGGTAATTTCTAGTATCCGTTTTGCCAACACCACATTCCAGGTGGGTACACCGGCCAAGTTGGTGACATTCTCCTGGATGGTGATCTGTGCAGCCTGTGCTATTTTCTCCTCGAAATTGGGATTGAGACTCACCTCAATTTTGGGTGTTCGATGTAACTCAGCCCAAAAAGGCAAATTCCGCAAAATAATGGACGAGAGATCCCCGTAATAAGAGTCGGAATTGATGCTGATGATTTGGGAGCTTCCACCCAACACCACCGATTTGCCGGTCAGTATCTTCGTAGCAGGTCGGTTATGGCAATACACCGAAAGCATGTCTTTGCCCCCTTGGTAGTGACAGTCTTCAAGGGCTTCCTCGCTCACGGGGATGAATTTGCTACGATCTGCCGTAGTACCGGACGATTTGGCGAACCATTTGATGTCTGAGGGCCACAAAATGTTATGCTCGCCCTGAATCATCCGATCGATGTAAGGTTTAAGGCTGTTATAGTCTTGGATTGGTACACGTTCCTTATAGGTTTCCGGCGTTAAGATAGAATTGTAGTCATATTTCTTACCCCATTCTGTGGCTTCGGCAGTAGAGATCAAGCTCTGGAACCATTCGTCTTGTACCTCATGTGGATATTTCATGAAAAGCTCAATTTGATGAATGCGCTTTTTCATAATCCAGGTGAAAATCGAATTTATAAGTGCCATTTTTTTGTTTTAGATTTTAGAATTTAGATTTTAGACTTACGATTTGGTTGGTCGATAATCCAAAATCGTAAATCTAAAATCGTAAATCCATTAGAGTTTTTTTCTGCGTAACTCAAAATTCCGGCCGAGATAGAACGTACGTGCCATTTCGTTTATGGATATTTCCTCTGGTGTTCCGGCAAGCATAATCTTTCCTTCAGTGAGCAAGTAGGCCCGATCGGTAATGGACAAGGTTTCTTGCACATTGTGATCCGTGATTAAAATACCGATATTGCGCTTCTTGAGCTTCGATACAATAGTCTGTATCTCCTCCACGGCGATGGGATCCACACCGGCGAATGGCTCATCTAATAGGATGAAATTCGGATTTGCAGCTAGCGCTCGCGCAATCTCGGTACGGCGTCGCTCACCACCGGACAATAAATCTCCCCTGTTCTTGCGTACCCTATTCAAGCTAAACTCGGCCAACAATTCCTCTAATTTCTCTTTTCTCACCTCCTTGTTCTTGTGGTGGATCTCCAACACGGCCATAATATTGTTTTCTACCGAAAGTTTCCGAAATACCGAAGCTTCCTGAGCCAAGTAACCAATGCCCTTTTGCGCCCTACGGTACATGGGATCTTCCGTGATGTCCTCGCCATCCAAGTAGACATGTCCTTCATTGGGTTTGATAAGCCCCACGATCATGTAAAATGAAGTAGTTTTTCCCGCGCCATTTGGCCCCAACAACCCTACAATCTCTCCCTGGGCCACCTCAAACGACACATCGTTGACCACGGTGCGCTGCCGGTACTTTTTTATCAGATGTTCTGCTTTTAGTATCATTGATGTGTTTTGCGTTTTTGTTTTTTGTTTTTCTGTGTTTTTGTTTTTCTGTGGAGCAGCTGACGAAAGCACAAAAAAACAAAAACACAAATTTACCGCAATAGACTAACACCTAATATCCTTCACATTCAACTGGATATTCCGTTTGTCGCGCCATACATTCTCTTCAATCGCATAGCAAATATCAAAGGTTCCTCCTCTATTGATCGCTTCTGCATAGTGTGCCAGCCCGAAACCGATGCAGTCAAAACTTGGTGTATCTTTTTGCGCTACGGTCATTTTGAGGTGGTTTCCACCGACTACCATCGCGGCACCGCAGACATGCACTTGCTTGCTGAGAAATAATGGTGCTTCATTTTGAGGGCCAAACGGCTCGAACTGTTTCAAAATCCGGAAAAACTTGGCGTCTATTGCCGACAATGCCAATACGGCTTCAATGTTCATCTCTTTTTGGAGCATGCGCGGTTCGATACTGGCCGATACGACCGCTTCAAAGCGTTGCTGGAATGAGACGATATTTTCGGGTTTCATGGTCAAGCCAGCCGCATACTTATGGCCACCAAACTGATCGAGCAAGTCACTGCATTCGCTTAGGGCCTCATACAGATCAAACCCCACTACCGAACGCGCTGATCCGGACACATGGCCATTGGTTTGGGTCAGCACGACCGTGGGTCGGTAATATTTCTCGGTAAGGCGCGAAGCCACGATGCCGATGACCCCCTTATGCCAATCGGGCTTGAACACCACGGTGGTTTTCCGCTTCTGGAGTTCGTCATCATTATCGATGATCGCCAGCGCTTCCTCCGTGATCTTCAGGTCAAAATCCTTGCGTTGGGAGTTTTGTACATCGATATTATTACTGTACACCGATGCCTCTTGAAGTGACTTCGAAATCAATAGCTGAACCGCATCCTTGGCGTGATTAATCCGGCCAGCGGCGTTGATGCGGGGCCCGATCTGAAACACCACATCATTCACGGTAAAATGACTGCCTTTATGCGTAGATAAGTCGATCAATGATTGCAAGCCACAACAGGGATTGCTGTTCAGCTTAAGCAGGCCATAATGGGTTAGCACCCGGTTTTCACCCGTGATGGGCACAATATCCGAAGCGATACTCACGGCTACCAAATCCAAGTATTGGTAGCACTGGTTGATATCCATGTTATTTTTTTGGATAAACGCCTGAATGATCTTGAAACCAATACCACAACCGGAAAGCTCTTTATACGGGTACGAACAGTCCAATCGCTTAGGATCGAGCACCGCCACGGCATCCGGCAATTGATCACCCGGAAGATGATGGTCGCCGATGATGAAGTCAATGTTTCGCTCGCGGGCGTAGGCCACCTTATCCGATGACTTGATGCCGCAATCCAACGCAATGATCAATGAGAAGCCATGCTGGGCTGCATAGTCAATGCCTTGGGTCGATATTCCATACCCTTCGACATAACGATCAGGCAAGTAATATTCCAAACGCGAATGAAATTGCCTGAAAAAACTATATACCACCGCCACGGCAGTCGTGCCATCCACATCGTAATCCCCATAGATCAGCACTTTTTCATTATTGCCGATGGCCCGCTCGATACGTGCAATGGCGACATCCATATCCTGCATGAGGAATGGGTCGTGCAGCGAAGCTAAATCGGGCCGGAAAAAGCGTTTGGCCTCCTCAAAATTTTCAACCCCCCTATTCACCAACAGATCGGCTATCATGGCATCAACACCGAGTGCTACCCGGAGTTTCTGAGACGCTGCTTGGTCACGACATGAGGCTATTGCCCATCTTTTTTGCATATCTTTGCTCGCTACGAATGGGTAAAGATACGGTTTGGGAAAATATTTACCTAACATTGCCGTACGCCGCCAAGGCATTCATTCCGTAACATTCAAAGACTCAATACAATACAAAATATGCAAGCATATTCGTTATCCGAAGGTTCTTTTTCCGTCGATTCATCCAAGAAATTCTTGCCTTTTGACCCTACCATCCATGACCGAAAAGACCGCCCAGGCTCCCTATTCATCCATGTGCACCCGTTTTTGATTGAGTCGGCCAATGGGCTGTTATTGCTTGACACAGGCTTAGGGTTTACCAATCCTGCTGGCGGTTTGGTGTTGCACGACAATATCCGTAACGCGGGTTTTGATCCGAATGATGTCAAATATGTACTCCTTTCTCATTTGCATAAAGACCATGCAAGCGGCATGGTTACCGATGAGGGAGGAACATTGCGGCTGGCTTTTCCCGAAGCCGAATACGTGATCCAGCGTGGTGAGTGGGAAGATGCGTACAGTGGCAAATCCGATTCCTATAAAACAGAGATATTCGATGTGCTGCAACGGAGTGGTAACTTATTATTGGTGGAGGGCGATGGTATCCTCAACAACGAGATCAGTTACGAACAGTCTGGTGGCCACACCGAGTACCATCAGGTATTCCATATCCGCACAGGCGGTGAGCATTTCTTCTTTGGCGGGGATGAGGCTCCCGAACCGGAGCAATTCTTTCGGCAATTTGCTGCCAAATACGATTTCGATGGGCGGAAGTCCATGGCCTTGCGCCAGCAATATTGGGAACAAGGTGCTCCTGAAGGATGGATCTTTCTCTTCTATCATTCGACCAATATCGCCATCGGGCGCCCTCAGGCGAAAGAATCGGATGGCTACCGGATTGTGGATGCCGTTAAGCAGTGATTGTCATTGCCAACCCTTCGTTGGCAATTCCAAAATTTAATACTATACTTGTCGTAACCGGCAACGATATTAAATGAGCATTTGGAACGGTCAACGGTGAAAGCCAATAAGTAGGTATATAGAATTTATCCTATTTTTGCGCGTAATTCTTTCATGGTTTTCATGGTGAGCATTGAAGCGCCTGTATGACGTTTTGTACGGATCGTTTCAGCACGTACGCTGGCCATCGGGATATGGTCGTTTATTTTTTGCAGGAATATCGAATTTTAGAAGCAACGTGGGTATGGGTGTCATTACCTTAACTACTGATTTAGGACATAAGGATTTTTACCAGGCAGCACTTAAGGGCAGCATTATCAGCCAATTACCGGCTGTGCAATTGATTGATATTTCCCATGATATCCCTTCATTTGATATCCAGCACGCCGCATATGTACTGAAAAACGCATACCGATATTTCCCCGAGAAGACCGTGCACCTGATTGGTATCGATTCGGTGTTCAATGAAGATACCCGCTATTTAGCCCTCCGATATAACAACCACTTTTTTGTCGGTGCTGATAATGGTATCTTTTCATTGGTGCTCGATGGGCCACCGCAGGAAATCGTTGAACTGAACATCATCCAAAATTTAAAATACCTGCATTTCCCACTTACCGATATTTTCACCAAGGCAGCGTGTCACTTGGCCAAGGGCGGCAAACTTACCGAGATCGGGGATCCTGTGGATACGTTGGTAGACCGCACCTTGGTACAGCCCGTCGTGGAAAAAGACAGTTTACGTGGGAGCGTGGTCTTCATCGACTCATTTGGCAATGTCATCAGCAACATCAGCAAAGAGCTGTTCAACAAAGTGCAGCGTGGACGTAGCTTTGTGGTGTATTTCAGACGGAATGAAACCATCGATCAAATGAGTTGGCATTACAATGAGGTACCCGAGGGTGAGAAACTCTGTCTATTCGGTATCAGTAACTACTTGGAAATCGCCATCAATAAAGGTAATGCGAGCGGCTTACTGGGCCTTAATAAAGGTGATATCATCCGGGTGGAGTTTGGGAAGTGACGTTAATCTTGGTCTATTTTTTGAATGGGATTGTCCATGGCAACTACTTCATCGTTCCTATATATGCTACGCATCACGTTCATCTGCGTGTTTGTACTGTTAGCTGGCGCAAGGTCTTGGGCCCAACCACCGGCGGCCGATACCTCTGGCTATGAGCAGCAACGCCAAAAGGTAAACGAGCTGCTGGCGCAGCGGAGTGCGCGGTTCGGCCAATTTGACGAAAGCCTCCAAAAACGAACAGGTATCTTTGGGCTGAAGACAAAGAAAGACATGCAAGCATCTATCGATATCTTGAAACAAATCGTATTGACCGACAATGATATCTTTCGGGAGACAAAATTGCTCCTTGATTACAAGGATTTCGAAAAATCGCAAGTAGCGCTACAGGCGTCCGAATTTGACGGGCGCATCAACGGCTACATCAAAACCATCAGCAAGCTGCAACAGGAGCAAGGACGATTACGTGAAGAGGTCGATTCGCTTCAAAAGGCCAATCAATTTTACGTTGGTATGCTGACCATGTTTATATTGGCAGCGATCGGGATAACAATCTATTTACTGGTCAATCGTCAAAAATTGACGAAAGCGTGATATGAGATCACATTATTGTCTATACTTTTGCCCCTATAAATTTTAGTTATAGGACATGGCAAGAGCAAGGCTAAATAGTGGGGATGCGCCACCCGAGGACTTACCCAAACCTAAGCTGAACAAAACCACGCTGCGGAAAGCTTCCAAATTACTGGCTTACCTAAAGCCGTATCGGGTGAAGTTCATCATCGGGATGGTCTTTCTGTTTTTGTCAAGCCTTACCGCCCTTACTTTCCCAGCGCTATTGGGTGCCATGATCGACGCCGCCCAAGGTAAACAAAGCTATGAATGGATTCCAGCCGACATCCGCTTTATCGGGGTCATTGCCTTTGTTATCCTATTCGCCCAATCGCTGGTATCATTCTTCCGGATACGCCTATTCGTGGAAGTGGCGGAGAAGTCGCTGGCCGATATCCGCCGTGATTCCTATTACAAACTGATCACACTGCCCCTGGATTTTTTTGCCAACCGCCGGGTGGGCGAGCTCAATAGCCGACTGTCTGCCGATCTATCCCAGATACAAGACACCATGACCACCACGCTGGCCGAAATCATCAGGCAAGTGGTACTACTGACGGGAGGGGTATCGTTACTTTTTATCGTATCGGGTAAACTGACCTTACTGAACCTCAGCATGCTACCGGTATTGGTGGTGGTGGCCGTTATCTTCGGTCGATTTATCCGTAAATTATCGCGTAAAGCACAAGATAAATTGGCCGAATCGAATACGGTGGTACAGGAAACGCTGCAAGGCATCAGCAATGTGAAGGCGTTTGTTAATGAGGCCTACGAAGCGGGCCGCTATTCCAAAACCCTCCAGTCCGTCGTCAAAATTGCCGTCAAAGGGGCAACCTACCGTGGCATTTTTGCCTCGTTTATCATCTTTTGCCTTTTTGGCGCGGTGGTAGCTGTCATTTGGTACGGCTCCTCATTGGTATCCCTTGGTGAAATTTCGGTGGGTGATCTGACCACCTACATCCTCTATTCCATCTTTGTAGCCGGCTCGATGGGCAGTTTCCCCGAATTGTACGCCAATATACAAAAAGCCATTGGCGCTAGTGAACGGGTCATCGAAATCCTGGATGAACAGCAAGAAGACATTGGATTGTTGGACGAAGATAGGGCGATCCGACATCGCTTGGATGGAAACATTGCTTTTGACCGGGTGACATTTGCCTACCCTTCGCGCAGGGAAATCACCGTGCTGAAAGCGGTATCGTTTGAAGTACGGGCAGGTGAAAAACTAGCGATCGTAGGCCCGAGCGGAACGGGCAAATCCACCATCGCTTCCTTGGTCCTGCAATTCTACCAGCCCGATAGCGGCCGTATCCTTTTCGATGGCCGTGATGCCAACACTTATCCCCTGACCGACATTCGCGGCCAAGTGGCCATTGTACCGCAAGATGTGATGCTTTTTGGCGGCACCATTCGTGAAAATATTGCGTACGGCCGGCTGACTGCCGATGCCGAGGAAATCATTACGGCTGCGCAACGAGCCAATGCCCACCAATTTATTATGGATTTTCCGGAAGGTTATGATACCGTGGTGGGTGAACGTGGCGTTAAATTGTCCGGCGGCCAACGCCAGCGCATCGCCATTGCACGGGCATTGCTTAAAGATCCGGCTATCCTGATCCTTGATGAAGCGACCTCGTCCTTGGATTCCGAGTCCGAACGCCAAGTGCAGCAGGCATTAGAAGAACTGATGAAGAACCGTACCTCCATCATTATCGCACACCGCTTATCGACAATCCGCGAAGCCGACCAAATCGTCGTAGTGGAATGTGGTCAAGTAGTTGCATCAGGAACGCATGATGAACTGATGGAGAAAGGAAACGGACTTTATCATCACTTGTATAAACTGCAATTGGCCGACCGCTAGGCCAACCTTTGGCCAGCTGGCCCTTTCCGATACCGAATGCCTTAACTTCGGATTATTCCCCTAAAACATTTTCCCAAAACCGTTGTTTTTAACATTATGAAAACGGAAAAGAAGAAACAGAAAACAAAAAAGGGAAATAAGATGAATTCAAGAAGCAGTATCGTTACGTTCGCCCTGGTCGGGCTTGCAGCGGGCACGGTAGCTTGGTTGCTATTAGGAACCAAAGATGGCAGGAAACAGTTAGACCGGGCAAGCGACGGGATAAAACGCCTTTCCAAATCCATTAGAACCAACACTAAAAAAGGGTTAGAAAAAGCCTCAGCACTTGCTGACAAAACATCGAAAGAAATCCATGGATTGAAAAGCCAAGCGAAAAGCGCCGGTAGAACCGCTGCTAACAAAGCAGAACAAGCAGCAAAAACCACCGTCAACAAAGTAGACAGCGCCATCAAAACAGCCCGTCGTAAAGTCGAAAAGGTCTAACGGCCACCATTATCCTTTCGTTTGGCAAAACGTTCGCACGTAATACGATACGAATTGTATCTTTGCGGGAATGAGTTTGCTCAAGGAGGTCAGATCACTTGTCCGGAAAGACATGGTGCTAGAGTGGCGGTCGAAATACGCGCTCAACAGCATATTACTTTATGTAGTATCCACGGTATTCGTTTGCTACCAAGCATTCAAATCCGTGGATCCTGCTACGTGGAATGCCCTTTTTTGGATTATCATGTTGTTTGCTTCGGTCAATGCAATCAACAAGAGTTTTGTACAGGAAAGCCCCAATAGGCAATTGTACTATTATTCGATAGCCAGTGCGAAAGCGGTCATCTTATCCAAAATCATCTACAACATGCTCATCATGCTGTTGCTCGCTGCAACCGCGTTCTTAGTGTATTCCGTGATTTTCAAGAATCCACTCGGCGACCCCTTGCTCTATTTAGCAGCAGTGCTGTTAGGAAGTACGGGTTTTGCCGCAGTATTCACCATGGTGGCTGGCATCAGTGCCAAAGCGGGTAACAATAGTACACTGATGGCCATCCTCAGTTTCCCCATCATCATCCCACTCCTCCTAGTGCTCATAAAGCTCTCCAAAAATGCCATGGACGGATTGGAACGCAGTGCTAGCTACGATGAATTACTGGTATTGGGCGGTATCAATGTAGTTTCCGTTGCTATTTCTTTATTGTTATTTCCTTACCTTTGGAGGGACTAAAGAGTAAGGAGCAAGGATATAAAGAACAAAGACTTTTATCATATTCCTTACTCCTTGCTTTTTGCATCTTTACTCAATAAAATAGTTCAATGAAACACTATTGGTGGAAAATCCTGGCAATTCTATTACTGTTATATAGTATCATCATGGGATTGTTAGGGCCTGTGCCGGCTTTGCCGATTGTACACGAAACAATCAGGAACACGTACTACCATGTACCCATGTGGTTCACGATGTTTACCTTATATTTCATTTCCGTGGTTTACAGCATCAAATACTTGTCTACCAACAATCCCAAACATGATTTGGTGGCCGTAGAAAGTGTTAATGTCGGGATCATATTCTGCATATTCGGCTTATTGACTGGAATGATCTGGGCTAATTTTACTTGGGGTGACCCCTGGCCCAATGACCCCAAGCTGAATGGTTCAGCCATTGCCACGTTGATGTACTTGGCATACCTGGTGCTCCGTAATGCCTTAGAAGAGGAACAAAAACGCGCAAAGATCGCTGCGGTCTATAATATCTTTGCGTTCCCCATCATGATCGTGCTCATGTACATTCTTCCCAAAACGACAGATTCACTCCACCCCGGCAGCGGGGGTAATTCAGGTTTTGGCGATTTCGACCTAGATGGTTCGATGAAAGCCGTGCTATACCCGGCTTCACTGGGCTGGATACTGGTCGGCGTATGGTTGATGATGCTACGGTTTCGCCTCCGTAAATTGGAATACCAAAACCGTAGCACAATGGAATAACTGTTTACAGAATGGCAAGTATAAAACGATTGAACAACAAAAATTGACAACATTTATCATAAAACGATATGAAAAAGATAATTCTTTCTTTGCTATTAGTTATCAATGGGTTAATGTGTAGTTTTGCCCAATCGAACGTCGGGGCAGAAATGGCCACGGGGTTACGAAGTTCGGGCAAGATTTATGTAGTAGTGGCAGTGATGGTCGTGCTATTTTTGGGATTGGCTAGCTATTTGTTCTCCATTGACAAAAAAATAACACGGCTTGAAAAACAACAAAGAAGTTAGGACACCATGGCATCAAAGGCTTACCCAACGATTGTTTACGGGCAATTAACTATTAACAAGTTACCAATTATACATTAATCTCCATTTGTTATGGCTAAGTCAACAGCAAAATCGGCAGAACAGCCTCATTTTTTTGACGACGTTTCACAATTTTTCGATCATGCGGCCCAGTTTACCAAACACTCGCAGGGCCTGCTCGACCAAATAAAGGTATGCAACAGTGTCTACCGATTTAGTTTCCCTTTCCGGAGAGGCGATAAGCTAGAGGTCATCAATGCATGGCGGGTAGAGCATTCGCAGCACATGTCGCCGACCAAAGGTGGTATCCGGTATAGCGATTTGGTGAATGAAGACGAAGTAATGGCCTTGGCCGCTTTGATGACCTACAAATGTGCCATCGTAAATGTACCTTTCGGCGGCGCAAAAGGTGGCATCTGTATCAATCCCAAAAATTATTCTGTCAGCGAATTAGAAACCATTACACGGCGATACACCGTAGAGCTGATCAAAAAGAACTTCATCGGGCCTGCCATCGACGTGCCTGCACCCGACTACGGTACCGGTGAACGGGAGATGAGTTGGATTGCGGACACCTATTCTACTATGAATCCTGGGCAGTTGGATGCGTTTGGTTGTGTGACGGGCAAGCCGCTATCGCTACATGGCATCGCTGGCCGTAGGGCGGCAACAGGCCGTGGTGTTGCTATCGCCATCCGGGAATGCGTAAGCATAGCTGAAGACATGGAGGCTATCGGGCTTGCACCAGGTATTGAAGGCAAGAAGGTGATTGTACAAGGACTTGGTAATGTGGGCTACAACACCGCAAAAATATTAATGGAGTTTGGTGCCATCATCGTGGGTATATGCGAATACGACGGGGCCATATACAATCCCGACGGACTTGATCCCGATGCCATTGTGGAACATCGGAAAAACACCGGTACCATCCTTGGCTACAAACGGGCCAAGAAAGAATTCAAAAACCCGGCCGTGGGCTTGGAACAGGAATGTGACATCCTCGTGCCTGCCGCGTTGGAAAACCAGATTACCGAGGAAAATATAGCCCGCATCAAAGCCAAAATCATCGCTGAGGGTGCAAACGGTCCGACCACTCCCGGTGCCGAAGCCGTATTCGTCAAAAAAGGCGGTATCATCATTCCAGATATGTATTGCAATGCTGGCGGTGTGACGGTATCCTACTTTGAGTGGCTGAAAAACCTCTCTCACGTGGCTTTCGGCCGGATGGACAAACGTTACGAAGAGACGGCTAACCTCAATTTGGTCAATACCGTCGAAGCCATCACGGGCGTCTCGCTCACGTATGAGCAGCGTAATACCATCGTGAAGGGTGCTTCTGAAGAGGAACTGGTCAACTCTGGCTTAGAGGATACCATGATTCGTGCATACCACGAAATCAGGGAAATCAAGCAAACCAATAACAAAGTGGATACCCTGAGAACCGCTGCTTTCATTGGAGCGATTGATAAAATTGCGATCTCATACCAAAATTTGGGTATCTGGCCTTAAGGCTGATACCATCGCACGATAACACATTAGTGAATGAAAGGCCCGGAGTACTGTTCGGGCTTTTTTTTTCGATACAATGATACCTCTACTGGACCATGGTTTACCTAACCGGTACGCCAAACGGTTCCTTTTGAAAAACAGTTAGGTTTTTAGCAAGAAAGCACTTAACTTTATTGCTATAAATCGTAAACGCTATGTAGCAATTATACAAATTTACGGGTTACTTGATGATTTGACCTCAACATCTACTGGCTATGATTGGCAAAAATGAATATTCGGAAGTGTTCAAGGCGATGCCAACGCCTTGTTTGATATTGCTCCCGAATAAACCATCATTTACGATTATAGACGTTAGCGACACATATCTAGCGCTCACTTCTACCACACGCGAACAACTCATTGGTCAAAACTTTTTTGAAGTTTTCCCAAACAACCCCTACCAAAACGATTCCGCGTGGGAAATGACTTTTGACGAAGTGTTGCGCGAAAAGAAAGCGCATTGGGAAACACCTCAGAAGTATCCTTTGCCTTATGCTGGAACTTCTACCTATGTCGATTTGAAATACATGGAGATCGCCAACACACCCGTATTGAATGAGCAGGGGGAAGTCACGATGATCATCCGTTCGATCACGGATGTCACTGATGCCATCTATCGTAAGAATTTCCTTGAGGAAACGCAACAAGTGGCGCGTATGGGCAGCTGGCAAGTTAATATACCTCAGCAAACCATTACATGGTCGGCCGGCATGCGGGAAGTTTTAGAGGTAGCGCCTGATTACAAACCAGATTTCGATTCGGCTTTCTCTTTTTTTCCAGATGAAGATGCCTGGGAAGAAATGAAACAAGCGATCCAACAAGCCATGGTCAATGGCGGTATCTTTCGCCTCACCCTACCCACGATCACGGCCAAGGGCAATAAACGATGGCTATTCATCGTGGGCAAAGCCGATTTGGTGGATGGAACCTGTCTACGCGTCTACGGAATTTCGCAAGACATCACGGAAAAAAGGGAGACGGAAAAAGCACTTGTTTCTGTGCAGCGTGACTTGCAAAATCTCATTCAAACCGTGGATGGCGTCGTCTGGGAGGCCGATGCCTTAACTTCTCAGGCAAAATTCGTCAGCGACAAAATAGAGGACATGCTTGGCTATAAGGCGGAGGAATGGTTAGCTGACCCCGAGTTCTGGCCAAAACACATCTATGAAGCCGACCGCGAACACGCTGTTAACTATTGCTATCAGGAAACTCAAAAACTGGCAAACCATTCGTTTGACTATCGTATGGTCAAGAAAAATGGAGACATTGTTTGGATCAGGGATATTGTTTCGGTTATCGCTAAGTCAGGAAAGCCCCGCTGGTTGCGTGGCATTATGGTAGACATTACCGAAACAAAGCTGTTTGCAGACCTGGACCACCTCGAGAAAACCATATTGGAGTTGAATGCACAGGGCCAAGTCCCCCTTAAATTTATTCTTTTCAACTACCTTTTGGGAATCGAAGCCCTGTTTCCGGGATTGTATTGTTCCATCCATCGGATCCAAGACAACCGTTTATTGGGTTGGGCAGCACCGTCTCTGCCCGAGCATTACCTGAAAGCCATTCATAATCGCACCATTGGGGATAATGCCGGCTCGTGCGGCGCCGCAGCTTATTTAAAGAAACCGGTCGTGGTCAGCGATATCGCTAATGACCCCAAATGGGCTGCTTACAAACACCTGGCACTGGATGCAGGACTTAAAGCTTGTTGGTCGTATCCGATTGTCGATTCATCGGCTAACGTCATCGCCGTGCTTGGCATGTACTACAAAGAAGTCAAAGCGCCGAGCCAAAAAGAGTTAATGGTAATCGACCGTACGAATGCATTTCTGAAAATCATATTGGAAAACCATCAAAATGCAGACTTAGCAAAGCAGACCGCAGCCATGATGGCGCAGGGGCAGGCATTGGCTCGCTTTGGTAATTGGCAATGGGACATCGAGACCAATACAGTAACCTGGTCACCCGTATTATACGGTATCTACGGAGTGGATCCCTCCTGCAAACTTAGCTTTGAGAGTTATCTGGCACAGGTACATGATGATGACAGGACACACGTCATCGCTACCCTTCAACAATTGCAGCAACAAGGCGGCGATACGGCGTTTGATGAACGGATCGTACGGCCTGACGGCACCATGAGGCACCTTAGATCATGGGCAAAGCTCATTGTCGACGACAATAATGTGCCAATTAAGATGATAGGCGCCTGTCTCGACATCACCGAGGCGAAATTAGCAGAGCTGAAATTAAAAAGCCTGCATGAACAATTGGCACTCCAATTAGCGGAAGTAGCAGCATCAGAACGGAAGTACAGTGACTTATTTCACCTCAGCCCAATACCCATGTGGGTATATGATATGGCGACTTACCGGTTTTTGGATGTCAATACTGCGGCTATTAAGCATTATGGCTATACGCACGAAGAATTCCTATCCATGACCATTATGGACATCGAGCCAACGGAGGAAATATACCAAGCAAAGACGGATGCCGTGTTTTCGATGCAACGTGACAAGCTATTCACCAAAGCCATTGCTATCCATCAAAAAAAGAATGGCGACATCATTCAGGTAGAGACCCAAAGCAATATTATCGACTTCCATGGCCGAAAAGCAGAAGTCATTTTGGCCCATGACATCACCGACAGGCTTTATTATATTGACGCTATCGAAACACAGAATAAAAAACTGCAGGAAATCGCTTGGATGCAATCGCATCTGGTAAGGGCTCCTGTGGCGCGGATTATGGGCCTCATCGACCTTATCCAACATGTGCCTAACTCAGGCATCGAAGACAATGAACTATTAAACGAAATCTTGAACTCTGCAATAGAGTTAGACAATATTTTGAGGAATATTACCGATAAAGCTGAACAGATTAGTGTTGCAAACCATCACCAAAATTGAATCGACGACGAATCTGCGCGTCATGATTATCGATGACGATGCCGTATTCAACATGATGGCAAAAGTACTGCTACGTGATACCGGTATTGCCGAGAATCCGATAAGCTGCTCCAATGGAAAGGAGGCAATTAACTTATTAAATGAACAAATTGCCGATGACACGACGTTCTTGCTCTTTCTAGACATCAATATGCCCCTCATGAATGGATGGGAAGTGCTAGATGCGCTCCATAAACTACCACATCACAAAAATATTCACGTGGTCATCGTCACTTCATCAATCGACAAAGCAGACCGAGAAAAAGCGAACGCATACCGACAGCTTATCAACTATTTGGTGAAACCCATAAAACGGGAAAGTCTCCTCGCCTTAAAAACTAGCAACGTCCTCGCACACTTCTTTCGAAAGCAGCCATAGACCTTACTTGTCTGCCAGTGCAGCCCAAAGGACCTCCACAGGGTGGTACGCCCGCCTACCTGCCCCATCCTTGATTTGATGGCGGCAGCTGGTTCCAGGGGCTACAATCAGCGTCTCATCGGGCGTGTTCCGCACGGCGGGTAGCAACACCAACTCACCTACTTGCATCGATACGTTGTAATGCTCTTTTTCGTAACCGAATGACCCCGCCATTCCGCAGCACCCTGAAGGAATCGTCTCCACTTCGTGATTCATCGGAAAACCCAATATTTTTTCCGTGGCATCAACCAGGTGGAAAGCTTTTTGGTAGCAATGGCCGTGTAGTTTGATTTTACGGTGCTCTTGACCAAATACGCCTTGGTCGATATTTCCGGCAGCCATCTCGGCAGCCAAAAACTCGTCAATGAGCAACGCATGCTTTGCTACCTGCTTGGCTGCTGGCACCAATTGCCGGTCAACGAGATCCAGGTATTCATCCCGAAAGGTGATGATGGCAGACGGCTCGATGCCGATTAGCGGCGTATCCGCCGTGATGAGATCTTTTAAATATTGGATATTCCGATTGGCAATGGCCTTCGCTTTCCGTACCAAGCCCTTGGAAAGGTAGGTGCGCCCGCTTTCGACATGTTTAGCCACGCAAACTTCATATCCTAGCGCCGTCAATAAGCGGTATGCCGTTTGACCGATATGGACATCATTATAATCCGTAAACTCATCACAAAATAAATAAACCCGTTTCTTGGCCTTATTTAAAGACTTTTTATGCTGCTTCACCAACCATTTGCGAAAGGTGATGCCTCCTACCTCGGGTAGCGACCGGTCGCTGGCGAAGCCTAATGCCCATTTCACCATGCCACTCAATGGCCCATTGCCGATGACGGCATTGTAAATACCCGGAATATAGGCGGCCAACCGCTGGGATTTCGTGAAATTAGCAATGACCCAAGCCCTGAACGGCGTACCGTTGGCATCGTAGTAATGTTGCAGAAATTCCGCTTTCATTTTAGCGATATCCACCCCTGATGGGCATTCCGTTTTGCACCCCTTGCAACTCAGGCAGAGATCCATCACTTCCTTGATTTCCCGATGGTCAAAACGGTTTGCCTTAGGTGAATCGGTCAGGAATTGACGGAGCATGTTTGCTCGGGCACGGGTGGTGTCTTTCTCCTCCCGTGTGGCCATATAAGATGGGCACATCGTGCCGCCAGCAATATGCGAACGCCGGCAATCGCCCGACCCCGAGCATTTCTCGGCCAACCGCAATATACTTTCCTGCCTGCTGAAATCAAATACCGTGGCGATATCCAGGGCTGACGTATTATGCTCATAACGCAGGTAGCTGTCCATCGGTGGGGTATCCACGATCTTATTGGCATTAAACACGCCACGTGGGTCAAAAATCTCCTTTACCTGTCGCAATAGGGCATACACCTCATCGCCTAGCACGCTGCCGATAAACTCACCCCGTAAGCGCCCATCGCCATGTTCCCCGCTTAGTGATCCGCTGTATTTCTTGACCAATACCGCCGTTTCAGCCAACACGGCGCGGAAAACCTTCTTCCCTTCAGGGGTTTTCAAATTGATCAACGGTTCCACATGCAGTTCTCCCGCACCCGCATGCGCATAATAAGAAGCCTTGAGCTGATACTTATCCAATATCGATTGCAACGCTTCGATGTAGGCCGGTAAATCTTCGGGCGATACCGCACAATCTTCGATCAGGTTAACCGGTTGCGTATCTCCCGGCAGGTTTCGAATCAATCCCAACCCCGCTTTCCGCACATCCCACACCAGGTTGGTTTCCACACCGGTTACCAGCGGATGGGCATACCCCAACCCCTGCGCTTGCAAATCGGCTTTCAACGCTTCTGCCTTGCGCTCCACTTCTTCTAGGGTATCCCCCCGAAACTCGACCATGAGCAGGGCCTCCGGGTCGCCTTCGATAAAGAAACGGTTGTATTGGTAAGTAGGGTGTTCCTTGGTAAAGTCCATGATATATTTATCCACCAGTTCGGAAGCCTCGGGATAATGCCGTAAGGCAATCACATTGGCGTGCAACGATTCGATGAGTGTGTGGCAATGGATGCATAGCAATCCGATTTCCCTGGGGGGTAATGGCAATAGATTAAGCTTCGCCTCGGTCAGGATTCCCAAGGTACCCTCCGACCCAGCAAACAGTTTGCACAGATTGAACGGTTCGGTCGTGTCAGCCAATAAATCCAGCGCATAACCCGTGTTACGCCTCGTGATGGACTCCTTAGGGTACCCGTTAGCGATAGCGGCAAGGTTTTGGGGATCGGTAAGCAAGTTGTTTACCTCGCGATAAATATAGCCTTCCCGGTCGCCCTGTTGTAATTTACCAAATAGCATGGCCGTATCCAGTGCCTCAAAAGTTACCTCCGTGGTATCGTCAAGCAGCACCTTCGCCGATAGCAGGTGGCTTCGCGTATCTCCCCAAACGATGGAATGCAGGCCACTTGAATTATTACCGACCATCCCTCCGACCATGGCCCGGCTTGCGGTAGAGGTTTCGGGGCCAAACATCAAGCCATAAGGCTTCAGGTAGGCATTGAGGTCATCTCGGATCACCCCGGGCTGCACACGCACCCACCGTTCTTCCACATTGACTTCCAATATCTTATTGAAATACTTGGATACATCCACCACGATACCTCGGCCCACTACCTGCCCCGCTAACGAAGTACCTGCGGTGCGCGGGATGAGCGTCACCCCATGGTCGGATGCAAAAGCGATCAGCACTTTCAGGTCATGGATATCCTTGGGTATCGCGACCGCCAAGGGCCGCTCCTGGTACACGGACGCATCCGTGGAGTACGCCCGGAGGATGGTTTGGTGAGCGGGGCTATCGTCATGGTAAAACGCACCTGTCAATAATTCCCCAAATTCACGCAGCCTGTTTTTCAGTTGTTCGTTTATGTCAGTGTTCACGGCTTAAAGATACAGATCGTATAGCTTAGTCATGTATATTATTCCATTTCAAGTACTAAATCATCTGTGCTGACCGACACCTCGGCTCGACGTTCTACATACAGCACGACACCCTGCATAGTTGAAGTAACCGTCGTGTCTATCTTCATGGCTCCGATGACCAAAAACAACTGGTCGCCACCGCATAACTTAATCTTCCGATAATACCTAAGTAATATTAACCTGCTTTATTTGTATGCATTATGGTATACCTGTTGGAAATAGCCATTTGCGCATGTGTATGCATCATCGGTGGGTTGACATACCTTTTCATCAATTACTTCGATGTGCGATTTGAAGACAGGGATGACCTCTAACCACCATTGCCAATGGAAAAACGCGAGGTAGATCTGGTCGTCATTTCAGACGTACATCTCGGCACTTACGGATGCCATGCCAAAGAACTTCTTCGGTACCTGAAGAGTATCAAACCCAAACGAATCATCCTCAATGGGGATATCATCGATGTTTGGCAATTCAGCAAACGTTATTGGCCTGAATCGCACATGAAAGTGGTCAGGAAAATCCTCAAATTCGTTGCCGATGGCATACCGGTTACCTACCTGACAGGAAATCACGATGAGATGTTACGCAAATTTGCAGATTTCAGGTTAGGGTCACTCACGTTGACCAATAAACTCTCCCTACGCGTGGGCAAGAAGCGGGCCTGGGTCTTCCATGGCGACATCTTTGACGTGACCATGCAGCATTCCAAATGGTTAGCGCGGCTAGGTGCCATTGGATACGACAGTCTGATCCTATTGAATAGTTTCGTCAATTGGTTTCTCGCCAAACTGGGCAGGGAGAAAATGAGCCTCTCTAAAAAAATCAAAAACAGCATCAAAAATGCCGTAAAATTCATCAACGATTTTGAGGTTACCGCTGCATCGCTTGCCATCGAAAAGGGATACCAATACGTGATTTGTGGCCATATACACCAACCCGAAATCAGGCAAATAGAAACGGAAAAAGGATTGGTGACTTACCTCAACTCAGGCGATTGGGTAGAAAATCTCACGGCATTGGAATATCACCGGGGATCGTGGGAAATCTATCGGTATAAAGCTGCCGATTACTCGCCTGATGACCAACCATTTGACGCGCTTGAAAACGATGGCGACTTAAGTGATAAACTAGATATCAGGCGACTGCTCGATTTGCTCAAATCAGAACCGACCATTTAATGGTCGGTGATTATTATTGGGTATTGCCCATAATTAACCAATCAAAATTGGCAATTAACCATTATAAACTTATTATTGTAGCGCCATTGAGGCGAAAGCGATATGATTGGTCAATTCCGGAAATACACTCCCATAAATATACTATGGCTATCCGTTACGGGTCTTATGCTCTGTTTAGGGGTATTTCTACACCTTCCCGATGATTTGACACCCATTTTCTTTGAGCCTGCCATTGCCAATTTTACAGGTCAATTATATCCCGCGGCGGATATCTCGCCTGAGGCCAATGTAATCATCACGCTAGCTATCACCATCATCCAAGCCCTGTTGATTAATAAGGTGGTTAGTGAGCTCAATCTTTTGGGACGCCCCAGCTTCCTCGCGGCACTCATGTATATGACACTGGCCAGCTTAATCCTACCATTCCTAGTATTATCACCCATCTTGGTTTGTAATTTTCTATCCATCTGGATGCTCAGCAAACTGCTCAACCTATATCGACAAACGGATATCAAACCGCTGATGTTTGATTTGGGAATGATTGTGGCCCTAGGGAGTCTGGTCTACTTTCCATTTATCGTGATGTTCCTGCTCCTATGGTGCGGGCTGATCATTTTCCGCCCCTTTAATTGGAGGGAATGGGCTGCGGCATTCATTGGCTTTCTTGCGGTCTATTTCTTATTAGGCATTGTCTACCTCTGGTTTGACAGGATGGATGATTTTTACGGTCTATGGCTTCCGCTGACCTATCCTTTTTCGACCTCCATCCGTGTAGACATATACGATTACCTGGTGTTGCTTCCGGTGGTGTTGATTTTGGTGTTGTTTTTTTTCACCCTACGCCAAAATCTCTTTAAAAGCGTAGTCCACATCCGTAAATCCTTTCAACTGCTGTTTTGCATGGTGATCCTGACCGCCGTTTCTTTTTATCTCAATGCGGGCCTGAAGGTCAACCACTTCCTACTAAGCGTTCCACCCATCGCCATCTACATGGCATACTATTTCAGTTATGCGACCAAGCGATGGCTGTACGAAAGCGCCTTTGCCTTGTTGGTGCTGACCATTGTTTACTTTCAGTTTTTCTAACAGTCCGTACAAAACACTCGAATACAACCTTTTAACCTTTTTTAACAAAAAGAATGCCGCACAGCAACCAAAAATTAGATAGCTTTGCATACATTTTTAAAATCGATACTCAATAGCGCATTATTGTAAATAGTTATCTCTACACATGCAGCATCGCACCCCAACGTACCCTAGCATCACCATGCATATTATCCAAAAAATCCTTTTTTCCCTGACAATCTTATTGGTGTGCCACGCCGCTCACGCGCAACGCTCCACCACTAGTTCGCCGTACTCCCGGTTTGGTTTAGGGGAACTCCGAGGGGATTTTTTACCGCAATCGCGTGCCATGGGAGGCATATCGACAGGGGTGCGCTACCTCGGTGGTTATGGCAATATCAACGTGGCAAACCCGGCTTCCTATTCAGCTTTAGGGTTAACAACCATCGATATCGGTGTATTTGGCAACATCACCGAACTTAGCCAAAACCAACTGTCGGAAAACTCGTATAACTTTGCATTGAGCCACATCAATTTCGGTATCCCGCTAGGGCGCCCCGGAGGGATCAGTTTTGGTATTTTGCCGTTCTCCGATGTAGGCTTCAGCTACGCAATTCCGGGAATGATTGATACGACAAACATCCGTACGGTATACGCCGGCGAGGGGGGTACCACCAAAGCCTATCTCGGTTACGGTGTCCAGTTAAACAAGAATTTCAGTGTCGGTGTCAATGCTTCTTATATATTCGGCACCCTTGATAATATCAACTCTGTTGAATTTCCCAATGACATCGGTGCGTTAAACGTACGTAAAGACAACAGCCGATATGTCAACGGCTTTAGTTACGACTACGGTATACAATATTTCAAACCATTCAGCAACAATGTCAACCTAACGATAGGTTATACGGGTACAGCAGGCACGCCATTATATGCCCGGGCTACGCAAGTGGTGACACGCACACCGACCAGTGTGGCTAATGACCAGGAAAACCTGCCAGTGGATACCATCGAATTTTTTGAAGGGCGGAGGCAACGGATCGCCATGCCTTTGAAACATAGTGTAGGTTTTAGTGTGGCCAAGGGCAACAACTGGATGGTTGGGGGCGATGTGAATTACGCGAAATGGAGCAACTACCGCGAGGGTAACGAAAACCCGGGGCTTACCGATAGCTATGGCTTTGCCGTCGGAGGGCAAATCACGCCGGATGTGACATCGGTGAAGTACCTCAACGTGGTGGACTATCGGCTGGGTTTCAAATACGACAAGTCATACATCAACATCGGCAATCAAGACATTAATCGTATGGCCGTGACCGTGGGCTTTGGATTTCCCCTTCCATCGTTGTTCGGAACCGCATTTTACAAAATCAATTTTGCCTCTGAATTTGGTCAAATGGGCACATTGTCAAACAGCCTGGTGCGCGAGCGCTACATTAATTTCAATTTAGGGTTCACGCTCAATGACCGGTGGTTTCTTCGGAGGCCTTACGATTAAACAATACAATCCGCCATGGGTGCCGTTAGTAAAAAAACGTTCTATTTTGCCCTATTGGTATTCGCCAACGGAATCCTGTTAACGGCCTGCGAAACGGATTTGAAGGAAGTTGACCGTATCGCTGCTATCCAGGAAGAAGAACCTGTAGATATTTCCCTCGGAGTAACCGTCATCTACAGCGATTCCGCATTTGTAAAAGCTAAAATGACCGCCCCTGAAATGCGGCACTATAATGTGGAAGAACCCTATTATGAATTCCAAAAAGGGGTGTTAATCATTTTCTACGATGAACATGGGGTCGAAACCCAACGAATTACGTCTGACTATGCCATCCAAAAAGAGGTTGAAGAGCTCACGGAATTTCGAGGAAATGTGATCATCACCCGTACCGATGGCGCAGTGATCAAAACCGAAGAACTCATCCATGACCAGAAGGAAAATACGTTTTACAACCACGTAACCATTGTTGCGAATTTCAAGGATGGCGACTACTTACAGGGAGATTATTTCAAGTCTAACGGTGATTTTACCGATGTCTATATCCATAATTCAACCGCCCTACACTATTTGGAGCAAGGGCAGGCCCCTTCCTTCAGGTAAGCGTACCGGCTCATTTCCACATATTTTTGTTCTTTTTTTGATAAAAGTTGTATCTTGCGCCTCATTTTGAAATGGGGTGGCTAAAACCATTCGGAAACAGCAGTTGAACATAAAAAAATAACTAAAAAAAACAGTTTATACACACTATGGGACTAATGAACTATTTGCGTAACCGGGCGGGTGTGGTTATCGTTGCTTTTATCGGTTTTGCGATTTTTGCGTTTTTGTTGGGAGACGTGATTAGTTATGGCACACCTTTTTGGGCGCGGCACCAAAACCAAGTGGGCGTTATCAACGGAGAAGCCATTGACATCAACGAATTTAATGCGCAGGTAGATCAAACCTCAGAGATGTTTCGCCAGCAGATGGGTGGTGGCACCTTAGGTCCGCAGATGAAGTCGTGGGCGGTGCAACAGGTATGGAGCCAGTACCTTAACCGGGAATTACTCAAGAAGGAAATCGATCGAATCGGCCTGTCAGTGGGAAAAACCGAATTGAACGACCTTGTTCAAGGTGAAAATCCCTCGTTCCAAATACAACAAGCCTTTGCTAATCCACAGAATGGGCAGTTTGACCGCGACCAACTCAATATGTTCATTTCCCAGGTACGCAGCTTGCCCCAGGGTCACGAAGCACATGGCCAATGGGAAGCATTGCTACAGAGCGTTATTGACGAACGGTTGAATACCAAGTATACCAACTTGATTAACAATAGTGTTTACGTCACCTCGCTTGAAGCCACCGAAGAATACAACCAACGGAACAAACTGGCCAATTTCGAGTACATCCTGTTGGATTACCATTCGGTGTCGGACAGTGCAGTGACCATCACCGAGCAAGACTACAAAGACTACTACAACGAGCACAAAGGGGTGTTCAAAAACCAGCAAGAAACCCGTACCTTGGAATATGTGGTTTTCGATGCAAGTCCCACGAGCCAAGACACAGCCCGTGTAAAGGCAACCATTGAAGAATTGAAAGCACAGCTAGTTGAATCAACTTCGGACTCTTTGTTTGCCGCAGTCAACTCAGACACCAAATATCCATTTGCTTACCGCAAACAAGGTGAATTTACACCGGCATTGGATTCGCTGCTCTTCAGTGTACCCGTAGGTACCACCGTGGGGCCGGTACTTTCCAATGGCCTATTTGAAATTGCCAAAGTAGTGGATTCGCGGGTTGGGCCGGATTCCGTTAAGGCCAGCCATATCCTGCTTAATCCGGCCGCCGAAGGCGGTATGGACAAGGCACAGGCCAAAGCGGATTCCATTAAGGCATTGGTACAAAAAGGTGAAAATTTTGCAGCACTGGCCGTTCAATTCAGTGTTGATGAAGGCAGCAAAATCAACGGTGGTGAATTGGGTACTTTTGGACGCGGCATGATGATTCCGGCGTTTGAAAATGCGGTGTTCGATGGCAAAGCGGGAGACGTCGTGGTGGTAAGCACCCAATTCGGCGTACATATTATCAAAATCGAAAGCCAGATCGGATCATCCCGTGTGGTAAAGGCCGCCATCATCGATAAGCAAGTAACCAGTGGGCGTGAAACCATGGATGCAGCCTATAATAAGGCTGCCCAATTTTTCGGCGCGCTTAATAAAAACAATTTCCGGGAAATCGCCGCAGCACAGGGAGTATCTGCGCTAACAGCCGATAACGTCACTGCACTGGAAACCATGTTAATGGGTACAGAAGTACCCAGGGAACTGATCAGGTGGGCGTTTGAAGCCAAAAAAGGAGCGATTTCTGATAAAATTTACGAATCCGACAACAAATATGTGGTGGCCCATGTGGTGGATATTCAAAAAGAAGGTCAATTGCCTCTGGAAGCGGTAAAGAGTGACATCGAACAGGTGGTGCGTGACCGCGTGAAAGCTAAGACATTGATTGCGCAAGCCGAAGAAGCGGCGAAGGGAGCCACAACCCTTGCTCAAATCGCCGAAAAGCTGGGCAAAACACCCGTATTGGCTGAAAATATCGTATTTGCAAACCCCATCATACCGGGAATAGCGCAAGAAAACACGGTAGTAGGCACCCTATTTGGGTTACAACCCAAACAGCCCTCCAAACCCATCAGGGGTTCGCAGGGGGTTTATATCGTAGAG
The DNA here is from genome assembly GCA_964498395.1 of uncultured Parapedobacter sp. Lineage (GTDB taxonomy): Bacteria > Bacteroidota > Bacteroidia > Sphingobacteriales > Sphingobacteriaceae > Parapedobacter. The sequence continues at coordinate 641,502 of CAZCHE010000002.1, read as the reverse complement.
GTTTCAGGTTTTGTAAACCCTACAGCACCTTCCGATCTGGACGCACAGAAAAGGCAGCTATCCCAATCCCTGGCACAGCGCAGTTGGTCGCTCACGTTCCGCGCGCTACAAGACAAAGCCAAGATCGTGGATAACCGGGCTAGATTCTTTTAGCACCCGGCTAAATTTTATTTTACGTAACTTTGTATCCGGATAGCATCCACACGCTATCCGGATTTTTTATGGTTATGGAGATACAGGAAACCATCGTCAATAAAGTAGCCCAAAGTGGGTTGGTCACCATCGATTTGGCCGACTTTGCCCCCCGAGGCGAGCGAGTCGTCTATGACATTAAAGACAACCTCTTTCATGGGCTTATTTTGAAGGAAAAAGATTTCAGGGAGTTCGTCAAACAGCACGATTGGCAGCAATATACGGGTAAATACGTAGCGATCATCTGCTCGGCCGATGCCATTGTGCCCACATGGGCTTACATGCTATTGGCCAACCAGTTGGAACCCTATGCCAAAGACCTCGTCTTCGGTGACTTGGCTACGATGGAAACCGTATTGTATGAACGGGCCCTAGAAAAGTTGGATCTAGCGCAATACCAGGATAAACGCGTGGTCGTAAAAGGCTGCGGTGACATTCACATCCCCGAATCCGCCTTTGTCAAATTTACCGCCATGCTAAGTAAGGTGGCCAAAAGCATTATGTATGGGGAACCTTGTTCCACCGTTCCTGTTTTCAAGCGTAAGGCGTAGGCACATGGTCAAAATCGGCATTTTATTTGTATGGCATAGCGTATGAAGACAACATTGGCTTTGCTATGCAGCCTTTTTGGCATGTTGCTATTTGCGCACGCACAACCATTGCCTTACCTGAAAGAATCTTCGTTTCAAGCCGGGGAGGAATTATCCTATCGATTACGCTATGGTGTAATATCAGCCGCCACGGGCACGTTGAAGGTGGAGGATTCCAGCATCAAATTCAGCAGTCCACATAGTTTTCACCTGACGGCAAGGGGCCGTACATCCAATGCATTCAGTGTCTTCTTCACCGTAGACAACCGATACGATTCATACATTGATTCACGAAATTTCCTACCCCATTATTATACGGAAAACATTCGGGAGGGGAGCTACCGCCGTACCGATATCGTACGGTTTGACCATCGAAATCATACAGTGACGGGCAATAAGGGTACATTCAAAAGTGAATCTGACCAAACGTTTGATTTGCTTTCGGCCTATTACTTTGCCCGAAACCTGGATTTGTCGAAGGTAAAAAAAGGACAATCCTTTAAGCTTACTTATTTCCTGAACGACGAAATTGCCACATTGGGCATAGAATACATCGGCATCGAAACCATCAAAACCCCACTGGGCACCTTGGAGTGCCTGAAATTCAGTCCGGAAATCAAACCAGGCAGGATTTTCAGGAAGGACAGTCGGTTGTACCTATGGGTCACCAATGATGGCAACCGGATTCCCGTAAGGGCCCACGTGGAAATCCTAATCGGTTCTGTGACCTTAGAACTGACTGATGCCAAGGGCTTGAAATATGCTTTGGGAGAGCAAGCGAAGTGAGTGTGGAACCGTTAACTAATCAACCATGATGATCGAGGTAGGCCCAGTATTGGTGAGCGAGGAACTGATAAACGAGGAATTTGTGTGCAACCTTGGCAAATGCCATGGAGCATGCTGCATAGAGGGGGATGCGGGCGCACCGCTGCAACAGGATGAGTTGGCGGTACTGGCGGAAGTATATCCGAAGGTAAGGCCCTACATGACCGAAAAAGGTATTGCCGCCGTGGAGGAGCAGGGTACCCATGTAACCGACCTCGACGGCGACCTGACTACTCCCTGTGTGGATGGCAATAAAGAATGTGCTTATGTGACCTGGGAAAACGGCATTACCAAGTGCGCGATAGAAAAGGCGTATGAAAAGGGCGAGGTCAATTGGAAAAAACCCATTTCCTGCCACCTCTACCCCATCCGCATCACGGCCTATCCCGAATTTGATGTGCTGCATTACGACCGCTGGCACATCTGCCATTCGGCCTGTTCGCTTGGTCGAGAACTTAAAGTACCCGTGTACGCTTTCTTAAAGGAACCGCTCATTCGCAAATATGGGCAAGAATGGTTCAAGGAGTTGGAAGAATCCGTGGCCATGCTATAGGTTATTGTAAATATCTTAGTATCTTGCGCCGGTTTTTCATCAACAAAGTAATATTCGTGGTTGCCGACCATTCTACATGCTCAAACTAAGCGAAATACAGAAACCAATTGCCCAGGAACTGGCAATATTTGAAGATAAATTCAAAGAATCAATGCGGAGCTCCGTTCCGCTACTTGACCGCATCACCCATTATATTGTAAAACGCAAGGGCAAGCAAATGCGCCCCATGTTTGTTTTCTTCTCAGCGGGATTGTGTGGCACCATCAATGATTCTTCACATCGCGGGGCTGCATTGGTCGAATTGCTCCATACCGCCACATTAGTGCATGACGATGTAGTGGACAATGCGAACGTGCGGCGTGGTTTCTTCTCGGTAAATGCATTGTGGAAAAACAAAATCGCCGTATTGGTTGGCGATTTCCTATTAGCCAAAGGGCTGTCGCTTTCCATCCGGAACAGCGACTTTCGGTTGCTCGAAATCGTCACGCACGCCGTGGAGCAAATGAGCGAAGGCGAATTGCTCCAAATCGAAAAGGCCAGACGGATGGATATCGAAGAATCGATCTACTTTGAGGTGATCCGGCAAAAAACAGCCTCCCTCATCGCTTCTTGCTGCGCATGTGGGGCTGCATCGGCCGGGGCAGACGATGCCATCATCGATCAGATGCACCAATTTGGCGAAAAAGTAGGCATTGCTTTCCAAATCAAAGATGACCTCTTCGATTTCGGCATTGACGACGTAGGGAAACCCTTAGGCAATGACATCAAGGAAAAAAAACTGACACTGCCACTCATATACGCACTCAAGCAAGTGAGTAAATCTGAAAAAAGGCATATCATTAATTTGGTGAAAAACCATAACGAGGACCATCAAAAAGTCAGTGAAGTAATTGCCTTTGTGAAAGCAAACGGTGGCATGGAATACGCGACGGCGAAGATGCTCGCTTACCAACAAGAGGCGTTTGATATTCTGGCCAACTTCCCGCAAAATGAATACCGTGAAGGATTGGAACAACTCGTAAAATACACAACAGAACGAACTAAATAACATGAGCAACGAACTATTATTCTTCGGTGGTTTTCTGATATTCATCATGCTGATGCTGGCTATTGATCTAGGTGTTTTCAGCAAGAGTAACAAAGCGGTGAGTTTCACCCAAGCGGCCATCATGAGTGCCATATGGGTCAGCTTTGCCCTCGGCTTCTACGTCGTTTTACGTGTATGGGGACATGAACTGCACGATATACAGGATTTCCATCAACTGGCGGAAGTAACCAAAAAGCACCTCCACAACATCCGCTTGATACCGGATGATTTCGCAGCCAGCCTGGAACTATACAAAAAGAACCTCGCACTGGAATACATCACCGGCTATGTCGTAGAGTATGCCTTATCTGTAGACAATATCTTTGTCATGGTATTGATCTTCAGTTCTTTTGGCGTGCCGGCCCAATATTACCACAAAGTGTTGGTATGGGGCATCATAGGTGCCGTGGTGCTTCGGTTTCTCTTTATCTTCCTTGGTGCGGCGTTGATTAGCCAATTTGGTTGGATCCTGTATCTCTTTGGCCTCTTTTTGGTGTATACCGGTATCATGATGTTTATCCATCGCAACCAGGAAGACGAGATCGATCCCCAAAACCATCGCGTGGTCAAAATTGCTTCGAAGTTTTTATCGGTGTACCCTAGCTTTGTCAATGGCAATTTCTTCCACAAAGAGAATGGTAAGAAGTACGTCACACCACTTTTTTTGGTGCTGTTGGTTATCGAGTTCACGGATTTGATATTTGCCGTAGACTCCATCCCCGCTATTTTCGCGGTTACGAAAGATCCTTATATCGTATTTTTTTCCAATATCTTTGCCATCCTCGGTTTGCGGTCGATGTTCTTCTTATTGGTCAATGTCATCCATAAGTTCCACTTCCTCAAAACAGGTTTGTCCTTCCTGTTGGTATTCATCGGAGCAAAAATGCTGTTGCACCATTGGTTGAGTGCATGGGGGTTCACCACTTCGCATTCGTTAATCGTGATTGTCTCGATATTGGCTATTAGTATCATCGCCTCACTGCTTTTTCCGAAAAAGGAAACCGTAGAGGCTTAATGAATGTATTGGGATTTTGTATGTTAAGCACATCGCCGTAATCCATCAAAAACTGAACGATGAAAAAAAATTTGATCTATCCGGTTGTTGCCTCCTTCCTATTGGTTGGACCGTCCTTATTTGCACAAGATAATGTTCCGAACTGGGAATCTGTATTCAAGCAAATCAATACTGAAGTACTCCGTCATTCTGAAGCATACACCCGCCTTGGAGAGTCAATCGAGCAAATTGGCCACCGCCTTACAGGATCTCCAAATGGTTCGAAGGCCGAACAGTATACTTTTGACCTGTTTAGGTCTTATGGGTTTGAAGATGTTAGGTTCCAGCCGTTTCAGGTCAATGGGTGGATACGGGAGCACTTAGACTTACACGTTGGTAAACCCGGAGACCTGCAATCGATGAAAGCGGTGGCATTGGCCCTTACCCCAGAGACGGCAAACGTAGAGGGAGAATTGGTCGATATGGGCAATGGCCTTGAAAGTGACTACGCCGCCAATCCGGAGAAAGCCAAGGGGAAAATTGTGCTGGCCGCACTGAATCTCATGCCGGGGTCTCCCGATGGCACCAAGAACCTCCATCGTTCGGCCAAAGCGGCACTCGCCATCCAATACGGAGCAAAGGGAATCATCCTATTTAACAGTGTGTCTGGCGGCACATTGCTCACCGGCACGGCGTCCATTACCGGTGATGTACTCCCCATCCCAGCCATCTGTGTCGGATTGGAAAATGGCAATGTGCTGAAAGAACGCATTGCAGAAGGCCAGCAATATGCGGTCATTGATATGAAGAACCAAGTTGGCAAAATGGAAGCACGAAACGTCATCGCACGGATCGTCGGCGATGAATTTCCCAACGAAAAGATTGTCGTAGGTGGGCACTTGGATAGTTGGGATCTTTCTCCAGGCGCCGTAGACAACGGTTTGGGGGCATTTTCAGTGCTCGATATGGCACGTACCTTTATAGCATTGGGCATCAAACCCAAGCGAACCATCGAATTTGTGTTATTCATGGGTGAAGAACAAGGGCTATTGGGATCCAAGGCTTACGTAGCACAGGCATTGGCCGACGAATCGATCGACGACATCCGCTTTATGCTCAATTTTGACATGACCAATGACCCTAAAAGCTTTTACGCTAGTCTAGCGGGGTGCCGGGAGCTATTTGAGCAGATTGGCCGTACTGTATCCGTGATCGACACTACCTTCAAGAATAATTTTTCGGCACACGCGGGACTTTATAGCGATCATCAACCGTTCATGTTGCAAGGCATTCCCATTGGCGGGGCGAGTGGAGGTCGCTTATCCCGCGAAGCACTCAACTGCTACCATGCTGACTGCGATGTGTTTGCGCTGGTCAATGAGCAAGAAATGAAAAATACCGTACGATTCAGCAGCATGCTGATATACGGCCTGTCCGACGCAGCTCAAATCCCAGTAACCCGACTATCCGATGATGCGGTAAAGCAACTCATGCTCGATAATAATCTCGAGGAGGCGCTGCGTATCGGCGGAGACTGGCGTTGGGATGACTGATGAATGAACCGGTCGGGATCAAATCAAGACATCACGGATCTCGGGTGTTCTGTCAAACACGCTTTTCGCATACGGACATAGCGGCATGATTTTCACACCGTTCTCGCGCGCATAAGCCACCGCGGTCATCAGCATTTCTTTGCCCACACCCTTCCCTTTAAATGCCGGCTCTACTTCGGTGTGGTCAATGATTATTTTATCGGATCCTGCCCACGTATAGGTCATCAATCCAGCTTGTTGCTCATCGTCAACCGCGACGAAACCACCTCGCTTCCCGTCATCTACTCGTTTTACTTCCATATTTATCCGTTGTTGTTTTTATCAAATCACCGTTCTATATAGGCGGTGCCCGTTTGTTGAAACAAGAATGCCCATTTATCGGCTTGCTCGGCAATAATCATTGCCGTAGGTTTGCCTGCACCATGCCCGGCCTTGGTTTCTATCCGGATAAGTACAGGGTTATCGCCAACATGGCATTCTTGCAAGCGCGCCGCAAACTTAAACGAATGGGCGGGTACCACACGGTCGTCGTGGTCAGCAGTGGTGACCATCGTAGCCGGGTAAACCGTTCCTTCTTTCAAGGCATGGTACGGCGAATAAGCATGGAGGTATTTGAACATTTCCGCGTTGTCATCTGCCGTACCATAGTCGTAGGCCCACCCCGCTCCGGCGGTAAATCGATGGTAACGCAGCATGTCCAATACCCCGACAGCCGGGAACGCTACTTTAAACAGTTCAGGTCGTTGGGTCATTACCGCCCCGACGAGAAGACCGCCATTGGATCCGCCGGAGATGCCCAATTTTTCGGAACTGGTGTAGCGCTCATCGATCAGGTATTCCGCGGCAGCGATGAAATCATCAAATACATTCTGCTTTTGGAGTTGGGTGCCCGCCAAATGCCACTTTTCGCCGTACTCCCCTCCTCCCCGTAGGTTAGCCACTGCATATACCCCTCCCTGCTCTAGCAAGATGATGTTTGCGGTACTGAACGAGGGGGTTAAACTGATGTCAAACCCGCCATATCCATAAAGGATTGTCGGGTTACTTCCATCAAGCACCAATCCTTTTTTATGTGTAATGATCATGGGAACACGGGTTCCATCTTTCGACGTATAAAATACTTGCTTAGACTCGTAACGACTGGGATCAAAGTCTACACCCGAAGCTTTGTATAATTCAGACTGGCCTGACTCGATATCGTACTTGAAAATCGTCGATGGGTAGATATAGGATGTAAATGAATAATATAACTCCTTATCTTCCAGTTTGGCTCCGAACCCTCCCGCCGAACCAATGCCTGGCAATTCGATGGTACGCTCCAGTTGACCGTCGCGATCAAATTGCTGCACCATGGAGGTGGCATCCTTTAAGTAGTTGGCAAATATCTTGCCTCCGCCGGTACTTGGATTCAAGACATTTTCCGTTTCGGGAATCAGGTCCGCCCATTGATCCGGGTTAGGGTTATTCACATCCGTGACAACTATTTTCCCATTGGGTGCGTTCAGGTTCGTGTAGATAAATAAACGATCACCATCATTGTCGATCACGCTATGATTCTTATCCAAACTACTCACGACATTGATGATACGACCATTGGGGGCTGCCAAATCCTGAATATATAGTTCGTTGCCACTGGTGGTATTGGCTGCCGAGATCACCAGAAACCGCTCATCTTCGGTCAGGTATGCCCCGATATAACGCCGAGGGGTAGTGGAACCACCAAAGATCAGCTCGTCTTCACCCTGAGGAGTATTCAACTTGTGGAAATAGAGTTTATGCTGGTCGGTCATACCCGATAGCGCACTCCCCTCCTTGGGCTTGTCGTAACTGCTGTAATAAAAGCCTTCGTTTCCACGCCATGCCAACCCACTGAATTTGACGTCGACAAGTGTGTCTCCAATTATCTTTTTATCTGCGGCTTGCATGACCACCACCTTGCGCCAATCAGACCCACCTTCCGACAATTGATAGGCCACCAAGCTACCATCCTTGCTGAATGCGATTCCCGCCAATGAAGTGGTGCCGTCATCGGAAAAGGTATTCGGATCGAGGAAAACTTCCACTTCTCCATCTTCGCCTTTTTGACGATACAACACGCTTTGGTTTTGCAACCCATCATTTTTATAGAAGTATGTATAATCGCCTTCCTTAAAGGGTGCCGAAAATTTCTCATAATTCCACAGTGTCTCTAACCGCTTGCCGATGGCATCACGGTAAGGGATTTGTGCCAAATAATTATTGGTTACCTCATTTTGCTGCGCTACCCATTCTTTGGTGTCAGCAGCTGTATCGTTTTCAAGCCAACGGTATGGGTCGGGTATTTCCACACCAAAATAGTTGTCGACCACTTCCCCTTTTTTTGTCTCGGGATAAGGCAAAAGTGTGATATCCTGTGCTGGTTCAATGGTCTTCTCGTTCCCACAAGCGGATACGAGGGTAGCCAATACAATGATTCCAATATTTTTATTCATAATAACTGTTGGTAAACATGATGTTCGAAACAAAGCTAAAAAGATTTTTACGATTTGCATGATTATTACGTCCCTCCCCATATCAGCATTGTACATCACAACAATTTTGGCTAAGTTTGGCGGCAATGGCTGAACGCGATAAGATCTATTTTGCCTCTGATTTCCATCTGGGTGCCCACCCCCGCTCCAAGACACGCGAGCGGGAGTCGCGCGTGGCCAACTGGCTCGATAGCATCAAAAACGATGCGAGTGAGCTTTATCTGATGGGTGATATCTTCGATTTTTGGTTCGAGTATGCTACCGTGGTACCCAAGGGGTATATCCGCTTCCTTGGCAAACTTGCTGAGCTTGCTGACATGGGGGTAAAACTCACCCTCTTCAAAGGCAATCACGATATGTGGATGTTTGGCTACCTCAAACACGAACTGGGTGCCACCATTGTGGACAATGAACTCATCATCGAACGCGGCGGCAAGACGTTTTACCTACACCACGGCGACGGCCTTGGCCCCGGTGACCGAAAATACAAAGTACTTAAAAAAATATTTAGAAGCCGGTTATGCCAATGGCTGTTTGCCAGACTGCATCCGAACCTGGGTATTGGCATTGCCCAACGATGGTCTGCGCACAGCCGCATCTCTTCCGGAGGGCAAGAAGAAATGAAAAGCGAGGACAAGGAATGGCTGGTGGTATTTGCAAAGGAAATACTCGAAAAGCAATATTTTGATTACTTCATTTTTGGGCATCGCCACCTTCCATTGGACATTGCGCTGCCCCATAACAGTCGTTATATCAATCTTGGGGAGTGGATTAACCACGATACATACGCTGTATTTGACGGGAAAAAACTGGAATTGAAAAAATGGAATCGGTAAACCACTAATCAATCATCATGAACTGGGTTATTTTGATCATCGCAGGATTATTCGAGGTTGGATTTACGACGAGCCTAGGCAAGGCCAAAGAGACGACAGGTGCGACTTCATATTGGTGGTATACGAGCTTTGTGATTTGCCTTACGCTCAGCATGGCTTTATTGATCAAAGCCACCCAGTCATTACCACTAGGTACTGCCTATGCCGTATGGACGGGGATAGGTGCGGTAGGAACCGTATTGGTGGGTATTATTTTCTTTAAGGAACCGGCCACGGTGTGGCGCTTGGTCTTTATCACGACCTTAATCGGCTCCATCATCGGCCTTAAGGCTGTTTCATCGCATTAACCTAGCGGCAACTCCGTGGGTCTACCAAGACCAAGGCACTTCGACATCAAATAGTAACACAAAAAGGCCGTCCGAAAATACATTTCCGGACGGCCTTATTTTACTTAGCAAATGCTATATGGCATCAGAGAGCGATGTAAACGTAAAGTCTCTGATTTTCATCGGTGGCACCATGATGTTGCCTGATCGCTGTGTCGCGCCAAGTTCCTCGACATTGTTGAGCATGATGATGGGGCTTTCATTGAAGCGGAAGTTTTTGATCGGGAACTGAATCTGTCCGTTTTCGATATAGAACGTACCATCACGGGTAAGTCCGGTGAGTAGCAGGCTTTGCGGATCCACCGAACGGATGTACCAGAACCGGGTGACCAACACACCGCGTTCGGTGCTTTTGATCATGTCTTCAATTGACGAGTTGCCTCCTGGAATGACCATGCCCCAGCTGGAAGGCAGGGGATCGACTCCTTTTTGGGCTGCCCAATAGCGCGAATAGGACAGGTTCTTCACCACGCCATTTTCCACCCAAGAGGTCCTTTTCAGGGGCTGGCCGTCCCCGTCCCACGTTGCCGAAGGCAGGTCCGGGTTCAGTGGATCGGAATAGATGTTGATGCGCTCATCAAAAAGCTGTTCACCAAGCCGTGTACCGCCACCTTTTTTGCTCATAAAACTCCGCCCTTCATCGGCACTCCGGGCATCAAAACCACGTAGTATCCATCCGACCAGGTCGCTCACCGCCAAAGGCTCGAGTATCACCGTGTATTTGCCGGGTTCGATCGCTTTGGCACCTGCGGATGTCTTGGCTTTCTGGGCGGCAACCCGGCTCATGGCGAGCGTGTCCAGTTTACTGACATCGTTGAAACTGTTGCTGGCGTAACCCGATCCAGTGCCCTCTTGGTTGCGGATCGTGACCGAGAAGGATACATTGGTGCTGTTATTGTAGGCAAAAAGCCCCTTGGAATTCATCATGGCGCGGAAACCCGCGCTATTGTTGAGGAATCCGGCCGCTTCGAGGTTTTCACCCTTCGACACCTGTATGCTGTCGGCGACCATATTAGCGCGGATGGCCGGATCGATCGCCGCGGTGGCGTCTACGTACGTGGGCGATTCGTCATAGGTCTGCGGCCCCAGCATCGGCATGTACTCCGGATTTTCGGGAGATAGCTTTGCAAGCTCTTCCGAGCGTTCCACAGCCTTTTTCAGGGAGGCATCGTCAAATTCGTTGATACTGGCTGACCCCACTTTCTTGCCGTATACGGAACTTACGGAGAGGCTCATGGTGCTGGCAGCACCAGCCGTGGATACGGCATTGTTAGCATAGCGAATATTCCCTTCGTCTGACCCGCCCAAAGAGGCGACGCATTCGTCGGCGGTGGAATAACTCAATACCTTGGTGAGTATCGCTTGTGCTTCTTCTTTGCTTAAAATAGCCATAACATTAAATATTTCTTGCTGTGTTGATTACATTAACTCCATTGAACCGGGTGGTGGCGCTGCCGTGGGATACGGCATTGCTCTGCGAAGGCTGTCCTTTGCCATCGTTGAAAGCGCCACCGAGTCGGTAGTCCGATTCGTCACAGATGCCGGCACATGCATTCCAGAATTCCTGTGTGTTGGATTGGTAAGCCACATCGTTGAGCATGCCCACGATCTTGCCGTTGCTGATCTCGTAAAAGAGCTGTCCGCCAAACTGGAAGTTATAGCGTTGCTGGTCGATGGAAAAGCTACCGTCGCCGATGATGTAGATGCCCTTCTCGACATCTTTGATCAGCTCATCCACTGACAACTTGCTTTTGCCCGGCTGGAGGGATACGTTAGGCATGCGCTGGAATTGCACATCGTCCCATCCCTGGCTGTAGCTACAACCGTGCGAAGCGTTTTCGCCCAACATATGCACCTGATCGCGCGTTGCTTGGAAATTAACCAAAATACCGTCCTTGATCAGATCCCAACTTTTACATTTGACGCCTTCATCGTCGTAGCCCACTGCACCAAGCGATCCCACTTCCGTTTTGTCAGCGACTACGTTGACCAACTCATTACCGAAGTTGAAGTTTTTGGAATTCAGCTTATCCAACGTTAGGAAACTCGTGCCGGCGTAATTGGCTTCATAGCCCAATACACGATCGAGTTCGGTGGAGTGACCCACCGACTCGTGGATGGTCAGCCAAAGATGTGATGGATCGAGTACGACATCGTATTTGCCGGGTTCGACCGATTTGGCCGTGATCTTTTCCTTGGCATTCAGTGCCGCGGCTTTCACATCTTCGAGGATATCGTACCGTTTTTTGTAGCGCGTAACCACGCCGGAAACCTTGTCTTCCGGACCGGCGTTTAAATACTCGTAGCCCATTCCCATGGGGGAACTTAAGGCGTTTCGGGTTTGGAATTTGCCTGAGGCACGATCGATGACCGTGACATTAAAGCTAGGATAAATCCGATGGATATCCTGGTCGATATAGGAACCATCGGTAGAAGCGAAATACTTCTGCTCATTAACGGCGGCAATACGGGAACTGATAAAACTGGCACCGTTTTGAAGGGCTACGTCATTGACTTGCAGCAACAGGTCTACCTTATCTTTGATAGGTACCGCAAAAGCATTGGTTTCGATGGGGGTTTGCCAGCTAACTTCCCCATAACCCTGTTGGGGAGCCAAGGTGACGTCGCTACCTTGAATCTTGGCATTGGCCTTAGCAATGGCCACGGCTTGGGCAGCCGCTACCGCGATGTCTTCTTTCGTCATGTTGTTGGTGGCCGCAAAGCCCCAACAGCCATTGACGATGACGCGGATGCCGATACCGTAAGACTCCGTATTCGCAACACCCTGCACCTGTTTTTCGCGGGTAAAGACAAATTGGTTGAGGTAGCGGCCAATGCGTACATCGGCATAGGTCGCTCCTTTAGATTTGGCTTCGTTGAGCGCCACGTCTGCCAGCACCTTCTTGGCCTGAGCGTCCGCCCGTTCCATCAATGCCTCCAGTGGGTCGATAGGGCGGGCGAATAAGCCCATTTTCGGCATGAGCAATGCCCCCATTCCCATAGATGTGTAATAGAGGAAATCCTTTCTTTTCATGCGTTGTCTATTAATAAATGGTTAAAATAAAACAAATATGTTCTGCTCGTGTGGTACTATCCGATGGATCTACCGGTATTAATGACATTGATTCCTTTGAAATGGGCCGTGGATGATCCGTGCGATACCGCACTGACTTGGGAAGGTTGACCCTTTCCATCGAAGAAAGTGCCAAACAAGCGGTAGTCTTCTTCGTCCGCAATATCGACCATGGCATTCCAAAACTCTTGCGTATTGGCTTGGTAAGCTACGTCGTTAAGCATACCCACGATTTTACCATTGCTGATTTCATAAAACAATTGCCCGCCAAATTGGAAGTTGTATCGTTGTTGGTCGATGGAATAGGAACCCCGGCCCACGATATAGATACCCTTTTCAACGTCCTTGATCATGTCGCTTACTTTACGGCTGTTTTTATTAGGCAGCAGGGAAATGTTGGGCATGCGTTGGAATTGGATGCTATTCCAACTATCGGCGTAGCAACAACCCTGCGAGGCATCGAGCCCCAAAATGTGCGCCTGATCGCGGATGGTTTGGTAGTTGACCAAGATACCGTCTTTGATGACATCCCACTTCCCGGCAGGCACCCCTTCGTCGTCATATCCCACGGCCCCTAATGAACCACGCTGTGTGCGGTCGGCCACTACGTTCACCAATTCATTGCCGAAGTTGAAGTTTCTGGATTCCCATTTATCCAACGTGAGGAAGCTAGTGCCAGCGTAATTCGCTTCGTAGCCCAGCACCCGGTCGAGTTCGGTGGAATGACCTACCGATTCATGGATAGTGAGGCCGAGATGCAGCGGATCCAGTACAAGGTCGTACTTGCCCGGTTCTACGGATTTCGCACCAATCTTCTCTTTGGCATGTTGAGCGGCCGAAGCGGCGTCAGCGATAATGTCGTAGCGATCCTTATATAACGTTACGGGTATACCATCAATCCGATAGGGACTGCCTGGTGTCAGGTATTCATAACCCATGCCCATGGGAGCACTGAGGCTATCTCGGGTTTGGAATTTGCCGGATGCCCGATCAATGGCTGTGACGGTGAAAGTCGGCCAGATGCGGTGGATATCCTGATCGATATAAGAGCCGTCTGTGCTGGCGAAATACTTCTGTTCATTGATCATGAAAAGATTGGACGTCACAAAGTTGGCTCCACCATCTAATGCTGATTGATTGGCTGCGAGCAACAAATCTACCTTTTCACCAACGGGTATTTCGAAGGGATTTTTTTCAATCGGCGTAGACCACGTTTGCTCACCAAGCCCGCGCTGCGGAGCCAGATGGACGGGCTCCGCCATTATACGTGCATTTCCTTTGGCGATGGCTACCGCCAACGCTGTCGTTTGCGCGATGCTGTCCTTATCCACCTTGTCCGTTGCTGCAAACCCCCAGCACCCATCGGCAATGACGCGAATGCCTACGCCATAAGATTCAGTACTTTGCAAGCCCCTTACACGCTTTTCCTGGGTGGTAATGGTTTGGTTAAGGTAACGTCCGATGCGTACATCAGTATAGGTAGCGCCGTGGCTTTTTGCAACGTTCAATGCCACGTCCGCGAGTTGCTTTTTTAAGGATACGTCTATCCGTTCCAACGCCTTCTCCTGAGCAATCGCTTTTGTAAACAGTGGTAAATCTGCCAATGCATAGGCACCGATTCCCATGCCGGTCATCTTTAAGAAATCTTTTCTTTTCAATGTTGTCGTTTTAAATTGTTGCCAACAGCCGGCTACTTATTAAATTAATCGAATTGAGGAAACCAAAGTAAGATTTGTAATTGCAAAACTTCCAAAAATTACATAACATTTTGGTTATATTCACGTGAAGCGTACCATAGCACACTTGAAGCGGCAAGGAAAAGTACGAAAAATATCCATTTTGGCACTTGTTTTCGTTGTATTTCTTGCGTGGTATTTTTTGTCGATTGGGTCTGGTACCTGCTATAAAACCCATCCATTGCATTGATGGTCTCCACATTTTTCGCTGCTTGCCAGTCGTTCCGTTCATATACATAAAACCACGTACTGTCCGCTTGTTGTGTCGTGATAACGTGCCACCCGGGCCGTTGGGACCAGAACGTCAACTGAAAGAAATCCGATAGGTATTCATGTTGAAGCAATGGGTACGATTGACCATCAATGGCAAGGGAAGAATCAGCAGGCTGTTGCAGCACCATATTTGTCTGCGTATAGATTGTAGGAAAACGCGGCAGTTGCACGTCGAGCGAAGCGTATTGAATACCTGAAGTAGTGTTATCTAATAGAAAAGACCAAAATTGGGTGTATGCCGACTGTTGATTCCGCAACCACCAAGCATAACTGCCGTTAAAGGTAGTCGCCGTAACACGCCCATTGCCGTAAAGCTGTGAGGCCGCTACGGTTTGGCTGCCATGGTATACCAACGACTGCTGGGAAGGTTTGGTTTGTATGCTGCCGAAGGGAGAAGCAAGCAATTTTGGGTATTCCTTCCCATCCATAGTGGTAAGGGCAATGGCTTGCCCCTGTTGATCCGATGCTGGAGAGCGACTAAATCCCTCACTCAGCAGCGACCTGTTTTTTTCATCTCCCAAAAAAAGCAGGAGGCCCATCCCCGATCGGACTGCACGTGCTATCGCTTGCTGCTCACCTTGGGATAGTGCCGACAACTCCGTCTCATCGGCAATAAGCAGATCTATATTGTTGAAAGTGGTCTCACGCAGCGGGGGAGACAGCGATAGGTCCATTTCCTCGCTATAAGCAGTAGCAAATTTAGCTGTAGAAATACGGGCCCGGAAAGCGGTCGCATAATGTAGCTGTTGCAGCCAATTGGTCATGAATTTATATTCAAACGACGGCGCAGCGGCTAGCATGACCGTACGGAGTGTCTGTGCCGGGATGATGGATACGGGTAGTTTTTCGACACGTGTCGTGTCCTTCCCGTCAACGGTTGCCAACCCGAACAAGTTGTTTCCGAGTTGCTTGGGCAGGTAAGACAAGGAGAAGAGGTGAACCCCTTGAGGGGCGATGGTAGCAGAATCTACCGGCTGTGAAGCACTCAGCAAAAACACTTTCAGCTCGCGATCCGACGGGTTGTGGTATTGCCCCTGCACCGTAAACGGCGTAGACGCTTGCAACTGCCGCGGCCACTCGCAGAAAATGACTCCCTGCGGGAGTGGCGGCCGGTGGTACGTCAACGGCCGGCTTGTCACGGCAGCTTGTTGAACCTGCGTGAGGCCAAATCCATGGACATCCAATGCCGACGTGGGGTGTTGGTTCAAGAAGCCCACCCAATCCTGAATGAACGGAATCTGATACCGCTGGGCAATGTCGCCGTCGGTGGTGACCGCATATTGGCTTTTTGCCACAACACTGATGGTACTATCTGGGGTGCCGCTAGTGAGTACCGTAAACCCATCGGTACCGCCGTCTCGGTGCCAACCAACCGGATAACTGATGGGAAACATCCAGCCCAGTAATGCAACTATGGCCAGTAAACCCGCTATATACCTGACCCATAACGGCACCTTACTCGTAGCTCGCCTTTCTTGGAGAAGCAGGTAAGTCAACAAGGTCAACGCGATAAATAGGAAAAGAACCTGGGGCAATGTCATGGTATCGTCAGTGCGTTAGCTGGTCAAAATAAAGCTGATAAATGTTTTGCTTGCTGGCATGACTCTTTTTCAGCGGTTGTTGCATTAATGTGGGTAATAAATCATGGATGGCCTTTTCCACAAGTTGGATTTCAGCGAGGCTGTTTTTTCCTGACCGTTCTTCCAATAGGCGGATGGCCTTGAGCGCACCCAAGTATTTAGTCGGTTCCAAGCTAGCTGCTTCCAATATACTACCTTCAGCCATGAGCAGGAGCCGCAGACCGGTATCATCCAATTGTTGCGTCGTTTTGAGGTTGGATAGAAAAGCGAGCGTTCGCTGCAAATCCTGTCTCATTGTTAAACTTGAGGGATCCTCAACCGCGCTATATTGCCGCGTAGCTCCGGCAATCTCTTCGAGGTCGCCAGTAAGTCGCTTTTCGGGGCTTAAGGGTGTGGTTTTGGTAGGTGCCTTGCCTACATATACCCGTGATTTCTGTTGCAATTCCTTTAATAGCCGGAGGGCCTTGTAGGCGTACGGGAGGGCTTCTTGCGGTTTATAGGTGCGTAAACGTAACTCGGTGTTCCACATTTCCGTGAGCGTCGCCTTTAGGTGTGCCTTCTGCTCGGCATCGAAAAAAGTAGCGTCTTCGGCACGGTCGTGCTGGTGCGACATCGCAGCGATGAGTTCTCCCACGTCTATTGGCACTTCCGCTGCATTGGCTCGTTCAAATTCCTCGGCATGATCCTCATGGCCTTCATGGTTAGGGTCGTGGTTTTTCCAGTCACGTACTCTGCCATGGCTAACAATTTCCTCCTTCGGCAGGTGGCTGTGGCCGGGATGATCATCATCATGGTTGTGGCCGATATGTCCGCCGATGTCGTCTTCTGCCTCTTCGCCCAGAAACTGTCCGTATCGCAGGCGGAGAAGTTGCTGATCGATGCCGAGGTTATTGCTTTTGTTTTGAGCTTCAGGCGTGGAGAGCGTGTCCATTTCGGCGATGAGTTTTTCCGTATCCATGATGATCTGCCGTTGGCTTCTGAAGTATTCCGGCACGAGGTCTACCCCACTCACCATGCCTGACATACTAAATAACGCTGCTGTGTCTTGCAGCACCACAACAAACACATCCGAACGGCTCTCCTGTCCGGTGTAGTCATTAGCTTTCAAGTAGAAGTAAAGTTCATCACCTGACGCCATCCCCAGCTTCTTTAAGTCGATTTTTTGCGTAAGTGTGGCGTCTTTTCTTCCCACTATCGCTGTACTGAGCGGGATCTCGTGTGATTTGAAGCTTACTCCCTCCCCTTTGCCCGTCGAAATGGTAGCGACAAGTTGGGCGTTAGCAATGGCGTAGTCGTCTTTCAGGGTAGCTTTCAAGTCCACAATTTCCGGAAAGCCGAAATCGATGATGGTATATTGTTCAGGATTAGTCACCTGAATGGATACCGGTAGATCCGGTATCAGCTCCAGCGGATAAAGGGCGGACAGTTCTCCGTCGAGCACGAGCTGGTAAAAGCCACTTTTCTGTGGCTTGAAGGAAGCCTCCCATTGTAGGCTATCGGTGGGGTGCCGCTGTAGTGCTAGCTGCGTTTTGCCATCCAGCAACACCGCCATCTCTCCAGCGGATGTACTGGTCGTTAGGTGCAGGTCGATGGTCGAGCCAATCGGGGCAACGATATTCAAATGATTTTGCTTATGCTCGGGAAGCTTGGTGTAAATAGGTGCTTTGATCACGACTTGCGCCGCGGTAACGGTCGGCGGCAAGGCCACCGGCGGCTTTGTTGGCTGAGCGACTATTTCGTCTAAACTATTGTTTCGATAGCGGTCTAAACGGGGTGCCACATAGTGGGAAATACCTAAGTATACCACAGCTGCGAGCGACACGGCTATAAGTGGCCTATACAATGCTCGATAGCTAATGAAATCGGTGGCTGATAAATCGGATACCGATTGTTGTAGGCGGTTGACTTGCAATTGTTGCAATGTACCCAGCGCGTGCGAGGGTTTCAGCAGCAACGATGCACTATGTTGCAACTGCGGGAAGCGCACATCAAGCATATGTGCAATTTCGCTATGTCCAATGTTGACAATACCGGAGAAAAACAAAAGCCCCGTGAAGCACGCCCCTAAGGTAAGTACGTACACCCAAAGGGGTAGCGGCACGAAACAAAGCAAAATAGCCACAATAACCAATGTTATCGCCAAGGCATACAGGAGCTTCGCCATCAGTTGGTATGCCAACCATTGGTGTTTACGTCTAGTTATCCACTTCAACCCGTTCAGATTGTCCATCAACTTCAAATTATCCATCCTTCGGTTTCAACTGAAAACCATAGGTCACGATTCGTTCGGCTACCAATACCAATAGGGCGAGCCAAGCCAAATAAGGGATGGCATTCGCCTCCTTGGGCGTGCCACCAGCACCTCGCTGTACTTTTTCACCATGCGGCAGGTAGATCGTTCCAGTGAATGCCCGCTTATCCATGGGATATCGGTGAAAACTGTTTGCCAGAAGGGGTTCATCCACATCGATAAGCAGCGGCAATAAGCTATTGGCAAATGCTGTAGACCAGACCAAATCCGTCCACTGTGGATTAAAACGGATGTAACAGCGAAACAGGATTTGTTCCTCTTGTCGGCTTACGGTTAGTATGGGCCTTCCATAGCTGTCTAACCAGATTGGTTCCCCGTCATCCTCAGCGACAATCATCTTGTGGATCTTTATCCCTTCCCTATTGACATGCGTGCCGGTCGCTATCAAGTAATTATCCTGCTGTTCCACTATTTCTCCTTGCATATAGCGGAAAACGGCATGGGCGGCGTGATCATGCACGCCGGTGGTCGTGAAGTCAAACAACAGATCGCAGGTATCCCCCGACTGGTAAGTGCCCACCGCTATGGGCAAGTCGCTTGCCTGTTGAAAGGCAGTCAGCAATGCGTTGAGGTACTCGATGTCGGGCAACGGTGCGTCTGTCGCCAAACGGATATCGAGCGGGTCGTCAGCTACCTCGACCCAATTCGATTGAGTGGATGACTTTACCAACGCTTTCCCTTGCTCCACCATCAATTGAATACCTTGTTCGCTACCGTCGCCCGCTATGACCAGCGGTTCATATCGAGATGCGTTGACGTCTGATGAGGCAACAATCACCCCAATATCGCCCGACGCCTTTGTCCAGGCGCGGGTAATCCACTGCGTATGTGCAGTATCTGCCTGTTGCTGTGCAAAAGCATGCCAAGTCAGCTTCGTACTGGTTGTTGGCAGGTCACCCGTAAAATCATTGATGAGCGGCCGGCTGAAGATCACCACGGGGAAATCTGAGGTCACCGCTTCATTGAGTTGGTAGATGAGGCTAAACGGGTTCGTTTCTTGGGCCACCGTGTCGCGCGCTTGCCGATCGATACTGCGGAAACCTGGCTCGAATGCACGCAGTCCGTATCCCTGATTCAGTAAGCTATCCAGTTGCTGTTGTTGGTCGGCGCTCAGGCTATCCTCATAACCAGATCCCAACAATACCCATCCCGTTTCGTCTGCTTTGAGGCGATGCAAGTCGATATAAGGAGCTGCCAAGCCAGCGGAAAAGATCAGCATGAGTAGGCAGCGCAGCAGCAATAGCGGCCAGTTGACAATCCGAACACGGTTGATGCGCTGTCGCTTTGCATGATCGAATACCCGGATACTCCCGACCCGCAGTACCTTACGCGTTTGTTTACGCCACAGGTGGATCACTACCGGAACGATGATACTCGTGGCAGCCAGAAAACCAAGTGGGTATAAGAACTCGACAGACACCTTATCGCGTGGGTTTATTTCTCCTAACCAAAAAGCTGTTCAATGCCTGACCAGGTGTGTCGTTGGCATTGACCAACTCGTAGTAAACATGATTGCGTTGTAACACTTGCTTCGCTGCAGCCAAAAAAGCCTCTAGCAGTTGCCGATCTGCCGGTGCCGACCCGCCAAGCATAACGACCTCCCCGGTTTCGAGGTCTTCCAGTGCATCGTATCCCTTAAACTGACCTTCAAGCTCATTCGCTGCCATTAAGTGCAGCAGGATCGTCTCTTGGCCTCGTGCATTTAGCAGGCTCATCAGTTTGGTCACTTCATCCTGATGTTCGTAAAAATCCGTGATTAAAATGGTCAATTCCTTGCCCGAGGTAAAATATAATTGCTTGTACTTTTCCAGTTCATCGAAACGACCTGTTGCTTCCATCTGGTTTAAGGCATGGTAAATCCGTTGTAGCTGCTGGGTGTCATGACGCGGAGGTATGCGTTGTACCCCCTCGCCGTTGACGATGACAAGCCCAACTTCGTCTCCCTGTCGGTATGCCAGCAATGCCAATGCGGCGGCAAGTTGGCGAGCGTACTGGATTTTGGTATAACCGCCACAGTCGTGAGCCATGGAGGCACTGGCGTCGATCACCAAATATATGGCCATGGTCTTTTCCGACTCCGCCTGTCGGATGTAGTACCTTTCCGTTCGGCCGTAGATTTTCCAATCGAGGTTTCGCAGGTCATCTCCAGGCAAGTAGTTCCGGTATTGGCTGAAGGTCACCCCTTCTCCACGGATTCGGCTGCTGTTGATGCCACTCATGAAACCATCCACGATGGTCTTTGCTACCAAGGACAGGTCCTTGATTGCCGCCATTGTTTTCGGGTCTGGTATGTGTTTCATGTTCAAGAAAACTTCTTCCCCAATATACTGATTAGTTCGTTTGTCAGGGCATCGCTGGTCACCTTTTCACTTTCGGCAGCAAAGTTCATCAGCACACGGTGTCGCAATACCGGGAATGCCATCCGGTTAATGTCTTCCGGAACGACGGCAAAACGTCCGTGCAGTAACGCACGGGCTTTAGCAGTGAGGATAAGCGCTTGCCCTGCCCGCGGTCCTGCCCCCCATTGCACCCAATCTTTCACATAAGGCAATGCATCTGGGTCTGGACGCGTAGCCCTAACAAGCGAACTGACATACGCAACCAACTGATCACTGATTTCGACTTCACGAACCAATTGCTGCAGGTATTGTATCTCTTTGCCACCGATAATGGCCTTGATGTTTTCTTTTTTCGTGCCGGTGGTGTCACGCAGAATCTGCATTTCCTCATCGGCCGCTGGGTAACCTATTTTGATGTATAGCAGGAAACGGTCTAACTGCGCTTCGGGCAGTGGATATGTACCGGCTTGCTCAATGGGGTTTTGCGTGGCAAGGATAAAAAATGGTTTGTCAAGCGGGTACGTTTTACCGGCGTAGGTGACTTCAAACTCTTGCATCGCCTCAAGGAGTGCCGACTGCGTTTTTGGAGGGGTACGGTTGATTTCATCAGCGAGGATGATATTGGCAAACAGCGGGCCGCGGATAAACCTGAAATAGCGCTTTCCACTTTCCTTGTCTTCCTCCAAGATTTCGGTACCGATGATATCGGCTGGCATTAAATCTGGTGTAAACTGGATCCGTCGGAACGGGAGGTCGAGCGCTTGTGCCATCGTGCGGACAAGCAATGTTTTTGCCAAGCCTGGCACTCCTTCTAACAGGCAGTGACCACCTGCCATCAGCGCAACGAGGATTTCTTCGATGATGTCATCCTGCCCGACGATGATCTTTTGGATTTCTTTTTTCAATAGCGAGAGTTGGTCGACCAATCCCCCAATAGTTGATTCTGATACGTTCAAAGCAAAAAAAATAAATTAAAGCACCTAACTTTGTGAAAACATGCTCAATATAGTGTCAATTTTATTCAAAATAAAACGACCATGAGGTGCTTATCAAGAAAATTACAATAAAACGGCATAAAATTACTTGGTTTTTAATGGTAATGCCAGTACTTTGGAACAATGTTAAGGTCAAGTTTTACGTTCGTTCGGCTAAAATACCAGTCTGGAAATTGGGATACGGATCAGCGTATGCCATCTAACGTCTTAAACTCGTTATTGGAATACACGACGATACCGTTAGTGATGGAAGAAAAGATCGTTGATTTGGCTAGTGATGAATTGTTTGAATACCCCTTTTGTTATATCAGTGGCCATAAACTGGTACAGTTCAACCAACAGGAAGCCAACCATTTCAAGCAATATGTGCAAAACGGAGGCTTTGTGTTCGCGGACGACTGTAACCATGACATCGATGGGCTTTTTGCCAAATCCTTTGAGGAACAGATGAGCACGCTTTTCGGATCCGATGCACTGAAGAAAATTCCCAATGACCACGCCATCTACTCGTCATTTTTCACCTTTGAGAAAGGCCCACCCACCAGCTCATTTGAATTGAATGGTTGGGGGGACGACCTCGTCCACGATTACTTGAAGGCAATCGAGATTAATGGAAGGATTGGGGTGCTCTACAGTAACAAGGACTATGGTTGCGAGTGGGACTACGATTTCCGAAATAAGCGCTTCTTAGCGAAAGACAACACACAATTTGCCGTGAATATTGTCACGTATGCATTAGGTGTGTGATTGCGGTCTAAAATCCGTACTTTTGTGGACTTTTTCCGTATGAGATTTACGGGATTGATAAAAATAGACACTTATCCATATTATGTTAGCGAAATTAAAAGCTATAAAAGACCGTTGGGAGGAAGTAGAACGCGAGTTAAGTAACCCCGAGACCATCAATGATATGAAGCGGTTTGCTAAACTCAACAAGGAATATAAGGACTTGGGCAAAATCGTCGATCAATACCATATTTACAAGAATATGGTCAGTAACATCGAAACCAACAAGGATATCCTCGCCAACGAGAAAGACCAGGAATTGCGCGAGATGGCGAAGGAGGAGTTAGACATTCTATTGGAACAGAAAGAAGAGAAGGAAGAGGAAATCCGGTTGATGCTGATCCCCAAGGATCCGGAAGATGCCAAAAATGCGATCATCGAGATTCGTGGGGGAACGGGCGGAGACGAAGCAGCCTTGTTTGCTGGCGATCTATACCGCATGTACACCCGCTATTTCGAACAGAAAGGATGGCGTGCCGAAGTGATGGATGTCACCGAGGGTACTGCTGGCGGTTATAAGGAAGTCATCCTTAAAGTAAGCGGCGAGGATGTATATGGGCAGTTAAAATATGAATCGGGCGTGCACCGTGTGCAACGCGTACCGGATACTGAAACCCAAGGACGTGTACATACGTCAGCAGCGTCAGTGGCTGTACTGCCCGAGGCGGAAGAAGTGGATGTGGAAATCAACCCGGCGGATGTCGAATTGCAGACGTCCCGCTCCGGTGGCGCAGGTGGACAGAATGTCAATAAAGTGGAAACCAAGGTGCAACTTACGCACAAACCTACGGGCATCGTCGTGGTATGCCAAGTAGAACGCTCGCAATTGGCCAACCGCGAGCTGGCGATGGAGATGCTGCGGTCCAAACTTTATGAACTCGAAGTGCAAAAGAAGCACGGCGATATTGCTGCGAAACGGAAAACCATGGTCTCCACCGGTGATCGATCGGCCAAAATCAGAACGTACAATTATCCCCAGGGACGAGTTACCGAACATCGAATCGGACTGACCATGTACAACCTCCCGGCCATCATGGATGGTGATATCCAAGACGTTATTGACGCGCTTCAATTTGCCGAAAATGCGGAGAAAATGAAAGAAGGAGCGACGTTATAATTTTTTTGAAAAAAATGTTTGCAAATCAATAAATCGCGCTATATTTGCAAACCCAAAAGGGAACGCAGGTCCGGTAGTTCAGCTGGTTAGAATACATGCCTGTCACGCATGGGGTCGCGGGTTCGAGTCCCGTCCGGACCGCCAACTAAAAAAGCACTGATAATCAGTGCTTTTTTGTTTATAGTGACCGGTCGTATCGAACCCAAAGGTGTAAGCGAGCATTTTTCATCTTTACCGTATTGATTCACACACCCGTGCCCGTATCATCGGTTTTTTTACTACTTCGACCGCACACATAGGGCTTTCCCTGATATCATCACCTTAAAATTGTATTTTTGCTAACGGTGGTTGCGCTATCGAATTGAATTTATGTCAGAACAACAGAACATAGAATATAAACAGTCGTGGAGAGATGAATACCTGAAAATGGGTATGTGGTTTTGCTAATGCACAGGGAGGCCGCATTTATATTGGCATGGATGATAAGGGCAACGTGACAGGAGTGAATGGTTACAAAAAGCTGATGGACGACCTGCCCAATAAAATCGTCAACCATCTGGGGCTGGTGGTAGACGTCAACCTTCACGAAAAGGATGGGAAATATTACATCGAGATTGTCGTCCCTATAAGCACCGTGCCTGTTTCCTATCAGGGCATACACCATTATCGAAGCGGCAGCACCAAACAGGAATTGCGAGGAACCGCACTTAATCAGTTCATCCTTAGTAAAATGAACATCTCACTGGAAGCACAGCCTGTTCCATATGCCTCCTTGGATGATATTGATGAAGAAGCAGTCCGGCCATTTGTTCAGAAAGCCCTACGTAAACAACGTATTTCTGAAAGCGCGGCCAATGCGGACACGTTGACCATCCTAAAAAATCTAGAACTGGTCAACGAGCAGGGCGAATTTTTACTTGCGGCTTTGTTGCTGTTCGGAAAAAATCCACAACGGTACTCAACGATGGCCCGTTATAAAATAGGGCGTTTTGGAAAGTCCCACGCCGACCTCAGACACCAAGACGTAATTGAAGGAAATATATTGGATATGGCAGACAAGGTGATAACGACGTTAGATGCCAAGTCCTGATCAGGCCCATATCATACGAGGGGCTACAGCGAATCGAAGGGTTGGACTACCCGGAATCAGCATTGCGCGAAGCCGTCTTAAATTCGATTATCCACAAGGACTATTCGAGCACCTTTATTTTTCTGCGGGTCTATGACGACCGCCTAAGCATCTGGAATCCCGGACGCCTGCCCGATACACTTTCCATTGAACAGCTCAAGCAGACACATAGTTCCTATCCAAGGAATAGGTTGATTGCCAATGTGTTTTTCGTGGCTGGATATGTGGAATCCTGGGGACGCGGGATAGAAATCATGGTGGAGGGATGCAGGCAGTATGGTATGCCCGATCTGGTTATCGAGGAAGAACAGGGCGGTATTTCGGTAACGTTCCTAAAAGACATATATACCGAAGAATATTTGAAAAAGCTAAATTTGGAAAAAAGACAGATCAATGCCCTGCTATACATTAAAGAACACGGGAATATAAGCAATGCCCGGTATCAGGAATTAGCTGATATATCAAAACGTACGGCAACAAGGGATTTGCAGGAGTTGATTGAAAAGGAATTAATTGAAAAAGTGGGTACGACAGGAAAAGGCACTTCCTATACTTTTCGACGTAGAGGAATATAGGGGCCATAAAGGGGTCAAACGGGCCATAAAGGGGCCATAAAGGGGCAATTCGGACACAAAATAACCTGTAACCAATTAAAAATAAGTGATTTACATTTTATCCCTTTATGCTATTTTAAGACTATCCAGAAACACAAGTAAAGGTATCAAAGGTTCGATTGTGACCCCGTCCGGACCGCTGAAAATCAAAAGAGGGTGCTCAATGAGCACCCTCTTTCTGTTTCTTCTTTCCTCCCCAACAAAAAACAGCACATTTTACGCTCCGTTTCTAAAAATGTCTGTTTGATTTGTACCTTAGCGCTGTAAAAAATACCATGAGCCATCTTCCATCATACGATGCCGTTGTTGTCGGTTCGGGCCCAAACGGGTTGGCCGCAGCGATCACCCTACAACAAAAAGGACTGCAGGTTTTGTTGCTGGAAGCCAAGGCTACCGTAGGTGGAGGAATGCGCACCTCGGAACTTACCCTACCTAACTTCCTACATGACGTTTGTTCGGCGGTCCATCCCATGGGAGCCGCTTCCCCATTTTTACGTTCGCTTCCGTTGCAAGATTTCGGCCTCTCCTATATCCATCCGGAAATCTTAGCCGCCCACCCGTTTGATGATGGGTCATCGGGCACACTATATCAATCCATCGACCAAACCGCCGAAAGATTAGGCGGTGATGGTGCTGCCTATCGAAACCTCATGGAACCGCTTGTCGACGAATGGCCGTTAATCGACACCCATATCCTTGGCCCAATGATGAAAATGCCATCGCATCCATTGGCATTGGCCAAGTTTGGCCTGAAATCGTTGCAGTCCGGCAAGCAAATTGCCAAACGCTACCAAAACAAGGAAACACGCGGCCTGTGGGCGGGGATTGTGGCGCACAGCATGATCCCGCTGGAAGCCATGACATCATCTGCGATTGGTTTTGTCTTATCCATTACGGGCCATCGTGGTGGGTGGCCCATACCTAAAGGCGGATCCCAATGTATCGCCAATGCCCTAGCAACCTATTTCCAGTCGCTGGGTGGCACCATACAAACCAATACCACTGTAAAATCACTAAATGACCTACCGGATACGAAAGCTATCCTGTTTGACTTGTCTCCCAAGCAACTGCTCCAAATATGTGGCGACCGCCTATCCACCATTTATCGATGGCAGCTTTCACGTCATCGGTACGGTATGGGGGTATTCAAAGTAGACTGGGCATTATCAGAAGCCGTTCCGTTCAAGGCGATGGAGGCACGGCAAGCTGGCACGGTGCATCTCGGAGGAACCTTCGAAGAGGTGGCAGCTTCAGAACGTCAAACCTGGCGGGGCAAACACCCCGAGAAGCCATTTGTTCTGTTTGCCCAGCAAAGCGTATTCGATGATACACGTGCTCCAGCGGGGCAACATACCGGATGGGCGTATTGCCATGTGCCGAATGGTTCGACTAACGATATGACCGAAGCCATCACCAACCAGGTGGAGCGCTTTGCGCCGGGATTCCGGGATACCATTATGGCGACACACACATTCGATACCGCAGCCATGGAACAGTACAATCCCAATTATATCGGAGGCGACATCAATGGCGGCATCGTGAATATCGCCCAGCTCTTCAATCGGCCCGCACTACGTTTCTCTC
Organism: uncultured Parapedobacter sp.; assembly: GCA_964498395.1. GTDB lineage: Bacteria > Bacteroidota > Bacteroidia > Sphingobacteriales > Sphingobacteriaceae > Parapedobacter. The sequence goes on along the minus strand of CAZCHE010000002.1, from coordinate 614,439 downwards.
CCTATCGCACATCTGCAAAAGGCATCTACATCTGCTCTGCTTCTACTCCACCGGGCGGAGGTGTGCATGGCATGGGTGGGTTTTACGCCGCCAAACAAGCACTAAAAGATATCTTCTAGTCCATCCATCGAATAGCGGCCCGATTCATCTCACCCGCATTGATTGTTGATAAAAATATTAGTAAATTTAATTTATCAGTTTCCGATTTAAAAAATATTTAGTACTTTTACTAAAAATTTTAGATATCATGGATACGATAATGCTTAATCTATTGGGATGCCGATTACATGAGTATCTGTTAATCATCGAGCCTTCCAGCCAGACACAAAAAGAGTTACAGGCATTCAAGCGGTATTTTACCATGTGCCACCAATACCCAAATGCGATTGTATCAAAAAGCCATATCACATTATTGCGGTTCTTACAATACGAAAGCTATGAAAAACGCATTGTCCACCGGCTGCAGCAGCTTGCAGACTTAGCCATGCCGTTTAATGTGGAATTAGCAGGTTTTGGTAGTTTTGGTCATACCCTTTACGTAGACATCAAATCAACACGGCCAATACTGGAATTGGTATCGACTTACCGACAAGGACTTAGGCCATGGATATACGGAATGAAAGGCTCCTCCCCATACTACGTAACAAAACCTCATATCACCATTGCAAGGAATCTGACCCCTTCCCAAGGTGAAACCGTATGGCCAATCTGGAGGAACACCCGATATTGCAGCTCCTTTCAAGCAAAAAACATGACCTTGCTGAAGCGTCTAGTAGGCACCCACTCGTATTCAGTCGTCCGAAAATTTAACTTTCTAGGCCTTCTACCTCCCGTCGTACAAGGCAAGCTATTCGCCTAAGATACCGCACAACGCATACAGGCGGAGAAAATGAAGCCTATAAAAAGGAATTAACTGATTTTTAGTGCCAGCTCCTTGCCATACATCATTTTCCGGAGATTGTTAAGTGCATAGCGCATCCTACCCAACGCAGTATTAATACTGACTTCCGTCACGTCGGCAATTTCCTTGAAACTCATGTCACCATAATGCCGCATAATCAGCACTTCCTTTTGGTCATCCGGCAACAGCTGTATCATTCTTCGCAGGTCACGATGCGTCTGCTCCCGAATCATCCTAGCCTCTACACTTTCATCTGCGAAATGCAGCACGTCAAATATGTCGAACCCATCGCTATTTACGACTACAGGAGTACGCCGCTCCTTACGGTAGTGATCGATCACCAAATTATGTGCAATACGCATCACCCAAGGCAAAAACTTACCCTCTTCATTATAACGACCTCCCCTAAGTGTGTTGATCACTTTAATAAAAGTATCTTGAAAGATATCTTCAGCGAGATAATCATCTTTCACCAACAAATAAATGGATGTATATAATTTAGATTTATACCGATCTATCAGTATCTCTAAGCCCATCTCGTCTCCAGTCAAATAGAGGCGAATGAGCTCTTGGTCTGTCTTCTGTTCAAGCTCCATAATACGCTACTTTCACTCTTTACTATTTTTTTGGACAAATAAGTAATTTATGTAGTCGTATTCCCTATAGTAGCTCTCCTATTGATGATTTATTTACTAATATAACCGGTGTCGCACATCGGCAACGGTCAAAAAAAAACAAAATTTTCAGAAAATCAAAGTTTTTACTTGATTTTAACTTTTCAATCACGATCAGCAGCCCCCTTTGTAACAAATAAAATCGTGCATCGCCTATCTCGGCATAAAAAAGCCTTGCTTCCGAACAACGGAGCAAGGCTTCGGTTATTTTATTCAATAGCGCTTATTTATACAGTGGGTACTGTTCCATCAGGCTCTTAACCTTGGTATGAATCTTCGACAGTGTCGTATCATCGTCATGCTTCAACAACGACACATCGATCAGTTCCGCTATCTCTAGCATTTGAGCTTCTTTAAGTCCGCGCGTGGTAATGGCAGCAGTACCTAAACGAATCCCCGAGGTAACGAATGGTGAGCGGTCGTCAAACGGAACCATGTTTTTATTGGTGGTGATGCCCGCCTTGCCAAGCGCGGCCTCCGCGGCCTTACCACTAATCCCTTTATTGCGCAAGTCAATCAACATCAAGTGATTGTCCGTACCTCCGGAGATGATTTTATAATCCTTATCTACAAAAGCTTGCGCCAACGTCGCGGCATTTTTCTTCACTTGGATAACGTATTCCATATAGTTTTCGCTCAGCGCTTCGCCAAAAGCGATGGCCTTGGCGGCAATAATGTGTTCCAATGGACCGCCTTGGGTGCCGGGAAATACCGCCAAATCCAACAGTGACGTAATGCTACGGATTTCCCCTTTAGGCGTTTTAATACCCCAAGGATTTTCAAAATCCTTACCCACCATGATCAGTCCTCCACGAGGCCCACGCAATGTCTTGTGCGTAGTGGTGGTTACGATATGGCAATGTGGCAGTGGATCACTTAGTAATCCGCGAGCGATAAGACCTGCCGGATGGGAGATATCAGCTACCACCAATGCACCGATTTCGTCGGCTACCTTGCGGATAAACGCATAATCCCAATCGCGTGAATATGCAGAAGCGCCACAGATAATTACTTTCGGTTTTTCCTGCAATGCCGTCTGTTCGAGTTGCTTGTAGTCAATCAAACCCGTCTCTTTATCCACGCCATAAAACAGCGGTTGATAAAGTTTGCCGGAGAAATTGACAGGAGAGCCGTGCGTCAGGTGCCCCCCGTGCGAAAGGTCAAATCCCAATATCTTATCTCCCGGCTGCAGAATGGCTAAAAATACCGCCGCATTGGCCTGGGCTCCGGAGTGTGGTTGCACATTCACCCACTCGGCGTTAAAAAGTTCTTTTGCACGTTCGATGGCTATGGTTTCGATTTCATCAACCACCTCACAACCGCCATAATACCGTTTGCCGGGCAAGCCTTCCGCATACTTATTGGTAAGCACGGAACCTGCAGCTTCCATCACCTGCTTGCTTACGAAATTCTCTGAAGCAATCAGCTCAATACCCTCTTCCTGACGGGCTAATTCATCATTGATTAAATCGAATATAATGTTGTCTCTTTTCATCGTGTCAAAAGAAAGAAATGATTATTAAAAAAGTTGCGCAAAGATATGATTTTGAATGCAATATTTAAGGTCTCCTTCTTCAAAAATTGAAAAACATTGGGGGCGGACACCGTGTTTGGACCTTCCAATGCCAGCGCCTACCCTTGCAACTCGTTCTTGATGGTTTTGAGGACAACATCATAGGGATTTTCATCCATTTCGGCGATATGCGTAAGCAACACGGCACTCAATTCCTTTGCACTCGCACCATTAGGCAAACCAACAATGGCATTGCGTATCAGCGCCACCGTATTATCCTTGAGTTGCTTGGTGATCGACCAAGCAACATCGCTTACATACAATTGCTGGGTGATGTTATGCTGGTATTCGCTACGGATTTCATTGAGCAATATGTGCTGGAAATCCAACGCACTGAGGTTGGGTTCATGCAAACGCACCAGCATATTGGAGGGATTGATCCGTTCCACAAACAGCACGATACGCTCGTAAGCCTGCAAGCGCAACGGCAAGACTTCTTTTTTGGCATCACGTGCCAAATCCAATGTTTTCAACCGGAGCACCTGATCGCTGTACCGGGGCCAAAACAGCCAATTGGCCAATGCCACGACGATACTGCCCGCCACTGTATACTTGATGATGTCAATAAAAAACGAAATGATTTCTTCCTGCATGACCCTGCGATGATTGTTTGGTAAACGTAAAAATCCCTATGGCTTCACAAAAGTGGGGATTTTTATGTATTTTTGCATTGTTGGACACCATTTATTTTAAATAAGATGAGTACAGACACGTTGACACCGACAGCACCATTGACATTGACAGTAGGTGCCATCAAGGAACTCAAAAAACTGAAGGAACAACAGGAAATATCGGATGATTTCGGATTGCGGGTAGGTGTTGAGGGCGGTGGTTGTGCCGGGATGAACTATATCCTCGGATTTGACCAGAAAAAGGAGGGTGACTCGGAGTATGACATCGAAGGCATTCGTGTCTTCATGAACAAAGCCCACGGCCTGTACTTAGCTGGGATGGAAATTGATTTCAAAAATGGCTTGGACGCTCGCGGCTTTACATTCAATAACCCCAATGCATCCAGCACCTGTGGATGCGGATCTTCGTTTTCCGCATAGCAAACAGGCAGGCTCTTCCCTATCCATGATGCGCTGACGGTAAACACGACCGCCCCTCCTCGGTTACAGCACAAAAACGTAATCCATCAGGTCTTCGATTCTGCCACACTCGAGTTTAGTGCAGGTACCTCAATGACGCATCGCGGCATCAATCCGGATCATTGGCATATGGCAACGGGCAAAAGGAGTATCCCTGCGGCCCGCCGGCATACCCCCCTACGCCAAACACATATACTTCCAGCCCAATGCGGCACCACGATCGGGCAAAACCATATCCCCGCGGCCCGTCGGCATATGCTTTCGGCCCAAAAGTATATGCTTCCGGCCCTTCGGCATACGCTTCCAGGGCTCCGTGATATGCCGAAAGGCCAGAGGTGTATGACATGAGGACGTTAGGGTATGCTCCCAGCCCTTCGGCATACGCTTCCGGGGCTCCGTGATATGCCGAAAGGCCGGAGGTGTATGACATTAGGGCGTTGAGGTATGCTCCCAGCCCGCCGGCATACGCTTCCGGGGCTCCGTGATACGCCGAAAGGCCGGAGGTGTATGACATTAAGGCGTTGAGGTATGCTCCCCGGTCAAGGGCATATGTGTCCGCATCGCTGCGGTATGCTGTCGGCGCAAAGGCATATGCTTCCAGCGCTTCGGTATACGACAAAACAGCCCCCATCCTCCGCGCGAAAGGGTTGGTTGCCATTCCGCTCCACGCGCTCGACCCTCCGCGCAACCCTAAAAACTTTAAGACCAAATTGTCCTGGACGTGGCATTGATTTTGACAAAAATCAACATTGTTTTTCTTCAGTTTTCGGCAGTGAGGATTTAGGGTACTGTGAATCAAACTTTCCTTTCCTCTTTTCATCCTAATTCCCTATCTTTGCAACCTCATTTTTGAACACAAGATATTGATGTACAAGGAATATAAGCAGCTTAATTTGCCCGAAATCGGTAAGGAAATATTAGCCCGCTGGCAAGCGGAAAATATCTTCGAGAAAAGTGTCCTTTTCCGTCCAGCGGACAAGCCATATACGTTTTATGAGGGACCGCCTTCTGCCAATGGGATGCCCGGAATCCACCACGTGATGGCACGGGCCATCAAGGATATTTTCTGCCGATACAAGACCTTGAAAGGCTATCAGGTAAAACGCAAAGGCGGATGGGATACCCATGGCTTACCCATCGAGCTCGCTGTGGAGAAAACATTGGGCATCACCAAAGAAGACATTGGCAAAAAGATTTCGGTAGCTGAATATAACGCCGCCTGCCGGAAAGAGGTGATGAAATATACCGATGTATGGAATGACCTGACCGAAAAAATGGGGTATTGGGTAGACTTGGAGCACCCGTATATCACGTACGAAAATGAATACATCGAAACCCTATGGTGGATACTAAAGGAGCTGTATAACAAAGACCTGCTATACAAGGGTTATACCATCCAGCCGTACTCGCCTGCTGCCGGTACCGGACTCAGCTCGCATGAGCTTAACCAACCCGGCACCTATAAGCAAATCAAGGATACGACCATCGTAGCCGAGTTCCGGATTAAACGAGATCAGGTTCATCCCGCGATGAATCGCCTATTTGAAGACGAAAACGAGGATACGACTTTTCTAGCTTGGACGACCACACCGTGGACATTACCGGCAAACAGTGCATTGGTTGTTGGCAAAAACATCCGCTATGTCAAAATCCGCACGTTCAACCCGTATACCTACGAGCCGGTCAGCGTCGTATTAGCCAAAGACTTGGTCGGCAAGTATTTCAAACCGGAAGGACAAAGTGCCACGTTCCAAGACTACAAAGCCGGGGATAAAGTCATACCCTGGGAGATAAGGGATGAGTTTTCAGGTGCCGAACTCGTCAACCTTCGTTATCACCAGTTGCTGCCCTATGTAACTAACGAGGCGTTAGCGACGAAAGCGTTCCGGGTGATTGCAGGTGATTTCGTCACCACCGAAGACGGTACAGGCATCGTGCACTCATCGGCTACGTTTGGCGCAGACGACTTCCGGGTGAGTAAAGAAAACGACGTTCCCGGTGTATTTGTCAAGGACGAAAACGGCAAGGATGTACCCATCGTCGACAAACGGGGCCGTTTCGTCAAAGAGATCGGCGAATTTGGCGGAAGGTTTGTCAAGGAAGAATTTTATAGCGATGAGGAACGCGCCGCCGAAGGGTTCAAACCGACGGACGTACTGATCGCCATCAAACTAAAAGAAGAAAACAAGGCCTTTGAGGTCAAGAAATACGAACACAGCTACCCCCATTGCTGGCGTACCGACAAACCGGTACTCTACTACCCGCTGGATAGCTGGTTTATCCGCACTACGGCGGTAAAGGACGAATTGGTGGCCCTCAACAAAACCATCAATTGGAAGCCCGAAGCTACTGGAACGGGCCGTTTCGGCAATTGGCTGGAAAACCTCGTGGATTGGAACCTTTCACGCTCCCGCTATTGGGGTACCCCCCTTCCCATTTGGCGCAGTGAGGATGAAAACGAGGAGATCTGCATCGGTTCGATGGATGAGTTGAAAGGACGCATCGAGCATAGTCTCCAATCAGATGTGCTGAATGAAGACGAAAAGGCTACACTTCGAGAATACCTCAGCAAATTCGGCACTGACCAGTTGGATCTACACCGTCCGTATGTAGATGACTTGGTGTTGGTCTCTGATGGCGGACAGAAACTCTACCGCGAAGCCGACCTGATCGATGTCTGGTTTGACAGTGGTGCCATGCCGTTTGCCCAATGGGGTTTGGATAAGGCTGAATTGGCTGCCGGAAGCGACACGCCATTCAAGGAAGGTTTTGCTGGCGCTTACCCCGCAGACTTCATCGCCGAAGGCGTGGACCAGACGCGTGGGTGGTTTTTTACCCTACATGCCATCTCCACCATGTTGCGCCACTCGGTGGCTTTCAAAAACGTGGTATCCAATGGGTTGGTATTGGATAAAAACGGCAACAAGATGTCAAAACGCTTGGGCAACGCCGTAGACCCATTCACGACCATCGAAAAGCACAGTGCCGACGCCACACGTTGGTACATGATCAGCAATGCCTCCCCTTGGGACAACCTCAAGTTTAACGAAGAGGGGCTTGATGAAGTGCGCCGGAAGTTTTTCGGCACATTGTATAATACCTATGCGTTCTTTGCGTTGTATGCTAATATTGACAAGTTTGGCTACCAAGAAGCCGACTTGCCCATCGAAGCACGCCCTGAAATAGACCGCTGGATCATATCGTTGCTGAATAGCCTCACCAAGGAAGTTGATGGGTATTACGAAGATTTCGAGCCGACCAAAGCAGCCCGCGCCATCCAGACATTTGTCGACGAACACTTGAGCAACTGGTATGTGCGGCTTTGCCGTCGCCGCTTTTGGAAAGGAGATTACACCGATGACAAGGTTTCGGCATACCAAACCCTCTATACGTGCTTGAATACCATTGCCAAACTCATGTCGCCCATCGCACCGTTCTTTAGCGATCGCCTCTACCTAGACTTGAATGTGGCAACCGGCAAAGAACGGGCTGAATCGGTGCATTTGGCAGATTTCCCTGCTTACTACGAAGAGTTGGTCGACCAAGACCTCGAGGAGCGCATGGCCTTGGCGCAGGATATTTCATCGCTGACCCTCTCCTTGCGCAAGAAAACGGGTATTAACGTGCGGCAACCCCTCAACAAGATATTGCTTCCGGTATTGGACAATGACTTCCTTCGCAAAGTCGAAAGGGTGAAGGATTTGATTCTTTCGGAAACCAACATCAAGGAAATCGAGTTCATTACGGATACATCCGGCATTATCAAAAAGAAAGTCAAACCCAATTTCAAAACCCTTGGCCCGAAGGTGGGGAAGGACATGAAATTGGTAGCCAATGCTATCCAAATGCTCACCTCTCAGGAGATCGCTGACCTCGAAAGCAGCGGCACCATCGCCATACCCAACACCTCGTACACCATCCAACTATCGGATGTGGAAATCATTGCCGAAGACGTTGCGGGATGGCAGGTAGCCAATTTGGATAAATTGACCATTGCACTGGATGTCAACATCACGCCCGAATTGAGAAGCGAAGGGATATCCCGTGAATTGGTAAACCGTATCCAAAATATCCGCAAGGAGCGCGGATTTGAGGTGACGGACCGTATAAAAGTAAGTTTGAGCAATATCCCCGACATTACTGCGGCGGCGAACAGTAATTTATCTTATATTCGCACCGAGATATTGGCAGACTCTTTGATATTTGAGGATAGCCTGACGTGGGGAGACACCATAGAGATTGACGAACAGGAATTGAACGTATTAATAGAAAAAGTGTAAATTATGGCAAATAGCAGTGAAAAAACACGGTATAGTGATGCGGAATTACAGGAATTCAAGGAAATCATCCTAGAGAAGCTCCGTGTGGCGAGGGAGGAATTATCGGCGTTGACCAAGTCTTTAAACGCCAGCAATGCCAATGGCACTGACGATACGGCAGGTACTTTCAAAACATTGGAAGACGGTTCTGCCACGTTGGAAAAGGAACAGACCAATCAATTGGCAGCCCGCCAAAAGAAATTCATTGATAATTTGGAAGCAGCGTTGGTACGCATTGAGAATAAAACCTACGGCATTTGCCGGGAAACGGGTAAACTGATCCAAAAAGAACGCCTCCGTGCGGTGCCTCACACCACATTGAGTATGGAAGCCAAGTTGAAACAGTATTAACAAGCTGTCAGCTATCAGCAATCGGAAATCAGCTTTTTTCATAACTGCAGATAAGCCGATGGCTGAAAGCCGATAGCCGATCGCTCACACCAATGAAAGGCTATACCAAACCCGTTATACTGATTTTATCAGTACTCCTGATAGACCAGCTTTCCAAGTTATGGATTAAGCTCAACATGACGTTGGGACAAGAATACAAGATCCTTGGCGACTGGTTTATCGTCCATTTTACCGAGAATAATGGCATGGCCTTCGGCCTTGAATTTGGCGGTGAGGCGGGTAAATTAGCATTGTCCTTATTCCGTATTGCCGCCGTGATCGGTATTGGGTATGGGTTGCACTACATGGTTAAAAAGAAGTACCACCGTGGCTTCATCCTGAATGTCGCACTCATATTTGCCGGAGCACTCGGCAATATCATTGACTCCACATTTTACGGTGTGCTGTTCAGTGAAAGCACTTGGTTTGAAAAAGCAAGGCTCTTCCCCGCCGAGGGAGGGTATTCAAGTTTACTCCACGGCAAAGTGGTAGATATGCTGTACTTCCCCATCGTCAAAGGTAATTTCCCGACTTGGTTTCCAATTTGGGGCGGTGAAGATTTCCTCTTTTTTAGACCCGTGTTTAATATTGCCGACTCGGCGATTACCATCGGTGTAGCACTCATCCTCATCTACCAGAAGCGGTATTTCAAAGAAGAGATCATCGAACCCGAAAGCTATAACAGTGAGGTGATTGAGGATTGACTGACCGGAGCAAGGATTAAAGGGAATAAGGAGCAAAGACTAAAGGCCCACCGGTGATGCCGATGGGCCTTTTCTTTTGGTGTGCGGAAGCTTAAACGTCATACGTCGTCGACGATGTTTCTCCTCCCCTGCCTGTCCAGTTGGTATGGAAAAATTCGCCACGTGGATGATCCAAACGCTCATATGTATGTGCGCCGAAGTAATCGCGCTGCGCCTGCAATAGGTTTGCGGGCAACCGCTCACTGCGATAGCCATCATAGTAGATCAATCCGGCACTTAGGCATGGTATGGGTATACCGTTGGTAATTGCCGTGGCTACCACCCTGCGCCATCCGCTTTGCGCAGCCTGTATCTTTTCGCTGAAGAAATCATCCAGGATCAAGTTGCTCAACTCCGGGTTGTTATCGTATGCTTCTTTGATTTTACCCAAGAAAGCCGAGCGGATGATGCAGCCTTCGCGCCACATGAGGGCGATACTGCCGTAGTTGAGCTGCCAGCCGTATTCCTTAGCCGCCACTGCCATCATCTGGTAGCCCTGCGCATAAGATATCACCTTGGCCGCGTACAATGCATCACGTAGGTCGTTGATGAATGCTGCTCGATCGCCGGTAAATGAAGGTGTTGGACCCGAGAGCACACGGGAAGCCGCGACACGCTCGTCTTTCAACGCCGATAAACACCGAGCGAAAACCGACTCGGCAATCAATGTCAATGGCACCCCTAACTCCAGTGCCACGGTTCCCGTCCATTTGCCCGTACCTTTTTGTCCGGCTGTATCCAAGATTTTGTCGACCAATGGCAGGCCGTCTTCATCTTTGAAAGCGAGGATATCCCGGGTGATCTCGATGAGGTAACTATCCAATTCACCTTCGTTCCAAACCTTGAATACTTCATGCATTTCATCCGCAGACATACCCAGCAAGTCTTTCATGATATGGTAAGTCTCGTTAATCAACTGCATGTCACCATATTCAATGCCGTTATGCACCATCTTCACGAAATGCCCGGCACCACCGTCACCTACCCAATCACAGCAGGGGGTGCCATCTGCTACCTTGGCAGCAATGGCTTGGAAAATCGGCTTCACGGCAGGCCAAGCGGCCTTCGATCCACCCGGCATGATGGAAGGCCCCAGCAAGGCTCCCTCTTCACCCCCGGATACTCCGGTGCCCACATAGAGGAGCCCTTTGCTTTCCACATATTTTGTCCGGCGCTCGGTATCCGGGAAATGGGAGTTACCCCCATCGATGATGATATCGCCCGGTTCAAGGTACGGGATGAGCAATTCGATGAAATCATCCACAGGTTGCCCTGCCTTGACCATCAGCATAATTTTTCGCGGACGCTTCAATGAGTTGACCAGGTCTTCAATGGACGTGGCGCCATATATATGTTTTCCCTTCGCCCGCCCATTCACAAAGCGTTCTACTTTATCTACCGTACGGTTATAGGCTGACACATGAAAACCTTTGCTCTCCATGTTCAAGATGAGGTTTTCACCCATCACTGCTATGCCAATTACGCCGATATCTGATTTTTCTTTCATGTTGATTTGAGAATTTATTATTCCACTTGATAAGGAAATCCGTTACTGATAGCCAAAGTTATACTTTCCGCATGAAGAACAAAATAAATTTCCGCCATAAAGTTGTTTATCAATGGTAGAGGAAAAATCGATAACTGTGTAAGCAATCATGAGCACCAATGAAAACAAACGATAGCAAATAACGTTGTTTTTTCTCACAGGTATCTGTTTTTAGTGGTGTTCGAGCTTTCGCCAATTGGCGAGGTTTATTTTACGCGATTATCGTTTGCATATTGAAGCAACTTTATCTAAGTTTGGAACTAAACCACCAAATGGGTTATCTTCGGACGGAACAGAACACGTTCTATACGACTGTTAAAACAACAACCCAGCTTAATTGCGTTATGAAAAAGGGATCAACAATCGCTCGACTTATTTTTTCTGCTATTTCGTTTTTTGTACTTGCTTCATACAGCCAAGCCCAACAAAACCCCGTATTCCCCGGATGGTATGCGGATCCAGAGGGTATCGTGTATGGCGACCGTTTTTGGATTTATCCTACTTACTCCGCTCCATATGAAGATCAGGTCTTCTTCGATGCATTCTCGTCGCCTGATTTGGTCAATTGGACCAAACATCCCCGCATCATCGACACTACTGAGGTAAAATGGGCTAAACGCGCCATGTGGGCACCGGGCGTACTGGAGAAAGACGGCAAATATTACTTCTTTTTTGCAGCCAATGACGTACATGAAGGTGAAGTGGGGGGCATTGGTGTCGCAGTGGCTGACAAACCCGAGGGTCCGTTTAAGGACTTACTGGGCAAACCACTCATTAACGAAATCGTCAATGGTGCGCAACCCATCGACCAGTTTGTCTTCAAGGACAAAGATGGTACCTATTATATGTATTATGGCGGATGGAAACATTGCAATATCGTCAAACTGAACGACGATTTCACGAGGCTGGTTCCTTTTGACGACGGTGAGATTTACAAGGAAGTAACCCCTGATAACTACGTGGAGGGGCCCTTTATGTTTATCCGGAATGGGAAATACTACTTCATGTGGTCTGAGGGTGGCTGGGGCGGCCCCCACTATAAGGTCGCTTATGCTATTGCCGATTCACCATTCGGGCCATTCGAACGTGTAGCCACCATTTTGGAACAAGATCCTGCAATTGCCACGGGTGCCGGACACCATTCCGTCATCCAGGTACCGGGTCAAGACAAGTGGTACATCGTATACCACCGTCGTCCATTGGGTAAAACGGGTGCCAACGAGCGGGAAACCTGCATCGATGAGATGCATTTTGATGAAAACGGGTTTATCAAGCCGGTAAAAATGACCCATACCGGCGTGTACCACCCGTTGGGTAGCCGCAACTGACGGCTATCGCTTTTCCATCCACAAGCGATTGAACAGCAGTTCCTGTCCTGTTGCCGGCGTGACCTGTAGCACCACCTCATGGTAGCCTGCTTCATTAAATGAAAGCGGGCCTAGCACCTGCTCCCTGAACTCATCCGTATAGTCGTTTTGATTGGGTTCTACCACTACTTGGCCCGTATGGGATAAGTCACCCGTAAGTGTACCATTCCCCGCCTGAACGGTTACCGTGGCATTGTCCTGTCCTTGTATGCTATAGGAGATATCGAAATCGAATGTCGTAGGTTCATCTACATAGACCTTCCATCGGAGCGTTGTCGGCTCGGTAATCACCAAATGCTCCGGCCTTTTTCCATCGTATCGTACCCGCTTTACGGCTTCCGGCAATTCAAGCACATTATTGGCCCTAAGTGGCAAGCCGCCAAACGATGCTTCGGCCACTACTCGTTCATCCAATGGTATCTTGGCATCAAATTCCAGGACCACGACCGACGCAAATGGGTCAGGTGCTATCTGTGGTACCTGAATGTGAAGATAAGGCCCCTGCTGTGTATAATCCAATGGGGTTTCTGACTTATCATGCAGTAGGTATATTCGCTGTGGTCTAGACGTAACCCCAGTGACCCGAAGCATTTTATCCAAGGGCCAATTGAATACGTGGAGGTACAAACGCTCCCCGCCTCCAGTGAGTTTTTTATGGGTTATCCTTCCCCAATCATGTTGTGACGGCGGCAAATCAACACCTCCGCTACCATAGACGGATTCCCCATTGATCGCGAGCCATTGTCCCATGTCCTCCAATCGGCTAATGCTTTCGTAGGGAACACTTCCATCAGCACGTGGACCGATGTTCAAAGTCAATCCGCCATTCAAACTGACATTGCCGATCAACGACTGGAGAATCTGCCCGGTCGACTTCCATTGGTTTTCTAATGCATTATATCCCCATGAATGGGCAATGGTGCCCGGTGTTTCCCATGGGTGGTCTTTATAAACACCACCATACTGGTTATCACCCAAGGTTTCAAAATCGATGCCTTCATGTGAAGCGGGCAGCCCTAAACGCGAATTGACCAAGCAATTGGGCTGCAATTCCCGAACCATGTCCAATACTTGCGTTAGTTGGTGCCGTTTGACCACCGTCTGTTCATGGGGTATCCACATATCAAACCACAGCATCGCGATATCACCATAGTTCGTCAACAGTTCGTGCAATTGCGGGATAACTTTCCCCTGCCAATATTGGTCATATTGTTCGTCGGTAACATGTCCAGTAAGTTCCTGGTTATGGTCCCAAGCGTAGGGGTGTTCCCAATCGATCCAGTGTGAATAATAAAATCCCAGCTTGATGCCGTGTTTGCGGCATGCGGCGGCTAGTTCAGCAATGACGTCTCGGTCGGTATGGCTTAGCTTAGATAAGCTGTATTCGCCCACCTGGGTATCCCATATGGCCACGCCATCGTGGTGCTTGGCCGTGATGGTGATGTATTTCATGCCCGCTTTCTTGGCTAAAAGCACCCATTCTTCAGGGTTTATTTCATCCCATACAAAGCGCTCGGCCAGCTTGCCATACGCTTCAACCGAAATCCGATTTCGATACCTGATCCACTCTGCGTAGTTGTTGAAATGCCGGTGCCGTTCGCCTTTCCATAAGCCTTCGGCTGCGCTGTACAACCCCCAATGGATAAACATCCCGAAGCGTCCATCTGTAAACCACTGGGTTCGCGCTTCCTGGGGCTTGGTGGCGGGTTGGGCGACGAGACCAGAAGACATCAGCAATACGTTTAATAAAATGGTACCGGCAACCCGAACGAAGTTTATCATAATCAAGTTTTCTTTAGCTAAATAGCATTCCGTTTTTTGGATACTCAAAGTAATGACAATATCCGGAAATAAAAGTAAGCAATTTTAACACGGTATTCCGCCGACTTACCCCAGGATAAGCATTTATCTCACACGATGTTTTTAAACACTTAATTTGTAATTCCCCTTAGAAGTATGTAGCTTTCACCCATCTTTCTTGTTACACGCAATATGGGAAATCTGACCACATTTGTAGAAAAGGTATCATCTTCTTACAATCCCAAAGGTGCATTCATTTTTCTAGGTGCTGGCCTCCTCGATGGCCAAGTCGTTGCCGATGCCAAGGTAAACCTGGCACTGAAGATGATGAACCGCCATGGGTTGATCGCTGGCGCGACCGGTACGGGCAAGACCCGCACATTACAACTCATTGCAGAGCAACTGTCGGATGCCGGTGTTCCGGTGTTCCTGCTCGATGTGAAGGGCGACTTATCGGGGTTGCATCAGGCAGGCGAGTCTAATCCGGCACTGGTGGAGCGCGGAGAGGCATTGGCATGGCCCTTTGCACCAGCTGGGTTTCCAGTTGAACTGTTTTCGCTGACCGGCCAAGTAGGCAACCCCATGCGCCTTACGGTAGAAGATTTTGGCCCCATCATGCTGGGCCGTATCCTGGAGCTGAACGACACGCAGACCGGGGTATTGGCGGCCTTATTCAAATATGCCGAAGACCAACAATTGCCGTTGGTTGATTTTGCAGATTTGAAAAAGCTGCTTTCCTATCTCGCTGATGGGCCGGGTGCAGCTGAAGTAAAGGAGACTTACGGTCGGATCAGCACCACTACCTCGGGAGCTATCTTACGCAAAATTGTGGCACTCGAACAACAAGGGGTGTCCACGATATTCGGAGAGAAGGAATTTGACATCCATGACCTGTTTGAACGGGTGGATGGCAAAGGGGTCATTAGTTTGTTGAATATCTCTGATATCCAAAACCAACCTATCCTATTTTCTACCTTTTTGCTGAGCCTGTTGGCCCAATTGTTCAAGCAATTGCCCGAAGTCGGCGATTTGGATAAGCCGAAGTTGGTGTTTTTCTTTGAAGAGGCCCACTTGCTATTTAAAGATGCGCCGAAGGCTTTCCTGACACAAGTCGAGCAGATCGTGCGGTTGATCCGTTCTAAAGGAGTAGGGGTATTCTTCTGCACACAGGCGCCTACCGATATCCCGGAAAGTGTTTTAGGGCAGCTTGGCAACCGTGTACAGCATGCGCTACGGGCATTCACGCCCAACGATGCCGAGGCATTGCGCAAAACCGTACGCACCTATCCACATTCGGAGTTCTATGAAATAGATCGGGTCTTGACTTCACTTGGCACAGGGCAAGCGCTCATTACGGTGTTGAATGACAAAGGAATCCCTACAGAAGTGGTTGCCACGCACTTGATTCCACCACGCGCGGTGATGGGGCCCGTGGATGCACAGACGTATAGCCAATTGGTCAAGGCCTCCCCTTTTTATGCCAAGTATCATCAATCCGTGGATAGAAGGAGTGCCGCCGAAATCATCGACGAACGATTGCAGGCACATGCCGCAAAAACGGCCAAGGTCGAAGCCAAAAAGGAACAGACCAAAACAACCGTGCGCAAAAGTACCCGGCAGACTTCTGCCGAAGCCGCAAAGAAGGCTGCATCTACTACCCTGGCACGTGAGGGCACCAAGTTATTGACACGGTTAGCCAATGGATTAATCACGGCGATGTTCAAGAAAAAACGTTGATCGCCAAAATCTTATGCAATCGATTTAGTGCGTCTACCATGGTATAATTCACCAATTAGCCACTTGACCACATTGTGTTTCAGGGTAATTTTCCATAAGTTTGGCCAAAATTCTTTGTAAATAATTGTTTGTTACAACTAAATAAAAGATTGAAATGAGTAAACCCACCTTATTGATTCTTGCGGCCGGGATGGCCAGTCGCTACGGAAGCATGAAGCAAATTGATCCGTTTGGCCCAAATGGCGAAACCATCATCGACTATTCCATTTATGATGCTATCCGTGCTGGATTTGGAAAGGTCAGCTTTATCATACGGGAGGAATTTGCAGCCAAATTCAAGGAGATTTTCGAACCCAAATTATCGGGAAAAATCGAAACGGATTATGTCTACCAAAGCTATGATCTCAGCTCATTTGGTATCGATAGGCAAATCGAACGCTCCAAACCCTGGGGTACGGCCCATGCGGTACTATCGGCGCGCCACCAAATCAACGAACCGTTTTGCGTGATCAACGCTGATGACTTCTATGGCTACGAGGCTTATGAAAAGATGGCCAAATTCCTTACAGATGAGGTTCGGGATAATAAATTCTCGTTGATGGGTTACCAGATCGATAAAACCTTATCGGACCATGGCTCTGTATCACGCGGGGTGTGTAAAGTGGATGAGGAAGGGAATATGACGGAAATCAACGAACGGTTGAAAGTTTATTTCAAAGACGTCGATGGTGAGAAACGTATCTTCTTCGAGGAAGATGGAGTGGAGACCGAGTTACCACGCAGCAGCCGGGTATCCATGAACTTTTGGGGATTTACGCCGGAGATTTTCAAGGTGAGTGAAGAATTGTTTAAAGCATTTGTACCTGCCAACGAAGGCAACCCAAAATCGGAGTTCTTGATCCCATCGGTTGCCGACGAACTCATCAAGCAAGGCAAAGCTGAATTTAAGGTTATACCCACCTCCCAGAAATGGTTTGGGGTCACTTACCCCGAAGATAAACCCATCGTCCAGGAAAGCATCGCCAAGCTGGTGAAAGACGGGATTTATCCAGAAAAGCTGTTTTAAATAAGAAAGGGGGCCTCGGCCCCCTTTCTTATTTAATAAAACAACTTCTCCCTACTTCTTATCGTCGTCCTTCACTTCTTCAAATTCCACATCGGTCACGTCGTCACCGGCGTTGCCTGCCGATTGCTCAGCAGCACCTTCGGCTTGTCCGTTGGCCGACGCTTCTTGCGAAGCTTTGTACATATCTTCCGAAGCAGCATTCCAAGCATTTTGCAATTCAGCTTGTGCAGCATCGATGGCAGCAAAATCCTTGGCCGCGTAAGCGTCCTTCAATTTCTTCAAGCCATCTTCAATCGGTGCTTTCTTGTCTCCACCGATTTTATCGCCGTATTCTTTCAACTGCTTTTCGGTAGAGAAGATCAAGGCGTCAGCTGCATTCAGCTTATCCACTTCCTCTTTCGCCTTCTTGTCTGCTTCTGCATTAGCTTCCGCTTCCTGCTTCATTTTTTGGATTTCATCATCCGTCAATCCGGATGAAGCCTCGATACGGATTTTCTGCTCTTTTCCAGTGGCTTTATCTTTAGCCGAAACATGCAGGATACCGTTGGCATCGATATCGAAGGTTACTTCGATTTGCGGCACACCACGTGGTGCAGGCGGAATACCGTCCAAGTGGAAGCGTCCGATGGTACGGTTCTGTGCTGCCATTGGGCGTTCACCTTGCAAGATGTGTATTTCCACAGATGGCTGGTTATCAGATGCCGTAGAGAATACTTCTGATTTCTTGCTTGGGATGGTGGTATTTGATTCGATGAGCTTGGTCATCACACCGCCCATCGTTTCGATACCCAACGAAAGCGGGGTAACGTCTAACAGCAATACGTCTTTTACCTCACCAGTCAATACACCTCCTTGTATAGCGGCTCCCAAGGCCACCACTTCATCAGGATTTACCCCTTTTGAAGGCTCTTTACCGAAGAATTTCTTCACGGCTTCCTGAATAGCGGGGATACGGGTAGAACCACCTACCAGGATAATCTCGTCGATATCCGAAGGTGAGTATCCAGCATTTTTCAACGCTGACTTACACGGCTCGATGGTTCGTTTGATCAAGCTATCTGCCAATTGTTCAAATTTGGCCCGGCTCAATGTACGTACCAAGTGCTTGGGCCCCGTTTGGTCAGCCGTGATGTAAGGCAAGTTGATTTCAGTGGATGACGAACTGGACAGTTCAACTTTGGCTTTTTCAGCAGCCTCTTTCAGGCGTTGCAAAGCCATCGGATCTTTGCTCAGGTCAAAGCCGTTGTTTTCGTTCTTAAACTCCTCGGTCAGCCAATCGATGATTACTTGGTCGAAATCATCCCCACCCAAGTGGGTGTCACCGTCGGTAGATTTCACTTCGAATACCCCGTCACCCAATTCCAATATGGAGACGTCATGCGTACCACCACCGCAGTCGAACACCGCGATTTTCATGTCTTTGCTGGATTTGTCCAATCCATACGCCAAGGCAGCTGCGGTCGGCTCGTTGATGATCCGCTTCACGTTCAATCCGGCAATTTCACCAGCCTCTTTCGTTGCTTGGCGTTGTGCGTCATTGAAGTAGGCAGGCACCGTGATAACGGCTTCCGTCACTTCCTGTCCGAGGAAATCCTCAGCGGTCTTTTTCATCTTCTGCAAGACCATGGCCGAAATTTCCTGCGGGGTGTATTTACGGTCGTCAATGGCTACACGTGGCGTGTTATTATCGCCTTTGACAACAGCATAAGGTACGCGTGCCGCTTCCTTAGCCACTTCGTCATATGTGGTACCCATAAACCGCTTGATGGAGTAGACGGTTTTCTTGGGGTTAGTGATGGCTTGTCGTTTTGCAGGATCACCTACCTTGCGCTCGCCATTCTCCACGAATGCCACAATCGAAGGGGTTGTGCGTTTCCCTTCATTGTTGGTGATAACTACCGGCTCATTACCCTCCATCACAGCTACGCAAGAGTTGGTAGTTCCTAAATCGATTCCAATAATTTTTGACATATCTATTTTTTACTTTTTTACGTTGTAATAAATCAATTACGCTGTATTCAACTCAACAAGCCTTGTGCCAATCACCCCTTTGGGAAGAATTATAGGTTTCTATGCAAAAAAACGATATTTACCATGACGTCATCATGACAATGTGTCATTTTTTTCACCAAGTCGATTACCGCTGTTGGCATATACTCCCGTTTTATTTACTTTTATGCGGGTTTGGGTTGCGGGCTATTAATCTTGTTGGATGTTGATGGACATAAAAAAGATCTTTCGAAAACGCACCCGGAAAGTGGGGCTAGTGCTATCCGGTGGTGGAATCAGGGGTGTAGGCCATCTCGGGGCGATCAAAGCGCTGGAAGAACATGGTTATCGGCCAGCCGTCATTTCTGGTTGCAGCGCAGGGGCCATTATCGGCGCATTCTATGCAGCGGGGTATTCTGTCGACAAGATGCTGAACATCTTAGAGAAAAACGAGCTATTTCCGGCCACCAGTTTTCGCCTTCGGGCATCTGGTTTTATCAACACGGGTTTTCTGTCCAAGCTTTTCCACGAATACCTTCCCGAGAACACGTTCGAATCGCTGAAGATCCCATTGTACGTAGCCACCACCAACCTGACTGCCGGCAAGACCGAATACCTACATCGCGGCAAATTGGATGAAGCCTTGTTAGCCTCATCGGGTATCCCCATGATGTTTCCCGCTACGCTGATGAATGACGACGCTTATTATGATGGCGGCGTACTAGACAATCTTCCCGTACAACCGATACGCAAGCAATGTGATTTCCTGATCGGTGTGCATGTCAATGCACTGGACACGCTGTCTTCGGCAACATTACCCCCTGTTAAAACGCTGGACCGCGTGATACACCTCGCCATCGGGCAATCCGTGAAACACAGCGCCAATCAATGTGATCTGTATCTGGAACCCCCAGAAATGCTACAGTTCGGTTTACTGGGCAAAAAGGACATCATGTCGATATATGAACATGTCTACGCCTATACAGCCGATTACTTGGCTAAACGGTGAATTGCTGGGCAGATTCGTCCCGTTACCTGTTATTGCGTTGTCGTCGGGCCCAATACACGCAACACACCATCTCCATCGACTTCCATCTCATCGATGAACACCACGCGCTCATCTCCCGTTTCCTGTGTCCGGCCGTGGTACACGCATAGCATACGGCCGTCAGGCAAGAATAAGATGCTATTATGGCCGGTACCCGTCACATTTCCTCCATTGGGAACATTTTTTTCCAGAACCGGGTTGTTAGACGCTTTTTGGTAGGGACCTAGTGGATGGGAAGCCGTAGCATAGCCCACGGCATAATTCTCCCCAGCAAAATGGTTGGCAGAGTACATCATGTAGTAGGTATCACCTCGCTTGAATGTAAATGAACCTTCCGTCCAACGGCGGTTTACCTCGCGGCTCGTTACCGATCGGCTTTCCCATTCCGCTTGCACGTCGTCCATTTTCACCGGGGGACGAAGCAGCAATACCGGCTCACCGATCACGCCAGAGAAGTCTGGTTTTAACTCCACACCATACACCCAACTCTCTTCGATTTCGTCAAACCACCCTTTCTTCCGTGCCCAATCGGCCACTTCGCTCTCCACGGGATTTTTGTAGCAGCAGCGTGAATAGTACAAGAATAACCGACCATCTTCAGCGAAGTACACATTGGCATCGATGATGGGGTATCCCGGATCGAAAACCGGACGATTACGTAAGTCGACAAACGGTCCTGTAGGCCTGTCGGCCACGGCAACGCCAATACGAAAGTTTTCCAGTTCCTTACCGGGATTGTCCTTCCATTGCGCGCTGTAAAACATATAGAATTTACCGTTACGCATATACACCTCCGGCGCCCAATATGCCCCGCCCCACGCGGCCGTGGAATCACTCCAGCCATTTTCGTTGCTGGCATAATAAACCTGGCCTTCGTTTTTCCAGTTCACGAGATCGATAGATGAATATGCCGCAAAACCGTTATCGGCACCACCGGTGCCATACAGGTAATAGCGTTCCGATACATCGTCATACACGATATACGGGTCGCCGAAAGCCACATCAAGCGGATTTTGGGAAACCACTTCCTGTACCTGTGCGTTCAAGCCGGTCATTAGGATGTGGGTCAAGAGTAAGGTTGCGATTACTTTTATGTTTATGTTCATTGTCTTTATCGTCTTGTATCGTTCCGTTATTTGGCATTCACATAATGGAGCAGGATATGGAATCCCGGAACCGCCATTGCCCCATGGTCAAATCCGTCCAGTTCGTACAGGTACACGCGGTCATGCCCCACTACCTTCATCATGCGGTAGAAATAAGCAGTTTCCTCATATCGTCCAAGCATCTCCAACTCCCGGTCGCCTGACACCAGTACAAGTAGGGGAGCATCCTTGCGCACGTGGTATAGCGGTGCATATTCGTCCACGATGGGCTGCGTATCGGCAATGCCGCGTTCTCCCCGTATGGTCATGTGCGTAATGGCGTGTCCACTGAAGTCAATGATGCCTGCCAGCTTGTCTGCATCTACATCGTACCGAGCCAACCACGATTTATCTAGCCCGATCATCGCCACCAGATACCCGCCTGCCGAATGGCCCGCTGCATAAATCTTATCCGGGTTTCCCCCGTAATCGGCAATGTGCTTGAATACCCAGGCTACCGCTGCCGCAGCATCATCGATATAAGCGGGATTCTTTACCTTGGGACTCAATCGGTAATTGACCGCTACCACAGCTATCCCTTTTTCTTTCAGTTCGTTTGGAATAAACTTCTCTCCCCCGGTAAGTCCACCCCCGTGAAACCACACAACGGTAGCGTAATCCGTGGAATTTTCAGGATAGTATACATCCAGTACGCAACGTTCCGTCACATAGGAATCATCCTGCACATCGGGTCGGTAATGGATTCGTTCGACTGTTTGGTACACAGTCGTTTTGACATCTTGCCGCGCACAAACGGTGCCCGTGCAGCAGGCAATGAAAAGAATGGTCAAGAATCTAAGGCGCATCACTTATTGTCTTCTATTGGTTTGTTTATGTAATTCAATTCCTTGTTAGCGCCACTAAGGTAGCCAATTTATTCCCTTTTTCGGTGGCTAAATGATACTTTTTGAGTGATCTCCACTTGAAAAATGCTATTGCTTTAAAGCCATACCAGTCCGGAACAGCAAACGCGACTCAGCGCAAATAAACTTGCTTCAAACAGATAAAACCGTAACTTGCACGCAGCAAGCAAACGAAGCAATGGACTACAATTTTGACGAAATCATCGATCGCAGAGACACCCGATCCATCAAGTGGGATGCCGCTGAGTCCGATGTGCTACCCATGTGGATAGCCGACATGGATTTCAAAACTGCACCGGCCATTATCCACGCCCTTCGCGAACGAGTGGAACATGGTGTCTTCGGCTACACGCTTACACCACCCGAATTTCACCAAGCCATCATCCGGTGGTGGGATAGGCGTTATGGGTTTGCGCCCCATGCGGAAGGGATCATTCCCATTACCGGTGTTCTCCCGGCACTATCCGTCATCATGGAAGCGTTGACCAATCCGGGCGACCGCATCATTTTGCAGCCCCCGGTGTACAATCATTTCTTTGTCGCAGCCGACCATGGTGACCGCCAAATCCTGGAAAACAACCTCATCTACGAAAATGGCATGTACCGGATCGATTTCGACGACCTAGAGCAGAAAGCTGCGGATCCAACAGCCCGTCTATTGCTGCTTTGCAACCCGCACAATCCCGCTGGCCGCGTATGGACGGCCGAGGAATTATTGCGTATCGGCGAGATCTGCTCCCGAAACCATGTCATCGTCGTGTCGGATGAAATCCATGCCGATCTGGTTTATGCTGGCCATCGACATACCCCATTTGCCTCGTTAGGTAACGCCACAGGCTCTCCGTCGATCACGGTGAGTTCACCCAGCAAAACCTTCAACCTTGCGGGCTTACAGGTAGGTTACCTATACACCGAGCATCCTGAATGGAAGAAGCGCATCGAACAGGTCATGAAAAAACGGGAACTTTTGTTATTGAATCCCTTTGCCATCGCTGCACTCTTGGCCGCATATGAACATGGGGAAGATTGGCTCGAAGCCCTCAAGGCCTATCTGGCCGACAACTTCAACTACCTGTCTTCTTTTTGTGCTACGCACATCAACGGCGTGACAGTTACCCCCTTACAGGCCACCTACTTGGCATGGTTGGATTGCCGCGCTTTTGGTAGTCAGGCCACCACATTTGCCGAACGGGCGTTGGAAGAGGAGAGGCTTTGGATCAATTCGGGTGCGATGTATGGCCAAGCCGGAACGGGCTTCCTACGCATCAATATCGCCTGCCCAAGAGTGCTATTGGTAGACGGGCTGTCTCGGCTGGCAAGCGTCTGCGCGGAGCAGGTACGATAGGGCTATCGTGCACGATACAACCCAATGATTAGTATCGACTCATGCTGCAATGTATCATGGGGATTGCCGTTCACCTCGATTCCAGTAGATTTTCAGGTTATGGGTCGATCCGCCGGATACGATGATATCCAGTTTGCCATCGCTATCCATGTCTGCGATCATCAGCTGTTTACAATCCATGCCATTGCGATCAATCCAATAGGTGTCTATGGCTTCCCAATACTGATTGAATGGTACATATAGCTTGATGCCAAACGACTGGTCTTCACTTGCTTTCTGTGATCCTACCACTACTTGATCTCGTCCGATACCCAGGAAATCTGCCATTCCGAGCCCTCTTCCACGACCTACCCCTCGATCGACCACTTTGCGCCTGATTTTATCGTATGCAAACACACTATCGGCAAGCCCGGGCGTATAAATCGTGACTAGGTTGGCCTCGAGGGGTTCGATGGCGGCGAGCACGTACGTATTGCGGCTGTCAACCCTGCCCATCCGCATTTCCCGAAGGTGCCGTCCGCGTGCCAGCCAATCGGCCGTATCGTATATCCAACGACCATCTTCAAAGCTAAATCCCATGGTACCGTCACCCCCACTCACGTAGACTACTTCGCGGTCACCGTAGTCGTACACTTCGAGTTGATGCGTCTGCTGCATGTAGTGCCTAATGTGTCGGCGTTTCCACGGTGCGGTCGGGTTATCCGGCTTTTCAAATGCCAACAGTGCCGATCCTTGCTCCTCGGCATCGGTTACGGACAACGTACCGTCTAGCGGCAAAGCCACCAATTGATAAGCACTATCTCCCACGCCCACCCATTGCATCTCTCCAATGGCGGCCTCCCGATAAATCTCCACGGGCGTCCACTGATTGGTAGGGTCTGGTGGACGGACGAGGTAATACAGCGAACCCATTGGGGTGGAATCGGCAGGGTTGATTTGGTATCCCTGTATGCTAATCGCGATTTCCACTTTGCCATCGCCATCAATGTCACGGGCGGTTATGCTGGCACCACTGCGTTCGCCCACGTGTTCCAACAAAACGAAACGCTGCCAATCCCCATTCCGGTACCAAACAAACTGTGCACCATCGGCCATAAGGATATCGGGTTTGCCATCACCGTCCACATCACCTATGGCAATATCATATCCCATCATGATCTGATCGTCGATCAAGGTGGCGGTAAACTTGACTTCTTGGGAGACAAAGGAAAGGGCACTTACTAAGGGAATCAAATAGGGATAAAACATCATCAATTGCTCCGGCTTTCTATCATACGATGGAACAGGTATGCTGCTCCGCACCGCAAAAATAAAAAAAACCGCCAATGATCAGGTTCCAGCAGCAACTGATCGAAAATAAGGTCATCACCAGCATGCGCAACAGGAACGTTTAAAACCTTACCCTCCGCCCCGTATCCGTTGCTGTTCATCCGACGAGCCTGACCCAACAGCAGGTTAAAGCGCAAGGGAGCGCATACAGTGTGGTTTAATTAGATTGGCATGGTTGATCCTGCAGAAGAAAATTGGTCACTCAACACCATTATGTATTCAATCATCTCAATCGCTATAATCTATCGGCCATATTCACAGAGATCGAATTTGAGCAATTTTCACAGCAAGCTTCCGTCCGTGTTTATCGACCAGCACGGATTGCATGCCCAAACTACACCGACTTGAACCATTCAGCGTACTTCGCACCCAAAATAGGTAAGAGCTTTTCTTTGCCATTCAAAGCGTTGAACAAACCCGTAAACCAAAGGAACAACAGCAGGAAAAACGCCAATATTCCAACTATCCAACCGATAAAGGGTATCCAACTGACAAACATCGTTGCAAAACCCGTAAGCATCAGTCCCAATGACTGGCGGATATGGAATTTGGCAAATGTATTTTTTTTCTCGCCGTTCATCACCAAGGCGGCAACCAAACCGATAATGGTTAGGTAACTGACGATAGCCATTGTTTTTCCTTCTTCAATGACAGCCTCACTACTGTTTTCAACGGTAGTTATTGGCGTGTTGGGGTGTTGTGCGTCTTGCATGTTATGTCCATTAATTGTTAGCAAATCATCGTAGAAAAATCAGAAACCGAAATTGGTATAGCCGCTCGTATCGAATTGCATTCCCTGTAAATCGACTGCCGTCGCCTCCATAATCATCATGCCTTTATCCGCAGTGCTCTTTCCTTCCATCTTGAGCAGCAATCCGCCTACATCATGCTGCATAGTTGGAAATTTGCCACCGCTTTTCACCAATGTCGAAAATGCCGACATGAAGTGTCCCATCTCGATATCCAAATCCCGCGTGAGCCATAACTTTGTCGTATATTCCGGGCTTATCATCTCATAAACATCGCACTCATAGGATAATATACGTTCAGTGGCGATTTTACGGATTGAAAACGACTCCTCTTCATCTATTTCATCCGAGGCTTCTTCGACTGCCGCCCCTAAAATACCATCCGCCATGCCGCTCCCGAGTGCCATATACTTTTTTTGATCGAGCATGAATGTGACCATGTTTGCTCCCTGCATGACCATAAACACCTCTTTCTGCATGGGCACTGACATACCGATGTAATCGGAATCCGATCCGCCAAACCACATGGTCGTCTCCATTGGCTTTTTATTTTCTTCATTGCGGATGTCATACGTCACACCAAGTTTGAAATCATACACATCCGATATCGACACCTTGCTATCACCACCGATCGTAAAAGTCTGATTTCCTGAATTCGACATATTACCCGACCCCACACTTCCACCTTTACCCTCACTCTTTACAGCACCTTCCGCCGCCTCTTCTGCTTTGTCCATCCCTTTATCGATGGCCTCGTCTATTTTGCGTTCCAGTCGCCTGCTAGCTTGATCCTCGACTTTCTTTTCCAGCTTTTTACCTAAGTTTTTCCATATTTGCGCCGATGACACCTCGGGCAATCCAGTTAGTGACACCACAAGAAGTGCGCAGAGTAAATTTGTTACTGTTTTCATATTGGCATATTTCATGACTGTCAGTAGTTTTCGATTGTTCATGTGCAAATATCAAGGATGCAGCAATCCGAACCAAGCGCCTTTTTACCGATGGTTACAACTCTGCTATAATCGGTCTATGTTACTGTATAATCGGAAATTTACGTGGAGTTAGCTTGTAGAAAATGTTGGTCGATCTCGTCAACGAAAACCGATTATGCACCGTTTCCATCCATCGATACATTATTCACGATCTTTTGTCAAAAAAATGATACATGCCTAGTTAAAAGTAATAGCTTTGTCTTTATCGGGTTTAACAGATGGAGCATATCTTACCTAACGTAAATCTAAATTTGATCGCCATATTTCTGTGGCACGTATGCTTTGTGTATCTCATTGTACAGATGACACTATCGCTAATCATTTACAGAAATAACCGAGACAAGATTTTCCTCATTTATTTTGCATACGTCACCTTACTATTTACCTACATCGTATGCCGAAACTATTATTTTTTGGATTTGTTGACATACTTGCCTGTTTACCTTTACTCCTATCTCATACAAGTCATCTACCTCTGCGTTTATTTTCACTTTGGACTATCGCTGTTAAACTTCAGGAAATACCATCCTACAGTCACGAAATGGATATATCGGTACCTAATTATGGCAACTGCTATCGGGATGGTCATATTTTGCGCTACGCTAATGGGGTTAATTCACCCCTCCAATATGCCCAACTATTACTTTAGCATTTTTTTCCCGATACATATCCTTATCGCCCTTTATATCCTGTTTCGGGTGGTATCGCTTAAAACCGAGAAGCAATACACCTATTTTTTAATCGGAAGCTTTGCCTTCCTCATCCTAGGGGTACTGGCCGTGGTTTCCTCTAGATCTGAGACATTCTTATCGGTATCCACAATTAGAGGTATCTCATTTTTTTACGCAGGAATTATTGTGGAATGTACGTTCTTTGGTATCGGCCTTGGCATACGTGTTCGAGACATCTACACCGGGAAATTGGAAACCGAACGGCAACTCAATGCGGCTCAGAAAGAACTGCAAACACAAATGCTACAACGCATCGAACAACAAGAAGAAGATAAGATTGCACTGCAAAAGGAAAAAGAGCTACAGGTATTGGCTACACAGGTTGCACTTTTGGAGAATAAGGTGTTACGCAGTCAGATGAATTCCCATTTCATCTTCAACGTACTCAATTCCATCAAAGCCTATATTATCGAACAGGACGTACCGAAAGCCGTGACTTATCTCAATAAATTTTCAAAACTCATGCGGCAGGTATTGGATGCCAGCAGAGATGAAAAACATACGCTAGCCGATGAGCTAAATGCCATCAAACTGTACCTCGCTATTGAAAAGATGAGAATTTCTGACAATCTATCTGTGGAGATCAATATCGACATTGGCCAACCATTGGAAACCGTTCATTTTCCTCCACTTTTAATGCAGCCATTTGTCGAGAATGCCATATGGCATGGATTGATACCCTCAAACAGAGCAAAAGAACTGTTCATCAACGTATTTAATGTCAAAACAGATATCTTGATCGATATTACGGACAATGGTATTGGCTATTCCAATTCAATCCGGGAGAAAAAAGCATTGAACATGCACCGATCTTACGGCATGAACATCACTAGGGAACGTATCGATCAGTTCAACCTAAAAAGCAAAAACACCATTTCATTTGGTATTGAAGACCGGAAAAATGCAGCAGGCACCAAAGTCTGGATACGTATCGATATGGGCTAACTATACAATAAATACGTTCATTCGTACAATACGGTCTTCCAGTCATGGAATATTCCCTATTTTTAGCTCCGAATACGATAATGATATGAGTTTGACTTGCATACTGGTTGACGACGAACCCAAAGCATTGACAAGCCTGAGTTATGAGTTTCAGGCCTTTGCAGACAGGATACGGATTGTGGCACAATTCACCAATCCCAAAGATGCTCAGGTGTTCTTGGTATCGCAGTCCGTTGACGTCGTATTCCTGGACATCAATATGCCTGAAATAGACGGATTGACATTTTTGGACGCATTTCCCCAACGAAATTTTGAAGTCGTATTTACCACGGCGCACAGTGACCATGCCATTGCGGCAATCAAAAAAGAAGCGATCGGCTACCTGGTAAAACCTATCGATTCCGAAGACCTTGACAAGGTCGTGGATCGGTTGGAGAGGCGAATCGGCAAAGACCCCTTTGCAGACAAGCTGGAAGCGGCCATAGACCGCTTGAACAACATCGGCCTTGGTCCGCGCAAAATCAAACTAACCCTAGATAAGAAAATCGTTTTTATCGACCCGAATGATATCGTCTATTGCGAGAGCGACGGCAACTATTGCAAGATCATGTTGGCTGGCGACCAAAAGGATCTGTTCCTGACACAGAAACTCAAACAGGTGTCCGAGTTGCTACCCGACGATTTGTTCTACCGCACGCACAACTCCTACCTGATCAACCTCCACAAGGTAAAAGAATACCACAAGCCCGAAGGCTATATCCTGATGGAGGATAATACCAAAATTCCCGTTTCCAGACAGAAACGGAACGAGGTGTTAGATCGGCTGTAATACAAGGGAAAAAATTTACAGTCCGTATTGCTTTTTCATCTTCTCGGCTTCCGCCAATAGATCATACACGGCAAAGTCCAGTTCGATTGTACCTTTTACAGCCTTGGCACTCGTGGTACCGTCTGAGGAAGTGCCAAAGAGGCTCGCATCAAACGTAATCCGCAAGCGCTTACTTACTGAATCAAACCGCTCAAGCGTGACGATGCCCGAAGTCTTCGGCTCGTTTACAGCCTTTTTATTTACCTCATCCCAGGTCACTATCCAAGGTGCACTCCACGTTGTAAACACTTCGTTGTCTTCAGAAAAAGAGATGACAGACACACCCGATTCCCCGCGGGCCAGGTCGTACTGGATCGGGCTCCCATCATACGCTGAAGGAATGGCAAAGGAAAACTGAAATGCTGAAAACTCCTGACCTTCAATAGGTGGACCTTTAAGGACGATCGCCAACTGAAATGGCCCTATACTATCCAACTTCATCAGTTCACTCTGTTCTATACGTACACCGTCGCGTGGCCATATTTTCCCACCGACCTCCACATCCAGCTTATATATCTTCAACCTCTCATCCTGATGCTCGGGTTGTAGCGATTCCGGCAGTGGTTCGAATAGTTTATCCGCTTGTTGTACGTTGTTTGCATTACTTTCGGTACAGGCAAATACGCCCATATATAACGTGACTAACAGGATACTGATCAACACATTCATCAGCGCTGGTTAATTAAGCTGATCCACCTTGAGTGCTCTAAATGCGTCCCATACCTCATCCAATTCCATATCATAACCGGCCAGTTTGACGTAAAACCGATCGTTTACGAGTGTTTCTATGTTATTTTCGCCCCGGCTATAATATTCCTTGGCGCGCTGCCCGTGTTTCTCGACAATGCGCTCCTGGCCATGTTCTTCCAGCTCTTTTTGAATCAAATCCGAGTTCAGAAACATCTTCATCTGGGCTACCATGATCTGGCCACCTTGCTGATCCGCGCCGTCGATGACAATAATCTCCAAACGCTTACCTTCATTATCCTTACCGTAGACCAGCTTGACAGATGCGTTGGCCAATTGCTCTCCAAATTCCAATGTTGTTCTTTCCAGCCCGCGAAAAGATTCACCGGGCGCCCATTTCTCTAAATCCTGATGACTCAAGGGTTCTTGTTCGGCAAGATCTTTTAAATCCTTCATCATACCGGAACCTGCCGACACCAAATCACGTACCGCTCCCATACCTTCTTTGGCTTCCTTTATTTTCTTCATCGGACTGTGCTCTCCGCAGGATAGCATGATTACCGAGCAGGCTAAAGCAACAACGGCGTAATTCATTTTTTTCATAGTTTTTCAGCTTATTTGCACGCAAAGCTAAGCGTGACCTGGTATTAAATAAAGCTCGTTTTCATTACTGGTGCGGAAACCACTACAAAAGGTCGCATTTATTGTATAGATGGCTTTTGGCTTTCCACCAATTTGCTCAAATAGGGTGCCCCAATACAAAAGAACCAACTATATGGTAAATCTCGTCATCCGTACGCCCATCACTACCATCCATACAAACACCCTTTTTTCTTTCGGTAATGGGTATAGTTTTGTAGAGCGAAAGCCGAAAAACATAAAGCAATGAAACGGAATAATTTCATCCTATACATGGTCATTCTGCTACACGTGGCGTGTCATTCTGCAGGGCAGCGTGGAGAAGCGGCACTTACCGTACAAACCTTCAGCGATCTTCCTGAAGCGATTGATGGCTGCTCCTGCCTAATCTCCGAGCATAGTACAGCGTTCAGAAACGGTGAGTACGTCTATGCAGACAATCTGCAGGACATCGGCTACATCCGCATAGACGGCGAAATGCACCAGTTGGCACTTGACCAATCAGCCCATGATTCTGACATGGAGCTCGTCACCACAGGACGTAATGATGCCATCTCATTTAAGCTGGATTTACGCAAAAGCGATCAACTGGATTATGTTGGCTCTTATTTCGGCACGCTGGAAATCACAACCAACGATGGTCGAAAAACCAAAAAAACCGTATTCGGGGAATGCGGCTGTTAACTTGCGGAATATCAACACACACATCACCATGAATATATCAACACGATTATCAAATTTTGCCCTATTGTCAATCGCCATCGCATTGCTGATGGCATCCTGCCGGAAAAAAGACAATCTCGGTTCCGAAGAAGGGAAAGGGAGCACTGACGAAATTCAAGTAGAGGCCAACAACCACAGTACCTTGCTATTGAAAGACGGCATCCTGTATGGTACCGGTTCAGTAGGTCTTGACCGGTTTAACGATGATCCCGCGACACGCTTCCAATTCGGAAAGATTGCTGAAGACGTCATCGGGTTCAGTGGTGGTGAGGAATGTATCTTTTACATTAAAAAAGACAGTACACTTTGGGCCGGTGGGCTAAATTCATCGGGCAGACTTGGTTCGGGAACTTCCCCTTCAGTGAGATCGGATTTTGTGAAGGTTTCCGAAAGTGTAAGATCGGTACATGCGGGTTATCGGCATACGTTGATTATCAAAAATGACAACTCACTTTGGGGAGCTGGACACAAAGACGGATTAGGATTAGGTTCTGACAGTGAGAACAGCAGTTCTTTTGTCAGAATAACAGGCGGCGTAAAAGACGCAAAAGGCGGTCATTGGGGTTCTATCATTTTGAAGTTAGATGGATCCGTATGGACGACTGGAGGAAATAACGGCGGAATGTTGGGGTCGGGAACCGGAATACCCGATTTTACCTTTAAGCAGGTTGCGTCAGGAGCAGAAGCCATTGAATCAACGACCTCTACCAACTTTTATCTCGCCGGAAAAAGACTGTATGCTGCCGGACCGGACTATGGAGTCTGGGCAGGCAACAACACATCCAGCTATGGCGAATTCGTGCCCATCATGTCAGGGATAGTTGACTTTGCGGCGGGACTAACCGGACAGGTCGTTTTGGAAAAAGAAGACGGCACAATATGGGCAACTGGCACTAGTGAGAGACCGAACACACTTGTCCAACTCTTTGATGCTGCAAAAGCCATCAGTGGAGGATGGGAGCATCTTATTGTCTTGGACAGCAACGACGAGCTTTGGGGAACAGGATCTAACTATGCGGGCGCATTGGGGATGGGCGAAATTCAAAAAATTGACACATGGACCAAAATACCAATGCGTTTCTAATTTCTCAAAACATGAAGATGAAACTCAAAAACATAGGAACGCGATTCCCCTTGGTCATCGGACTCTTTACTTTAATTGCAGCTTGCAACCACACACAAAAACAAGATGACAACACGATGAATGATACTGTTGCTGAAACGAAGACAACGCTTGACCCTCAGACGGTCAGCCCATACCTAGACAGCATAACACACGCCACAGCACCTGCTTTCGAACTCGAGGAGTTTGGTATGTTCGACGATGATGATCCGATTATTTACTTCGTCGCTTCGGTCAACAAAGCCAAATACGGCGAATGGAAATACATCTATGCGGACGGCCCCGACAGTGTGGCCTTTATAAAAGCAGATGGCAAACGACAACTCTTAAAGACACTGGAATCGGACGTATTCGAAGATGGAGATGACTATCGCGTAACCAGCTTTAGCCAGAATGAAGACTATGAAGTTCGGGTACTCCAAAAGCTAACCAAGCAGGAAGAAGCACATGCCTATTGGACAGGTCATATCACCGTGACCAGACGTGCTGATGGCGCTGTATTTAAATCGGCCATATGGGCCACAAGCAGCCATTAACCGTGATACATCAAACCATTCATTCATCCGTTATACACCATTCATGAAAGCCTTAACATATTTACTCGCTTCAACAGCCGCGGCACTCCTATTTACTGCCTGTAGCGGCAATAGTGCAGAATCTGCCAGCAATGCCTCAGCAGCGCTAACGGCAAGTTCAGCTGCCCCTTCAAGCCCGTCTGCACCATACGATGCCTCGTGCTTCGAAGCATTCGACTACGACTACCGGCAGCTACTCACCAAGGAAGACATACTCAAACATGTATTGGTCAGCAACCCTGACGCAATCGAAGTGATCTTTAACGAACGGCCTATCGAAACGCATAATGAATATCGTATCGAATGGGCAAGCGACCGCCCAGACGTAGTAATGAGCATCAAGGCCGGACCAACGTCGGTCGAAATACCCAAAGCGGATAAGAATATCGTCACGTTTCAAAAAATCAGCTTCAAAAAAGGTGCTGCCGATAAGGCCCTCCAGGACTTTGACCGCGCTTATGGCCAACTCCCCGAAGAAGAATACCGACAAATGGAAGCCCGTATTGACGAGCAATACCGAGACAAGTCGGAAGAAGAACGAAACACCATGAAATCGTTGATTCGCACACGCGAGGGCATGGCATTCCAGCCGGTTGCCAATGTAGGCAGTGGGGCCTACTGGATGAGCAGGACCACGCAAAACATATACCTCGGCGTGGAACTCCATGTGTTAGCGGGAACGGTTGAATTCCAGATCGACGTCAAGGTCAGTGCCGATGATAAAGAAAACGCCCGCATCGCGGCCCTGTTGGCGCAAGAAGTGCTAGCGAAGTGCCAAGGATAAGTAACAAAAAGTTGCAACAAAAACAAGTACCCTAAAAATAGTAACATCAAATTCAAAGACCATGAAAAAAGCAACGACCATGTTAATATCCGGAATTCTTTTGTCATTCCTGGTAGTTGGCAGTACCCTACAAACCCAAGCCCAATGGGCAGGCACATGGATCACCAATTTCGAGGAAATCAAGATAAATGCCAACTCCGGGCAAATCCGGTTTGAACTGGGCGACTACCTGTTTTCGGGAACAGCCCGCACCAATGCGACCAAAACCGACTACACCCTGAGTGGCACCTACAACCTGAAACCGACCAATGCACCCCGCCCACAAGGCACCGTCATTAAGCACCAAAATCAATTCGGCGCACAGGGCACCTTTTCTATCAAGCTGGATAGAACCCAGCAATCGTTCTCCGGCGAGTACGTGAATAGCTCAAACAACAATAGAAAAGGGGAATTCAAAGGAAAAAAAGTGAATACCATATCGAACACTGATAAAAATGCCAACCTTCCCTCAAAATCAGTGGTTGACAATAGAAGAAATGATATAAACAAAGCCGTAGAAAAACAAAACTCACTGACCGGAACCTGGGTTTACAAAAGCGGTAATACCGAGATCCAGTTAAAAATTGTGCAAACCGGTAATGATCGGATTAGGGTTAAATCGTATGAAACCTACAAGAACAGGGACGGTGAAGCAGCGCTCAAAGTCAGTTATGACCTGGAAATGCCGTTGAAAACCTATACAGGAGGTATCGGGGCTAATACCGATCGCCCATTTACTTGCCGGCAAGCCTATAAAGAGGGTAATACCTGGAAAGAAAAGCAAGTCGAGACTACCGTAGGGATTGAACGCGACGATAAAACGTTGTCAAAATTGCGTTATTCCGCATTTCACGCATCATACCGTTATACGCTCGATCGGGTATCGACAGACACGCCCAATATGCGGACCAACCCGTAGTCATACAACCTCCATTTGCCAAAAGCCCATTGAGGGCTTTGGTCAGCGATAAGCATAAACACGGACTTGCTGGCAAGTCCGTGTTTAAGCTACAGCGCCAGGGGTATCCACTTCCGCTGCCTTGTAAATAGATAGGGTTTTTGAAACATCATTCACCTCGCTTGCTTGGTGGACGACTCGGCGTTGCTTCTGGGTGGGTAGCCAAGATACCCCGAAGCTGTGTTACGATTTCAGGCTGCTCATCAGCAATGTTCCGCTTTTCGATCAATCCTTCTTGGTAATCGTATAACTCAAACTCGGTAGGTTCGGTGGGTTCACCCGTAGATTTCCACTCCACCAATCGATATCGATCAGTGCGGATGGCACGACCCAAACGTCCACCCCTCGGAAAGCTATGGTACGCATGATCTCGGATCCGCACCTGCGGGTCACGCAAAACCGGCACCAAACTCATCCCATCAAATGGTTGCTCCACGGTCGGCTGTGCAAACCCGGCAAGTTCGACCAAGGTCGGATAGATATCGACCGTTTCGGTGAGCTGTGCAGTTGCCGTACCCGGCTTCGTCACCCCGGGGGCAGCTATAATCAATGGAATACGGTTAGCCAGCTCGTAGTTGACATGCTTAGTCCACATCCCCATTTCACCTAAGAGGTAACCATGGTCGCCCCAAAGCACGACGATCGTGTTTTCATCCAATCCCAATGCTTCCAGTTCATCCAGTACTTTACCGATCTGGGCATCTACGTAACTGGTGCTTGCATAATATCCGTGAATAAGCTCGCGTGTCAGGCTATCGATAAAGGGTTCATCGGTTACCGTGGTGGGCACCGGGGTATATTGGTCTATTTCATCACCATACTTCACGGCATAAGGCGGTGCTCCCATCGGCCGGATGGCATCGACTCCCGGCATGGGTAGTGCTTGCTCGTCATACAGTTCCCAATACCGCTTGGGCACGGAAAACGGCAGGTGCGGTCGAGCAAACCCCACCGCCAAGAAAAACGGTTGGCCGGGTCGTGTTTTAAGTTGTCTTAACCGCTCGATTGCCCGATTAGCTATGCGTCCATCAGCATAGGCATCATCTGCCACGTCGGGGGACTCCCAAGCCGGGCCTCGTGGCAGTGAACGCGAATACTCCCATCCCTGGTTGGAAAATAACGCCTCCTCGCGGGTCTCTCCTTCCGGCTTGCTAGTTGGATCGACATACTCGATGACCAAATCCTTATGGTGTGGTACGCTCCATGACCGCTCATCGTTATCGGTATCATGGCCAATATGGAAGACCTTGCCCATCGATTCGGCATGGTAGCCATGCTCCTTAAAATATTGCGGCAACGTCACTGCGTTAGGATAAGGCTCGCGGAAATCTCGGCCAAAATGATAAATACCCGATGAGGTGGAGCGGCTTCCCAATAATAGGTTGTAGCGGGAGGGGGCACATACGGCCTGATTGGAATACGCGCGGTCAAAGCGCAGGCCTTTACCTGCCAATCGATCTAAATGTGGGGTAATCGCCACCGAGTCGCCATATGCCCCGAGAGCAGGGCGTAAGTCATCGACCAAGATGAGTAAAATATTGGGTTTAGCACTTTTTTCCGTGCTGCAGGAAGCCGTTATCAGCAACCCTAATCCCATTGCGCATAACAGCAACCTCGCGTTTCGGTAACTTTGGAAGATCGGACAAATCCTATCCATGTCGGCGTTTTTAACAAAAATACCTGTCTCGCCCCCGCTAACCCTACATTTATTTATCCTTTTATAATCAAATTATATCACTTTTGGCAGGGTCGGGGGTTCCACCCAGATTCAGGTGAGACTACCATCTACGGATAAACCTAGATGGTTGCCGCAAAGGTTCGACCGCGTTCAGTATTCCGCGATATGGGAATACCCTTTTTGATGAGCTGATTACTGATCTTGTTTGATATCGCCTAAATGTGCTATTTCCGCCAAGTCAAACGGGGTCTCTTGGTAGACAAAATAATTCAGCCAGTTGTTGAACAGCAGGTTTGCATGGCTGGTCCACCGGACGACGGGTACGTTTTTTGGATCGTCTCCTTGATAATAATTTTCGGGCATGTCGATTGGCAAACCCTTTTCCATATCCCTGATGTATTCTTCGTGCAGGGTGCGTGGCGAATACTCCGAATGCCCGGTTAGGTAAAATTCCCGCCCCCCTCTTGACGCTAGGATAGCCATACCTGCTTCTGGCGATTCAGCCAAAACGGTCAGCCCTTCAACATCCGCCAAATCTGCTTCCGCAATGGTAGTATGGCGGCTATGTGGAATGTAGAACTCATCATCGAAGCCCCTAAACAATGGATGCCTTTTATCACGCGCTTCGTGTTTAAAAACACCGAACAGCTTGCTGTCTAATGGGATCTTGCTCACACCAAAAAAATGATACAAGGCTGCTTGGGAGGCCCAGCAGATATACAGCGTGGAAGTGACATGCACTCTTGCCCAATCGAAAACCTTTTTGATTTCATCCCAATACGAAACGTCCTCAAATTCGAGCATCTCCACCGGTGCACCCGTGATGATCATGCCATCGTAATAGTTTCCTGCAATCTCATGAAAGCCCTTGTAAAACAGCTCGAGGTGCTCCTCCGGGGTATTCTTTGGGGTGTGGGTATCCAGCCGGATAAATTCGATCTCCACCTGCAATGGATTGTTAGACAGTAACCGGATGAAATCGGTCTCCGTCGAGATTTTCAGCGGCATCAGGTTCAGGATAATCATCCGCATCGGACGAATATCCTGGGTGTTTGCCCGCAACTCACTCATCACAAATATGTTCTCTTTCTTAAGCAGTTCAATCGCTGGCAAGCTATTGGGTATCTTTACTGGCATGCTGTCTCCTCGTAACTTAATATCGTGTACAAAAATAAGGAGATTTTTTGGTGTTGTCGGCTATTGGTATTGCTTTTCGTATGGAATCTATATCCACAAACGAACAGCTATTCGATAGAAGAATGCAATTGCCTGTTTCCATTAATTGGATATCTTTGCCTGCAAGATCAGCGAAATGAAAGAAGATATTCTTATCCAGATTGCCAACCAAATCAAAGAGCGCCGGCGAAGCAAGGGAATTACCGTTCAGGAACTCGCAGAGCTGGCATCGGTGAGCAAAGGGTTGATTTCCCAAATTGAGAATAGCCGTGTAGTGCCATCATTAATGGTCCTCATCCAGATCATTAAAGCATTAGACATTGATTTGAATGCATTTTTCAAGGAGATTGACGCTGGAAATACCACACGCACCATCTTGGTCAAACGGCGTAGCGAATACAGCTACTTCGAAAAAGAGCTCGCCATCGGATTCGGGTATCACCGGATTTTTACCAAACGTATCGAGAAATCAACCGTAGACATTGTCCTGTTGGAATTGGAGCCTCACGCAAGCCGCCCGTTAGTCGAAACCGAAGCCTTCGAGTACAAGTATGTACTGAGTGGTGAAATTGACTACCAATTCGAGCAGGAAACCATCCACTTACAAACAGGGGATTCCATGTTATTCGATGGCCGGATCCCGCATACGCCCCGAAATCTGGGCTCCGAAAAGGCTATTATCTTGGTGATTTACTTCTTTGAAGAGTGATTCGAAGATATTAACGATTATTTAATTTTCCCTACCCACTACCTTAATAAACTTTGTTTAGTATTGCTTAACTTTTAAAGCAACGCATCACTAAACAAAGATGAGTGACACCAACCATGCGGTACGACCGCACGAACAGCTAGCTGCTGAGGGCGACCTCAACTACACGGCCCAGCGTGCGCGTTGGGATCAGCACTTGGACCAGCAAACCAAGGATGTCCTCTCAAAGGACGCAACTGTATTCTTACACCAATCCCTGTCTACCCCTTGCTTGGATGTACTCGTCGGTGCCGAGGGGGTTCAGTTGACCAGCCTATCCGGGAAAACCTACATCGATTTCCACGGCAATAGTGTCCATCAACTCGGATACCAGAACCCCTACATCATCAACCGGGTCAAGCAACAACTCGAAGCATTCCCGTTTTGCCCCCGCCGGTTCAGCAACCCACCTGCTGTGGCATTGGCCGAAAGACTGGTTGGGTTGACCCAACACCAACTCTCGCGCGTACTATTCGCACCAGGAGGCACTTCTGCCATCAGCATGGCATTAAAACTCGCTCGTGTCGCTACGGGTAAGTTCAAAACCATATCGATGTACGATGCTTTTCACGGGGCTTCCATGGATAGCATCTCCGTTGGCGGAGAATACTTATTCCAGCAGGACTTAGGGCCACTCTTGGCTGGCAGTATACATGTGCCTCCTGTAGACCATTACCGGGGTATGTGGCACAAGCAAGGAACCGAACCGGGCGACTTGGCCTATGCCGACTATATCGAATACGTCATCGAAAAAGAAGGCGATGTGGGGGCATTGCTCGCCGAAACTATCCGAAGTACGACCATACATGTACCCTCCAAAGCCTATTGGCAACGCATCCGCCAAATTTGCGACCGCCATGGTGTGTTATTGATCCTTGACGAAATTCCGATTGCCTTTGGCCGAACGGGTAAGCAACTTGCTTTCGAGCATTTTGGCATTACGCCTGACATCCTGGTTTTGGGGAAGGGGCTCGGAGCGGGGCTAATACCTATGGCGGCCATGCTCTGCCGCGAATCGCTCCATGTAACTGGCCATGTTTCATTGGGTCATTTCACCCACGAAAAAAGTCCATTGGGAGCAGCAGCAGCGCTGGGTATGCTGGATTACATGGATGAACAAAACGTATTGGCGCACGCCAATACGATTGGTAAAAAAATGCAGGCACGATTGGATACGCTGAAGACTTCCTACGAAGTCGTTGGCGATGTCCGCGGCATCGGCCTGCTGTGGGGAGTCGAGTTGGTCAGTGATCGTGAAGCCAAAACACCCCATCCCGAACTCGCCGAAAAAATACTGTATCGCTGTCTCGAAAAAGGGCTGAGCTTCAAGGTATCGGGCGGTAACGTGCTCTCGCTATACCCACCATTGGTCATTAACGAGGCCGAACTGGAAAAAGCGATGGATATCCTAGAAGAGGCGATACAATCTAGTTTGAAAACAACTCATTGAGTGCCAAATACACTAGCGGAAGGGAGGTAAAGCAAGCATATCAGAAAAAAATACCACTACACCTTAAAAAGAGAAAAGAAATAAGCAGCGACAAGGCTAGCGTCGTCCAAAACCCCAACCCTGCCAGCTGCGCACAATGAATACAATCACTATGGTTGCAATAAATATATGAAAAAGTATCAACTATTTACGCGCACAATTATCAGCTGTGTGCTACTGACGCTCATGGCGACAGTATCGGGCGCAACACCAGGCTTTGCAGCGGCCAATTTACAATCCACCGAAATCAAAGGGAAAATCACCGACAGTGACGGCTCCCCGATCGGGGGAGTCACCGTCACTGTAAAGGGAACCAATCGGAGTACCGTCAGCGGCGATGACGGCATTTATCAGCTTGCGGCCGTTAACGAAGAAGCCGTTATCCTGGTGTTTACCGCCATCGGTTACCAATCTCAGGAACGTTCCGTTAGTGGAAGTACCATCCTTGATGTCACGATGCTAGCTGATGTCCAAGGTTTGGAAGAAGTCGTCGTAACGGCATTGGGTATTTCCCGGCACTCCAAATCATTGGGTTATGCTGCCCAGGAAGTAAAAGGCGAAGACCTAAGCCAAGTAAGGGCTTCAAACTTCGTGGATGGCTTGGCCGGAAAGGTAGCCGGAGTCACCATCGTGGGTAGTCCTTCCGGCATCGGCTCTTCCTCGCGGATTACCATCCGTGGTGACAAATCACTAAACATCAATGCTAACCAACCGCTATTCGTCATCGATGGTGTTCCCATCACCAATGACCTTTTTGGATCGGAGGGCCGTAGCTATCAGGAAACCGACTATGGCAACGGTGCTGGATTGGTCAATCCCGATGACATTGCATCTGTATCGGTACTTAAAGGCGCTAATGCCTCTGCCTTGTATGGTTCTAGAGCCGCCAATGGGGTCGTACTCATCACCACCAAATCCGGCAAAGGCCAACGTGGCATCGGTATCAGTGTCAACTCCAGCGTGACGTTTGACAATGCCTTGGTATTGCCCGAATTCCAGAATCGATATGGACAGGGCATGGCCGGCGAATTCAGTTTTGAGGATGGTGCTGGTGCTGGCCTTAATGACGGGGTAGATGAAAGCTGGGGGCCATTGCTAGACGGGAGGCTCATCAAGCAGTTTGATTCGCCAACGGCCAACGGCTTCCGTGGCGGTGACGTTAACTTGGTTAACGATGGGAGTATCGGCAGCGCGGCAGACCTAGCCGCTAGGGGCGAAATCATCGCCACTCCTTGGATCGCCCGCCCCGATAACATCAAGAATTTCTTCGAAACAGGGGCTACGACCATCAACAGTGTTGCCTTGGCCGGTTCACATGACAAAGGCGATTTCCGGGTGTCCTACACTAATTTTGACCAGAAAGGTATCGTACCCAATACAGATATGCGCCGCAACACGTTTGCCCTGAATGCGGGATACAACCTGACGGATAAACTCGATGTCCGGGTATCGGCCAACTACGTGAAAAGTGGAAGTGACAACCGCCCGAACCTCAGCTACGGTACCGAGAACATTATCTACCTCCTGTATGGATGGCTAGGCAGGCAAGTCGATTTGGACGCCAAACGGGATATCTGGATGACCGGCATGGAAGATGTCCAGCAATTCAACTCCAATTACAATTACCACGACAACCCCTATTTCAACCTCTACGCCAATACCAACAGCCTGAATGACAACCGGCTGTTTGGAAACGTGACGCTCAACTATAAATTCAACGACTGGTTGAAAGCATTTGCCCGTATCGGTACTGACTATACCGACCAGCTTCACGATCGTCGCAGAGCATTCAGTACCCAACGATTCCCATTCGGCACCTACCGTCAAACCAGGATTGGCAATGAGGAGCGTAACATGGACTTCCTACTCACATTCTCGAAGCCGTTAGGCGCAATCAACCTTTCCGTAAACGCCGGGGGAAGCCAGCGTGCGGTAAAAGGCAATTCGCTAGACGTCAGCGCTCCACAGCTCATCATTCCCGGTATTTATTCGCTTGCTAACTCGCGGGTCGCATTGGTTTCCGAGCAGTCCAAGATCCAAAAAACGGTCAACAGTTTCTATGGATCGGCACAGATCGACTACAATGACTTCCTCTTCTTGGAACTAACCGCACGCAATGATTGGGCCAGCTCACTGACCATGCCATTGGGTGTACCGGCTACCTCCACCTCTACCAATTCCTATTTCTATCCCTCGGCATCGCTAAGCGTCGTGTTCAATGGATTGGTTACGTTACCCAATTGGTGGACCTATGCCAAGCTCCGCACCGGGTTTGCACAAGTGGGCAACGACACCAACCCCTACTCTTTTGCTCAGCCCTATAATACCTTGGATCCATTCGGTGCATACCGGGCGTTTTCTGAATCGGGTAGGCTACCCAACTTCAACCTGAAGCCCGAAATCAGTGCATCGTATGAAGTCGGCACCGAATTACGGTTCCTCAATGGCCGGATCAACACCGATTTTACCTTTTATACCATTACCACGCGTAACCAGATTCTGACCAACGTGCCGCTGACACCGGCAAGCGGCTATACCAGCATGGTATTGAATGCCGGCAAAATCCGCAACTGGGGGTACGAAGCCATGCTGAATGCCTTGCCCATCAATCCGGCCAGTGCATTCCGTTGGGATCTGACATTCAATTTCTCGGCCAACCGCAGCAAGGTGCTGGAGCTCGCACCTGAGGCGGGGATCACCAACTACCAAATGGCCAGTCGATACGTTTCCATCGAGGCCAGGGAAGGCGAGCGCATGGGTGACATGTACGGGCTTGGTTTCCGTCGCGTAGAAGACCCCAACAGTCCGCATTTTGGTGAAATCATATACAACAACGAGGGCAAACCCCTACCCACCGAAACCATCGTCAAGCTCGGTAATTACAATCCCGACTGGCTGCTTGGCATACGTAATGGATTTACCTGGAAGGGTGTGAACCTCGGAGCGCTGTTTGATATCCGTTACGGTGGTCAGGTTTACTCACATACGCAAGTGATTGGCCGGGAAACGGGAGCCATCATCGAAACCCTGGAAGGCCGGGCAGATGGATACGACCTTAACCTCGAAGGCAATGGTGTGATTGGCAAGGGTGTCGTGCAGAACGCGGATGGTTCCTACTCACCGAACACGGTGAAGCTGGCGGCGAGGGAGTGGCATACGTCTTACACCTTGGGCAGGAGCTTGCTAGAGGGAGCCATATTTGATGCCTCATTTATCAAGCTCCGTGAAGTCAGTGTGGGCTATACGCTACCTGCGAAAATCCTAGGTCGGCTGCCGCTACGTGATGTCCATCTATCGGTCATTGGCCGTAATCTCGCGGTATGGTCTGATGTTCCGCATATCGATCCCGAAACCGCTTCGATGAGCGGTGGCACCATCGTACCGGGTGTGGAATCCATGGCATTGCCTTCTACCCGAAGCTGGGGCTTCAATCTAAGTTTCAAGTTATAAGCACGCATGAATCAAAACATTATGATACGGAAAACCACCATATGCAGCATGGTTGCACTACTACTGGCAGTGTCGTCATGCGACAAAAATTTCGAGGTGATCAATAAAGACCCCTATGCGGTATTAAATGTAACCCCCGACCTGCTCCTTCCTACGGTCATCCGGGGGTCGGTAAACCGCGTGATGGA
Organism: uncultured Parapedobacter sp.; assembly: GCA_964498395.1. Taxonomy (GTDB): domain Bacteria; phylum Bacteroidota; class Bacteroidia; order Sphingobacteriales; family Sphingobacteriaceae; genus Parapedobacter. Next base: position 570,971 of record CAZCHE010000002.1, on the reverse strand, counting down.
CGATGGGTGGGCCATCGGGAACATCGTGGTCCAGCAAACATCCAAAATCCAGTTTGTCAACGAAGACCGTTACATCTGGGGCGACCGCTCCGGACTGTGGAACGCGATGTATGGCGTACTGCGGGATGTCAACAACCTCTATCTATTAAGCGATGAATCAGGATCCAACAACTACAAGGGCATCGCCTTGGTCATGAAATCATGGATTTTCTCCGTGCTGACAGATGCCTATGGAGACATCCCCTACGCAGAAGCTATCAAGGGAAAAACAGACGCCCTCCTGACACCGGTTTACGATCCCCAGGAGCAAGTTTATACGGGTATTCTGGCCGATCTGGCCGAAGCCAACGAGTTACTTGGCTCATCAGGGGAAGCCATTGGCGGCGACATCCTATTTGGTGGCGATGTCCTCGCTTGGAAGAAGTTGGCCAATTCCCTACGCCTTCGTTACTTGATGCGGATATCAGACAAGCGCGATGTATCGGCAGATATGCGCGCCATCATCGCCAATCCAGCGCAATTTCCCGTCTTCGAAAGCAATGGCGACAATGGAACACTCATCTATCTTGCTGAAGCGCCCAATCAATTCCCACTCCATACCACGCGTGTCGGTTCGTTTGACGAATTCCGACTGAGCAAAAATTTAGGTGACAAGTTATTGTCGTTCGAAGACCCGCGCATTGCGGTGTACGCGCGCCCTACGGCTGCCAGCGCCAACACAGCTAATCCCGTATATGTGGGTGTACCCAATGGATTGAGCGATGTCGATGCATTAGGATACAATGGAGGTGTACAAAACGTCTCGCGTATCGGCAACTTGTATTTCGAGGGGGCCATCACCGCCACCGGAAGGCAAGTAGCCAAGGGGTACATCATGGCTTACCCCGAGTTGATGTTTATCCTGGCAGAAGCCGCACAGAAAGGTCTCATTACGGGAAGCGCCGCTACCTATTATGAACAGGGTATCACCGCAGCATTCGCCTATGTGGACGCCACAATGCCAAGTAATTACCTAACACGTAATGGGGTGGCCTACAATGAAGACCGGGCGTTGGAACTCATCGGCACCCAAAAATGGATAGCCTTGTTCTTCACCGGATTGGAAGCCTGGTTTGACTGGCGGCGTACCGACTACCCTGAAATTGTAGCCGGACCATCTAACCAGAACAACGACCGCGTACCCGTTCGATATCAATACCCGCTGGCTGAGCAATCCAACAACGGCAGCAACAGAGCAGCAGCGGTAGACCGCCAAGGCGCTGATGACATCAATACCAAGGTATGGTGGGACAATTAAAACAGTCGATCGTTCGCGATTACCTCCTATATGTAAGTACCGGCCCGTTGGCTGGTACTTACCTATTGGATATCGGTGGTGCAATCGTCTATTCTGCCCTTACCATCGACAGAGCACGATGCGATACGATATACACCACAGTTGAATATGCATTTCTAACGCTTAAACACCTATAAATCACATGAAACTTTCGCCACCCCTCGCTTTAGCCATCGCCCTGCTGGCATCCTGTACCGCCAAACATCCCCATTCACCTACTGGCATCGAACACGTTATTATCATCGGCATCGATGGCATGAGTAGTGAGGGCTTACATGACGCCGTTACGCCTGTGATGGACAGCCTTATTACCCAGGGCAGTATCGTTTGGCAAGCACGGGCTGTACTGCCCTCTGTGAGCAGCCCCAACTGGGCTTCCATGATTCATGGAGCAGGCCCCGAGCAACACGGCATTACCAGCAATGATTGGCAACCTGATGGTACCGGCATGCCTCCGGTTATCGTAGGCGAAAATGGTCGGTTTCCGTCCATCTTCGATATCGTCCGAGCACAACGGCCAACTGCTGAAATGGGTTCGATATACCATTGGGACGGGTTTGGCCGATTGTATGACCGACAGGCGGTCAACCACGATGCCCATTACTCCACACCCGACTCGTCTGCGCAGCAATTCAGCCAATACCTCGCCACTCACAAACCAGTATTCGCATTCATCCAGTTAGACCATGTCGATGGCGCGGGTCATCGCCATGGGCACATGTCCGAAGGTTATCTACAATCCATCACCCACGCCGATTCGCTAATCGGTATCATTTTGGAAGGAATACACCAAGCAGGCATCACCGATAATACACTGGTCATGATTACATCTGACCATGGCGGCATCGAATATGGACATGGTGGCGAAACCCTCGAAGAGATGACCATACCCGTCATTTTCTCGGGACGTGGCATCAAATCGGGCTATCAGGTGCAGCAACCGACGTACATTTATGATCTAGCGGCCACCGCGGCATTTGCCCTGCGGCTAAGCCCTCCTTATGCCTGGATCGGCCGACCCATCGTTTCAGCCTTCTCCGGGTTTGATGAACCCGAAAATCGGGGAACGGGCCAACCTGAATAGACCAGTGCCAAGCTATTTTGCCAATCAACAAATCACACGATAACCAGAAAAAATAAACATAGAAATGAGCATTTCATTAGTCGTATTCGACATCGCAGGTACTACCGTTAGGGATGATGATAAAGTCGGGGAAGCCTTCCAAGCCGCCTTGGCCAAATTTGGTTATGACATCCCGCTCGCGACCATCAACCCCTATATGGGATATGAAAAGCGTGAAGCCATCCGAGAAATCATCGCTTTATATAGCGGTGAGGTCATCAGCGAGCAACACGTCATGGCCATTCACCGGGCTTTCGTAGGGCGGATGGTGCGCTATTATGAAACTGCCACCGACATCGAACCCTTGCCCTATGTGGAAGAAACATTTGCCAAACTCCACGACCTGGGCATCAAGATCGGCCTCAATACTGGGTTTTCGCGCAACATAGCGGATGTCATTATCGATAAGCTTGGTTGGTTCCAACGTGAACTCATTGATTTCATGATTGCGTCAGACGAGGTTCAACAAGGACGACCACACCCCTACATGATCAAGAAACTGATGGAAAAGGCTGGCGTAGACGATCCCGCCCAAGTGGCCAAAATTGGCGACACAGAAGTAGATGTCAATGAAGGCAAAAATGCCGGGTGCCGCTATGTCGTCGGCGTAACCACGGGTGCCTATACCCGTGCCGAACTCGAGCCTTATGCTCCCACCCATATTATCGACGATATCCGCGAGGTTATCGATATTATCCAAGCGTAAAATGAGCCATTTGCTTGCCAACATACGGAGCAAAGCCTCCCGCCTTCCCTACGCCTATGCCATGTTGCTGATGGCGTTAGCGGCCTTTGGGTGCTATACCAGCATGTATGCCTTCCGCAAGGCATTCACCGCAGGCACATTCGACGGCACGTCATTCCTTGGCATAGACTATAAAGTGTGGTTGGTCATCGCCCAGGTGTTTGGCTATATGCTCAGCAAGTTTTATGGTATCCGGTTCATCGCCGAGTTGGGTGAGCGTCACCGGGGGTATAAAATCATTGGGCTGATCGGCACGGCTTGGCTGGCCTTGTTGGGGTTTGCACTTGTACCCGCACCCTATAACATCGTCTTCCTGTTTATCAATGGGTTGCCGCTGGGCATGATTTGGGGAATGGTATTCTCCTATTTGGAGGGGCGACGAGCCACTGAGTTTCTGGGTGCCGTCATGAGCGTAAGCCTGGTGTTTGCTTCTGGGTTTGTTAAAACCATCGGCCGTATCCTCATGGAAAATTTCGCTGTATCCGAATACTGGATGCCCTTCCTCACCGGGCTATTGTTTGTGGTACCACTGCTGCTGTGCACACTGCTCCTAGAAATCCTGCCCGCACCCGATCCCTTGGATAAAGCCTTACGCACCGAACGCAAAACCATGGGCCCCGAAGCACGGCGGAAATTCCTGCTGACGTTTATGCCGGGCTTGATGCTCACCGTTTTCGCCTACCTGCTGTTTACCGTCATCCGCGATATCCGCGACAATTTCGAAATAGAAATATGGGCAGCTATCGGTATCACCGACAAACATATCTACGCGCAAACCGATACGGCCATAGCGCTGCTGGTATTGGGCATGCTCGCGTTGCTGATTTTCGTCAAAAACAATATGAAGGCATTCACGCTCATCCACCTGGTAGTCATCGCCGGTTGCCTATTCGCCGGGGTATCTACATGGCTATTCCAGCACGGGCACTTGGGTGGGATTACCTGGATGACCATTGCCGGCCTCGGCCTTTATATGGTGTACATCCCGTATAATGCCATTTTTTTTGAGCGGATGCTCGCCAGTTTTCGACATCCGGGCAATATCGGGTTTATCATGTACGTCGCCGACGCCACCGGATACCTTGGCAGCGTAGGTATCCTACTCGTACGGGAACTAGGGTTCGTACACCTCAGCTGGAGCAGCTTCTTCCAGCAAACCGTCACCATCGCATCGGTAGCAGGTGTCGTTTGCGTCAGTTTATCGCTTTGGTATTTCCGGCGAAAATGGCGGAGTGGACAAGTCGTAAAACAACCAAAAACCATCATAGGAAACATCACATATTCAGGTATATGATTCAACATAACAAACCTACCGCCATCGTCATTGGCGCAGGCATCGTCGGCCTTGCCACCGCAAGGGCATTAGCAGAAAAAGGCTATCAAGTGATGGTTTACGAGCGGAATCCACGCGCATTGGGCGCGTCCATCCGCAACTTTGGCATGGTCTGGCCCGTTGGCCAGCCAGCAGGCCAACCCTACCAATGGGCTGTACGCTCCCGCGATGTCTGGAAGGCTGTATGCGGAGAAGCTGGCATTTGGCATCGGCAAACCGGTTCGCTGCATTTGGCCTATAGCGAAGCCGAACTTGCCGTGATGGAAGACTATGTCAGCCAGTACGGGGCAGATCGTGATTGTGCGATATTGACCCCTGATCAGGTCTTGGACAAGTCGCCCGCAGCCAACCCATCGGGATTGAAAGGGGCACTGTGGAGCGGCGAGGAAGTCATCGTAGACCCGCGTGAGGCTATCGCCAAGGTAGCCGATTTCTTGCAAGAACGGTATAGCGTGGCTTTCCGTTGGAACCAATGTGTGCACCGTATTGCCGAAGGAAAGGTTTACGTAGGCAACCACCCTCCCCAACCAGCCGACCTTATCGCATTATGCAGCGGGGCAGATTTCGAAACCCTATACCCCGAGCTATTCGCCTCATTGCCGATCACGAAGTGTAAACTACAGATGATGCGTATGGTGGCGCAGCCGGATGACTGGCAAATCGGTGTTCCGCTATGCGGGGGTCTTTCCTTGCTCCACTACGGTGCTTTTTTGGCGCTGCCGTCCATCCAGCCACTCCGCGAGTGGGCCAGTCGTGAAATGCAAGACTACTTGACTTGTGGCATCCATGTGATGGTTTCACAGCACGGCAATGGCCAACTCACCATCGGCGATTCGCATGAATATGGGCTTAGCCCCGACCCCTTCGACCGGCAATTCATCAACCAATTGATCATTGATTACCTTGGCCGATTCGCGCAGTTCAAGGATCACCGGCTGCTCGAATCGTGGAATGGCGTGTATGCCAAGATGACCAATGGCCAAAGCTATGTGTTCGAACAACCGGAGGCCAATGTCTTTGTGCTTAACGCTCTTAGTGGCGCAGGTATGACATTATCTTTCGGTTTGGCAGAACATATTATTGAAAATCGATTAAGTTTGTAACCATGGAATCCAGACGAACCTTTTTAAAAAAAGCCTCCTTGCTGGCCGGCTCAGCAGCAGCGGCGCATGTGTTGCCTCCCTCGATACAGCGAGCCTTGGCCATCGATGCTGCGTCGGGCAGCACCTATCTAGACGCCGAACACATCGTATTCCTGATGCAAGAGAACCGTTCGTTTGATCATTGTTATGGTTCACTTCGCGGCGTACGGGGATTCAACGACCCCCGCGCCATCCAGTTGCCTAACGGCCTGCCCGTATGGGCACAAACCGATTCCCAAGGCCAAACATACACGCCATTCCGTTTGGACATCAACAATACCAAGGCCACCTGGATGGGCTCGCTACCCCATAGCTGGCGCGACATGGTGCACGCCCACAATGGGGGCAAAATGGACGCTTGGCTGGAAGCCAAGAAACCCGGCAACCCGGAATATCAGCACATGCCACTCACTATGGGCTATTACGACAGGGCCGACATCCCATTCTATTACGCCCTGGCCGATGCCTTTACGGTCTGTGACCAGCATTTTTGCTCCTCATTGACCGGTACGAGCGCTAACCGATCGTATTTTTGGTCGGGTACGGTCCGCGAGGATCCGCACGACCCCGAGTCAGTAGCCCATGTAGATAACCGGCAAATCAACTACAAGGACGTCAGTTGGAAAACCTACCCCGAGCGCTTACAAGAGGCCGGTGTTTCGTGGAAAGTCTACCAAAATGAACTGAGCCTCCCCGTGGGGTTCAAAGGGGAAGAGGAAGATTGGCTGGCCAACTTCACCAATAACAACCTAGAGTTCCACAAGCAATACCACGTGCGGTTCCATCCGGCTCATCGGGCATATTTGGAACGCTACGCGAAGGCCCTCGAGCAGGAAATCGCTTCCGGACAGATCACGGATGCTACCGAGCTCACCGACACTCAAAAGCAGTTAGCGCGTATACGTGTCGATCTGGAGCACTATAGCGCAGCCAATTTTGAAGCGTTGCCCAAACAGGAACGCGAAATCCACCAACGTGCATTCGCCACCAACACCGCTGACCCCCATTATCACGAGCTGGAAACGCTGACCTACACCGACCAAGGGGTTGAGAAGCAAGTACAGGTACCCAAAGGCGATATCTTCTATCAATTCCGAAAAGACGTCGATGAAGGTAAGCTGCCGACGGTATCCTGGCTTTGCGCACCCTGCAATTTTTCCGATCACCCCACCGCACCCTGGTTTGGGGCCTGGTATGTGTCAGAGACACTTGACATCCTAACCAAGAATCCGGAAATCTGGAAGAAGACCATTTTTATCCTTAATTACGACGAAAACGACGGGTATTTCGATCACGTTCCGCCGTTCGTGCCTCCGCTTACGGGCAGACCCGATTCGGGTACTGTTGCCAATGGCATTGATACCCGCGATGAGTATGTTACTGTCGAGCAAGAACGGGTTCGCACCGATGACCCCGACACCACATTGGACAGCCCCATTGGCTTAGGTTTTCGGGTACCGCTCGTGATTGCCTCGCCTTGGACCAAGGGCGGATGGGTCAATTCGGAAGTGTTCGACCTCACGTCGCCCCTTCAGTTCCTCGAGCATTTCCTAGCCAAAAAAACCAATAAGAAAATCGAAGAAACCAATATCAGCAGCTGGCGTCGGTTGGTTTGTGGCGATTTGACTTCCGTGTTCCGTCCGGCTTCAGACACCGCACATCCCCCACTGGAACCCGTCAGTAGGGATGCCTATGTAGCCCATATCTATACCGCGCAGCACAAAGCCCTTCCCGGCAACTACCAGCTTTTCGATCCCAATGCTCCCCAATGGCCGCGACAAGAGCCCGGCACCAAACCTGCATGTGCTATCCCTTACGACTTGCGTGTGTCTGCGGTTAGCAACCCTCGAGATGGGCAACTGACCCTGCGATTCGACGTGGGCAGCGGGCTATCCAAAACCAAAACCATTGGCGTTCCATTCCGGGTACAGGCGATGGCGCCATACCATCCCCATCAGGGAGCAGGCCGTACATGGAACTTTGCCGTCCGTGAATCTGAGCCACTTACTTATGACTGGGCAATCGATCAATTTGATGCCGCTCATTATCACTTGCAGGTGCACGGGCCAAATGGCTTTTTTCGGTCATTCAAAGGAGGGGCAACTGACCCCGCCGTACAGATCGAAGTGAATGGAGATCCCAAAACCGGTCAATTGCGGGTCATCGCCACCGCACACGAAGACCTTACCCTACGTATCAGCGATCGGTCTTATGGGAACCAAACGCGGCAACTGTTGGCTACGCCGTCGGGTGCCACGCTGTCACTTGACCTCACGTCCAGTAGCAGGTGGTATGATATCCAGGTGACGGTTGAGGGGTATTCGGGTTTCAGCCAGCGTTTTGCCGGCCATGTAGAAATCGGTTCTCCTAGTATTACCGACCCGCTGATGGGAGGGATCGCGTGAGGGGTAATACAGGGCGACCGTATCTTTGGTATCATCTGCGTCCGCTAAAGGAACATGACGTGAAGGTAGAGGTTTGTATATACGGCGCAATTTGCTTAAGTTTGTATATCATCGGAGTTATGGGGTCATGATACAACTGACAGATATATTGGGTTTAAGCGTTGCGGAGCGGATCGCGATGGCTGAAGCGATTTGGGACAGTATTAAAAAAGAAGAAGTCTCCCTTTCCGATTCGCAAATGGAGGAATTGGATCACCGCATGTCATTGCATGATCGTGGTGAACTATCCTATGTCACTTGGGATGATATTAAGCAGGAACTACGGAACAGAAAATCTTAATGGTTCGGTTCAAGCTATTCATTGCTGACGCAGCTCGCCATGATATTATCGAAGCATTTGATTGGTACCATGAAATCGACCCAAACCTAGCTGCATCATTAGAAACCTATATCGAAGCGGGATTAAACACTATACAGCATAATCCCAACCTATTTCAAAAACGTTATAAGTCCATCAGGATTCATTTTATCAAACGCTTCCCTTACGGCATCCATTATTTTCTTGATGGAACTGCTGTAAGGGTTATCGCTTTTTTCCATACGAGTCGTAACCCTAAACGTTGGGAAAGGAGGCACCAATCCGAATAAGCAACCTAGTAATCACATTAGTGTTGATTTGCAATTGGAACGATGGGAGAATGACCATTGTGATGTAGCGTTATCGAGTCTTATCTCGTCTTCGCAGCAAGTATAATCAATTACAGTAAACCCAACGATCATGAAAAAGATACTTGTTTGGATCCCGATTGCCATGCTGGCAATCTGCTGTTTGGCTTGCCAAAAGGAAAAACTCGATCCTTTACGTGAGGATGAACTGGGACCATGTGAAACATGCGAATTCGTTTACCGTAAATCTGCTCGATTAGATGGCTTGCGTGTGGTTGATGGAAATAGCTTGGTCTTTATGTATAAGAATTATTGGGGATCGTTTGCCAACCAGCACTCGGACCAAGAATGGCGAAACTATTCCGGGTTGTTTTTCGAAGTGCCTGCCCAAGCCAATGCTTTCCACTTCGACAAAAATGATATGAGCAACGGCAAAGTCGTCCATATCACGATGTGCCCTACCTGCAATTATATAGCACTCATGCCGGTAAAGGGATTTGTCAGGGGCGAAAAAGCATCCGATAATACGTGGTTGGTAGCAGCGGACGTCGTGTTGGCGGCGCAGTATTCCGGTGAAATTTTAGACACACTGACATTTAATCGATATTTCAAGCCGGAATAGCAAGAAAGGCTTAATAGTATGATACACAAATAACCGTTACCCACCGGCGTCGGTAGGTAACGGTTAACAACGCAGTACGTGAAGTACTACCGGATTTTCACCACCTGCGAATAAATCGCTTGGTCTTTGCCCGCGGCGCGGACACCGATGCGAGCAAACAACGGCTCACCCCGGTTGAAATCATTGTTATTGGATAAATCCAATATTTCGGTCAACGGTACGCCCGTTTCCAAATCGTGGATTTCACGGCGAATGGTATACGACACATCGTCGACAAACGCGGTACGACCCACCAGGATCATGGTATAATCGATATCCCATCCCGCCGTTACCTGATCGATCTGGAATGCAGCATTCACATTGTTCCCGTTCAGTGACAGCGAGACATTGGACAACGCAAACAACGGGGTGACTTCAATGTCCACGTTGGTGGTTCCGCGGAGGGTAAACACCGTGGTATCCCGACTATTGACCCAAGGCCCATTGTTATCACGCGTGACCAGCTTATACTCTCCATCAAACAGTTTGGCTTCAAAGGTACCGTCTTGGGCCACATAAACCGGAATCGGATTACGCAACTCATATCCATCTTGGAAAAGCTGCAACTGTACCGCTTCGCCCGTGCCCCTCACCCCAACGGGTTGTCCATTGTACACCACTCGGCCAAACACCTTGGACTCCGGTGCATCGTAATTATCCAATCCGCAACTGCTTACCGCAATTATGGTGGAAAGCAGTGCTATATTTAAAAGTCTTCTCATCATCTCTCAATTTAAAATTATTGAAACGGATTCAACACAATCTTCGGATTCGCATTCTGCCAGCTCAGATCGATAAAGTTGTAGTAGTTCCTTAGCTCAAAGAACCGGGGATGCAATGAATTGCTGAACGTCAACCGATCGAACACGTACTTGCCATCATTCGGTGTACCGGGGGCCACCACTAAATAAGGGAACAACGCATAGTGCTGTGCCGTCGGATTATTAACGACTCCGTTCCACAAGATATGCGCTAAACGAAAACGTTTCAAATCCCAATACCGATGGTCTTCGAATGCAAATTCGACCCTCCGTTCCTGTACGATATCATTCAAGGTAACGGCACTTAACGGCTGGATGCCTCCGCGTTCACGCACTTGGTTAATGTAATCAACCGCCAGTGCTTGCTGACCCAATTCCATCGCTGCTTCCGAAGCAATCAGCACCGCTTCAGCAAACCGGAAGCGGGGGAACCACATCTCGCTATTCCGACCGCGAGTAGAAGCCCCGGGTGTTTCGTCCAAAAATTTCCGGAAGAAAAAGCCAGTCTTGTTAATATACTGCTCATTTGACCGGTTTGGCCCATTGGCCGAGGTAATCAACCGACCTTGACTATCAATTTCACCGGGCTGTCCTGTGACCGTCTGCCATGCCCCATTATTCCATACTTTTTGACCGGCCTGTAAAGGAACAGGTGTACCCTTAAAAATGGCATTCGGCGTAATCACCGAGCCACCTAACCGTGCGTCTTTATTTGCAAACGCAGCTGCTGGATCATCATAGAATATATAGTTCCCTTGGTTATCCTGAATACGAATGGAACCGTTACGGCTATCCACGTACTCAAACGCTTCAACCAAATTAAGGATGGGCCCTGCCGCCGCGCGGTCAATATCTTCCGCGTGTGATCCGGGAATATTCTGCGTGGTAAAGCCCACCTGTTGGCCTGAGCCTGGATAAATATAATCACGAGCCCAAATGACTTCCGTATTGTTATCCTTGATGCTTAATGCCTCGTAGAAATTCCGTTCCAGGTCATCGGGCTTATTCAGCTGCAGTGCATAAGGGCTATTATTGATGACATCCTGTGCAGCTGCTAGCGCCTGTTCGTAATACCCGTTGGCACGGTCAGCCGGAATACCCACTTCACCACCCGCGGTACGGATGGGGCTGGTCATCTTGTTGTTGTAATTCGCCAAAGATCCCGCATAAATAGCGGCACGTGCTTTCAGCATCAGTGCCACCCATTTGTTTGCCCTCGCCGAATGGGTATTCTTTTCATCAGAGAGCATAGTTGACACAGCTTCACATTCAGCAATGATATAATCATAGATACCTGCTTCCGTAGAGCGCGCATACTGTAGGGTAGTAATATCCATACCTCCTTGATAGTCAAACACTTCATCCCCTACGATTGGCATCCCACCTAGACCACGGGCCATATTAAAATACGTCCACGCCCGAAGAAACCGGACTTCACCTTCATACAACAATTTATCGGCATCGTCAAGCACTGTGGTGGCACGAAGGCTTTGCAAGAACTGGTTGATGTTGCGTACCAGTTCATAATTATATACGCGCCATTGTGCATTTCCGAAATTTTGGATATTATCTGGACCACCGTCAGATTTACCTGCCTCGTCCAGTATGGTATACTGATACCAGTCTCCGATATGTTGACCCCAGGTTACACGGCCATAGAAGTTAGCTAAGACCGATTCGATCATTATCGCATCGCTGAACACCTGATCATCGGTCAGGATTTGGTCAGGCTGACGTTCTAAAAAGTCCGAACAGCTATTCAAGCTGGTTAGCCCAATCGCTAAGACTAACACCTTGAAAATCGATTTATTTGCTTTTTTCATAATTATTGCTTTTCGATTTTACTCAAACCACTTAATTAAAACCGTACATTCACTCCAAAATTGAAAATCCGCATGGTTGGGTAACCCAAGCCGTTATCTTGGTCTGCTTCAGGGTCAACACCAATCAAATTTGTCCATGTCAACAAATTTTGGCCGGAGAAATACACCCGAACACCAGTTATTGAAAGCGGTTCCAAAATATGTTTCGGCAAAGAATAGCCGAAATCCACATTACGGAGTTTGATGTACCGAATGTTCTGCTTCCAGAAATCACTATTCCAGTAGTTGCTATGCGCACTGTTGCCGATCAGGAGCATCGGGTATTTACCAGGAATCAGTTCGCTATTGGCATCCCAGATATCGGATAATTTCCATGCATCGTCAAAATAGTATTGTGGATTATTTCCCCCATCATGGAAGGGGTTACGCATTTCCCACTGCTTGTAGAATGTATACATGCCTCCACTCGAAAAGTCCAATCCCAAGTCAAAGCCTTTATATGCGAACGCGAAGTTCAGTCCGGCATTGATCACAGGAGTTTCACCTTGGCGATAACCAATAGGCCGCTCATCCAGCCCATTGATGACCCCGTCGCCATTAAGGTCTTTGTACTTCACGTCACCTGGACGCAAGGTACGATTACCCTGGCGGTCGTTATCGATCGGCCAATTGGCGATTTCTTCCCAACTTTGAAACTGCCCATCAGACTGCAACCCCCAATTCAAATAACCGTAACGTTGCACAAGTGAGCTACGGTATTCATCCCACGAGTTGCTAAACCGGGGTTTGTACCGATCCCAATCATAAAAGCGCGAATACGTGACGTTGCCCGCCAACGAATAGGTCCATTCACCCACACGATCGCTCCAGCGCACCACAGCCTCATAGCCCCTATGCATATCGGAATTCAAGTTCTCGTTTGGCAAACCGAAGCCAACTTCAAATGGCAATAACACGTCATAACGGGCGGCAGGCAATCCGGTACGTTTTCGCTGGAACACCTCAAATGTACTGGTTAGCCGGTTATTCAGGAATGCTGCATCGAAACCCACGTTTGCCAACTCTGCCCGAAGCCAAGATAATGTCGTCACCGGAAGCCCGCGAGGTTGAGTACCTAATACATAGCGACCATCAATAACGGCTCCTCCTTGTTTGTAGTTGTATCCGGCCAGGTAGTCAAATGGATTGTATCCGATTTGATTGGTGTCGTCATCCCCCACTAATCCATAAGAACCCCTTATTTTTAAATAGTTAACCACACTTCCAAGTTTACTATCTTTCCAAAATGACTCTTCAGATGCTACCCATCCCCCAGTCACACCTGGGAAGAAACCCCAGCGGTCATTAGGTGGAAACTTCCAAGAACCATCATATCGGCCAATGAACTCAATCAAATATTTACCGGCATAGTCATAGTTGATTTTGCCGATATACCCGACCCGTGCTTGTGGATTATCCCCCACATCAGTGTAGGTATCCATGGTTTCATAATCAATCAAATTCAAGGCATTGGACGTAGGGATAGAGTGTACCCAGGTAGTCGGCTCTTTTCGCAGAATAGTCTCCAAACCTCCGAGTAAAGATAGATTATGGTTTCCGATAGACTTAACATAGTTTAATTGAACGTTCGATGTCATTTCCTCTTTATGTCCCATACGACGTTCCCGCCACGGATTATTGTTCTGGAAGATTACGGGATAAGTATCGGTAGCTTCATCATAACCGTACAATTTATAGGTAAACTCATGATTATCTAACCGCTGGTTTTCGAAAAAGTAACCCACTAAAGCCCTTGCTGTCAATCCGTCAACGATATCATATGCGGCATCAAAGTTCAGTTGGGCTACACGCCTTGTATCTTGAAACTTACCGGATAAGTCATATGTTAACCATCCAAAGTTGGTACCGGGATCGTTCGACGTCAATGTCGGATAGTCGGGATTGTCATTCGCAAACGGACGCACAGTCGGAAGGTTTCTAAATGTTCCGAAACGTGGCAACCACAAGTCGTCCCCACCCGGTACCCCGGGATTTACCTTTTGCTGATGCCTTGCGTTGAAGGTCATCCCTACACGAAAACGATCAGAAATATTGGAAGTGATACCCATCTGCACATTCGTCCGCTTGAATCCACCATAGTTGACGATCACGTCATTTTGGTTCAGATGCCCCAGACTGAAGTAATAATTGATTTTGTCAGACCCACCAGATACATTTGCATTTAAGTAGGTTTGCGGAGAAGTCTCCCAAATGTAATCATACCAATCAAAGGGTACGTAGCCTTTTTCGGTTCCTTGCCTCCACTTCGCCAAGTCCTCCGCATCATACCGATAGTTTGTAGCGCCTTGAACAGTCTCTGATTGAATATAATTCTCAACATATGTTGCTGCATCGGCTGGTTTCGGAAATGTGGATAGGTTTTGAAACCCGTAATTCGAGGTTAAACTGATGGTGTTTTTTGTGTTCTGCCGTCCACGCTTTGTTGTGACGACAATTACCCCATTGGCCGCCCGTACTCCATAAATGGCGGCAGAGGCATCCTTTAACACCGCGATAGACTCGATATCATTGAAATCGAGGTTATTGAATTGTTCGGCATCTTTCTGTACCCCATCGATGACATAAAGTGGTGTACCCATGTTCCGTATTTGAATATTGGTAGTCGCTCCTGGCCGCCCGTCTGTTTGACGGAAATTCAACCCGGGAATCTTGCCAACCAAGGCACCGGAAGCAGTAGATGATAATGATCGACTTATGTCTTCGGAACCAATAACCGAAATTGAACCGGTCAATGATGCCTTCTTCTGTGCCATACCGAAACCGGTTACTACCACTTCCTCCAACGCCGTTTGATCCTCTTCCAATACCACGTTGAGCGTGGCACCGGTAACGGGCTGCTCCGCGATGGCATAACCCAAGTATTGGAATACCAGCACCGCATCGCTCGGATTGCGAAGCGTAAGGATATAATCCCCTTGATCATTGGTACTCGTGCTGTTGTTGGTTCCTTTTTCGGTGACGGTCACACTAGCCAATGGGCTATTACTCGCATCGGTCACCTTACCGGAGACCTGCTGCTGGGCGACAAGACCATTCTCGTCTTTCGCTACGGCGGGCTCACTGGCCCACAATTGCCCTACCCCAAACAAGCACATGCTTAGCGCAAGTGGTATATAGGCAAGCTTGGTGGTGAATGATCGAGTGGGTATCAATCGGCATAACCACCCTATGCCAACGGTATAATGTACATTCATAATTTGATAATTTAGATGAATAATGCTGTTAGCTTTTTTGCTTCGATACTTTCCTAGAAAACATCGAGTAGGTATAGGATAGCTATACCTTAACTTAATTAAGGATTAAACAAAAACCTCCATACGCTATTAAATTTAAATATGATTAATATAGTTACTTAATGGTTATATATAGGTGCAATACTCGTAGGTAAAGCTAAAGCGGTGAAGTCTGCTTATCGTATCAGTTATCTATCAAATTTACGACTCTTCCTTAGCCAAAACCTGCTCTTTTATATCATATTACAAGCAAATTGTATCCAATGCAAAATGAGTTGTCCTGCTGTATATCAGTTAGTTTCGTTTATTTTTCTTCGCTCAGTAGGCCAATCACCCATCAGGTCAGTAATGGCATACCAAATCCCGGTTTATCGGGTGGGATCAGCTTCCCGTTTTCGATACGGTATCCGCTTAGATCTACATCATCAGAGGTGCTGGTGACACCTTCAATCGTCACGGTATTTCCCAATCCACCCGTCAAATGAGCGGTATAATACGTTTTCAAAAGTGAGCCCCAAGCATGTGGTGAAGCCTGCACATGATACTGCTTCAATGTAGGCATCAGCTTCCGCCAATTCGTGAAGCCCAGTCCTTCAATATCAGTCAAGTGTACGTCCATCAATTTGAGTCGCATGAGTTCATCAAGCAATACCGGATCGGGATCGGCCTCCCCATCGGCAAGTAGGCTTTCCACCCCTGCTTCTTGCATCCATGTGCGGAGCTTGCGATAATCCGCTACGGTCTCATGGAACGGCTCTTCAATCCAAAACAGCTTGATATCCCCTATCCCTTTCAGGTAGGCGATAAATTCATTGACCGAAAATCCATTGTTGCCATCCACCAGGATATCACAATCGGGAAATGCCGCTGTGACAGCTTTCGTAACCTCGATATCACGTGCCAACCCCGCTTTATGCGGCATCCAACGATGTCCACGCCCAATCTTCAGCTTAAACTGCCGGTAGCCGTATTCATAATCGTAGCGACAGTTTTCGAGCACTTGATCAATCCCAGCAGGTGCATGGGCCGGTTCGAGGTCATCGAAATAGATCATGCCGGTATAATACTTGGTGGTGATCGGCGTGTCTTGCCCGAGCAAGGCATAAACAGGTTTATTCAATGCAACGCCCGCCAAATCGTGCAACGCCATATCAAACGGCAAATAACGATCATCAGTAATACCCGTATTCACCTGAAAAATATCCGAAAGCTTTTTACCGACCAGTTCTTCTGCAACGCGTGCTGCACCACTCCGACCTCCCCTCAACGAGGCCCATCCTTGGGCACCTTGGTTGGTCGTGATAATACAGGTATCCAAACGCGGGCCGTAACCGTGTATATCCAACCGTGCGTTTTTACCCACCAAACGTGGATACTGCAGCCGGACATCGCCAAACTCCACCGATTTAATGGTGTGGTAGGCTAACTCCTCCTGCATCCGCCCGCCGTTTCGCAAACCACTCAACGCACCGGCAAAAGCACTGGTTGATACCAAGCCTGCTGCCACTCCGGTATTCATGGCATAGATAAACTCCCTTCTTCTCATAATCTAGTTTTTTAGTTGTTTACAATTGTTCTCCCCATCACACCAGGTTTAATCTGATGTTTCTTCCAATATTACGGGCTTATACCCTCCCTTCATTTTGAAGTATATAACGAGTGCCAAGAAAAATAGAAACATAAACACCGGCAATATCGAAACGGTAGACAATGCCGATTTCTTTGCTTGGTTTTGAACATCTTCGACCACCGATAATGTCTCCGCATCTGCTGTAGATAACCGATCATAATCCAGCGCATGGTATTCTCCGAAAATACTCCGTTTGACTTCGGTCACATAGGTGTCGTGGTAAGCCGTTTGGTTCGCCACATCATACGCTTGCAGTTTTTGATCAATCTGGCTGTCCTGTACCGATCCCAGAAAAACAGCACCAATAATCCCTACCCCCAATTGCCCTACCGCACTGGTGACATTCAATGCCAACGCGCCCCCTCTCGGGAACTGCTCGGATACCACGCCCAGCATCGTGCCCCACAGATACGTTTTTCCCAATGCATAAAATGCAGCGGCAATCAATATGGCAAATCCGGCAGACAGCGAGAGCCACTGTAACCCAATAGCGGACACCAATGCGCTGATGGCCAAAATCCCCAATGGGGTGACACGCTTGGTGACGACACCGGTATACATCCGGAGTATCCCCATGATGATGGCCGTAAACACCAGCACCCATCCGCCCTGAAACCCTAGTTTTTGCATCTCGGGGGTCATGAGGTCGGTGATCCAGCTATCCGTACCCAGTTCCATGGTAGCCAATGGAATCATGATGAGCAGTAATAGCACCAACAATGGCTTCCCAAGCGTTTTCAACACAAACCCGACCACTCCCATGATGACGACAATCAGCACCACACTGACGGTAGCTGACCACCCCAAGAGATTACCGAGTTCGAAGGTGCATAGACTGACAATGATAAGAAACCCTAACACACCGACCTCTTTGAGCATCTCTAGGTAACCCACACCGGCCTTAACCCGTTCGTTGACCGGAAATTTCTCATTGAAAATCAACACGCCGTAGGCGATAGCGGGAATCAGGATAAAACCCATCATGATTTTCCAGTCGACCTGAAAATGCAACAAGGTGATACCCAACAGGCCAGCTAACGCGATACCGATGGGCCACCCAGCATGCAAAATGTTCAACCATTTCGTTTTTTCCTTGGGATACATGGTGGCTACCACGGGATTGATAACTGCCTCTGCAGCTCCATTGCCCAATGCAAATAAAAAGGTGCCGAAGTACAGCATCCAATAGCCGGTCGCGAATATGGTCAGGATAACCGAACTGACATGACAGAGGAAGGCAAAAATCATGGATTTCTTATAGCCTATCTTGTCAATCACCAAACTAAACAGCACAATACTCAGCGCAAAAGGCCAAAAGCTAACGCCAAAGATCTGCCCTTGCTGGGTTTTGCTGAGGTCAAACCGGATGCCCCACTCAGGCATCAAATAAGCGCGGAAGACAAACCCAAAGGCCGAGGCCACCAGCACGATGAAACATCCCCAGAAAAGGCGTTTGCTCGGCGCTGTCGTTTCATTGGTTTGCAAGGTTATATCGTTCATCATTTCTAGTTAAATAATTGGTTTAATGGAACGCGCCTGCCTGCCGGTAGGCAGGGATAACGCTGATTTAACAGATGCTCACGGATGACCACTGCGCATATACGCCATAACTAATCTGCGTAAATCCGCACCATCCGTGTCATCAGCGTTCCATTCATTAGCAAAATGTCTTTTTCAAAAATTCAAAGCCTTCCTCCGCCAACTCATCGGCGCTATTGGCCAACGGCCGCCAAATGCTGGCCGCCCGTGCTAATTCCTTGGATGGCGCACCGAACGTCTCGATGACGAGGCTACCTTGGTACCCTATCCCCTCTAGCGCTTTACGGATACCTTCCCAGTCCAGGTGCCCCGTACCCGGCGTTCCGCGGTCGTTTTCGTTAGCCTGGATATGGACCAGCCGATCGCCCAGCTTCGTGATACTCGCCGGAATATCCTTTTCTTCGATGTTTGCGTGGAACGTATCCAACAAAATCTTTAAATAATCACTACCCACCTCGTCTACCAATTCGATGGCTTGATCAACGGTGTTGACCATATCGGTTTCAAATCGATTTAGCGGCTCCAATGCCAAAACCACCCCCAACGCTTCTGCTCGCCTGCTGGCCTCATGCAGATGCTCCAGGCACCAAGCCCGTTCTTGTGCCTTTTGCGCTGGGGAAACCAGTCTGGTCTTGCCTACCGCCGAATAGAGCGGACCGCCAAACACGGGGCTCTCCAGCTCGTTAGCGATCTCCAGGCAGTCGATGATATAGGAAAGCCCATTTGCTCGGATCTCCTTCCGGTCACTTGAAATATCCCGATCCATACCAAAGGCCCCACTGATGGTCACCTTTAATGCTAAATCCTGTGCTGCTTTTTTTAACGAGACCCAATCAATCAGGTCACGATCTTCCACAGCTATTTCAATGACATCATACCCGATGGCCTTTGCCTTGTGCAGCACATCAAATGATTGTGTCGAAAAGGGTGAAACCCAAACAAACGTGCTTATTCCTATCATCATCTTTGATAAACCAATCAATCAATCATTTTCTTATTCAAAACTTGGGATTTCTACCCGGATTCCGCCTTTCATGGCCGACTCATGCGCACAGATCCCGGCACAGGTATAATTAGCCGCTAAGGCCGCATCCACTGCCGAATCCCGCCCTTCTACGATCGCGGCCACAAACTCTTGTACCAAATGTGGGTGGGAGCCTCCATGCCCCGCACCTTGGAGGAATGATACGTGGTTAGGATCATCGATTTTCTCACGCTTGGTGAAATCGGCAATCTCCGGAATCAATAATTCATCGGTATCGGGCACATCGATGCGCCGCGCATTTTCACCCCCATCAAAAATGACATGTTCCTCGTCTTGCAATTGCTCCCATTCAAATGACATCTTCGTGCCGTACACATCATAGCTCTCGCGATACTGCCGCACCACATCAAACAAGGAGCGGGTAGCTTCGGCCACGACTTCCGAATTTTTCAACTTGAACGTAGCGGTTTCCACGGCATAAGGTGCATTATATCGGCTTGCCAAATCTTCCGACAAGCGGCCCGAACCGTGGCACACCACAGATTCTGCAATGGTATTGTTAATGCGTAGCAACGGCGATATGGCATGTGTTCCGTTCAGCATCGGTGGATAACCTTTCCAGTATTCGGCCCAGCCATCCATACTCATGTCCTGAATGTGCGATCCCCTGACAAACTGGATCTTGCCGAGTTGACCAGTTTCGGCCAACTTCAATCCGTATAAGAATTCACGCGTATACAATGCGGTCTCCATCATCATATACACTTTGCCAGATTTGCGTTTGGCTTCCACGATCGCCTTGCAATCTTCCACGGTCATGGCCATCGGGATGGTACAAGCAGTATGTTTATTGGCATTTAACGAAGCCAATGTCATACGGGCGTGTTCGGGAACAGGCGTTACGATATGGATGGCATCTACGTCATCTCTTTTCACCACGTCCTCAAAATCCGTGAATACCAGGTCTTCGTCTAAGTTAAACTTGGTTTTCAGTTCATTGAGTGTGTCTTCATTCCGGGTACAGATACCTACAGCTTTAATATTCGGATGCTTCTGGTAAATGGGGATAAACTCTTTACCAAATCCCATACCTACAATAACGACTGTGATTTTTGACATCTTTGCTTCTTGTTTAATTTGTTAATATTTGTGTTTGATTATTTTGAAACCCATTTAACCGCGTTGAGCAGTAATGTTTTATATGCTTCATGCTCATGACTATGCTCATCATGACCCAGCGTAATGCCTACAATCTTAGCTTTAGGGTGCTTCACAGTATACACGGCCGGATATACCGCATCGGTTTCGATAGACTGCCCAATGACGAGTACCGATACACCTTTTGCTGCCGGATCAAATTCGTGCCGATATAGCTCGTCCTTGAAATCGAACCGCTTGGGAACACCCTGGGTAATGGGATGAGATGCATCGACCACGTAGTTTTTAAACTCCTGAAATTGCTCGTGGCTCTTGCTTCCGCCACCTACATAGTTCAGGTTATAAGCCGGCCAGTCGGTCCAGTTGTACCATACCGCTGCATGCAATAACACCAATCCGTTGCCTTTCTCTACGAATTTGGTAATGGCCTTTTTTCCCGCATCGTCGATGGGTTGGTTGTTGGAAAGCACCAAAATATCCGTGCCTTTCAGGTAGGCAGCAATGGAATCGGTACGGTCCGTATAGCGTACCTTGAATGCACCATCCTGTTCGATGGTTTTGGCATCTTCCTGACGGTACCACCGCTCGAAGTCGTGGGAAGAACCTCCCCCCACCAATAGTACTTGCTTGGCGCTCGTTTGCGCTTCAACGGTAACGGCGGCCATGCATACCAACGCGATTCCCAATAATAATTTAATCGTCTTCTTCATCATTTCAGTGTTTATACTTGTTTTTCTATTTAACAACTCTCATAATGCCATTCATCCCCCGCCAATGCCCGGGAAATGTGCAGACAAAAGGGTAATCACCTGCCTCTGTGGGCGCTGTAAACGTCAGCGTGAAGCTTTCTCCCGGATCGACCAATGGCGTAGCGTGCAGTACCTCGGGGATTTCCGGGATATATTGCTTGTCAAAAGCCTCCGAAGAACGGAGCATGTCATCGGCTGCCTTGCCCACGATTTCCAATGTACCCGGTTGGATAATCAGCAAATTATGCTGCATGCCGTCTGGGTTTTCGAATACCACGGTAATGCGTTTGCCAGCCTGCACGGTCACTAACTTCTTATCGTATTGCATGATGTCTTTCACCGCCTTTAGCTCGATGCGCTCGGCCGGAACACCGCTGCTTGCATCGGCCGGTTCATCCTGTTGGTGGACATGCCCTACGGTGCCTTGTGGTTTCCGCAATCGTACGGTGATGTTATTGACATTACCGGTAAATTCGGATGGTCCATCGTAGTCGGTAAATGCATACTCGTCTTTGAAGTCATCACCGCTACGCAGATACAATTTTAAGGGAGCGGGGAACAAATGATGCAACTTGGTTTCCCCTTGGCTGACATGATTGATCAGTAACCTCACCGTGGCGTCAGCGGCTACTTGGGCCTGCACCGAGAACGTGTTTGGCACACGCCCTTTGCTGGCAACCGTTGTGGCTTGGCCGTGCTGGTACACTTCAAAAAACAAGCGATCGTTTTTCAAATAAAGCGCATAACCGTCTTGCTTATCTCCTTGCCCAATGACCAATCCATTATAGGGTTGGTTGTTCCTTCTACTGATTTCGGTTTCGATATTGATTTCCTTATTCGTCACATCAGGCGAAAATAACAACCGTGTCCTGCGGCCGAGTACATAGCGCTCATCAGCTAAGGACTCCATTATCCGACTTCCAAACGCCCCCAGTGTGCGGTTAGCGGTGGCTGCTACGAATGCCGTTTCATGTTGTGCGGCAGCCCCGAGCAACGCTTGCAACAACCAACGATCAGCCGCATTGTCCGCATCGTTGGTCGCTTCCAATAGGGCTTCCGCTATACCTTGGTCGGACGGGTATTCGCTGATCTTGACAAATGCTGCCAAGCGGGTATTCAACTGGCTGTCCGATAAGACACCGCTATTCAGGATCGCATCCCGTGACCGGTCATCCAGTGGCAGCACCTGTACCGCAGCCTTCCTCACGCTGGCCGACGGATGGCTAAACGATTTCACCACTGCGTCAAAGGCATCCTGGCGTGTTTCGATCAACCCCAATCCCTGGAGTGTCCATAAAGCATGCACCGCAGGGGCATTCAGACCGATCTGATCAACTTTTTGATCCAGCGCGATCTTAATCAAGTCCTTGGCCACATCATCATTTTGGCGTTCCACCAGTAGCCGTTGGGCATGCATGCGCCAAAACTTGTTATCGCTCTTCAACGCTTTCAATAAGCCGGATACATTATCTTTCGATAGTTTATGGCCCGTTTTGTGTTTCGCATCCTTATGGAGCACCCGATAAACCCGTCCGTGCTTTTTATCGCGCAGATCGCTTTCAAAGGCGTTGCCGGGGCCATGGGGCTGCTCGGTAAATGGCAGCACCTTATCTGATGGCGCCTGTGCCGGCACGAAAACATTGTGTTGGATGATGAAATTGTACCAGTCCAGTACCCAAACAGCACCATCCGGGCCTACTTCTGCGTGCACGGGGCCATACCATTCATCCGAACTGGCGACAAGGTTCCACCCATCACGTTCCTTGAAGCCCGCACCATCGGGATCAATGATAGCGTTGTGTACCAAACGGACGGTGGGCTCGGTGACGAATGCGACTTTGTTCCAGTAGTTTTCCGGATACTCCCGAGCCGTATATAACTGGTGCCCCGCAGCGGAGGTAAATCCACCCACCACATCCACCTGCCTGAGGTTAGGCGTCAGTGCATGCACATCGTAGTGCCCGTCTATTTTCTGCACCGCACTCACGGGTGGCCTATTCCCCTCTTCCTTCAAGCGCCTTTGCGTCAGGCGTTCGGGCATCGAATAAAAGGCACTGTGCGTATTATTAGCCGTAGAGATGAATACATTATTGTCCTCTGACATGCCAAGCCCCCAGGTATTGTTGCTCGTGGTAGCAAGAAATTCAAAATCCGAACCATCAGGTTTGAACCGATAGACACCTTGCCCGAAGTCATATCGTTCACCATTGATATGCCCATCAAATCCGGCATATCCCGTAACCCCCCAAATGTTGTTGTCAAATCCATATTGCAAGTTTGATGGGCCGGCATGCGTATCGTTTTTCCGCCAACCGGTCATGATGATTTCCTTCACGTCCGCCACATCATCCCCATCGGTATCTTTCAGGAAAATAAAATCAGGCGCCATGGCCACCAATACGCCATCATTGATGAACGTGAGGCTGGTGGCGATGTTCAATCCATCGGCAAATACGGTGAATTTGTCTGCCACCCCATCACCATCCGTATCTTCACAGATTTTGATCCGGTCATTGGATTCCCCTTTCAGCTCCACGAAATTATTCGGATAATCTACAGTTTCAATCACCCAAAGCCGCCCTTTTTCATCCCAACTCATGGCAATCGGGTTAACGATATCCGGCTCAGCCGCAAATAATTTCAGCTCAAACCCGACGGGCAACTGCTGTAGTTTCATGGATTCCGATGGCTGCAGCGGCTCCTGCACCCCCGGTACGAGATGCCTGGCTGTGAAATCGGAAATGGTATCGGCATAGATGCTCACATCGGGAATTTCCAATTGGAGAATCAGGCCTTGAACCTTGTCGCCCAATGCCCACAACACCCCATTCCGCAATAGGCGCAGGTAATTCCGATTTTTCCAAGTCGACTCCTCGCCACCCAAGGCCGTGTAAAAAACACGTCCTTTCCCTTCCTGGCGTATCCACGCGTATGGGGCCTCATTGGCTGCCAATACCACGGTATTCCCATCACGGATATGATCGTGGGTATACCGCTCATGGTTGACCGAAAACGGTACCAACCCCTCCACGATTCCATGGGCCGTATCGGCTATTTGTATGGTTACTTCCGCTTGCTCCCGCCCAACTAAACGCCCGCCAATCGCTTGGGTATACCAATCCGATTGGCTGAATGCAGTTGATGCTTTATGAATAGGGATTAATCCTTTGCCTTTTCCAACAAATCCTTTTAGCGCACTCTCCTGGGTAGTTGACAGGGTATCGATAGCCGTATAGAGGATCAGTCCGTCATATTGGTTAAGGTATTGACTATTCAAATCGTTGGGATCAGTGGTATAGGTCAAGTTAATCCCCACCTTAAAAAGTTCGACAGCCAACCATGTCGCATACTTATTTGATTCATCGCCTTCGACGGCCTCTCCCAAGAAAAGTACCTCTGCCCGGCGTGGGCGCTCACTTGTACAGTTAGAAAATAGCAGACAACACAATAACGCGACGTAGGTTAGCCCTCTCATAATTTTAATACCTGTTTATAATTTGATGTTACAAAAGCAAAAGTAGACCATAAAGGCAATCGAAAACCGCGATATGATATCCCTTTATAGTCAAATTATATCATAATTTATTATATTTGATTTTTATTTGAGATAAATGATGAAAAAAAGCCACATCATACCCAAAGCGCTCATACCCGAAAACAAATCGTTTGTGGTGCGCAAACAGGTGGAGCCATACTTCGACCCCACCTTTCATCTCCACCCAGAATTCCAGCTCTCCTACGTCGTGGAAGGTGAGGGAAATCGGTTTGTTGGCGACAGCATCAAACCCTTTAAGTCAAATGACCTGGTATTGATCGGCCCCAACCTACCGCACGTATGGCGCAACCATAATGCCTATTTTGAAAAAGACAGCCAGTTAAGCACCACGGTCGTCGTCATCTATTTCCACGAACACTTCCTCGGGGAAACCATCCACCAAAAGGAAGAATTTGAAGCCATCAAACACCTTTTCCAACGATCGCAATGTGGCATCGAAATCACCGGATCCACGCAGTCGGCCGTCAGCCGGATGATGGTCGACCTACTCGACCTGAAAGGAGCCGAAAGCATCGTCCAGCTGATTAGGATACTGAATACCATCGCCATCTCCGAAGAATGCCATCTGATTACGAACACCCACTCGGTATCATACAACACCGAAGCCGAAACCCACCGCATGAACAAGGTGTACGAATACATCATGAAAAACTTCAACAGGAAGATAAGCCTTGATGAGGTGGCATCCATCGCAAGCATGACGAATACATCATTCAGCCGGTATTTTAAATCACGCGTCAACCAGTCATTTACCGATTTCCTGAAGGAAATACGGATAGAGTATGCATGCAAGCTACTGAAAGAAGGAAAAATGAACATCGATCACATCGGTTATGAATGTGGTTTTCAATCACTGACTAATTTCAACAAACAATTCAAGGCCGTCACCGGCAAGCAACCGCACCAATACCGCAATGAATACCAGAAAGTGGCGGTTGATTCGTACTACCACTAGTGAAACACAGGGGCTTCCCTGCGGCCGGTACTCGGCACACCACCCGCAATCTCGGGCCAGCCATCATTCCAAATCACCGGATCAATCATCAGCACCCTTCTACTTGCTCCGCTAGAGACAGTACCTTGGGTCTTATCGATCGCGTGGTAGATAAACCAATCCGTTCCCTCATCATCTGCCATCAATCGCGCGTTGTGTCCCGGCCCGGCATATATCGCGTTGCCCGCAATCAATACGGTTCCCGCGCCGCGCTCGGCGATGTCACGCCCTGCTTTATCCATATACGGCCCCCGCAAATCGGTCGCCCTCGCCACCAGTACATGGTACTGGCTATTCGCACCTTCACAGCAACTCCCTTTGGAACCAAAGAAATAATAATAGTTGTCTTTTTTATGAATCATCACGGCCTCGAAATCACCCGCTGCAATTTTAAATTTGCTGGAGAGGTTAGGCACGGATAGGCCATCTTCTGCCAATTCCACACCGTAGGTACCCTGCGTAGGGGCATTGCTAAAACTTCCCCAGAACATGTACTTAGCCCCGTCTTCTTCCCAATAGAAAGGGTCAATGGAGTTGGGTACATCGACTTCTTCACTATCGAACAATTTGCCGTGATCCGTAAAAGGGCCGGCCGGACTGGTCGACGTGGCCACGCCGATCCCCGGATTGGGGTCGCCCCATGTCGAATACGCATAATACAGGTAATACGTACCATTTACCTCATTGACATCGGGTGCCCATAGCCCGCCACTGCTCTTCCACTGGGGCTTGGCCGCAAACGCTTCCCCCGCCACCGTCCAATTCACCAGGTCGGTAGACCGGAGGATAGGCATCAACCGGCTACCCTGCCCGTCACCCCAATTGTCCTCTGTGCCGTAGGCATAAAAGATGCCCGTCTCCGGGTCACGAACCACTGTCGGATCGGCGAGAATAGGTTCGAAAACAGGGTTGACATAGGTGTTTTCTGGTGATCCATTGGGATCATCCGTGTCCTTTTCACCTGAGGTCTGGGCTTTTCCACATCCGACCAGCAGCAATAAAACGGCAAGTAAATTATAAATCAACATGTCTTTTAAAAATTAAAATGAAAAAACAATTCCTTGATGTCATTCCTCCTCGACCACGGGTTTAATAACTGCCTGATCATTCACACTAAATTTATAAAGGCCCGTCTCCGCATCTCGCTGTTTGACGATGGGCACAATCCGTGTCCGCCTCGGTGTGATCCGTTGTTCGTCAAAGTGAACATGGTACACATAGTACAGCTGGCCGTCTAGCCCTTCAAACAAATCCCCATGTCCGGCACCATTTTCACCAACGACGGAACGGTGGAGGATCGGGCTATCCTGCTGCTTGACCCAAGGCCCGTATGGCGAATCGGAAACGGCATAACCAACGGCATAGTCGATATTCCGGTAATGGTTAGCTGAATAAAACAGGTAGTATTTGTTTTCCAATTTGATGACGGTCGGACCTTCCATGATTGGCGCCGATTCATAGGCAGGGGTAGCTTCCCAAGGCTCCGTTTGGTCAAAGCACTTCGTGAGCGTCTCCGGCTTGATCTTGCCTTTTTCCAAATCAAACTCCGCTACCCACAGGTAATTACCGTTAGAAAACCGGACATGGTAGAGGTAATACTTCCCATCATCATCCTTGAAAATATACGAGTCGATATTTTTCTCCGTACCATCAATGGGAGCTACTTCCCCTTGCGTATACGGCCCCAGTAGAGATGCTGACTGCGTTAATACGGTTTGTTCGTTAGCGGTATACGTGAGGTAATAGGTGTCGCCTACCTGAAAGAGTTGCGGGGCCCAGAACCCTTCGGTACCAAAGGCTTGCTCCCCCTTAGCGAGGAGCATGTGTGTCGAGCCATCGGTACCAGCCGGTTTCCGCCATGTTTTCAGGTCGCTGGATACGAGCGCAGCAAACCCTGACACCGCTTCCCTTCCGGTTCCACCTGTTCCGGTTAGGTAATATTGACCATCTTCGACATAGATCGTCGGGTCTGCAAAAAAGATTTCCTGCTTCTCCTGTGCGGCGAGCTGCGTATTGACGATAAGGGTTACGGCAATGAACGTGACGGAATAGAAAATAAAGGCTCTCATGTTGTGGTATCGTTTAACGTGTATGGTTTAAAAAAAGTCAATGTAACAGTACGGGCGTCAGGTAGTCTTGATCAATCTGCATGATGGTCTCCCCCGCGATATCGACAAAGCTCACCGTACTGATGTGCATGGTGCGCGGATGGATCGCCGTTTGACTATTGTGTGCGTGAAAGACAATTCGCAAATCACCGGCTTTGTCCACGAACATCGCACTGTGCCCCACGCCCACCAGTTCGCCCGGCTTTTGAAGAATCGGGTTGCCTTCATATTTTGTCCAAGGGCCGGTCACCTGATCAGCTGTAGCGTATCCTATCCCGTAAAATGGGCTCTCATAACTGTTCGCAGAGTAGGTCATGTAATAAACGCCATCGTGCTTCCATACAAATGGGCCTTCATTCACCCTCGGCCAAACCTCTTCCCACGCTTGAGAGACGTGGATGCATGGTTCCATCGTTTCTGCGCGTATGGTCATCAAGTCATCTTCAAGCGCTGCTACCCAGATATTCAATCCATCATTGAAACGATCGAAAAACAGGTAAGGTTTGCCGTCATCATCAATAAACAAGGAATTGTCGATGCATTTCTCTCCGGGCACCATCGGCTCCATCACCTCCTGCTTAAAGGGGCCTAGGGGGCTGTCACTAGTAGCCACACAGATGTGTTCATCGGCCGAATAGTACATATAGAATTTCCCATTCACCTCGTATACTTCGGGTGCCCAAAACCAACGGTCGCCCCAAGAATCCTGTTTATTCAAGGCCAAGCGATTGTTAGGAACGGATTCCCAGGAAAGCAGGTCTTGTGATACGAACACGGCTATGCCATCGTCTGCGGAGGTACCATAGGCATAATAGGTGTCGTCATGCAAGAGGATAAAGGGGTCGCCAAAGAATACCTTGGTTTCCACCGGCTCACGGGGTACCTCGGGAAGTGCACCGGAGTCACCCGATGAGCACGCCAATATGCAAAAACCAGTGGCCAGGGCTATCAAAAAGGAGTTTTTCATATGTGTGGTATGATGTCTATTCATTATCCAGTCCAAAGCGTTCTACCAATGCGTCGTATTCGCCCTTTGAGATGGTGATCATGCACCCGTGGCGCACGGCTTCAGGCATGCTATACTTATCCCAATCCGCGTGAAAGGTATACCCCGATGCTTGGTACCAAGGGCCATTCAAGTTATCAGCGATAGACAAGCCGTACGATACGCCCGGATACTGTTCGTAATATAGATACCACGCGCGACTATCAGGCGATGGGATAAGCATCGGGGCTTCCCTGAAGTTAGGGCTTATGGGTGCCGAAGGTTCCGAATAAGGGCCTGTCAACGATGGTGCCCGTGAGGTGCGGATGGTCTTTCCCGTTGTCCAATATAGGGTTGGATAGGCTTCGTCCTTCAACACGGCAAAATACTGGTCGCCTACCCGACGGATGAATACATCGATGGTGCCGATATTCCAGTCAAACAGCTTGGCTGGGTGGTCTGAAAAAGATTTCAAGTCATTCGATAGCACATAGAGTGTACGCTGGCTAGCCCAATACCGCTCGGGATCTTCCTTGGTACCTTCCTTGTGCGGGGTATGCCAGGTCAGTATGTATTGATCGGTAGCGTCATCAAAAAACAGTTTGGGCGCCCCGATGCGTTGCAACGCATTGGCGTAATCCGGTGTGCTTTTCAAATCAGGTGTATAGGTGGAAAACCTCTCCCAACTCATCAAATCTGCCGAAACCCATATGTCAATATCCGGCGAAGCATCGCTGGTGTTACCGGCCATGTAGTACCGTCCGTCGCGTCCTTTGCAAATATCGGGATGCCCCCTATAGTCATCGGTTATCCGTTTTTTCCCATTCAGCGTTTTCCAATGCAACCCATCGGTGCTGACAGAATAGTATAGCCTGCCGTAATCCTGGTGCGTCATATGGGCGAAGAGATATGCTTGGTTCACGGCATCTTCGGCTCGTGCTACCTGCCCGGGAGGGTCTGGCTGTTGGGCCATGCCGTTGGTCAACACCGATGCGGTGACCAACAGCATCATCCCCATGGCTTTCTGTATGCTTTTATATGCCGCCATGTGTATCAATAGTTAGGGTTTTGTGTCAATTGATTATCACTATTGTCTACTTCGATTTGCGGAATCGGAAGCCTTTTGTGTTTGCCAATGACAAAATTATTGAAATCGGCATCGCGAGATCGCAGTTCGGCGATGCCCTCCTGCGAATCCAATAAGCCCCAGCGCTTCAGATCGACCCATCGCCAACCTTCGAAACACAACTCCAAGGTACGCTCCATCTGCAAGCGCTTGAGGAAACTTTCCCGTGATGACAACGCACCAGCGTGCACGCTGTTTGCCAAACTAGGCAAATTTACTGATGGGCGCTGCCGTACCTTGTCTACATACTGTGCCGCTTCGGTCAGTGACCCCCCGGTTTCGGCGATACACTCGGCATACATGAGCAGTACATCAGCATAGCGGATGATCCGATAGTTATTGGGGGCGAAATAATCCTCGAAACCTCGGTAATAATTGGTCGAATACTTGCGGATAAACAGGTGGTCTCCCCATGAGGGTTGCCATTCCCTATTATAGATCAATGGGTCTTCATCGGGAAAATCTTCGGGGCTTTCCCGATAAAACAGGTTGTAGTAAAGGCGCATGTCATTGCTGCCATCCAGATTCGTTTCCTTTTTGTATTCGTCAACCAGCCACGCCCGGGCCTTTCCATCCTGCCAGCCAACACCATCCGGCGCATAAAATTGGGTGCGTTGGAGACCTGTCGCCATATTGAGGTTATTGCCTGTATTCCCCCGATTGGTATCGTCAAACTGTATCTCAAATACCCCTTCCAAATTGTTTTCGTTATAGTGGGTGAAATTGTCCATGTACTCACCCATCAAGCCATACAGGGATCCTTCGCGGTCAATGAGCCATTGCAATTCGGACTGCGCCTCCGCATACCGGTGCTGCTGCATGTAAGCCTTCGCTAACAGCGCTTTAGCAGCCCCGATGGTGGCCCGCCCCAGGTTAGCATTATCCCATGATTCGGGTAGTCTACCCATGGCATTTTTGAGGTCTGTCTCGATCTGGTTCCATAGTTGTTCTTCTGACGCATCCGAGGGCGTATAACCAGCGCCTTCGGGTTCCAAAATCAACGTGCCTTTTTCCCACAAGGTTACGATCTGGAAATACCACAATGCCCGGAGAAACTCAGCTTCTCCAATGACCTGGTCTTTCCGTGCATTGTTGTCAAACTCAATGTCAGGCACATGTTTCAACACTTGGTTAGCCCGGAATATCCCGACGTAAAAGTCCTCCCAATGCACGTTATTTCCTTCCCAGAAATTATAATTGACGTAATTGAAACGGGTCCAGTCTGCCAATTCATTCCACGGGCTCGTACTCCACCCCTCATCTGATGCCAGGTCATACCTGAATGACAGCCAGCGCATCCACGTGCCCTCTTTGTAAAATCGGCTGTAAGCCGCATTGATTCCGCGGATGGCATCATCTTCGGTAATCCAAAATGTTTCTGTCGTCGGCTCATTCGGATTTTTGATATCCAATAGGTCATGGCTGCACGCCATTGCCATGAAGCCGGCAACACCATATATCAATAAATTTTTTATCCTTTTCATCACTGTGTTATTTAAGGTTTGCCATTAAAATTTCACCTGAAGTCCGAGCATAATCGTTCGTGCGTTAGGGAAAGCCATGTTATCTGTGCCTCGATCCCAAACACTGGTATTGATAAAATCAGGATCCAGCCCCTTATACTTGGTCAGTGTCATCAAATTATTCCCGGTGAGCGATAACCGAAGATCGCTGAATCCCGTGCGGCTCAGCAACTGGTTTGGAAAGGTATACCCCAGCTGGATATTGCGCAACCTGAAAAAAGAACCATCCTCCAGCCACAGGTCGCTGTCTCCCCGCGTATTGCGTGTATCGCCGTAAATGATCCGTGGGAAATCACTATTCGGGTTTTCCTGATACGGCTCCTGCCCCGATTCGAACCGGATATAGTTTGAATTGTCGGCAAACAGTCGTCCTTGCCGCAAGCCCCCATTGAGCACGTCGTTGCCAAACTGCCCATACCACATCATCGATAGGTCGATGTTTTTCCAACTGACACTTCCGTTTAGGGAGAGCATCAAATCGGCCCAAGGGTTACCGACGATCTGTCGGTCATTTGCCGTGATCTGCCCATTATCATCCGTATCGATGTAGCGCAGGTCTCCCAATTGCGGCCGCCGCCCCTCAATGGTGATGGGTGTGCCAGAGGAGGTGACATAATTATCGATATCAGCTTGTGTGCGGAATAACCCGTCTGTTTTGAGCAAGAAATATTCACCTAGGGAACGGCCGATTTCACTCCTCGTCTGCGAGGTATAATACACCGTATTGCCGTATCCCAGTTCCAATATCCTATTCTTCAAGGTCGTCGCATTTGCGGTCACCGAATAGCTGAAATCCCCTACGCGGTCGCGCCAGCTAGCGGTCAACTCCACCCCTGTATTTCTAAGGCTGGCAATATTGGCCAATGGTGCCCCACCTTGGTTACCTGTAGTCATGGATATCTGCATCGGTGCCAGTATATCCACGGCCTTGGAGTTGTAGTATTCAGCCGTAATGCCTAGTCGGTTGTTTAAAAATGCAGCATCCAAGCCAATGTTGACTTGCTCGGATTTCTCCCACCGCAAATCACTGTTGACGATCTGCACCTGCGTAGCGCCATTCACGAGGTTTTGCTGGCTACCGAACACCGTTACGATACCGGGGTTAATCGTACCGAGGTAATCCCAATTGCCGATGTCGGCGTTGCCCAGCTGGCCGTAGTTTGCCCGAATCTTCAGGTCGTCTATCCAGCTTGAGTTAAAGAACCGCTCACCACTGACCCGCCAAGCACCGGAAACGGAATAGAAATCATCCCACCGGTTTTCAAGGCTCAATTTAGAAGTACCATCCCGCCGGTAGGTAAAAGTCATGTAGTACTTATCATCATACACATAATTTGCCCTACCCAGATATGAAATCAATGCATACTCCCCGATACTATTCCAGTTAGTCTGGTTTGATTGCCCAGCGTTCAGCACGGTGATGTATCCACCGCCCACAAACGGGAATTGCAGCCTTTCGGCACCTACATCTTCCCAATAATGGTGCTGGTAGGTCAGTCCGGCGACGGCATCGACATGGTGTTTGCCAAAGTCTTTATTGAAATCCAAGGTATTTTCGATCAACTCATTGGTTTCCTTGATCCGGTTTTTGCTGCCCGTCGCATCGCGAAACTCTTGGTTCATCGTCCAGTTGCCTTCCCGACGAAAATAACTGAAATCATCGAAGCGGTAGTCAATCCCCGCATTGACCTTAAATCGGAGGAAACTGAACAACTGGGCTTGCCCCCACAGTGCACCCCGCATCCGGTAGATTTTGGTATTGGTGTTTTCTATATCTTCCCGCGCAATCGGGTTGGTGCCAAAGGTGCGGGCGCTGGCCGCATTGCCATACCCGTAACCTCCGGGGTTATTTTCATCATACACCGGAATGGTGGGAAGCATCCGAACCACGTCAATATAGGAGCTTGTCTGCAATGGATCCCGATCGGTTTGGTTGAAACTGAATGTTTCCCCAAACGAGAAGATGCCTTTTTTGCCCGACGTATTGACCCGGAAACTGTACCGGTCGAAAGAGTTGCCATACATCATCCCGCTATTATTATAATAACCGCCCGAGACAAAATAATTGCCGCTTTCGGTGCCCCCAGACAGGGAAACGTTATAGTCCTGTACCAAAGCCGTACGCATGGTCTCATTTTGCCAGTCGGTATCCACGTTCTGGTGATCCTGCAATCCACCATCCCAAGTACCATCTTTCATCCCCTCTAAGTAGGCCATATCGTTGTATTTCTTGTACTCTTCAGCATTCATCAAGTCGTAGCGGGGCGACCAATCAAATGACTGCCGCATCGAAAAATCCACGCTCATCGGGCCACTGCGGCCCTGTTTGGTGGTGACAATGATCACCCCATTGGCAGCACGTGAACCATAGATGGCCGCCGCTGATGCATCTTTCAATATTTGGATAGACTCCACGTCATTGGGATTGAAATCCGCACCGCCGGTAGTAATCATCCCGTCTATCACCCATAACGGACTGTTATTGTATAGGGTTCCGATACCCCGAATTTCGATACTGGCATCCCCGCCGGCATTGCCCGTATTCCGCACATTGACACCCGTAGCCAGCCCTTGCATGGCAAGCCCGATCGTGCTTGACCCGGTCTTGGCAAGATCTTCCGTATTGACGACGGACACGGCTCCCGTAAGGTCTTTTTTGCGGACAGTTCCGTAGCCGATCACCACCACCTCATCTAATGTCGTTTGCCCATCATCCACTTGAAGCGTAAACACTTTTTCCGCCGCGGTGCCTGCCACCTCTTCTAAGGGGAGATAGCCTTGGTACGTGACCACGATAATCATATTGCTATCGCCGATTTCCAGCCTGAAACTCCCATCTTCTCCCGCGACTGTTCCCCGACTCGTACCCTTGATGGTAACGGTCGCATTGGGAAGCGGCTGTCCATTTTCGCCCAGCACCTTCCCCGTCAAGATATGCTGTGCAAATACCTCTGATTGTACACATAAAATGAGTACACACAGTGAAACCAACCATCGGATATGGCTACGTTCCACAATCATTAACATACTTTTCATCTTGTTTACGTTTGGTTTTTAACTAAAATTGGTTAGCGTATGGCATTACCTTTACTTACTCAGATTCCCCTCCCGTGATTTGCTTGATCAGCTCCACTTCTTCCGGTATATACGGTGTGCCATCTTTTCTTAAAATATCGTGAAACCACAACGGCGGCTCGGCGGTA
Organism: uncultured Parapedobacter sp.; assembly: GCA_964498395.1. Taxonomy (GTDB): domain Bacteria; phylum Bacteroidota; class Bacteroidia; order Sphingobacteriales; family Sphingobacteriaceae; genus Parapedobacter. The sequence goes on along the minus strand of CAZCHE010000002.1, from coordinate 536,127 downwards.
TAGGTTTTCGTCCAACTATCCCATGGATAGATGGTTTGCGTCTTCCCATCTACAAAGCCCCAATTGAACATGGCTACATTGTATTTCTTGGCAATCGGTAGGAAACCGGCAAAGGTGCTTCCATTCGGGCGGGCCATGTACTCCGTACACCAAAGGGGCTTGCCATAACGTTGCAATTGGAGGATTCGCTGCTCGAAATCCTCGGGCGTATCGTAGTTATGGAAACTGATGATATCTGACTGTTCGACTTGCAGTTTTTCGATGGGCTTCAACCCTTCGTGTGTAGACCAGTCGCCCGCCCATATCCCCGAAGTGAGCGGCTGTGAGGGGTTAGCCCAGCGGGCCCATTGAAACGCCCGTTCTAAAAGCGGCAATACATAATCCACCTTATCACTGATTTCTACCGCCTCATACGACGGCCCGGTCATGTTATCCGGCTCATTCCAAATATCCCAACCGAGGATACGGTCATCATCGGCAAACCGGCTGACCACACCTTTGACATAACGCTCCAGTCGCGGATACTGGGCCGTGTCTTGCAAGGCATATTGCCCGGGACTCTGCACCCATCCCGAATTATGGACATGCGGCTTGGGGTCGCGTTGTTTTCCCAATACCGGAAACGGATCCCAGCACGAATCGAAGAAAACGAGCAACGGCCGGATACCATGTTTTTCGGCCAGTTGTAAAAAGTGGTCTATCCGGTTTAGGAATCCGGTGGAATCTTGCTCATAAACTAAATCATGTAAGTATACGCGGGCAGTATTCATCCCTAGCGCCGCCGCCCAGCCCAATTCTCGGTCTATCGTTTCGGGATCAAACGTGTCAGCCTGCCACATTTCTAATTGGTTAATGGCGCTAGCCGGTGTGTAATTAGGGCCTACTAACCAGCCTTGCGTGTCCTGCCATGCATGGGCTTCTTCGGCTGTCCACACATCCGGTGTCGGTGGTGTTTCATTTCTACTTCCATCGCTCGGGCCACAGCCGACCAATAGGCCAGCATATACGGTCATTGACGCCAAAAAAACATTGAAAATTCGCATAAAAGATGATGTTATCGTTGGTTATTAAATTGGTCGTGGCGTGCGCATTCGCGATCCACAACACAAAGGTGGAGATTACTGCCATAGGACAGGACACCATTTTGTTTCAATCTTTCGTTATTTTGTCTCATGCTTTCCGGTATTCCCACCCAACGCCATAATCCAGAATTTTCCTCCTATCTTTGGCCATATACCAATGATGTCCCTTACCGTGAGATTGGCTTTGCTTAAATACTTGCTATACGTGTTTGCCCTAGTCGGCTATGCATACGGCCAGCCGTATTATTTCACCCATTACCAGGTAGAAAACGGGCTGTCTAACAATGCGGTATTGTGCAGCGTGCAAGATGACATGGGCTTCATGTGGTTTGGCACCAAAGATGGGCTGAACCGCTTCGACGGGTATTCCTTTAAGGTCTTCCACCATGACCCCGACTCCCCAAATGGCTTGGGCAGCAGCTTTATCAGGGCCCTCTTTGTAGACAAACATGGGCATATATGGGTCGGTACAGACCAAGGGATTTTCCTTTTTGACCCGAAATCGGAGACCTTTACCCTATTCCATCAAACCATTGTCAATGAGATACTCGATATACAGGGAGATGAGGCCGGCAATGTTTGGTTTATTGACAACCTCACCCTGTATCAATACACCGTTGACGACGATCGTCTAACGCAGATCACCCACCTTGCACAAGTTGAAATCAGTTCGTTTTGCATCACGGCAATGGGAGCGGTATGGATGGGTACCCCCCAAGGCCACTTGATGCGCCATCACCCGGTTCATGGCATCGATACGACGTATTCGGTATTCAGTCACTCGCCGAAAACGATATCCCAGTGGATCGAAAAAATATACGACAGCGGCAACGGCGACCTATTCATCGGAACCGCAAAACAGGGCGTAAAAGTATTTGACACCCGCACCGGTACCTACCGCGATTTACTGACACATGACGATAGCGGGATGGACATCTTCGTGCGGGACATCATGGAGAATGAACCCGGCGAATACTGGTTTGCCACCGAATTGGGTATTTTCATTTATCACCAAGGCACTGGGGAATACACGAATTTACGGAAACAACGCGGCAATCCCTGGGCAATTTCAGACAATGCCATTTATACCCTCTGCAAGGATAAAGAACACAGCATATGGGCAGGCACCTATTTTGGTGGCGTAAGCCAATACGCACAGCGCAACATATTCTTTGAAAAATTCTTCCCGCAGGGCGGTGTGAATACCATATCGGGCAATGCCGTACGGGAAATCTGCGCAGATCACCTGGGGAACTTGTGGATCGGTACCGAAGACGAAGGGCTGAATAAGATGGAGATCGCGACCGGACGGATCACCAATTACCAACCGACCGGCACTCCACAGAGCCTTGCCCATTCCAATATCCATGGGCTGCTCGTCACGGGCGATACGCTTTGGGTCGGTACATTTGAGCATGGGCTCGATTTACTGGATATCCCCACCGGAAAAGTCATTCGGCATTATGATGTGGAAGATAGAGCCGGTGCACTACAAAACAATTTCATCTTCAACATCTACCAAACGGCAAGTGGGCGGATATTACTGGCTTCAGGCAGGGGGCTGTACGAATACCAACCGGCCAATAAAGGGTTTTACCTCGTTCCCGGATTCCCAGACTACATTTTCTATACCACGCTATTCGAAGACAGCAAGGGCACGATCTGGGCGGGCACTTGGCGCGATGGGCTCTATTACAGCCATCCGGAATCGGGCGAAACCGGTTCGTTTTCCCATGATTTCCACGAGCCGGCGAGCATCGGCAGCAACCGCATAAACCGGATCGTCGAAGACCGTAGCGGCCAGCTGTGGGTGGCCACCGAGGGTGGATTGTGTAAATTCAATGCCGGAGAAAGGAATTTCCGGCGCTACGGTACCGCACAGGGCTTCCCAAGCAACCTGGTGTTGGCCATGTTAGAAGACGCCGATGGCATGCTGTGGGTAACGACATCAAAGGGATTGGTGAGGTTTGACAGCGCGACCGGAGACATCAAGGTATTCACCAAAGCCAATGGCTTGCTAAGCGACCAGTTCAATTACAATTCGGCCTACAAGGCTCCCGATGGTACGCTCTATTTCGGCAGTGTAAAAGGACTGGTGCGGTTTAACCCGGCCGACTACCATGAAAACGGTTACCAACCCCCTGTTTACATCACCGGATTGCAGGTGCATAACAGCGAATTGGAAATCAACAAAAATAAATCCCCCCTTTCCCAATCCATCACCTTTACCACAGCCATTCAACTCCAGCATCATCAGTCTTCATTCAGCATTGATTTTGCAGCACTGAGCTTCACTTCTCCGGAAATGACAGAATATGCCTATAAAATGGAGGGATTAGACAAGCAGTGGACACATATCCGTACAAACCGAAAGGCCTATTTTACCAAGCTGCCTCCCGGTGATTATGTCTTCAGGGTCAATGTGGCCGATAGCAAAGGCGCGATGAAAGGCAGGGAAACCAGGCTCCACATTACGATATTACCGCCATTCTGGGCAAGCATCCCGGCTTATATCCTATACGTAATGTTGATCTTGGTGGCGATCTGGTATGCCGTTAGCAGCTACCACCGCCGTATCCGCGAGAAAAACCGACGTAAATTGGAAATGATACGGCACCGGAAGGAGGAGGAACTATACCGGGCCAAAATAGACTTCTTTACCAATGTAACGCACGAAATACGAACCCCACTCACCCTGATCAAGGCGCCATTGGAAAAGGTGGTCAAGAAGACACGAGACCTGCCTGTGGTGCAACAGCACCTGCAGACGATGGAGCGTAACACCGAGCGGTTACTGGAATTGACCAACCAATTGCTTGATTTCCGAAAGACCGAGGTGCAGGGGTACCAATTGCGGTTTACGCCCGTCGACATCGGCGAACTGCTCCGCGAAAATGCACAGGGATTCAAATTGATGGCCGCACAAAAAAAAATCAGGCTTAAACTGACCCTGCCTACCTCGCCTTGTATCGCCACGGTAGACCGAGAAGCGGTCACCCAGATCATCAGCAACCTGCTGACCAACGCCCTTAAATATGCCGACCAATGCATTGAGATGATGCTACAGAAGCAGTTGCCAGCTGACAGCAGCTTCACCATTCTGGTCAAAAACGACGGGTATCTGATCCCCATGGAAATGCGGGAGCGGATATTCGAAACCTTTGTCAGGCTGAAGGCCACCAATAACCAGCAGGGCTCAGGGCTGGGGCTAGCGTTGGCCCGTTCGCTAGCCCTATTGCATAACGGCAATCTCCGGCTGGCAACACCGGAACAGGAAATGAATGTATTTGTGCTAACATTACCGTTAGAACAACCCCAAAGCCACACGTAACATGGAACAGGAAATATCACGAACAGCAAGCAAACCCACCATCTTAGTGGTGGATGACCATGCCGAAATACTTGATTTCATCGCTGATGACCTCAGTGAGGATTACCAGGTCATCAAGGCAGCGCACGGCCGGCGCGCCATGGAAATCCTTGCGGAATCACCCATACAATTGGTGGTCAGCGACGTGATGATGCCTGAAATGGATGGATATACGCTGTGCAAGCTCATCAAATCAGACATGGAGTATAGCCACATCCCCGTGATCCTGCTCACGGCAAAAAACACCCTCCAATCAAAAATCGAAGGGTTGGAACAGGGTGCTGACGCCTATATCGAAAAGCCATTCTCTCCCGAACACCTGCATGCGCAGATCCATAGTCTCTTGTCCAATAGAAATAAAATACGCGAGTACTTTGCCAATTCCCCGTTAGCGCATATCAAAACGATGGCCTATACGAAAGCAGACGAATATTTCCTGGAGCGTTTAAATGAAACGATACACCAAAACATGAGCAACATCCACTTCGATGTGGAGCATCTGGCGGAAGCCATGCACATGAGCAGGCCGACCTTATACCGCAAGATCAAAGCGATCTCCGATCTCACGCCAAACGACCTCATCAACATCGCACGTCTGAAAAAGGCCGCCCAACTGCTCAGTGAAGGAACGTATAAAATCTATGAAGTGTCGGATATGGTGGGGTATAGCTCACAAACCCATTTCGGTCGCAATTTCCATAAGCAGTTTGGCCTATCGCCAAGTGAATACCTGGCGCAATATAAGCCATAGCCTAAACCTGCAGGGTTTAGGCTATGGCTTATTTCCTTGGATCTACTTTACCGTAATTTGGTATAACTGCTGATGCCATTCGTTTAATTCCGCTTCGGGGATTTTGATCACCTTCCGGTCATACGTAATCAGCCCGTTCGTTTCCACTTCGACATCCGTTGTTTGGGTATATACCGCTGCCGAAAGCCCCATGGGGATCAATCGGGCCAAGTCTTTTACCAGTCCTTGGTAGCGGGCCTTCAACTCGTCTGTATTCTTGAAGCTTTGGTATCCCCAATTGTCTTTCTCCTGCCACGTATGGCCTTCTACCGGCAAACCTAACCCCCCGAATTCACCCAATGCCAGGATCTGTTTATCGCCGAAAAGCTCAGGCCGAGGCATCACCGCATCCGGGTAATTGTGGATATCGAAGATATGGCCCGTTGGGAAGAAATTGCCGCCGCTTGCGCTATTGACCAACCGCGAAGGGTCATATTTCATCGTCCACTCGGTGATCTCCACCGTTTTAAACTGTCCCCAAGCTTCGTTAAACGGCACCCACACCACGATGCTGGGGAAATTGTGCAGCGCGTCCATGATCGCTTTCCACTCTTTGCGGTAGATGGCCTCCGACTCGGCCGTACGGTCTTTATCATGTTGGCGGCCAGAGGTCTGCCCGGGGCGCATATCCCAATGGTTGCCTCCCAGATCGCCGCTCGGCATGTCTTGCCACACCAGCAATCCCAATCGATCGCAATGGTAATACCAGCGGGCAGGCTCCACCTTGATGTGTTTCCGAATCATGTTAAATCCCATCGCCTTGGTTTTCTCCACATCGAAAAGCAGGGCTTCATCTGTAGGCGCTGTATAGAGCCCATCTGGCCACCAGCCTTGGTCAAGCGGCCCGTATTGGAATACAAACTCATTGTTAAGCAACATCCGCTGGATACCTGCTGCATCTTTTCCCATCGCTATCTTCCGCATGGCGAAATAGGAGGACACCTCGTCTACGGGCTTCCCCTTGCGCAGCACGGAAACTTTCAAATCGTAGAGGAACGGATTAGTGGGCGACCATAATTCCGGATCGTTGAGCTTCAATGATACCGCTGTGCCGACAGTAACGGTTTCCTCGGCAACCTTCTCGGTACCTTTCCATGCAGAAACCCGTAGCTGATCATCTGCCTTCGCTCCCACCACAGTGGGCTGCACCAGTAGCGTGCCAGCATCGATATCGGGGGTATGTTTGGTCGCCGCAATATGGGTTTCGGGCACACCCTCTAACCAAACCGTCTGCCAAATACCCGTTACCGGGGTATACCAGATGCCACGCGGGCGAACCACCTGCTTGCCATTGGGTTGCGGACCTTCATCCGTAGGATCCCATACGGCTACGGCGATTTCCTGTTTGGTTCCTTTCGCCAGATAGGGGGTAATGTCAAACGAGAACGGGTCAAAGCCCCCCTCATGTGTACCCACCGATTGGCCATTGACATACACTTCGCACAACCAATCCACCGCACCGAAGTGGAGCAATACACGTTGGTTGCGGATTTTTTTATCGATGTCAACCACACGGCGATACCATAAGGAACTATCTTTGCCGACGGTCTTGCCCACACCAGACAGCGCAGACTCCACCGGATAAGGCACTAAGATCTGCCCGTCGTAAGCCGCAGGAGCCTCCCCTAATTTGCCAGATTGGATGCTGTATTCCCACAGCCCATTCAGGTTTTGCCAACCTTCGCGCACCAGCTGTGGGCGTGGATATGCTGGAAGTGGGGCAGTCGGATCGATGGCTTCCACCCAAGGCGATTTGATTTTATCTCCCACAGGCTGCCAATTCGCGGATGGCTGTGCGCTGGCACACCAAATGTGTGTAACGATAAAAAGCGATAAGCATACTAGTTGTTTCATGTTTATTGGTTTTTTAATCGGTTTTAACCTTTGAATAAAGAAACAAAAAAACAGATAAAACATGACGCTGTCTCCCTATTTCGTATCAATATTTCCTCATATTGTCTCACCTCCGACTGTTTTATAGCCATAATGGCACAATAAAACCCGAATCCGTACCCCTCGCAGATCTGGCTATTAGGCGTATAAAATCAGCTATTCCCCATCATCCTAATGTCAATTTGTTAAAATCATGTTATGTTGTTGAATTTTTTGTAACAATTTACACCAGTTTTTACAATTATACATTGCTTTTTCTATATTTTTGCGGTAATTGTCAAAAGAATATATGTCAACGGAGGCAAACAGGAAAATATTTGCAACATTGTTCTTTACTATCTTCTTCCTGAAGATGGTTATCTCCTCCGTACCTATTTTTGTCAATAATTTCGATCGAGACACGCTCATGCAAGTCGTTTTGCAACTCGAAATCGAAAACAATAACGGCAAATCGGCATCTGGAGACCAGGCCAAGGATCTATTCCTGAAGCACTATTCCAAAATGGCTGTTTACCAACAGCTATTGGTTCCCCCCGCTGATGTGGTCCGTCTTGATTTCGTTACCGACGATGAGCGGGATATATGTCCTTTTTATCCCTCGGTACCCACCCCCCCTCCAAACTGCTAATCACACACCCCTGCTAGCCGACCAGTAGCGATGATCGGTATCGTTTGATACGGCCTTTTCTATGGTTGTAGATCACTTGGCTGTATGCATGTTTTCTTCATCAACATTCCCGATCTCGGATACGAGGTCAACAACATTGGCTAATAGGTCGTATGTTTGTGTTGAAAAGAATGAATAGCTGACGAGTTACCCTGCGAAACATCTCCTCCCCTTGATGTGTTTATCAAGAGATTTGGGGTGTATAGCAATAGCATCGCGCAGCAACATGCCTTGATTCATTTAGTTAACTTATAATATTAAATAACATTTTATTTATATGTTGGGTACACGTATATCTGCGTTTTTGAAATTGTCGAAACGAGATTTGAAATATGATTTGCCCGCCAGTATCGTGGTTTTCCTCGTGGCGCTTCCGCTGTGTTTGGGTATTGCGATGGCGTCTGGAGCACCTTTGTTTGCCGGATTGCTCACGGGGATTATTGGAGGTATTGTCGTTGCATCGGTCAGCGGCTCGCAATTGAGTGTCAGTGGCCCTGCCGCTGGCCTGACGGTGATCGTATTGGGCGCCATCCAGCAATTAGGTGCCTATGAGACCTTTCTCTTGGCCGTGGTGATCGCCGGTATGATGCAATTGGTATTAGGCATTATTAAAGCAGGCATGATCGGAAATTATTTTCCATCGTCTGTGATCATCGGCATGTTGGCGGCCATTGGTATCACCATTATATTGAAGCAATTGCCTCACGCCGTGGGCTATGATTCCAGCTTTTTCGGAGAAGAGAGCTTCTCCCAATTGGATCATGACAATACCTTCTCCGCATTGCTGAAAGCCGCCGAGGCATTCAATTATGGTGCAGCGGTTATTTGTGTGCTTTCGTTGGCCATCTTGATCCTGTGGCCTAAATTTAAGAAACTCGGCATCGTGCCGGCACCCTTGGTGGTGGTGATCTTGGGGGTACTGCTCAGCCAGGCCTTCAAAGGCACGAATTTCGAGCTTGACGCCGAACACCTCGTGGTCATCCCGGTGGTGCAGTCGTTTAATGAATTCCTAGGGTTGTTTACCTTCCCTGATTTCACCCAGGTATTCAACAAGGATGTGTGGGTGGTGGCCTTTACGATTGCGGTCATTGCCAGCTTGGAAACCTTGCTGAGCATCGAGGCGGTAGACAAGATCGACCCGTTCAAACGGGTGTCTCCGACTAACCGCGAACTATTGGCACAGGGGATCGGCAACATGAGTAGCGGTATGCTGGGCGGTATCCCGATGACATCGGTGATCGTGCGTTCGTCGGCCAACGTGAATTCGGGTGGACGGACCCGCCAAAGCGCCATATTCCATGGTATCTGGCTCCTGCTGGCGGTGTTGACCATCCCGACCATCATCAACTTGATTCCGCTATCCTGTTTGGCGGCTATCCTCTTGCATACCGGCTATAAATTGGCCCGAGCCGAACTGTTCAAGCAAATGTGGCACAAAGGGCTTGACCAGTTCATCCCGTTTATCGTGACCATTGTGGCAGTCGTATTCACCGACTTGCTAACAGGTGTCGGAATCGGCCTCTTGGTCGCCATGTTCTACATTTTACGGAATAACTTGACCAATGCATTTGAGTACGATATCGAAGAGAACGAGGATGGCGCCAAGATCACCATTGACCTTGCCGAAGAAGTGACCTTCCTCAACAAGGCGTCCATACAGAAGGCATTGTACAGCCTTCCCAAGCGCATCAACGACATTGTCATCGATGGTTCGCATAGCCGCTTCATCGATAAGGATGTCATCGAGGTGATCAAGGATTTCGAGCAAAACGCGGTCAGCAAGGGTCGAACCATCGAACTGGTGGGTATTGTGAATAAAAAGAATGTACCAAACATCAAGCGCTTCACACAAGCCATCATGAAAAATAACACGCTGAAAAAAAGCGGTATCAAACAACAACAGTAAATTAGTGCAAAACCATTTTATAAAACGATAAGACAATATAGTATATGTTAAAGAAACAATTGGAAAACCCAGCGTTGGCAGCAAGTTTTGAAAAGATATTGGCCGGCAACAAAGAATGGATGAAGCAGGTGGAGGAAGACACCACCGGCAAGCTCAAGCAATTGGCCCACGGCCAGAGCCCTGAAATCCTTTGGATCGGTTGCGCCGACAGTCGCGTGCCTGCGAACCAAGTGACCAATACCTTGCCCGGCGAGGTATTCGTGCACCGCAATATCGCCAATGTATGCGTACACTCTGATATGAATATGCTCAGCGTATTGGACTACGCCGTAAACGTATTGAAAGTAAAGCATGTTATCGTGGCTGGGCACTATGGGTGCGGTGGGGTAGCCGCCTCGTTAAGCCGCAAACAATACGGCATCATCGACAACTGGCTGTGCCACATCAAAGATGTCTACCGGCTACATAGTGAGGAAATCGACGCCATTACCGATGACGAACAGAAAGTCAACCGATTGGTGGAACTCAACGTGGCTGAGCAGGTATTCAATCTGTGTACCACCTCCATCATCCAAAATGCCTGGAAAGAAGAACACCGAGATTTGGCTGTGCACGGTGTCGTCATCGACATTTCGACCGGCCAATTGATCGATCTCGATATTACCTTTACGGATAGCGAGGGATTGGGTAAGGTATTTGCGTATAAATAAGCACCATCCCACAAAAAAGAAAGGCTTGCATGTACATGCAAGCCTTTCTTTTTTGCTATTCCTGCTCCAAAAAAGGATACCGGTAATCCGTAGGCGGATCAAACGTTTCCTTGATGGTGCGCGGCGACACCCACCGCAAGAGGTTGATCATCGAACCCGCCTTATCATTCGTGCCTGATCCCCGGGCACCGCCAAATGGCTGCTGCCCGACCACCGCTCCGGTACACTTGTCATTGATGTAGAAATTGCCGGCCGCATTGCGCAATGCGTGCGAAGCCTGCTCGATGGCATAGCGATCCTGTGCAATCACAGCACCCGTCAGCGCATAGATAGACGTTTGATCGATCAGTTGCAGGGTCTCCTCCCACTTCTTGTCGTCATACACGTAGATGGTCAATACCGGGCCGAAGAGTTCTTCTTGCATGGTGATGTAATCGGGTTTCTTGGCCACGATAACTGTGGGGTGGATGTAATACCCTTCACTTTTATCGTACGTGCCGCCCACGATAATCTCTGCATCCTTATCTTTCTTGGCATTGTCGATATACTTTGCCAATTTATCGAATGACTTTTCATCGATCACCGCATTGATGAAATTGCTAAAGTCATCCGTCGGGCCGATCTTAAACGACTTCACATCATTGACGATCAGTTTTTTGATGGCTGACCACAGTGATTTCGGAACATAGACCCGAGATGCAGCCGAACATTTTTGCCCCTGGTATTCAAAAGCGCCCCGCACAATGGCTGTTGCGGCGGCCTTGACATTCGCAGATTGGTGCACCAGGATAAAATCTTTCCCGCCGGTTTCACCAACGATCCGCGGGTATGATTTATAGCGATGGATATTTTCGCCAATGGTTTTCCAGATGTGCTGGAATACACCGGTAGATCCGGTAAAGTGGATGCCCGCAAAATCCGGATGTTTGAAAATCACCTCTCCGGCATCGGGGCCATCGACAAAGACCAGGTTAATCACCCCATCAGGCACCCCTGCCTCCCGGAAGATTTCCATCAATACGTTAGCAGAATAGATCTGGGTATTTGCCGGTTTCCACACCACCACATTGCCCATCATCGCAGCCGATGTCGGAAGATTACCCGCGATCGCCGTAAAATTAAAAGGGGTAAGTGCAAACACAAACCCTTCCAGCGGGCGTTGCTCCACGCGGTTCCAATTTCCACGGGGTGAGACAGGTGGCTGTTGCCCGTAGATCTCAGCCATGTATTTCACATTAAAGCGAAGGAAATCGACGATCTCGCAAGCAGCATCGATCTCGGCTTGAAATGCATTCTTGGATTGGCCCAGCATCGTGGCCGCATTGAGTTTATACCGATACGGCCCCGCGATCAGGTCGGCCGCTTTGAGGAAGATCGCTGCGCGATGCTCCCAAGGCAAGTTTTCCCAGTCCTTTTTGGCCGCCAATGCCGCCTCTATCGCCGCCTTCACATGGCTTTTGCCACCTTGGTGGTATTTACCCAACACATGCTTGTGCTGATGCGGCGGCCGCATGGCAACGGTCTTCTTCGTGCGTACCTCTTCCCCACCGATATACATGGGAACATCTAGTTGCTGGGCGAGCGCTGCTTGTAGCGCTTGCTGCAATAATTGCCGCTCTTTACTACCCACAGCATAGGAATATACCGGTTCGTTTACCGGATCGGGAACATTGAAAAAACCTTTTAACATGGTATCTATTTTTAATTGGTGTGAAGCCGCAAAGCTACCAAATGCCTAACGACTCCGCAATTTATTCGGCATAAAAAAGTGATATACTGGCTAAAACAACTGATTATCCCGGGCTGTTACGGCATTGTAGTCCTTGATGATCGTATGCAGGAATTTCATCTCGTCCATGCCTTCCGGCAGGAGCACCCCTAAATGCTCCTTAAACTTCATGGCAGTATTATAGACGAGCAGGTCATTACCAGATCTGACATAATTTTGCAGCACTTCATGTATCAGGGCGATATCTTGGTCGCCTAACTGGCTCACTTCCGGAAATTGGGGCTGGTAATCGTCGTCGGCCAATGGCCTGAAAGCGATGGCCGATAATTGCGTGCGGGGCGTGGTTTTGATTAAGGTGGTATGCGCTACGATATCCCCGATACGCTGTTTATTGGGCGTAACGGCAACCGCAATGATTGCGCCCACGCCACTCGTCAACAAGAAATCGACAATCCGGAACAACCAACGCAACAAGTATTGGCCCAGCGTGGGTTGCGTACCGTCAAGGCTGACCACCTTGATCTTCATCGCCCGCTTGCCCACGCTCTGCCCGTTGAAAAACACTTCGCAGATCAAGTCATAAAACACATATAACACTCCGAAGATGATTAACGCAACGATGAAGCCGAATTCATCGGCTCCGCCGGCAGATATGGTGAGCATCACGATGACCCCTAAAAAGTAGACCAATAGGAATATCCCCATGTCGATAAATCGGGCAGCGATGCGTTCGCCCAATCCCGCCACATCGTATTCGATGGCAATGTTCTGCGTGGTGTTTATTTTGACGGTGTTCATGCTATCGCAAATATAACTTTTCATTCGGAAATAGTTTGTTTTCCATGGCAAACAGGGTAATTGCGTTTAACTTTTGACCAAGATATATGAAGGATTAATTTAAACAGTTTATGCCCTCTGTCGCCGGGCAGGCTCTTTCCGCTCTTTCGCCGCGGGGCGACCAGCTTTGTCTTGACACAAAGCTGGACAAAAGTCAAGGCTGGTGCATCTTTGTCGCTTCGGTTACGCGATGGCGCATGGCGCAGCCCCTAGGCCGCCACCGCACCAGCCCATCCCAATGGCTTGGTTCTGCTTGGTGGTGTGCTGTTCCTTAATTTCTACTACGCCCCATCTCTACCTACGCTTCCAAATCTACACAGGCCGTTCACGCAACGGCTAAATATTCCGTATGAGCAGTGAGGATTTCACCCTTATGGTATTGCAAGCCATGCGGGCAAGACCTACTTCCCAACGACCGTGTTTTTTGCTTGCAAAGGGTATTCCATTGGAATATCACTGGCCTTGAAGGGTATGGAAGCAGGGAGCAGCAAAGCATGTGCAGTTCCGTACGTATTGGCAGCACACCAAGCGTATTGGGGAAGCGAAGCGGCTGCAATACGCGCCATGGATACTTTGCAATCAACCTGCGACATAGTCTTCACAGCCTTGATTTTTGGATACTTTTCATCAAGGAAAAGTGTCTGGCCCCTGCGGCCATGGAGCAAAAAAAAGAGTTTAAACTAAATGTTCGTTTTTCAAACGCAGCCGACCTAACACAGCCCCCCCACATTCCCTGAAACTTTATGCATCTTTGTAACATACATGTTTACGATGTATCTAATAAAGGTAATTGCCGCTCATGAGTAACCAACGTAAATTGTTCCAGCAACTATTTGAAGAAAACTCCAAAAAGGTGTACCATTTGTGCTACGGTTATACTGGTGATAGTGATTCGGCAAACGACCTCATGCAGGAAACATTCATCAAGGTGTGGCAAAACCTCGATAAGTTCCGCAACCAATCGCAATTGTCGACCTGGATATACCGTATCGCCGTCAACACTTGCCTTTCATACTTGCGCACGGCAAAGCGCCGAGCAACCGACGACCTCAACGACAACATCATCGAAAACTATACGGAGGAACCCTCGGAAAAACAAGAGCAAATCGCCCTCCTCTATAAATCCATTGCCCAGTTGGAAGAGAATGAACGGATTATCATCACCATGGTGCTCGATGAAATACCGTATCCCGAGATTGCGGAAATAGCGGGTATTTCGGAAGGCAACCTTCGCGTGAAAATCCATCGGATAAAACATAAGCTAACAGAAATATACAACAGTAATGAAAGGGTTTGATGACATACAACAGCTTTGGCAACGGCAATCGCCCGAGCCAAACGTTAGCTTTGAAACGATTTTAAAGCGTATCAAAACGGATAAAAATGCGCTTTCGAGAAAATTATTCTGGCAGATCGTAGCCGTCGGGCTAGCCATCATGGTACTGCTGTGGATGTGCATAAGCGTTACATTTTCGACATGGACGACCTACCTCGCATTGGCGATCATGGTGGGTTGTATCTGCTACTACTTCTTCAACCAAATAGCGGATTATCGCAACATCCGCAATAGCCATAGCCTGCTGTCTAAACCGCAGGACTATACCAATCACCTGAAGGCTTTCCAGCAAAGGCGTAACCGCTTCAATACGCAGAACTATGCCGTATATGAGGCTTGCATTGCTGTCGCATTCGGTCTATACGCTATTGAGATGTACTTCGTACTGCCCTTCTGGACTTTCGTCGGCTTCATCGTGTTCTTTGTTTTTTGGTTTTTGATTTGCCATTTTGTATTCATGAAGCAATACATCAAACACGAAAATGAACGCATAGCGGAGATGATCGCTAATCTCGAACGGATTAAAGGGCAATTTGACGAGAACTAACCTCGCCGTAAATTTGGCACGGTACTTGTAGTTGCACATGCAACTATAAGAAAAATGGAAAACGCAGCTATCCAAACTAAAGAATTCTACGACTTTCTCACCGGGAAAGCCTACACCGCTATTTCAAGGCGCCTTCAGAAGAATTTCCGTCAGGCAGGGATCGATATCACCAGCGAGCAATGGAGCATCCTGTATAGCCTTTGGGAAGAAGAAGGCCTCACCCAACAGGAGCTTGCGCTACGCACTTTCCGAGACAAAACAACCATAACACGCCTAATAAATAATTTAGAGCGCATCAACCTCGTCATTCGTGTAGCCGACAAAGCCGATCGCCGCACTAACTTTATTTACCTCACGAAAGAAGGCAGGCAACTGAAAGAAAATTGCCTTAAGCAGGCAAACAAAACGCTGCAAGAAGCATTAAGTAATGTCAATAACGAGCATATGTTAATTGCGAAAGATACCTTGAAAAAAGTCTACGAAAATCTAAAATAATTTTTTTATCCATATAGTTGCATATACAACAATTAACTTCAAAACCATGCTTGATTTAAGAGTAACCCTCGTATCCTTATTGGTTATTTCAGTCGTCAATATTCCCACAAACACCCTTGCGCAAGAAGCACCTACGCTAGCCGAGCTTGCCAATAAGGCGATAGCAAAAAGTCATGAAATAACGAACAATGAACTTTCAATCCGAGCGGAAAAGGAAACCAGGCAATCTATCCGCGAAACCTATGTTCCGCACGTAGAAGCCAACGGCAAATATGCCTACCTGAATAGCGACTTGTTAGTAGACATCCCCACGACCACCCTACCCCTCTTGAACCTACCCATTTTTGATGGCGATACAAGATTCGGCACCCGGGGCAATTTGTGGGCCGCAGATGTGACGGCAAGCGCCGTCTTGTTTAGCGGAACCAAGGCTCCTAAATTGGGAAAAGCACTTGATCAAAAAATAAAAGCCCAGGAGCACCTCTTGGAGAAACAACGGCAGGAAGTGATCGACCAAGTGGCCACTGCTTATGATCAGTTGGCCCTGCTCAAACAGGTTCAATTACTGCTGCAAGAAAGTGAAAAACGACTCGCCATCGAAAAGGAAACCGCAGAGAAGGCATTTGGTTATGGCCTCATCACCTCGTATGAACTCAACAAGGTAGATGTCGCGCAAGCCACGCTTGCCGTGAAGTTACAGGAATATGAAGGAAAGCGCAACCTGCTACTAAAACAGTTGCACCAGTTGACTGATGTGCCTATCGCTACGCTGGCATTGATCGATACCGATTTGGAAATATACGTGCTGGAGACCTCCACATCGGGCATTGAGAACCGTCCTGAAATCGCAGCATTGGATGCCGCCGTTGAAGCGAATAGATACCGGCTCGCTGCCGAAAAAACACATTGGATACCGAAAGTGCAAGCGATGGCCAAAGTGGGCTATTACGGACTGACCAACGCCGAATTGAACACTCCTTATCAAAACCCTGCCACGGGCCAGCAGGTAAGTCTTGGTCTCAACCGCATCCAAGCATCGCCGAGTTATATGGTGGGCATCGGGATGCGTTGGGATATCTTTGACGGATTCAAAGGGAAACGCGAAGTCAACAAGGCTCGCATCGAAGTCATGAAAGCCGAAAATGAACGCATCCATGCAGATGAAATGCTTAACCTCAACCTTGAAAAAGCACAAATCGAATATCACCTGGCCAACAAGCAAACAGAGGCAAGTGAAATACGCAGGGCAACGGCTCAACATGCGTTGCGGCTGGCACAGAAGGAGTATAAAGTCGGCCTCATCAAACCCAGCGAACGGATTGGTGCGGAAACCGATTACCAACAGGCTGCACTTGATTACTATCAATCGGTATTCCATCAACGAAGAACCGCCCATCAGTTGCTGATGGCTACTGGGGATCTCACCATTGAACATTTAAAATAACAACACTTAACAATAAATTATTCATTCCATGAAAACCCATCAACACTATTTTGCAGTACTCATCCTCCTGATTGTTGCGGTGTCATGCAACTCACCCGCCTCCACTGGGGTGGAAGGCAAAATCAAGCGGGAAAACATCTCCGTAACCACCAAAGTGCCGGGCCGAGTAGCCGAACTGCTGGTACAGGAAGGTGATTTTGTAAAAAGAGGTGACACACTGGCGATATTGGATATCCCTGAAGTGGATGCCAAAATTGCGCAGGCACAAGGAGCTGTACGTGCCGCCTCCGCCCAATACCAGCTAGCTGAACGTGGCGCTACCGTCAATCACCTGAAGCAACTACAAGCCAAACACGATGCATTGAAGGAACAATTTGAATTTGCACAGAAATCCTTCAACCGCGTGGAAGCCATGTTTGCCGACTCATTGGTGGCACCACAAACATACGATGAGGCCTTTGCTAAATACCAAGGTGCGCGTGCCCAGTACGATGCCGTGGTCGCCGAGCTGGACGAAGCGAAAACAGGGGTACGCATTGAAAACAAACTGATGGCACTGGGTCAAAAAGAGCGTGCCGGTGGGGCATTACAAGAGGCAGAAGTAGCATCCAGCGAACGCTTCATCATCGCTCCTGCCGACATGACCATCGAAACTATCGCATTGCACCTCGGCGAATTGGCCACACCCGGTTACGCGATCTTCAATGGCTACTTGCCACAAAGCACGTGGTTTCGGTTTTCCCTGCCGGAAAGCAAGGTGGGTAGGGTACAACATGGGGATCAGGTATCGGTTTACATCCCTTATTTGGATGAAACAATACCCGCAGAGGTCACATTGATCAAACAACTGGCCAAGTATGCCAATGTCACAACGGCTTATCCCGACTATGAGCTGGAAGAAGCCGTTTACGAAGTAAAAATCATACCGCAGCAACCAGCCGATGCTGACCGCCTGCTCAATAATGCCACGGTAATCCTTAACTAATCCCACGATGAAAACATTCATACAGCTAGTAAAACGAGAATTTAAGCTTTTCTGGGGTAACTCCGTCCTGCGTTTGCTTTTCATCGGCGCCCCAGTGCTCTATGGCATTTTGTTCGGATTTGTCTACCAAAAGGGAAAAGTGACCGACCTCAACATTATTGTCGTGGATAAAGATAACACACCGCTCAGCAACCGACTCATCGATATGCTCAATGACAATGAGGTCCTCCAGGTTATTGAGGTGAAGCCTGACAACATCGGTTTGAAAAAGGATATGATTATGTACGATGGCCAAGCCGTAGTAACCATTCCCGAACGGTTTGAAGCTGATGTACTGCAAAACCGTTCGCCAGAGGTTAACATCAACATCAACTTGGCCAATATCCTGACGGCCAATTATGCCTCTCGATCTATTCAGGTAGTATTAGGAACGCTAAATGCAGGCATGGAAATGGAAGCACTCCAAAAAAGAGGCACTCCCACATATGCTACTGTTGACAAATTCGAAGCATTCAAGACCAATTACGTCCGGATGTACAATAGCTCGTCCAACTATATGAGCTTCCTGTGGCCGGGCATGCTGGCTACTATCGTACAACAAGTGCTTCTCCTGGCATTAGCGCTGAGTTTCGCACAGGAGTACGAACGCCACACGTTCACATCCGAGCTACTGGCACAAACCCGATCACCTCTAAAGGCTATTTTGGTCAAATGCGCACCCTATTGGTTGATGATTATTCCGATATGGCTATTTTTCCTTGCCTTGCAGCAGTATTTCAGGATACCGCTTGAGCCGCAGCAGTTATGGGCTAATTTGTTATTGGCTGCCTTTTTTGTGGCATCGGCCTCATTCATGGGGATATTGGTGAGTGTACTCATTCCCAATCAACTCAAAGCCACGGAAATATTGATGGTGGTCGCCACACCGAGTTTCGTGGTGAGTGGATTTACCTGGCCATTGAGCCAAATGCCCGCTTGGATGACCTATATCGCCAATGCTATTCCCCTGACACATTTCCTTTCGGGATATCGCATATTGCTCATGCAAGAAGGTACGCTTGCCGATGTTATACAGCCATTCACGGGCTTGGTCATGCTGACGCTGGTGTTTGGTCTACTCAGTTATGTGGCACTGTGGATGAAAATGAAGAAAGCAAATAAGTACATCCCGTTGGCTCCAGGAGGGAATCAGGACTGAATGGTGAATCAAAAAAGATGTTTTACTTCTTACCGATTCGATTGCTCAATTGGATATATAGATTCTGTAAATCAATATGTTCGCTCAATGCCCCCAAATGCTTTTCCATCGTACCCACATCTCGTCGCATCGCCGGGCCGGTTTGCACGTCTTTTGGTTGATGGGCCATCACCTTCTTGGCTGTCTCGAGGATGAGTGGCCGGATAAGGTCGAAATCCAACCCATATTCCTGTAGGATATCGGCGCCGATGGCGTAAAGGTGGTTCGTGAAATTGCAGGCAAACACCGCGGCTACGTGCAGCGAAAGCCGCTGTTTGGAATCACAGTTTAGGATCCGATTTGACAAACTACTGGCCAAGGCTTCCAATCGCGCATAAGTGAAGACGTCAGATGCCTCGATGGCTAACGGAATGGCTGAGAAATCGACAGGTTTAGCTTTTGAGAAGGTCTGTATCGGATACAGAACCCCACAGTGCGCAACATGTTGCGAAAGAATAGCCATGTCTACACTCCCCGCGGTATGGACAACAATGCTTTCCGAATCCTTGGGCAACTGAGAAACCACTTCCTCGATAGCGTCATCCTTAACCGCAATGATATAGAAATCGGCATGGGCTTCGACGGCAGCAAGTGTGTCGATTGCCTGCGCACCTAACGCTTCCGCTAAAGATACGGCGTGGAACTTGGTTGGACTATAGACCTGGGTAATGCGATGCCCCGCTTCAACAAGCGCACGGCCAAGATGCGTGGCGACATTTCCACTACCCAGTAATACGATCTCCATTAGGCTTTTTCTGGCTTGATTTCCTTGTTGCGGCGTAGAATGGACATGAAGAAACCAATAGTCATGACAATCGTGCCGCACCAGAAGAAATTGATATAGGGGAATTTAATGGCTTTAAACACCACCCATCTTTTCTCGGGCACTGGCCGTTGGTAAACCATCAATTCTAACTTGTCTTTTTCGGGCATGATATTGCTAAACCGCAAACGCAGGCCCTGCTCTTCTACATCCTTACTGAAATCATAGGTAGCTCCCCCCCTGATCAGGAATACGGGTTCGGTATCATACACCTGCCCGTCGGCCGCATGTACGCTCAGCCGCAGTCCCACGATGATGTCATCTTCGCTTTTGGGGATATTCTGCAAGGTCGCATCGCGGTTGATACCCGCCACCACGATATATCCGTTGCGATAGCGCAAGGTATCACCGATGTTGGTCTCATAAACCGCTGGTTCTTCATACCCTTCGAATCCCGTCTGTTCACCGCCCTGCGCTTGGAGATGCGTGTCAGACATCGCTGCGGTGATGAGTGTATAGATATCATGGGTCAGGTAATGGCGGGTATCGGGCGTACCGATAAGCCCACCCATCTGTGGGTTGTTTTGCGCAAAAGGACGAAGTTGGAAACTTTCCGTTACCCGCCCTGTCTCTTCATCGATCCGCTCGTAGTTAATCTTGTAATATACATTTGGCCGGGCGATGCTGTCACCTACATAGGTAATGCGATAATCCCCCATCTGTACGGGCTCACCTTCCGTCAGAAAAAGGTTATCGCCCGGTTCCTCGATCTGGTCGAAGCCAGCCACAGCGATATAGCCACTGCTGTTCTTAGAAATAACCTCATTGGTCGCAGCGGCCACTAGCGCGCCAATCAGCAACAACCCGAACCCGATATGGGCTACTGCCGATCCCGTGAGTTTCCATTTTCCCTTGATGGCTTCGCCCAATATCCTGGCATTGGCCACGATGGTATATATGGATGCAAACACGATGAGGATATACATGAAGTTAGCATATACTTTCGTCACGTACACGATGATGGCGGTGAGTAGCACCGCAATGCCCAGGGTGGTCAAAGCAGCAGTATAGAATTTCCGCACATCGGTACGCTTGTACTTCATGAATTGGGTAAAGGCGGCCAGTATCCCGACCACTACCGCAAAACCGGCTTGCCACTTGTTGTAGTGCTGCACAGGATCTATCGGCGGAGCCACTTTGGTGCCAAACACCGCATTGAACACCGGAATGGATGTAGAGGCGATGATCTGTACACAAGCCACGGTCAACACCAAGGCACCGATGAAGAGCCAAAATTCACGGGAATAAATATCTTCTTCTTTCTGGCTCGACGGCATGCGCTTTTTATGCGCCACCAGCAGGTATACCATAAGGAACAAGAAAATAACATTGAACAATACCAATTGCCAATACAAGCCCAAATCCGTAAAGGAGTGTACAGAGGTTTCACCTAACACACCACTCCGGGTAAGGAATGAGGCATAAATGACCAATACGAAACTCACCATCACCAAAAATGTGGCGGTAAAATAGGAGTGGCCGGAGTTCTTATAGGCAACCATGACGTGCACGGCCGCAATCAATGTAAACCAAGGGATGACCGATGCGTTCTCCACGGGATCCCACGCCCAGAATCCCCCGAAATTGAGTGCCTCATACGCCCAGAATGAGCCCATAATGATACCTGCACCCAATGTCATTACCGCAAATAACGCCCATGGTAGGCCGGGGGTCATCCAGTCCTTGTAGCGACGCTGCCATAGCCCAGCTACCGCATAGCCAAAGGGCACGATCATGGAGGCGAAGCCGAGGAACAACGTAGGCGGATGGATGACCATCCAATAGTTTTGCAACAAGGGATTCAATCCCCTGCCGTCAGCAATCATACCCAAATAGTTCGGTTCTGCAAAAACGGGATCCTGAATGGCTTCCCGCAATAGGATAAACGGCGAACTCCCTACACGTTCACCAAAGATTTCAACCCCGATCAGCATGGAGCCAATCACGGCTTGGCAAAGCATCACCACGGCCATTACCGGGCTTTCCCAACTTTTGGCTTTGAAAAGCAGCACCATGCTTAATAGGATTTGCCAAAACATCCATAGCCAGAAACTGCCTTCCTGTCCTTCCCAAAAACTGGATATAATGTAATGGGTAGGCAGCGATTTGGATGAATGTGCCCACGCGTAGTGGTATTCAAACAGGTGGTTATAGATAATGTAGTATAAGCAGGAGCCAATTCCTACTACGGCAACGGCATTCACCCAAAATGAAATGCGGGCAATCCGATGCCATGAAAGATCGTCTTTGTGCCGGGCAGCGAAATAGTAACTAATACACGATAATAAGGCCGAACCAAAACAAAGGATGACGAAGAACTGTCCTATTTTCCCAGGCAAAAGGCTTTCACCCACATAATTTATATCCATCTACGTTATTTTCAATTATTCGGTTGGTTTCTGAACATACCCCATGGTTTGGGCAGTTGACGCTTCGATGACTTCCACTTCATCCTGATTATATTTAGAAGGGCATTTCATCAGAATCTTGCTGGCATGAAATTCATCCCCCACCATCTTGCCCGTCAACACGATCTGCTCCGAACGTTCGATATCCTGTGGTTTAGAACCTCGGAATACTACCTTGCATTCGGTACTGTCATTGTCGTACATGTGAAAGGAAAAATGATTGGCATCTACCGTGGGATCGTAGTGCAAATCCTTTTCCTTGTTAAGCACTCCCACCACATATAATTCAGACTGCTTCTCTTTCGCCTCAGTAAATGTGGAATAGGTACTCGAATCCGCATAGATTACAATGATCATCGCGATGGCCAACGCGATAACAATAATACCCAATACCGAACTTTTCTTCATGTCGTTATCCCCCAATGGTTTAAAACCCAAATGCAAAATTACGAATTGAAACACGAAGCTACGAATATTGCAAGTGCTGGATATTTTTTAGAATCGTTCTAAACTGCTGGTTTGTTCACGGATTTGCTTATTCTTGTTGACGCGCTTGTTACTCTTGGCTCCTAAATCTCAACTCTTGATTCCTAAATCTCAACTCTTGGTTCTTGAATCTTGATGCCGCGCTTAGCGTTCGATTCTCGGACAATTTCATAAAAATACCTTATGTTTGTTTGCAGAGATAACGATAAGCCCATATACGGTGAGACCTAACCGCCCATCCGACAATATAACCAGACGTATGATAACCCTGCTCGTCAGGATAGGCATGGCCACGAGTTTGTCTCTATTTCTCTATCATCCCCTTTTTGCCCAGAAAATCCCGTATACCGAGATTAATTTCCGCAATGACAATGACCTTTACTTGTTCAACAAACAAGACCAATATTATACTAACGGACTCTTTTTTAACCTGCGGAAATCGGCAGATAGCACCACTTTATCACCAACCGAAAAAAACAGGGTGTGGGGAATTACTCTTGGACAGAAGATGTACAATGCCTATACTGCGCAGATCCACCACTTGGAAGAAGTTGACCGCCCCATCACCGCCTACCTGTTCCTTGCCGCCAATGTCGATCGTTATTTTTCCAACGAAAGTCTGCTGTCCTTTACCGGGGAGATTGGTACGATCGGACAGCGGGCATTGGGCCGGCAATTTCAGGAGAGCATCCACAAGGTATTGAACCTCTATGAAATAGCCGGATGGGAATACCAACTCGAAAATGCAGTTGGACTGGATGCCTCCGTGCAATATGGCCGACTGCTATTTCGTAACAGCACCCAATGGTTTGATATCTCCGCAAATACGGTAGCGACAGTGGGCCTCAATCATACCCGTTGGGTCATCGCCCCTTCGTTCAGGCTCGGCAACATCAATCCTCTATATCAATCGGCTTATTGGGGCAGTCGATTACAATCGCGCGCCACGGCCGTAACAAAAGAGTTTTTTGTTTATTTCAAGCCAAGGGTAGATTTCGTGGTCTATGATGCGACCATACAAGGGGGATTATTGCGACACAATAAAGGCCCGGTGACTTACGAACCGACCCGTTGGGTATTATCCAAGCAGTTCGGCGTTATGTATGCACACAATGCCATTACGCTTAACCTGCAATATACATTCAACACGAGGGAACTACCCGGCATGTTTTTCAGACATCAGTATGGGGC
Organism: uncultured Parapedobacter sp.; assembly: GCA_964498395.1. GTDB lineage: Bacteria > Bacteroidota > Bacteroidia > Sphingobacteriales > Sphingobacteriaceae > Parapedobacter. The sequence continues at coordinate 512,191 of CAZCHE010000002.1, read as the reverse complement.
CTTAGGATTTAGTTATCGGTATTGAAATGGGAATAGAGATGGAACACGGATGACACGGATCGGGCAGATTAACACAGATTATTTTACCTTCGCTTACTACCCTGTTATGCTACACTATGAAGAAAAAACGGGGCTAATCATTAAGTGTTTTTATAAAGTTTATAATGCATTAGGCTATGGATTTCTAGAGCAAGTCTACGAAAATGCGTTATGTGTTGAACTTACTGGCGCTGGTTTTTATTGTGAAAAACAAAAACCAATTACCGTGATTTATCAAGGAATCAATGTTGGGCATTATTATGCCGATGTAATGGTGGATGGAGTAATCATATTGGAGTTAAAAGCCACTGAATCATTACGGCAAGAACACGAATTTCAATTGATTAATTACCTAAAGGCCACGGATGTCAAAGTTGGTTTACTGCTCAATTTTGGCAAAAGGCCGGAGTTTAGAAGAAAAGTATTCACAAACAACAAGTGAAGAGACTACTTTGAATGGCGGTATAAGAGCGTAAACCAATAAAAAATCTGCGTAAATCCATTAAATCCGTGTCATCCGCGTTCCATAGCATCCGTGTTCAATCATCAAAACCAATCCTTTTTCCTATTGATTTTCTTCAGGGCCTGCTGGCGCTTGGTATCGAGACGTTTCTGCACCGCGGCTTTGGAGGGCTTACTCGCTTTACGTGGTTTTTCGGTTTTCAGTGCGCCAGAAAGCAATTCCACCAACTTCTGCAAAGCAATTTGCTTGTTTTGAAGCTGGCTGCGTGTCTGTTGGCTAGTAATCTGCAACAGTCCATCGGCCTGCAGGCGATGCTGTAACCGTCTCTTGATCCGCTCCTTTTCCTCCTCAGAAAATACAATAGCGGCATCGATATCAAATAACAAGATGACTTTAGTCTCCACTTTGTTGACATGCTGCCCGCCACTCCCACCGCTCCGGGCGGTTTGGAAATGAATGTACGGCAATAGTCTATCAGCATTAGTCCACTCCATCCGTGCCATCACCATTCCCTCCCATTTTTTTCAAACCTCCCCGCGATCCAAACCTCGTGACCAACATTGCGGCCACCGTATCGCCAGTGGCATTGAGCAACGTAGCCATCGGGTCTACCAACGTACCAATAATCATGACGGCGGGAATGGCCTCTGTGGGTAAGCCATACACCGAAATCATCAACATCTCACCGATATACCCGCCATTGGGAATGCCTCCAGCCACGATGCTCACCAGCACGGTAATACCCAAAGCGATCAGCAGTGTCATAGGATCGAAAAAATCCCATCCGATAAGCACGAAAGCCACGTATATCTTCACGATACTGGACATGGACGACCCGTTCTTATGCAGTGTCGTACCCAGTGGGATAACGACGTTTGCCACAGCTGCTGGAATGCCCATTTTTTGCGCGGCCACAAGGTTGACCGGCATCGTAGCGATACTACTGCAAGTACCAATAGCGGTCGCGGATGGCATGACATTATGCTTCCAATAGGCACTCACACCACGCGTACCACCAGCAATATAGGCGTAGAGACTAAAGAATACGATGAAATAAAACAATCCCAATGCATAGTATAACCCTAATGGTTTAGCATAAAAACCGAAAAGTTCGGGGCCAATCGTTCCCACTTGATAAGCGAAATAAGCACCCAGGCCGATGGGCGCAACTTTCATAATCAAGATCAGCAATTGTTTCATCACCTCATTTCCCGACAGCAAAAATTTCCGGAAGGCTTTTCCAGTTTCCCCCGACCGCATGGCCGCAATGCCAACGAGAAAAGAGAAAATCACGAAAGCCAGCATATTCTGCCGTGATAACAGTTGGGAAAACTCACCCACCGTGAGAAAACCTACCAACCGATCACCCCAAGAGTCCTCACTCCCCTCTTGCAGGAAGCCTGTACTTGACTGATTTGACACAAGGGGGGCTTCTACAGGGAAAAACCACAAGGCAACGATGGTCAATATGGCCGCAATCAGGACAGTCGACAAGAAAACGGCAATCATGGTGAAAATAATGCGCCCTAGCTTCTGCGAGCCATCGATATTCGCTACAGCGGAAGCAATGGCAAAGAATAATAAGGGGATGACCGCGGCAAATAAGAGATTGAGGAAAATATCTCCTAGGGGCTTAAGCCAATTAACCGTATCTGGGAAGAAGCCACCAATAACACTACCTATTACTATGCCCAGCAATAAGAGTAAGATACTACCGTAATTCTTCAGGAAATTGCCGTGTTGTCGTTCCATATCTGCGTCACTAAAGTAACGGAATTATCTTATGTTTGCACATCTTATGGTAGAATTTGTGGTGACATCCGATGGGTCAAAGACCCTATACCATCCCGAAATCGGGGAACATTACCATTCTCGCCACGGGGCGGTGCAGGAAAGCCGGCACGTATTTCTCCATATGGGATTGTGCCATTCCCAGCATCTGTATCCGACGAACCACTTGACCATATTAGAAATCGGATTCGGAACAGGCCTCAATTTCCTGCTAAGCGCAGATCACTGCATCCATGGGGGCATCACGTTGGATTATACTGGTGTGGAGGCGTATCCGCTACCGGTGGATACTATCTCACAAACAGGTTACGTACAATATATAAATCCCCAACTATGGAATGCCTTCGTGGCGCGATACGGGGAGTGCTTGCACACCCCTCAGCAGATCATTGACAACTGCTCGTTGGAAATCAATCCATCCAAGGTATTGCAATTCAACACGGAAAAACAGTTTGATGTCCTGTATTTCGATGCTTTCGCCGCCATACACCAACCGGAGATGTGGTCGGAAGAGACCTTGGGTCATGTATGTCAATTTCTAAAGCCCGGCGGGATATTCGTTACGTACGCCATCACCGGCAATCTAAAACGCACGATGAAAAGCCTAGGATTTACCATTGAAAAGGCCCCCGGCGCACCGGGGAAACGCGAGATGTTAAGGGCAGTGAAGAAAAGGGCCGTCTAAAACCAAAACAGAACGTCATTTCGGGGAAGTCGATGAGCCCTTCGGGGTCATCGTCGCTCCTCCTCGAAATGACGGTGATCTAGCGGCCTTTGAAGGCATCAATATCAATTAATGTCCATGCGAGCCATCGGGGCCATGCGAATGCCCGTGAGCCAATTCCTCTTCCGTAGCCTCACGTACCGACAATACCTCGATCGCAAAATGCAGGTTTTGCCCTGCCATCGGGTGGTTGAGATCAACCACCACCACTTCAGGGCTCACTTCGGTTACCTTGCCACGAAACTGATTGCCTTGGTTATCCTGCAATGGCAATACCTGGCCGACCGGCGGGATACCGCTTTCTTTAAACATATCAATAGGAAGTGAAGCAATCGCTTGCTCATTCACCTCACCGTAAGCATCTTCAGCAGACAGCTCAAAATCCGTGGTATCCCCTGCTTTCAATCCGGCGATATTTTCCTCGAATTTTGGCAGCATCATGCCAACGCCATATAGGAAATCCAACGGATTATCTTTTCCGGCTTCTTCCACAAAGGTTTTCTCTCCATTTTCAACAGTGTGGAGCTTGTAGGTCAACGTTACCACGTTGTTGGGTGCTATAGTCATTTGTTTGAATTTATGGATACTACTCTACGGTATCCGATTATATAATTAATTGCAATAGTGCTGTTGTGTCGTCTACCGGTAGGCTACATGTTTTGTCTTTGCACACGTAAGCCTTCGTGGTGTCCCCTACCCTTCCTACCAACAAAGGTAGGGTTCCTTTTGTTCCCCCCAATAGCAATTTGTTCGGGATATAGTGTTTGTCCAGTTGCTTTCGCATCGCCAACCAATCCGGCCCCGTCAGTGCTATCTCATAACATCCATACACTTCTTCCAGCAATTGGATGGCCCAGTTCGAATAGCCGGAGCCATATGATGCTAGCTGCGGTGCCACATTGGCCAAGACCTGCGCGGCAATATCCAGATACCGTTGCTGGTCAAAAATCAGGCCCAACCGGGATAGCTGCCTGACAATGGTCGAGTTGGACGATGGGATGACATTGTCCATGATTTCCTGTTTACGAGCGATGAGTTGCTCGGCGGTGGCCGAAGTAAAGTAAAACGCGGTGCTACGTTCATCATAAAAATGGCCCAATACATGCTCCATCAGCCGTTTTGCCTCCTGAATCCACCTTTCGTCAAAAGTAGCCTCATACAATGCGATAAATGCTTCAATACAAAAAGCGTAGTCGTCCAAGAAGCCTCCGATCACTTTCCCATTGGCCTCGGGTTGGTGCAACAACCCCCCATTTTTGGCAGAAAGTCGTTGACCGATGAAATCGGCATTACGCAACGCGATCCTTAAATATTCGGGTTCGTCAAAAATTCGATACGCATCCACAAATCCTTTGAGCATCAATGCATTCCAAGAAGTCAACAGCTTATTGTCCAATCCTGGACGAACCCTTTTGCTTCGATAATCCAATAACCGCTGTTTGCTTTGCGCTAGGTATGATTCCCACTCCGCGTCAGCGAACCCAGATTCCTGTGCCAATTTGTCTGCATCGATATCGATTTTCAGCACATTGGTCTGTTCTTCCTCCCAATTGCCTTCCTCGGTAGCCCCGAAATATGAAATGAACAACTCAGCGTCATCACCTAACGCTTCCTTGATTTCACGGAGCTGGAATGTATAGAATTTACCCTCCACGCCCTCACTGTCGGCATCCAGCGCACAATAAAACCCGCCTTCCGGACTGGTCATCTCTCGCTGTACCCACGCCAGTGTTTCCGTAACGACACGCTTATATTGGTGGGTTGGCCGTTGCTGCCATGCTTCGGCATAAAGGCTGACCAATTGGGCATTGTCATACAGCATTTTTTCAAAATGGGGAACATGCCATCGGCCGTCTACGGAATACCGGGCAAATCCACCTCCGATATGATCATAAATACCTCCCGAAGCAATCTTTTTTAATGTAAAGTGCACATGGTCAACTAACGCTTCATCTTTTGCCAACACCCCATAGCGAAGTAGGAACAGCCAATTATTGGGCAAGGGGAATTTAGGCACTCGAGTATGCCCTCCCTCATTTTTATCAAAAAGACGTTTCCATGGAGTCACGATCGCTTCCAAATCCTGTGCCGAATACGCTTCTGGAACCCGGCTGACAGGAAGTTGTTCACTTTGCTGAATGCCCGCTGTTAGTCGTTTGGCGTAGTCCACCGCTACGTCGGGTGTCTCTCGCCACATATCGGCCAATTGCAGCAGTACGTTCTTCCAATCGGCCGGACGGAAATAAGTACCCCCGTAGATTGGCCGCCCATCAGGCAGACAGATGCAATTTAGTGGCCACCCCCCGCTGTTGGTCATTAACTGCACGGCGATCATGTAAATTTGATCGATATCCGGTCGTTCTTCCCTATCCACCTTGACCGAGACGAAGTATTTGTTCATCACGGCCGCGATGTCTTCATTTTCAAAACTCTCCCGTTCCATCACATGGCACCAATGGCAGGCCGAATACCCGATACTGACAATGATCAGTTTGTTCTCGGAAGCCGCTTTTTCTAACGCTTCCTCCCCCCAAGGATACCAGTCAACGGGATTGTGTTGGTGTTGCTTAAGGTAAGGTGATGTTTCGTTATGGAGTTTATTGGGCATAGGGAGGTAAAGGTACAGAATTTATTCCACTCACTCCCCATCCTTGGGATAGGCAAACCAGGTGACTTTCCCGGTAGACCTGCTGATTTCAGCCCAGTCATCGATGTTGTCAAACCTGATATGGACGATACCGCATGTAGGGATATCGGCAGTTGAGTTGTCCGCGAGGTAATCAGCTAATAACGTAAAGCCAGGATTATGCCCAAAGAGTGCTATCTCGTTATATGCATTGTCCAATTCGTTGACTAACTGAAGCAGGGTGGCAGGTGATGCTTCATATATCCGGTCGTCTATCACTATTTCCTTTACCGGTATTTGCAAGTGCTCGGCAAATATTTGGGCCGTGGTGATGGCCCGTTTGGCTGGGCTGCTGATCAGCAATGTTGGAATCGTGGTGTGTTGGGTCAATCGGGTAGCCATCTGGGGCGCATTTTTAAATCCCCTGGCGTTTAGCGGGCGCTCAAAATCGCTGACGGCGAAACTCCAATCCGATTTTGCGTGCCTGATGATAAATAAGTCCTTGCCCATGTCACTACCTCAATATTTCGTCACGTTAACAACCGCAACAGTCGTACCAAGATTAGCTAGGTTGCTAGTCGATAACAATCCGCTCAAAGGGAATATTGTTGATCTTCGCTGCGTAAACGGGAAAATTGGTCGGATACATGATTTCCGTACCGATGCTATAGATTCTTTTGGCATTAGACAGCATCAGGAAATCGACAAATGACTTCATATAAACGTCTTGCTGCTCATCGAATGTACAATCCATATGCACCACTTTTCCGGGCATGGTATACACCCTATCCATATCTTTGACGGCATCGATAAATGTCGTGCTATCGGAAGTGACCAGTATAGGCAAATCACTATTTTCCAATAATTTACCCAACGCCTGTTTGTTTCGTTCGATAAGTTCCATCCGTTCACCCTCGGGTAGGGATTTGAATTTATACTCTTTGAAATCGCCCAACAGCGATTGAAACCTGAACACGCAAGCACTGTATCCAGCAGGCCCGATACGATCCAAATGGAATTGTAGACGGTCTTCCAACGCTTTTGTCGGCTTAAAGAGTTCTTTAAACAGTTTCCCCCATTGGAAGTGTTGGTTATAACTGACATTGACTTCCTCCAGGTAATCGTTGGCGGCGTATACCCGAACTTGCTTTTTTAGGGGCAGCATCCGTAGCAACCGCTTTAACCGGGGTTGTTTGCGCATGATTTTAAAACGCACGTCGCTTACCGCATCACTCAATTCATCCGCTTTGGGCACCCAATCATAGCTATTGGGAACCAAAAAATCGGTCAATTCAAACGGGTGGGTGAAAAGTACCCGAAACGGCACGTCATTCGCTTTTGCCAGTGCATACACGCTGATGATCCCTTTGAAACGATCGGTCAATCCTTGGCAATTCCGCCGGTTATCAACCGTGGAAATCAGCATAGGCTTATTGACCGGCTTCTCAGATAGCTTATTGTATTTCAATAGCATATAGTACTCTTTGAGTCCATAAGCATTGAAGAATCTTAGGATGGCAAGTTTAGTGTTTTTACGCATCGACGTTATTAACCAAATTTTAAAAAACCCGTTCTAAATCTACTTTGCATTTTACCGCCGATTTCAGCCCGAAGGTTGATTGCTTCAAGCAAACAGGCATTACGCACAAATTAAATGCCAAGCCGTGAACGCAGGAAGAGAACAATAGCTAAAAAATCGGTCTGGTCGCCTATCAAAACAGGTTTCGAAGTTTTCGTTTGGTCGATCTCCTCAACTGCCTGAATCGCGTTCTGAAAACACGGGTGTTTTTCTTCATTTTTGTTTGCCAGGTAATGAGGTTGGCTACATCCAGCAATTCTTGCGTGGTGCGTGCTACATTCAATTTTTCGACAGCAATCTCGCGTAGCTTCTCACCATCTTTCGAATTATATTTTTCAAACTCCCGCATAAGATCATCCTCATCAAACTGTAGGTCACGGTAGCGCCCGGAACAATTGTGTTGAACAAACGCATGGAATAGTTCGGGCTCCAAATATCCGTCTGCCTTGTTCCCGTTATAGTCACGAGCATCAAATACGATACACGGTCTACCACAAGCCATGGCATCATATGTGGAACGACCTATGCCAATGACCATATCTGCCTTATTCATCTCATCATTGATGCCAAAGGTCGGGTTTTTGTGTTTATTGAAATAGTTGAACGTCAATCCTAGCCGATTGCATACATTGGCCAGCATTTCATTAGCTTCTTCACTTTGGCAAAGTGAGAGCACCGTCTTTAACGTATCATTCACGGGGTTAACAGGCTTCTTCTCATTCAAATCCAGTCCATTTAGCACCAATCTATTGGGGTACCCTTTGGCGGTAAGGCTATCACAAACCTCTTTGGTAATCCCCACATGATAGTCGGCGTATAACGATGGGTGCTCCAAACCCAAAATGGCCCCATGACAAATTTGCACCGTTGGCCCCTTATCATGGATCACATCCACGGTAGCATTGTGCGATGCCAAAATCAAGTCATAACGATCTCGTGACATCCAAGGAATAGCCAATTCATCCTGTACTCGTTCAGACAACCACCCCTGGTGGATAGTGAAAAATTCGATTTCCAATCCTCCTCTACGACGCAACTCCTTCAATAAATCAAAGGTGTAAAGCTCCGACCCTCCTACATGATCCATGGAGTATACACTCACTAGAATCCGTTTCGGACGTTCAGTCGATTTCTTCATTTTTCTTCTTGGTTATGGTTTTATTCAACAACATGTGTTAACACCGAATTTAGTACAACCATCAATCCAAGTGGGCTTACCTTTCCTATTTTCTGCCTATTTCCAGCAAACGAATCGAATCATAATTCAAAATATACAGTTGTTTATCAGATAGTTAACAAAAAACACATCATATAAAGGGTCGTCGCGATGCTCTAATCGCATACACCCAGCAATGATCGCTAATCCTCCACATGTTGTGCATAAGCCCCTACAGACCTACCTTGGCTTAAAACCGACCACCAAGACGATTATTTGGTGTGAATCTTGATGTATGTATCACTTACATATCGAAAAGTTTATGGTTTCTTCCCCGTTGAAGTAGCAGTATTCATGAGAAAACCATCCATTTCAGTTTTTATGCCCGTTTATAACGGTCAGCGATTTTTGGCGTCAACGATCGAAAGCGTATTGAAGCAAACCCACGTCGATTTTGAATTTCTCATTGTCAATGACGGTTCTACCGATCGTAGCGAAGACATCATCCGCAGTTTTGACGATGACCGTATACGGCTCATCAACCACAGACAGAATCGGGGCATATACCAAACCAACATGGAGGGGATAGACGAGGCCCAAGGCGAGTTCATCGCCTTGATGGACCACGATGACATCTGCCTACCCAATCGACTGGAATGCCAGTATAATTACCTGATGACCAATCCACATGTAGCTATTTGCGGTGGAAATGCCCAATATATCAACGAAAAAGACGAGGTGATAGGTGAAATAGGGGTAGCCCTGTGCGACAGCGATACCCTAAAAGCGAAGCTATTGTTTTCCAACCAGCTAGCAAACCCGAGTGTGATGTTCAGGAAATCAATATTCGCTGAGCTAGGGGGATATCACCCATATGGATTGGCCGAAGACTATGATTTTTATTTGCGGGCAAGCGAACAGTACAACATCGTCAATTTAACCGAGCCGCTACTTTACTATAGGTGGCACGACAGCAACACCTCGCTGACCAAAGAGCGTCAAATGATAGCTGCCGTAAAGATGGTATTGAAAGCACTCCAGCAGCGTTTAGGTTTTGATAACGTTAGTGAGCGCTCTGCCGATATTCACCATAGTTTTATGACCGGAACCCGAGGTAGTGAATTTACCGCCCGCGATTATCAGTTATTCCTTCGGAATTTTCAAAAAATCCATTATATACCCACAAACGTCGTAAAAAAAGAAGTGTTCAAAAGGTGGGCTGAAATCGTTATTTACAAAGGTGGGCGATCAGCGATATTCCTACTATTTGACAAAAAATTGTTCCATTTCAACAGCCTCACGTTCAAGCATGTTAGAAGGGCGTTAAAATGCAGTCTGAAAGGTTATTTATCATCCCTCCGTCCGTGAATTTCACCAACCAAAGACCTTTTTTTACTATCTTTGGAGAATTGGCTGTATGATAAAAAACAAAAATTACATTGCTTTTAGCTTGTGGGGTGATAAGCCCGATTACACGATCGGTGCTATACGGAATGTGGTGTTAGCCAAAACCATATACCCCGAGTGGGATGTTGTTATCTATTACGATCATACGGTACCCCAAGACATCATTGCTCAATTGAAACAACAGGGAGCGTTCTTGCAAGATATGACCCGATCAGGGATATATGGGTTATTCTGGCGATTTCTGGCAGCCGACCTCCCCGATTGCGCCCGTGCAATATTTCGCGATACGGATTCTCGACTATCGGTCAGGGAACGGAACGCTGTCAATGAGTGGATAGCCAATGGCGATGTATTACACATCATGCGCGACCACCCGTTTCATCAGGTACCTTATGGTGCCAACGGGCTATCTATCTTAGGGGGGATGTGGGGCATTAAAGGAGGCGTGTTGAATATGGAGGCCTTAATACGTAATTTTCTTCAGGGAAAAAAAGACGAATATGGTCTTGACCAAACCTATCTGCAATCCGTCTACCTCCGCTTCAACGATTCACAGACGGTACACGATGAATTTTTTGAGAAAAAGCCATTCCCATCGAAACGAAAGGGCTACCAGTTTATCGGAGAGCGGATAGACGAACATGACCAGCCAATCGGTGACGACCGAGAAGCCTTGAAAAACCATTTAAGAAGACAGCGTCCTAAGCTGCTTCGTCGCATCAAACGTTTTTTTGCCTCGTAGTATGCCATTGTTTTCCATTATCATCCCGACATACCAATCCGGATCCACGGTTGCTGCCTGCATCGCGAGTGTGTTAAATCAAACGCTCCAAGATTTTGAGATTATCGTACAAGATGGCCAATCATCCGATGAAACGATCGAGGCGGTCAAACGATACCAGGATTCCCGAATACGGCTATTTTCCGAAAAAGACAGTGGCGTATACGACGCCATGAACCGCGCCATCGACAAGCTATCAGGTGAATGGGTATTGTTTCTCGGAAGTGATGACCGGCTTTATGCTAACGATACGCTGAGGAAATTAAAGGATGTGGTCTCGTCGACTCCTGCCGATTTGGTTTATGGCAATGTCTTGATGTCGGGGGATAGTCGTTGGATAAAAGACGGCGATATCTATATGGGCGAAACCAATTTGGCTGTCCTTTTTGAGAAGAATTTGTGCCATCAATCGATTCTATACCATCGGCGCATATTCGATAATGGCGAACGTTATAACACGAGATACACCGTTCTGGCCGATTTTGACTTCAACCTGCGCTGCTTCGCCCGATACGACGTACAATACACCCCATTGATCATTTCCGTCTTCGCTACGGGGGGAATCAGCTCCACCATGGTGGACGAAGCCTTTGCTCACGAACGGTGGGAAAATATTGCGAATTACTACGGATACAAGCTCCTATCTCCATCCCTTATCGGTTATGAACGGATTTTTAAGCGAACGGGGAAAAGGTTATTAAAAAGAGGAAAGCTACGTGAAGGTACCGCAGCACTGACCGCCTATCTTTATTTTAAATTCCTGAAGTTAGTTGGCCGACGACGAGACTGAATTTCCGTGGTCAATGGGTCAATCGCCATGCAATCTACCCTAGCAACTTTTGCAACTCGTCTCTTACACGCCTAGGGGCATATTGCTCCAATGCCTCAACTGCGCCTGCTGAAAGCGTAGACCATAATTCGGCATCACCATATAGCTCGATGATTGACTCAACAAACGCTTGTACCGTATTGGCGCGTAGGTAATGCTTTCGATCAATAAGGCCCATACCTTCTGCCCCGATATCTGTGGTCACAACAGGTAACCCAAATTCGAAACTTTGACCGATTTTGCCTTTCATTCCTGCCCCGAAACGGAGCGGTGCGACAAAAACCCGGCTTGACAGAAAATAAGAAGATACATCTGGGAGGTAACCCGGCACGTGCACGCGCGCTGATTGGAGTTCGGTGATTTCTTTCGGCGGCTGGCTACCTAATAGATAAACGTTTATCTCGGGGTGCTGCGCCCATACCAACGGCATAATTTCCTTGACAAGCCATTTAGCGGCGTCAACATTGGGTAAGTGACGGTACCCCCCAATAAAACAAATCCCCTGCCTATCCCTAAAACCCGGCAATGCCACGGCTGCAGGATAGTGTACATTCGGAATGACAGTGACGTGTTTGATACCATAACCATTTAATAACTCCGCCTCGGCCGTTGTAATGGCAATAACGGTATTGGCTGCACGCAAAAGTGATAATTCCCTTTTTTTCCTGCGCTTCACTTTTCTCGACCTCCTCGGATCGATATTCCCCGTTTCCAGCGCCCGTTCCTCCCGCAAAAAGTGAATATCAACCGTATCATTCATCCAACGAATCCCGAATTGCCTGACAAATCCCCCGTACCGTCTGTTCATATGGGGTCTACAAACCCATGCTTCTTCGACCCACGGAACTACTTGCCGAATCACGTATTTCGACGACTTCCGGAAAACTGGCTTATTGAGTACCCAAACGCCCATGTTGACCAATGTGGAGTAATAGGGTTCTTCCTGTGTCCGTGCTTCTGGAGAAAAAATGACGTTCCACCCCAACTCGATAAGCAATTTTATCAGCTCGAACATCCGTCGCGATCCCGAATCTTGATCAAAGGTAGGCAGTAAGGGTTCAATGATTAAAATGGTCCTTTTCTCACTGACGAATTTCCGAGCATTGGCAGTCGCGTCACCGTCTACGGGAAAAGTGCTGAAAATAGGTGCCCATCGCTCCCGGAATTTCTGGGCATTGATATCCTGGTAACGCTTCACGTTGCTTCCGTCCGAAACTTTACCCGAACTGACTCCTTCAAAATGGACGACCTTAGCCAAGGGTTGGTAATAAACCTTTTTGTTGAGCCGGTATCGCACCCGGAAAGCCAGATCCGTATCTTCGTAGTAGGCCGGAGCGAATGCTTCGTCAAATCCATTTAACTCGTCAAGATCATTTTTTGACAATAGAATACATGCACCCGAACAATAGTCCGTTTCCCGGAGGTAATTGTAGTGAATGTCATCGGGATCCCTGAATTTACCATAGTTTGCCGGCTGCCCTTTGTCATTGACAATCCCCCCGGCCTCCTGTAACAACCCATACGGATAAATCAACTTGGCACCAACCAAGCCAACATTGTCAAATGCGCCAAACGGAGCTAGCAAATTTGCCAGCCAATTGGGTTGTACTTGAACATCGTTATTCAAAAAGCAAATGTACTGTCCTTTTGCATGCGCCAGCGCCTTGTTGCATGATTTGAGGAAGCCCAAGTTTTCCGCATTGTCAATGACCACCAGGTTTTCAATATCCTCCAATACTTGTCCGGTTTCATCCGTTGAACAATCATTGACCACAATGACTTCGTAACTGACATCAGCCGTGTTGTTCAATATGGATAATAGGGAGTTATAGGTATAGTCAATATGGTTATGTACACAGACAATGATGCTTACTTGTGGTACTTCCCACAATGGAAAAGCGAACCGATCGAAGGAAGAACCTAATGGCAACAGGCCGGACACTTCGAACTTATTTATACCTAACAGTCGCTTCCAAAAACGGTCGGATGTTAATCCCTTATAATCGGCATACAATTGCCTGTTAAACCGAAGGACATTGAGAAATACCAGCAAAAAACGGAGAACGGCAGCATACGCGAATTTAAAAACAGGAATTGATTTTCCCCGTTCCTTACTGCCATAATAAAGACGCGCAAGGGTCAAACATACCCTGTGGTTTTTTCGATCAATCCATCTGGTAATTTTATTCGCGCGCATTTATCTCCTCTTCAATACAATCATGTTTAACTTGGCGATGGCGACGCCACATCACGAATAGTTGTTTTATTAATACGGGATGGACAAACGGGTGTATTTTCCCTCATCCAATGCGTATTTAAGCCAATTCCTAAAGCTGTATTTTTCTTTAATCTCGACGGGAACTGGCACATAAGGCTTGTTAATGAACGACTCGAGCTCCCGGATATTGCTATCATTCCAAACGAAAATATTATTGGGATGGTAGAAATCGTATTCCACCACCTTTTGGTTGGTGGTAATCAACTTCTTCTCAAACCGGATGGCTTCAAAGAAACGGAATGAGAGCCCCCGATGCTCCGGATTGACCAAGTCCAATATGATTTTCGTGTTATAAGCATATTTGATGTTTTGCTCATAACCCAGCGTCCGCTTGGTTGTCCACAAATCATAGGGTTCGATGTAACGTTGTTTCTTATGGTGCAGGTGATATCGAACATTCTGCCCTAACGACCGAAGATCGTGGATGATATGCCCTAAGACATCGATACGGTGTTTGGAATAGGTGCCGGTGTACAGCACATCCGACTGCAACGCCTCATCATAACGCAAGTGATCACTGCAAGCTACCGGATAATAATTGGTGATGGGCATCACCGATCGAACACCCAAGTCGTCACCATCAAACACAAAAAAACGATCGAACAAGCCGATGCACTTGTATACATTGGGGTACCGGTCCAGACCATCCCATTGATAAGCGATCAATTTCTTCGTTTTCGCTCGTAATGTTTTGAGGAAATCAACGGGATAAACATCCGGTCGGATAATCAACGCATAGTCTGCCACTGGCATGTTTTGCAGTTGCGCTTCCATCCATTCTTTATTCGCATTGAACCTGATTTTATTTTTATATTCCTTTATCCCCAATATATCCCGACAGATAAAACATTCAATTCGCTGCAATAGGTGCTTATAGCGAAACCCATCACTGTAGAATGAAATATTCAGAATATTAAAACCTAAGTTCCGCAGCTCCGTTTCAATAACCCCGTCTAAACTAAAGTGCTTTGGAGCTCCTAAAATGATTGTCTTTCCGTCAAACATCGCCATACAATATTCCCGTCTGTTAAGGTAAATGAAGCAAGTATTATGCCTTTATTGATTAATTAAAAACCGACTACCCTCACATAACGATAAGTCTCCTCATAACGCTACTTGATTCCTCATGTATTTTTTTGATGTCCGATTAATACGGAAAGCTATTCGATTTTTAGCTATTTATAACCACATTTTAACCTTTTATATCAAAATACTTGCATAAAACAGGTTAATATCCGTAAATTTATTGGAGGTTTACATAGGTTACCTATTTCATTGGAATATGAAAACACTTCAATTCACCATCCCAGTCATGCCCGATAAAACCGTGACCGTGCAGGAAGATATCATTCCACAATTCTATCCCCACCTGCATCGCCATAAAGA
This sequence comes from uncultured Parapedobacter sp., assembly GCA_964498395.1. Taxonomy (GTDB): domain Bacteria; phylum Bacteroidota; class Bacteroidia; order Sphingobacteriales; family Sphingobacteriaceae; genus Parapedobacter. The sequence continues at coordinate 497,132 of CAZCHE010000002.1, read as the reverse complement.
AGCCCAACTGATTTGGATCATAAGGGGTGAAGGCACACTTATAGCGGAAAACACCATGCATTCTTTCGGGCCAAATGACATTTTCCTGATTGCGCCCAATCAATCCCACGTTTTTAAAGGCAGCCGTAGTAGCATCGCGGATTCCGTCGAAGAGGAATACGTACATAGCATTTCGGTTTTTTACGACCCAAACGGCGACTTAGCCAATTTCTTTCAATTGCCTGAACTTGGCCAACTAAATGCGTTTCTCAACGAATACAGATGTGGATTCAAGCTTCCGGAGCAACATTTCCATTCCGTTTCAAAACGGATTCTCAAACTAAAGGAGTCCAACAGCATGGATCAAATGTTACATTTTCTCCATCTTTTGAGGACATTTTGCCATATTACCCCCAAGCCAAAGCACCTTTCCACATTCAACAAACAACACATCACCGAAGGGGAGGGCCTACGTATGGGCAACATTTACAACTACATCCTACAGCACTACCAAAATGCGCTGACATTGGAAGAAGTAGCTGCGGAGGCACACCTGACCCCCCAAGCCTTTTGCCGGTATTTCAAAAAGCATACGGGCGTCACGTTTGTCACTTTCCTCAATGAAATGCGGATAAACCAGGCTTGTAAAAAACTGACCGCGGGCGAATACGACAGCATCGCCACCATCGCATACAACTGTGGATTTAATAGCATCACCAATTTCAACAGGGTATTCAAAAGTGTGGCGGGCACATCGCCCAAGGAGTACCTATCCAAATACCTCCACAATATCCAGTGAGATTGAACCAGGCCTGCAATCCCAATCCATCCAATCGATCGTATTTAACGGTCATGTTAATATTTGCATAATATTGATTAATTAGTAAGCGGTTTAGGCAAAGAGCCATGATTATATTTGTAGCAATTGAAAAAGCGGTTTGTTTCAAATAAAATTCAGCGTGAAACAACCATAGCTAACGACATTGCCTGATTATTAAATTGGAATATTAAACGACATGAGCAAAAACGAACTTTGGTACGGGGTATATCCCGCGTTGTTGACTCCCTTTGACGAAAATGGAGCGATCGACTATGAAATGTTTAAGAAAAACTTCATCGCGCAAATAGACGCGGGTGTCGCTGGACTCATCATTGCCGGTACGCTCGGTGAAGCCAGCACGTTGAGTGCACAAGAGAAATTCGACATGCTCACTTTTGCCAAACAGCACGTACCTGACCATATACCAATCATTCTGAACATTGCGGAACAGACTACGGCTGAAGCGATCAATGTGGCGGAGCAAGCGGAACAATTAGGTGCCGATGCGTTGATGCTGTTGCCCCCCATGCGTTACAAAGCTTCGGATCGCGAAGTGGTTCAATACTTTAAGGACGTTACCAATTCAACCGGCTTACCCATCATGATCTATAATAATCCGGTGGACTATGCCATCCACGTGACGATTGATATGTTTGCCGAATTGGCAGACTGCCCCAATATACAGGCGGTGAAAGAATCCACCCGCGACCTCACTAACGTAACGCGGATGATCAATCGTTTTGGCGGCCGCTTCAAAGTATTGGGTGGTGTGGATACCATATCGTTGGAAACCCAATTAATGGGTGCTACCGGTTCCGTGGCGGGCTTGGTAGATGCTTTCCCCCGCGAAACCGTAGCCATCTATCGCTTAGCCGGTGCTGGCCGATTGGATGAAGCGTTGGCCATATACCGGTGGTTCATGCCACTGCTGGAGCTTGACATCCATCCACGCCTCGTACAGTACATCAAGCTCGCTGCAACCGCAGAGGGCTTAAGCAATGAACATGTGAGGTCCCCCCGCCTACCCTTGGTAGGAGAGGAAAGGGTGCGTATTCAAAAAATCATCAACGATGCGATTGCCACGCGCCCGATATTACCAGATTACTTAAATTTGCCAAATAACACGACAGTTGAGCAACCATTATGAGCGAAAAAACACCGTTATCACTACTCGATCGATTCGTGCTGGACGCACAGGACGCATACGCCGTATTCAAACAGGCAAACATGGAGCAACGGGCTGCTTTCATGCATGCCGTTGCCGATGAAATCGAAGCACTCGATTCGGAATTGATTTCCACGGCGCAGGCCGAGACCCACCTCCCAGAGGCGCGGTTAACTGGCGAAAAAGCACGCACGGTTTTCCAATGGCGGAGCTATGCCGATGCATTGGTCGATAGCGATGCGTTAACTGTCCGAATTGATACCGCCGACCCGGCCCGTACCCCACCAAAACCCGACCTTCGTAAAACATATGTCGGAATTGGCGTGGTCGTGGTGTTCGGAGCGAGCAACTTTCCGTTTGCGTATTCCACCGCCGGTGGAGACACGGCCTCGGCCATTGCCGCGGGCTGCTCGGTCATTGTCAAAACCCACCCAGCGCACCCAAAAACATCGGCCATCATGGCCCGTGCTATTCAGCAGGCCGTCCAAAAAACCGGGATGCCTAAAGGTTTATTTGCCGAGGTGTCCACTGATGGCTTTGCAGGGGCACAATATTTGGTCAAGCATCCGCTGGTCAAAGCGGTTGGTTTTACCGGATCACTTGCGGGAGGCAGGGCCCTCTTTGATGTGGCCAGTCAACGACCCGATCCTATTCCGGTATTTGCTGAAATGGGCAGTGTCAACCCCGTTTTCCTCCTTCCAGAAAAGCTACAAAATGCAGCAGAAGAGGTTGCTAAGCAATATGCGGCTTCATTGACCTTGGGTGTGGGGCAATTTTGCACCAATCCCGGTATATTCGTGGCACCGAACCATGAAGCGTTGCCCCGTTTTCTGGACACTTTACAGGCACAAATCGGGCAAATCGCAACGGCCCCCATGCTCCACCAAGGTATCGCAGACGCTTACCATAAAAACAAAGCCGAATTGCTGGCTCAAGAAGGGGTTGCCGTCTTGGCGGAAGTCGGTGCCGACACGCCGAAAACACACGGCAATGCAACTGCCGCGACCGTTGCGGCCAACACGTTTTTGGGAAATCCGAGATTGAGCGAAGAGGTATTCGGCCCGTTCGGTCTTGTGGTCCGCTACGATAGCCCAACCGAAGCGCTAGCGATCGCCAAGCAATTGGAAGGCCAGCTCACCGCAAGTGTCCTGGCCGAGCCGACCGATCTCGACAACTATGCGGATTTGATAAGCGCTTTGACCGACAAAAGCGGTCGCCTGTTGCTTAACGGATTCCCGACAGGCGTGGAGGTATGTGGCGCGATGCAGCATGGAGGCCCCTATCCAGCATCCACGGATAGCCGCTTCACATCGGTTGGCCCTGACGCAATCAAACGTTTTGCCCGCCCCATCAGTTACCAGAATTGGCCAGATGAATACCTCCCTGACGAGCTCAAGAGTGCTAATCCGCTTGGCATTTGGCGTACGATAAACGGAAAGTTGACGAAAGATGCGGTCTGATTAGGTTTTAGAACCAAGAGACAAGAAAGTAAGAATCAAGAGACAAGAAAATTAAAGTGAGAAAAACATTCTCCTGCATAGATGCACACACCTGTGGCAATCCGGTGAGGTTGGTTGCCGGTGGCGGCCCCTTACTACAAGGTAATAGCATGATGGAACGCCGCCTCCATTTCCTTTCGGAATACGATTGGATACGGAAAGGGTTGATGTTTGAACCCAGGGGGCACGATATGATGAGTGGCAGCATCCTTTATCCCCCCGTAGACCCTAACAACGACATCGGTGTATTATATATTGAAACCAGCGGCTGCCTGCCCATGTGCGGACATGGCACCATTGGCACCGTCACCATTGCCATCGAGGAGGGGCTGATCATACCGAAAATACCCGGTAAGCTCCGACTCGAAACACCCGCGGGATTAGTGCTGATCGAGTACGTCCAGGAAGGGAAAAAAGTGAAGTCCGTAAAACTCACCAACGTAAAGTCCTTTCTCGCCGCAGCGGAACTTACCGTCGAATGCCCCGATTTAGGCCTGCTGACGGTTGATGTAGCGTATGGCGGGAATTTTTATGCCATCGTCGACCCGCAGGAAAATTTTGCAGGACTGGAGCACCATACCGCTGACCAATTAATCAGCTGGAGCCGGGTCTTGCGCCAACGCCTCAACGACCAATATACATTCACCCATCCCGAAGACAAAAACATCAATGGCTTAAGCCATATCCAATGGACGGGAACCGTTCTTAACCCAGCATCCACCGCGCGAAACGCTGTGTTCTACGGAGATAAAGCCATCGATCGATCACCCTGCGGCACGGGTACATCTGCCCGTATGGCGCAATGGCACGCCAAAGGGAAGCTCAAAAAGGGCGATAAATTCGTGCACGAAAGTATCATTGGGTCTACGTTTATCGGCACCATAGAAGAAGAAGTGGTCGATGCGTTTGGTGATGGAAAGCCGGCAATCGTTCCCGCCATCGAAGGTTGGGCAATGGTCACGGGATACAACACCATCATCATTGATGATGATGACCCGTATGCACATGGATTCCAAGTTATCTAGTCGAAAGTCGGTGAGTTTTTAACATAGAAATGAATTCAGAAAACCAACCTAACAATACACATTCGACTGGAAGTGTACTCATTATCGGTGGCGGCATCATCGGACTGACCTCGGCTTACTATTTGGCCAAAGACGGTTGGGCCGTAACCGTAGTAGATAAGGGTGATTTTTCCGACAACTGTTCTTATGGCAATGCCGGGATGATCGTACCCAGTCATTTTACCCCTATGGCCGCGCCCGGTATAGTAGCACAGGGTATCAAGTGGATGTTTAACAGCCGAAGCCCATTTTACGTAAAACCCACGCCAAGCCTATCCCTCATCAGGTGGGGCTTGAAGTTCTTGAAACACGCCAATGCTCGACATGTGACGCAATCAGCGCCACATATCCTACGCTTGAACACACTGAGTAAATCACTATATAGTGAACTGGCCACCGAATTAGGCGATGAATTTGGTTTGGCGCATAAAGGCATACTGATGCTGTGCAAAGCAGCAAAAACAGTAGAGGAGGAAATGCACCTCGCGGAAGAAGCCAAGGCCTTAGGGCTTAACGTCGACATATTGGACAACAGGGAGGTACAGGCGTTAGAACCCGATGTGCAACTAGGCGTAGCGGGCGCGGTTCATTACCGGGATGACGCCCACTTATATCCCCCTGCACTGATGCAATTATTGATTAATAAAGTAAAGCAGCTAGGGGTGGCCATGATACCTCATGCGGAGGTGACCCATATCATGCGCCATCAAGGGAAGATTACGGAAATCATGACCACATCAGGCCAATTTTCCGCGGATATGGTCGTGCTCACGGGGGGTGCCTGGTTGCAAGAGTTGAGTAAACAGGTCGGGTTAAGCATCCCGCTGATGCCCGGCAAGGGTTATTCATTCATGACCTCAGCATTCCAAGGTAAGCTCCGGCATCCGGCATTGTTGTTGGAAGCGCGCGTAGCGATCACTCCTATGGGAGGGAAAGTACGTATCGGGGGTACGATGGAGCTTGCTCCCATCAATCATCAAATCAACATGAACCGTGTGGAGGGCATTGTAAAGGCTGTTCCAGATTATTACCCAGAATACCAATTGCCTCTTCCGACAGCGCAAGCGGTATGGCACGGCTTCAGGCCCTGTTCGCCGGATGGGCTCCCTTATCTTGGGCATTCCAAAACAATCAAGAACCTCATTATTGCCGGAGGCATGGGTATGATGGGATTGAGTTTGGGCCCGGCGGTTGGAAAAATTGTAGCCGAACTTGCCATGGGGAGTCGCCCGTCTGCCGATATCGGGATTTTCCATCCAGAACGGTTCCGTTAATCCTAGTTGATTCTTAGCCTTTTCAGGTTAGTATTCCTTTACGGCTCATTCTGTCTATTTCTAGCTATTTCCCAGTATATGTCCAGTATATACCCAGTATATACCCAGTATATATACAGTTAAATAGACCTATATATATGTTATGTTTGTCTTAGATGAAGCTTTGGGTTAAGCTAGGTATAGGATGAAGTCACAAAGCCGCTAATGGATGATCCGGGTTGATGGCAAGATTCCCTAGTGAATGGTGCACCATAATAATATTACATATCGCTATATCAGCTATCATAATTATTCGGTACATTTGTCGACATGATTAGTAGTCTTTATCGGATACAACGCTTTTTCTTCATGATATTGTTCGTGGGAATGACGAGCCTGACGGCGATCGCACAGCCGGCAAGTACCCCCTTCGTAAACACCGAGTACACCCGTCCTAACGGTCAACAGGTGTTGTTAGGGCATTGCATGCCGTTCCTGATGAAAAATGGTGCTTACCAAGAATGGTATGAACGATACTATGACAACTATGCGGTGGATGCCGACACCGCCCGACAACTTGCACCGTTATTCGAAGGAAAGGTCGTCGAAATCTTTGCCGGAACTTGGTGCGGTGATACACGGCGCGAAATCCCACGGCTCATGAAGATCTTGGAAACCGCTCAGGTTGACACCACGCAACTAAAGCTCATTTTTGTCGATAACAGCAAAGAACTTTATAAACAAAGCCCCCAACACGAAGAAGCGGGTAAATTTATACACCATATTCCAACGATCATCATTTATGATGGCGAAAGGGAATTGAATCGTATAGTCGAAAAACCAGTTGGATCGCTAGAAGAAGACCTAATCAAAATCCTGTCCGAACAACCGTACACACCGCACTTCCATGCCATCACCGTTTGGCAGCAATCCGAGCGTATCGACCAAGAGCTGAAAAGTGAGCAATTACAAGCCATTGCGGATCGCATCGAGGGCCTTCCTTCAAGCGCACGCGAACTGAGCAGCTATGCTGTGACGCTTTCATCGCTTGGAAAAGACCAAGAAGCTGTCAATGTGCTAAAACTAAATGCGCTGCTCTATCCAGAGGATGAAACCACGCGTAATTACCTCGATAAGCTAACCCAAACCGCTGCACATTAACGATACGGCGTTAATCGCTCTGTTGCTCAAACAGCTCCGCAAACGTCTTTTCGAGGGCAAGCATCTCATCGCGTAGCTTCGCTGCTTGCAGGAAGTCCATGTCTTTGGCAGATTTTCGAATAGATTATTGAAGTTAACTCCCACTCAATCAATAAGCTTACAACATCAATCATCACAGAAAAACATCGTGCGGAAACGTTCGTAAATCTCTTTTTCAATTTGGCTTGTATTTTAACAAAAAATTATCTGATTGTCCGCTTTCGCACCTAACGATCATCCTTGACGTCATTGCGAGGCTGAGTGGGGTTGAGCGAGCCGTGGCAATCTACTGATAACGAGACTGCTTCACTCCATCACACCACCCCTCGCTCGAGTTCGTAGTGCCGAATAGGCAAGAAAACGGATAATCAATAAAATTACATTTAATTGTGAAGTCTACTGCTTTTTTCTATTTTAGCATTACCTACCGTAAAAACTTTATTAATCTATGAATAAAAACTTACGCTTAAACTTACCGAAAAAGTGGTTGTACAGGGTCATCGTGTTCCTCTTTATTTCTGCCTGCTTCTATGCCTGTCAAAAACAGGAACATGAGCCACCTGAAGAAAACCCAATAACTACAGCCAGGGCATATTTTGACCGCCTGTAGAAAAGCAGCACCATAAAAGCGACCGGAGCATCTTTCCTGGCTGATTCGTTACTGGAAAGTCGCCGTGTCGATTGGCCTTCTGCTTTTTCCCAGCAAAAAGGCGACACCGTTACCGTTTTCGCGCCGCTTCGCTTTCCTTTTGCCATACGAACAGAAACAATCGACCAAGAAAAAATATTCCTCAACGACCTGATGTACCTGCGAGTAACCCATACCGGAAAGGGGAGATATAAAGCCGAAATGCTTACCCTTATTCCATCCAAAGCATGGCTTGAGGGCCATTCTTTTGAGGGCCACGTCGTTTTGGAAGATTGGTTTGCGCCTCTAAGTTCTTTTTTTTCGACATCCCCCGAAAAAGAGAACAAGCAACAGCAATTAATCAGCGGATTAGCGGGTTATGCCGCATCCACCGCTTCATCCGGGTGCATACGCTATGAAGTTTGTGCCGGAGAAGTCATTACGAGCCTACCACCTTCCCATGTGGAACATTTGATGTCTACGGGTACCCCCACATCCCCGGAGGGCCTTCCTTCCAATACGATACAGTTTGACGAAGTATGTCACACAGATTATTATTGTCCACCAGGAGGTGGCGGGGGTGGCGGTACAGGGGGTGGCGACCCGGGTGACTGGCCCGACCTTCCTCCTCCCGGAGGGGGCGGGGGTGGACCTGGCGGGAGTTTGCCAGGAGGCCCCAGCGATACCCATAACCCACCATCAGAAGCGGAATTATCGGATATGTTGGAGAACAAACCTTTCGCCCTTTTCGGCGATGTGCCGTGCGATATCATCAGGGCTTGGGTAGCCACAGCAACGTTTACGGTATCTCAATCCACATGGGATAAACTATACGCAATAGATCAGGCAATAAAGCCGGGAACACAGTTCCATTACACTAATATCCAGAATATAAATAGTGCCTACAGTACAGTTGTCAATATGGACTATTTCCCGGTCACCATAAATGAACTTCCGTTCGTGAACGGTCAACAGCTTACCGCCCCTCAGTTTCTGGAGTATATCCGTAAGAACATCAATGCTTTTGTCGACACAGATTATTCGGAGTTTTATCCTTTTAACTATTCTGGAGTAGATGACACACAACTTTGGAATTCTAATAACCCGTTAAACGCAGTAGTGTCCATCGATATTCGAGGGCCGGACAACGGATCCGTAATAGTAAGTCATCACAGCGCAAGCAAATGGACTTTTACCACAATCCATGACCCAATGTACCTTAGTCACCCGGTATCGGGAAATCGTGATTTTGGTTACATTCAGAACGCGAATGGGTCTTATACCTTTTATACTAGAGGAGTAGATAGGCTGACCGATCCGTTTGGGCATTATTTCCAAGCATTCACCGACTTCCCTTTTAATCAAGCAGATGCTCTTTGGACATCGTTTGTGAATAAAATTCGCCTATTTGTCAACCAGAACGGCGGCAGTGCCGCGATGGCTTTCGTAGAGATTGAAAGACCTGATTGGCAAAAAGTAAAGGATGTATTGGATGGAAAAGCTCCATTGAGCACATTAAGCAAAGATTGCCCCGATTAAATTTAGAAAAAGATGATATACAGAAGAATTTTGGGCAACTTAATAGCCTCACTAATAGCACCAATAGTGTTTTTGGTTAGGTGGACACCCAATGTAATAAACGCTATCTTGTATGGCGAATATGAATATTATGATTTTGAAATATCTTCAACAGGTGAGCTCTTGAGCAAGATATACGGCAAAGGTTATTTCGGCTTGTCTTTAATTTCCTTAATCATTATTTTCTTGCCTTTCCAACTTATCAAGAATTACTATGCAAAAGAAGAAAAGCCTCTTTCTTTTATCAATAGAAGCATAGCTTTAGCTTCAATCCTACTCTTACTTATACTATTATTTGGCACATTCAGCAATATTTGGGCAATTCCATGGTACCATAATTTTATCTACATCGCTTATGCCATTGGTTTCGGGCTATTATTCACGACGTTGCTTCACTTCTTGATTGACAGGTATGAGAAATAAAGTGTAACAACAATGAAACGGATGCTTAAAGACCGTAGTTTTCAACTGTCAATCATGCTGACTTTCATATTTTTTGGAACGGGAATCGCATTTCTCTTTCTGGGGTTAGCCAATTACAGTTGGATACTGTTCATACTGCTTCCCATCGTTTTAGGTATCTCCATCGGGGCAATGCCAAACAAGAAATACACCCTGTACGGGGCTGTCATCGCTGCTGTCATTTTTTTAGCGGGTTTGTATATCCCCGGGCTTTCCGGATTACTTTGCATCGTTATGGCATTGCCTATCATAGTTCCACTTATCTTCCTTGGCTACATCATTATGCACTTAGTCAAACGATACAGGCAAATCAGCGGAACGAACCGATTGCCCGTCTTATTGCTGCCACTTATCCCATTCCTCATAGCCGGCCGCCCCGATGGAGCAACTTCTCAACGAAAACAAAGAAACTATTGTTGAAGTAAAGACAGAAAGGATTTTCAATTATACGCCCGAAGAAGTATACGATGCAATAAAGTCCGTAGACACCCTGGATACGTCCAAACCATTCCTCATGCTGTTTGATCTACCCATTCCCACAAAATGTGTTTTGGAAAACGAAGAAATTGGGGGAATACGCACGTGCTATTTTGATAGTGGAGCGTTAAGTAATGCCGATTTTGGCGGAGGTACGATAATCGAAAAAATAACAGCCCTTGAGCGGGGGAAACTCTTGAAAATAGACGTCATCGATTACAACCTCATCGGTCGGGAATGGCTTGGTTTCAAAGAAGCAATTTATTATTTTGATAAAGTCGACAATCATAGCTGCAAATTGATTCGCGTCACGACATACACTTCCGTCTTGACACCAGGAATCTACTGGGAGCCATTGGAAAAGCTCGGCATTAAACAGGAACACGACTATGTTTTTAACAACCTAGCCAATGACTTGGAACAGAAACACAGTAAGCAGACAGGTTTTGCTAATCCTTAAACACACCACAAACAGCATTGGAAAAATAAAAGGGTAAATCACTGATATTGCCTTAAACGTTCTGTATGACAGAAAACGTTTAGGATAATACTCATGCGGCACTAGCGTGCAATCAATCCAAAATATTTTATTTTCAATAATTATTGAAAATTCAGAAATAATTCATACCTTTGGATTGTAAAACACAGAAAATCATCATGAAACTCGAGGAGGCAAAACAACAATTTATCGATACTTGGGGAGCTTTAGGCTCGGAATGGGGGATCAACAAGTCCGTCGCGCAGGTACATGCCCTACTACTCTCCTCTTCCAATCCGCTTTCTACGGATGAAATCATGGAGCGGTTGGTGATCTCCCGTGGCAATGCCAATATGAGTATCCGCCAACTGGTCGAATATGGCATCGTCTACAAAAAACATATTGCCGGAGATCGTAAGGAGTATTTTATCGCAGAGAAAGAAGTACTGAAATGGGCAATGAAAATAGCCATCATGCGCAAGCAAAAGGAATTGGATCCGGTGATGGATATCCTTAAGGATATCACGGATGCTACCAAGAACGACAAAACGGTTGAGGGCAAGGAATTTCATCAGACCGTTAAGGACATCCAAGTGCTGACCGATCAATTGGAAACAATCGCCAATAAGATTTTCAGTTCCAATCGAGGTGAGCTGCTCATCAAATTGCTCAAACTTATCATGTAATGATGAATTATAATATCCTTTCATACCTGATCTATGCCTTGATTACCATATATATTATCGTATGGGTAGGCAGACAACTTCATCGAAATGGAAGGGTATTTATGCTGTCTTTATTCGGGCAACAAGCGCAGATCACCGACACGACCAACAATCTGTTGCTGGTGGCATATTACCTGTTCAATATCGGCTATGCCATTCTACAATTCAGCTTTTGGATCGACGTATCAAATATAGCAACCATGTTGTCCAGTATCGCCGACAAAACGGGGATACTTATCTTGATTCTTGCCGGACTACATTATAACAATATGTTCGTCATTTACATTTTAAGTAAAGATAAATATCAAATCCATTCACGATAAAAACATAAAAATCATGGAAAATTTAACTGTAATTGCTTACTTCATCTATTTACCCATCGCGATTGCCTTGACCTATTATGTAGCTTTTGTGCTGTTCAAAAACAGCTTGGTCTACATGAATGACATTTTCGTTAACAGACCCGATGTGGCTGCTGCAACCAACAACCTATTTCGAATTGGCTTTTACTTGCTCAATGTCGGTTTTGCATTATATATCTTGGAAATACATTTACATGAAAGTACTGTCCAAGCATTGATTGAACGACTTAGCTATAAAATCGGAGGTTTCAGTATCTACTTGGGCATTATATTGTTTGCCAATATGTTCCTATTCTTCAGGGGAAAACGTATTGCCAAGCACAGAAGAAATACTGCCGTAGAATAATAGATATTAGGTCCAAGAGTTATCGCTAACCTTGTGTACGTGCCGTTAATCGCCCTGTTGCTCAAACAGCTCCGCAAACGTCTTTTCAAGGGCAAACATCTCATCGCGTAGCTTCGCTGCTTGCAGGAAGTCCATGTCTTTGGCAGCCTTTTCCATATCTTTGCGCACCTTTTCGATGGCTTGTTTCAGTTGCGGTTTACTCATATACTGTACCAATGGATCCGCAGCGATGCTACTGGTTGGTTCAGGTTCCACATAGATTTTGGCTTCACCCCCCTTGAAATCAGCCACGGAGGTTTGCTCCATAATGGCCTCGCGTGATTTACCGACCGTTCGTGGCGTGATGCCACGTTCTTCATTGTAGCGGATTTGCTTTTCCCGGCGGCGGTTGGTTTCATCGATGGTAATGCGCATACTTTTTGTGATGGTATCCGCATACATGATTACCCTTCCCTTATCGTTACGTGCAGCCCGGCCAATGGTCTGGATGAGCGAGCGTTCCGACCGCAAAAAGCCTTCTTTATCGGCATCCAAAATGGCAACCAAGGTCACCTCAGGTAAGTCCAGCCCCTCACGCAGAAGGTTGATCCCTACCAATACATCAAACTCACCCAAACGCAACCCACGTAAAATCTCCACACGATCCAACGTCTTCACCTCGGAATGGATGTACCGAACTCGGATATTTAATTTGGTCATGTATTTCGTCAATTCTTCGCTCATACGCTTAGTCAGGGTCGTCACCAACACCCTTCCCCCTTCCTTCGTCACGCGGTCTACCTCATCCAATAAGTCATCCACCTGATTGATAACAGGCCGTATTTCAATCGCCGGATCAAGCAGTCCGGTTGGACGTATCACCTGCTCAATAACTACGCCTTCCGTTTGTTGCAATTCGTAATCGCCCGGAGTAGCGCTGACATAGATGGTTTGGCCTACGACCGACTCAAACTCAGGGAAATTCAATGGTCGGTTATCCAGCGCAGCAGGCAAACGGAAGCCATACTCGACCAATGATAGCTTGCGGGAACGGTCTCCGCCATACATAGCCCGGATTTGCGGGATGGTTACGTGGCTCTCATCAATGACGGTTAAGTAGTCATTGGGAAAATAATCCAGTAAACAGAATGGGCGCATACCCGGTTGCCTGCCATCGAAAAAGCGCGAATAATTCTCAATACCGCTGCAATAACCCAATTCGCGCATCATTTCCAAATCATAATTGACCCGCTCTTCCAATCGCTTTGCCTCCATCGGTTTTCCGTCCAATAGCAACTGCTCCTTGCGCAATTCCAATTCCTCCCCTATTGCCCACAGCGATTGGGTAAACTTTTCCTTGGGCGTCACGAACAGATTGGCCGGAAAAAGGGCCATATCTTCCATTTTTTCCAGGGTTTTACCTGAAACGGGATCAATGACACTCAGTTCATCAATTTCATCACCAAAAAAAGAAACCCGATAAGCCTCATCCATATATGCGGGGAACACATCGACGGTATCCCCTTTGACACGAAATGTACCTCGCTTGAAATCGGTGGTCGTACGTGCATACAAGATTTCCACCAGTCGATGCAAAAAGGCATTCCGACTGATGACCGTGCCCACGCCGAATCGGAATACCGACCGTGAAAAATCTTCCGGATTACCCATACCATAAATGCACGATACAGATGAAACCACAATGACGTCACGCCTCCCCGACATCAAGGCCGAAGTGGTGCGCAGTCGCAATTTTTCGATCTCGTCGTTGATGGAGAGGTCCTTCTCGATATAGGTATTTGACGAGGCAATATAGGCCTCCGGTTGGTAATAGTCGTAATAGGACACAAAATAATTGACTGCATTCTCCGGAAAAAACTGCTTAAACTCCCCATATAACTGTGCTGCCAACGTTTTGTTATGGCTTAATATCAGCGTAGGGCGTTGTGTTCGTTCGATGACGTTGGCAATGGAAAACGTCTTGCCGGAGCCCGTTACCCCCAGCAGCGTTTGATAGGTTTCTCCCATATTTACGCCTTCCACCAATTGACGGATGGCTTCGGGTTGGTCACCAGTAGGGATATAGTCGGACGTGAGTTTAAACTTCATGAAATCGTAGTGCGAATAATTGCCTAAAACCAATCAACATCTTGATTGTTAAAAATGCGAAGAAACAAAGATAACAAATACTATACGAAGACATTCCTCCACGATGTATTCATTGGGTAAAATTATGTATGTTTGAATTATGGTAAACGTCTTAACCCAACAAAATAGCATCGCAAACCACTTCCTTGCCGAACTGCGCAATGTGGAGGTACAGGGAGACCGCATGCGTTTCCGACGTAACTTAGAGCGTTTGGGTGAGATTTTCGCCTATGAGATCAGCAAGACACTCGTCTACGATCCCGCAGAAATCGAAACACCGTTGGGCGTAGCCGAAACCACCTTAATCCGCGAGCAACCCGTATTGGCCACCATCCTCCGTGCCGGCATCCCGATGCATCAGGGTATGCTCAACGTTTTCGACCAAGCCGAATGTGCCTTTATTGCTGCCTATCGCAAGACCAAAAAAAGCGGTGCCTTTGAAATCCATAAGGAATATGTCAGTACAGTAAACCTGAATGACCGCACCGTCATCGTCATCGATCCGATGCTAGCAACGGGCAAGACGGTTGTGCTGACTTGCAAAGAACTGCTGGACGATTATCGCATCAAATCACTCCTTGTGGTGTCAGCCATTGCTAGCGAAGAAGGTATTGCCCATGTCCACGCATTTCTGCCCCAAGCCCAACTGTGGGTGGGCGATGTGGATAGCGAACTCACCAGCAAAGCCTATATCGTGCCGGGTCTGGGTGATGCGGGGGACTTGGCGTATGGCATTAAAGAATGAATGATAAAGGAGACCCATTTGGTCTAGTGCACATAGACCTCCCGTATGGCACCGGATTGTATTAAAACACAAAAGCATACCGCCCCAGTGAGAAACGATATGCTTTCTTAAGTTTTTTATTTAATAGTCGACCAGGAAAGAAGGACACCTATCGCTTCCCGGCATCAATCCATGCCTGAATATCCCGCCAGTCGTAGTAGTGGAACACCATGCCGTTACTCATGGCCACCAACATGCCGTCAGGAAACGGGCCGCCCAGATTTACCGGCGTAGCATCCGCACCGTCGCACTCGACTGTCGATACCGGCACCTCAGCTAACAGGTCGTGCTGGTGGGGGTTTCCGCTAACACCTTCCCGTGGATAGACCACAAACGTATTGGCTTGCTGATTAGATACCAGAATATAGCCGGTGCTATCGCTACTTTTATAAATTGCGATGCCTTCGTGGTCGCGCTTCACGTCATCCGTGGCAAACAGCGCCAGCGATTCATTGCTGCCGGCGTCCGGGTCAGCGTGGTATTTCCGCACCCCTACCCCTTCATCTGAGTAGTAGATATATCCCAATTCGTTATCCACAGCGATGGCCTCAATCTCTTTTTTTCCACTGAAAGCACCGAATTTACGAACCAATTCGGCTTTGACTACCCCGGAAGCACCGCTTAATCGGTATTGCCAGAGGTATCCTTCGGATGGGCCGGACTTACGTCCTACAACGGCAAAGATGGTTGTATCGGCAGGCCTTGTGTACAGGGCAATACCCATCGGATCGGCTTCGTCTTCACCCGTTTCCCCTTCAAATACCGGGATACCGCCCCCATCGATCGCTTCAAGGCCCGGCAGGCTGAATATGCGGATTTGCTTTGCCTCCCGTTCGGTGAGCACCGCGATGTCGACCAATGTATCGCCAAGCTGTAAGCTATATGCGATATCTACATTATTGGGCCGCTTTACGTCCAACACCTTATTGACGATGTTGCCCTGCAGATCGTAGGCATACAGGCCTCCGTCGCTATCCTTATCGGTGCCCACAACGATGCTTTTGGACGGATCCGTGGGATGTATCCAAATCGCCGGATCGTCAGTATCATGTGGAGTGGCTTGCGTAATGATAGCGGGCTTGATGGCGTCTTCGCGTACCGGTGCCAAGCCTTCGCCACATCCGGCAGAAAGTAGCGCGACCGCCGCGCCTACCACTTTCAGGTAATTCATGTTAATCATATTCATCATTTTTGTTGGTTAAATTTATTGCTGATTCAATGCTACAAATCCAGTTTCAACCCGAGGTTGTAACGTGGTCGATAGTATTCCGCTTGCATCGTTCGCGAACGGATTCCCTGGTAGTACCGTAATGGTTGGTTTGTAAGATTGTTCGCTTCCGCGAAGATGCGAAGATTTTTGGTGATTTTGTACGCGGCATTGGCATCCACAAATAACTGTTCGTCGTAGAACGCATCATAGAAATCGGATGCGCCCAACTCGTCGACGTAAGCTGCGGCGTAGTTGACGGACGCCCTGACCGTGAAGCGCGAATCTTCCCAAGAAAGCGAACCATTGACCATGTGCGGGGCGGTTCCGGGCAGCGTGATGCCGGTGCGTTCATTGCCATCCTCGTCGGTCACGCCATTGGCCTCCGAATGCGTATACGTATAATTGGTATATACACCGAACCCTCTTAGGAATTTGCTTGAAAAGAAATCAAGCTGGCGTTGGAAAGCAACCTCAAACCCATATACGTCGACGCTGCTGCCGTTTCGCCGTTGCACGAATTCCCAATTCGTGCCGGCAGGGATCGGATTGGTTTCGCCGGGGAAATCTGCTGCAAACTTCTCCTGTGTATACGCTGGATCCACATAAGTGTAGATAAAATCGTTCAGCCTTTTGTAAAATACACCACCGGATACCAACCCCACCGATTTGAAATAGTTTTCGACCATCAAATCACCGTTGTAGGCGTAGGTCGCATTCAAATCCGGGTTACCCGCTTCGATGGCATCATCGCCAGGCATCACGCTCAGGTAAGGAGCCAATGCATAGTAGTTGGGCCGGGCCAATGCCGTGGTAAATGCGCCGCGCAACACCAATGACTCGGTGGGCGTATACTTGAAAGACACATTGGGGAACACCTTGGTATAGTTGTTCTTGATGGTGCGCTCACCCACCAGGTCCTCTTCGTCTTCGA
The DNA here is from genome assembly GCA_964498395.1 of uncultured Parapedobacter sp. GTDB lineage: Bacteria > Bacteroidota > Bacteroidia > Sphingobacteriales > Sphingobacteriaceae > Parapedobacter. Next base: position 480,044 of record CAZCHE010000002.1, on the reverse strand, counting down.
TGATGTTGCCGGTATACTTCAAGCCAGTATATTCCACCCTTGCCCCGATGATGGTTGAAAAACGACGGCTGAAATCCTGATCCCACCGCACATAACCGGAATAGATGTATTCGCTGGCATCGTAGTTAAGCGTGAGGTATTCATCCGGTACCGCATCCTCTTCAAACTGTGCGCGATCGGCAAGATCGAGGTTACCCAGGAATTTCGGGTCGGCGAATGTGCCCGGCACGAATGCATCACCAATAATCAGCGGGTCGTCAAACCGCGTAACAGGCACCACACCTAAGTTATCGAACGCAGCTTCATCGACACCGCTATATTCATAAAATACATTGTCTCGCAACTTGGTTTTCAGGCGTACACGCCCCCCAAATCGAAAACGCCCTTTCTGGTCCTGAATTACTGACAAGGGCACACGGAAATTAAGCTTGCCGCCAAACTCAGTTTCCTCCGTAAAGTCATGGTTTTCCGTGATTTCGTTGAAACTGATATCGCCATCGCTGACACCGATCCCGCTGAATAAGGGGAAACGACTGTCGCCATTGTACGACACGTCCTGTCCACTACGACGGAAAAGTACATAACGCTCATTAGGGCGGTCCTCAGAAGCCGTGGAGTAGCTGGCCTTCCAATCCATATCCAATGCCGATCCGAAGAGGTGGTCGCCACCGAGGGAGAAGTTTTTAACACGCTGGTCTTCCAACCGCCGTAGTTTGTTGCGGCTGTTGTCTATCCCCCCTTTGGTCTGCCGTCCGATGCGTCCCTCGTAACCGACAATCACGCTGGAACCCTCGCTTTCATAGATTGGCTCGATGTCATCGGTACGGAGCCTGAAGCGGTTCTCCCGGTCATCCCGCCAGTTGTACATCGCATTGGCGTTCAGCACGTGGTTTTGGTCGATCCGGAAATCAAAAGCCCCCGAGATACTGCGCCGTATACGTTGCACATCGTATTTCCGCAAGTCGTTTTCTTCGATGTAAACATTGCCATGGTCATCGCGTGCCCACACCGCTTCCACGTCATCCGAGCCGTAGTCATTATTGTTGTACGAACCGCTCAGCACCATGCCAAAACGCCCATCCACAAAGCGGTTGCCGTATACAAAGCCGCCAGTGTATAATGCTTTCCCTCGTATCGGGTTGTATCCTCCCGAAAGCGTGGCCGAAATCCGTTGTCCATTCGGGGAAGCGCGGGTAATCAAATCGACCGAACCACCGATGGCATCGGCGTCCATATCAGGCGTCAGGGTCTTGTTTACTTCAATGGTAGCAATCATGTCTGCGGGGATGAGGTCCATTTGCACACGCCTGTTATCGCCCTCGGCCGAGGGAATGCGGTCGCCATTGAGCGTCACCGAGTTCAATTCGGGTGCCATGCCGCGAATGATGATGTTACGTGCCTCCCCTTGGTCGTTCTGCATGGTCACTCCAGGCACCCGCTTCAGCGCATCACCGATATTAGCGTCGGGGAAACGACCCACCTGATCCGAGCTGATCACGTTGGTGATATTGGCATTATTCTTCTGTTGATTAAGCGCTGCCGCTTGGCCACGAAGCCTATCACCCATCACCACCACCTCGCCCAATTGCGTGTCGCCGCTTTCCAACTCGAAGTCCATGGCCGTATTGGTACCGGCCGTCACAGTCACTTGCGTGTTCTGCGATTTGTAACCAAGATAGTGGATGGTCACATTATATGTGCCGGCAGGCACACTGAGGAATTCATAATCCCCAGTTTGTGTAGACACCGTATAGCGGTTATCTACGTCCAATCGGAGGGTCGCACCAGGCAAGGAAAACCGTGTATTACCGTCGATTACCTTACCTGAGATTATCCCCGTTTGCTGAGAATAACCTGAAAAACAATACAATAAAGAAAAATACAGTAAGTAAATATGTCGCATAATTAAAAATTTTATGCGAACTTATTACTGTTATGTTAATTGTCGATTAACCAAAAATGAAGTTATACACTCGTTTCGGTTAACATTCCGTAAACAGAAAAGCAATCTCGAGCACGCGAATACGAACCATACGTCAACGGCTGACAGCAACACAGCCTTCAGCGCACCGCGTACAGCGAGCTACCCGATAATACTGAGCAACATACCAGGTCTAGTCTATGGAATTTGTACTAGCTAGCCATACCCTGGGGGAACATGATGCCCCCCTTAGTTTTCCATCGTCTGCTATCTAAAGCTAGTCGACCAGCAGGGAAGGCATACGATTATCGAATCGGTACCCCAATCCGAGCATCAGGTAGTTCGGTTCGCGGAAATCTTTCAGGTTGTAGCCGAGGTGGAGAAATAAACTCCTGGTGGTCCTCACCTTTAAAGCAGCCGCTTGATACGTACCCCTCAAATCCCCTCCCTTATGTAAGACATTAGCTCCCAACCCCAAACTAATGGTGAAAATGGGCATCACGTACTCCCCTCTGATTGAAGTTCCCAATGCCACCTGCCGATCCCTATCCGGTGTGAAAAACACTTGGCCCGTACCGTCTACGGAATCCTGGCGGTCAGTTTTGGGAAAAACGAACAATGGATACAACAAGAATGGTAATGCCAACAACAGGTTCAGAAAGTTTGCCATAAATGTTACCGAAGCCACGCTCCCCAACGGTGCCCGATTAAAAATACCTGAATATCGAAAAAACGAAACAAGTATAGTGATTTCTATCGACAAAGACGTTTCGGGAAATCACATCCTCTTATCTTAGCTATCCCAAAGAAAAGCCCCATAAAAACAGGTACCACTTTAATGTTGAAAACCAACACATTGTTAATAAAAACATAACGACAAGTTATTGGTATCAAGCAAGTTTTCACTGTATCTTTATGTGGTTTTAAGCAGTAGTGGAAAATTTGTGTGGAAAACTGTTCTTGTTTTTATCATCAAAATCCCATCATTATGACTTGGAAAAAATTCAGTGGCGAACCCTTACGCCAACCCATTCTTGACGAAGTATCCACCAGCATTGACCGAGAATACAGCTTGGGCAACAAACTCAAAGTCTGCATCGGCACCGACTCCCAAGTAAAAGGGGCGATTACCGAGTTTGCCACTGTCATCGTATTTGTCCGCGAGAAAAAAGGCGGTTTCATGTACATCCACCAAGACCGCACGACCAAAAAGATGTCCATCAAAGAGCGTATGCTTGCGGAGGTCCAGCGCTCCATTGAAATTGCCTATTCCCTATGCGACCTCCTAGACCGCTATGACGTAGACCTGGAGGTACACGCTGACATCAATACCAATCCCATGTTCAAATCTAACCAAGCACTGCATGACGCCATGGGATATATCCTGAGCATGGGGTTTGTTTTCAAGGCAAAGCCCGAAGCCTTCGCGAGTTCCGCTTGTGCGAATAAGGTGGTGCAGTAGTCAGCGTTTTCGCTTTCTGAAAGTCAGACGATTATCGAGTAAGCCGGTAGATGAATACGGCCGATCGCTTAACGATATCCGAAATACTCCTTAGTTCAACGTATTCTTCCAAGGAGTGTGCACCTCCGCCTTGTACGCCAAGCCCATCGAGGCAGTCTACATAGTCGGCCACAAAAGCAATGTCTCCAGCACCTCGGCGATTGGGGTCATAAGCTTTCACTTCGCCTTGTCCTAAGTCCACACTTACTTGACTGAACATTTGGAGAACAGCTAAGTTTCCATCGGTAGGCGGCATGGCTGGGTAGCCGTCAGTAAAGGTTATCTTCGCAGAAGTTTGCGGATGATTTTCGGCAACAATAGCCTCCATTTTCTTGCGGACACGGGTGAGTTGCTCGTTACTAATCGTCCGTAAATCACCTTTGACGATGGTGGTATTGGCCACTAAATTGGTTTTTCCATCTGCTTTTCCCGAGATGCCGGATGGGTCTAGCTGCACTTCGCTACCACCAAGGATAAGACCCGGACTATATGTGAGATTATCTTCCTTCAGCTCCTCATGGAATCGATGGAGGATACGTGAGGCTTCGTAAATGGCTCCTGACCCCACACGGTTACCAAATACACCGGATGAGTGAGCCTGTACGCCCTTTACTTCCAATGTCCATCCGCTGCTGCTACGCCTAGCAATGGTACCATAGTTCAATCCGGTTCCCGTTTCGTAAGCCAGCGCAATATCACTGCGCTTAGCGAGCTCGATGATGTCTTTTCGACTAATATCCAAAGGGCGCCCGGGACTTTCCTCGTCTCCATGCAACACCACAACGATTTGGCAATCGTCAAGTTGTCCTGCTTCTTTTAAAGCCTTTAATGCATAAAGCATCACCATGTTACCGCCTTTCATGTCGTTGGACCCAGGGCCAAATGCAATGGAGTCCTGGTGTTGCCATTGCTGGAAAGGACTGTCCTCCTCAAATACGGTATCCATATGCCCGATCAGCATCAACCGTTTGCCCTTGTTTCCGTCGATTTCAGCGATGAGATGGCCACCTCGTTGCATAGCATCAGGCATATCCACCCACCGCGTGGTGAATCCGATGTCCTCCAAAAATTGACGATACAGTTTGCCGACCTCCTGCACGCCCTTCGCGTTTAACGTGCCACTATTGACGTTGACCGTTTGTTCCAAGAACTTGATGGATGCATCGTTATTCGCTTCTACCTGTTCAATGATAACCTTTTCAGTATCCGATAAGGACTGCGATCGAGCCGATAGTTGAAATAGAAATGAACAAAGAAAAAACGTGCAAATCCATACTAGCCCCACCCCTTTGGTGGACGCGCTGCGAGAACGAGTCGTATTTGTCGCTTTCATCGATTTTATTTTAGTTTTGAAAAGAAGTACAATCTATACGCTAACGCACGGACGTTTTACCGAAAATTTCGGTTTAGAAAGTAAAACGAGATACGCGCGATCAATCCATGTATTGCAAATATGGTCAATTCAGGTGGTATCCTGAAATGGCTACCGCAATGTAAGTGCCTTAAACTCCCGTGTCAGGTTTTCCAACGATTGCTCTACGCCCATGCGTTCCAATGACGATGCACCAACAAAGCCTTGGGCATCCGTTTGGTCAAGAATCACACGCACATCCGCAGGATTAGAAACAGGCCCGCCATGGGCAAGGAAGAAAATCTCAGGATTGACCGATCGCCCTGCCTCGATGATTTCCTGTGTACGCTCAACGGCAAAATCCATGCTGCAAGTTGCGTCCTTCACCCCGATGGAGCCGCCTACCGTGGTGCCCACATGGGATATAATGGCATCCGCGCCCGCTTCGGCCATCTGGCGGGCCTCCTCCGCAGTGGCGACATAGACGATCGAAAAAAGATCCATCTTGGTGGCCAGCGCTATCATCTCCACTTCTTTCTTGAATCCCATTCCCGTTTCTTCCAGTACCTGCCGGAAATGCCCATCCACAATGCTATGCGTCGGGAAGTTATTGACCCCTGAAAATCCCATATCTTTTACCTTGAGCAAGTGATGCCACATCCGTCGTCTAGGGTCAGATCCGTGCACCCCGCATATCACGGGTATCTCATCCACCACCGGCAATACTTCAAATTCACCGATTTCCAGCGCTTCCGCATTGGCATCCCCGTAAGCCATCAATCCGGCGGTCGACCCATGTCCAGCCATCCGGAAACGACCCGAATTGTAGATAATGATCAGATCAGCCCCACCCCGTTCGATGAATTTGGCGCTGATACCCGTACCGGCTCCTGCGGCGATAATGGCTTTTTTATCCTGTACGGTCTTCTTCAGACGTTCCCTGACTTCCTGTTTGGTATAAGGGTTTCCCCTACCTGTCCATATATTCGGCATAATTTTCTTCCTATTTGGTATGTTATTTTAATTGCTTATTTCTGCTGATCATTTCTACGAGTGTCTCCACCGCCAATTGAGCAAATGCTTCATCGTTGATGTGGAGATCCACTTCTATCACGTTTGTCATTGGATTAACTGCCTGCTTGATGCTATCGAACAACACCCGGTTGATCGCTGGAAAAAAGAAGACACCTCCTTCCGAATCGAGTTGCGACAGCCCACGAAGCGGCAACAAGATCGTCGTAGCTACGGGAGACTGTCCGATTCGATGTGCCAATCGCCCACCGAGAACCTTGTTTTCCGCTTCATCAGTTCGCATCAGCGTGACATCCGGAGCCCAACTGTAAAGGTGTCGGTCCGCATATTCGGCTGGAACCTGATCTGGATGTGCAAAATTTACCATATCAAGGCACCCCGGCACAACCACTTGCGGAACTCCCAATTTGGCCGCAGTGGTGAGCCGATCCGAACCCGCACTGCATATTCCTCCGCAAAGTTCATCCGCTAATTCCGTGGTCGTGATGTCCAATACGCCGGAAAAAAAACCTTCTCCGATTAACGCTTCCATCGTCTTCCCTCCAGCCCCATTCGCATGAAAGGAAAACACTTCATAGCCTTTTGCCTTGAGCATGTCACGGCATGTCGCTACACAGGGCGTCGTATTGCCAAACATACTAATCGCTATACGCTCTTTATCTTCCCATGCGGCTACATTAACCCCATCAGCCTGCCGCACCATTCCACAGATGGCCGCCGCCGCGTGGGCAATTGTCACCCGACTGATGCTGTTTATCCCACCTAAGTCAACCACTGAGGGGAACAATGCGATATCTTTACCACCCACTTGTTGCGACAGGTCTTTGGTGGCCACTGTGCTGAGGCAAAGTTTAGGTATGCCAAAAGGAACTGCCTGCATGGCAGCTAGCGCCATATACGTTCCGCCACCACCGCCCATGCCCACGACTCCTTTTACTTCGCCCTGTTGAATCAATTGGGCCGTTATTTTTGCTGCACCCCTTCCCATCACTTCCACCGCATACCCCCGGTCACCAGCAGCACTCAACTCTTGCAATGTGCTTCCGGCTGCTGAAGCGATAGCTGCTGATTCGATATCCACTGGAAACAATGTAGTCGTACCCAAGATGCCGGTATTCATCATCAAGACATCTTCGCCACGAGCCAAAATACATTCGCGCAAATACTGGAAATCTTCCCCCTTTGTGTCAAAACAACCTAACACCAAGATCCGTTTTCCATCGCTTTTTTTCTGCATCTTTCTTTCTTGTCAGGACACCACGCTATTCCAATATCCGTTTCGCAACTATTAAATGAATAAGCGAACTCAGGTTACTAATATATCACAATCTCATCAGTAAAAAGAAAGGCGTTGTTCACATTCGTGGCTACCACCCTGACGTACCGTGCGGCCTGACCGGAATCAAACGTAACATCAAATGTCTTGAAAAGCAGCGTTGGATCGTCTCTGGGCACATCATTGGCTACCACAGCAACCTCCCGATAATTTTTTCCGTTATCAGACAATAGTACTTTTACTTCTCCCGGCATGAAAATCCCGGGGCCTTTGAGTTGCATAAAACGAATAGCAAGCGATTGGATGGCTTCGCGCCTTTCAAAATCAATCGTGACATCTATGTCATTGAGAAATCCCTGCCATTGCCCGTCGCCATAGGTCAATCCTCCTTTCTGTCCATTGGTCAGCGTTACCTCCCCTTGCGCGGGGTAATTACTCCATTTCGTATGGTACACGACTTTCTTCCCAATGGCCTTATGTAGATCGGCTCTGGCCTCAGCCACTCCACCCAGCCGGGCGGAATCCCTAAAATAGGCTGCCTTAACGGTGGCTGGCACGGATAGCTCCACGGGGTTACTATACAATGGTGAATTTGCCGTTGGCTCGCTGCCATCTATGGTATAGTGGATGTTATTTTCATACTGTTCCGATGATAGCGATATGGTATTATCAAATGTCTCCGCATTGAAGTCGACCGTTATGGCAACTTCATGCGAGGGCCGGTAATAATTCACATGAAACTTCTGCAACAGGCCATAATGCCGCAGCAATCGCCCTGAAAAATCATCCCAATTGCGGTCCTCCGGAGCAGACCATAATACCTCCGCTAGTGCCAGGGCACGCGGGAATACCATGTATTCCACTTGCTCTTGCGTGGGGATATACTCCGTCCAAGTGTTGCCTTGCGCACCCAACACGTGTTTTCTGTTTGCCTCCGCTATTCCAGCAGGAACGGGTTCATATGCATAAACTTTTTGCAAAGGGGTGTAGCCCCCAATCGCCTCCGGTTGAGTTCGGGGATCGCTTTGGTAATAATCAAAATACAGGTGCGACTCCGGCGTCATGATCACGTCGTGCCCCGCATTGGCAGCTTGGATTCCGCCTTCCTCTCCACGCCAGCTCATTACCGTGGCTCCGGGCGACAGCCCTCCTTCCAGTATCTCATCCCAGCCCACTAATTTCCTGCCTTTCGACTGTAAAAATGTATCCATCCGTCTTATGGCATAACTCTGCAATTCATCCACATCCTTTAACTCCTCTTTTTCCATCAGTTGCTGGCACTTCGGACAAGTACGCCACGATTCCTTATCTGCTTCGTCTCCACCGATATGGATGTATTCCGACGGGAATATATCCATCACTTCCTCAAGCACGTCGGTCAGGAATGTAAACGTCTCCTCATGGCCAATGCAAAATTCAGCATGTTTATACGGTTCCCCGGTACATGATAAGTGCGGATAAACCGCCAATACGGCTTCCGAGTGCCCCGGCATTTCAATTTCCGGGATAATCGTGATCCCTTTGCGCACGGCATAGGCCACCAGCTCACGTGCCTCGTCTTGGGTATAATACCCTCCACTGGCATTGGGATGGCCTTCCTCCAAGTATCGTTGTCCATGCCGCCGCCAATCTTTCCATGCGACATGGGTGCGCCATGCTGCTTGCCGGGTAAGCTCGGGATATTTATGGATAGCCAGTCGCCACCCCGCTCCATCGGTCAGGTGCCAATGGAACGTATTAAACTTATACAACGCCATCAGGTCGATGAACTTCTTTAAAAAGGGTAATGGGAAAAAATGCCTTGAAACATCCAAGTGAAGCCCGCGATAACCAAACCGGGGTTGGTCTTCGATAACCATGGCGGGCAGTTCCCTTCCGTTGGGTTGTGTATAGGCAAGCTGTAATAATGTCAATACACCGTTAATCATCGCTTCGGGCCGATGGGCAGTCAATATGACCCCTCCCGTGTCGACCACCATACGGTAGGCATCCAGCGGTAGCTTATCGACATCTTGAGCCAGCACCAATCGTATTCCCGCTTCGGGAATGCGTTTATGGGTCCTGATGCGCTCTACCGCTGAGAAACTCGCGTAAGGGTGTTCAGCCAATAAGTCCGCAACCGCGGTAAACGCCTCAAATGCGTAGACCGGTGTAACAGCGGGGTAGGCAAATTTCCCTTCACGAATTTCTAATTTATTGGGCTGGGGGATAATGGAAACATCGTCTTGGGCGAAAACGGCAATTACCCAAGCGAACGGTAAAAATAGCGACCCCAACACCACTCGTAGCATATATTGAGTCATGAAACCAGTTTGTTTTAGTACGTATCTGACACAAACTTAACCAAATTGCTCAAACTATGCAATTTGAGAGGCCTTTTTGGCAGATTTCGACTTCTACAAACCCAATTACACACTTATTTTTATCTTTGCAAAAAGCACTCAGCATAGTAACCCCGCCCAATGCCAATTATTACATTCATTAGAAAAGCTCTTTTTGCCGGTTGTTGCCTCCTCCAAACCTGCATGGCGTTTGCCCAACACCGGGTGGCCATCCCGCAGATCATCAATTACAATAGTGACCAATATAAAGGGGGCTTGCAAAATTGGAGTATCGCGCAAGACACTTATGGCATCATGTATTTCGGCAACAACGAGGGTTTGCTGACCTTCGACGGGCGTTATTGGAACATTCATCCGTTGCCCAATGCCACCGTGGTCCGCTCGGTAGCAATTGACCAAAACAATCGGATATATGTCGGTGGGCAAGACGAAATGGGTTATTTCGAGGCAGACGATAAAGGCGTCCTCCATTACCATACACTGGTCAACCTCATTCCCGAACAAGAGCGGAAATTTGCCGACATCTGGAATATCATTGTGGTGGATGATGGTGTGTTTTTCAGGGCTAACACGCGGATATTCCACTACAAAGATGGCAATATGCTGGTCGATAGACCCACCGTCGAATGGAAGTTCCTCGGCAGCGCCGACGGACAGGTTTTTGCGCAGGAGATGCAACAAGGCATCATGCGCTATGAAAACGGTTTCTGGAAACCGCTAGCCCATCAGCCCCCATTGGATAGCGCGACCGTAACCAATGTGATGCCCTACCGTCAAGACACGTTATTGGTCTCGACCCTCAAGCATGGCCTTTTTTACCTCGTTGGCACAACACTCATACCCAGAAAAACACCTTTTGATGCGCTCTTCGCAACGGATCGCATCTACCATAGCCAACCGGTCAATGAAGACTGGTTTGCATACGGCACCACATCTGCCGGTGTGTTGATTTTGGATAGGCAAAATAACCTGATTCAGCATTACCTATACGGAGAGGGGCTCCAAAACAACAATATCCGGAATGTCTTCATCGACCGCAATCGAAACCTATGGCTGGCCCTCGATGATGGCATCGATTTCGTCGGCGTAAACAGTGCCATCAAATATATCCATCCCAATACCGCGAATCCCGTCAGCAGTTACGCGATACGTGTGTTTGGTAAAAACTTATATATCGGCACCTCTAATGGTTTGTACACCACTCCCATTGACAATATCAACGGAGACATCAGCCTTTCAAATGCCCACTTCACCGAGGTCGCCCATACGCAAGGCCAAGTATGGAGCCTTACCGAAATCAACGGACGCCTACTGATGGGGCATGAAGATGGTGGTTTCGAGGTGTTGGATAAAACCACCCGCAAGTTCTACTCTGTTCCGGGCACCTGGCTATACCAACCGCTCTCGCGGGTATACCCCTCCCAGCACATCGTCGCCGGCACCTACTTGGGCCTGCAGTATATTCATTTCCAAAACGGGGTCTTCCAGGATGGCGGGCGTATAAATGGCCCCTATGAATCGCTTCGTTTCCTGCATTACGATGACCACACGCATACCGTATGGACCTCACACCCCTACCGCGGCGTCTTCAGGTACCGGCTGTCGGAAAATTTCAATGAAGTAACGCAGCAAAAAACCTATGGCGCCACTGAAGGACTCCCATCTGCCCTATACAACTACATCTTCTTCATCAAAAATAAGATTACCGTGGCAACTGCCGAGGGAATCTACGAATACAATCCCGAAAAGGATGCGTTTATCCCCTCCCCGCTATTCCACGGTCTATTTAACGATGCGGAAATCCAATACCTTAAAGAAGATCAAGAAGGAAACGTATGGTTCATTAGCCACAAACAACTCGGGGTCGTCGACTTTGGGAACCCAACAGAGGACACCCCTTTTTCGGTGACCTACTTCCCGGAATTAAACGGCAAGGTATTGGGTGGATTTGAGTCTATTTATGCCTTAAACGAGGAAAACATCTTCATCGGGGCGAATAAAGGGGCCATACACCTAAATTATAAACGATACAAGGAGAACACCAGTAGGCCAAACATCTTGCTGAGCCACATCAAAGCCACGGATGCCAGTAAACAGGAAAAAACACTATTTGGCGGCCACCAAAGTGAGCGTATTACAGCACAACAGTTGAATTACAAGTCAAATTCCTTCCATTTCGCCTTTTCCACCACCTTGTTTGACCAACAGGACAATGTCGAATTCAGTTATATCCTGGAGGGATTTGACCATGCATGGTCTACCTGGAACAGTAGAAGCGAAAAGGAATACACCAATTTACCCGCTGGGGAATATACATTCAAGGTGAAATCCAGAAACACCCACGGCAATGAATCGGTGCCTGTGGAATACCGCTTTACGATCTTGCCAGCTTGGTACAACAGCCCAATTAGCCGAGCTGTTTATTTTATATTGGTTTGCTTGTCCATATACCTCTTGTTCCGGTGGCAGCAAAAAAAATTGCAGCAAAAGCACGAGCGCCAGTTGTATTTGAGCCAACTGGAACTGGATCGAAGTGAAAAGGAAGTCGTTCGGCTCCAAAATGAAAAATTGGAAACGGAAATCGCGTTCAAAAACAAGGAACTGGCCAACATGACGATGCACCTGATTCAACGGGGGGAGGTGCTATCGAAAATCAAGGAGACCATCCTGAATGTGGTGAAGAAACATGACTTCGGTGACAGTACCATTAACTTCAGGCAACTCGTCCGCCTCATCCGAAATGCTGAGCGGACGGACGAGGATTGGGAACAATTCAGTGTCCATTTCAACCATGTCAATGAGGGCTTCTTTACCGCACTCAAGGAACAATTCCCCGACTTGACACCCAACGAGCTCAAGTTATGTGCTTTCCTAAGGATGAACCTTTCTTCCAAGGAAATCGCCCAGTTGATGAACATCACCATCAAAGGCGTGGAAGTAGGTCGATACCGACTGAGGAAGAAATTGAAACTGGAACCCGAAACGAATCTCTACGAGTTTTTGCTCCATATTTCCGCAAAAACACAGTAGTGACTATAAAAATCTATAAACCAATACCATACAAACATATTGTAGTGGCATTGTAGGCCTATTTAGCCCATCTAAACAACATATTCCATTTTATTGTAGGGGTAATGTAGACCGATGAAAATCATCTCGTCGGACAAATACACTATACATTTGTTTCGTGCTTACCGGTGACCAACCGTCAAACGAAAGCACGTAAACCAATTTTATTAACCAATATTAAAAACAATTTTCAGGACTTATGAGACAAAGAACTCTACAAGCATTCTTGCTGTTGTTCATGTGCTGGTCTCCTTTTGCGCTTTCAGCACAGACCCTGCAAGTCGCGGGAAAAGTAACAGCAGCCGCAGACGGCAGGCCACTCCCCGGCGTCACCGTAACGGTGCAAGGCACTACAACCGCAACAAGCACCGACGATTTAGGGAATTATGCCATCACGGTACCCGAAGCCGGTGCGGTATTGGTATTTAGGCAACTGGGATTACTTACGCAAACCGTAACGGTAAATGCAGGAGGCACTATCAATGTGTCTCTTGAAGATGATTACAGTGCGTTGGAAGAGGTCGTCGTGGTCGGGTATGGTACCCAAAAGAAAAGCGTCGTTACGGGCGCCATTTCGAGTGTGAAGGCCTCCGACTTAGAAACAATGCCCATCAACCGTGTCGAGCAGGCATTGCAGGGTAGAACCTCGGGGCTAACCATCGCTTCAAGTTCGGGGCAACCTGGGTCAGGCTCTACCATCCGCGTACGGGGCATCACCACTTTTGGCAATAATAATCCCCTGTGGGTAGTAGACGGTGTGGTGGTAGACGCTGGCGGTATTGGGTACCTCAACCAATCTGACATCGAGTCTATCGAAGTGTTGAAAGATGCTTCATCCCAAGCCATCTATGGTGCTCGGGCGGCTGCCGGCGTTATCCTCGTGACCACCAAGAAAGGGCAAGCAGGAGCATTGCGCATTAATTACAACGGCTTCTATGGAACCTCGGCCCCGGCACGCAAACTAAACTTGCTCAACGCCACGGAATATGCAACACTCCGCAACGAGGCCTCCTTGGCAAGCGGTGGAAACATCCTTTTCCCCAATCCGGAGTCCTATGGTGAAGGAACCGACTGGCAATCCCACATTTTCAATAACAATGCGCAGCGCCACAACCATGAATTTAGTGTCAGCGGTGGTAACGATCGGTCTACCTTTTACGCATCGTTTGGTTACCTCGGTCAAGATGGAATCGTAGCGACGGATATTTCCAAATACAACCGGACCAACATTCGCTTAAATTCAGAACATAAAATCAACAACTGGTTAAAAATCGGACAGAATTTAGGGTATGCACATGATCGATCGATTGGCTTGGGCAATACCAATAGTGAATTTGGAGGGCCACTGAGCTCAGCGATCAACTTGGATCCCATCACAAAGGCCGTTATCACCGATCCAAGTGAAGCTGCGGGCGAACCGTATGCCAGCAATCCAGTGGTACGGGATGCCTTTGGGAATCCCTATGGGATATCGCGCAACGTAGCCCAGGAGATGACCAACCCACTAGCCTACATTCAGACCCGGCTAGGAAACAACGGATGGTCAGACAATATCATCGGTAACGTCTATACCGAAATTACCCCCATCGAAGGCTTGACTCTCCGGTCTACCTTTGGTGCGAAGTTGTCGTATTGGGGCTCCGAGAGCTTTAACCCGATATTTTACTTAAACCCGACCACGATTAACTCCCAAACTTCCTTTAATAGGGGAATGAACAGGGGTTTCGATTGGAACCTGGAAAACACCATCGCATACACCCGTACCATCCAAGAAGACCACAACTTTACCGTGCTACTTGGACAGGGTGCATACCTGGATAGCCAATCAAGGGGATTAAATGTAACGTACTTCAACGTACCTGTCGACAACTTTGAGGACGCGTCACTGAACTACAATGTACCGATGGATCAGCGCAATGCTTCCGGTTCGGAAGGCGCAGGACACACCGTTACATCGCTATTCGCGCGGGTGAACTATAATTACCAAGAAAAATACTTGCTGGAAGGATTGATACGCCGTGACGGGTCTTCCCGATTCGGTATCAATAACCGCTACGGTTACTTCCCTTCCTTCTCATTAGGATGGGTGGTGACCCGGGAATCGTTTTTAGCGGGAAATGAAGCCATCAATTCACTGAAAATCAGAGGTGGATACGGCGTGGTAGGTAACGATAACATCGGAGATTTCGCTTTCCTGTCAACCATCGGAAGTGGACGTAACTATACCATCGGTAACTCTGGCAGCTACATGGTCGGCTATAGCCCCAATGCCCCTTCCAATCCAAACCTACGATGGGAAGAAACCAGTCAAACCAATATCGGTTTTGACATGGTGTTCTTGAGAAACTTTAACGTCACCTTCGATTGGTACAAAAAGGTCACCACCGGTATCCTCCAAAACCCACGTATCCCGGGTTATGTAGGTGCCATCGCTAACCCCGCAGCTAACGTGGCAGATATGCGTAACTCCGGGGTGGAGCTCGAGCTTGGCTATCAAAACAAACTCGGCGCGGTTGATTTCTCATTGAGCGGCAACGTTTCGTACCTGGAGAATGAAGTGACCAATCTCGGAACCGGAATCGAGTTCCTTTCTGGCGGTGTCGGATTCCAAGCCACCAGTTACCCCATTACACGTACCGCATTGGGTCAGGCACATAACTCTTTCTTCGGATTCAAGACTTTGGGAATCTTCCAAACGCAAGAGGAGATCAACAACTATGTCAATAGCGAAGGAACCCGGATACAACCGAATGCAAGTCCTGGCGACTTCAAATGGGCTGATACCGATGGTGACGGCCAAATTACCGAAGCAGACCGCACATTTATCGGGGATCCTACACCCAATTGGTCGTTCGGTATGACACTCAACCTGGCTTGGAAAGGGTTCGATGCCGTGATCTTTGGACAAGGTGTCGCCGGCAATAGAATCTTCCAAGGATTACGCCGACTGGATATCACCACGGCAAACTACCAGTCATCGGCATTGGGAAGGTGGACCGGCCCCGGTTCTACCGACAGCTATCCACGCTTGATCGATAGCGACCCCAACCAGAATTTCACCAATCCTTCCGATTTCTATTTGGAAGATGGTTCATACTTCCGGCTTAAAACCATCCAATTGGGCTATTCGATACCCAGCACTACTGCCCAAAAAATCGGGCTTCAGAAGATTCGGGTATATGTGATGAGCGAAAACCTGTTGACCTTGACCAAATACAGTGGTTACGATCCTGAGATCGGCGGTGGTGTGTTGAGCATCGATAGAGGTATCTATCCGCAAGCGCGCTCATTCATGATTGGATTAAATGTTGGATTTTAACATAGCAAGACAATGAAACATCAACTAAAAAATATCATTATCCCCTGCATCACGTTGCTCGTATTCGGTGCTTGCAGTGCGGATTTCCTCGACGTAAAACCTCGTGGTACGGACTTAGAGTCTAACTACTACCGAAACAGAGAAGAAGCCTTTAACGGTCTCGTTGCCGTGTATGACGTCATCGGATGGCAAGGGGGTGGCTATGTCACCAAGATTAATGCCGTAAGTGCGGCTTCTGACGACCATTATGCAGGTGGCGGTGGCCCCAATGACATCACGAACCTCCAAGTGTGGTCAAACTATACCCTTTCGCCCGCACAAGGCCCACAAGAAGAGTTGTGGCGCAAGGGCTTCTCCGGTATATTCCGTGCGAATATCCTTTTGCAAAAATTACCGGATATTCCAATGGATGAAGCCGAAAAGCGGAGATTTACAGCGGAAACCAAATTCCTGCGTGCATATTTCTATTTCGATCTCGTTAGGTTATTTAAAAATATCCCGCTGTTTACCGATCCCGTATCTGCTGATGAAATGTACAATGTGTTACAAGTACCGCCCGCTGAGATCTATGCGTTTATCGAGCAAGACCTCAATGAGGCAATCGCTGACCTCCCTCCCACTGTTCCGGTGGCTACAGAAGGTGGCCGTGCCACTGCGGGAACAGCCCGGGCATTATTAGGGAAAGTATATTTGCAGCAAGAGAAGTTTGGTCCAGCAGCGCAGCAATTTGCCGAAGTCAATGGTACGCCTGGCCAGACCAGTCAATATGGATATCGCCTATTGGATAACTTCGGGGCACTATTCGATGTAGACAACAAATTTAACAGCGAATCCATCCTCGAAATATCGTTTACCAATACGTCGGTGGGCGACTGGGGCTGCGTGGCCTGTACGGAAGGAAATGTCATGAATATCATGGTCGGCCCACGTAATTATAACCCAACTGGCCAAGGGGCGCCAGACTATGTTTCCGGATGGAGTTTCCTCCCAATTACCCCCGAGCTGTTCGAAGCCATCCATTACGACCCTCGAAATCCATATACAGTGGCCAACCTGGATAGCTTGGAATCCAACGGTATTGCCACATACGAAAAGGGCCACATGAACACAGGTTACTTCCTGGAAAAATTTGCTGGCAGAGAGTCCTTCCGGTGGACCGGTGCCGGTTCTCCGGAACTTAACTTCCCCCAAAACATGTATGAAATCCGGCTAGCCGATACCTATTTATTGGAAGCCGAGGCACTGATACAAGGAGGTGGCGATGCCAACCGTGCAGCGGCGTTATTAAACGCAGTCCGCGCCAGGGTAGGGCTTGGTGCCACGGCGGCAACCCTCGATAATATCAAACGGGAACGGCGGCTCGAGTTAGTGGGAGAAGGCCATCGTTGGTTCGATTTGGTCCGTTGGGGTGATGCCGCTGCCGCATTGGGCAGCCGTGGATTTGTTTCCGGAAGGCATGAAATACTGCCCATACCACTCTTAGAGATGGAGAATACCCTTATCGAACAGAGTGCAGAATGGGGAGGTACTAAATAATCGTGAATTTATAGACCATTTGTCTAACAAATTGATCATAAAAAGATGAAGACTTTTCATAGATTGACACAAGAAGCATGGTTCAAATTATGCTGTCTTTTAATAGCAACGGCGTCTTTGTGGGCCTGCAAGAATGAAGGTGAATCGCTTTCCCTAGGGCCGCTTCCCGTACCGGATTTCGAGGCTGTCATCGGCGATGACGGCAATACGGTACAACTTATCAACAAGACGAACGTTCCGGCGATTGCCTATTGGACCATCGAGAGCACCAATCAAAAATTACAAGGAGAAACGGTCAGTACCAGTTTCACTTTTCAAGGTACTTACGATGTCACCCTAACCGCAGCAGGCCAAGGTGGAATGGCATCGGTAACCAAGCCGGTCACCATCGCGCAAAATGATCCGGCGGCCTGTAACCCGGATAAGGCATTGGGCTTTATCGCAGGGTGTATACAGAAGACCTGGAAACTCAACCCTGAAGCCGGCGCATACAAAGTCGGTGACGCGGGTCCTGATGAGGGCAACTGGTGGTCAAGCGGCGACGGTGAAGTCACCGCCCGTGCCTGCGAATTCAATGACGAATATACGTTCGTATTCGATGCTGCAGGAACGTTCATTTATGATAACAAAGGCGATTTCTATGCGGATGGTTACCTCGGGAACGGCACACACGGCTGCGAACCCAATAGCAACCTTTCTAGCGCGCAGCAACCCTGGGGATCCGGGGAGTTTAGCTTTTCCGTGAGTGAAGGAAATGGTGTAAGGGGACTTGGGCAATTGACCGTACGTGGAGTTGGGGCACATATCGGGCTTCAAAAAGTCCACAATGGTGGAGAAACGACCGGTGCACCCACTTGGGGATCTGTCACCTATGACATCTTGGAGATGACCCAGAATGTGGGTGGCCAAGGGTATGACATCCTCAAGGTCGGGGTGAATATCGGAGGAAACGGTTGGTGGACATTCGCCTTGCGCGCAGATTCGAATTGATAGGGATGCGGATGTTTCGAAAGGGTTCATCCTTTCGAAACATCCGCGCTACCCCTTTGTTATATTGACGATTACAGATTATTTATGAAAGCTTATCACATGACGACTATCCTCCTGATTCCGCTACTGCTCTTTTCCTGCTCCAAAGAGGCGAAAAAACCAAACATCCCTGCTCCCCAACCTCCGGAGCCCAAGGAATACACATTTGAAGCCACGCCGTTTTGGGCGGATGAATTCGACTATGAAGGGCTCCCCGACGATACGAAATGGGGGTATGATGTAGGTGCCAGCGGCTGGGGCAACAACGAGTTGCAGTACTATACGGAGAACCGTTTGGAAAATGCACGCGTTACAGATGGCAAACTCATTATCTCGGCCATCAAGGAAGATTATGAGGGTGCGGCCTACACCTCTGCACGTTTGGTAAGTCGTGGCAAGGCCGACTTCCTCTATGGCCGTTTTGAAGTAAAAGCCAAAGTGCCCCCCGGAAGAGGTACGTGGCCAGCCGTGTGGATGTTACCCACGGATTGGGCATATGGCGGTTGGCCCGCGTCGGGTGAAATCGACATCCTCGAACATGTCGGGTACGACCAGGATGTGGTTCATATCAGCGTACATACACAAGCCTACCATCATTCCATCAATACCCATAAAACAGGCACCAAAAAAATCAGTAACGCAACGACTGAATTTCACCTGTATCGGGTGGATTGGACTCCCGGCTATATCAGGGGATTCGTTGATGACCAACAGATTTTCAATTTTCCAAACGAAGGTACCGGATTTGCCGTATGGCCTTTTGATAAGCAATTCCATTGGCTGATCAACCTTGCTGTCGGTGGCGATTGGGGTGGCGCGCAGGGAGTGGATGAAGAAGCCTTCCCGGCGACCATGGAAGTAGATTACGTGAGGGTATACAAACTCGTAGAAAATTAATTGCCATCGATCATTACTAGGTTAAGTCGTTTACATCCACGCGCACACCACCGTGCGGCGGTAGTAAGCGATTTGCCTTCATTCACAAAAACAGTTATGCACAGGAAACATTTCAATCGTATCATCGTTTTTTTTGGCGTTGCCATCTCAATCGCCTCTTTGCTCGGATCGTGCCAGCCTACGAAAAAGAATTTCCTCAAAGCCCAAGGACATCATATTGTCGATGGAAATGGGGAGATCGTTATCCTCCGCAGTATGGGCCTTGGTGGTTGGATGCTCCAAGAAGGCTACATGTTCAGACTCAGCTTCCTGGGCCAGCAATATCGCATCCGGGAAAGTATCGAGGATGTCATCGGCAAAGAAGATACCGAACGGTTTTATGAACAATGGTTGGCTAACCACACCCGTAAGGCCGATATCGACTCGATGGCCGCATGGGGATTCAATTCCATCCGATTGCCCATGCACTACAACCTGTATACCCTTCCCGTCGAGGACGAACCCATAGCAGGCGAACACACCTGGATTGAAAAAGGTTTCACCATGACCGACAGCCTGCTCGAATGGTGTAAGGCTAATCAGATGTACTTGATCCTTGACCTACACGCTGCTCCCGGTGGACAAGGGAATGACCTTAATATTTCTGACCGCAATCCCGACAAACCCTCGCTTTGGGAAAGCGAAGCCAATCTGGAAAAAACGATTGCGCTATGGCGAAAACTGGCCGAACGGTATGCCGATGAAGAGTGGATAGGCGGGTATGACGTGCTGAATGAAACCAACTGGGGGTTTGAGGATTCCACCGATGCCCTGGGGGTACGTGAACAGACCAACGCCCCGTTGCGTAAGTTCCTCGTTGATGTCACCCACGCGATCCGCGAGGTAGACACTAACCACATCATCTTTCTCGAAGGCAATGGCTTTGCCAACAACTATAATGGCATCTTTCCTAAATGGGATGACAACCTGGTGCTAAGTTTCCATAAGTACGGTAATTTCAACATTCCTGAATCCATCCAGCGCTTCCTAGATTTACGGGAGGAACATGATATCCCGCTATGGCTGGGTGAATCTGGT
Source organism: uncultured Parapedobacter sp. (assembly GCA_964498395.1). GTDB lineage: Bacteria > Bacteroidota > Bacteroidia > Sphingobacteriales > Sphingobacteriaceae > Parapedobacter. The sequence goes on along the minus strand of CAZCHE010000002.1, from coordinate 459,694 downwards.
GAAAACTCCAACACCTGGTTTACCGAAGCCATCGAATTATGCGAGACCCACGGTATCGGCTGGGCCTGGTGGCAAAATAAAAAAATGGGTATCAACCAGCCCTTGGAAATCAAGCGCCCTGAAGGCTACGATCGTTTGCTGGATTACTGGTCGGGCAAAGGCGAAAAGCCGTCACGGGAACAAGCGCAGCAGACATTGAATGAATGGCTTGAAAACCTCAAACTGGAAAACAATGTCATCCACCGGGATGTGATAGATGCGATGTTCAGGCAGGTATATTCCCGTGAGGCTATTCCCTTCGGTGGCAATGCCGTGCAGGCAGGAACCGTGTTGTCCGCAACCGATTTTGACCTCGGGCGGCAAGGAGTTGCTTACTTTGATACTGATACGGCTAGCTACCACTATACACCGGGGGTCAATACCCAGGGCAATCGCGGCCGCAGTTACCGCAATGACGGCGTGGATATCCGTCCGGATTCAACCGGTCACCACATCTTCCATATCGAAGACGGTGAATGGCTGCAATACACCATCGATGTACAGGAAGACAATATCGCCCAGCTTCGCCTCCAGGTAGCCGATGAAAAAGGCCAAGGACGCGTTATCGTAAAGGTTCAAGGTCAAACGGTAGATAACATGGTATCGATTCCACCGACTGGTGGGGAAACGGATTGGACCACTGTCGATGTGGCCATCCCTCCACTCCATAAAGGCAAAAATGTGATACAGATACAAGCAGAAAAGGGCGGCTTCAACTTTAAATCCATTGCATTTGGGCAGTAGTGCCCAAATGCAATTAAATGTCTAAACCGCCATCTCGCCCAATATCGCGATGGCATGCCCGATATCCGGTACCTGCTCAAACGCGATGCGCAACGAACCTTTCACCTCTTTCAGGTTGCAAATGGTGGGGTTTTGTTGTACAAATCGCAGCACCCTACCAAACTGATCGCTTTCAAAATAGTTGGGGTTGGTGGCAAAATAGCCCCGGAGGATCTGTTTTTTGTAAGAGATTTTCTCGAAGCCGATTTCCTTGCCCAACCATTGCAAACGCAGCGTATTGAGCAGTTCGTGCACCTGCCTGGGTATGGGGCCGAAACGATCTTGCAGGGAACCCTTGAATGCCTCTAATTGCTCCTCGTTTTCCAGTTTGGCAATATCGTTATACAGGTTGTATCGTTCGGCAATATTGGTGACATATTCATCCGGGATGAGCACTTCCAGATCGGTATCGATTTGGGTAAATGACACATAATCCCGCGGTTTGACATCCGTAAATAGGCCAGCGAACTCATCATCTTTCAATTCCTGAATAGCTTCATCCAAAATCTTATGGTACATCTCAAAGCCGATTTCGGCAATGAAACCACTTTGTTCCGCACCCAATAAGTTACCGCTACCCCGGATATCAAGGTCGCGCATGGCCACATTAAAGCCACTACCCAGCTCCGAAAATTCTTCGATGGCACTAAGCCGCTTATACGCCTCGGAGGTGAGTGTTGACAACGGTGGGCTTAAGAGGTAACAAAACGCTTTCTTGTTCGACCGCCCGACGCGCCCCCGCATCTGGTGCAGGTCGCTCAATCCAAACATGTGCGCATGGTTGATGATAATGGTATTCGCATTCGGAATGTCCAATCCAGCCTCGATGATCGTAGTCGCAACCAACACATCGTACTCGTGCTTGATGAATTTGAGCATGACGTCCTCCAGGGCATCCCCTTCCAACTGTCCATGCGCCACCCCTACCCGGGCATGGGGCACCAGCTTCATAATCATGTTACCCAATTGCGGTAAGTCGGCCACCCGGTTATGAATAAAAAACACCTGTCCTCCCCGCTCGATCTCGTACGAAACCGCTTCCTGTATCAAGGTTTCGTTGAAGACGTGCAATTCCGTCACCACAGGCTGACGATTTGGTGGCGGCGTGTTGATGATGCTCAGGTCGCGCGCGCCCATCAAGGAGAAGTGCAATGTACGTGGAATGGGTGTGGCCGTAAGTGTCAAGGCATCCACATTAGCACGGAGTTGCTTCAGCTTTTCCTTTACACCCACACCGAATTTCTGTTCCTCGTCAACCACCATCAAGCCGAGGTCTTTAAATTTAACGTCCTTACTGACCAGCCGATGCGTACCAATGATAATATCGAGTTCACCGGCCGCTAACCGAGCTAACGTATGCTTAATCTCTTTTGGGCTTTTAAAGCGGTTGATGTAGTCGATGTTGCAAGGGAAGCCTTTCAGCCGTTCGGTGAATGTACGATGGTGCTGCATGGCCAAAATAGTCGTGGGCACCAACACCGCTACCTGCTTGCTATCGGCCACCGCCTTGAATGCAGCCCGGATCGCCACCTCGGTTTTACCAAACCCCACATCTCCACAGACCAAGCGATCCATGGGGTGTGGCGACTCCATATCGCGCTTCACATCGAGTGTAGCCTTTTCCTGATCGGGCGTATCTTCATAGATGAACGACGCTTCCAATTCGGTTTGGAGGTAGGTATCGGGGCTAAAGGCATTGCCGGTTTGCGCCTTACGCTTGGCGTAGAGCTTGATCAGGTCACGGGCAATGTCTTTAACTTTTTTTTTAGTGGTCTTTTTCAGCTTGTCCCAAGCATCGGTACCCAGTTTATTCATCTTGGGTGCCGTTCCCTCTTTGCCCGTATATTTAGAGATGCGGTTTAGCGAGTTGATGTTGACATAGAGCAGGTCGTTGTCTGCATAGACCAGTCGAATCATCTCCTGCATCTTCCCGTTCACTTCCACCTTCTCCAATCCGGCGTATTTACCAATGCCGTGATCGATATGGGTAATGTAATCACCTGGTTTCAAGTCACGCAATTCCTTGAGCGTGATGGCTTGCGAACGCTCATAACCCTTCTTGCGCTTGTATTTATAATAGCGGTCAAAGATTTGGTGATCGGTATAGCAGGCGATAGCCAATTCCAAATCGACGAATCCCTCACGCAAAGCGGTATTGATTGGTGTAAACGTGACGGATTTATCCAGATCATCCAATATGGTGATCAGGCGTTCGATTTGCTTAGGCGAATCGCTGAAAATGCAGTTTTGGATGGTAGCCTTCTCGTTTTCCTTAAAATTATGGATCAGCAAGCTGAAATCCTTATTGAACGAGGGTTGTGGACGCTGGTCAAACCCGATGGTCTCATTCGCTTGGTAAAAAAATTGCTTGCCGAACTCCACAATGGGAAAATCCTGCAACATGGCCGCCAGGTTTTTATCATCGGTAAAATTATATTTCGGATCCACCCATTCAGGGTTTTGGTGTTTATCGGCATCCGATAAAGCCCTCCACAGTTCTCCCGATTTCTTATATCCTTTCGCGACGACGTCTAACGTGAATTGGACATCTTCAAACCATATTGCCGAATCATTCGGGATGTATTCCAACAAAGAGATATTGCCTTCCGTCAGGAACTTCGCTTGCACATTGGGCACGATCGTCACCGTGTGTATCTTACTTACGGAAAGTTGACTCTCAATATCAAACGTGCGGATACTTTCAATTTCATTGCCAAAGAACTCGATGCGATAGGGCAGATCATTAGAAAACGAAAAGATATCCACAATACCTCCCCGAATCGCGTACTGCCCTGGCTCGTACACGAAATCTACCCGCTCAAATTCATATTCCTGCAAAAATTCATTGATGAAATCAATGTCCAGGCTACTACTTTGCGTGATTTCGAGCGTGTTTTTCTCCAGGTCATTCCGGTTGATCACTTTCTCAGCCAATGCCTCGGGATAAGTGACCACCATCTTCGGCAGTTCGGAGGTATGGTTGAGTGTACTGAGCGTTTCGGCCCGCTGTAATACGTGGGCACTGTCGCTCTGCGTGAAGTCAAATGCTTTTCGATAGGATGCGGGGAAAAACAACACCTGTTTATCCAGCAGTCCCTCTAGGTCACTTAGGAAATACGAAGCATCTTCATGGGTAGGCAAGACAAAAACCAACGGCCGTTCCTGCAATTGATAACATGCCACGGCCACCATCGCATCGGCCGACCCGATCAATCCCTTGAGGTGGATTTTCGGGTTTTTCCCCTGCAATGCCTTTGCCAACGCCCGTATACGGTCGCTCTGTTGGTACTTTGCTAAAATATCACGTATGCCCACTGTCGTAAAACGGGGCAAAGGTAAGGAAAAATATAGAAGACATTAAACAATATAAGGTTGTTATGCCTAGACGTACTTCTTGTCGACCAGTTCTGTTGGAAAACCGTGTTTTTCCAAGAATGCGTTGGATTGGCAGGTGGAGTCAAGAGCATCTTGGTCGATTTGCTTCTCGACCAAGACGCTACATGAATTAATTAACAAACTGAATAATAAATCCTCCCTTCGGGGCCAAGGTATAGGACCAATCAGCGGCTATCGGATAGGTTTCCGCTTTAAAATCCATTAGTGGATTTTCGCCTTCCGTAATGATGCTAAAATTAGAAAAACCTTTCCCATATTTCGCTAAATCGAGTTGGATGGGCAATTCGCTATCCGTACCATTTATCCCGACAATATAGGAAAGAGCGCCTTCTTGGCGGGAAAGGACGATTGACTCTCCCGGTTTGGCCACAATGCTTTCCGTTTTATCCCAGGTGGCAGGCATATCTTTCAATAGATTCTTGACCTCAACCGGGAGCGAATCAAACACTTCTTTTGAATCAGCGAAATGGATGATGCCGGAGGTGTAGATCATGGCGGTAGCCAGCTCATGTACCGCGGTGTTTACGCGAGGGTATTCCCTCATGGTCAGTGCAAACGGTGTGTAATCCGTAGGACCTGCGACATTCCGGGTGAAGGGCAGCACCGTATTCTGCTCCGCAGCTTTATCGGGAAACCTCGGTTCATAAAAATAACTTTCCGTTCCTAACACGGATTCCGCCGTCATGAAATTCGGCCAGGTCCTATGCCAGCCCCTTGGCATAGTAGATCCATGAAGGTTTACCATTAACCGCTCGTTAGCCGCATCTTCGAAAACCGATTGTAAAGCCTCCATGACCTCTTGTCTGTCAGAGCACCAAAAGTCTATTTTAACACCTTTAACACCCATGTCGGCCAATTCCTTGAATCGTTTTTTTCTGCTTTCCGAATCAAAATACGAGGCGGAATACCCCCAAACCATGGGCTTGATTCCTTTGGCGATCGCATGATCAATAATCCCTCCTTGGCTGTTCGCCCGCTCCCAACCTGCATCAAAAAGTGTGTATTCAAAACCAAATGATTCCGCGAGATCAGTAAACTCCTTGTAAATTTCGGGTGAGCGATCATCCGGATGCGACCACCACGACCAAGAGGCCTTTCCCGATTCAATCCATGAAGTATCTTCGATTTTAGATGCAGGCGCCAAATCCGTAATTAACGTCGACAACAAGATATCTCCGGCTTCATCACCGACGATAACCACCCGCCAAGGCATCACCCAAGGGAGGTTCGATGTAGGATATGCGTGTTCTTTTTCCGCCAAAGGGAGCGTATACCGCTCGTCCTCTTTAGCAAACGCTATTTTATAGAGGCCTCCATCCGAATTGGGTTGCAGATGGCAACCGGGAAAAGAACCATCGTTTCCGGTTTCAGCAATAAGAATCCAATTTTTCTGATCATTTACATTAAACAGGGCAGGCATACACCATCCGACAGAGGGATTACGCGGATTACTAATCGGCTCTCCCGGGTTGACGTTGAAGTAGAAGTCTTCATAACCCGGGGTATATTTACCGGCAGTATTATACGGCTGCAACCATCCTTCCGCCGCTTGTTCAATCTGGAATCCTGTAATCTCATCCGTCACGATCCGTGGCGCTTCACCCCCGTCGGGAAACCGATACCGGAAAGCGACACCTTCCTCGCCCGCTAGTAGATCAATAATCATCAATGCACCCTCACCATTTTTAACCGTTACACTCCTATTGGCAAAAACATGATCGATGTTTTTATAATTACCCACTTTTAGGTCGTATTTTTCCCTTCTTTCTTCCACGGGCGAAACCTCCGCTATTGATAATCCAGATGTGAAATGCTGATCGTCAAAATCAATCCCAAGAGGGGAATCAGAAATGAGTGTTTGGCCGCTGCGAGTCACATTGTAAAACAGTTCTCCATTTTCATTCAGAGACAGGGTAATTCTGTTTAAACCATCTTTCGATTCGACATACGGGGATTTATTTACCGCGTCACAACTGGTAAATAAAAGAAGCGTCCCAAGGATAGCTAAAATCAGGGGTTGACCAATAAATTTCTTCATATTAATAACTTAGTTAAGTAAACGTTCAACGGCGCCAATCGTTCAATACCAGTATGCCCTATAAACGAATTCATGGTTTTTCCAGTATTGCACGATAGCCACGATTTAATATCCAGGATTTTGGTCCTCTTCATTAATCATATCGTTTTGCTTGATTTCAGACTCTGGAATCGGGTAACGATTGTGGAACTCGCTAAGCGCTCCTTCTGCTTTCGCCCAAGGGTTGCGCTGAGAAACATATTCCACGAGCTTGCCTGTCCGAATCAAATCCATTCTCCTCCAGCCCTCAAAACCCAGTTCACGGATACGTTCATCCATGATGCGCTCCCTTAATTCTTCCCTTGAAACACCTTCCCAAGTATACCCCGCTGGCACTTCGCCGCCAAATGCGCGTCTGCGTACGGTAGTATTCAATAGCTGAAGGGCCTCGGCTGTCTGGTTGAGTTCGTTCAGGCATTCCGCTTTGCACAGCAGAATATCCGCTAAGCGCAGGTAATGGATCAGTCCGCCGGAATACCAGAAATTCTGCTGGCCCTGTGTCCGGATATCCTCAAATTTCTTGGTATGCGGGCCTAGCTCATCTTGCTGGCCCGTCCAGGTAATGGTCGGTACACGTCCGTCGGGCAAGGTAAAATCATAGCGGATGCTGGCTTCCTTCCGGGTGTCACCCGGTTCCCATACGCCACCATCAGCCTGGTCGTTGGCATAATAATCCGTCGGCATGATTAGGTCATATCCTCCAAAGTATGTATTGCCGTCCAAATCGGCCACTGCCCGAGATCCCGCATGGTGTTGGGCCATGTTATTGTCCGGTGAAAGGTTCAGGAACTGGAAGGCATAGATGGATTCCGAGGAATTCTGGTCCAATGTAGTGTTGAACAAATCGGCATAGTTATCCAGCAACGAATACCGGGGGATCACTTGGTCAAAATAGGAAATCGCAGTTTCATAGTTCCGAAGGCCGGTTTCCTCTGGCGCAGAAAGGTATACTTTCCCCAGCAATGCCAGTGCAGCTCCCCTGGTGGGGATTTTTTTGTCCGATGACGTATCCTCCAAGTACTGGGCGGCAAATTCCAAATCCTTGATGATAAAATGGAAGACATCGGTCAAGGGTTGCCTAGCTTCTTGCATATTCTCTTGGTCAATGATGGGAATCGGGCCCCACAACATGGCCAATTCGAACGTGAGGGTCGCGCGGATGAAACTGGCCTGCGCTTTCAAGCTGTTGGATTGGGTATAATAGATTGCCTTGGCCGCCGCGGTGATGACCGGCCACCGCTTGTTCCACTGTTCGGCGAGCGACGAATTGGATGCATTCAGCGCATTGCTGTATTTGTCCAATGCCGCTTGCACATTGTTTTCCTGAACTTGCTGCCCCCCTTGTTTCGCCTCATCGGTGCCCAAGGTAAACATGAATCCGCCACGATCCTGCTTGGTATTCCGCCACTGTATATAGAGGCCAGAAATAAGTAATTCTATATTTTCCTCATTCCCATACACCTGTTCTTCTGTCAAGCTGGTCTTAGGCAATTCTTGCAGAAAATCTGAACAGGAACTCACGATAAAAATGCACAATGCCATTGCTATCGCTCTGATAAATCTCGTTTTCATATTGAAATTCACTTAATATATTGTCTATAAACTAATATTCGCACCAAACACAAACATCCTCGCCGAGGGGAAGCCATCGCCGTATTCAGGATCATACCCCTTGTAATTGGTGATGTTAAACAGGTTATTACCTGAAACATAAAACCGGAGGCCGCTTAGCCCCGTATTGGCAAATACGTTTCGGGGTACATTGTATGCAAGCGACAAGGTGGCGAGACGCAGGAAAGATCCATCCTGGATACCCCAAGAGGTCTCACCGCTCGAAAACCTACTTGGGTTATCGTAAGTAGCGCGGGGTATGTTGGTACTGGTATTGGTCGGTGTCCAGCGATTGAGCATATCCTTATGCGCCGGCCCGTATCCAGTGCCTGACATCAAGCTCTCATAATAACCGCTCACGGCTTTCGCGCCATAGGAATACACGAATACCGCATTCAATGATAATCCCCTGAACGCAATGTTCGAAGAAAATCCACCATAGAATTTAGGGTCGGTTTTGCCGACGATGACACGGTCATTTTCATCGATCACGCCATGACCCGGCTCTCCCGGAGCCTGCTGATCTTTCGGAAGGATATCTCCCGGTTGCAATACTTTCCCGGGCAATGTTAGGCTATTCACATAGTCCATGTCTGACTCCTGGATGATACGGTCAAATTCCCACATGTAAATGGAGTTCAGGGATTCACCAAGAAAGAAATTCCCTTGGCGCTGGATGTCTGTACCCGTAAACCCTCCGAAATTATAAATCGCATCCACATTTCCATATAATTGCGTGACCGTGTTCTTATCAGCCGAGATATTGGCCGAAAGATCCCAGTTAAAGTCATTTTTGCGGATGATGTTCGCATTGACCGAAAGTTCCACCCCTCTATTTGTCATTTCACCGATGTTGACGATGGCCTCGCGGTATCCGGTCAATGTGGAAAGCGAACGGCGCATCAACAGGTTGGAATTGACGATATCAAAATATTCGGCGGTCACGGTCAAGCGGTCGGCAAACAACCCCAGGTCGATCCCCACATTCATTTGCCTCTGGTTCTCCCAGGTCAGATCCGGCGAACCACGAAGCCCGGTGGAATTGAAGGAAACATTACCCCCTGAATAGGCAGGGTTGTAGAGGCTATAGAATGCATAGTCTGGAATGCTCTGGTTGCCGACATTACCATAACCGAAGCGGAGTTTCATCAGGCTGATCTGTTCGACGTCTTTCAGGAAATCTTCACCTGCCACATTCCAAGCTAACGCCACCGATGGGAAAAAGCCCCATTGATTGCCTTTGGCAAATTTCGAAGATCCATCAAACCGCCCCGTAAGCGTAGCGTAGTATTTACCAGCATAGTTATAGTTGGCGCGGGCAAGATAAGACATGAGGGTAGCGCTCACAAAATTTGACCCTAATTGGAAATTGGGCCTATCAAACGCTGCGCCCAGATTGTAGTAGCTGAAATCATCAATGGGAAAATCCCGCGCCGTCACGTTCGTGTAGTTAAAGGAGTTTCGGCTCATGCTGGTCGCGACCAACCCACTGATGGAATGCTCACCGATATTTTTATCATATGTAACGGAATTATCCCATTGCCAGTTGTTCCTGGAATCGATGTTGTGTACCGCCCGACCGCGATAGGAGTCACGCAGCGCTTGTTGGATATCGCTGGGGATGTACTCATAGTATTTCTGATCCAACAGGTCGATGGAAAACGAAGTCCGGATGTTCAACCCTTCAATGGGATTGACATTCAAATAATTAGCCGAAAGTATTTTATTCCTCGTACGATCGCGGTCAATGGTCAGGGTACGCAAGGGGTTTTCCATATTGATATCCCAATTGTTGCCCCATGCCAAGAACAAATGTTCGCCATCGATCGGTAATAAGGGGTTAGCGGCGCGTGCCACACTAAACACCTTCCCATCGGCATAGGTATCACGGCCACTGGTATACGTGGTATTTGTGCCGACTTTCAGCCACTTATTGATTTGCTGTTCGGCATTGATCCTGCCCGAATAGTTCTTGTAGTTCGAGTTTTGCACCAGCCCATCCTGGTCATTCAGCACGAAGCTCAGGTAATAGGAGCTCCGGTCAGTGCCTCCAGAGAAGGACAACGCGTGATTCTGCTGAACCGCCCTCCGCGTGACCGCATCGATCCAATTGTAGCTGTTGTTGTTCTGGTACGATTCGATCTCGTAATCTGCAAACCACAATTTTCCAGGCCCGAAAAGCTCATTGTTCAAGAAATCTTCGCGTGTGGCGCCGGGGTTGTTCGCATAGAAGTTACCGCCGACCGTATTGGAATTTTCAAGGGCTTCGATACGCAATTCATACATATCCCTGGCACCCAATGTCAGTCCGACATTGGCCATTTCCTGTACGCCTACCCAGCCATCGTAGGAAACCTTGCCTTGCCCGGCACTACCTTTTTTCGTCGTGATGACCACAACACCTTGCGCACCCCGGGATCCGTAAAGTGCGGTGGCGGAAGCATCTTTCAACACATTGACCGAGGCCACATCTTGCAGGTTCAAAAGGTTGAAATCGCCCTCCATCACCATACCGTCTACCACATAGATGGGATTTCCGCCATATTGCATGGAGTTGTTCCCCCTGATCCGGATCGATGCATTTCCACCGGGTTGTGGGTTGGTTGATACAAACACCCCGGCTGCCCGGCCTTGGAGGGCTTCATTGATGCTGATGACCGGGCGTTCTTTGAGCGTCTCCTCTTTGACACTGACCACTGCCCCCGTCAAATCACGCTGCCTAAGTGATGCACCGACAATGACCACTTCATCAAGCTCCGTGTTATCTTCCTGCAAGATGACTGGAATGGTGGTTCGGCTGTTGATGGCTACATCTTGGGTCATAAAACCCACATAGGTGAATCGAAGTGTGCCGTTTGCTGGTGCAGTAATCTGATACTCCCCATTGGCATCGGTAGCGGTGCTTCCAGCACCCCCAACGATACTGATGCTGACCCCGTCTAATTGAATGCCCGTGCTATCCGTGACACGTCCCGTGATGCGGATATTTTCGACCTGTCCTTTTGCGTCCAGCCGCCAAAGAGGCAAGAGCACTACTAAAAGTGCAACATGTCGCACAAAAATAGATTTGTAATTGAAATACATAAGCTGCCTATAATGATTTAAAAATTGGTGTTGAATTATAAAAACAAAATTATACGGTTAAGAAATCCTCAACCATAGACTTTTTTATCATATAAATGGAGAAACCCACTTTATGCCTAGTTGGCAAACCATGTACATGCCAACGATATGGATTACCTCCCCATCGAGCATGCATATCCCTGTTGAATATAATTCCATGATTTATCGAACGCTTAGGCCGCATAACGGAGCTCGTGCCACAAATTAGATCAGTTTACTTTTGGTATTTTATCTATACTATACTATACTATACTAGTATTAAGTACCACACAATGATAGAAAAAAATATCTCAATACCAAAATATTTTTTGCAATATTGCGCCTTGTTCCATTTTGTCTATTCAAAATAAAATATTACTACATAGCTATTTAACAGTAAATTTGATATATTTTTAACCGTATTACTTGAAAACAGGCCGATAGTTACAAAATCCGCATTCAGCCTATTGCATAAAAAAAATAATATAGTACTTTTGCCTTATAGAACAGAATAGAACAGATTGTTGTTGCAATCATTTAATGGCAAATGATGCCTTTTGCGGAATGGGGTGTGATAACGAAATTGTTCTTAGCTGTAACCCTAGGATTATAAACTGACAATTGAATTTGAAACTTTTATTAATGACTATGACTAAAAACCGTAAGTGTATATTTCGGCTAGTGCTGTTGGCCTTATACTGCTCCATCACGTTGAGTGCCTCTTCGCAGGCAACGATCATCCCATTAGAAACACAACACCACGCCTTGGTACTCCAGGTCAGTGACGAAAAAGACCTTAACATCACCTACTTGGGCAGGCGCTTAGCGCAACCAAGCGAATACGGGGCCGTTACCAGTGTATACAGACAGGCGACAGATTATACCGGATTGCTTAACTCGGCCTACACGCCAGCTGGCTCGCGCAACTTGGTGGAGCCTGCTATTACCGTCACCCATGCTGATGGTAATCAGTCGCTCGACCTGCGGTATGTAGCGCATGAGGTGCAACAGCCACAAGAAGGCATATCGCTGTTTCGAATTTTATTGAAAGACCCGGTTTACCCCTTCGAAGTGACGCTCTGCTACAAAACCTATTTCCATCATGACGTGGTAGAGCAATGGAGCGAAATAAAGCATGATGAGGACAAGGCGGTTACCCTGCACAAATTTGCTTCTGCCAACCTGCATTTGAAAGCCGATGGTTTTTGGCTACGCCAATATTACGGAGATTGGGCGCGGGAAATGCAACCCGAGGAAGCTAAGCTCACCCATGGCATCAAGGTGCTCGACTCCAAGCTCGGCACCCGTGCGCACCTGTTCCAGCCTCCCATTTTTATGGTTTCTTTAAATAAACCGGCAACGGAAAACGAGGGGGAAGTATTGTTTGGAGCACTCCAGTGGAGCGGCAATTTTCGCACGGATCTGGAGCTCGATCCGCAAAACAACCTCCGCATCATTTCCGGCATGAATAACTTTGCGTCCGATTATTCGTTAGACGCGGGAACCGTTTTCACCACGCCCGTGTTCATGTATACCTTTTCGGCCTCGGGCAAGGGCCTAGCCAGTCGCAACCTGCACAACTGGGCGCGCGACCATAAATTGCTGGATGGCAAAGGAGAGCGCCTCACGCTACTGAACAATTGGGAAGCCACTTATTTCGATTTTAACGAGGAAAAACTAAAATCGCTATTGAAAGACACCAAAAAGTTAGGTGTAGACCTATTCTTGCTTGACGATGGCTGGTTTGCCAATAAGTATCCGCGGAATGGGGATACGGCAGGTCTAGGTGACTGGGGAGAAAATAAGCAAAAATTGCCCAATGGCATCGCCTCACTCGTGAAAGAAGCCTCCGCTAACGGCGTAAAGTTCGGTATCTGGATCGAACCCGAAATGGTCAATCCGAAAAGCGAACTCTACGAAACGCATCCCGATTGGGTGATCAAGCAGCCCCAACGCGACGAATATTACTTTAGAAACCAACTGGTGCTTGACCTCAGCAACCCCGAAGTGCAAGATTTCGTGTTCGGTGTGGTAGATGACCTATTCACCAAAAACCCCGATCTTGCGTATATCAAATGGGATTGCAATGCCGTCATCTACAATGCGTACTCCGCCCACCTGAAAAACCAGTCACACCTGTATATTGACTATGTACGCGGACTGTACAAGGTGCTGGAAAAAATACGGGCCAAATACCCTACCGTACCCATGATGCTTTGCTCTGGCGGCGGTGGCCGCGTTGACTACGCCGCCTTGCAGTATTTCACGGAATACTGGCCCAGCGACAATACCGATCCGCTGGAACGCATCTTCATCCAATGGGAAAATTCCTTCTTTTACCCAGCCATGAGCAGTGCAAACCACGTGACCGACTGGGGCAAACAACCCATCAAATTCAGGACAGATGTAGCCATGATGGGCAAATTAGGTTTCGATATCGTGATAGACCACTTGAATGAAAATGACCTCGCGTTTTGCCAACAAGCAGTGCAGACGTATAACGAAATCAAGCATACCATCTGGCAAGGCGACCAATACCGCCTCACGCATCCCAATGAGAGCAGCGTGGCCAGCATGCTTTTCGTAGACAAGGATAAAACCAGGGGAATCCTTTTCAACTACTTGGTAAACTATCGCTATGACGAGGGAAGCCTCGCTCCCATAAAACTAGAAGGGCTAGACCCAAACCGCAACTATCGCGTCAAGGAAGTAAACGTTTATCCCGGAACGTCTTCTCCGATCAGCGGTGAAAAAGTGTATTCCGGTGATTTCCTGATGAAAGTCGGTTTTAATCCACAGGTGAGAAGCAATAGGGCTAGCGTGATTATTCAACTAGACGCAGAATAACGTGGGGATTCCCCGATGGGAACGGCACGAAACCACCGCAAAATTTTATTATGGATTTTGATGGAGAAGGTGCCTATATTTACCAAATCACAACAGAGAAAAAATAATATGGGCAAAAATCACGATGACCCGGTGTCTTTGGTTGTTGGAAAGGTGCGTGCTTTGGAAAACTTGCAATCACTTTCCAAGCATGAGAAACTAGTCCAGGGGATATTGGATGCCATCGATGAAGGAGGGCTACGCACCAATGCCGCATTGCCTTCCGTAAACACCATGATCAGTGAATTAGGGTATGCACGGGAAACGATTGTAAAGGCATACAAAGAATTGATGGAGCGGGGTGTGATCGCTTCCAAGAACCGTAAGGGGTATTTTGTGATCAGTGGCAATATCCGCCAGAAACAGACGATCGCTTTGTTGATGTACGCCTTTGACACGTTTCAGGAAGCAATGTACAACAGCCTCAAGGCACATATCGGTCGGGATATGCAGGTCGACCTGTATTTCCACCATAACAATCCCGACGTGTTTGAAGCCATCTTTAACCGCATCGTGGGGCATTACAGCTTGTATATTGTGGCGCCCATCGCCACCGAGAGGATCAAGAACATATTGGTAACCATCCCTCCGTTCAAGTTGTTGATCATTGACCGGTACCTGGCCTTGGGAAAAGATTATTCGTACGTCACCCAAGAATTTAAGTTGTCGTCCTACCAAGTGTTCCAAAAGCTTGCCTCGAAAATGAGTGCATATGACGAGATTATCTTCTTTTTCAGGAAGCGTACCGCCGAACCCCAGGAAATCTTGCAATCATTCCGGAAATTCCTGAAAGATTCTGGCATGAAAGGAACGGTAAAAAACCACTATGAAAGTGGTACCATCGAAAAGAACAAGGTATATTTCACCATCCACAATCCAGAACTGTATGCCATCCTGAAGGATGTCATGGATAGAAAGTGGAAACTAGGCAAGGATCTGGCCGTGTTAGCCCATAACGACGACGTCGTGAAAGAGATCATTGCCGGTGGGATTACCACCTTCACCGCTGATTTTGTCGAAATGGGCAGATTGGCAGCCGGGTATGCGCTTACGCGGGAGAAAATCCAATTGGTAGTACCCACGAAGCTACATTACCGAAAATCACTTTGATTGGACGCCACAGTAGCCATAAGTTTTATCGTCTGCACGCTGTTGGTAGCGGTCATCTCTTGGTACAAAACCAAGGCGGTAAATTTAAATTCCGTCTCCGGCCTTTTCCTGGCAGGCAAGAATAACGGTTACCTGGTCGTCGCCGCTTCTTTGCTGCTGACCAACCTCAGCGCCAACCAATTTATTGGGGAAAACGAATCGGTCTACATCAATAACCTATCGGTGATGGCCTGGGGTACCACATCGGTATTGGCGATGTTGCTCGTCTCCGAATTCTTGCTACCGGTGTATTTCAAAGGCGGCATGGTCACCACCCCTGATTTTCTGGCCAAGCGATATAGCGAAGGAACCAAAAAGTTGGTTTCCATCATCTTTTTGATCAGTTATATCGTAAACTTACTTCCCCCAGTGCTTTATGGTGGGGCCGTGGCCATGACGGGGATGTTTAACCTATCCGCTTGGTTTGGACTAACGTATTGGCAGTGCATCTGGATCATGGTATGGGTACTCGGTCTGATTGGGAGTATTTACACCATCGCCGGCGGGTTGAAATCCATCACTATTTCCGATACCGTACTTGGGGCGGGTCTATTGCTTGTCAGCATCTGCTTGCCCTGGTATGCGCTTGATGCGCTAGGTGAAGGGAGCCTGATAAATGGGGTAAACCGACTGCTCAGCAAGCATACATCCCACTTAAATGCCATCGGCTCATCAACGGATGCCGTGCCGTTCAGCACCATATTTACGGGCATGATACTGGTCAATATTTATTATTGGGGAATGGAGCAGTACATTGTACAGCAGACACTGGTGGCCAAAAACCTGGTCCATGCCCAAAAAGGAATGGCACTGGCGGCTGTCGGCAAGCTTATTAGCCCGGTACTCATTAACCTGCCTGGCCTAGTTGCCGTACACCTGTATCCAAACATCGAGAATACCGCATCCGTATTTCCGATGCTCGCGTCAAATGTCCTGCCGGGGGTACTGCTCGGATTGACCGCGGCGCTGATATTCGGGGCAGCGATGACCACATACAATGCAGGGCTTCATAGCAGTAGCACCTTATTCGTGTTGAATATATACAAACCATACCGATTAAAACGGGGTGTGGTACCTTCAGACAAGGAACTGGTCAGAACCGGAAAACGTTTTGAAATGGCGCTTTCGCTGCTGGCCATGTTTACCGCACCGTTCATCATGTTTGCACACAGCGGCTTTTACACCTACCTCCAGAAGGTTGCTGGTCTATTCAGCATCCCGATTTTTACCATTGTGGTAGTGGGATTCTTTACCAAACGGGTGCCACCGATCGCGGCTAAAATAGGGCTGCTTTTTTTTATGGTAAGCTATTTCTTATGCCAATATATCGTTGTGGTCGAACTCCACTTCCTACATGTATTGGCGATCCTGTTTGTGATCACTTCACTACTCATGCTGGGCATTGGGAAAGCCTGGCCCATGGAACCGCTAAACAACACGCCGCTGCCCATGCAGGTAGCGAAAAGTATCCCTTGGAAGCGTCGACATTGGGCGTCTGCACTGTTGCTGCTGGCCATGCTAGCTGTCTATCTCGTCTTTTCGAAATGGGGAATAGTCAAGTAGGTCTGCCCGTCAACCTTCACATTCAGCAATTCTGCAATCGCTGCGCCCGCCACCTACCAACCCACTTTATTTTCGACATATCCGTTTTCATTTAATTTCACCATGTAAACCGCACCGGCATGGCGATTTGTTTCATCACCTAACACGGAAGTGGTCATATACAGCTCATCGAGATTCCTTCCCCCAAACGTACAAGAAGTTGGGTTCTTGCAGGGAAGCGGTATTTCCCCAACGACCTCCCTTAGCAACAGGTCAAAGACAATGATTTTGCCCCCTCCCCAATTGGCGATATACAGTTTGCCCACCGTTGAAACGGTCATCCCATCGAGCGAGGTGCCATCGGATATCGTAAATATCGCTTCTTCAAACCGTAGTGCATCATTGTGATAGGAAAAACGACGAACATTCCCCAATATGGAATCAATGAAATAAACGCAACCATCCCAAAATACCAAACCATTCGAAATCGTGACGCCATCCAGTAATATATTGGCCTCGCGGCCAGCTATCCGGAATAGGGAAGCGTCGGGTTGATGCGTAGCACCCGGGCCATTGTTGATGTTATTCATGCTGCCGAGCAGCCAATTGCCTTGCGGGTCCACACGCCCATCGTTGAATCGATAGTTCGCTTTCTGTTCCGGTTGGATTTGAAAACGTAGCCGTTTGTTTTCGATATCATAACGATAGATACCGCTTTCCAACGCGACCAATAGCTCTTGGGGCGATGGTGATAAGGCAACGCAACTGATAAATTCATTGAAATCGTGTACGTCGAACCGTTCGAGCCCACGGGAATAGATGAATAACTTCCGCTCAAGGATATCAACGAAGTAAAGTGTCGCTGTCCTTTCATCCCACAATGGCCCTTCACCAAGCGTGAGCGGGCCATCTATTATTTTATGAGGTTGTGGTAATGCCATAAGCAACGTTAAAAGTTTGAAAAAGCATATTTAATGCTGTGTTTAAACATTTCATCAGGTTCCAGTTTTGCCGATGGGAAATGATCATTGTTCGGTGAATTCGGGAAATATTGAGGCTCGAGGCATATTCCCTGGTAAGGACTAAACCGTCCGCCTAGAAAACTCCCAAAATAAAGTTGCATACCGGGATAGCTTGAACTGATGGTGAGCGTCCGGCAAGACTTGCTATCTGTCAATACGGCCATCGGTACATTTTCATTCCCCGCCTGAACAAAGGCATAGTTCGTATTGACAATATCATCCATCACCTCCCCAACTTTTCTTCCTTCTCTCAGGTCGAACACCGTATTGGAGACAGAAGCGATCGTTCCGTCGGGTAAGTTACGTTTATCCAGTGGGGTAAACTCACCGGTGTTGACTTGAATGGTATGTTCACAGATGGATTGCCGCGGATCCCCGCTAAGGTTAAAATAGCTATGGTTACTCAAGTTGACAATGGTGGTCTTATTGGTCTTTGCCGTATAGGTTAGTTGCAACGCATTCTCTTCTAAAACGCGGTATGTGACCCATACTTGCAAAATGCCGGGATACCCTTCTTCCCCATCGTGGCTTTCGTAAAAGAGCGTCACCTCGGATGGTGTATGCCGCTCCATCGACCATATTTTTGTATTGAATCCCTGAAATCCCCCGTGCAAGTGATTGTTGTTTTCCAGTTCATTTACGGACAACTGGCAATCCAAGGAATCCAATGCAAATTGCCCATTACCAATGCGATTTGCATACCTTCCTATAGTCGCTCCGACATAGTGGGTGTCGGTGAGGTAGTCGTCGAGATGGTTATAGGAAAGTATGGTATTCACCCTATTGCCATGTGTCGTAGGTACCGATAGTTGGGTAATGATACCTCCATAATTGAGTATCCCCACCCGCATCCCATTACTATTCTCGATAAAATATTGCTCCACCATGTTATCGCCTATGATTATATGCTGCATCGACATTCCTTTCTGCTGTCCAAGATGCAGGAACCACTTAAAATAATTTCCATTTTTGGAAAAAGGTTCATAATATTGTTTGACTGATAGCAAATATATTCCTTAACAATAGCACGGTTCATAGAATTATTATTCATTATAATGGATTATATTCTTTTTTGATTATAGCGCAGTGACAATGACAATAAAAAAGGAAGAGGGTTTTGATGGGGAACGACGAATCATCGTGCCGCCAGTGGTCGTGGAACAATATCAGGCCAATCCCATCTCCCGTTATTTCAACATTACCGATATCGGGTACTATCCCAAAGCGATGCACCATTTCTGTAAACGCATACAGGGGTGTAGGGAACATATTTTGATTCATTGCGTAGATGGCAAGGGAGTAGTTATCGTAGACGGCCAACGGCATCATATTGCCGTAAATGAATACATCTTAATTCCTGCGGAGAAAAAGCATTTTTATAAAGCTGATGAACGATTCCCCTGGACCATTTATTGGATGCACTTCAGCGGCATGCAGGCGGATATTATCGCTGATCGGATTTACGGCAAGGTCCTAAAGCAAAATAATACCCTGATCTTGAGCGAGCAGCATATTACGCTGTTTAACAAGATGTATAACCAGCTCCTCCAAGGGTACGGAAAGGACATCTTCGAATTCATTGCGTTGACCCTCCCCTACTTTTTGGGCGGATACTTATTCTCGGAAAAATTCAGCAACGTCAACGAAGTATCGGAAAACGACGTGGTGGAAAAATCCATTGCTTTCCTAAAGGCTAATCTCAATAAAAAAATCACGTTGTCGGATATCGCTAATCACGTTTATTTATCTGTATCCCATTTTTCAAAACTATTCAAAAACAAGACCGGTTACTCTCCGATCGAATACCTTAACCACCTTAAAATACAGCGTGCTTGCCATTTGCTCCAATTCTCAGACAAGCGGATTTCCGAAATCTCCCTTGATATCGGATTCGATGACCAATACTACTTTTCCAGACTATTTAAGGAGCATATGAACGTTTCACCGACGGTGTACAGAAACAGCTTGGAACAAAAAACCTATAAAGAGGAAATAGTCCATTAATTATCCTTTTTTGTTCATTTGGAGATTTCAGGCTCTTCATATTTTGGCATCTTTTTAAGAATATATATTATGCCAATTATTGTGAATAAAAGCCATCGTAAAATTGCCTATTACAGCCTGATCGCCGCACTTGGTGGATTATTATTCGGATTTGACATTGCCGTCTTCTCCGGAACCATCCCGTTTATACAACCGCAGTTTTCATTGAGTCCCGACCAATTGGGTTGGGTGGCAAGCTGCCTATATATCGGCTGTATTGCAGGATCGGTATTATTTGGTAAAATAGCCGAAAAATTGGGGAGAAAGCCTTCATTTATCCTCGTAGCCGTTATTTTCACCATTTCTTCCATTATGATGGGGTTCGCCCAGAACATCAGCACGCTTGTTTGTTGGCGGATTATCGCCGGCTTTAGTGTCGGAGGGGCGTCCGTGCTGTCACCGCTATACATTGCTGAAATCAGCCCGATGCGCATTCGTGGAAAAATGGTATCGATCAATCAATTGGCCATTGTCATCGGTGTTTTGACCGCATACTTATCGAATTATTTTTTGGCAGAGACCGATTGGAATTGGAGGTGGATGTTTATCAGTGGCTGCGGGCCTGCTTTGTTATTTTTGTTGTTTGTGGGCTTCCTACCCGAAAGCCCACGATGGCTGATCTTCAAGGGGAAAAAGGAATTGGGCATGAACATATTAAGGAAAACGCTCAGCCCCGCAGAAGCAGAAGAGGAGATCGAGGCCATCACCCAGCACCAGTTGCATGCCAACCAAAAAAACAGTCGCGAAAACCCCTTTTCAAGGAAATATATTGCCCTCTTAGTCATCGCGATCACCATTGCGATATTCCAGCAGATATCAGGGGCGAATGCGGTATTGTTTTATGCTCCTGTCATCTTTGAAAAGGCGGGTATGAATGTCCATGACCAGCTTTTCCTTCAAATCCTGATTGGCGGCACAAACCTCGTTTTCACGTTCATTGCGATTAATAGAGTCGATAAAATAGGCCGAAAGAAGCTGATGCTCATCGGGTCAGCGGTCATGTCCATATTACTTCTCCTGATTGGCTTGTCGTTTAATAGCAGCATGTTTTCCCAAAGTATGCTCAGTGTATTCGTGCTGGCGTTTATTGGCACCTATGCTGCTACATTGGCTCCGGTGACCTGGGTAATCATTGCGGAGATATTCCCAATCAGCATACGTGAGGTCTCCGTCTCCATGGCTTCGGCGTCTTTATGGATTGCCTGTTTTGCCATTACCTATATTTTCCCCGTCATGATTAATACGCTATCTGAATTTCAAACATTCCTGACGTTTTCGATCATCTGCGCTATCTATTTTGGCTTCCTATGGTTCTTTGTTCCAGAAACCAAGCACAATAGAACGTAATCATTTAGCGTACAACCCTCTTGTTAAATAACGACCACACGTATAAATTAAAATAGAAATTTGATGAGTTCAATAAAGGATAAAGTAGCCATCATCACCGGATCCGGAAAAGGGATTGGCAGGGCAATTGCCGAAACATTTGCAGACAATGGTGCCATTGTCATTATCGCTACGATAGCTTACGACGAAGGAACGGAAGTAGAAAAAGCGATCCTGGCAAAAGGAGGTCGCGCACAGTTCATCCAAACGGATGTGGCGCAGGAATCCCAGATCATCGCATTGGTCGACACGGTAGCAAATCGATACGGCAAAATAGACATACTAATCAATAATGCCGGTGTGACCTTGTTCAAACCAATATTCGACGCCACGCTAGCCGATTGGGATAAGATCATCAACATTGATTTGAGAGGGGTATTCCTCTGTTCCAAGTACACCGCCCAACACATGGTCAAACATGGCATTGCGGGTGCAATAGTCAACATATCTTCCAATCACGCACACAGAACCTTACCGGATACGGAAATTTATGCTGCGGCCAAAGGCGGTGTGAACGCGATGACAAGAAGCATGGCGATCAGCCTAGGAAAGTATGGAATCCGTGTGAATGCGGTATGCCCCGGTTTCACGGATACCCACCATTACCAACGATGGTTGGCTGAAAAAGAAAACCCTGAAAAAGTAGCGGATGACATTAAAAAAATGCACGCCACGGGTGAAATATGCGAGCCGACAGATATCGCAAACTTGGCATTATTCCTAGTAACAGACCAAAGCAAAAAAATCACCGGTGCTGAAATACTCATTGATGGGGGGTTAACAGCCCGGCTATATACTTCCGACACCTTCTAAATACCTACTCGCGTGAGAATCATAGACTATAAACTGTACAAGGTGCCCCCAAGATGGCTATTCCTGAAAATAGTAACCGATGAAGGGCTAATCGGGTGGGGGGAGCCCATCGTAGAAGGGCGCGCTGACACCGTGGCAGCTGCCGTCAAGGAATTGATGGCCCTCCTAATGAATAAAAATCCGCTGACCATCGAAGATCACTGGAATCTGATGTATCGCGGAGGATTCTACCGTGGAGGCCCCATACTCATGAGCGCTTTATCCGGAATTGACCAAGCACTTTGGGATATTAAAGGGAAATATTACAACGCTCCGATATACGACTTGCTGGGTGGTGCCTGTAGGGATAAGATTGAAGTCTATTCATGGGTCGGCGGAGATGAACCTACCGCCATGGTAGCCGAAATACAAAAAGTCATCGACAAAGGCTTCAAAACCATCAAAATCAATGGTACAGGTAAGTTGAAATTCATTGATTCACACAAGGAGGTAGATGCATTACTAGCGCGGATGGCCACCATCCGTTCACATTTTGGTTCGGAAATCAATGTCGGAATTGACTTCCATGGCCGTGTGCATAAGCCCATGGCCCGGGTTTTATTTCGGAAGTTGGAAGAATTCAATCCCTTATTCATAGAAGAACCGTTGCTGCCAGGGAACCTGGAGGGCATCACGGAATTGGCATCACGGAGCAACATACCCATCGCATTGGGTGAACGGCTATTTTCAAGGTGGGATTTCAAGAATGTTTTTGAAAGCCGTGCGGTAGATATCATTCAGCCAGATCTTTCACATGCCGGCGGCATCACAGAGTGCAAGAAAATCGCATCAGCAGCGGAGGCTTACGACATCGCACTAGCACCCCACTGCCCCCTTGGACCGATCGCGTTGGCCGCTTGCCTTCAGCTAGATGCCGTATGCTACAACGCCGCGCTTCAGGAACAAAGTTTGGGCATCCACTATAATGAACGCAATGATTTACTGGATTACGTTACCGACCCCGCTATCTTCACATATGAAGATGGGTATGTCTCGTTTTCCGAAAAACCTGGCTTGGGCGTGGAGGTCAATGAAGCGTACGTACAGGAAATGACTAACATAGGCCATGATTGGCATAATCCTATTTGGAGACACGACGATGGTTCCATCGCCGAATGGTAAAATTGAACATGAACACCATGAAATTTATTGAAAAATTAACGAAGAATGAAACGGTCATCGGGCCGTTTTCCAAGACTTCCGACCCAGCCATGATAGAATCAATGGGATACGCAGGTTTTGATTTCATCATCATCGATTTGGAGCATGGCCCCAATTCCATCCTCAATGCACAACACTTGGTACGGGCAGCGGAAATAGCCGGTGCTTTCCCTATTATCCGCGTGGCCGAGAACAATGCATCTCAGATTGGCAGTGCACTAGACATCGGTGCCAGGGGTATCCAGGTACCGCAAATCGATACCGCCCACGAGGCACGTCAGGCCATTGAATATGCCAAATTTGCGCCAATGGGGAAGCGAGGCGTATGCCGTTTCGTGCGGGCTGCCCAATATTCCCATACCAACAGGTTTGACTACTTTAAACAGGCCAATGAAAACCTGCTGATCATGCAGTTGGAAGGTCAGAAAGCACTAGACAATATCGATGAGATCATCTCGGTCACGGGTTTGGATATTGTCTTTATCGGCCCATACGACCTTTCGCAATCCTTGGGTTTCGCCGGTGAAATCAACCACCCGGTGGTCATCAATGAGATGAAACGCATCATCGAAAAGTGCCAAGCGAAAGGGATACTAACGGGTGTATTCACAGACCAGATAGCAGATGCAAGAAAGTGGATAGACTTGGGTGTAAAATATATTGCCTACTCCGTAGATGTGGGAATGATGCATGACACTTCTAAACAGCTCATTCAGGAAATAACCCAGCACTATGATTAAAAACAATTAACTAGAGATTCCGTATCTTGTCCCAATGAAAGCCTTCCTCTTCATTTCATTGGTTCTGCTGCAAGGTGCGGTGGTCAACCGTCCGTTTGCCCAACGGTCCGATCGTATTGACGCCCTATTGATGGCATACCAAGGCGAAAACCCCGGTGCATCACTGTTCATTATTGAAGATGGTCAGGTGGTGTTACAACGAAATTACGGCTACGCCTCATTGGAAAACCGGGATACTGTGACATCCATCACCAATTTTCGGTTGGCATCCGTAAGCAAGCAGTTCACTGCCACCTGTATTTTGCAGCTTATCCATGCGGGGAAGTTGTCCTTGCATACAACACTTGGTGAGATTTTTCCGGGCTTCCCCGTATATGGCGACAGGGTTACCGTAAAACACCTGCTCACCCATACGTCGGGCATCCCTGACTATGAAGATTATGTGGCAGATACCGCATTCCATCCACAGATCAAAGACCAGGGAGTATTGGACATCCTCATGAAGCTGGATAGTGGCTATTTCGCTCCCGGCACCCAATACCGATACAGCAACTCCGGATACGCCTTACTGGCACTGGCGGTAGAAAAATACAGTGGCATTTCCTTTGCCGATTACCTCCAAAAACACATTTTTGAGCCCTTGGGCATGACAGCTACATTGGCACATGAAAACGGCAAGACCACGGTACCTTCCCGCGCCTACGGCTACACCCGCGTGGGCGACCAATGGGTACAGCGCGACCAGAGTTCGACGAGCGCAGTGCTCGGTGATGGCGGCATCTACAGCAGTGTGTCGGATTTAGCCAAATGGGACCAAGCCCTATATGCAGGCACCGTATTGCCCACACAATGGATCGAAGAAGCATTTGCCTACAACACCTTGGCAACGGGCGATACTGTCCGTTATGGATATGGTTGGCACTTAAAACAAAACGAAAAAGGGGAACAAGTGGTTTACCACACCGGAAGCACGGCCAGTTTTCGGAACGTCTTTTACCGAATCCCTTCACGTCGGTTCAGCATCATCCTATTGACTAATCGCGACCGGCCAATAGAGGAAGGCATGCTGGAACTGGCGGAACAAATTGCGAAGGCGTTAGATTAATCCTGTTGACTGGCTTAATCTTGCTTACTTCTTATTCTTAACATGGTTTTCCAGCCATTGATGCTGCTCCCAGAAGGTATGCAGCACACCTTCCCTGCTTCGATAGCCGTGAAATTCTTTGGGCAGCATCACCAACCGTACGATTCCACCATGACCTTTTATGGCTGCGTATAAGCGCTCACTCTGAATCGGGAAAGTACCCGAGTTTTCATCATCCATCCCGTGGGTGAGCAGCAGCGGTTTTTTGATCTTAGGCGCAAAATTGAATGGTGACATGGCATCATACGTTTCTTTGGCTTGCCAATAAGTCCTGGCTTCCCCTTGGAAACCAAATGGGGTCAGCGTCCGATTATAGGCACCACTACGCGCAATGCCGGCAGCAAAAAGATCCGTATGTGCCAATAGATTGGCGGTCATGAATGCACCATAGGAGTGTCCCCCCACTGCGATTCGATCGCGGTCGGCTACCCCCATATCCACCACATAGTCAATCAGTGCATTGGCATTGTCCGTAATTTGCTCGACGAACGTATCATTTGGCTCATGGTCGCCTTCGCCTACGATGGGCATATCCGCTTGATCTAACACCGCGTATCCTTGGGTTACCCAATAAACCGGCGAACGGAAGGCCAGTCGTGGATAACGATGCGGCGAGCCCTTTACTTGTCCGGCAGCTTCTTTGGTTTTAAATTCCCTCGGATAAGCCCAAATCAATACCGGCAATGGCTGATCTCCCTTCTTAAATCCTTCCGGCACATATAGGGTTGCCGAGAGGCTTAGTCCATCTTTACGCGGATAGGATAATAACGTCTTCTGTACGTTGGCCAAGCTCGGATAAGGATCGGTAAAATGCGTAATCTGCTGCTCTTTTTTGCGCTTCAAGTCGATCGCAAAAACATTCGGAGCATCTTTGGCCGACTCCCGGGAAACGTAGACGGTACCCGTATTGTTGAAGAACAAAGGCTCCTCGTAATAATCCCGCTTTGATTTATACAAGGTGTCCTGTTTGCCATTAAGCAGATTCCATTTCATCACAAAAGGTCGGTCGCCTTCAGGAGAGGCTCCTAATCCTTGCGTAAAAACCGAGCCTTTTCCATCCGTGAGCAGTAACCCGCTCTTGTTTTTGATAAACGACCCCGGATCGGTGTAGGTGTCTTCAGATTTACGGTTGGCAATAACGCTGATTACGGCATTGGTATTGGGATCAATGAGGGTTAATCTGGATGATCGATCTTTACGCCAATTTTCCGCCACGATCGCCAGTCCGTCTCCCCAGTGGATATTATTTACCCGATAGTTACTGGCGAATAGCTTTTGGGATTGGGCTAAATCAAATGGGTTGTCGATTTCGAAAATTTCGTCTCTTATTTCGGATGCCGCATTCGGATCGCCGTTATCCAATGCTTTTACATACACCAGGGCAGCATCCTTATCGTTCCGCCACCTAAAATTTCTCGGCCCCGCCACGACGGCATCGAAGCTAATGGGTAGGTTATCAGCCAGTGGAATCGTGTGGATATGTTGCACTTGCTGTCCAGCAGCCGTGTAAACGGAGACTTCTGTCGGAAAAAGATGAATAGGCACGAGGTAAGAATATGGCCTTACGACACGTTGCACCAAGATATACTGTCCATTTGGCGCATATTCTAACGACTTGAATACTCCGGAAATCCCGATCGTTTTAGTAGCGCCTTCCAAATCTACCTCAACCAAATTGGATGTAAGGTAATATTCCATGACGCTTTCGTCGTATGGATTAGCCAACAAGTTTTGGTACGTCCGGGAGGGCGTAACACCGCCCAGGTTTTCCTGTACCACGGGCCCCGTCGGCACCGGGTTTGGCTGAGGCACATTGCCCCGGTCGGCAACCACCTGCTGTACCAACAGGCCCGAACCATCGCCTTTCCAAAGGAACGTGCTTCCGTAGGTATCATTGACCTTGCTCAGCACCTTCTTGGCGGTTTTGCTATGCAAGTCAGCCACCCATAATTCGGTGTCGTGGAGTGTTTTATTCAAAAAAGCAAAGACGCCTTCTTTTGGCGACCATTTTACATCAGCCAGTTGCAAGTCTGCTGGCAAGCCGGCTAGCGCGAATTCCTCTCCTGATGTTAGATTCCTTACCGTAACCCCTTTAAAGGTACCGAGATTTTCTGCCACCGTGGTATTGGTGACCGGATTAATCCGCAGCCCCGCAACACCTAACACCGGTTGGGAAATCTGTTCGACCGATTGATAATTAGGAGCTTCCAATACCAGCATCCATTGACCATCCTTGCTAAATTCCTGTTCGGGAATCTGCGGCGCATCCACCAACTCAACAATTTCTTTCGGCGGTAATTGATAGGAAATAGCCTGTTGTGCATTAGCAATGATCGTGGCACCGAGAAAAGCAAGCATCAAGCCCGCCTTGAGTGTAAACGGCTGCCACACGTTAGTTTTTGTTATAGAAATCATCAGCATTTTTATTAGTTATTTTCCATTTCATTATTCAATATCAACTCACTACTGGGAATCGGCAAGATATCATTCGGATGATCTGACAGGATGGCTGCGACGGCCTATTGAAACCTCGCCAAAATGATCTATCCTAAGCGAATAAAATCAATTATTTTGAGTTAAAAAATAAATTGATGAGGAATGCCTTAAAAACAACAAAAATTATACACAAACCCATACGAAACATCGTGGATAATCAAAAAAAGCCAACATCATGTGTTTCTTGCTCAGGTCAATCTGTTTTCAATAAGCCGGTGGCATCATTGAAAATACTTTGGCCCCAATATTGCCGCAAGTCAGCTGATGTTAAATAGAAGTATTGTATGCGTCATCATGGCCATGGCGTTTGCCGCCTGCGGCGTAAATAGGCAGGCCAAAGAGTTGCGGGCACTCGAAAAATGCCGTTATGAATTTATATCCGTTGACAGTTTGTTTCTGGCAGGCACAGACATCAATAAACTCGTCGATGGTGGCCGTGTAGATTTAGGCCGCTTGCCGGGCGTGGCCATCGGGTTCCTTAACCGCGACATCCCGCTTTCGGCACTGCTAAACATCCGGGTCAACAACCCGACGAATGCCTTGGCCGGTATCAAGCAATTCACCTACAAGATAGCGGTTGATGGCAATGAAGTACTGGACGGGACTTCTGATCTGCCCATCGAGGTGCCGCCGGGCGAAACGGTGATCGTACCCGTTAAATTACAGGCCAATGCCTATAAGTTTCTTGCTGACAGGCAAACGCTCAATAAGCTCGTGGAATTATTACGACAGGCCGAACAAGGGAATACAGGTGAGCAAATCAATCTCACCTTCAAAATAAAACCGACGATCGCCTTGGGCAACAAAGAAATCAATTATCCCGGTTACATCAGCTTCGACAAACAAGTGGATGCGGGGCTATTGATTAAGAACGGCGTTTTTCGTTAATTATCTCCCGTATTGCTCCTGGTAATACTGCTGATAATGCCCGGAGGTGACATCCTCCAACCATTCCTCATTGGCTAGGTACCAATCTACGGTTTTCTCCAGCCCTTCTTCAAATTGCAGGCTGGGTTCCCAACCGAGTTCCTGTTTGAGCTTGGTCGCGTCGATGGCATACCGGAGATCGTGCCCGGCTCGGTCTTTCACAAAGGTGATGAGCGTTGCTGATTCACCTTCAGGCCGACTCAACTTCTTGTCCATAATGCGACAAAGCAAGTGGATGAGATCAATATTTTTCCATTCGTTGTGCCCACCGATATTATAGGTTTGCCCGGAAGCAGCCTGGTGGAAAATCACGTCTATAGCCCGGGCATGGTCTACCACCCAAAGCCAGTCGCGCACGTTTTCACCCTTACCATACACCGGTACGGGTTTGTTGTTCTTGATATTATTGATGGCTAGCGGGATCAACTTCTCCGGGAAATGGTGTGACCCATAGTTGTTGGAACAATTGGAAATCACCACGTCAAGTCCATAGGTGTCATGATAAGCCCGCACAAAGTGGTCAGACGAAGCCTTAGAGGCCGAATATGGCGAATGGGGGTCGTACTTGGTCTCTTCGGTAAACATGCCGCTTTCGCCAAGGGCACCATACACTTCATCCGTAGACACATGGTAGAACCGATGGGTATCGTATTGCCCTTCCCAATGTTTACGGGCCGCATTCAGCAAATTGACGGTACCTACTACATTGGTCACTACAAATTCGATAGGATTGCTAATGGAACGATCCACGTGCGATTCGGCAGCCAAGTGGATAATCGCATCGGGCTGCTCAGTTGCAAAAAAGTCATCAATAAAAACGGTATCCGTGATATCGCCTTTGACAAAGCGATAGTTTGGCTGATCTTCAATATCCTTCAAGTTGGCCAGATTGCCGGCATAGGTCAACTTATCAAGATTGACAATCTCATAGTCCGGATAAGTATTCACAAACCGGCGCACGACATGCGATCCAATAAATCCGGCTCCACCGGTAATAACGATTTTCTTCATCTTTCTATACTTCATTTGGTAGGCCATGTGCTTCCAGGTAGGGTTTCATGCCTGACCGGTACGCAAAGGCCAATACGTCATTTAGTTCTGCTCGAAACTCAAACTGCAAATCCTCGTGCAGTTTTTCATATTTTCCGATGATATACTTAATCCGCCCCGCTTGGTAATTCAATAATTTATCATTCCTACCATAAGGATGGGGGTCAAACAGTTTGTCAAAATGGGCAAAACTCTGTGACACCAAAGATAACCGGAGTTGTATCTCGCTCATCTTATCTTTCGTGACCGCGAAATGCTCATTGATGATACCACTGGCATATTTCAATTCGCCCATCAATTGATGCGCATTGTGGTACTGATTAGTGTTGGCGATATAATCGGTATTGCGGTCAAAAATAAACTGCAACTGTTGTTGCACCGCTTCAATCCGTAGCTCCAAATCCGCCTCGTCTTCTAACAACTGGAAGTGCATTTGCTTCATCAATAGCTCGTCTTTGCCAACCAAACGCACCAACAACTTGTCCTTTTCCTGTTGGGGCAGGTCAAGTATTGCCTTTTTTAGTGTTGGATGCTGATTGAGTGACATGAACGATCAAGCTTACTCCAGCGGATGGTCTTTCAAATACTGTTCCCATTTCCAGGCTGAGCGCATCATCTCGGTAATGTCCAATTCGGCTTTCCAACCCAACTCATTTGTTGATTTGGAGACATTGCCCCATACCTGCTCCACATCCCCTGCACGGCGAGGGCCGATCTGGTAATCGAGCTTTACTCCTGTCGACGCTTCAAAGGCCTTGATGACTTCCAATACCGAAATACCTGTGCCCGTCCCTACATTGAACACATCATAATTGCCATTGGGGTTACCATTCTCCAACAGCTTAATCGCCGCCACATGCGCTTTGGCCAGATCCACGACATGGATGTAATCACGGATCGCCGAACCATCAGGTGTATGGTAATCATCGCCGAATACCGTGATCGGGCCGCGCTTACCGATGGCACTTTGCGTGATAAAGGGTACGAGGTTTTGAGGCACCCCTAAGGGCAACTCACCGATCAATGCGGTCTCATGGGCACCCACGGGATTGAAATACCTAAGTGAGATGACCTGGTAATTATCGAATGCAGCCGCAGTTTCCGACAGGATTTCTTCGGCAATCTGCTTGGTATTGCCATAAGGCGACTCCGCTTGCTTCACCGGAGCGGCTTCCGTGACGGGTAACTGGTCGGGCTGCCCATATACGGTGCAACTCGAAGAAAACACAAAATTTACCGGTTTACCCGCATAGGCATTCAGCAGGTTAATCAACGAGAAAAAATTGTTATGATAGTATTTCAGGGGTTGCTGTACCGATTCACCCACCGCTTTGTACGCCGCAAAGTGAATGATGCCGGTAATATCGGGATGGTCAGCGACGAATTGCTTCACCTTAGCTTCGTCACACAAGTCAAACTGGTGAAACGCAGGCTTTATACCGGTAATCTTTTCGATCTGCTCCAGCACGCCAATGGTCGAATTGGAAAGGTTATCGACAATCACGGGCGTATAACCCGCATGTTGCAGTTCGACGACTGTGTGCGACCCAATATATCCTGTGCCACCCGTTACTAAAATCTTACTCATTTACTTTTTATTATAATACGTGAAATCCTTGTGTTGTATTTCCTGGTCAGGCAGCGACCTGAAATAATCATAGGTAATGCGCAAGCCTTCCGCACGCCCCACCTTGGGTTCCCACCCCAATATTTCCTGTGCTTTCTTAATATCCGGCCGACGCTGTTTTGGATCATCTACCGGTAGTTCTTTATAGATCAGTTTTTGCGTCGTTCCCGTCAGTTTAATGATTTCCTCCCCAAACTGTTTGATGGTAATCTCATCCGGATTCCCGATGTTGACCGGGTAGGGGTAATCGCTATGCAACAACCGATAAATGCCCTCCACTTGGTCGTCCACATAGCAAAATGAGCGGGTTTGTGAGCCATCACCGAAAACGGTGAGGTCTTCGCCGCGCAGGGCCTGCCCAATGAAAGCGGGCAACACCCGTCCGTCGTTGAGGCGCATGCGTGGGCCATACGTGTTAAAGATGCGGACAATGCGCGTTTCCAACCCGTGAAAGGTATGGTAGGCCATCGTAATGGCTTCCTGAAAACGCTTGGCTTCATCATAAACCCCACGTGGCCCCACAGGGTTCACGTTGCCCCAATATTCTTCCGGTTGGGGGCTGATGGTAGGATCGCCATATACTTCGGACGTGGACGCAACCAGGATACGGGCACCCTTCGCTCGGGCAAGACCCAACAAATGATGGGTACCCAAAGACCCTACTTTCAATGTTTGGATCGGAATTTTCAAGTAGTCTATCGGGCTGGCTGGCGACGCAAAATGTAGGATATAATCCAAATTGCCAGACACATGTACAAACGTGGAAACATCATGGTTATAAAACTCGAAGTTTTCCAATTTGAACAAATGCTCGATATTGCGGAGATCACCCGTGATGAGGTTATCCATCCCGATGACATGATATTCTTCTTTAATAAAGCGATCGCAAAGATGCGACCCTAGAAAACCCGCGGCTCCAGTGATGAGTATGCGTTTTTTTGGCATAGTGATATGTTTAGAACGTTATGAGCGTTGCAAATTACGTGTTTTTTTCAATAATTATCCCCTAAGATCCAAGTATATTATCGCCATTAGAAACGATCAGGCTTTCTAGGAAAATGAAAGCATCACCCCACCTCCAGTTGGATATCGAGCAGGTCTTTCAACCAATTCATTAACCTGTCTCGATCCCGTTCTGTAGCCAGGTCCAACGACCCCATACAGCAGAAACAGATCTCGGGGTTGACTTCAAATGTGCGGATTTTCCGCTCCACATAATTGCTCCCCCGTTTTACCGGTTTCAGGTACAGGGCTTTTTTCTTTGTCGAACCCTGAATCGCCCTGCCCATTTCAAACATCAGCGCGTAATAGAGCGACTGCGTATTAAATTGCTTAGGGCTTCGGAATTTGTGCATAATATTGTTAATCACGTGTTCCTGATGCTGGTCGAAATATTCGGATAGCACACTCTTTTTCAACGGGTGGGGCGTGTGTTCGATATGGAAATATGTCCATTTCCGCCCCAACTTGCGTGCAGCGGCAATCATCGAATCCTTGAATCCTATCGGCTTATGTCCATTCTTGGGGGGTTTGATCAACCACAGCAGGTTATCCAATAGGATACTCCGCCAATTCCCGTAGGCCACGACGCGATCACCCCTGAACCAATCACTATACTGAACCGGTCGCAAGAGAAAAAAATCATCGTTAAAATACACGTAATTTTCACTTAATCCAGGGATTCGATAGGTGCAAACCTCTATCGCCCGACTATTGAAAATCGGCAGATAGGATTCGTATCCCCTAAACAACACGCTGTGGTCTACAATCTCGATCTCAATCGGGCTGTCCGGGAAATTGTGCTTCACGAACGCATCCAGGTTTGGATGCTGATTATCGGTAATGATGAATATTTTCCGGACAAAGGGAGCAAATCGGTAGATGGATGCTACACAATAGAAGATCTCCCCTACCGATCGGTAACGTGTCGGGCCGGCGACATCATCGGATTTGCGGGCCTGCGGGTTCAGGTAAGGCTGTATTTTCTCTTTATGGGCAGGATCATTCCCGTCTACCCAAGCGACAACAACGTCCACTGGTTCATTTTCTGTCTGCTTCATACGGCTCAAACAATATTTTTAAAACGCTCGGGTATTTTCACCACTAATTTCCAGCCAACCATCGAGGGCTTATTCCACGCATAAACGGGTCGTATCCATGTTTGCAAGGTACGTGCTATCGACAGCCATTTGTCACCGACACATGCCTTTTTGTTGGTGATGATGTCAATCGCTTTAGCCCGTTTTTTTATGTGTTTTTCTCTTCCGGTCGCCATCCGATCCTTATCGAGGAAACGTTGCTGGATCATTTCGAAATCTACCGCCCCGAAATGAAACAAATATAGGTTGCGGTCAATCCTAAAGTTATGCCCTTTGATCCGATGGAAACCCGAACCCCAGCTGACCGCCTTCGATATCACCGATGGTTTGGTATAGCGGGAAGATAAAAGCGCATACTCCCGTTGCGCAAGGAAGGGCCGCGCCTCATCCAGGATGTCTTCCTCCCCCAGCTTCTGCCCGACATCCATCCCTAGCCCCGATACCGAGGGATGAATCTCGGTTTCACTCAGGTAAGCGGCCAAGGTCTTGCCACAGGCGGGGTCGACAACCAAAAACTCATCGGCATCGACACCGATAACGACATCATACCGCTGGAGCAATTCGGCGGCCACCTCAGAAAGGAATCCCAGTCGGCGTTTCTCTGCAGCGACCACATGCTCTGCTACACGTGTGCGATGCTGCACATTGGCCCGCCCCGCGTTTTTTGGAATGGGTTGGTCTTCGCCGTCCAAAAAAATGTACAGGTTTTCTTCTCCCAGTTGCTTGCCGTAATAGTCAATCCAACGGTTTAAGAAAAACTCGTCATTCCGGGCCATGGTAATCGCACAGACTTTCTTCATGGTAAGCACCACCTTAGGTAAATAATTTCTTCTTCAATACACAGCAAGCTAACCAAACGAATGGAATGCGTTTTCTATTCATTGATTTTCGCCCAAAGTTAAACTTATTTTTCTTTTTCGGGAGGAAACCAACGCATCAGCGAAACAGTTCGGATGCGATATGGTCGGCCATCAGCTTACCCGAGGCGGCCAACACCACCTTGCCGTCGCCAAGCACAACTTCCTTGTCAATAAATCGTTCGAGGGTCTGAGTGAGCTGCTGATAGTATGGCAACCCGAAACGTTTCTTGACAAATTCAAGGTCAATGCCCCATTGGGTACGGAGGGCTGTCATGATGTATTCGTTGAATTTATCTTGCTCGCTCAATTCCTCGATTTCATAGGGCAGCTCGTCTTGGTTCAATGCGCCGATGTACTTGGCATTGTTACTCACATTCCATTGCCGCGTATCGCCATTAAAGGAATGTGCTGATGGCCCGATACCCAAATAAGGCACCCCTTTCCAATAATTGCTATTGTGGCGGGCATATTGGCCCGGCTTGGCGAAGTTGGATATTTCATATTGCTCATACCCGGCTGAAGACAGCTCCTCCACCAAATAGGTAAAGTGAGCGGCGCTTTGCTCTTCATCCATTGGAACCTGCTTGCCTTTGCGAATAAAAGCAGCCAGTGCGGTCTTGTCTTCAACGGTCATGCTATAGGCAGAAATATGGGGAATGCCAAACGCCAGTAATTTATCGATGTTCGACTGCCATTTATGCTTTGTAAGCAACGGATAACCGTAAATGAGGTCTGCCGTGACATTCGTGAAACCGGCATCCTGCACCCGCTGAATGGCTTTCTCGGCATCTTCGGCATGGTGCGCTCGATTCATCCAACGCAAATCCTCTTCAAAAAACGACTGGATGCCGATACTGAACCGGTTGACCGCCGTATGTTTCAGCGCCTGTACATGATCGAGGCTGAGGTCGTCTGGATTGGCTTCAAGGGTGATTTCCGCACCCGGAAGGACGTCGAAATGATGTGCGAGCAAGTCAATGAATCGCTGGATGTCATCCGCTCCAAGCAAAGAGGGTGTACCTCCTCCGAAATAGATGGTTTCGACAGGTTTGTTGGCCAAATAATGGGATTGCAGAGCCATTTCCCTGTGCATGGCCTGCAACATTTCCGCTTTGTACTTCAATGACGTACTGAAATGGAAATCGCAGTAATAGCATGCCTGCTTACAGAATGGGATATGGAAATAGATACCGGCCATGGGGCAAAGATAAGATAGATAGTGGTTGTAGGACGAAAACAAAAAGTCCTCCCGGGTAGAAAAAATAACCAGAGGCCGTTTGAAACGATGCAATATCGTTTCAAACGGCCTCCATACAAAGAAACAGCTTGTTTCTGGGTTTAGCGTGCCCCCACTTCGTCAAGCGCATCGCGCTTCATTTTATCATTGGCTACAATGACAATTTCCACACGGCGATTTTGTGCGCGTCCGCTTTCAGTGTCGTTGTCAGCAATAGGCTCATGGAAACTTTTGCCATCCGTTTTGACACGGCGCTTAGCCAGTCCTTGGGAAACCGCATAGTCACGTACAGCTTTCGCCCGGCGTTCTGATAACCCTTGGTTATACTTGTCTGTTCCCTTATTGTCCGTATGCCCGATTACCAATATATCGGTGTCAGGGTTGTCATTCAGGGAGGCAACGAGGTTAGCGATATTTTCACGCGCAGCCGGTTTGACATCGGTCTTATCAAAGTCAAACAGGATACCGGAATCAAATTTCACGATAATCCCTTCTTCTGCCTTAATAACCTCCGCCCCAGCTACCGTACGTTCGATTTCAGCCGCCTGACGATCCATTTTCCGCCCAATCAACCCGCCAGCTACCCCACCGATCGCCGCACCAGCCAACGCACCTACTGCCGTATTGCCCGCCTTATTGCCAATGATTGCTCCCAAGGCACCGCCTGCCACGGCACCACCAGCGGCACCCTTTTGGGTATTGCTCATGGACTGGATGGTACTACAGCTACCTAATAACATGGCCGATGTAGCCACGGAAAGTCCGAATAATGCTATTTTTCTATTGATCATCATACGTTTTCTTATTGTTTCACTAACAGATACAAACCCAATGCCAAAACCTTGCAATATGTAGATTAAACTAGGAGCCGACGGCAAGAAAGTTGTGCTTTTTTATTGAGCAGGGGTTTCCAGTTTAGGGAGCTTAGGGGCCTCGGGACGCCCATCCCGATCAAACTGCTTAAAAGACTGTACGATATACGCGGTCATATCGTATTCCCCCCAATATTGTACTTTTTCAAATGATGGGCGATACCAAATCATGAAATTGTTGAGATCTTCTCCCTCTAACCCCGTCAATTCGTTAATGAGTGTCTTATTGAATTTACGATCTACGTCAGTTGCCTCAAGTTCTCTATTCATGTAGTTCTGGAATCGCCGGGCATTTTGGGGTGTACGGCCAAACCGTTCATATAATGCAGTGATCGGCGTAAAAACATACGCCAGTGCAGACGGCTTGCCATCGTAATAGACCCCTTGCTTGCGATAGCTGCGCATGGCATCACGGAGTTCGGCCTCCTTGCTCATCCCCATGACATCCACCTGCTCCAGCATGATGCTGCCCTGCCTCAAATCAATCAGGATATCACTCAGTGTCTTCACTTCTGCATGCCCCGTTTGATAACCCATAAGGGCAACCGTTAGGCTATCGCCCACCGTAGCCCTAATTTCAAAGGTACCCATGCTGTTGGTATACGTCGTTTGCCCGGTATGTTGATTGGTAACCGTTGCGCTGCCCAACCGTTTGCTGGTTCCTGATTCCAATACAATGCCACGAATCAACCCTGATTCTTGGGCACGAACAGCCGTAGTCATTAAAAAAATGACCGCAAACAAGCATATATTGGTAATCCGGTTCATCAACCTAACGTGGGCCATGTATTCTAACTTTGGCTATTTATGTTGGACACTCATTTATACAAAACGTTTAAATGGGCAGTTTATTTGTTGCTATTGTCCATCTTTTATCCCTTTATAGGGGTAAAACACGAAATTAGCGCCTTCGGGTACAATGACAAACACGCACATAAAATCTTCCGGTTTCTTGTACTGTTTGATGAAGTGTGCCTTCCGTTCTTCCTTGACAATCCCCCGTTCCACAAATTCTTCCAATGTCGATGCATGGACGGACCAGTCGGTACCCAACTCATTTTTGTCCAGTATCAACTCGCCCATACTGACCTCGTGTTGGTGGGCAATGAAGATGGGATAGGCGGAAAGGCCTTCGGCCATGATTTCCACCGCAATCTCCTTAATCGATTCCGCATAAAAATCCAGATCGACTTTAAGGCTCTTGAGCGGGCTATCCTTTTTCGGTTGCCCATCATCGCCAGCTTGTGCCGATAGCAAATCTTGTAATTCCATACGCTTCTTATCCTTTTAAAGTCAACAACATGACGTTTTCCACGTGTTGGGTGTGCGGAAACATATCGACCGGACGAATCCGCTGCACCGCATACTTCTCCCCGAGTAGCGCCATGTCTCGAGCCTGTGTCGCCGCATTACAACTGACATACACAATTTTAGAGGCCTCCATTTCGAGCAATCGCGCGGCCACGTCGGGATGCATCCCGGCCCGTGGCGGATCGGTGATCACCACATCCGGCTTGCCATGCTCCTCGATAAACTGCGGAGTCAGGACATCTTTCATGTCTCCTGCGTAAAACCGCGTATTATCAATGCCATTTATTTCCGAGTTGATTTTGGCGTCTTCGATAGCCGAAGGCACATATTCCACACCGATTACCTCCCGAACATGCCGCGCAACGAAGTTGGCAATCGTACCTGCCCCAGTGTAAAGATCGTACACCCGTTCATGCCCTTCAAATGAGGCAAAATCACGCACGATTTTGTACAGCTCATACGCTTGTACCGAATTGGTTTGATAGAACGACTTGGCGCCCACCTTAAACCGAAGCCCTTCCATCTCCTCAAAGATATGGTCGCGCCCGGCATATACATGGACATCTTGGTCAAAAATCGTGTCGTTTTTCTTTTGGTTGAGGATATAAAGCAGGGAGGTGATTTGCGGAAACTCATTTTGGAGAAACGCCATGGTTTTCTCCACGGTCTGCTCGTCAGCATACGCAAAGACCGCGATAACCATAAGTTCCCCCGTTGACGAGGCACGTATAATCAAGTTACGTAATGCCCCTTCGTGCTGCCGCAAATCGTAGAATGAAATTCCTTGCGCCAACGCAAAGGCACGCAATTGATTGCGGATATCGTTTGAAGGCGACTGCTGCAGGTAGCAATGCTCGATATCCAATATCTTGTCAAACCGTGAAGGCACGTGGAAACCCAGCGCATTCATTTCCTGGGTTGCTTGTTCATCGTCGACATGGGTCAACCACCGCTTATTTGAAAATGTATATTCGAGCTTATTTCGGTAATATTGGGTTTCCGGGGCCGATAAGATGGTTTCCATTGCAGATACGTCGACCTTACCCAATCGCGTCAACGCATTGGCCACGCTTTTTTGTTTGTAAGTCAACTGTGCACCATAATCCATGTGCTGCCACTTGCAACCACCGCACACACCGAAATGATCGCAAAACGGATCGACCCGGTGTATCGAAGCCTTTTTCAGTTGTGATACCTTCGCTTCGGCAAAGTTCTTCTTCTTACGCACCAATTCCACATCCACGACGTCACCCGGGATGGCTTTATCCACGAAAAGGACAAGTTCTTCGACCTTTCCTACCCCTTTGCCTTCTTCTGCAATATCAATAATCGCCACATCCGGTATCAACCTTTTCTCCGGTGGTATCTTTCTTCTACTCATAAGAGTGCAAAGGTACGACTTTTTGCAAGCAGGGAACAGGGAAGGAATACGATTTTCATTCCTGCCTTTTTGGTCGTGTTGTATGCTATGGGTTATTCCTTGGTTTCTTCGTCCAATAATGAGGCACGTAATAGCTGTATTTTCCAACCGGAATCCGTCTTACTATTGGATTGGCATCTGGCCAAAAAACCAATGCCAATATGACCTGTACGATTTCCTTTTTCATGCGACCTTATTTTTATCTTCCTCATTCATTTTTCGTTAATTTTTCCATCGCCGCTTCCAGGTCAATCGGCGGGCCTACGTCCACCAAATCCTCGATATTCTCCGGAAACTTTCCAGAAGAGAGCATCTTGAAATAGTCCTCCAATTTCTTGCTAGCCGGCTGGAATATGGTAACAAGCATTCCGGGGTTATTGTCAATCGGATTAGCGAATGTATGCGGCGTTCCTTTTGGAATAAAAATCGTATCACCGGGCCCAGCGAGGAATACCTCATCGGCTAGCTGAATCAAAAATTCACCGGATGCTATGTAAAAAACCTCATCCTGATAGGGATGGATATGCAATGGCGGCCCTCCCTTTTGTTTGAATGTATTGTTTGTAGATGTACCGATTAATAAATTGCCATCCGTATCGGCCACGGATACCATACAGCGTAACAGGGCGTCTCCGGTAGGCACCTGTTTGCCGTCAACCCGGCTTTCGTTAGCCCTTACAATGAATCCCTTTTTTGCCTTTTTGAAAAAGGTAAAATTTGCAAATTTTGCCAATGAGGTGGCTGGCACAGCCAGCAATGAACTCAATAGAAAATTACGTCTTTTCATAGCATTTATCGTTTTTTCGATTGCTGGACGCGACCCTAGTTATCCGCCCATTCATGCCCACCTTTCAGCTCAGTTCTTGCGAAAGCATCAAGTAGTAATTAAATAACATCTTCTCATCGACATCTTTAATTTTCTTACTCGAATGTCTTTTTACGACTAACATACCGATCACACCAAGTGTCGTACTGATCAAAAAAATTGCAGTGAGCGCTTTCATACCAGTTTTTGTTTTTTCGTTTAACTATTTTGCCTATTACATGCTGTTCTATGGGGATTAGCACGGGACGGTTCTCATACAAATATCACCGCATGCGATAACCCAGACAATACCTCTTTTGGTGTATTTTACTAAAGATGTCTTCGAGCCAATGGGTAGTGTTATCTCGATATTGGCGTAACAGATATTGGCACAAAAAACTGATATGTTTACGTGCACGGACATTATTCACCTAAACATCGCCGAAGGTAGGAACCGTGCGTTTTCAGAAATAGTAAAAAAACGACATTTCCTCCGGATTTTCCTCCATGGGGTGGAGGGGTTTCCGCTGCTGGCCCCTTGGAATCGAATGGGAAATAGTTAAGTACTAACGAACGTGAGTCATAGACACCCTATGACGCTAGTCTACTGTGGCCTTAACCAAATAAGGTAGGATTTCCTTTTGGAAGGAAACGAAATTTTTCCGCACATCGGCCTCACTTACGGAGGTAAATGCGAAGGAGAACACGATATTCTTGCTGGCTTTGATGAGAAAGGTCAATTTTTCTGGTTCAACGGCCTCACCGATTTCTTTATTGTTGATAAAGGAACTGATCAACAAAAACTCCAAATCATCCGATAAGGTCTTCAAATACTCCTGCGTATTGGCAGACTCACGAATAAAGTCCCAACCCAGAAATTCATTGCATATCGTATAGGTGAGGCGGCTGACACGCAAGATGGTATTGCCCAAATACGTTTCCAAGTCTGCCTGATTGTTATATTTGCCTAGTAAATCGCTGACACTTTCCCGGATGTAATCCATCAGGATGGCGTGCAAAACCAATTCTTTGCTATCGAAATATTTATAGATGGTAGCTTTGGCGATTTTGGCCTTCCGGGCAATTTCATTGACGCTCGTTTTCTTATAACCATAGCGCCTGAAAAGTTCCCTGGCTGCTTTTTTAATCGTTTCTTTTATTTTATCAGCTTCCATTTAATCAATTTGATACGACAACCGCATTCCCCCCTGACTGCAAACTTGCCCTGTACGGTTTCAATGGACATTCGGCGATTTCGGCCGGCGAACCGTTAATCAACAGATAACGCGCACCGGAGCACGGATCTTTGGCGACAAGCCCGCTTCCTTCTACCTCAACCGCACATCCCCGATGGGGCTCAACGGTACTGCAACGGTCGTATGCAACATATCCATTACCCGTATTCAGCACGATAAGCCCTGCAACCCCACCATTGTCTACAACAGCATATCCGCCTTGCACGCGTAATTGGGGGTATTCACCAAAAAGGAAACTCCTGTTGACCGCGACATCCTGGATGACATTGCATCCACCCTTTTTGCATCCCGTGGGAAGTAAAAAAGCGAGGAAGCAGACCATATACCAGCAGGCTTTGACCATACGATTAAATAAGCTCGGTTTCAAACTGCTTTAGGAAACGTACATCATTTTCGGAAAACAGGCGTAAGTCTTTGATTTGGTATTTCAGGTTGGTGATCCGTTCTATCCCCATTCCGAAAGCAAATCCGGTATATTGCTTACTGTCAATGCCGCAGTTCTCAAGCACATTGGGGTCGACCATGCCGCATCCCAAGATTTCTACCCAGCCGGTATACTTGCACAACGGACATCCCTTACCCTTACATATCGTACAACTGATGTCCATCTCCGCAGACGGCTCGGTAAACGGAAAATAAGACGGGCGGAAACGCACCTTGGTATCTTCTCCAAACAATTCTTGCACGAAATGATACAAGGTTTGCTTCAAGTCGGCAAACGAAACGTCTTCATCGACATAAAGCCCCTCTACCTGATGGAAAAAGCAATGTGCCCGCGCAGATATCGCCTCATTGCGGTATACCCTACCCGGCATGATCGCCCGGAAAGGCGGTTGGCCATTCTCCATCATCCGAACCTGTACGGACGACGTATGCGTACGAAGGGCGATATCATTACCGTCTTGCTTTTTGATAAAAAAGGTATCTTGCATATCCCGCGCAGGGTGCTCGGGAGGGAAATTCAACGCCGTAAAATTATGCCAATCGTCTTCGATTTCAGGCCCTTCGGCCACTGTGAACCCTAGCTTTCTAAATATCTCTATGATTTCCTTCCGGACCAATGACAACGGATGGCGCGATCC
The DNA here is from genome assembly GCA_964498395.1 of uncultured Parapedobacter sp. Classification (GTDB taxonomy): domain Bacteria; phylum Bacteroidota; class Bacteroidia; order Sphingobacteriales; family Sphingobacteriaceae; genus Parapedobacter. The sequence continues at coordinate 417,719 of CAZCHE010000002.1, read as the reverse complement.
AAACACAAACCCTTCGCCCGGCAAGGTGAGGTCTGCTTGTTCATGCTTAGTCGCCTGCGCGGCAGCAGCAAACTGCTCCTGAAATGCTTGGTATTTGAGCTCAACGGCTTGCTTGAATTCATTCAATACCTTCCCAAGCACACGTTTTTGTTCGGACGATACCGTCTTAAACTCATCAAACAAATTCCTCACTACACCCTTGGCAACCAAAAACTTAAGCCGGAATGCCTCGACATCCTGAGGGGATTGGGGAGTGAACTGCTCGACTTCCTCCGTGTACTGCTGTATCTTCTCTTGCAACATGACGCCAAAGATACAGGAAAAAAATAAAATTAGCTATTGGTTATCGGTCTCGCCTTAGGGGGCGCTATCAGCTTCTTTCTTCGGACTTCCGTCTCCGGTCTTCCATCTCCGGTCTTACGTCTTCCGTCTCCGGACTTCCGTCTTCGGTCTCCGGTCTTAAAACAGCGAATCCTCCTCCCCGTCGTTTTCCTTAAAGTCGACTTCGGCATCCCCTCCTTCTTCAGCTTTCTTTTCCGCTTGGTCACTACCACTAGAAGCACTCGGAGGTGCAGCTGGTTCAAAATCGCTCTTACGCCCCAGCAAGGTAAAATTCTCGGCTACCACTTCTGTTGCATAGCGCCTCACCCCTCCTTTATCTTCATACGTACGTGTCCTCAATTTTCCTTCAATGTACACCAACTTCCCCTTAAAGAGATATTTTGCAGCTACTTCCGCCAATCCCCGCCACATCACAATGGTATGCCATTCAGTTTGTTCAACCTTACGGCCATCCCTATTGTACATCTCTGAAGTGGCCAATGGAAAACTGGCTACAGTGATATTCCCTTCCAAATGACGAATCTCCGGATCTTTCCCCAAGTGTCCTACCAAAATAACTTTGTTGATGCCTGACATAATAATTTAGGTGTATTGTTCAACCATAAAGCCCGTTTATAAAAGCATAAATGAGTTTAGGTTTAGCTAATGTATTCAAATCTTTTATAAAAACATAATCCCAATTCATTTTTTTCCGCACGGAATCCGTGTCAGTATCCACAGCAATAAACTGTGCAAACAGGTTTTGGTGACTGAGCACATGCTTTATCGGGCCAGACATTTTACGCAAACCTACCCCCGCCCCAAAACAGTCGATCACTTCTTTATACGCAACTAGCTCCTGTATTTCCATCGGATGAGGCGTTTCGATCATCGGGAGCTCAAATAGGTTTTCCCAGATATCCCCTTTCCCTCGTTTATTCATTAACAAACCATCCCCATCCGTTACCACAAAATAATTAAAATAACGGTTGCGACTTGCTTTGCTTTTCAGCTTAACCGGCAATCGGTCTACTGACCGATCTCCCAGCGCCCGACAATCAAGCCGAAGGACACAGTTCGCACAATCTGGGTTTTTAGGCTTGCATTGGATGGCCCCAAACTCCATGATGGCCTGGTTATACGTACCCGCATTTGATTGATCCAAGAGGTCATTGGCCAATTCGAGGAATAGCTTTTTTCCCTTAGGGGAGTTGATGGGCTCTTCGATCCCGAAATACCGCGCCAACACCCGAAACACATTGCCATCCACCACCGCTTTTGGCTCGTTGGCCGAAAAAGAGGCTATTGCAGCCGCCGTATATTCCCCGATCCCCTTGAGTTTGATCAGGTCGTCATACCTCATGGGGAAAACACCATCGTACTCGGCCATGACAGCTTTGGCCGCCTTGTGCATGTTGCGTGCCCGCGAATAGTATCCCAGCCCTTGCCAGTGGAGCAAGATCTCATCTTCCGGCGCATTAGCGAAAGCCCTGACGGTGGGATAGTGCAGCATAAACCGATGGAAATACGGAAGGCCCTGCTCCACCCTCGTCTGTTGCAGAATCACCTCGGAAAGCCAGATAATATAAGGATCCCGGGTGTGTCGCCAAGGAAGATCCCGCTTATGCTTACTGTACCACGCGATGATTTCGTCAGAGAATGCCATTGGGCAAAAATCCTTATATTTTTTGGGGTTCAGAAGAAAATCGAGAAAATGTCTGTGTCGTTTCTCATAGACAACAGAATTTATTAACTTCGCTTAATCCAATTCCCTAAACGGCAATCCACTTGTTTGATGTCTACTTAATCGCTTGACCAGCTACGTGACAGGTAGGTACCTGCTCCATACCTTCTTCGGAGTGAGTCCATAGTGAGTCCATAGTAAGTCCAAGGTGAGTCCACCTTTTGCCATAAAAACATGGACTCACCATGGACACACTATGGTTTTATTTTTGTCACATAGCGAAGAAGGTACGGAACAGGTACGGACTTGGTATACTGATCAATCGAAGCGCGTGCTGAAAATTAGGTTAAAGGAAGTGTCACCTTGTAAAAATAAACAAAAGATTGGACTAACATAAACGATATTGTCACAAATCACTAATCTGCCAAACTGTCATCCATTCAAAATATTATTGTTAACTTTGTTGGCTTTAATGAACAACGATGTTTGAGATACCGACAAGTACAAAACAGCACGACGAATCACGGCAGGGAGAGGCATTGCTGTTGGAAAAAGACCCTAAAAAAAGCAATGGCCGCAAGCTATATATCGAGAGCTACGGTTGCCAGATGAATTTTTCCGATAGTGAAATCGTTGCTTCGATTTTGCTTGATAAAGGGTTTGAAACCACACGCGACTATAAAGAGGCTGATGTGGTGTTCATCAATACGTGTTCCATCCGGGAAAACGCCGAACAACGTGTGCGCAATAGGCTGAAGGAATTTGAATCGGCCAAAACCAAAAACCCGGGCATGGTCGTCGGGGTGTTGGGATGCATGGCCGAGCGGCTGAAATCCAAATTCCTGGAAGAAGAAAAGTTGGTTGACGTGGTGGTTGGCCCCGATGCCTACCGCGACCTGCCAAACCTCATCGAGCAAGTAGATGAGGGTTCGCGTGCGGTGAATGTATTGCTTTCGCGCGAGGAAACCTATGCCGACATCAGCCCTGTCCGCTTAAATTCAAACGGGGTCACCGCATTCATTTCCATCATGCGGGGCTGCGACAATATGTGCTCCTTCTGCGTAGTACCGTTCACCCGTGGGCGCGAGCGAAGCCGCGATCCGAAATCCATCGTCAAGGAAGCGCAAGACTTATTCGATGCGGGGTATCGCGAAGTGACACTCCTAGGACAAAACGTGGATTCCTATAAATATACCGCCCCGGTAGCTGAGGGTGAAGAACCCGCAACTGCGGTCAATTTCGCCAACTTATTGGAATTGGTGGCACAGGTAAACCCATTGCTGCGTGTGCGCTTTTCGACATCGCATCCCAAAGACATTACGGACGAGGTACTGCACACGATGGTGAAGTACGAAAATATCTGCAAATACATCCACCTACCGGTGCAATCTGGTAATTCGCGGGTACTGGAACTGATGAACCGGACGTATGACCGCGAATGGTATATGGAACGTGTGGATGCCATCCGTCGGATTATTCCCGACTGCGGAATATCCACCGATGTCATCACGGGATTCTGTAGTGAGACGGAGGAAGAGCACCAAGACACCCTTTCGATGATGGATTATGTGACGTATGACTTTGCCTATATGTTTGCATACTCCGAAAGGCCGGGTACCTTGGCTGCCAAACGCTATGCCGACGACATACCGGAAGAGGTGAAAAAAAGACGGCTGACGGAAGTGGTGGATAAACAACGCGCGCATAGCTTGTTGCGTTTGCAGACCTACGTAGGCAAAACCCACAAGGTGCTTATCGAGGGGTTATCCAAGCGATCAGACCAAGACCACTGCGGCCGGAATGACCAGAACACCATGGTGGTTTTCCCTGTCGACGAACGCTATAACGTAGGCGATTACGTAAATGTCTATGTGGACAAATGCACTTCGGCAACGTTGATTGGGCAGATTGTTGATTAGTACTATAGTACTTAGTAGTTAGTATTTAGTACTTAGTAGAATTTTATGGAGATACGATTATGCATCAATACAAGAATCTAACACTTTGGGTGAAGCGTATTGATTTGGTGACTCGAATATATCAATTGACTGAAAAGTTCCCTGATAAAGAGCGATTTAATCTAATCAGTCAAATTAACAGAGCCGCTGTTTCCATACCTTCAAACATTGCTGAAGGAGCAGGAAGAAACTCAGATAAAGAATTCAAACAGTTTCTCGCCGTAGCACATGCATCATCTTTTGAATTGGAGACACAACTTATTATATCATTTAATTTGGGTTACATCGCGCAACCGATATTGGACGAATTACTTGATCAGCTAAGTGAATTGCAAAAAATGAGTTATTCTTTGCAGATAAAATTAAAAGTTTAATCTAAAAAGTTAGGTCGGGTACGTTAGCGCAGTCTAAATACTAGGTACTAACTACTAACTACTAAAAGTGGATATTCAAGATATAAAAAACAGATTCGGCATCATCGGTAATTCACCGCTGCTTAACAGGGCAATTGATGTTGCCCGACAGGTAGCCCCTACCGATATTTCGGTGCTGATTACCGGTGAGAGCGGAAGCGGCAAAGAGGTCTTCTCGCACATCATCCATCAGCTTAGCGCGCGCAAGCACGGCCCATTTATCGCCGTCAACTGTGGGGCCATTCCCGAAGGCACGATAGACTCCGAATTGTTCGGGCATGAAAAAGGATCTTTCACCGGTGCTCACGAAGCCCGCAAAGGGTATTTCGAAGTGGTCGATGGTGGTACCATCTTTCTGGATGAGGTAGGTGAACTACCCCTCGGTACCCAGGCTCGCTTGCTGCGCGTATTGGAAACCGGCGAATACATCCGAGTGGGTTCGTCAAAAGTGCAAAAGACCAACGTTCGGGTCGTTGCCGCTACCAACGTGGATGTATATGAAGCCGTGCAAAAAGGCAAATTCAGGGAAGATCTCTATTACCGGCTCAATACCGTACCCCTGCGGATTCCCGCACTGCGTGACAGGAAAGAGGACATCCACTTGTTATTCCGTAAATTCATAGCTGACTTTACCGACAAATACCGCAGCCCCAATGTCCAGCTAACCGAAGATGCACAGCAACTGCTGACTAACTACGCGTGGCCGGGCAACGTCAGGCAACTCAAGAACATCGCCGAGCAAATTGCGGTGCTAGAACGAGAACGCTTGATTGACGCCCGCATACTCCAGCAGTACCTGCCTGCCGATACCAAAAGCAGCCTACCCGTGCATGTCGCTTCTGGCAACAAGGATGATTTTTCCGAACGGGATTTGCTTTATAAAGTACTTTTCGACATGAAAAAGGACATGGTCGAATTGAAAAAACTAGTGGTCGAAATCATTCAGAATGGCGTGAATCCGGCAACATTCGAAGACCATTCGCCCTATATCAATCAGCTCTACCGAGAAGTGGACGCACCCAATCCTGAACAATTGGGCGCAGCGCCTACATTGACCATCCATCACGCGCCCACCAGTGGACAAAACGAGGATTTCCACCTCCATACCCAGGAGGTGGAAGAGGTAGAAGAAGAATCGCTCTCCTTGGTAGACAAAGAATCAGATTTGATTAAAAAAGCATTAAAGAAGCATAAAGGGAAACGCAAATCTGCCGCCCAAGAATTGGGTATATCTGAAAGAACATTATACAGGAAAATCAAAGATTTAAACCTTAACTGACAATAGATGGGAAAGATGAAGGCAAAGACAGGTTTATATATACTGGTATTAGGGGCCGCTATGTTTATCCAAAGCTGCGGCATCAAATATAGCTTTACCGGGGGCTCGATACCCGAGGGTATGAAGACCGTGACGGTAGAATTTTTCGAAAACACCGCCCCTATCGTTTACCCTACACTCAGCCAAAATTTCACCGAGGCACTTAAAGACCGGATACGCAACCAGTCAAGCCTCAGCCAGGCAAACAGTGATGGTGATGCCATTTTCGAAGGCCGGATCACCGGATATAGCATCACCCCGGCTGCCGTAGAGGCCGGATCAGATCGGGCTGCGTTAAATAGGCTCTCCATTACCGTAAACGTCAAATACACCAATACCATCAAGCCGGAGGATAGTTTTGAACAATCGTTTACCCGCTTCAAAGACTTCTCCTCGGCGGTAACATCCATACAAGCACAAGAGGAATCGCTTATTCGGGATATAAACGAAATGCTCACCGAAGACATTTATAACCGGGCATTTGCCAATTGGTAACCTATCATCAACTTGCACTGACGTGGAAAATAATACAAATAAAGAGATTTATAACGCCGCTTTAACCAACCCTTCCGACACGACGGAAGCTGTCATCCTGCAGTTGATTGACCAATACCCCTATTCACAGCCCCTTCGGCACCTGCTGGCACAAAAACAAGCAAAAGCGCACAAGGAAGGACATCATGCGAGCAGCGCATGGCTATACACCAATTCGCCAAACTGGCTGTACGGATACCTCATGGAGGAAGTCGAGGACGTTGAGGATTTGGAAGATACAGAGCAGGCAACGGAAGTGACCGTCAACGATTCGGACGTGGCTGAGCACCCTATCGATTATCGTGGGACCGATGATGCTATCGGGGAACATCCCGAAGAAGCAGTGGATGAGTATGAAGAAATCACTTCGCATTTGGATTCACAGGATGCTCCCACAGCTCATCCAGCCCCTGACTTCCATTTTGCGATTGATGACCCCGAAGCCCAAGCAGCCGACGAGATCCTGTCAACCGCCGAATCAGAACCTACCGAACAGCCTGCTGTGGCCCCTGACACCCATCAGGACCATTCACCGGAAATCGAAACGGTTGTACCAAATTCACATGAACAGGAACAGCTTTCGGAAGAGCCTGTTGATGAAGCCAATCCGGACGAAACAACTCCTGAAACAGCGGAGGAATGGATACCCGAACATCCCGCTTCCATCGATTACTTGGCTTACGGCGAACATATAGAAGAGGAAGTAACGGAGGAAGAGGAGGAGACCGCCGATCACGTGGATACCCATGGCGAAATCGTACCATTAGCCCAAGCCACACCGCACGAGAAGGTGAGCGTATATAACGATGAGCACCTGCCCTACAGCTTCCTTTGGTGGCTGAACAAAACCCGGCTGGAACACGCCCACACCTACCAACCCTACGCACCGCTCAACAACGCGGCTGCTGTTTCGCAGCATCAGGGCCTCAAACTTGACGAACAGCAATTACTTGACCAGCAAATCCGGGAAAACATTTTCCATCTGCAATCTCCCGAAGACAAACTGAGCACGACACAGCAGCAAACAACCGTACCTTTCCAGATACCCCGAAAGACGGATCCGGTCATCGAGCGCTTTATTCGGGAAGAACCCCAAATAAAGCCGCCTCCCGCTGACAAAATTGACTTGGAGAACAAAGCACGCAAAAGTGCTGAAGAGGACTTAACACTGGTGACTGAAACATTGGCAAAAATATATATCGAACAGGGCTTGTACCCAAAAGCGATTGCCATCTATGAAAAATTAAGTTTGAAATATCCCGAAAAAAGTGCTTACTTTGCCGCTCAAATTGCAGCATTAACGAATAGGTTAACTTAACAAACATATAAAAATGCAAACGTTATTGATAATACTGATTATTTTGGCCAGTATTTTATTGTCTTTCCTCGTCTTGATCCAAAACCCTAAAGGAGGTGGATTAGCCGCAGGATTTGCAGGTGGAACTAACCTGATGGGTGTGAAACGCACCGGAGACATCTTGGAAAAGGGAACGTGGGGATTGATCATCGCCATCATTGTTTTTTCAATGGTCGTGAATATCAGCGGCCCTTCATCGGGTTCCGCTGGCGGTGGCTTGACAGACCAAATCACCCCGACAGCACCGGTCTCCACACCACTTCCTGCTACGGAAACACCTTCAGCCATCCTGGAAACAGATACGGCACAATAACAACACGGTAATCACGTTGAATAATAAAAAAGGCTTCGCACCCGAATATTGCGAAGCCTTTTTTATTGGGCGATGCACACCTGACTGACATCATGACACGTCAACGGTTTTACTTGAACCCGTGCCGTCATGCAAAAATGAAAAAATGGCAATAATACGGCGCGAATCAATGGCTTGGCATAGTTGATGAACGATGAATCACGGAAAATAAACATATTAAGTAATAACAAATAAATTAATAGAATCAATTATGGCGTTAAGTATTAAACCTATCGGAGACAGAGTGGTGGTAGAAGCTGCCCCTGCAGAGGAAAAGACCGCATCCGGCATCTACATTCCGGACACAGCTAAGGAAAAGCCTCAACGTGGTACTGTAGTGGCCGTTGGCGCTGGAAAAACAGATGAGCCACTGACCGTAAAAGTAGGAGACGAGGTACTGTATGGCAAATATTCTGGTACTGAAATCACCTACGAAGGGAAAGAATATTTGATCATGAAAGAATCCGATATCTACGCAATACTGTAATCGTACGTGCGGAGATCAATCGATTGTTTCGCTAAGGGCTTAACAATTAACTGTTGATTTTAGAAAACACAATTCGAGGTGAGGGATATCATACGTTGAAATATCTCAAATCTTATGTCTCAAATCTCAAATCTTTAAAAAAATGGCAAAACAAGTAAAGTATAATGTAGAAGCACGTGATGCGCTGAAAAGAGGTGTAGACACGTTGGCAAACGCGGTGAAAGTAACATTGGGACCACGTGGCCGCAATGTAATTATCGAGAAAAAATTCGGTTCCCCTTCCATCACCAAAGACGGTGTGACGGTAGCCAAGGAAATCGAATTGAAGGATGCCCTGGAAAACATGGGTGCCCAAATGGTGAAAGAAGTAGCTTCCAAAACGGCTGACCAAGCCGGTGACGGTACGACTACGGCTACCGTATTGGCACAAGCCATCATCGCTCCCGGTTTGAAAAGCGTGGCAGCCGGTGCAAACCCAATGGATTTGAAACGTGGTATTGACAAAGCGGTTGCCGCAGTGGTAGGTAGCTTGCAATCCCAGTCGCAAACCGTAGGTGAAGACAACAACAAGATCAAGCAAGTAGCAAGCATCTCGGCCAATAACGACGAAGTGATCGGTTCATTGATCGCCGAAGCGATGGAAAAAGTGGGCAAAGACGGCGTCATCACCGTTGAAGAAGCTAAAGGTACCGAAACCGAAGTAAAAACGGTAGAAGGTATGCAGTTTGACCGTGGTTATTTGTCACCTTACTTCGTAACCAATACGGACAAAATGGAAGCCGAATTGGAAAATCCTTACATCCTGATTTACGATAAGAAAATCAGCAACATGAAGGAATTGCTTCCTATCCTCGAAAAACAAGTGCAAACCGGCAAACCGCTGTTGATCATTGCGGAAGACCTTGATGGTGAAGCATTGGCTACCCTGGTCGTTAACAAGATCCGCGGCTCATTGAAAGTAGCTGCTGTTAAAGCCCCAGGATTCGGCGATCGCCGCAAAGCCATGTTGGAAGACATCGCTATCCTGACAGGTGGTACCGTTATCTCTGAAGAAAGAGGATACAAACTGGAAAACGCTGAACTTTCATACCTTGGCCAAGCCGAGAAAGTGGTGGTAGACAAAGACAATACTACCCTCATCAATGGTTCTGGCAACGCCGATGACATCAAAGGTCGCGTAAACCAAATCAAAGCACAAATCGAAACCACCACTTCTGACTACGATCGCGAAAAATTGCAAGAGCGTTTGGCGAAATTGGCTGGAGGTGTTGCGGTATTGTACGTAGGTGCTGCCACCGAAGTGGAGATGAAAGAGAAGAAAGACCGTGTTGACGACGCATTGCACGCTACCCGTGCTGCTGTTGAAGAAGGCATCGTAGCTGGTGGTGGTGTAGCGTTTATCCGCGCGGGCGAAGCACTGAAAGAAGTAAAAGGTGCTAACGAAGACGAGAATATCGGTATCGAAATCGTGAAACGTGCCATCGAAGAGCCTTTGCGCCAAATCTGCAACAACTCAGGTATCGAAGGTGCCATCGTAGTACAAAAAGTGAAAGAGGGCCAAGCAGACTATGGATTCAATGCACGTACCGGCGAATACGAAAACCTGATTGGTGCAGGCGTCATTGACCCGACCAAGGTATCTCGTGTAGCATTGGAAAATGCCGCTTCTATCGCTTCAATGCTATTGACCACCGAAGTGGTGTTGGCAGACGAGCCAGAAGAAGAAAAAGCAGCAGGTGCCGGCGCTCCCCCAATGGGTGGAGGCATGGGCGGCATGATGTAATGCTTATCATCATATTAAATAAAAAACCCGCTTTAACCAGCGGGTTTTTTTATGCCCTATGAAAAACACATCGATTAATTTGGATTTCATATAAATTTAATATTCAAGAAACATTAAACCAACGATGATGTTGCATACTTGTAGCATAATCGGGTGTTATGGATTTCTTTCTCTTTTTAGTCATCGTATTGCTGATATTGGCGATTCTCGATCTAATTGTAGGTGTTAGCAATGATGCGGTCAACTTTTTAAATTCTGCCATTGGCAGCAAAGTTGCCCCCTACAAAACCGTCATAACCCTTGCATCTATCGGTATCATCCTAGGTGCTTTTTTTTCAAGCGGCATGATGGAAATTGCCCGAAGCGGTATCTTCCGGCCGGAATACTTTACGTTCGACAAGGTGTTGTGGATTTTTCTGGCCGTGGTGCTTGCAGATATCGTCCTGTTAGACATTTTCAACACACTCGGTTTACCCACTTCTACCACGGTTTCCATCGTTTTCGAGTTGCTTGGTGCCGGATTGATGACGGGATTATTGTTCTCGGCCGATAAACACGAATCGATTACCGAAAGTTTAAAATACATCAATTTTGAAAGCACCTTTTCCATTATCTCCGGTATTTTCCTCTCCATCTTTATTGCTTTTACCATTGGTGCCTTAGTGCAATATTTTTGCAGATTTGTCTTTACTTTCCAGTATGAAAAACGTTTAGCAAAATTGGGCGCCTTATTTTCAGGAATTGGTATCACCACGATTGTCTATTTTTTGCTGATCAAAGGAATGAAAGGCACCACATTGTTTAAAGAACCTTTCATCGAGTGGATATTGACCAATACCACATCGGTAATGGCTATTGTGTTCGTTGTTTCGGTACTCCTATGTTTTGTTCTGCAATATTTTTACAAGGTCAATCCACTAAAAATAGTCGTACTGGCCGGTACATTCTCCTTGGCAATGGCTTTCGCGGGGAATGACTTGGTCAATTTTATCGGTGTGCCTATTTCGGGTCTGATGGCTTATCAAAATTGGGTACAGAGTGGTGTCGCAGCCGACCAGCTTTACCAAACATTTTTGGCCAGCAGCGACATTATAGTGCCGAATTACATGCTATTCATTGCTGGGGTAACGATGGCGGCTACCCTTTGGTTCAGTGCAAAGGCTAGAAAGGTGACCGAAACCGAAGTTAAATTAGGTAGCCAAAATGACGATGAAGAAGAAAAATTCAGGCCCAATGCTGTATCACGCAGTATTGTCAAGTCCTCGTTTTTACTAAGTAATTTAATCTCTACCATTGTCCCTTCGAATATCAGCAGGAGGTATAACGTTAGTTTTGAAAAGGAAAAGCTACGCCAAGCCACCCAGGTCGTTGACAACCCTCCGGCATTTGACCTGGTCCGTGCTTCCGTCAACCTTGTTATCGCCAGTTTGCTCATCGCATGGGCGACATCAAAACGACTCCCATTATCGACCACGTACGTGACGTTTATGGTTGCGATGGGCACTTCATTGGCCGACAAGGCATGGGGGCGCGAATCTGCCGTATACCGTGTCACGGGGGTATTGAGCGTCATTGGCGGATGGTTTATTACGGCATTGATTGCTTTCAGCGTATCCGCCATTTTCGTCCTAATCATCTATAAAGGTGGAGCCGTAGGCACGTTTATCTTGATGGGGTTGGTCTTGCTTTACGTAATCATATCGCATGTCAATTTTGCTAAAAAAGAGAAACTAGCCAAAAGTGAAAAAAGCAAACTTAGCCTACTGGACGACCCTGATTTCGACGTTTATGTACGTAGCAAAAAAATGGTCGTTTCCCTGCTGATTGATCTATCGCAACAATATAATAATATTTTAAACGGCATCAGTGACCACAATATCCCGTTGCTGAAAAAAACGAACAAAGAGCTAAACGAATTAAGCAACTATACCAATAAGCTAAAGCGGAAGAGCCTCCGGTCCATTCGTGAATTGCGTACCAACGACCGCACGTCTGCCGAAGTGGTTGTGCACAGCACCGACTTGCTACAGGACTTGATTCAATCTGCCAATTTCCTCAGTATAGAGAGTTTGCAGTATTTCGAAAACTTGCACCAACCCTTAAATGGTAAATTCATTGAAATCGTGAATACCTTAAATACCATGATGAGCAGCTTCTTTGCGCACGTGGTGGACGAGCTTAAAAACGAGCAAGGTCCAGATGTCGAACTGCTACGAACGGAGCGCAATCAAATCCGGGAATACATCAACAGCAACTTTGAAAAGCAGTTAAGCACGATTCAACAACACAACACAGGGAGCAAGCAAGCATTATTGCAAACGGGAATGTTTTTGCAAAGCCGAGACATACAAGCCGTACTGTTTCGTATTGGCAAGCTGTTTGGAAAATTTGAAAAGTAAGTACGGCTACCCCTTTAATTTATCGTTATTTCGGTGCCTATCCCCATCCCGGATACTTTTCTTGGTTAGGTTTTTCTCCAACGCATCAGTCAGGTCAATACCCGTTTGGTTAGCCAGGCAAATCAACACGAAAAGCACATCGGCCATTTCATCGGCTAGATTTACCTCCTCATCAGATTTTTTAAAAGATTGCTCGCCATACTTCCGGGCCATGATGCGGGCTACCTCCCCTACCTCCTCCATGAGGATGGCCGTGTTAGTGAGTTCATTGAAATAACGGATACCTGTGGTGTTGATCCAGTTATCGACAAGTTCTTGGGCTTCTTTGATCGTCATTTTTTTGAGCTATGAGATTTGAAATGGAATCAATGATTATCCTTATCCTTGGTGTCCATGATGATGGTCACCGGGCCATCGTTTACAAGTGATATTTTCATGTCCGCCCCGAATATCCCCGTGGCAATTTCCCGTTCCAAATGGGTGGATAATTCAGCCACCATTGCTTCATAAAGCGGTATGGCTTGGGGTGGTTTGGCAGCACGAATAAAGGAGGGCCGGTTTCCCTTCTTTGTCTGCGCATGAAGTGTGAATTGGGAAATCAGTAGGATATTGCCCTGAATATCATGGATAGACTTATTCATCAACCCATTTTCATCACCGAAAACCCGTAAATTGGAAATTTTTTGTGCCAACCACTGCACGTCTTCCTGACTATCTGCTTCTTCGACACCCAACAACACCAAGAAGCCCTGCTGAATCTCTCCCGTTATTTTTTGCGCTACCGTACAGGACGCCTCGGAGACGCGTTGAATGACTGCTCTCATAGTAGGCAAGATAGTAAATCTTTTATAACCACAAAGGAGCTTTTTAAACACCTCCTTTGTGGTTAATAAAGCATCTTGTTAAAACTTCAAATTCAATCCCAGCATGAAATTCGCCGTGGCTTGTGGAAAATAATAATTGTAATACGCCCGGCTACCATCCGCATTCAGGAAGCCCCACGTATAACCATTCGCTTCGTATTTCTCATTGAGGATATTGTTGACCAGCAAGGTTACGCCGATATTCTTTACCCCCCTAAATGCCGTGTTGTAGCTTAAGCGGAGATTGTTCACAAAAAAAGGATTGATGCTCCGTTCTTTTGCCGAAGTATTGTCGAGAAACTGACGTGACACGTATTTGCTGATCAGTGCGGCTTCAACGCCTTTAAACAACCGATACGACAATTCATTGGAACCTACAAACGCAGGGGACATGGCGATATCGGTACTTTCATAGAAGATTTCCTGTTGCCCTGAATAATCGTGTAAATCGACATATTCGGTAAAATTCCTGATCTTGTTACTGCTCAATGCGGCGGTCAGTGACCAAGTGAACGGTGTGACGGGGCGCCATTGCGCATCCAGTTCAAGGCCGATGCGGTAACTATCGGGTACGTTCTGCCTAACAGCCCCACCCACGTCGTTAATTTCTCCTGTAAGAATCAATTGATCCTTGTACAGCATGGCATACCCATTGGCCCCAACATTAAAGGTGCTTCCCGAAACCCGATAACCCGCTTCAATATTCTTGAGGTGTTCGGGGCGCGGACGACTATCAGGCGAAGAATCCGTATAATCCCGACGGATAGGCTCTTTATTGCCGATGGCAAATGAAGCATACACATTGCTGTTGTTATCAAACTGGTAGCTGAGCCCCACCTTGGGATTAAAGAAGTTAAGGTAATCCGTCTGGTCTACCTGAACCAGGTTTCGGTTGTAGCCGAAAAACGTGTAAACGACTCGCCGATATTGCAGGTCGGCAAATAAGTTGAGTTTATCTATCCGGTATTCCGCCTTACCAAACACATTGAAATCGGTTTTTACCGCATCGTCCTCATAATAGCGGTCGCCCAATTCACTATCCGAAGCATACTGTGCCCAGATCACTTCCCCGAAATGCTTGCCTCTATACTCGTTGTATGCACCACCTAATGCCAGGTTGAGGTTTCGGTCGGCAGCATAGTTAAGTGAATAGGTCAGTCCGTAGAAATGGTTGTCCAACCAGCGCCTACGCACTAAATCGGTAGAAGTGATGGTCTCCCCTCCGATCGTGACATTACCCAAGTCATAGCGAGAAAAGCTATCATTCTCCCTGAACTCCTCGTAATAGCCCTCACCACGTGTATAATGCAGGGCCGTATTCAAGGTGACCTTTGGCGACAGTGTATTGGAATAATGCAATTGGTAGTGCGTCTGCGTATAATTGTCCGTTTGCCCGTCGTAGGTAAATTCATTGAACCGCCGGTTGGTGGTCAACAATTCTTCCGGTACGCCATTCCACGCTTGATAGGTACGCTCTTTGCCCGAAAACACATTGGCCCGGAGCAGGCTATTCTGGCCGTGCCATGCGCCACTGAGGTAGAAAGACTTCAAATCTGAAGACGCCCGTTCGATGTAGCCATCACTCTTGATTTGCGACAGGCGTCCATCGAAGCTAAATCGGTCATTGATAAGGCCCGTACCGATCTTCACCGTATTCTTTAACGTATTATAAGAGCCGATGGAGTTATCCAGCTCGGCATACGGTTCAGGAGTAAGGGTGGCCGTTTGGATGTTGAGACTCGCGCCGAATGCCCCCGCGCCGTTCGTGGAGGTACCCACACCGCGTTGGATTTGGATATTATCAACAGACGACGCAAAATCGGGCATATTGACCCAAAATACGCCCATACTCTCGGAGTCATTAAGCGGAATACCATTGACGGTCACATTGACACGGGTGGCATCACTACCCCGAATGCGAATACCGGTATAACCCACCCCGGCACCGGCATCGGAAGCAACCACTACTGAAGGGGTTTGATCGAGCAAATACGGTAAATCCTGGCCTAGATTGTTTTTGGCAATGTCCTCCTTGGTGACATTTTTATAGGTAGTAGCCGTATTTTCACTGGCTCGAGTGGCTCGTACGACCACCTCATCGGTTAAGATAGTCGCCCGCTGCAAATCCATGCGTATCTCTTGGTCGCCCGTAATGGTGACCTCTTGCACTTGTGGCTGGTAGCCAATGAAACTCGCTTGCACCGTGTAGGTGCCCGCACTGACACCGCGGAGCACCACCGTACCCGAACGATTCGTTTGTGCCCGATACAGGGTGCCTGACAATTGCACGGACGCCCCTGCAAGGGGTTCTTTTCTTTCCCCATCCACGACATGGATGGTGAGTGTTTGTTGGGCCATGATTCCGCCAACAACTAGAGACAGCAACATGGCTGCCACTAACTTTTTAATCATTTTGTATTGTTTTTTTGAGTTAAACATCACCACTGCAAGGGGTTACAGTGGCTACATTTATTTAACTAACCTACTCCCTACGCCGGCATTATCCGGATCAGGTGCTCCCGATATATATATCGGGATGGGTATAATCTCAGCCTTTATTTGTGTTTGTTAGTACAAAACAAGGCACCCCTATATGATGCGGCAAAGGTAATGGTTTTTTAATGAATTCTTAAAAGATATCGGCAATTTTGCCACAGCAAGCTGACGATGATCGCTTACGAATAGCATGGTTAAGACATGAACAACGCAATTTATAAACATTCTAAATATGTGCGTTTGACACATTTCTGACACTCGACTGGAGTGATATATTGTACTTTTGTTACCGAAATTAAGCGCGTATAAAACAACCTTGAAAAATCTCAAAGTCATAGCATTTACCCACAAGCATGTGGAGTTGAAGGATTTAGGCAATTTGGTTATTTGCAATGAGGAGCTTGAAAGCAGGCTGATTAATCTCAAAAACAGCTTTGACATCCCTGAAATCTTCTATATCGGCACGTGCAACCGTGTCGAATTTGTTTTCTATGGTGCCCATGAACTCACGCCTGACTTCATCAAGGAGTTCATGCACAAACTTAATTTCTGTGTTCCAAGCGAACGCTTGGAGTGTTTCTTGGGACAGGTAACCACTTATGAAGGGGTGGACGCATTGAACCACCTGTTGCGCATGTCTTGTTCGCTGGAGAGCTTGGTGGTCGGGGAGAAAGAAATCCTTGCGCAAGTTCGCAAAGCTTACGATCGTTGTCGCAAAAGCGGTTTCACCGGTGATTTCCTACGATTGGTGATGGACCGCTTGGTCAAGACCGCCAAAGAAGTGTACACGTATACACGCATCTCCCGAAACCCGGTTTCCGTGGTTTCCCTGGCGTATCGCAAGTTGCGGGAAGTCAAATTGCAAGATGACCCACGCATTCTCATCATCGGCGCTGGCGAAACCAATCAAAACATTGCGAAATACCTCCAAAAACACCGGTTCTCTAACTTCGTGGTATTTAATCGCACATTGGAGAAGGCCCAAACCCTGGGTAGGGAATTGAACGCAAGGGCCTATTCATTGGATGAGTTACCCCACTATAAAGAAGGGTTTGACATCATGATCACCTGTACGGGTGCACCAGATGCCATCATCGACACTAACCTATACCAATCGTTGCTCAACGGCGAGACTGACAAGAAAATCATCGTAGATTTAGCCATACCAAACGATATCCATGCCGATGTGCTGCAACACCACCCCATCCACTATATCGAGGTGAGCAGCCTACAAGCCATTGCATCAAAAAATCTGCAGGAGCGCTATGATGAGCTGGCACATGCCGAGCAAATCATCTCGGATAACATCCGAGAATTCCTTCCGATATTGAAGCAACGCCGGGTGGAGCTGGCTATGCGCGAGGTGCCCGAAAAAGTGAAGGAAATCCGTTCCTTTGCCCTTAATGAGGTGTTTGCAGCCGAAGTAAGTGCACTGGACACCAATTCAAGAGAAGTACTCGAAAAAGTGATTGATTATATGGAGAAAAAGTACATCAAGGTACCCATGGTAATGGCAAAAGATATATTGGTCAAGACCAATCAATCCGACATCAATTAGTTATTGTTGGCCCGTTGATCATCACACTCCCAACACCCTATATTGTACATTCTTTAACATATCCGTTCGGATAATGCTTTTATTCGTTACTTTTCCGCCGATATTAAAGCGCTTTCAATGGCGGCGGAGAGATCGACAAATCATTTTTATATGCAAAAACAAGTTAAATTGCATATAAAAATGAATTTATCTAAGTTTGTTATATGCTAATAGAGGAACCCTTGACTAAAACTACCGCTGCAGATACGCAAAAGATAGACCGTATGTTGGTCATCGGTACCCGTGGTAGTGAATTGGCTTTATGGCAGGCTAATTATATCAAAGGCAAGTTGGCCGATATCGGTGTGGAAGCCGAACTTAAGATTATTAAAACCCAGGGCGATATCGTACAGCACCTGCGGTTAGACAAACTCGAAGGCAAAGGCTTTTTCACGAAGGAACTGGAAGAAGAGTTACTGAGTGGGGCAATTGATCTGGCGGTACATTCACACAAAGACCTACCCACTACGAATCCCCCGGGGCTTATGATTGCTGCGGTAAGCGCTCGAGAGGATCCTTCGGAATTGCTGATCATTCACAAAGATTGTGTAGACCTCAAAAAACGGTTGGGGCTTAAGCACAATGCCATCGTGGGCACATCTTCCAACCGTCGTAAGGCACAGCTGTTAGCCATGCGTCCGGATATTGAATTTGACGACCTTCGGGGCAATGTCATTACCCGCATCGACAAGCTCCGCAACGAGAATTACGATGCCATTATGCTGGCAAAAGCGGGCGTTAGTCGCATAGGTGTAGATTTAAGTGACTTCCATGTCGAGGAACTGCCGCCGGTAGAAATAATCCCGGCACCGGCCCAAGGGGTGCTGGCAGTACAAATCCGCGAAAGTGACAAACAACTGTACCACGTCCTGCAAAGCATACATGACACAGAGGTCGCAGAAACCATTGCGGTGGAGCGCAACGTGCTGAACCTGTTTGATGCCGGTTGCCATGCACCGCTGGGTTGCTATTGCCGTAAACATGGCGGTCGATATGAAGTATGGACTTCCAATGCCGATGATAGTGAAACATTTCCGGACCGCTTATACCTATCTGCTGAACACACAGATGGATTAGCAGCGAAAATAGCCAGTAAATACGATAAGAACAGGAAATTGCCCGGCCACGTATTTATCACACGTGACATATCGGAAACCAGTTATTTCCATCGCGCGATGGCCAAACATGGCATAGCGGTCGAGGGACGTTCGTTGATTCGCATATTCCCGATGATCAACAAACTCGACCCCTATATTCTTAAGTATGTAGATTGGATATTCTTTGGCAGTAAAAACGGCATTGAGAACTTTTTCAAATTAGACCCCCGTCTCAGCAAACGAACCAAATTTGCGGTGATTGGCAGGGGATCAGAGGAGATGTTGCGGCAATACGGCCACGCCCCTGATTTTTCGGGCGAACGGCTGGGCATCGATATGGAGAAAATCGCTGCTGAATTCGCAAGTGTCGCATCGGGCACCACGGTATTGATTCCCAGAGCGAAAGACTCATTGGAAACGATCCAGAAATCGCTCTCCACCGACACAAAGGTCATCAACTTACCGGTATACCAAACCCGCATAGAGGCTAACGTCTCCAAGTCAAACGCCGATGTATTGATCTTTACCAGCCCCACGAATGTCGAGGCTTACTTCGTGGACAACCTGGTCGATCCGGGGCAGCAGGTTATCTGCATTGGCCGATCAACCGGTAAAAAAATAGAAGAATTGGGGCTCTCATATACCCTGCCCTACTCACCAGACGAAATCGGGCTGGCAGAGGCTGTCTTCGGCTTGGATTATTGAGCATTATTGGACGCGGATGATGCTGATTGAACGGAGGTACATGGATTTTAATAGTTTGCTCTTGCCCGAGCTGAGGCGAGACCAATTGCCTGCACTGTAAAGTTGAAGATGTATTGATTTAACGATATGCTAATAAGACCCAGAAGGAACCGTAAATCCGCCGTGATCAGGGATATGGTGCAGGAGACGCATCTCCATGCAGCCAACCTGATTTTCCCGCTATTTATTATCGACGGTAAAAACATCCGGACCGAAGTATCCTCCATGCCGGGGATCTATCGCTACTCGATAGATAACCTGCTGCGCGAAGTGGAAAGCTGCATGAAATTAGGGCTGCGTTCGTTTGACTTGTTTCCCAACATCGATGAATCCCTCAAGGACAAATATGCAACGGAAAGCACCCGGGAAGGGAGCCTTTACCTGCGTGCCATTGCGGCGGTAAAGAAAAATTTCCCCGAGGCATGCGTCATTACAGACGTGGCCATGGATCCCTATAGCAGTGATGGGCACGATGGTATTGTCGAGAATGGGGAGATCCTTAACGATGAAACCCTCGAAATTTTGGGGGAGATGGCATTGGCCCATGCAGAGGCCGGAGCAGATATCATTGCCCCATCTGATATGATGGATGGCCGTATCGGCTACATCCGTAGCTTACTTGACGAAAATGGGTTTTCCAATGTCTCGCTAATGTCTTATACCGCCAAATACGCGAGTGCTTTTTATGGGCCATTCCGCGATGCGCTCAATTCGGCCCCTAAGCATGGTGATAAAAAGACCTACCAAATGAATCCCGCCAACCAGCGAGAGGCGCTGATTGAGGCCGACTTGGACACTCAGGAGGGAGCAGACTTCCTCATGGTGAAGCCTGCGTTAGCGTATTTGGACGTCATCAAGTTACTCAGCGATAACGTTGATTTACCGATTGCTGCCTACAATGTCAGTGGTGAATATGCCATGATCAAGGCCTCAGCACGTAATGGGTGGCTAGATGAACAGCGTGCTACCATGGAGGTCTTATTGGGCATCAGGCGCGCCGGTGCGACCGCTATCCTGACCTACCATGCCAAGGAGGTCTTGGAAAAGAACTGGCTTTAAAGGATGATGATGTTATATTAGATTGACCTGCCTATCGGCAGGCAATTTTAGATGGAGTGAACAGGAATGTTAGATGCATTGAAAAAAGCGCTTGCGGGCAACGATGAACACCGCAATGCACCTTCGGGGAAAAAAGGAGATATTTCCAGAGAGAAATCTGCCGAACTTTATGAAAAAGCTAAAAGCTATTTCCCTGGCGGAGTCAATTCGCCCGTCAGGGCGTTCAAATCGGTATACGGCACGCCTTTGTTTATCGAACGTGGCGACGGTTGCTTCCTGTGGGATGCTGACGGGAATCAATTCATTGATTTTTGCTGTTCATGGGGCCCGCTGATCCTGGGGCATAACTATCCCAAGATACGCGAACGGGTAACGAAGACCTTGGAAAAGGGATTGAGTTTTGGCGCACCGACTGCATTGGAAAACGAGCTTGCCGAACTCATCATCAAAAACAACCGATACGTTGAAAAAATACGCTTTGTCAGTTCCGGCACCGAAGCGGTGATGTCAGCCATCCGGCTGGCCAGGGGGTACACCGGCCGCGACAAGATCATCAAATTTGAGGGTTGCTACCATGGCCATTCGGATTCATTGCTGGTGAAAGCCGGTTCGGGGTTGGTTACCTTTGGCGAGACCTCCTCTGCTGGGGTTCCGAAAGCCTTTGCCGATGAAACCGTTGTCATCCCGCTCAATGATAGAGAAGCCGTAGAAAGTGCCTTTGCGCAGTTTCAAGATCAGATTGCCGCAATCATTATTGAAGGGGTGCCCGCCAACAACGGCTTGCTTCTCCAGGATAAAGATTATATCCATTTCTTGCGCGACATCACCAAACAACAGGGTGCCTTGTTGATTTTCGATGAGGTCATCACCGGCTTCCGCTTGGGCTTCGAGGGGGCAGCGGCCTACTACGACGTGCAACCAGATATTGTCACCTATGGCAAAATCATTGGTGGCGGCATGCCGGTAGGTGCCTATGGCGCATCCGCAGAACTGATGGCACACATCTCGCCCGATGGAGGGGTGTACCAAGCGGGTACGCTATCGGGCAATCCGGTGGCAATGGCCGCAGGAATTGCCCAATTAAGCGAACTCAAAAGCAATAACTTCTATAAAAACCTCAATACTAAGGCAACGGAATTCGTAGCGGCCATTCAACGGTATGCGGATGCGAAGAACTATAAATTCAAGGTATTTAGCATTGGCTCAATCTTTTGGTTTGCCTTCACCGATAAGGAACACATCAGGGCGGCAAGCGATATTGACCACAATAGTATGGAATACTACAAGGTACTACATCGTGAGTTACTTAACCGGGGCGTTTACCTCGGGCCATCCGGTTATGAGGTAGGGTTTGTTTCCGCAGCCCATAGCAAGATTGAATTAGAAAAAGCTAAACGTGCGATTTTCGAGAGCTTGGAAGTAGTATTTGGTCAGAAGTCTGCGGTATAAAGCCGCAGGTTTACACTAGAACCCCACGCTTTTCAGTTTCAACCCCGCGGTTTCATCCAACCCGCATAGCAGATTCATATTCTGCACGGCTTGGCCACTTGCACCTTTAAGCAAGTTGTCAACGATACTGACAATGAATAATTTACTGCCGTGCTTTTCCAAATGCAGCAAACATTTATTCGTGTTGACCACTTGTTTCAAATCGATGTTGGCATTACTGAGGTGCGTAAATGGGTGCGTGGCGTAGAACGATTCGTATAGGGCGTATGCCTCATCCGCGGTCAACGGACTGTCTACATAGAGGGCTGACAGGATGCCCCTTGGAAAATTACCCCGCTGCGGGATCATATTGATACGCTCCATGGCCCGCTGCAACAAGGTACCCTCACCGGCGGGGAGGAAGCCCGGTTGCAATTGGTCAAGCGATTCGCTGATTTCTTGTAGGTGCTGGTGCTCGAATGCTTTATAAACGGATAGGTTATTGCTCCGCCAACTGAAATGCGAAGTCGCCGAAGGCTTTTGTCCGGCCCCTGTGGAGCCCGTGGTCGCGTTGATATGGATTTCCCCCCGAAGTACCCCCTGAGCGGCCAATGGCAATAAGGCCAATTGGATACCCGTAGCAAAGCAACCCGGGTTAGCAATGTATTGGGCGGAGCGAATGGCATCACGTTGTAGCTCGGGCAAACCGTATACAAATGATTGACCTTGGTATGCGGTGTTGGCCTTCAATCGATAATCTTGCGACAAATCGATGATTTTCACATGGGATGCCACCGTATTTGCCTCCAAAAATTTGCGCGCATCACCATGCCCTACACAAAGGAAAAGTACATCAATGTCACTGTGATAGGCATCCGTAAATCGTATATCGGTATCCCCGAGCAGGTCGGTATGCACGTCTGACACCTTATTCCCCGCATTGCTGGCACTATTGGCGAATACGATATCAGCGTGAGGGTGATGGATGAGTATCCGCAGGAGCTCCCCACCGGTATAACCTGCGGAACCGATAATGCCTACTTTGATTTTTGCCATGTTTCTTCTTTATATTTGAACGCGGATGACACGGATTTTACTGATTTACACCGATTTAATTTTATCTGTGTTAATCCGCTATATCCGTGTCATCAGCGTTCCGCTCTTTTAATTTTATCTTCGTTTTGTGCCATGAGATGGGCGATGGCACGCTCGTTGGTATCCTCACTATCCGCTAGGTAGCCAATAATCCGCTGCCGTTCGGTTTCCTTTTTGTTTTGGCTCAGCTTGTTGATTGCCGAAATACGATCTACCGTTACTTGGAACGCAACGATTCCCTTGCTCATCTTCTGCTTATATTCCAATGGTAAGTTGGCCCATTGCGCCATGTAATCTTTTTCATACGTGCCAATCATGGATTCCAACACCCCGAATACTTCACTCTCATCGCCGATCAAACGGCATCGGCCATAAGCGTGCACAGCGACGTAATTCCATGTAGGCACACTTAATTCGGATTCATAATGCTTGGGAGAAATATAAGCGTGAGGTTCGGTAAAGATCACCAGTACATGGCCATTGGCAATGGCTTCCGATTGATGGTTAGCTTTCGCAAAATGCGACGTCAATGTGATTGCCCCTTGGTCTTCTGACACCACAAAAGGCAGATGTGTCGCTAAGGGAACACCCTCCTGTACGGATACGATGGTACCGAAGCTATAGCGCGTAATAAAACTGACGATCTCATCGATGTTGATGTCTGCGAAATGTTTCGGGATATACATCAATTCACATTTATTTAGAACACTGATGACGCGGATTAGACGGATTTGCACAGGTAATCAGCGGACATCCGCTCAATCCGCGTCATCCGCGTTCCATAACCTACTTTCCGTTGACTTTATGCCAAATGGTGGTCTGGTTACCGAATATTTTAGAAAACCCTTTTACATCATCCCCCGTCCACGTGTTGTTCATTTCCCCATAACTACCAAAAGCATTGGACATCAAATCGTGTGGTGATTCGATGCCGATGATATGGAAACGATGCGGATTCAACTCTACAAAGACCTTCCCGGATACCGTTTGCTGCGCACTTTGCAGGAATGCTTCGATATCTCGCATCACAGGATCGTGCATCTGCCCCTCATGCATCCAGTTGCCATAGAAAGCAGCCAATTGGTCTTTCCAGCTCAATTGCCACTTGGTTAGCGTATGTTTTTCCAATGTGTGGTGTGCCTTGATGATAATGAGGGGTGCTGCCGCTTCAAAGCCCACGCGCCCCTTGATACCGATAATCGTGTCACCCACATGGATATCCCGACCGATCCCGTAAGGTTGTGCAATGGCCTGTAATTCCTGAATCACTTTCACTGGGCCTATGCGGTTGCCATCCAATGCTACGGGTTCACCTTTTTCGAAATCAATGGTAATGCGGCGTGTTTCAGTAGAGGTAACCGGGGTAGGCCAGGCTTCGGCTGGCAGGGTCTCATGGGAAGTCAAGGTTTCCTTCCCCCCTACAGAAGTACCCCAAATCCCTTTGTTGATGGAATATTTCGCTTTCTCGGCATTGTATTCGACACCATGCTTGTGCAAGTATTCGATTTCTTCCTCGCGGCTTAGCTTGAGGTCACGGATAGGCGTAATGATGCCCACATCGGGAATCAACGTATTGAATATCATGTCAAACCGCACCTGGTCATTGCCCGCACCCGTACTGCCATGCGCCACATATTCCGCACCTATTTTCTTGGCGTAATTGGCGATGGCCGTAGCTTGGCTTACCCGCTCCGCACTCACAGAAAGTGGATAAGTAGCGTTTTTAAGCACATTACCGAAAATAAGGTACTTGATACTATCGTCGTAATAGTTTTCGGTTTCATCTACCACCGCATGCGATTTGACCCCCAGTGCATACGCGCGCTGTTCAATTTGGCCAAGCTCTTCCACCGAAAAACCTCCGGTATTGACAATGACGGAATGTACTTCCAACCCTAAATCCTTTGACAGGTAAATGCAACAAAATGAGGTGTCTAATCCTCCGCTAAATGCTAATACTACTTTCTTCATTGACTATGTGTATGATCAAGCTGCATACATGCGATGCAACGATAAATGATATGTTAACCCATTCAAATAGGCTTTGGGTACCTCGTGATGACCGCTGTTACCATCTTTTTGGTGGATTTCCAAAGCTTCGCCTCAATACGCTTCAGGAGTGACGATTTCTTGGTGATCTGTTTCAGCCGCTCTTTGGCCTTCGTCTTCATCTCGATCCGCTCACGCAACTCTTTTTCTTTTTCTACCGGATCCCATAACATAGCCGTGCACATGCAATTCTTACGCTCCTTCATGGTGAGGATGTCATAATTCACACAGCTTTGGCAGCCTTTCCAAAACTCTTCGTCTTGTGTCAATTCAGCATAGGTGACCGGCTCGTAACCTAAATCTGAATTGATTTTCATCACGGCCAGCCCTGTGGTGAGCCCGAATATCTTGGCCTTCGGATATTTTTCCCTAGACAGGTCGAAGATACGTTTTTTTATGGCTTTGGCCAACCCTACCTTCCTAAACTCGGGGTTGACCACCAATCCCGAATTGGCCACGAAGTCGCCGTGACTCCAGGTTTCGATATAGCAAAAGCCTGCCCATGCGCCATCGCGCCGTATCGCGATCACGGCCTTCCCCTCCCGCATTTTGTTTGCCACATAGTCCGGACTCCGCCGTGCGATCCCCGTTCCACGGGCTTTGGCCGACTCGGCCATCTCATCACAGATTTGCTGAGCATAGCTAACGTGATGCTCGGATGCAGGTATTACTACAAAATCTGATAGTTCCATTGGAATAAACAACCCCAAAAATTGAAAACAGCCAACCTAAGTTGTGTTTTAAGTGATGTGAAAAAACGTTAAAAAACTATTTGGTGATGTACAGCTACTGGACTTCTATGCTGTACGTTTTTCGGAGAGGGATGCCCCACTATTAAGCCCGGGGCAATATGGGTCGTCGGAGCCGAAGAACCGGCCTTTCGGTAGCGCAGAATTCACAAAAAAAGCCCTTCAAATCATACTGGAAGTATGATACCGGGGACGCCACTATGATTTTTTTTGCGTTCATCTTCTTGTATACTACAATATAGCAGTAAATTGACAGGCAAATGTATAAAAAATTTTTTCTTTTCCACAAGGTTTTTTAGCATTTCGGCAAAAAAAGCAGCGGCTTTTTGAGAAAGTGTATTTGGATACCGGCCGTTTTCTTCCGACCTTTGCGCCAGCAGATCGATAGGATCGGCGGCACATTCACCAAAATCATTACAGAACGATGGTCGGCACCAGTTGGTTTTTTATTCTCATTTTTGCCATTCCCTTGGTGGCCTTTTTGATTTGGCTGATGAAGCAGGATAGACGAAAAGGGATCTGGGGCATCATCATCGTTGTTATTTTGGTCATCGGAGCCATCTTCGCTTCTTCCAAAGCTAGCAAAAACGCAGTGGAAAACTTTGAATTGCGGAAAAAGGAAGCACAAGAGAACAGCAATTGAACTGCCCCAATAACGCAGCGATTTATTTAAAATACCGATACCCCGCATTAAACCTTCGCCACTCAGATTTATCAAAGTTTAACAATTATTTAGTGGTATTAAACAGTATATTTGCCCACATTACTAAAATATAACCCCTATATGGCGTTTTGGAGATTGCTTAGCACGTTTTTCATCGTTGTTTCCCCCCTATTTTCGCTTGGACAGACAAAAGACACCCCTCCCCCTAATTGGTTCAACCTTGACTTTGAACAGGATGGTGTAATGGGCATCAGTACTGAAAGGGCCTACAACCAATTATTGAAAGGCAAAACCAGTACCCCGGTGGTAGTGGCGGTCATCGATGGTGGTGTAGACGTACACCATGAAGACCTTAAAGAGATCATCTGGATTAATGAAAAGGACAGCGTGGCCACCGGCAAAGACGAAGACGGCAACGGTTACATCAATGATAAATACGGTTGGAATTTCCTCGGCAATGCCGACGGCGAAAACGTCCACTACGATAACTTGGAGGTCACCCGTCTAGTACGCAAATTAGAACCGAAATATGTATCTGCACTCCCATCTACCCCGATGAGCGGTGAAGAACGCCGGGAGTTTGCCGAATACCAAAAACTGGTGACCTACTACGCCAATAAGACACAGGAGGCCCGGTTTGGCCAAATCAGCTATACGGGTCTCAAACGTGCGGTCGACACCATGGTATCCAGGATCGGTAAAGAGCAACCGACACTTGCTGATTTCGATAATTACAAGGCAGACGGTGATTTGGAAAAGATGGCGCTGCGCATCGTCAAAAAAGAATTGAAAGACGAACCGGACTTTGGAAAATTCTATAAAGACCTTGAAGACGGGGTGGAATATTTCAACAACCAGGTAAACTACCACCTCAATAAAGACTTTGACCCCCGCCCGATCATCGGCGATGATTATGAGAACAGCTACGAACGTTACTACGGCAATCCCGACGTGGTAGGGCCGGATGCCGACCATGGCACCCATGTGGCTGGTATAATCGGTGCGGTGCGCGATAACGACATCGGGATAAAAGGTGTCGCCGATAACGTGCGTATCATGGCGCTACGCACGGTTCCCGACGGGGACGAACACGACAAGGATGTAGCCAATTCCATTCGCTACGCGGTTGAGAATGGGGCGAAGGTCATTAACATGAGCTTTGGAAAAGCATTTGCGAAAGACAAACAAGCGGTGGATGATGCGGTGCGGTTTGCCATGGAAAATGATGTGTTGTTAGTCCATGCAGCCGGAAATGACGGGCAAGACAACGACGCCATCCCTAACTTCCCCAACCGCAATTATGTGGACAGCCTGGGAATCAACAAGGGAGAAGCGGCGGCATGGCTAGAAGTCGGCGCGACGCAATGGAAGAATGACGGTGATTTGGTGGCTTCGTTTTCCAATTATGGCCGCCGATCGGTCGATGTGTTCGCGCCGGGAGTGAAGATTTATTCGACCATGCCCGGATCCACATACGAAGACCAGCAAGGCACCAGTATGGCGGCTCCCGTCGTGGCAGGCCTGGCAGCATTGATCCGTTCGTACTACCCCGAATTGTCCGCGATTGAAGTCAAACGCATTATCATGCAATCGGTGACCCGCGTGGATCAACGTGTCAAGGTAACCGGGCCAGATGGCCGCTCCATGCGCGTATCCATGAATGACATCTGTGTCACAGGTGGAATCGTCAATGCTTACAAAGCACTCCAATTGGCCGAACAAAACGCATCCGGATCAAAGGGGAAAAGATAAAACGCCAAAAACGTCTCTATCGCGATACTAATCCCTTATTTGTTGCGTTAACTAACTATATAACGCAACAAAGCATTAGTTAATTACGCTTATGATAGAAACTTCTACTAAAGAACCAACCCAGGGGGTAATCAAAAAACTGAATCGTGAAAGGTTCTGTTTGGATATTGATGACGAGCTGTTTTATGAAATCCTTAAAGGCAGAATGGATACGTTGATTCGGCAACCGCAGGCAGTATGCATCAATAAAATCACCGCATATTCAAAAACCTGGGAAGCGCCGTTGGCCTAAGTACAGCAGTCGCTCAAAACCCCATCCGTCTTATTGCAAATCAACGTGATTTTGATTATGTTTGGCTATGCTCAAAAAAGAACGATACCGCGCGTTTGTAGAATATTTTTCGACGCATAACCCAGACGCCCAAACTGAACTGAACTACAGCAACCCGTATGAGCTTTTAGTGGCTGTAATCCTGTCAGCACAATGCACGGACAAGCGCATCAACCAAGTGACCCCCGCATTGTTCGACCGTTTTCCCGATGCCGAAAGCCTCGCCGCCAGTACGCCGGAAGAAGTGTTCACCTATATCCGTAGCGTCAGTTACCCGAACAATAAATCCAAACATCTGGTGGGCATGGCACAAAAGCTATTATCGGATTTCGGCGGTGTCGTACCTGAGCAAGTGGAGGAACTACAAAAATTACCCGGGGTAGGCCGCAAAACCGCCAATGTCATCGCGTCCGTAGTATATCACGCCCCCGCCATGGCCGTAGACACGCATGTGTTTCGCGTAGCCAACCGCATCGGCTTGACCAATAATGCCAAGACACCCCTTGCCGTTGAAAAACAACTCGTGAGCGAGTTGCCCAAGGAAACGTTAGCGATCGCACACCATTGGTTGATTTTACACGGACGATACATCTGCTTAGCACGCAAACCCAAATGTGAAGAATGCCCCATCACTTGGATGTGTAAATATTATGAAAAGCGATTTGGTATCGGAAAGAAAAAAACAACAGCGGTCGAGGCCACGCAATAGCCGATACCCGCGATCAAAACCATTTTGATAAAAAACGAAAATTATTAGCAAAATAAAATTATTGTTTTTACCTTTGATAAAATAATTAACATAAAATGAGCAACCAAGACAAATTAAAAGCACTGCAGCTAACCCTCGATAAATTAGAAAAATCATATGGTAAGGGTACGGTCATGAAACTGGGCGATTCGGCCGTAGAGCCCATTGATGCCATTTCAACAGGCTCTATCGGGTTGGACATTGCACTAGGCATTGGCGGGGTACCCAAAGGCAGGGTGATTGAAATATATGGTCCGGAATCTTCCGGCAAGACCACACTGGCTACGCACATCATCGCGGAAGCACAGAAAAAGGGCGGTATCGCTGCTATCATTGATGCCGAACACGCATTCGACAAATATTATGCAAGGAAACTTGGTGTGGATATCGAGAACCTATTGATCTCTCAGCCAGACAATGGGGAGCAGGCCCTGGAAATTGCCGATAACCTTATTCGGTCGGGAGCGATCGATGTCATCGTCATTGACTCCGTTGCCGCATTGGTTCCCAAAGGGGAGATAGAAGGCGAAATGGGCGATTCCAAGATGGGCTTACAAGCTCGCCTGATGTCCCAAGCGCTGCGTAAACTTACCGGCACCATTTCCAAAACCAACTGCTGCTGTATCTTCATCAACCAATTACGGGAAAAAATAGGCGTGATGTTTGGCAATCCCGAAACGACTACGGGTGGTAATGCCCTTAAATTCTATGCCTCGGTACGCCTCGATATCCGGCGCATGGCGCAAATCAAAGATGCCGACGAAGTGGCCGGTAACCGGGTGAAGGTGAAAATTGTAAAGAATAAAGTGGCCCCTCCTTTCCGTGTTGCGGAGTTTGACATTATGTTTGGAGAAGGCATTTCCAAAGCCGGCGAGATCATCGACTTGGGTGTGGATTTCAATATCATCAAGAAATCCGGTTCCTGGTTTAGTTATGGCGACACCAAACTCGGCCAAGGGCGTGATGCGGTAAAAACACTGCTGCTCGACAATCCGGATCTGATGGATGAACTGGAAGAAAAAATAAAAGCAGAAGTTACGGCTGAAAAACTGGAAGAGTTATAGTAGCCCCCAGTGGAAGGTCGTGATCGCAAAGGAATACCATGGATTCGTTTCACCGCTATTATCCTTGGTGATCACTCAAAGCAAACAAACCCCGGCTATTTCCTAATGAAATAGCCGGTTTTTTTTTAATACCACTACTGGGTAAACATCAACCCTACTTCCTCCAATGCCGCCCGAAGGGTCGGCATCGATGCCTTTCCCATACCATGTAAGGCCAAAATCTCCTTTTCGCTATGCATGGCTAATTTTTCCAAACTGGTTATCCCCTCATGTTCCAATGCCTGCCTCGCCGGCGAACTTAATCGAGCAAGGAAACCTTCCTTCGGTTTCCGTTCAGCTTCGCAGACCGGACATACCGGGCAGTCACTGCTTTTGTAATAAGAATGCCCACTCGGGCAGGTCCTCAACGCGCTCATGGCTCAACTGATATATTTAATTGAATAAATCCAATCACCTAACAAAGGTAGACAACGGCGATCGGATCCCGTACGGGTATTTACGACAATATGAAGGGGGATTTAAGTCAAAACCATCGCATGTGGATGGCTGTATTCCTGTTTTCAATGGACAATCGAAAAAGCCTGCCTTGCCATATCCAGATTACAGCAAATTAATTTTGATTTAAAATACAGTTGTTTAACTTAGCATTGTAAAAAAACCCTATCAGTTAATTATACACCAAAATCATCAGAATCATGGGAAAGTTCGTTATCTCTACCCGTAAAAACGGGGAATTCCAGTTCAATTTAAAGGCGGGCAATGGGGAGATTATCTTGACAAGCGAAGGTTATACCGCTAAGGCTTCATGCCTCAACGGAATTGAATCCGTGCGCAAAAACGCGACCGATGATAGCAAATTTGAGAAAAAGGAAGCAAAAGACGGTAGGCTTTTCTTTAATCTCAAGGCGGCCAACGGACAAGTCATTGGCGCTAGCCAAATGTACAAATCCGAGTCCGGGCGAGACAACGGCATTGACTCCGTCAAACGAAATGCACCAGACGCCACGGTAGAAGAGATCACCGAATAACATTTCACGCGGGTTGGAACGAATCCCTTCTTCCAATCCGCTTTTTTTGCTAAATTGCGGCCTACTAATTTTACAGCAATGAGTGAGGCAGCAACATTACCGATCCATGTGAATCGTACCTCGCAATCTAGGCTTGCGCAGGTCGATTTCGAAAATTTGAAGTTTGGCAAGATATTATCAGACCACATGCTAGTGGCCGATTATGTCAACGGACAATGGGAAGATCTGAGTATTGTGCCTTATGGAGATATCTCGATAAGCCCTTCTATGTCCGCCCTGCACTACGGGCAATCTATTTTCGAGGGGATCAAAGCCTATAAATTCTCAGACGGAACCGTCAGTATTTTTAGGCCCGACAAAAACAACGAACGATTCAACAAATCTGCCACGCGCTTGGAAATGCCAGAGGTTCCGGAAGAAATTTTCATCGATGGCATGAAAAGGTTGATTGATATGGACCGCGATTGGGTTCCTTCAACACCCGGGGCATCCCTTTATATCCGTCCGTTTATGTTTGCCACAGAGGCGGCCCTCGGTGTACACCCCTCTAACTCCTATAAATTTATCATCATCACGGGTCCGGTAGGCGCGTATTACAACAAGCCGCTCCGCCTCAAAGTGGAAACGCGCTACACGCGTGCAGCAGAGGGTGGCGTGGGTTTTTCCAAAAATGCAGGTAACTACGCACTGTCATTGCACCCCACCAAATTGGCCCAACAAGAAGGTTTTGACCAACTGATGTGGACTGATGCCAAGGAACACAAGTATGTCGAAGAGGCCGGTACCGCTAACCTGTTGTTCAGGGTCGGTGACACCATCATTACCCCTTCATCAGAAACGATCCTCCACGGCATCACACGTCGCAGCATTATCGAAATCGCGCGGCATTGGGGATATGGTGCTGAGGAACGTAAGGTTTCCGTCAAGGAACTTATTGATGGCATTGAAGATGGAAGTGTGACAGAGGCTTTTGCTGCAGGTACCGCTGCCACATTGACCCCCATTTCTGAAATCGGTTACGAAGGCAATATTTACACCCTGCCCAATCCCGAGCAACGTGAATTCTCCAACAAGGTATTGCAATACCTTAACGACCTGCGGTATGGCCGGATAGCGGATGAGTTTGGGTGGAATTTTATTGTATAGTCGGGAGACCGGAGACAGAAGACGGAGGATGGAAGACTGGAGACGGAAGACAGAAGTTTGACTGACTAATTTATTCAACTTACTTCACTCACTCCCCCACCTAACTTACCCTTAACGAAGCGGATGATTGCCGGTGTTTCATCGGGTTCGAACCAAGCAGTCGAGGTGTCCTTTTTGAACCACGTAAGCTGCCTCTTGGCGTATCGCCGGGTATTTTGTTTGATGCGATCGACGGCCTCTTCCAAGGAACAGCGGCCATCGAGGTAATCAAACAATTCCGTATACCCCACCGTCTGCAAAGGAGGCAAGTTGCGGTACGGCAACAATGATTTCACTTCTGCTAAGAGTCCTTGCGCCATCATCTGGTCTACTCGTGCATTGATGCGTTGGTATAGCTGCTCCCGATCAGTGTTCAGCCCTATTTTAAGCACTTCAAAAGGGCGGGTAGCGGTTTGCTGCCTGCGGAAATGCGAAAACGGTTTTCCGGTACTTTCGCACACCTCCAATGCCCGGATGACGCGCTGTGGATTATGGATATCTACCTCGGCGTAGTATACGGGGTCAAGCTCCTTCAACAGATCCTGCAAATGTTCCAGCCCCTTATTGCGATGGAGTTCATTCAGTCGATCGCGCACACCGGGCAACGGCTTGGGCAGATCATCCAACCCTTGACATACCGCATCGACAAACAGGCCCGACCCGCCGACCAACACGATCACATCCCGTTGCGCAAACAATTCATCCAACAAATCAAGTGCCTCGCGCTCGAAATCACCCGCCGAGTAATCCGAAGTCAGGTTATGGGAATTAATGAAATAATGGGGCACGGTTGCTAATTCCTCGGCACTGGGTTTCGCGGTACCGATGTTCATTTCCCGGTAGAATTGCCGGGAATCAGCAGATAATACCACGGTATCCAATGCCTGTGCAAGCGCAATGCCGTTGGCCGTTTTCCCGATGGCTGTGGGGCCGACGATGCAAACGAGAGTTTTTGCCACGCGATTAACTAATACTCCTCTTCAAACCCGCCATTCTCGTTTCCATTATTCTCTTCTTGCTCCTGCTCCTCTTCATCCAGCATATCGAAATCTTCCGCTTCGTCGATACCGTATTCCGTTTCATTCAAGAAATCGTAGTCGTCTTCATCCTTCTCCTTTTTACCCGTCGACTCGGTGGGCAGTACACTACTGCCCAGCGGTTTCGGAGCCTGCCCAACGCTCTTGAATAAAGCAGGGTATTCTTTCCCTTCTTCCTCTTTCAATATCTTGATCAATTGCACATGGAAATCAAATGGCCGATCAAAATTATACACGTAATAAAATTTCTGGTGGGGGTCATCGATAAACTTGCTCAACCTGGAATCTTGCATGAGTACCACCCCGTTTTCCATTTTCTTGTCAGTGGGCATGTAGGCGATCTCCTCTCCCTTTTTCCAATGGTCGTTGCTCACGTAAAAGGACGAGGAAACTTCTGGATTGTAACCCGTGGCAGCATGTAGCGCACGATGCAAATCCAAAAACGTATGCTTTGGTAACACGTCAATCTCACGAATCACATCATCATAATCTTCAAACGAAACCCTAAATCGGTAAATAGCCATGGTAGCGCGTGTAATTATTATCTAATTGAACTTAATGCGAATATCTGAATTTAAGTACGAAGTACGAAATACGAAGTTAGAAGTTTTGCCGCCCCATCCGTATTTCGTACGGCTAACTCCGCACCTTTAACTTCGTGCTTGGGCTAGCCCAATCTCTTCTCCTTTTCTCAACATAAACTGATAGGCCTCTTCCTTACTATTCGGAATATCCCCTTCCAATATCGCTTCTCGAATAGCATTTTTGATGACACCCACTTCCCGCCCCGGTTTCAATCCAAACGCCGCCATGATGTCTTCACCGGTGACCGGAGGTTGCCAGTTCCGAATCTGGTCCCGTTCTTCCACATCTTTCAGCTTCTGTTTGACCAATTCGAAATTTTGCCGGTACTTTTTCTTCTTGTATTCGTTTTTGGTCGTTACATCCGCATGGCAAAGCATCATCAGGCTGTCGATGTCGTCACCGGCCTCGAAGAGCAACCGCCTTACTGCCGAATCGGTCACGATATCCTGCGCCAACACAATGGGCCGGAGGTGTAGCAACACCAGTTTTTGCACAAACTTCATTTTATCGTTGAGCGGCAATTTGAGTTCGGCGAATAACTTAGGTACCATCCGGGCACCTTTGTCCTCGTGGCCATGGAATGTCCATCCATGCCGCCTGTCAAAGCGCTTGGTGGCCGGTTTAGCTATATCGTGCATGATGGCTGCCCACCTCAACCATAAATCATCGCTTAGTTCCGCCACATTATCCAACACCTCTAATGTATGGTAGAAATTATCTTTGTGCCCTTTTCCATCGATGATGTCCACACCATACAGGTTGGCCATCGCTGGAAATACCAGGTGCAACAATCCGGTATCGAAGAGGTACTTAAAACCAATGGAAGGTTTATCAGCCAAAATGAGCTTATTTAACTCGTCGATGATCCGCTCCCTGGAAATGATCTTGATCCGCTCCTTGTTATCCTTAATTGCCTTGATGGCCAAGATATCAATCTTGAAATTCAACTGCGTGGCGAACCGTATCGCACGCATCATCCGCAAAGGATCGTCGGAAAACGTCACATTGGGGTCCAAAGGCGTGCGGATCATGCGATGCTGGATGTCTGTAAGCCCGTCAAACGGGTCGAGCAAACGACCGAAGTCGCCTTTATTCAGCGAAAGCGCCATGGCATTGATGGTAAAATCGCGCCGGTTTTGATCGTCTTGCAAACTTCCGTCTTCCACTATTGGCTTACGCGAATCTGACCGATAAGATTCCTTTCGAGCACCCACAAATTCGATTTGCAAGGATCCGTGGTTTAACATGGCTGTACCGAAATTCTTATAAACCGTTACTTTGGTATCCAGCTTCTTCCCCACCTCCCGTGCAAAATCAATACCGCTACCTATCACGACAATGTCGATGTCATTTTTGAAATCACGCCCCATGATTCCATCCCTGACATACCCACCGACAACATAACATTCCACTTGGCATTGCGTGGCAACATCGCTTAGCAATGGGAAAATCGAATGGTGCAATAATTCGTTCATCTTGGATACCAACATGGGTATAGCCCTATTCATTCGGGCAAAAATACATATTCGACACGAGATATGCGTGCTATCGGGTTAATCCCGGTCGCGCGATAGGCGTCTTGTGGTCAATGGATTCTTCGATAGCTCTTCTTGTTCCCTCCGGCGCTCCACGATATGGATAGCCGCGAATATCGCTTCTCGAAACGACACTTCCGAGGCTACATTTTTACCCGCAATATCGTAACCGGTTCCATGGTCAGGCGATGTACGAACCACCGGCAATCCAGCGGTATAGTTAACGCCGCCACGTGCAGCGATGTGCTTAAACGGAATCAAGCCTTGGTCGTGATACATCGCTAGAACCGCATCGAATTTCGTATAGGTATCTGAGGCAAAGAAACCATCTGCAGGATAAGGCCCAAAACAAAAAACACCTGCCTTTTTGGCTGTTTCAATGGCTGGGATGATGATTTGCTCATCTTCGGTGCCGATGAGCCCGTTGTCGCCCGCATGGGGGTTCAATCCTAAAACGGCGATTTTCGGCTTCTGTATCCAAAAGTCACGCTTAAGGCTGGCATTCATCAGCGTCAATTTGGAGACAATCGCCTCTGCTGAGATATTCGGCGCGATATCTTTTACCGGGATATGCCCGGTGACCACGCCCACCCGCAAGTCGTCGCTAACCATAAACATGAGCACGTCATCGCTCTCGGTTCTCGCCTGCAAGTATTCCGTATGTCCGGGGAAATCAAACTCATCCCGCTGGATATTATGCTTATTGATGGGAGCAGTAACGAGTGCATCAATTTCACCCTTCAACAAATCATCTACTGCACGTTGTAATGATAAGAACGCGTACTTCCCCCCTATTTCATTTTCTTCTCCCAGCGTAATCTTGACATCTTCCTGCCAACAGTTAATCATATTCGGGCGTTTGCTGCTCGCCGACTCCGCCGAATGGATCACGTTAAAACTGAAATCGTTAATGCCCAATGCCTTGCGATGGAATGAAGCTACTTTGGTACTGCCGTATACAATTGGCGTGAAAAAATCCAGTATCCGGTTGTCAGCCAACGTTTTGATAATCACTTCCAGGCCTATACCGTTTACATCACCAATAGAAATACCTATTTTCAGTTTATCACTCATATCGCTTTGTTATTTGGCTACCAAAGGTAGAAATTTTTGGTGTTTATATATAACGATGGGGCGATATCAGGATGCAAATCGGTTCGGGGATGGCAAACGGCAGACTTATTTTTTCGGGAATTATATGCCATTTAACCCTTGGCCTCATGAATATTTTATACTTTTGCTACCGATCATAACGTTACATATGTCTCTTTTACAGGATTTTTATTCGGTAGATGATTATGCGGCCAATGGCCAAACGGTGTCGGCTTCGATTTCCATCAATCGGGCGCACCCCATTTTCACAGGCCATTTCCCAAACCAACCGGTCACGCCCGGTGTCTGCATGATGCAAATCATCAAGGAGCTGGCCGAAAAATGGGCGCAAAGCAAACTGGTGCTAAAAAAGGCGCGGAATATCAAGTTCATGGCTATCATCAATCCCGAGAACAACCCAAACATTCAGGTACAGTTGGATGTTGAAGAAGAAGAAGGATTGCTTTCCATCAAAAGCACCACTTCTTTCGAGGATACCGTCGCGCTTAAATTCAGCGGTGTCTTCCAAAAAGTTTGATGATGAAGAAACTGTTTACCCTTTCCATCATATTGCTGTGTGCCATGCTTGTACACGCTCAGGACTTGTCGGATATCCGGTTGCTATACAAAGATGCCACCAAGTCAAAGGAACAAGCCGAAGCATTCTATGCACCGTTGAAGGCCATTTCGAAAGCAGACAAACCTGTTTTGGTCGCCTACAAAGGTTCGGGTTTGGCAATACTCGCCCGGTATGAAAAGCTTTCGGCCCGTGCACCGAAGGTCAAGGAGGCCGTCCAATGGATCGAACAGGCTGTGGCCGAAGAACCCAACAATGCCGAAATCCGCCTCATCCGGCTTAGCGTGCAAGAACACCTGCCAAAATTCCTGAAATACAACGACCAAATCGAAGAAGACAAACAGTTTGTCCAAGAAGCCCTGCCCCATATCCAAGACGATGGGCTGCGTATGATGATCAATGGCTATTTCGCTGAATTTTCCAAATCCAACTAATCTCCTTGAATGACCACCAATGAGGCGCTAGCATCCATCAACGCATGTGTGATCATACCGACCTACAACAATGGGAAAACACTGAGGCGGGTTTTGGATGGGGTGCGCAACTATACCGCTCGCATCATCGTCGTCAATGATGGCGCGACCGATGATACACGTGATATCCTAAATCAATACCCGTCAATCACCACCATCCACTTGCCGAAAAATATGGGCAAAGGCAAGGCGTTACGCACAGGATTCGAGGAAGCGTTCAAGCAGGGATTCGACTACGCCATTACCATCGATTCGGATGGGCAGCATTTTCCCGAAGACATCCCCACGTTTGTGCGGGATATTGAGGAAAATGGTAACGGTTTGCTCATCGGTGCCCGAAATATGGATCAAGCGGATGTACCCCATAAAAGCAGTTTCGGCAACCGGTTTTCCAATTTCTGGTTCCGGTTTGAAACGGGAATCACCTTGACCGATACCCAATCCGGTTTCCGGTTATATCCACTCAAGGAGATACAACCCATCCGCTTTTATACATCGAAGTTCGAATTTGAGATCGAGGTCATCGTCAAGGCCGCTTGGCGCGGCACCCCTGTGCGCAACGTTCCCGTACGGGTGTTGTATGACCCGTCGGAGCGCGTATCACACTTTCGTCCGTTTCGAGACTTCACCCGTATCAGCATCCTCAACACGTGGCTGGTATTGGTCACGCTTTGCTATATCCGCCCGCGAGATTATTTCCGTACGTTTAGGGAAAAAGGATTCAAGCGGTTCTTTTTTGAAGACCTGTTGCACAGTGATGATTCGCCCTTGAAAAAGTCGCTATCCGTAGCTTTGGGTGTGCTCGTGGGGCTTTCCCCATTGTGGGGGTTTCATACCGTTATCGTATTCTTTCTGGCATACGTACTGCGACTCAATAAGTTGATTGCCTTTGCATTCTCCAATGTGAGCATTCCGCCGATGATTCCGTTCGTCATCTATGCCAGTTTCAAAATCGGGGCTTTTCTCATGGGCCAGCCTACCGATGAGCCTTTCCTATGGCGGGAGCTCGACTCCTATCGGATATTTATCCAGCAGCACCTCACGGAGTACATCGTGGGTAGTTTGGTATTAGCCGTGTGCAGTGCCGCGGTTTTCGGTGGGATCGCTCACCTGTTGCTGACCATCCGATACGCCAGGCGAAAAAAAAATCGGGAAATCTATTAACTTTGTCTTCCAAACGTCTCGGCATTGGCAGCATTGTTTTATTCCATCTATTGCTTTCTAAAGGCGCATAAAAAAGCCTTTTTTTTATGTGTTCCCTTGGTTTTCATCCTACTGGGTTACTGGGGCAGCCGTATTCGGTTTGAAGAAGACATCGCTAAGCTGGTACCCATGGACGAGGGTTCTGAACGCATCAACGAGGTTTTGCAATCGGTCAAATTTGCTGACAAAATCGTTGTCAATGTGTCGACCAACCAAGACGACGATGTCGCGTCGCTACAAGCCTATGCGGATGAATTTTCCATCCTATTGGAACAAACAGCCGGCCCCTATATCCAACACCTGCAGGTACGGATGGATGACGACCAGCTTACCGAGCTGATGGATGTGGTGGCGGAAAACCTACCACTGTTCCTGGACGACGAAGATTACCGACAGATCGATTCGCTATTGCAACCGGCAGCAATCGCTGAAACGGTACGACAAGCCTACCAATCCATTGCAACACCGCAAGGATTGGTCACGGCAGCATTTATCCGGCAAGACCCCTTGGGAATGACGTTTATGGGCCTACGTAAATTCCAACGGCTACAATCGGGCGACCATTTCACGTTGGAAGACGGGTACCTCGTCGCCCATGGACGCAAAAACCTCCTACTCTTCATCACACCCGCCGCGGGTACCAGTGAAACCGCCCAAAATACCCGGTTCATCCAGTTGCTGGATCAGGCCATCAGCGAATCGAACGACCAATATACCGGGCAAGTATCGGGGGAATATTTCGGGGCTACCGCCGTAGCGGTGGCCAATGCCAACCAAATCAAACAAGATATCCAAGTGACACTATCCATCGCGCTGGTGGTGCTGGTTTCCCTGTTCATCTATTTCTACCGCCGCATACACATCCCACTCATCGTCATCTTCCCCGCCGCATTTGGCAGCTTGCTGGGTATTGCTGTCTTGTATTGGATAAAGGGTACGATTTCAGCCGTGTCCATCGGGATCGGCTCGGTGCTGTTAGGGTTAACCCTGGATTATTCGTTGCACATCCTAAGCCATTACCGCAGTACGGGCGATGTGAAGAAGCTCTTTGAAAGCACCACGAAACCGTTATTGATGTGTGCCGTTTTTACCGCTGTAGACTTTCTTTGCTTGCTTTTCCTGCGTTCGGATGTGCTGAAAGACTTGGGTATCTTCGCGGCGGTAAGTGTCGCCGGGGCAGCCGTATTTGCGCTGATCTTCATTCCACAGGTGTATACGCCCCGGGCCGACTTGCAAATCAGACAAAACACGTTTATCGACGCCATTGCCCGGTACGATTTCAGTCGGAATAAATGGGTACTCGGCATCGGTACGCTACTGGTTGTCGTTAGCCTGTTTACTTTCCAACGGGTGGGCTTCAATGACGATTTGGCGGCACTTAACTATCAGCCCGAACACCTCAAACAAGCCGAAAAAAGACTCGATACGCTGAACAATTATTCCGCCAAATCCATTTATTTGGTGGCGTATGGCGACACTTATCAAGAAGCGTTGGACAAAAACGCTGACCTCTACCGCCAGTTGGAACAACAAGAAACCGATGGCGCCATTTTGGGGTTCAATTCCGTGGGCGGCATTGCATTCTCCCCATCGCAGCAACACGAAAAAATCGACCAATGGAATGCGTTTTGGTCAGACGGGAAAAAAGCGCTCCTCACCAGCCAATTAATCGAAGAAGGACATCAAGTAGGATTCAGGGAAAACACCTTCCAACCGTTTTTCCAAACGTTATCCCAGGATTTTTCACCGCTAGATTCATTGGACCAGGCGTTACTGCAAACCTTATTCCTGGATGAGTTTGTCTCTTCTAAAACGGGGCTTACCACAGTGACCACCGTGGTCAAGACCGATGCCGATCGTGTAAATACACTTATCCAATCGTTGTCTAACGATGATGAAGGGGTACTGATCATCGACCGCAAGCACCTACAGGAGAAGTTGCTCAGCAATCTCGAAACGGATTTCAACAACTTGTTCCTGATCGCTTCCATTGCCGTTTTCGTGGTTATCTTCCTCTTTTTCGGCAGTATGGAACTGACGTTGGTCACCAATATCCCCATCTTCTTGGGCTGGTTGGTTACACTGGGCATGATGGGTATTTTCGGGATCCAATTCAATGCATTCAACATCATTATCACCACACTCATCTTTGGGCTGGGGGTGGATTATTCCATTTTTGTAACCAAGGGGTTATTGGAGCAATATACATACGGCTCGACGGATATGCCCGCCTACAAATCGGGCGTGGTGATGTCGGCCCTGGCCACGATCCTGTGCTTCGGCATCCTCCTATTCGCCAAGCATCCGGCCATCAAGTCTATCTCCATGATTCCGCTGATCGGCCTGTTGGTCGTGGTGTTGATGTCCTTTTCCATCCAACCGTGGCTGTTTCGAACATTTATCAGTCGGCCGCAAGAACGAGGCAACACCCCTTGGCGCATCGTCAATCTGATCCTTACCGGTTTTACATTTGGTTATTTCTTCCTTGGTGGATTGGCCTTAAGTTTGGTATCGCAATTGCTTATCCCCATCCTGCCTGTTAGCAAGAAAAAGAAGTTCAAGGTGTTCCATCGCGCTGTTCAACTTTTCTTTCACAACCTCATGCACCGCACGCCGGGTGTCCACATGCGGGTCATCGGTCAACAGCCATCCAATTACGAACGACCGGTGATAGTCATTGCCAACCACACGTCTATATTGGATACACCGACGATGGGCATGTTGCACCCCCGCCAGATTTTCATGGTCAATAACCGCGTGTTGCATTCCAAATTCTTCGGCAAGGCCATCCAAATGGCCGGATTCTACCCATCTTCGCAAGACCATGCCGATAGCCTTGACACCTTACGCAAGAAAATCAAACAGGGCTATTCCGTCATCATCTTCCCAGAGGGAACACGTTCCCGTACGACTGACATCCACCGGTTCCACAAAGGCGCATGCTATCTCGCCGAGCAACTCCAACTGGATATCCTACCCGTGCTGATCCATGGCAATGCCGATGCACTGCCTAAAAATGACAATATGCTGAAAACGGGCGACATCACCATGAAATACCTGCCCAAAATCAGGCATGACGATGCATCGTACGGCACGACCTATACGGAACGGACAAAAAAAATAGCAAGCTATTTCAAACAGGAATTTCGGGCATTCCGACGGGAACGGGAATCAGCTGATTATTTCAAAAATAAAGTCTATTTCAACTACGTATACAAAGCGACGGCCATCCAACGGGAAGTCAAATCGGTCTTCCAGACCAAAAAGGAAGTGTACCATGCAGTCGTGAGGCAACTGCCCCTGAAAGCGCGTATCTTGCACCTCGGTTGCGGATATGGTGTACTAGACTTCCTATTGGTCTATGACAGTGGCGAGCGCCACGTCACGGCTTATGACGCAACCCCGGAACACATACGGGCGGCGCAACATACCTATTCGGTAAACCGCTATCCGTTGCATTTCGTGGCGGATATCCCATTAGCAACCGACGGATTTGATGTGTTGATCGTTTCGGGGAATGGTGAAGCTGCCAACCATTCCGACATCCTTAAATCCGTAGAATGGCTGGTATTGGAAGATGTGGAATGGAATCTTTTTGCTACATTAGACGAGGCCTTTTCATTGGTTTTCGACAGCAGTGGGGTAAAAGTTTTTCGAAAAAATGCAGCAACCGGTTGATATCATCGTGATGGGTAGCGGGCTTGGCGGATTGGTCTGTGCCACCATCTTAGCCAAGGAAGGGCTCCGTGTGCTGGTGTTGGAAAAAAACAACCAATACGGCGGCAACCTGCAAACGTTCGTGCGCGACCGATGCATTTTCGATACCGGCGTCCACTACATCGGTGGCCTCGAAAAAGGCCAAAACCTGTTCCAGTATTTCCACTACCTGGGTATTGCCGAAAAGCTGCGGCTGAAGCGCATGGATTTGGATGGATTCGATTTGGTGACGTTTGACGACGACCCGAACGAGTACCCCTACGCGCAGGGTGGTGAAAACTTCATTACGCAGCTAAGCCGCTACTTCCCCGAAGAAACCGAAGGCATCAAACGGTTCTACAGCCAGATGAAAGCGATTTGCCAAAGCTTTCCCCTGTATCGGCTCAATGCCAGCGAAA
This sequence comes from uncultured Parapedobacter sp., assembly GCA_964498395.1. Taxonomy (GTDB): domain Bacteria; phylum Bacteroidota; class Bacteroidia; order Sphingobacteriales; family Sphingobacteriaceae; genus Parapedobacter. The sequence continues at coordinate 374,547 of CAZCHE010000002.1, read as the reverse complement.
CCTACCAATGGGATGAGCAGGTGCTCGGCCTGAAGGTCAGCGACGTGATCAACCGCTGTACTACCAATCCCAAACTCCGCGCAGTGTTGGCCGGCACCAACCTCCTGTATGCCGGTATCGAAGACAAAACCCCTTTTTACGTACACGCTCTTTCCGTCAATTCATACATAGAAAGTGCCTGGCGATGCGTCAACGGCGGCGGGCAGCTCGCGAAGCTGTTGATCAAAGAAATACGTAACCACGGGGGTCGTGTATTGAAATACAAGGAAGTGACACGCTTCCATATCGAAGAGGGCTTGCTTCGTGCCGTGTCTACGGCCGATGGCAGCACCTTTTATGCAGACGCGTTCATATCGAACATCGACCCCAAGAAAACACTCGACCTCATCGGCGATTATCCGGTACGCAAATCTTACGTCAACCACATCCGACAGGTGCAAAACACCATATCCTCATTCAGCTTGTATATCGTGCTCAAACCGAATCGGATCCCCTACGTCAACAAGAACTACTACCACTTCAAGGACGAGGCCAGCGTGTGGGGCAACATCCACTACCGCACCGAGGACTGGCCCGCGGGCTACATGGTATCCATGAATGCGGGGAGCGGGGACAACCAATGGGCAGACGGCATGACCGTATTCACCTACATGCGTTATGATGAAGTGAACGCATGGGAGCACACCCGTAATACGGTATCCGATGCCGAAGACCGTGGTGAAGCGTACGAGCGTTTTAAGCAGGAGAAAACCGAAATCATGCTCCGGGAGTTGGAGAAGAAATTCCCAAACCTGCGGGAACATATCCATGCTACCTATGTATCGACCCCGCTGACATACCGTGACTACATCGGCAGTGAAACCGGAGGCATGTACGGCTTCGTGAAAGACGCGAACCATCCATTGAAAAATTACCTGCCACCCCGCACGAAGATCAAGAACCTGTTGCTGACCGGCCAAAGCGTCAATATGCACGGCATACTGGGCGTGACCATCAGTGCGGTATTGACCTGTGCCGAACTCCTGGGCAAGGAGTACCTATTGGAAAAAATCAATAACGCCAATCAAACGGAATCATTAACCACTTATCCTTATGGCAACGTTTAATCTGGAACCGCTTGAACGCATACAGCCCGTTTCCAAAGCGGAATTCATTCGTCGATACTACCGCCCGCAACAACCGGTACTGATCGAAGGGCTTACCGATGCATGGAACAGTCGATGGACATTCGACCACATCAAGTCGTTGGCTGGTGACCAGACCGTGCCCCTGTATGACAACAAGCCTGCCCAAGGGAAAGCGAGTGTCTATGAACCGGTCATGAAAATGAACTTTGGGGAATACATCGACCTCCTCAAAACCGAACCTACCGACCTCCGGATTTTTTTCTACACCATCAAAGACCATTGCCCGGAACTCCTCTCGGATTTCGAGTACCCCGATATCGGATTGAAATTTTTCAAAAGGCTCCCCGCGTTATTTTTCGGCGGCGGCAGCTCCAAGGTCTTTGCCCATTACGATATCGACCTGCCCGACAACCTGCATATCCATTTCGAGGGCACCAAGCGGGTCGTTCTTTTTGGCCCCGACCAAAGCAAATACCTGTACAAGGTTCCGTTCTCCATCCACAACATCGATAAGATCGACATGGACAATCCCGATTTCAGCCGTTACCCGGCCCTGAAGAACGTCCGGGGGTATGAGGTCTACATGAAGCATGGCGATGCGCTCTACATGCCAAGTGGTTGGTGGCATTATATCAGCTACCTCGATGGTGGGTTTTCGATGACATTGCGTGCATTGCCCCGTTCACCCAAGCGCCTTGCCAATATGCTATATAATGTATTCGTCATGCGAAACATTGACAACGTGATGCGCAAAGTCAAGGGGCAGCAATGGCTCGATTACAAAGAGCGATGGGCATACCAACGGGGCAACAAACACGTTCCCACCCATCAATAAATTGCCATCACTTGCTTTTCAAGCCACTCAAAAACTTATGTAGTTTAGGAGCGATCACCGCCGAACAATACGGATTCTGTGGATTGTTGTTGAAATAGTCATGGTGATAATTCTCCGCCACATAGAACGGCTGCGCGGGCACGACTTCGGTCACGATGGGGTCATCATATACATCGTTGGCCGCTAACTGCGCGATGAGCGCTTCCGCTTCCGCGCGTTGCTGGTCATCGTGGTAAAAGATGACCGAACGGTATTGTGTACCCACGTCATTGCCCTGCCGATTTAAGGTCGTGGGGTCATGCGTCTTGAAAAAGACCGCCAGCAGGTCGCGGTAGGACAATACCGTCTCATCGTAGTCAATCTGTATCACTTCGGCATGCCCCGTTGCCCCTGTGCATACTTGCTCGTATGTCGGGTTTTCACGCTGCCCACCCATATATCCGGGCTGTATGCTGTTCACGCCGTCCAATTGCTGGAAAATCACTTCGGTGCACCAAAAGCACCCTCCTCCAAATGTTGCTGTCATTTTTTTGTTGCTTGTTCGTCGATTTGCGGATTTGTTTATTTGCGGATTTGCATATCCGCACATTTGCTGATTTGTATTTCCGCGCATTTGCGAATTTACGAATAAGCGAATAAACGAATCAGTAAATCTAAAATCAATAGACGCTCTCCCCATCCAACAGTAAGTCCTGCTGCTGTCCATCACACACGGCATAAGAGAAGCCTTTTTGCAGGGAGTAAGCGCCATAGTCTCCGTTTTTCCCGAGCGCAAGGAATCCAACCTGTATTTCCTTGGCTATTTCGGGCTTCTTCTTGATGATGCGTGCTACCGCTTCGCGGCAGGCATCCCGTGGCGAAAGCCCCTGCCGCATCAACTCCACCACCAAGAAACTGCCCACGGTACGGATCACTTCCTCACCCACCCCAGTGGATGTGGCAGCGCCAACTTCATTGTCGACATACAGCCCTGCTCCGATAATGGGACTATCGCCCACACGCCCATGCATCTTAAACGCCATCCCGCTCGTGGTACACGCCCCAGACAGATTACCATCAGCATCTAGGGCCAGCATCCCGATGGTATCGTGGTTATGCTGGTTGCCCGGCAATCGCTCTACCGCAAAGGACTTGTTTTCGATATTGACCACCGGTTCGTATTTCTTTTCCTTAAGCCACTCCTTCCATGCAGCTTCCCCGGCCGGCGTCAGCAACTCCTCCCGTTCAAATCCCTGTTCCAATGCAAACTGCAATGCACCATCCCCCACGAGCATCACATGGGGTGTCTTTTCCATCACCATCCGCGCCACGGAAATCGGGTGGGCAATGTGCTGGATGGCCGCCACCGCCCCGCAATTCCCCTGCTCATCCATGATGCAGGCATCCAAGGTGACATGCCCGTCACGGTCAGGGTATCCGCCTTTACCGACGGTCATATTCTCCAAATCGGCTTCAGCCACCTGTACGCCAGACTCCACGGCATCCAATGCACGCCCGCCATCCTTCAAGACTGCCCACGCCGCTTGGTTAGCCGCAATGCCAAAATCCCATGTCGAAATGACAATGGGTTTATTTACGTTACCGCCCACTACACCTGTCCGATCTGCACACGCTTCTAAAAAAGATGCCGCCGAGATAACCGATACACCCGTTGCACCCGCCTTTATAAATTTTCTTCTGTTCATTTCTCAATAAAACGCATTAACCAGCTAACATAACATGCAAACATGCATAAAAAAGCAGCTATATTGCTTCTTTACGCGTGAATATAAGTGTTTACACCAAGTTACTGACAAAAATATTGCACACGTATCAATTATGTTTTAATTTAGGCGAAAACTTACTGATTATGATACGTCACCTTACGGTTTTACTCCTCATACTGCTATCCATCGCTGGCGTAAAAAGCTACGCTGAAACAAGCGTACAAGATTCGACCGAACATCAGAAAATCATGTCGCTGGCCCAGCAGACCATCAAGCGGTATGCACCGGACCAACGGACAGCGATTTTTGAAATCCGCACCATTGATAGTGCTGCTCGTATCTACCACATCGAAACAACGGAACCCGAGGCTAAGGAGTATATCGAACAATTGTTGTCAGCAAGTCGCTTACCTGACACAAAGATAACCATAAATCTATTGCCGGACAGCACCGTGAAAGAGAATGTTGTGGGAATCGTCAACCTCTCGGTTGCCAACCTCCGCACCACCACCCGTAATCAAGCCGAACTGGCTACGCAGGCATTGCTGGGTACCCAAGTCGACCTCCTGCAGCAAAAAGACGGCTATTTCCGCATCCGCACGCCCGACGGCTACATCTCCTGGGTGGCCACATCAAGCATTACGCCCATGGCCGAACCTGAGCTGCACCAATGGAAAACAGGGAAAAAGCTGATATTCACCGCTGATTTCGGCCATTCCTACCAAGCGCCCGATGTGGAATCCCTGCGTGTTTCGGATTTGGTGATGGGCAATATACTCGTCGCTACGGGCGAATCGAACGGATTCACGGAGGTACGTTACCCCGATGGGCGGAAAGCCTATGTCCAACACCAACTGGTCAGGCCATTTGACGAATGGCTCGGCTCCCTCCAGCCAACGCCCGAGCATGTGCTGGGCATTGCCAAAACCATGATGGGCGTTCCCTACCTGTGGGGCGGCACTTCGGTGAAAGGGGTGGACTGCAGCGGCCTTACCAAAACGGCATTTTTAATGAACGGTATCGTCATCCCACGCGATGCATCGCAACAGGTGCTAGCGGGCCAGCCCATCGATATCCTAACCGACGGCGAATTGGATACCGACAAGGCACTCCAAAACCTGCAACCGGCAGACCTCCTTTTCTTCGCTTCCGGTGCGGGGCAATCGCCCGATGCGCGGATCACGCATGTCGCGCTATACCTAGGCAATGGTGAATTCATCCATGCGGCAGGTACGGTGCGCATCAACAGCATGCTGAGCGATGCCCACAACTATGACGACTTCCAAACGCGGACATTGGTGGCTGCTCGTCGCTACCTCGGGCAAACCGATCCGTCATTGCAATCCATCGCACAACATGCCGCCTATCGTTCAGGCGACGAGCAATAATGCATATTTTTTATCCAACATAAACAAGGAACGCTATGCCAACTTCCAGTACAGGCAATACCCTATTCAACTCACCCGACACCATTTCACGGAAAATGGGGAAATTCACCCTGCGTTACCGGCCGTACACGCTGGAAATGAAACACGTATTTACGGTGGCTTCCTTTTCGCGGGCCACGACACCCGTGGTACTCACCCAGCTTGAATTTGACGGACTGGTGGGCTATGGCGAAGCATCCATGCCGCCCTACCTGGGCGAATCGCATGAAAGTGTGTTGGCTTTTTTGGACATGGTAGACCTATCCGGTTTCTCCGACCCATTCCTCACATCGGATATCTTGGCATATGTCGATCACCTTGCCTTGAAGAACACGGCAGCCAAAGCCGCGTTGGATATTGCGCTGCATGACCTATTGGGTAAGGCCATGGAGCAACCCTGGCATAAGATATGGGGTTACAACCCAGCAAACACACCGAATACGTCTTTCACCATCGGCATCGACACTGCCGATGTGGTCAGGCAGAAAGTGCGCGAAGCTGCACCCTGCAAGATCATCAAAGTGAAACTCGGACTTGATACGGACAAAATGATGATCGAGACCATCCGGGAAATCACCGACAAGCCCCTTTGTGCAGACGTCAATCAAGGGTGGAAGAATCGCGATGAAGCACTGGAAATGGCACATTGGCTGACGGAAAGAGGTGTGGTATTCCTCGAACAGCCCATGCCCAAAGAACAAATCGACGACAATGCATGGTTGACTGAAAACAGCCCCATTCCAACGGTAGGCGATGAAGCGGTGCAACGGTTGGAAGATGTCAGGAAAGCCCATGGCGTCTATAGCGGCATCAACATCAAGCTGATGAAATGCACGGGCATGCGTGAAGCCCATCAAATGGTCGGCTTGGCCCGTGCCCTCGACATGAAAGTCATGCTGGGCTGTATGACCGAAACATCATGCGCCATCTCCGCTGCCGCCCAACTTTCACCCGTGGTGGATTGGGCAGATTTGGATGGTGCGCTGTTAATCAATAATGACGTCTACCAAGGGATGGACGTCATGGATGGCAAAGTGGTACTACCCCACGCCCCCGGTATCGGTATAACACCACGTGAATAACCCTGAATATTGCTTCAACTAAAGGCCGCCACACCAGACTCATCTTATTGGGTGTCGGCAACTTCCAGCGCTTTGGTCGTCAAGTAGTACTTGGCAATCATATTGGGTACTTCCCAATCGGGCATGGTGCCGGATTGGATAAAAGACAAGTATTTCTCGGTGACCTCGGCGAAATGCTCTTCATGGGAAGTCACCAATGCCGGGTCGATATTGATTTTATAACGCCCATCCGCTACACGTTCGAAAGCCAATCCATTGTATGCCTGGCTCAGTTGCTCAATGGCATTGCCCAGCTCACGTTCAAATGTCGCCACATCCCGCTCACCGGTCGACTCCACATACAACACGGGTTTATACTGCTCTTCCGCCCCCTGCCTGATGATCAGGTTGGCATATTGCCCCCTCATGATGGAATAGTGCGTGTCTCCCGTACCAGCGGGAGCTTCAAAATTCCAAATCACCGACACCTTGGCATGGATACCCTTTAATGTATAGTTGATTTCACCATTGGCAAATACCGCGAGGTCGCCATCGCCATCCCGCGCTTCATCCAGGAATGACGGGATGTCTGCTTGCCCGGTCGACCGTTCAAACTGCGCCGGCGTGAGTACCGTGGGCCAGCGTTTCGCATTAATAATTGCAATGTCTCGCTCATGGTCGATGACCTCTCCGGGAAAACTTTCCCACTGCACCAGGTCTACCAAGTGCGTGGTCACGTCTACCAACCCTTCACCTTGCTGCTTGGTGTCATAAAACCAAGTGGGGCGTACCAAGGGTTTACCCGACACCTCCTTGAAGAAATGGTGCACGCTTTCCTTGGTGATCGCGGGGTGGTCAACATCGCCCGTCACCAGCCCACCAAAAAACGCCGGAATCTGCGAAAATTCCTTTTGCAGCATGGTATTGATTTCATAACGCTCGGTCATGATATCATAGAGCAACACGCCTTTTTCTGCCGCCATTGCAAATGCTTGTTCGAGTTTTGGGAAATCTGCATGATTGATGATCATCGGTTTATCGGCCAAGACATGTAATCCCGACTGAATGGATTGCGCGATGTAATTGACCTTATGCTGGTTATTCCCTGCCAAAACGACCACATTGCCTTTCCGCTCTTCCAGCATTTTTTCCAAGAAATCTGCTCCCCTATACACCTTTTCATCCCAATGCGTGGGATGATCGGCCTGCGTATTGTACTGCTCGATGAGCGCTAAATGCGCCGCCAGCTCGGGGCCATCCGGTGCATACACGTGAACCACCCTATCCACCTCAGGGTACATGGATTTCTGTACCAACGCCGCATGGAAATGCCCCGGCGCTACCGTTACCAACCGGATATCCTTTTGCTGTGTGTCTTCTCCTGTGCCACATGCCGTAAACATGGCGATTGCTGCTAATGTAATTAACGATTGCTGTCTATTCATGTAGTTGATATCTAGCTGATACTATCCTAATTTTACCCGCTCCCCTTACGCTACTTGCTCAACCACTTCATCCCTTAACATACGCCGTGCCGTAAGGAAATCGCTGTGGCCGAGACAACAGTCCATTTGCCTCCTCGTCGTTGACAAATTTTTCCGCGCTGGAATCCCAATGAAGCCTACGCCCCAGTTTCATCGCTGCATGCGCGATGAGGCAAGCAGAACCCGAGCGATGAGCTACTTCCACGGGGCTGATGGTCTGGTTTCCATTTTGGATGCATTCAAGCCAGTTTGTATGCTGCTCGGGGCTTTCGTACAACTTGGTTTCGTGGTCGCCGATAATGGATTGCAAGATCTTGTTATCGCTAGCCTTAAATGCTTCATCTACTTGGCCGCCTGCCGCCCCTGGATCCGTGGCGGTGACGCCAACATCGCCCCGCGACACAAAAATCCAGCCTTCCGTGCCTTCAAAGCGCACACCATTGGGATGCGCCCCACTGATGTGCATGGTTACCTGGTCAGGATACAACAGCTCCACTTCGAAATCCCCGTGCACATCCCATAGCCCCGATGTGGGAAACGACGCCTTTCCTTCCGCTTCCAATGGACCCGATAATTCCACCCCCAATCCCCAATGTGCAATATCAATATGGTGCGAGCCCCACCCCGTAATCATACCCGCACCGAATTGTTCGCAACGCAGCCATCCCGGCCGATCGTCGATATTGGTCTGGGAATGCACCCGATCCAAGGTGTATGGCACGAGCGGTGTCGAACCTAACCACCGATCATAGTCGAGGTTTGCGGGTACCGGCATCTCGGTGGGGTTGCCGCCGGCTGGGTCGCCCGGCAGCCCCACAATGACCCGCTTCACCACCCCGATGCGTCCATTGCGTACCAATTCACATGTCCGCTTGAATTGGGGCCACGGGTTGATGGAGCGTTGCTGGCTTCCCAGTTGAAACACCACTCCCGTGCGCGATACCGCATCGGCCATCATACGTCCTTCACGGATCGTGAGCGATGTCGGTTTCTGTAAATAAATATGTTTACCCGCGAGCGCCGCTTCCATAGCGGGCTGTGCGTGCCAATGGTCGGGCGTGCTGATGACCACCGCATCCACGTCTTTATCGGCAATGAGTTCGCGATAGTCTTCGTAGGTTCTCACATCGACAGGCGATTTCCCTCCCGATTTATCTGCATAACGTCGTTCAATCCACTCCTTTCCCTGCGCTAACCGATGGCGGTCTACATCGGCCACAGCCACCACCCGCACATAGTCGTGCTTCATCACTTCGGGCAAATCATGTGTTTTGGCGATACGCCCGAAACCAATCTGTCCGATATTGATGCGGTTACTGGGCGCGTTTTTCCCAAATACGGAAGCCGGCACAATGGATGGGAAAACGGATGCTGCAACCAATAATGCCGACCCTCCAGCTGTTTGCTTAATGAACGCCCTTCTAGCTAATTGCTTCTTTTTGTTGTCCATGGTCGTATCCTCCGATTTCATTAAATGGATTAATCTTGTTTGGTTTCATCGTGTGGGCTGGTGGCATACGCTTTGCTGTAATCACGTCCCTGCATGGGCTTGACCACCCATTCGATTCCACCAAGGATGTGCTTCCTAAATGCTTCATCGAGATAGTCCCCTTTGTCATGGCCAAGCGACGTATACCAAGACCGCCCCCCATCAAACTCATGGCACCATACGGAAGGGAACACATCGCCAAAGGTATCCAGTCGCCGTTCGTCTTCACCGTCCAAGGTGGTCGCATCATTCACCGCTACCACATGCAGATTGACATTCATCTGCTTCAAGTAATAAAACTCATCGCCGTTCACCCGTTCCCATCTTCTCGGTAAATGCACGACAGACGGGTGTGCGGCATCAATGACATTCACCGTAAACGGTTGGAAGGTATCGTGCCAATAAAAGGTTGCGCCCAGCAGTTGTTTAAACCATTTCCAGTTGCGCTCCGTACCCGATGCCGAATGGATACCCACGAAACCGCCACCGGCTTGGATGTACCGCATCAGGGCCACCCGCTGCGCATCCGTATCAAATACATCATTGTTCGTGTTCGAAAACACCAGTGCATCGTATTGCGTGAGGGTATCGTCCGTAAAAACGGATGGGTCATCGGTCGCATCCACCGCAAAGCCGTATTGCTTGCCTAGTTCCTGGAGGGCCGTGACGGAATTCTCGATGTTATCATGTACAAACCCCACTCCGTTTTTGGTATAGACCAGTATCTTCACCTTTCCCCAATCGACCGATTGGGCAGTAGCGGCAGGGGCAAACAGCAGTACACACAGGCATAGCAATGTTATCGCCCGCCGTACGGTGAGCCACCATCCCATTGTTTGTCGTCGAATCATGTCCATCTCCAGTTAATTTGTATCCGCAAAAGCCACCCAAAACTGTTCGGCCTCATCCGCAGACATCTCCCCATCAAACACCACCAATCGATAGCGCAGCGTATAGGCGTGCCCCGGCTTCAGCACCCAATCCTTATTCTTGGTCGGCGAGAAATTGAAAAATTGGTCGCCCCTACCGCCATTCTCATTTTCCGGCCATATTCGAACCGGTTCTGGGAAATTGTAATTGCTTGGGTGGGAAAGAAACAGGACACCGCCCCGGCCGTCTCCAAGCTCACCCGATACGATGGCCCACCGTTCTAATGAGCCATCAGCATCCTTCCGGGTTTTCCCGGTGGAAGTCAGCACCTCACTATTCTTGTTAGTCCACGCTTCGGTAGCCCGAAAACCCAGCCCCCCGTACCGGTATTCCTTAAGGACAACGTCAGCTTCCGTCGTGGGCAGTAGCGTGGATTGAATGTCGCAGTGGTAGCGGTTTTCATCCAGTTGGCTTACCGAAATCCGCCAATTTTCAGTGATGATGCGTTCCTCGTCGCCTTCATTGAAAATGACATGGTCATGCACGGCCTCAAAACCAGCGGTCTCACCGTCTTGGAAAATCTCCCGGAAAGCGGCGAATCGCACCGTACCCTTTTTATCGCCAATATTCCAAAGGTCGTATAACTTGCCGTTGTACTCGACATGTGTCCAAGGGTTCCACAGGCCGTAATGGTGGTAATGGTCAGCCGGCTGGATAGTGGTCAGTACTTCTCCCGCGAGGGTTTTCAGCGGATGGACGTATCCCGCGCGGCCATACGCAGGGTCTACCCCATCGGGAGGAGGTTTTACCGTATAGCGATAGGTCAATATTGGTTTGCCATCAGGGGTTCTCAATACCAATTCATCGGCACCCTTGTCTGCCGTATACGCTCCTTGACCCCTGGTCTGGTATGCGATACAAAAGCACCCAAAAAAAATCATTCCAATAATTCTCCACATGAGCAACAGTGGTTTTATAAATGGTCGCCGCTAATCAGGGCAAATGCTTGTCAGCAGTAAAGTTACCAAAATCAGCATGATTATCGAACAATGGCCGAAACAATCTTCAAGGGGAAGGGCAATACCCCGATTTCAACGCTGTTCAACCGTTGTACTAATGTGACCGATCAAGCGCGCGATATGATGATTAGTTACGTTCGTTTCGCAACCAACGTTACAATTAAAATGGTATATTTCCTCCATAAAAATTGCCTCTCAGCGGCAGCGGAGAGATCGATAACTGCGTAGCAATCATGAGCGCCGATGAAAGCACACCATAGCGAATAAATTCGCTTTTATATTCAATGCGATTATATTGCATATAAAAGCAAATTTATCTAAGTTTGACTTCTATACATTTCACCCGCCATGAGCAATATCAACAACACCATTCGCTGGACATGGGTTGCTTTCCTGTTATCCACCGGCTCCCTAAGCGCACAACATTCCGCCGTCAAGACTGTCGTCCCGGTGGTCGACAGCATTTATAAGGCCTTTGCCGACCGATACCATTCGCCCGGGCTCGCTTATGCCATCGTATACGGTGGCGACGTCGTTCATACCGGCACGCTGGGCTATACGGATATCGAGCAACAGATCCCCGTAACCCCGCAGTCCGTATTCCGCATTGCTTCGATGACCAAGAGTTTCGTGGCGGCAGCTATCCTGCAATTGCGTGACGCCGGGCAATTGAAACTGGACGATCCGGTAGCTGATTACATTCCCGAACTGAAAAACCAACAGCCACATACCACCGATGCCCCTGATATGACCATCAGGCATTTGCTTACCCATACGGCAGGATTCCCCGAAGATAATCCTTGGGGCGACAGGCAATTGGAAATCAGTGACGAACGATTCATGGAAATCATCGAAGATGGATTCACGTTTTCAACCACTTCCGGTATCGGTTACGAATATAGCAATACCGCGTATGCGTTATTGGGTGAGGTGATCAAAAGGGTCTCCGGCCAGCGATACGATGCATTCATCAATGCCAGCCTCCTCCAACCCCTAGGCATGGTGAATACCTATTGGGAGTATACCGAGGTGCCAGACAACCTGCTGGCCAAAGGGTATCGTTGGGTAGACGACCGCTGGGTAGCCCAACCGATGCTCCATGACGGCGTGTATGGAGCAATGGGTGGGTTGATGAGTTCATTGGATGACTTTGCCAAATACACCACACTATTCCTCCAAGCATGGCCGGCCCGTGATGGTGCAGATCATGCGCCCCTCAAACGGGCTTCCCTTCGGGAAATGCAGCAACCTTGGGTATTCAATAGCCTGAATACGGCCAATGTGGTAAACGGCCAACCATGCCCGGTAACTTCGGCGTATGGGTATGGCTTGCGGTGGACGCAGGACTGTGCAAAAGTCACCACAATAGGCCATACGGGCGGACTCCCCGGATTTGGCAGTAATTGGATCATATTGCCCGACTATGGTTTGGGCATCATCTGCTTTAGCAACGTTACCTATGCGCCGACCGTCTCGGTCAATGCCCATGCGGCGAATGAGATCATCCGGTTGGCAGGGCTGGAAAAACGTGTGGTGGAACCCAGTGCCATCCTTAAGCAGCGGCAGGAGGAGTTGATGCGTTTCCTGCCCAACTGGACCGATGCCGAAAAAAGTGACATTTTCGCCGAGAATTTCTTCCTTGATAACTACATCGACATGCTTCGCGACGAAAGCAAAGCGGTATTCGACAAGGCGGGAAAAATCCTAAAGGTAAACATGATCGTGGCGGAAAATAACCTGAGAGGCACTTTCATCATCGCGTGCGAACACCACAATATCGCGGTGTATTTTACGCTAAGTCCCGAAAGAACACCCGGTATTCAGCAGTTCGCGATTCGGTTAGTTGACTAAGTCGTTGGCAGTTAATCTCGCCTCAGGCGAGCGCAATCACCTACCCATCAGCGGACATAATTCTTAAACTCCGCCTGCGGTGTCGTAGCGAGGTCAATCAGGTACCCGTTAATCACGGCATATTTGGGTGCGCCATCCCTGGCCAAGAAGAAGTTGGCTTCCCGCCCCAGGTTCGGGCTTGCCGGGATGGGCGCGTTTTGGGTGAATACCACCAATGGCAACCCATGCCGGCGGTCCTCGGGCATCGTTGCTACCTGGATGGCATAATATCCCTGCCGCAGCAAATCCATCGCTTCATCCATGGAAACAGCACCCGTGCTGCTGAACACTTTTGGATAGACATTACCCTGCATGAAATGGTATCCCTCAGCATCCAAATCATCATACCCGTAGTTTTCCTGCAAATCGCCCACATCGGAGATGCGTGAACTGATGTAGTAATCGCCGTCAATCGTCTGCTCATTTCGCACGATACTCAGATCAACGGTATAGTCCATCGAATCACGGGATGCACCCACATTACGCAATAATACATCCACCAGCTTATTGTCGCTAAACGGTATCGACTCATACTCATCGATGCCATATTGTTCGTAACTTCCCTGGGCAATTTCGATGAGCGAGTTGAGGATGATGATGAAATTCAATTTGCGCATGAATTGCTTTTCGGTATCCCCCTTGTATCCGCCCGACTCAATGAGCACGGTACTGGCACCCCAACTTTGGAAATTATCGCCAAAGGAACGCGGGGAGTAGGTGTCGTCATACTTGGCCACGCCATCGGGCACATATCCCTGCAAAATGCGGTTCATCCCGGCGGCAATCTTCATGGCTTTGCCACGCACATCGTTGATGTCACGTTCCACATTATACGCTGGCGCCAATAACGCGATCGTCACAGGGTTTGAGGTATTGGGCACGTTGTAATAAATATGCATGTCGTGGAGGTTGAACCCATAACTTGGTTTCACCCGTTGCGCGGCTTCGATGAGTATCCGCCCTTCGACCGTCTCACCGGCACGGGCGTCGCGATTCAAATCCACGTCCATGGCGTTTCGACGGGTATATACATCCGCCCCATCCGGATTCAGCATGGGGATGAAGTACACGCTGGTTTCCGCTTTTAGCAGGTTGCGTATGCTATCCAAACCGTCACCCTCTGCCTCCAGGAAGTTAAAGAGGTCAAGCAGGGCCATGGTAGCCGTTGGCTCGTTGCCATGCATCTGCGACCAAAGCATGACCCGTTTCGGGCCATTGCCGTATTTCAGTTGGTAAATCGGCAGCTTCAATACCGAAACCCCCAACTGGGTTACCTCAAAAGCATCCCCTCCCATTCTGCTGGTAATCAACGGCTCCATATCGGCATGTTTGAAACGCCTATGGACGATGCGCTGCTCGCGGTATGTCTCAAAGGCATTGCCTAATAGGGTGGTATCCGGCACATAGCTAATCCGGCTTTGCCCGACCCCATCGCAGGCCGCTGAAAAAACCAAGATGATGATCAAGAATTGGAAAAGACGTTTCATGGCTATCGAGTTTTGATTTTATCTATGGTAATTATATACAAGGCGTCATTGCGAGGCTGCATAGGGTTGTGTGAGCCGAAGCCTGCCTGCGGTAGGCAGGCAATCTCATTAGCTGGCGACGATCACTTCACTCCACGATTAATCCCTGGCAAAAATATCCTCCATCAGCGTAAAATTCCCCTCATTCGCATCCATGCGAATCCTTGCACCCATGGGCAAGATAAATTGCTCGTCAATATGGCCGATAAGTGCTCCATCATACGCCGGTACACCCTGAGGTTTGATATAATCGTCCAATAGTTGTTCCAATGTGAGCGACCGCTCGGGATTACTGGCTTCGCAATCCGAACATTTACCAAAGATAAATCCACGGATTTTCTTCAACCCGCCGGTCAATGCCAACTGGCTAAACATCCGATCCACCCGGTATGGAGCTTCGTCGATATCCTCCAGAAACAAGATGCTGTCGGTGAAATCCGGAAAATACTTGGATCCGGCGATACCCGTGAGCACGGTCAGGTTGCCGCCGAGCAAACGGCCTTCGGCGATGCCGGGCGAAATGGTGCGGATGGGCTCGTACGCCATCTCTGGGGATGCGCTATGGCTGGTCCGGTTTTCATAACGGGCGGGCTTCCCCTCAAAAAACAGTTGTTCAAACTGTTCGAAAATCCACGGGGTCCATGGGCTGTTCGCCACCGGTCCGTGAAAGGTGACCAGTCCGGTCTGCGTAACGATGGCTTGATGGAAAGCGGTGATGTCACTATAGCCCATGAATATCTTGGGATTACGGGCGATGAGTCGATAGTCGATCTTGTCGAGCAACCGCGCGGCGCCAGATCCACCCCGCAGACAAACGATGGCTTTGACGTCAGGGTCACTAAACATCCCATGCAAATCCGCTAGGCGCTCGTCATCCGTACCGCCCAGAAACCCGTGCCTTTTCCGCGAATTTGCGCCCCATTTTATCCGAAGGCCCAAGGCATCAAAATTTTCCGTGGCGATGGTATACGCCTCTTCATTCACCGCAGCCGACGATGGGGTGATGATGCCCACGGTGTCGCCGCGTTTGAGTAAACGCGGACGCAATATCGGCGTCGGTGTGCCAGCGGCGGCATGGCCGAGCAGTGGTTTTGATAACGTGAGGGAAGCAACCCCCAGGCCCAATGATTGTATGAAAGTGCGTTTATTCATAAGCAATAGTTATCGGTTAAATGGTGATTATATACAAAATTTAAACCTCAACGTCATTGCGAGACTGCGTAGGGCTGTGCGAGTTGAAGCAATCTTATCATTGAGGGAGATTGCTTCGCCCTATCACACCACTCAAGCGCTCTTGCTCGCAATGACGACATCGTATTTTGTTTGGTTACCATTTGTATATAATTACCGGTCAAATGCCAATCGCTTCCCACTACCTTTCTCCAGTAAGCGCCCTTGTTCATATACCAAATTACCCGATACGATCGTATGGGTGACGGTCGACTTAAATGTATGCCCCTCAAATGGTGACCATCCACATTTGGAAAGGATGTTGGCTTTCTCGACGGTATAGGACTTATTTAAATCCACCAATACCACATCCGCCCAATACCCTTCCCGAATAAAGCCACGCCTATCGACTTGGAAGCAGGTAGCCGTGTTGTGGGCTGTTTTCTGCACTAATTGCTCCAGCGTCAGGAGGCCATCGTGGTACATGTCTAGCAAGGCCTGCAGGGCATGTTGCACCAGCGGGCCACCAGACGGCGCCTGCAAATACGGCTGGCTTTTCTCCGCGAAGGTGTGTGGGGCATGATCCGTGGCGATCACGTCTATCCGTCCATCGCGCACTGCCTGCAAGATTCCGGCACGATCGGCAGCCGTCTTTACCGCTGGGTTCCATTTGATCAAATTGCCTTTTTCCGCATAGTCTTCATCGCTAAACCACAAGTGATGTACACAGGCCTCAGCGGTAATCCGTTTGGTCTCGAGCGGCACGTCGTTCTCGAACAATGCTGTTTCCCTAGCGGTAGATAGGTGGAGAATGTGCAATCGCGAATGATGCTTCTTGGCGAGTTCAACCGCCCGTGACGACGAAAGGTAACATGCTTCGGCCGAACGAATGAGCGGATGCATATCCGTGGTGATGTCATCGCCATACTGTGCTTTGTATTCCTCCAGGTTCCTCCTGATGGTTGCCTCATCCTCGCAATGCGTGGCAATCAGCATGGGGGCATTGGCAAAAATGCCTTCCAATGCGCGCTCGTCATCCACCAGCATATTGCCCGTAGATGATCCCATGAATACTTTGATGCCACATACCTCCCGGGGGTCGGTACGTAATACCTCATCCAGGTTGTCATTGGCAGCCCCCATGTAAAAGGAGTAATTGGCGAGCGACCGTTGGGCCGCGATATCGTATTTATCTTGCAGTAGCGATTGGGTAAGCGTATTGGGTACCGTGTTCGGCATTTCCATGAATGATGTGGTACCTCCAGCAACCGCTGCACGGCTCTCATGCCAGATGTCTGCCTTGTGCGTCAGCCCCGGTTCACGAAAATGCACCTGGTCATCGATCAACCCCGGCAAGAGGTGCAATCCCTCCGCATTGATTTCGATATCCGCCTGTT
The DNA here is from genome assembly GCA_964498395.1 of uncultured Parapedobacter sp. Taxonomy (GTDB): domain Bacteria; phylum Bacteroidota; class Bacteroidia; order Sphingobacteriales; family Sphingobacteriaceae; genus Parapedobacter. The sequence goes on along the minus strand of CAZCHE010000002.1, from coordinate 357,546 downwards.
TTGATATTTCCGATGCAACTTGCTGGATGATACCATCAGCGATAAACACATCGGCGGGGTACACCCGACCTTCATTGACGATGGTAGCAGCCTTAATCAGGATTGTAGACATGTTTTTTTGTGTTTGTCGCAAAGATACATAAAACTCGGTTGCACCTCCATCATCACCCATGCCTTACTTAATCCGGTCTTTTTCTGGCAATGCGGCCGTTTTGGGGTGCTGGTTATTGAACACCTGGATGAGCCGGAATGTTTCCCAGATGGTCTCCCCCATCCGGTCGATGGTTTCAGATGGAATATTCTGCCTGCTAAACGGAACCATTTTGACATACTCCTGAACCTCGCCTGCCTGACGCCCATATTTATACGCGTAGGTGAAGCGACCGGCATCATCCAGCTCCACCTGCTTGTTGTCTATATTAGGCACAGAGATATAAAACTCACTGCTATCCATACTGCCGCTGGGATTGAATAATTGGGTGCCTTTCAGGTAGGCATGCAATTCGGCCGCCACGTTTTCGGCCGGATCGATGATGTGTATGGTGGGATCCATCAGATGGCGATACACATAGGTTCCATTCTCCTGATAGTCGCGCAATTCATCCAAGGTGCGCCGAATATCATCCGTCAGGTAGGGATAGTGCGTACATCCCAGCACCAATGCCTTTAGCGGTTGTACATCCGTACCGTTCCGCAGTTGCTCCATGAGCGATACCAAATGATAACGCACATAATTGTCGGGTGAATTCAGTTGGAGCACATGGCAATCCCCGGTACCATCGGTGTCGCATAGCATCTTGGATTGTCCGAAATCAAACCGGTACACATCCAATAATCCCCGCTCGATCGGATGCTGCGGATGGTCGAAAGACGGGCCTAAGTAATCCGCACGTGGTTCACGCGCTTGATAATCGATAAACCCCGGCTCCTGGTCTACCGCTTCAGCTATTCCATACCCACCTTGGTTATAGATTTGGATATTCCCGGTGTACCCCAATTCGTCCTTCAGTTTCAAAATCGTGTTTTCGTACCCCTTGGACGCGATGGTGCCGACCGTCGCAAACACGCCGATGGTGCCGTCTTCGTTTTTGTCAAATACGTCAAGGACTCCTCGAGCACCGGCATCAATCACACCGATCACGGGGATGTTTACGCCCGACTTTGCGATAAACGCTTCAATATGTTCTTTCGCATAAGCCGTGGCGGTATTGCAAGCGATGACGATGGCCTTCACGCGTTCTTTTCCAGTGGCAAACTGCGAAGACGATGCCTGCGGATAATATTTGTCAGACAGTAGGAATTGGGCGTCTTTTAACACATGTTCGACGAGCAGGTCAGACTTGTTTTCACTATGGTAATTGCCATAAGGCATGTTCGCCTGGTCAGCTAGGTAAATGAATTTCTCCTTGGAGAAGTCGGGTATTCCATCCCCGCCTGCCGCACGCCCGTCGTTGTCGTTGCCATCGTACCTGACCAAGGCATCCATCACCGTCAGTCCACCCGTTCCCGAATCAAATATACCGATGGGTAATGCCGCGTTATTGGCATCGTAGTTTTCGAAATCCACAAAGTAAAAACTAGCTGGATCCGCCAATATCGCCTGCGTTATGGGCGTCAAGGTTTCGGTGTCGGATGCTGCCTGCTGGGCGTTACGTCCATTGCACGCTAATAACAGCGATACCGCTAGTAAAATAGCATAGCAACACGGTGCTCTTTTCATAATTACGCTTGGTTTACACAAATAAACGCAAAAAAACGCAATTGTGCTATTTTTTCTATCCATCATGGAAATACCGAGCACATGATAAACTAAAAAAGGCATTGAACCGTGGTCCAATGCCTCTTCCTCCATCCACTATCCCGCTGCTACAATGGCAGGTTTGCCATGAACTGTACGTTCACTGCACCTAAATTCACACCGGCCATAAACGATGGCATCGTATGGGTAAATACCCAAGCATGATTACGCTGGTATACATATCCCCGGCGATACGGGTCATAGTACGTGCGGTGTGCCGGAAAGTACACATACTCCGTACGCCTGTGGAATCGCTTGCCATAGTACCATGCATCATGGTCACGATACTTTACCCCTCTTTGCTGTACGTATTTCCGATACGCCTTGTCTCGCTCTTGGTAATATTTCCGGTATGACCGGTCAATATCCCTCGCATGGCGATGCACGGCTTTATGCTGTTTCTTCTGATACTTGACGTATTCCTTCCTGTCTTTTTCCCGATGCCCTTTTCCGCGTCCTTGGGCGTTAGCCTCGCTGGCGACGGCAACAGCAAATACGAGTGTGGCGGCATAAATCATCAACTTTTTCATGGCAATAAGTTTTACGTTCAACCATCTATTACTTTATCCTTTGCTGCTATGACTGCCAAAGCCGTGCCAAGGTTTAAACTTGAATATGGTTGTTTTACGTAACATCGTTGATGGGAAATGCGGATTGTTTTTATTGTAAAAGGTAAATGATGGGGTACTTCAGGCCATACCTCGCGATCAATTCTTCAGCAGCCGCTGAATCTCATCGAGCTTCATCAATGCCTCTACGGGTGTGAGGGTATTCACGTCGAGGTTATTGAGCATATCCCGGATTTTAACAAGAATGGGATCGTCAATGGAAAACATCTGCAACTGGTAGGCTTGCTTCTGGATTTTCTTCATGCTATCCTTGATCTGCTCCCCACCGGTACGCTCCTGTTCCAGGCGCTTGAGGATTTCATTGGCCCGTTGCAACAGCTTGGGAGGCATCCCGGCGAGTTTAGCCACATGGATACCAAAACTATGTTCACTGCCGCCCGGCACCAGTTTACGGAGAAAGATCACCTTATTGCCCACTTCTTTTACGGAAACATTGTAGTTTTTGATCCTTGGGAAAGAATTGGTTAACTCATTCAGTTCATGGTAATGGGTGGCAAACAGGGTTTTTGCCCGTGCCGTGGGGTGGCTATGCAGGAACTCCGCGATGGCCCATGCGATGGATATCCCGTCGTAGGTGCTCGTACCCCGCCCGATTTCATCGAGCAGGATAAGGCTCCTTTCGGAGAGGTTGTTCATGATACTGGCGGTCTCATTCATTTCCACCATGAATGTCGATTCGCCCGATGATAGGTTATCCGATGCCCCCACCCGGGTGAATATCTTGTCGACCAGTCCGATTCGCGCCTCCTTGGCGGGCACAAAACTCCCCATCTGGGCCATCAGCACGATCAAGCCGGTTTGGCGCAGCAACGCGGATTTACCGGCCATGTTCGGGCCGGTGATGATGATGATCTGTTGGGTTTCATTGTCCAGGAAAACATCGTTGGTGATGTAATCTTCACCCACCGGCAAATGTTGCTCAATCACGGGGTGGCGCCCACCCTTGATATCGATCACGTGGCCTTCGTTGATCTCGGGCTTCACGTAGTAGTTTTTCTCCGCGATGGAAGCAAAATTGAGCAGTACATCTAACTGGGCCACCAATTGCGCATTCAGTTGCACGGGCCTGATATATTCCGCGATAGCGGCCAGCAGTGCTGCATAAAGTCGGGTTTCTAACGCCTGGATTTTCTCCTCGGCACCCAATATCTGCTCCTCGTATTCCTTGAGTTCTTCGGTGATATAACGTTCGGCATTGACCAATGTCTGCTTGCGCACCCACTCAGTAGGCACCTTATCTTTATGCGCATTGGTTACCTCGAGGTAATAGCCAAAAACGTTATTGAACGCGATTTTGAGCGAAGGGATTCCAGTGGCTTCCGACTCCCTTTTCTGAATTTCGAGCAGGTAGTCTTTACCGCCATAGGCAACTTTGCGGAGCTTATCGAGTTCGTCGTCTACCCCATCGGCGATGACACCACCTTTGCTCAGCAGCACGGGTGGTTCCGGGGCGACCTGCGCTTCGATACGCTCCCGGATGGATATACAGAGGTCTAACCGCTCCGCGATGGTCTGTAGGGCCGGTGCATCGGCGGCGCCTGTCAATCCCTTCAACTTTTCAATGGCATGCAGCGCGCGCTTCAATTGAACCACTTCCCGGGGATTGGCCTTCTGCAAGCCAATCTTGCTGATCAAGCGTTCTAAATCGCCTATTTGCTTGATTTCACCGACTAATTCCTCCCGCAGGGCTTTGTGGCGGTACAAGTAGTCTACCACGTCCAGCCGATCCTCGATCGACTGCCGGTCTTTCAACGGCATCACCATCCACCGCTTGAGCAAGCGTGCACCCATCGGGGAAGCCGTATCATCCAGTACATCCGCCAGGGAAACCGCCCCCTCATTGGCGGAGCCGATCAACTCGAGGTTTCGAATGGTAAACCGGTCGAGCCACATGTACCGATCTTCCTCGATACGCGAAATATTGGAAATGTGCTGGAGGTTACGGTGCTCCGTTTCGTTGAGGTAATGCAATGCCACGCCGGCCGCCACGGTGCCCAATAGCAAGCGATCGATACCGAAACCTTTCAGGGATTTCACCTCGAAATGTTTCAGCAGGGTTTCCACGGCATAATCACCCGTATAGGGCCATTCGTCTAACGTATAGGTATAAAAACCACTGCCAAACTGCTCTACAAACGCTTTGTATTGGCGTTTGGCTAGGATAACCTCCTTGGGTTTAAACCCTTGCAATAACTTGTCTACGTATGCTGTGCTCCCTTGCGCCATCAGAAATTCGCCCGTCGAGATATCGAGGAACGAGACGCCAACCAGGTTTTTATCGAAATAGACAGACGCTAGGTAGTTATTAGACTTCTGCTGGACGATGTTATCGCTGTACGAAACCCCCGGTGTGACCAATTCGGTTACCCCGCGTTTCACGATGGTCTTGGTGGTCTTGGGGTCTTCCAGTTGGTCGCATATCGCCACGCGCTGTCCTGCACGCACCAGCTTGGGCAGATATGTCTCTAAGGAATGGTGGGGGAACCCAGCCAAAGCCGTTTCCGATTCGCTGCCATTGCCACGTTTGGTCAACACAATGCCCAAAATACCCGCAGCCTTGATGGCATCTTCGCCAAACGTTTCATAGAAATCGCCCACACGGAAAAGCAGCAATGCACCGGGGTATTTCACCTTGATGCTATTGTACTGCTGCATTAACGGTGTTTCTTTCTTTGCTGACTTTGCCAAAGCGGATTACGTTTTTTTTGCGTGGCCGTAAACTTAGATAAATTCCCTTTTATATGCAATTTATTCGCGTTGCATATAAAAGGGAAGTGATCGGTCTCTCCTCGGCCATTGAAAAAAAAATGCGTCGAGGAAAAGTAGGATAATTGGGAGGATTTGGCAAACCGTGTGTTCCCCTATCGAGATAAATTCATTCATTTTTTCGGATGCGATCCGAACCCCTCAATCTAGGGGTGTACGCGCATCCACAAAACGTTGCCAGTCGCTCCCTTCCGTGTAGTCATATATGACTTGGGTACTGTGATCGAGTGCTAGGTTGGAAACCAAATGGGCAATATCCAGTTTTATGCTCGCTATGCAATTATCGATGAGATCTTTCCGGAACCCATTATCGCCCATGGCTAGGGCATAACCGGCACAGATCACGCGGCTGATGATCTTTCCCAAATCTACCATCTTTCGCTGGATCAAGGCTTCCCCTAGCACAACGTCTAATTGGCTTTTGAAATAAATAGCTGCCCGTTGTGTCAGATCAACGGTTGACATGAATTGATACAGGTTGCTTACCTTTTCCCTTTTCATCCGTTTTTGGATGATTTCGGCAATCTGGGTATAAAGCATTTCATTCGAACCTTCAAAAATCTGGAAGGCCCGGCTGTCTATGATACCCCTGCCCGCGATGTGACCAACCTTGTATCCGTTTGCTCCCGATACTTGCAGGCAGAGCTGTGCCGACTCTTGCATCAAGTCGGTCACAACGGCTTTCATGGAATTGGCTTCCAGCCCTTCGGTGGCTAAGTTATTTTCAATGCCGCTAATCTCGCTACTCCGTGTGCACATGGCCGAACAAATGGTAAAAGCCGATTGGATGCGTGATAATTGGAATTGTACCGAATCGAGCGAAAGCAAGTTTCCAGCGCCCACTACCCGATTCTTACAGTGGACAAGTGCCTCATCTAACATGCGCTTAATAAAACCCATTCCCATGCCGGGAAACTGTAGCCGGCTCCGGTGTAAGATGTCGAGCATCATTTTGAGCCCTGTGCTTTGCGGCGTCAGTTTCTGGTTGCCGGGCACCTGTATATCGATTTTGTTTAGCCCATAGGGAATCATGTATAGCCCTAGATTATTGTAATATGATGCTACTTCAATACGCTGCGTGGCAATCGTATTGTCACTCACAAAAAAGTCAATATCTCGAGCCAAGTCGCCATTCCCCAAGTCCTTTCTGGCGGCGACGATCCAGTAGTCTGCCTGTCCGGTCAGGCCTTGCCAATGCTTCATTCCTTTGATCCGGAAGCCGTCTGCTTCCTCTTGGTAAGCTGTTCGCATGTTCAGCGCATCACTGCCAAAATCCGGTTCAGTAATCATAAGCCCCCCCATGTTTTGGTGTTCCAGAAAGCGGCGGAAAATGCCTTCCTTTATACTTTCGTCTGCATATTTGGCCACCGGCTCTAGGAAGAGCGCGATGTTGATCCCAAACGTAAGGGAAAGCGGCAGGGATTCGTAGGAGGCTGCCGACAGCAAAGCGAGGCATTCTTTCACGATGCAACCCCGGCCGCCATACGCTTTTGGAATAGCTACCGAAAGTGGCGCGGTATCCATAATGTCTTTCCATATCTGGTCCGGTAAACCCCGCTCCAAGCTTAGCTGCGCAATATCAGCTTGTTCATAAAATACCTTTTTGAGCGTTTTTTCAAAATGATGGATGAAATCGGTTAAATCAAGGGAACGATCAGACATTATTTATATGGGCTTTGTATGTTTGTAACATCAATTTCAATCAGCGCAAGCTACAGATTGGAGGCCATTTGGTAACAAATACCGTTTCAGGTCAATCTGCTGGCCAGTAATACTAACAAAATCGTATAGCGGCTGTTTAAAATCCATTAATTAATCCCACAAATATACCGGTATTTATACTGATTCTAAAATAGGTGTGTTCGTTTGGATGATGTGAATTATTTACTGACATATTTTATCTCCGCGATTCGTATATTCGTCCTATATGACAGCTAAACGAATCCGCAAACGGAAAGCCAAACGCAAGTACCGTTTTATCCCTACCATCAAAAACCGTTACCTGAGGTGGGGTGTCCGCATCGTGGTGTATTTCTTCGTCATCACCATCGGCTGGGTCATCGTATTGCGGTTCGTCAACCCACCCATTACCTGGTTAATGGTCCAACGGGGGTTTGAGCGGAAAAGTGCGGGCAAGGATTGGAAGATTTCCAAAAAATGGGTCAAGTATGCCGATCTATCCGACAACCTCAAACAAGCAGCCATCGCGGGGGAAGATGCCCGTTTCTTGAGCCATTCGGGGTTTGACCGCAAGGCCATTGCCGATGCGTACCAACGTAACAAAGACGGGGGACGGCTCCGCGGGGGGAGCACCATAAGCCAACAAACGGCCAAGAATGTTTTCCTATGGCCACATCGGTCGTGGCTACGAAAGGGTTTTGAGGCCTATTTCACGGTATTGATCGAAACCTTCTGGGGCAAGAAACGCATCCTGGAAGTGTACCTGAACGTCATCGAGACTGGCGATGGGCTATACGGAGCCGAGGCGGCAACCCAACATTACTTCGGAAAATCCGCAGAGAACCTGACCAAACGCCAAGCAGCGTTAATCATAGCGGTCCTGCCCAACCCCCAGCGCTGGTCGCCCGCCAAACCAACGGCATTTATCAATAGGAAAGCCAATACCATTGTCCGGTATATGGGGCATAGCCAGCTACCATAAGCTTATGTACCTAATGCAGCGAAATTGTTCAGGTTAACATGAAAATAGTGACCTGCGGATGGTTTTTACCCCTCATGTTGATTCTTCCATACGATCTTCCTGTCTGCCAACTGGATGAGACCTATGGTGATGATAGCAAAGGAGATGACGGGTAAATATGCCTTGATCCAGAGAAAGCCTGCTTTTAATAACGGTGGATCAATAAAAAAATAGATAACCGCAACGGCCAAAAAACCAAAAGATAAGCCCGCTAGGAGGTTGAAGGCATCTTTTCGGCGATCTTTTTGCTCTTCCAGCAGGACGATCTTGGCCATCACATCATCTGTTATGCCTGTGGGGGCCGTATGGTGTACTGCTGCCTTTTCTGTGTTCAGCGACTCAAATAGTAACGCATATGCTGCTATGTCCGACTCGGATAATTGTTGCTGCTCCATACCGGCTTGCTCTTGCAACAACTTTTTCAATTGCTCTTCCGTCAGTTTCATGCTTCCTCCCTCATTTTACCAGGTTTACCAATTTGTCCTTCAATATTTTCCTTGCCCTGAATAAATGGCTCTTGATGGTGCCCTCCGATAGGCCCGTGATCTCCGCAATCTCCTGGTAGGAATAATCTCCTACATGAAAAAGGTCAACCACCACCCTATAATTTTCCGGCAACTGGGCAATCATTTTTGTAATAAAGGTACGCAATTCCTTTTTATTCAGTTCATGCTCTGGTGTGCTCACCTCAGCAGCTATGTCATCTACCTGATCGGTCAGGCTTTGCCTTTTCCGTTCGTTTTTCAGGTAATCCAAGCTGGTTGTATAAGCGATCTGGGCTATCCAGGTGGAGAGTTTGCTCTCCTGCTTGAAATGCTTCAGGTTTTTGTAAACCTTGATGAACACCTCCTGGCATACATCCTTTTTGCCTTCCTCGTCCTTGACGACGCGTTGCACCATATGCAGCACCAACCTTTCGTGCGCACTCACCAGATACCTGAAAGCATGGAGATTACCTGCGTTTATCTGTGCTATCAGTTCGTGGTCGGCATACATAATTGCCCGTTAGACGGAAAAAGGCTATAATAGGTTTCAAAAAAAGAAAATTAAAATTCCTGCAACCTTTACATGGCTGAAGCAGTCATATGGGCAATGTTAAAAATTTAAAACTTAAAAAAATGCATCATTTAGAACCCATACTGATCATCGGCACCGTTTTCTTCACGATCGCCTACGTTATTGAAACCATATTGAAGTACCGCCTCCGTTCGCGGATCGTTTCCTCTGGCCTCACGGACGACAAATTGATTAAAGGGTTATTCTCCAGTAAGCTGGACAACCGGTACAGTTCGCTGAAATGGGGGCTTATCCTACTGTTTGCGGGCATCGGACTCATTGTGCTGGAGTTTGTACCCTACGAATACAATTCGCCCCTGCCCTATGGCATCGAAGGCACTTTTATCGCCCTTGGCTTCCTGGTCTACTATTTCATGGTCAATGGCCGGCCAACTAACGGTAATGACCATCGTCAACTTCCAAGTTAGGAAGAATATGGAAGGATGCTCGTTATGTCTTACGGCAAAAACACCTGCGCGTGCCAGCTATCCTTCAGGGGTACTTCCCAATGGGTGGCTAATTCGGGGTATGACGCCACGAGGTTATTGAACACCAAGGTATCATCGGTGATTTCGCCTTGGGCAATGCGTTGTTCAAACTCATCCCGCGGTGCGGTGATAATATTGCCCGACGCATCCCGGTAGGCCAGTTGCATCCGGTCGAAAAGGTTCAAGCCGGTTTCCGCTTCGATTTCCTTCAGTAGGCACACCGACTTGTCAATCGAACAGCCCGTTGGGTGGGCTACCGCATCATCCACCATCAGAATGATGAATCGATCGTGCCGGATTTCAGCTTTGGCAGCAAGGGCTTTGCCGTGTGCTTTCCATTGGGAGGTAAAGCCCTCCAGCTTGTCCAGTATAAGCGATTTTTCGCTTTCCGTCAACGGGCGATCTGCTTGATATATCCAAATGCGTTCCATAATAGTACAAAGGTACGGATTTATTGCCTACATGAGGTAGTTATCGGGGTAACTGCATTTAGAAAAGGGGCTATTTCCTCACCGACGACTCCCGAACAATCAGCTCCGAAGGTAAAACCACCTGCTTCAGTTCCTTGCTTTTGCCGTCGAGTTGGTTGAGCAGGATATTGATCAATTCGTCGGCGATGGCTTCGATCGGCTGTGATACCGCGGTAATCGTCGGCGAAAACAGCTTGAAGAGCGTGTGGTCGTCATACGATGCCACGGCCGGCATGGGGGCATGGTGCTGCGTGATAGCCTTCAATCCGATGATGGCCAAATAATTGGTGGCGAAGAAAATGGCATCGGGCTGCGACTCTGTCAAAAAGGTGTTGAAATCCTCGATGGTCGCTTGCTCGCTCTCATTGATATTCACTTTCTTCACATAGGGCTGCAGCTTGTAGGTATCGATGGCCCGCATATAGCCGTCCATCCGGTCGCGCATCTGCGTCTGAGATGAATACAGCGTGACCAGTGCAATGCGTTTGCAACCCTGCTGGGCGAGATGAGCGGTGGCATCATAAGCTCCCTTCACATTGTCCGTGACTACATAATTCGTATCTAGTGCCGGCAGGTAACGGTCAAATAATACCACCGGGAGCTGGCTACTGAGCAGGGATTGGATCGTTTCGGTAATCCCTTCAGACGGCGTGATGATATAGCCATCGACATGCCGATCACGAAACAGCTGGATCAGTTCGACGGTCTTGTCGGTTTCGTTATCCGTACTGCAATAAATAATCCGATACCCGCGGCTGTAGGCCTTGGCTTCAATGAAACGCGCAATATTGCCAAAAAACGGGTTTGAAATATCTTCAATGACCAAACCGATGATCTTGGTCTTGCCGGTACGCAGGCTCTTGGCCAGTTCATTGGGCTTATAGCCCACTTTCTTGACGTGGTCAAGCACCCGCTTGGTCAGCCCCTCACTGATGCGCTTCTCTTTTGCCTTGCCATTGAGGATGAAAGATACCGTGGTAACGGATACGCCTAAGTCTTTCGCAATGTCACTGATGAGTATTTTTTTCTTCATAATTTTTTAGCTATCGGTTATCAGCTGTCGGCTTTTTGGCTGCCGCCGTTAGCTGGCCACGGGAACCACCATCCGCTAATCACTATCCGTCAACCGTCGTTTTAGCAACAACAGCTTAATGTTTAGCATACAGGCAAACCTATGGATTTTTCCCGTAAGTCTAACAAAATAAATTGTAAATTTTATATACCATTATCGAATAATCAGTTAGTTTTACAACGATTAATAAAGTCAAATTAATTTCATTTATCATGCTAAGACGGTTAAGCATCCTTTCGCTATTCATAGCTACTCATTGCCTGTCAAATGCACAGGATTCGCTTATCTATTATGTCGACCCGTTTATCGGTACAGGCGGGCATGGCCATACGTTTCCCGGCCCGACGGTACCTTTCGGCATGGTGCAGCTCAGCCCGGACAATGGCCGCGGCGGATGGGATTGGTGTAGCGGCTACCACTATAGCGACAGCTTGATCGCGGGGTTCAGCCACATGCACCTCAGCGGTACCGGCATTGGCGATTGGTTGGATATATCGGTCATGCCGCTGACGGCCCCACTCGATGACACGGTGAGTGGCGTGAAAGTGCGCTTCAGCCACGACAACGAGCAGGCATCGCCGGGGTATTACCAGGTCACATTAGCCAATGGCATCAAGGCCGAGCTTACCGCAACCGAACGGTGCGGCTATCACCGCTACACATTCCCCCAAGGGAATACGCCAACCATCCGTTTTGACCTGGCTTTCCACCAGAATTGGGATACACCCACCGAAACGCACATCAGCATCCTCAATGATAGCACACTGGTAGGCTATCGCTATTCCACCGGATGGGCCAGCGTGCAGCGAGTGTATTTTGCGGCTAGGACATCAGCCCCATTCATACGAACCATCATCAATGACGGGGAATCGGCTTCCGACATGGTCAACATGGCCGAGACATACGACCGTGGCAAAGGGGTATCTGCCCAATTGGTATTCGATAGCCACCCGAACCAGCCCATCGAACTGAAAGTGGCCCTCTCCATGACCAGCTACGATAAGGCACTACAAGCATTGGGCGAGATAACGGACTGGAACTTCAACGCCGTGAGGAAATCTACGGAAGACAAATGGGAAGCGGAATTACAGAAAATCAAGATCAATACCGATGATGAGGTGTTAAAACGCGTTTTCTACACGGCGTTATACCATACGGCCATCGCCCCTACCCTGTATTCGGATGCGGATGGCGAATACAAAAATGCCAAAGGTGACATCCATACCCTACCCGATGGCGGCAACCGCTATACCTTGTTTTCGCTATGGGATACCTTTCGGGCACTCAAACCCCTATTTACGCTCACGCAGCCGGGGCGGTATACCGATATACTGAACAGCATGCTGGCATTCTACGATGAAAACGGCTTGCTCCCGGTGTGGGATCTGAGCACTTGGGAAACCAATACCATGACAGGCTACCATGCCATTCCCGTACTGGCTGATGCCATCCTTAAAGATTGGCCCGGGCTGGACGCCGAACGGGCATACCAGGCTATGATCAAAAGTGCCTACCAGGATATCCGTGGTGTACCCGATTACATCGAATACGGCTACCTGCCGCAGGATAAGGCCGGGGGCAGCGTCACCATTACGCTGGAATATGCGTATGATGACTGGTGCATCGCCCAAGTGGCCAAGAAGCTGGGCAAAGCGGCTGATTATGCGACCTTCATGAACCGTGCTACATCCTATGCCCAGTTGTTTGATCCCGAAACGGGCTTCATGCGGGCCAAGCATAGCGACGGCAACTTCGTGGAGCCATTTGACCCATTCTGGTCGGAGCACGATTTCGATAAAAGCCAATACATCGAGGGCAATGCGTGGCAACACTCGTTTTTTGTGCCCCATGACATACGGGGCTTGGCCAACCTTTATCCCGATGGGCACAAAGGCCTCAGCAGCAAATTGGATGAGTTATTCTCCGCCCCATCGGAAATGCGTGGGGAAAACATCTCCCCCGATGTGAGTGGTTTTATCGGGCAATATGCGCATGGCAATGAGCCCAGCCACCAAATCGCCTACATGTACAGCTATATCGGCGAGGCTTGGAAAACGCAGGAACGTGTACGCCATATCGTAGACTCGATGTATCACGACCAGCCAGACGGGTATGCGGGCAATGAGGATGCCGGGCAGATGAGTGCCTGGGCCGTGTGGAGCATCGCTGGGTTATACCCCGTGAACCCCGCTGGTGGCGAATACGTATTCGGCAGCCCAATGGCAGATGAAACCACCTTCAGCGTGCCCGGCGATAAGCAGTTTACGATCCGCGCGCTCAATAACAGCAAGAAAAACGGCTATATCCAGTCGGCCACACTAAATGGCAAACCGTACGAGAAGACCTACATCACACATGAAGACATCCTGAAAGGAGGGGAATTGGTCTTTAAGATGGGTGCAAAACCCAACAAGCGATTTGGCCGGAAACCGGAGACTTGGCCGGGGTTTAGTGAGTAGGTTTATGGTTGAGTGAGTTAAGTAGGTGTAATGGTTGAGTAAGTATAGTAGTTGAATAGGTCTCACTTAATTTAGGCTACTCACTTAACTAAACAAACAAAAAAGCCGGACACCTATGTTTAAGTTATCCGACTTTTTTACTTTTTAATTTTTACTTATTTCACGCTTCGTTCCGTTCTGGTCTTGGGATCAAGACTTTACGAGAAAGCTTCAATTTGCCTTGTTTGTCGATATCCAGTAGTTTTACCGTTACCAAATCGCCTACATTGAAAATGCCATCCATGGTCTCGAACCGTTTCCAGTCGATTTCCGAAATGTGAAGCAAGCCATCTTTACCGGGGATGATCTCGATGAATGCACCGAATGGCATGATGGATTTCACTTTACCCTCATAGATTTCGCCCACTTCAGGTTTGGCAGCGATCGCCTTGATACGGCCTACGGCATCGTCGATAGCAGCTTTGTTATCGGCAAATACCTGTACCACACCTTTGTTATCAACCTCCTCGATGGCGATCGTAGCACCTGTCTCACGCTGCATCTCTTGGATGATTTTTCCACCTGGTCCGATCACCGCACCGATAAATTCTTTATCAATGGTGAAGCTGACGATACGCGGCGCATGTGGTTTGTAATCCGTACGTGGTTCGGCAATGGTTTTAGTCATTTCTCCAAGGATATGCAAACGGGCTTCTTTGGCTTGTTCCAATGCTTGGGTAAGCACCTCCCATTTCAGTCCATTGATCTTGAGGTCCATTTGGCAAGCCACAATACCTTGCTGGGTACCTGTCACCTTGAAGTCCATGTCACCGAGGTGATCCTCATCACCAAGGATGTCACTCAAGATGGCATACCTGCCGGTTTTCTCGTCGGTGATCAACCCCATCGCGATACCGGATACCGGCGCTTTGATTTTCACCCCGGCATCCATCAATGCCAAAGAACCCGCACATACGGTAGCCATGGATGATGATCCATTGGATTCCAAGATATCGGAAACCACGCGGATGGTATAAGGGTTTTCATTACCTGTGGGCAGTACTTGTTTCAGCGAGCGCATGGCCAAGTTACCGTGGCCCACTTCGCGTCGGCCGGGGCCTCTATTCGGGCGCACTTCTCCCGTCGAAAATGCCGGGAAATTATAGTGCAACAGGAACTTGTTATATCCATGGATGAACGCACCGTCGATCATCTGCTCATCATCCTTGGCACCTAATGTCACCGATGTCAGGGATTGGGTTTCACCACGGGTAAATACCGCCGATCCGTGCGCTGCAGGCAGGTAGTCTACCTCGCTCCAGATGGGGCGTACGGTACGCACGTCGCGCCCGTCAAGCCGGATGCCTTCATCCAGGATCAGGTTACGCACCGCATCGTATTGTACGTCGTGGAAGTACTTTTTGAACAGGAAAAGTGTATCGTCATCCGTTTCTTCGCCGAGGCCCAAATTCAATGCCGCGTCTTCGGCGATTTGCTTGAACGCTTCGCTGCGCTCGTGCTTAGCCGAAGCCGACTTCGCGATGGCATACACTTGATCATACGTGGCGGCATAAACTTGGTCGCGCAGCTCTGGATTGCTAGGCTCGTGGCTATACACGCGTTTGGTGGTTTTGCCGACCAATTGGGCCAGTTCTACCTGTGCTTGCACCTGCTTCTTGATGGCTTCATGTGCAAACGCGATGGCTTCCACCATTTCAGCCTCGGCAATTTCCTTGGCTTCCCCTTCCACCATCACGATATCGTTTGCTGAACCCGCAACGATAAACTCCAAGGTGGCGCGCTCTAACTCGCTCAATAAGGGGTTAATCACCAATTGCCCATCAACCTTCGCGACGCGCACTTCGGAAATCGGGCCATTGAATGGGATATCAGACACGGCAATGGCAGCCGAAGCGGCTAGGCCGGCCAACGCATCGGGCATGATGTCTTTATCTGCTGATATCAGTGAAATCATCACTTGTGTATCGGCGTGGTAATCTTCGGGGAATAAGGGGCGCAATGCACGGTCAACCAACCGGGAAATCAGGATTTCGTAATCTGACAAACGTGCTTCACGACGTAAAAAGCCACCTGGAATGCGTCCGGTGGCCGCATATTTTTCTTGGTAATCTACTGAAAGGGGCAAGAAGTCGACCCCTGTTTTGGCTTCCTGGGCGGAAACCACGGTGGCCAAGAGCATGGTTTTCCCTTGCTTGACCACAACTGAACCATCGGCCTGTTTGGCCAATTTCCCAGTGGAAATCTCGATTTGGCGTCCACCGCCCATATCGATTGTTGTTTTAATCTCGTTGTAACTCATCTTTTGTTTCAAAATTCGATGTGCCGTTCATCTTTGGGCAGCACATCAGCTATATAAATAAACCGTTTAATTTGCCTACAAACTTAACCAAAATGCACAGCATTCGCCAATGCATTTTGTATAAGGTGAAAAACAAAAAAGCCATCCGCCAGCCGGCAGATGGCTTCCATGAAAATCTTAACCTGAAAGTTATTTGATAATATCCCTCAAGCCCAATGCCTTGATAATCGCACGGTAACGCTCGATATCCTTGTTGTAAAGGTATTTCAACAAGGAACGGCGCTTACCAACCAATTTCTGCAATGAACGTTGCGTTGCAAAATCTTTCCTGTTCGACTTCAAATGCTCAGTCAAATGAGCAATTCGTTTGGTGAATAAAGCCACCTGGCCTTCAGTGGAACCTGTGTTTGTCGCACCGCCGGCGAATTCTGCGAAAATATTCGCTTTGTACTCTTTACTTAAATACATTACTTGAATAATATTAAAGCGTTGATAACTAAATTAATTAATTGGCCGCAAAGATAGGTAAATAACTGCGAAATACGAAATTAGATTGAAGATAGAAGACCGAAGCCGGAAGCAGGCGTTGCGCAAGGCATAACTCCGGTCTTCGATCTCCCGTCTTCGGTCTCCCGTCTCCGGTCTCCCATCTCCGGTCTCCCATCTCCCAACCTCAAACCTTGATATAAATCTGCTTCCGGTCGAGGAAATATGCGATGCTCCAACAAAATCCCACAAAAACCAATGCATAACACAGCGAACCGATCTCGGGCGGACCCGGAACCTTCGCGCATACATGGGTGTAAAGCCATCCCAACGGGGTAGTATATAGCCTTTCGCCGGCCTCATTTACCCCTGTGCTGATCCGGATCAATCCCGACAGTCTCGGCAGTAGGCCGCTCAACACGAAAATAAACAACGGATTTTTCCCGAAAACATCGAAAAAACGCGTCAGGCCGTTCCTGACATGCAGCACCTCAATGAACCAAATCGCCGTACCTATCGTAAATAATGCCAATGCAGTCGTATACAGCACATAGGAACTGGTCCAGATTTTCTTATTGATCGGGAATCCCAACCCCCAAAACAACCCCAGCAAACAGAGCAATGCCGCCACCACAAACAGTCCACTCAACATTTTATAAACGGGTGCCGAATGGGTCTGGAGTTTTGGCCACAGCCACGACACCTCTCCCTGCGCACGGATGTATTGACCGGCCAGGTAACCGAAAGCGACCTGCACCACGGCCGGCAATGTGCTCACCAAGCCCTCGGGATCAAAAGGCACGCCCTCTCCCTTATAGAGATGGGCCACACCCAACACCTGCTTGTCTATCGCCGTGCCAAACCAGCCCGCCAAACTATAGGGGTCATTACCACCCAGCGCCGCACACAAGCCCCAGTACAGCAACAGCAAGATGGAAGAGGCAATGATCACCCCCCTTTCGGAGAGGTAATACACCATCATAGCGGCTAAACCGTAGGCCAAGGCGATGCGCTGCAGCACTCCCAGAATACGTATGCCCCGCTCCGGATTATCCGGGTCGACCCAATGCCTGAACGCGAGCGATTCCCCTTGCCACTGGACAAATGGCCACCAGTTCAGGAACAAGCCGATCAAGAAAATAAGTGCTGTGCGCTTCAAGACTTTCCGCCAAAAAACGGCATCACCTGCATCACGCAGCTTCGGCATCACAAACGCCATGGCATTGCCCACGGCAAACAGGAAAAACGGGAAAACCAAATCCGTCGGCGTACACCCGTGCCAGTCGGCATGTTGCAATGGGGAAAATATAGACGTCCAGCTACCCGGATTGTTTACCAGGATCATCAGCGCCACGGTCGCACCGCGAAATACATCAAGAGAATAGTAGCGTTTGTTCATTTTTTTGTTAGTTATCAGCTATCGGTCTTCGGTCTCCAGTCTCCAGTCTTCCGTCTTCGGTCTCCGGTCTTCCGTCTTCAAACCAACCTCCCCATAAACAACCTCGTCTTATAGGACAATCGCACCTTGCCGTCCTGTTGATGTTCGGCAAAGAGCGATTCAAGTGTCGCCAGCATGTCGGGCAACACATCGGCCGATTCATCGGGCATGTAAGAATAAGACAGCGTGCGGCCGCGGAGCTGGTCGAATGTCAAATAGTCTTCATGTTCGAAAATCCGGTACAGTGGTTCATCGGGCGCAAAGAACGACAGCACTTCGGCCGTGTCCATCTTGCGTTGGCTGACCTTCAGGTAATCGATCGAGTAGGTGCGAATGAAGGTTTCATAGCCAATCTCAAACGCGCTATTGGTATTGCGCAGGTTCCATATCACGGCCACATACACGCCCTCCCGGCCGATCCGGCGAAATTCCTTCTTGGTTTGCGCCAAGTCAAACCAATGGAATGCCTGTGCCGATACGATCAGGTCTACCGACCGATCGGGAAGCCCCGTGGCCTCTGCGGTACCGTCAACGAATACGCAGGCCCCGTGGCCCGAAAGCCGATGGAGCGCAATGTGCCGCATGTACATATTCGGCTCCACCACATAGATGGTATTGCCCCAAACCGCGATCTGCTCCGTGAAAATACCGGTACCCGCCGCGATATCTGCGATGATATGCGATTCATTTATGGGAATAAGGTCATGGATAAACCCAACCAATTCAGCAGGGTAATTCGGCCGATACTTGTCATAATTTTCGGCACGGTATGAAAAACGCTTGACGCTATCCTCCTGCATACGTACTAGCCGATAATAGGGGAATCCGATTGATGATCATACAGTAAAAATACACAATATAGTTGGAAATCGTGCGATATCGTTTTCGCCACGTGTCATGCAATCGTGACAATAATGCCTGAATTAAAGACAAAATATTAATTTAATTCACTCATAATAAGTATTATAACATCAATTAATGTATTTTTTTAAAAAGTTGTTTCCTTAATAATAATATTTTATTAAGTTTGTATTATTCAAATATAACACAACCAGTTATACTTTAAATATTGTGAAGGTCCAACGGCATAACCAATTAAAAAAATCCGTCATTAAATTGTTATACTACAAGGGAGCATTGTCTTTAGCCGAATTGAGCATGTATACAAAAAAGAGCCTGCCAAACATCACCAGTATCGTGAATACCCTTATCAAAGATGGGTATGTGGCCGAATACGGGCTTGCTCCTTCCACCGGTGGCCGGAGACCGACCAAGTATGTCTTAAATAGGAAACACAAGAAATATATCGTGTCTATTGCCATGGATCAGTTCTTTTCCAGATCCACGGTTTACAACCTGGTCAATGAGCCCATCGTTCCGGAAACCCATGTTGCACTGCCCTTGCAAAACAACCCCCAAGCGTTAGAATCCCTCGTTGAATTGATCAACAATACCATCGCCAAGGCATCAATCAAGCTGGACCAAATCCTGGGCGTCGGCATCGGAATGCCCGGCTTCGTCAATGCAGACCTAGGGATTAACCGCACTTATCTCCATGTGGCCGACCCGTCGTCCAGTTTATGCGATGTATTGAGCGAACGCGTAGGCTTACCCGTATATATCGACAACGACTCGAGTACCATCGCCATGGCGGAACTGCATTTCGGGGTTGCCAGTGGGCTTGATGACGTGATGGTCGTTAACATGGGATGGGGTATCGGGTTAGGGATGATCGTCAATGGCAGTTTGTTTCGGGGGCACAATGGTTATGCTGGTGAGTTCAGCCACATCCCTCTATCCCACACCAATAGGCTTTGTGTCTGCGGCAAACGTGGTTGCCTGGAAGCAGATGCATCGCTGCTGGTAGCCGTTGAAACCGCAAAAGAAGCCATTAGTATAGGTACCACGTCGAATTTGGAGCGGCTTTTTGCAGACAAATCCAAGGCAGAGGGCGACCATCTCATCGATGCCGCGCGCATGGGCGACCAACTCGCGGTGTCTACACTTTCGGATGCGGCTTCTATTGTGGGCAAGGGTATTGCCACCCTCATCCATATCATGAATCCCGAACGAATCGTTATCAGTGGCAGGGGGGCGGCCGCAGGGAAGCTCTTACTGGCCCCTATACAACGGGCCATCAATGAATTCTGCATCCCGATGTTGGCGGAGCAGACGGATGTCGTGGTTTCCAACCTAACCTACCAAGCCGAGTTATTGGGCGCAGCCAGCCTGGTCATCGAAAAACAGGAATTCGAGGAGCCCGAGGTAGACACAACCCAATCACGTAAACAACGAACTAATAAACAAACCAATATAGTAACCATTAATTAACCCAATCAGTTAACCAAACACACTAAACATGAACAATTTGTACATGAAGCGTTGCATGGCGACTCTAATGCTCTTCGCAGCATTGTTCACCACTTATGCACAGCAGTCCGTTACCGGAACCGTAATGGATGCAAATGGCCCGCTCCCCGGGGTAACCGTTACCGTCACCGGCACCTCGCGGGCAGCGCAGACCGATGCTAATGGGTACTATTCCATCAACGCATCCCAAGGGGACGTATTGCGCTTTTCGACCATCGGCTATGCACCACAGGAAGTCACTGTAGGGGCACAACAGCAGATCAACGTCACCCTCGAATTGGAAACCGGAGAATTGGAAGAGGTCGTCGTAACGGCGATGGGTATCCAACGGGAGCGGAGATCGCTTGGTTATGCCGTACAGGAAGTAAAGGGTGCGGTATTATCTGATGCCAAAGAATCCAATGTGACCAATGCGCTTTCCGGAAAAATCGCCGGACTTCAGGTAGCCCGTTCGAGCAATGGTGCAGGTAGCTCAGCCAAAATCATCCTTCGTGGTTTCACGTCGCTCACCGGTGATAACCAACCACTGATTGTGGTCGATGGCGTTCCCATTAACAACTTCACCGGTGCAGGCAACCAATCAGCCGATTTCTGGAACCCCGGGTACGACATGGGTAATGGCTTAGGCGACATCAACCCTGAAGACATCGAAAGTGTGACCGTACTAAAAGGCCCTTCCGCTGCTGCCCTATATGGTGTGCGGGCCGGTAACGGTGTCATCCAGATCGTTACCAAATCCGGGCGTGCACAACCGGGCATCGGGCTCACCCTATCATCCACGATCGGGGTGGAAAACAATTTCATGATCCCCGAAACCCAAAATGCATATGGGCAAGGTTGGGATGGCTTGTTCGATCGCGATGACAGGCTCAGTTGGGGTCCTAAGGCCGAAGGCCAGACCGTCACCAAGTGGGATGGAACATCCGAACCATTGACCATCCATGACAACATCGGGAATTTCCTGCGCACGGGAATCAACCAAAACCATAGTGCGGCTTTCCAGCAGCAGTATGGCAATACAAGCATCTACACCTCTGTAAACCGGCTCGACCAAAGCAGTATCCTTCCGGGCAACAAGATGTCGCGTACCAACCTCACCGCGAGGGCTACGACCAAGTTTGGCCGCGATGACCGCTGGAGCACGGATACCAAAGTACAGGTCAACAATACGCAAGGGTATAACCGGCCAATTAACTCGCGCGACTGGAGCAGCATGTATTCGCTCTATATGTTACCGCGTTCGCTGAATATCCTTGATTTCAAAGGTGACAACATGGTCAATGAGGATGGCGACATGCAATGGTATGGTTCCGGTGTACGTGCACCAATAAACCCCTATTGGCGAGCCGAATACGACCGGTACAAGGATTCAAGGGACCGCGTGATGCTCTCCGGAACACTCAATTACAAATTCAACGATTGGCTGAATGCCGAGGTGCGGGCTGGTGGCGACCTTTTCACCACCAGTGTGGAGCGCCGGGTGAACGTAGGGGCACCCAGCCCGCAAGGTGGTCACTACAGCCAGTCTAAACAGACCTTTAACGAAACCAACTATAGTGCGCTGTTAAGTGCGCGCCAAGACAACCTCTTCGGCAAATGGGGTGGGTCTGCTACACTGGGCGGGCAGTTGATGTCACAGCGCAGCTCGACCCTAAGCGGCTCCGTAACCGACCTGGAAGTGCCTAACTTCTTCTCGTTAAACAACGGCAAAGGCAACCCAACGATTTCCGAGTCGCTTTTCGAAAAGAAAATCAACTCGGTATTCGGCACGGTAGGGCTGAATTACGATAATTTCTTATACCTTGACGCAACCTTCCGGAACGACTGGACATCTACCCTGCATCCGGATAACCGTTCTTTCTTCTACCCCTCGGCTACGTTATCCTTCATCCCTACAGACATGATTCGGGCTAACGGAGGCAGCCTCCCTTCGTGGATGGACTATGTGAAACTGCGCGCGTCATTCGCCGAAGTGGGCAATGACATGAATCCGTACCAGTTATACAATGTCTACAGTATTGGAAACGACCCACTGGGCAATACGACCGCAAATACCGGCGAAATATTCTTCGATCACACCGTCGTCAACGAATTGATACGTAATTTCGAAGCGGGTACGGAAATCAGGCTCTTCAATAATCGCCTGAACTTCGACTTTGGCTGGTACAAAAAAAACGCCACCAACCAATTGATCAATTTGCCACTCGATCCCTCAAGTGGTTATGCCTATCGTAAAATCAATACCGGTAACATACAAAACGAGGGGATCGAGATGATGCTGAACTTCCGGGCGATTGAAAGACCTTCGTCGTTTTTTTGGACGGTGTCAGCGAATTTCAGCAGGAACATTGACCGGATCATCGACATTGCCCAGCACCTGGACGTCACTTCTTATGATATCGGGGTATACGATGATTTATCGGTTCGAGCAGCTAATGGCGGTCTTTACGGTGAAATATGGGGCCATAAGTTTCTGCGCGTGAAAGATGCAACCAGCCCGCACTACGGCGAACTCGTATTAGACGCTTTGGGCTTACCACAGCGAGACACGGAAAAAGTATTGCTGGGTGACCAACAACCTCGCGCACAAGTGGGATTAATCAACAGCTTCGGTTACAAAGGCCTGAGCTTCTCCTTCCAAGTCGACGGTCGCTTTGGTGGCCAGATATTCTCGTCTACCCAAGTGGCCATGCAGCAGAATGGTACTGCTGCCGTGACGGCACCTAACGGTGAGCGGGGCACTGTCACATTGAATGGAGTGGTTTCAGATGGGTCTGGTGGCTATACCCCCACCACTTCTGAGGTCACTACCCAGGATTACTGGTGGCGTGTATCGACCGCCAATAACCTGGGCATCAATGAAGCCAACGTATACGACGCCACTAACGTCAGGCTTCGTAACGTGCAATTGACTTATCAATTACCCAGGACATTCCTCGGAAATTCCGTGGTGCAAAATGCACGTGTTTTTGCGAGTTGCAACAACGTATGGATGATCCATAGCAACATGCGTGGTATCGACCCTGAGTCCACTTTCGCCACCGGCTCTAACGCTCTTGGATTTGAAAGTGGGGCTCCGGCTACCATGCGTTCGTTCTTCTTTGGAGTAACCCTTGGTTTTTAATCTAAAATTGCCTTTTAACATGAAAAATTCAATAAAAACAGCATTGGCTACACTCGCGGGAGGATTACTCTTTTTCCCTTCGTGTAGCAATTTCGAGGATATGAATATTGACCCGTTCGGGGCAAACTCTTCTCAGGTACAAGTAGAATACTTTATTAACAACGCGATTGTCGGTTCGCAGCAGGATCCACACATTGCCGAGCGGATTTTCGTCCTTTACTGGACCACCGCTGGGCACTTCGCTTATGGTGGAGGGATCTCCGGTGGTACGCATGACGACGGATGGTCAAGTGACTATTACGGACGCGGTTATCTTTCGGGATGGCTCTCGGCCGTCAATAGCGCCATTACCGTCGGTGAAGAACAGATAGAAGCGAACACCGCCGCCGCGTATACGCCAAACCTGGTACAAGTGGCCCGGATATGGCGGGCTTACCTCATGAGTGAGGCAGCCGATACTTTTGGCCCGATCCCCTTGGATGGCTACCAAGGTCAAAAACCAACGTATTCAACCCTGCAAGATGTGTACTATTTCCTATTGGAAGAACTGAAGGATGCATCCTCGAAACTTGACCTCAGCGTGAGTGCTTCCAGCATCTCTCGATTTGACCCAGCCTATGGCTATGACTTCTCGAAATGGCAAAAATATGCCAATTCCATGCGCATGCGGTTGGCCATGCGGCTTTCTGAAGTAGATCCGGCCAAGGCCCAATCCGAGTTTGAGGCCGCTGCATCGCTACCCATCATCACCGCACTGGATGAAACGTTTGAAGTAGATGAGCAACCGGGATGGGACGGGCTAACTGGTGTATTCACACGTACGTGGAACCACTTTAACCTTTCGGCAACGTTGAACAACCTCTATGTCGGCTTGGGTGGCGTCCCTTCAGCTAGCCAACTCGGCGCTTCGTATGCTTCCCATATCAAAGCCGCTGATTATGTAGGCGTAAAATATGACAACCACTTTGCTACCTTGACCAACAATCCGGTAGCGGGTTACTGGTTTGACGGGCTACCACACGCCATCGACCCCAGGGCTTACAAAATATTCTGTATCCCCGGCGATGTCAATGGCGCGGACTACCCGACCTATTCAACATTGGAAAGCACTCGAAACCTGCTGAATACCAACGGAAATGGCAATGTATTCAAGGAAATCAACCTTGCCTACACATGGAATGGCGTAACGAATGGGGCTTGGGGAACAAAGGGTACCTTTAACCAAGTATATGCTTATCCGGAAGGATCCCCACGCCTGAATAATAAATTCAGGAATAGCGATAACAGCCGTGTGTTTTTTGCGCCTTGGGAGTCTTATCTCCTCATTGCTGAAGCAGCGATACGGGGCTGGGCAGCACCGCTCGACGGCAAAACGGCCTACGAAACAGCGATCGACAGGAGCTTTGCCTACTGGGGTGTATCGGCTCATGCGGCTGACTACAAATCGTCCACTGCCTATAATAACAACGGCACATCCGTGAGCTGGGACCATACGACAGAGCCTCCTGCTTCCCGCACGATGAACTATGTCGACGGGTATACCGGCAATAATGCTACCACCAATATTGCTTACCCCCAGAATGACATATACCAGAATGGCACGGTCAAAAACGACCTGTTGACGAAAATCATCACACAGAAGTTTATTGCTCAGGTGCCTTGGTTGCCATTGGAAACCTGGAACGACCAACGTAGGCTAGGTCTTCCATTTTTCGTAAATCCGGCGATAGAAGGGCCGATCACCAATCTTCCGGATTTAAACCAGAGCAATTACATGACGAGCAGCATCAAATTCTTCCCCCAACGGATTACCTATCCTTCGAGTATCCGTAGTACCAATATCGATGGCTATAACGACGCCATCAGCGCACTGGGCGGTGAAGATAATCCAAGAACCCCACTTTGGTGGGCGCAGAAATAAGCGGCGACCTAAACCGTTTTATCCGACTGCATAAAGGCAGTTACCAAGCAAGAGGCTGTACCAAATATGAAGTGGGTACAGCCTCTTCTTTTATCAACCAGCGGTAATTTTACGGGAATAAACCGTTGAAATCGTTACGATATTTTTTTCAGAATTTAACACTTTTTAACGTGAACTGCTCAAAAATACCATATATTTGTGCCTGTAATCGACTGATTTAGGACCATTTCCTAGAAAATCTGGAACCAGTTAAAATCAGCTATCGTAACATTGAATGATTTTGCCTTGGGCAATTGCAATAATTGGGCAACGGAGGTTGCCCTAAATTAGGCTAGGAACTAGCCGCAACGATTTTGGTTTGTTTTAATAGGTAGGAAGATGCCGATTACCGCCCTGGTAATCGGCTCTTCCGTTTTTAGTGGTCGTCAGATTGCCCGTGTTTTACCGGCCAACCATTCCCGTTCTTCCGGATTCAAATGCGGCGCAAGCTTCGTGTATACGTCTGCATGGTAAGCATTCAACCAGTCAATATGTCGGCTATCCAGCAATTCCCGATCGATCAGTGCCGTGTCGATATAGCAAAGGGTCAAGGTCTCAAATCCCATAAATGGCCCAAAAAAAGTGTTTTCCAAGTCAATGCTCAACACCAGGTTTTCGATACGGATGCCATATTCACCTTCGCGGTACAATCCCGGCTCGATGGAGGTAATCATCCCCGCTTCAATGGGCACATCGATCGGTGCGGCATTGAATACATGCGGACCCTCATGTACATTGAGGAAAAAGCCCACGCCATGCCCCGTGCCATGCCCATAGTTACGCCAGGTATCCCACAGTGGTTTACGCGTAATGGCATCGATCTGGTAGCCGCGCGTACCTTTCGGAAACACGGCTGTACTCCCTTCGATCATCCCTTTAAGCACCAAGGTGTAGTCCGTCTGCTCAGCCCCCGTCACATTGCCCAGTGATACCACACGGGTAATATCGGTCGTTCCAGTCAGGTATTGCCCACCTGAATCGACCAACAATAATCCCTCGGGTTTCAATTCGCTATTGCTCTCCGGCACCGCCTTGTAATGCGGCAGTGCGCCGTGCTCCCTGTACCCTGCAATGGTATCGAAACTCTCTCCGACAAATCCATCTTGCGCCGCCCGGAACGCGCGTAGGGTTTCAGCTAAGGATATTTCCGTGATGGGCACTTTGCCGATATGCTCTTCCAACCATTTAAAGAATTTGGTCAATGCCACGCCATCCTTTATCATCGTATCCCGCGTATGGGCCACTTCCACTCCGTTTTTCACGGCTTTGAGCTGCGTAGTGGGATTCGTTTTCTCCAACACCGTTACGCCATGGGGAATACGGGCATAGAAATCATCACACGTACGCCTAGGGTCAAGCAGCAAGGTGGTTCCCGCCGCTAGCCGCCCGAGCAT
Source organism: uncultured Parapedobacter sp. (assembly GCA_964498395.1). Taxonomy (GTDB): domain Bacteria; phylum Bacteroidota; class Bacteroidia; order Sphingobacteriales; family Sphingobacteriaceae; genus Parapedobacter. The sequence goes on along the minus strand of CAZCHE010000002.1, from coordinate 331,036 downwards.
ATCTACGGCACCTTCATAGTCGGCAATGGTTACATCGGATTCTTCCAAGAGCTGTTCATCCTGATCAGCCAATTTTCCCGGATTGATAAACAATGTCGCACTTGTATCCGTAATGAACGCAAACCCCAACACCACCGGATTGCAAGAGACATCGCTCCCGCGAATATTAAAGAGCCAAGCCAGGTCATCCAATGCGGAAATGAAGTGCGCTTCTACCTTATTCCGACGCATCTCCTCCCGAAGTCGCTGTAGCTTTGCTGTCGTCGATGCCCCTGTCGCGGCGTCATCGAGCAAATAAGCGGGTGCGTTTGGCAGTTCAGGACGGTCTACCCATAACGGTGTAAGCAAGTCGGCATCACCCCTAACCGTAATCCCCACGGGTTGCAATTTTTCACGTACCGCTTGGGCCAATGAACGTGCAGCGAGCCTTCCATCAAACGCGACCACCGATCCCGGGGGCAGGCGCGCTGCTAACCAATCGGCATACTCGGGGGCGGCCTGTGCCTGCAGCCTCACCAATTCGTACCCACTGCCCGCCAACTGTGTCGTGGCTTGCACAAAATAACGGGAATCGGTCCACAAACCCGCGAAATCAGGCGTGATAGCCAGTGTACCGGCCGAACCCGTGAAACCTGACGCCCACGCGATACACTTATAGTGATCGGGAAGATACTCGCTGATATGCGGGTCGGCCGATGGAATGATATAGGCATCGATCCGTTGTTGTTTCATTAAGCTACGGATGGCTGCCAATTTTTCTACATGAGTCATGATGATGGTAATTTGATGGCTGCAAGTTAGGAAATCTCCCAGAATGTTGGCGGCATCAGTTTCTTTTGGCTACCTTAGCCGGTAAATAGTTGACACACACATGCAACGTTTCGTATTAACCGTATTGACATTATGGTTGGCGCTGCCGGCCGCAGCACAACCGCTCGAACAAAAAATCGCCACCGCATTTCGCACCTTTGAATCACATGAGAGCCTAGCCCATGGCATGGCTTCCCTCGTCGTACTCAACGCCAATACCGGAGCGGTCGTATTTGCAAAGAACGAAAAGCTCGGGATGGCCCCAGCTTCTACCCTCAAAACCATTACCGCGGCCACGGCTTACCATACCCTTGGCGCAAACCATACCTTTGAGACCCAACTCAGCTACGTGGGGAACATCGATGCTTCGGGAACCCTATCGGGTGATATCGTGATCCGAGGCAGCGGCGATCCTTCCCTGGGCAGTGACCGCTTCCCACAAACCGTGGATACCCTCTTGTTGGCCAACTGGGTGCGTGCGATACAACAGGCAGGCATTCGGAAGATTAACGGTTCGATTATCGCAGACGATCGGTTATACAATGGCCACACGGCACCCCGGGGCTGGACATGGCAGGATATGGGTAACTACTACGGTGCCGGGGTATCCTCGCTCAATTGGCGTGAAAACGCCGTGGGCATTAACTTCATCGCGGGCGGCAGCGTGGGCATGCCCACCCGTATCGCAAGCACCGATGCAGACATCAGCTATTTGCAGTTGGTCAATGAAACAGCCACGGGTAATCGCGGCTCGGGAGACCGGGTGTATGCATTTGCCGCTCCGTATTCATCGCGTATCTATTTGAGGGGAACCTATGGCATCGATTTGAAAAAGACCATTTATTTGTCGCTTCCGGATGGCGCTTACGACGCCGCATACCAATTACATCTCGCCTTGGAGCAAGCCGGAATCAGCCAAACAGCCACCCCCACTACGGCCCATCAGTTGCTGCTTACGGGTGCCGAGGTACCCGGTGCGGGCACCTCCCTACATACGCACCGTTCTCCCCGCCTTGGCGAACTGATCTACTGGTTTAATCAAAAGAGTGTTAACCTGTACGGTGAGGCGCTGCTCAAAGCCATTGCCCTTAAACGCGAGGGGAAAACCGATACCCGTGATGCTGCAGATGGCATGCAAAAATTCTGGACAGATAAAATAGGCCTCGCTGCTGGTGAGCTCAATATCCTGGATGGAAGTGGCCTTTCACCAGAAACCCGGGTGACCGCCAATGCCTTGGCCCGAATACTCGCTTCGGTAAGGGGCGAGCCTTGGTTTGCCAGTTTCTACGAGAGTCTGCCGACCAATAATGGCATGCGCATGAAAAGCGGCACCATCAGCGGGGTATTAGGCTATGCCGGATATCATACCGCCAAAGATGGAACACCGCTGGTGTTCGCCCTACTGGTGAATAACTACCAAGGTCCCGCGCAACCCATGCGCAATCGCATGTTCCAATTGTTGAATGTATTGAAATAATCGACAAATCCGCGAATTTGCAAATCCACGAATTTGCATCTAGAAAAAGAATCATACCTTTGCAGCAGATTGCCTTTATTTTAGCAAAAACCCAGATTAAACCATGAGCAAAACGAATCGCAAGCAAGATGCCCTGGACTACCACTCTAAGGGAAGACCAGGCAAAATTGCTGTCGTACCGACAAAGCCGACACATTCACAGCGAGACTTATCACTGGCCTATTCGCCGGGCGTGGCGGAGCCTTGCCTACGGATAGCAGACAACAAGGAAGATGTGTACAAGTATACCGCCAAGGGCAACCTCGTAGCGGTCATCAGCAATGGTACAGCCGTGCTGGGTTTGGGCGATATCGGCCCCGAAGCCGGGAAGCCGGTGATGGAAGGTAAAGGGTTGCTCTTCAAAATCTTCGCCGATATCGATGTATTCGACATCGAATTGGACACCAAAGACATCGACGAGTTCGTGCGGATTGTCAAATGCCTCGAACCGACTTTCGGTGGCGTGAACCTGGAGGATATCAAAGCCCCAGAGTGTTTTGAAATAGAGCGAAGGCTTAAGGAAGAGATGAACATTCCGGTCATGCATGATGACCAGCACGGCACGGCCATCATCTCGGGAGCGGCGCTCATCAATGCCTGTGAACTGCAGAAGAAGAAGATCGAAAAGGTCAAGATCGTGGTGAATGGGGCGGGGGCAGCTGCGATTTCCTGTACCCGGATGTACGTGGCACTGGGTGCCCAAAAGGAAAACATCGTCATGCTTGACAGCAAGGGGTGTATCCGCCACGACCGCCCGAACCTGGATGCCACCAAAGCCGAATTTGCGACCGGTCGAAAGGTAGATACCCTCGAGGAAGCCCTGAAAGGAGCAGATGTATTCATCGGACTTTCCATTGCCGATGTGGTTACGCCAGAAATGCTCAAGAGCATGGCGAAGAACCCCATCGTATTCGCGATGGCCAATCCGGATCCAGAGATCGCCTATCCGTTAGCCGTAAAGACCCGTAAGGATGTCATCATGGCCACTGGCCGCTCGGATTATCCCAACCAAGTCAATAATGTCCTCGGGTTCCCCTATATTTTCCGTGGGGCACTGGATGTGAGGGCCACTTCCATCAATGAGGAAATGAAAATCGCGGCGGTAAGGGCCATCGCAACATTGGCTAAACAATCGGTGCCCGAGTCCGTCAATCAAGCATACAACACGAACAACCTCAAATTCGGACCAGATTACATCATCCCGAAACCCACGGATCCGCGCTTGATCACGGAAGTCGCGCCAGCCGTAGCCCGGGCCGCCATTGACTCCGGCGTCGCGCGGCAGGTCATTACCGAGTGGGAGAAATATGCCGAAGAATTGCGGCAACGCCTGGGGCAAGACGATCGCATCATGCGCAACCTCAGTGAGGCCGCCAAACGCAACCCCAAGCGAGTAGTCTTTGCCGAAGCGGATAACTACAAAACCTTGCGGGCCGCGCAGATTGTGAAGGAAGAAGGAATAGCCATCCCGATTTTATTGGGCAATAAAACCAAGATCAAGCAGCTCATCAAGGAAAACTTGCTTGACTTGGATGACGTGGAAACCATCAACCCACTGGATGAAGTAGGCACCGAGCGGTTCCAGCAATACGTTGACTACCTGTATGCCAAGCGGCAACGCCGGGGCATTAGCCCGTTAGATGCACGGAAGCTGATGCTGGACAGGAATTACTTCGGAGCCTGCATGGTTCAATTCGGCGAGGCTGACACGCTCATTTCGGGCTTAACGAAAAATTACGGCACGACCATCCGGCCAGCGCTGCACGTCATCGGCACGCAACCCGGGAGCAAACTTGCCGGGATGTACATGATGTTGACGCCCAAAGGACCCGTTTTTTTCGGAGACACGACGGTCAATGCGAACCCCACTTCCGAGGAATTAGCGGATATCACCGTACTCCTCCACGATGCGGTCAAGAAGATGAACATAACCCCACGAATCGCACTCTTGTCCTATTCCAATTTCGGCTCAAACGATGGGGAGGTGCCGATTAAGGTGCGCGATGCGGTAAGAACCCTCCATGAAAAACATCCGGATATCCTGGTCGATGGTGAAATGCAAGCCAATTTTGCCATGAACAGTGACTTGCTCGCTTCCAACTTCCCGTTTAGCACGTTAAATGGAAGTCCGGCAAATACCTTGGTATTCCCCAATTTGGAATCGGGCAATATTGCCTATAAATTACTACAGCAGATTGGCAATGCAGAGGCCGTAGGCCCCATCCTCCTGGGCATGAATAAACCCGTACATGTACTGCAGTTAGACAGTTCGGTGCGGGAGATCGTCAACATGGTCACCATCGCCGTGGTAGACGTCCAATCTCGGGAAACCGCTGCCAATATGCAGAAATAACAGTCAATTACCATGTACGCATACCTGAACGGCAAATTGGCATATAAAGCCCCCACCCATATCATACTTGATGTGGGTGGTGTAGGTTATCATGTCCACATCTCCTTGCATACGTATTCGCAAATCAAAGATGTCGAACAGTGCAAACTATACATCAGCTTCCAGGTACGCGAAGATGCCCACACACTATATGGATTTGCGGATGAAGGCGAACGCCGATTGTTTGAACACCTGATTTCCGTGTCAGGTATCGGACCGGGTACGGGGCGAATGATCCTGTCTTCCATCACACCGGAAGAAATCCAGGCGGCCATCATCAATGGTAATGTACCATTGATTCAACGCATCAAAGGCATCGGCCCGAAAACCGCACAACGCCTAGTCCTCGAACTGCAAGACAAGCTCAAGAAACAGGGGGGCGATACATTGATTGCACTGCCCAGACAGCAAAGTATTCCCGAAGAAGCGCTAAGTGCACTCATCATGCTTGGTTTTGCCCGCACGCAAGCGGAAAAAGTATTGAGTACCATCATCTCAGGAACTCCTGACTTAACCGTAGAAGCACTCATCAAAGAAGCCTTGAAAAGATTGTGATTTTTTTTAACTTGGTAGCGTAAAAAATTACCATTTATCTGTTTGGAGAAATATACGCAGGTTTGCCCATTGCCGTTTTACGATTCACCGGAATATGGATAGCACAAATACCAAACGCAAGTAAATAACGAGTTATGTTTGCACCTTAAGCTGTGGATTTTTTGAAAAGAACGATACGCCTTCGCTATTTACTTTTGCTCTTTTCTTTTTCACTGGCCTTTACCAACAATACGGCCGGACAGGAAGGTATTGACTCGCCGAAGCAGGACAGCGTGAAGCTCCGTTATCCGCTAAAAGACCTCCCTTTCCTCAATTTATACCAAAAAAGGCATCCATTGGATCTCCATTCCCCGTCTAATATCGAGCGGGAAATTGTCTTCGATCCCCTGACCCGCCAATACATTATCCGCGAAAAACTGGGTAGTCGCCTGTACCGCCCCCCGCAATACCTGAATATCGACGAATTCCAGCAATACGAAAACAACCTGTTGAAACGTGATTACTGGCGCGAGCTAGCGGACAAACAACTGACCCAAGCCCGGCAAGACCGACTGATCCCGACCATATACGTGCAAAGCGAGGCTTTCGAGAAGATTTTTGGTGGCAATACGATTGACATCATCCCAAGGGGGAGCGCGGACGTCACCATCATGGCGCAACGTAATAAAAATGCCAATCCGATGTTTAATGAACGGCAGCGGCGGCAATGGGGCTTCGATTTTGACCAACGCATCCAGATGAACCTCACCGGCCAGATCGGCGAGCGCCTGAAAATCACCACAAACTACAACACCGAGGCGCAATTCGATTTTGAAAACCAAATCCGGCTGGATTATGTGGGTAAGGATGATGACATCATCAAACGGATCGAGCTGGGTAATGTGAGCATGCCCCTGAATACCACACTCATTAGCGGTACCCAAGCGCTGTTTGGACTGAAAACACAACTGCAATTCGGGAAACTTAACGTTACCGGTATCTTTTCGCAGCAGCGTTCGCAGCAACGCGAAATCGTGATCAAGAATGGTGCGCAGGAAAGCGAATTTGCCCTGAAAGCAGACGAGTATGAAGACAACCAACACTATTTCTTAGCCCATTATTTCAGGGATAACTTCAATCGCGCCATGTCCATGGCGCCGCTACTGACCACCGATGTAAACATCCTGCAGATTGAGGTGTGGATCAGTAACCGCAGCAATTCGGTGGACGATTCACGCGATGTATTGGCATTGATGGACCTTGGCGAATTCCAACCCTATAATACCGCCCAGATCAATCCCGGTAATACGCGGTATCCATCAACCGGCATTCCCGGAGAGTTGTCCTCATTGGTATCCAATAACCTCTTGCAGGTATTGCCACCGAATGCCCGATACACGCAATCGAACGACGTGCAATCGTTTTTCCAACCGTATGGGGCCAACGACAACTATGCGAAACTCACGTATGCCCGTAAACTCCGCGAAGGAACGGAATATACGGTCAACAGGCGGCTGGGCTTCATCTCCCTCAACATGCCCCTAAATAACGACCAGATACTGGCCGTAGCTTATCGCTATACCGCTGGGGGCCGCGAATACCAAGTCGGTGAATTTTCGACCGATGTTCCCGTTACCCCATCGCAGCCACAGATGCTGTATGCCAAGCTGTTGAAAAATGAAATCTTGAAGACCAACCTCCCCATCTGGGATTTGATGATGAAAAACATCTATTCCATCGGGGCGTACGGGGTCGGGCAAAACAACTTCCGGTTCAATATCTTCCGAATTGAAGACGAAAGTGGTGTGGAACGTCCCGTGATGTACGAGGGGCAGAACACCCAAAACAAACTCTGGATCCAACTCACCGGCTTGGATCGGCTGAACCCACAGCAGGCCCAACAGCCGGATGGCTTCTTTGACTTCCTGCCCGGCCTGACCATCGACCCAGAACGGGGGCGGGTGATGTTTCCCATGGTAGAACCCTTCGGGTCTGACCTCGCCCGGCAATTCTTGCCCGGGGCCGAACAAGCCTTGATTGATAAATACGCCTACCAAGCCCTGTACGACTCAACCAAGGTGATTGCCCAGCAATTTTTCCCCAACCAAAACCGATACCTCATCAAAGGCTCTTATGAATCAGAGGTAGGAACCGAGTTCCAGCTGGGCGCGATCAACGTACCCCGAGGTTCTGTGCAGGTATTTGCCGGGCCTGCTCCGCTACAAGAAGGGGTGGATTTCATGGTAGACTATGACATCGGACGGGTGCGTATCCTCAACCAGGCCTTATTGCAATCCGGGCAACCCATCCGCATCAAGATGGAGAACAATCAATTATTCGGCTTGCAGCAACGTACCATGGTCGGTGGACGACTGGATTACCTAGCTAGTGACAAACTCCAGGTGGGAGCCACGATCATGAACCTGACCGAACGGCCACTTACGCAAAAAGTCAATATCGGCGAGGAACCCATATCGAACACCATGTGGGGATTTGACATGACCTATAACTCGCCTTCGCGCTGGCTTACGCGCATGGTTGACAAGATTCCATTCATCGACACGAAAGAGCAGTCATCCATCTCGTTTTATGGTGAATTTGCCCAATTGATTCCCGGCCATCCAAGGGCGTTGAATTTTGCGGGCACCCGAAGCGGGATTACCTACATCGATGACTTTGAGAATAGCCGCTCGTTTATCGACATCAAAGGAGCATTCACCTGGCAGATTGCGGGTACCCCGCAGCTATTCCCCGAATCACAACTGATGGATGATTTGCGCTATGGTTACAACCGGGCACGGCTGGCCTTTTACAATATCGACCCGATATTCTATCGGAACATCAACCTTACCCCCGCTCATATCCGGAATGATTTACAGGAGCTATCCAAACACCGTGTGCGGGAGGTGCTTGAGCAGGAGGTTTTCCCATTCCGCGAATCTACGACAGGGCTGCCGATTTTCCTTTCGACGTTGGATTTAGCGTTCTACCCGACCATCCGTGGCCCTTACAATTATGCGACCAGCGGTGTTAACCCTGATGGAACATTGGCCAACCCGCGTAGCCGATGGGGCGGTATGTTCCGCAAGATCGATGCGCCGGATTTCGAAGCGCAGAATATCGAATTCATTGAGCTATGGATGATGGATCCATTCCTCACCAATCCCAACTCTACAGGGGGCGACCTCTATTTTAACCTCGGCAATATTTCGGAAGACATCCTGAAAGATGGCCGGAAAGCGATGGAAAACGGGATGTCTCCGACAGGGGACCTCTCGCAGATCGACGAAACCAACTGGGGGCGGGTGCCACGTAAACAGCCCGTTATCCAAGCCTTTGATAACGACCCCGTAGCGCGTGCGCGGCAGGATATCGGATTGGATGGGTTAAATGATGCTGACGAGCGTGGTTTCCATAGCAGTTTCCTCAGCCAAATGCAGGCCATGCTTAACCCACTGGCCGCACAGGAACTAGCGAACGACCCTTCGGGCGATAACTTCCAATACTTTAGGGGCGTGGAACATGATAACCAGCAAGCCGGCATCTTGAAACGGTACGAGCGATTCAACGGCACGGAAGGTAACTCTAAAACCCCGGAACAATCCGGTGGCCAGTTTGGCGTGGAAACCGCTGCCTCTACCCTGCTTCCGGATGGGGAAGACATCAACCGCGACAACAACATGAACGAGGCCGAGGAGTATTACCAATATCGGCTATCTCTCCGCCCCCAAGATATGCAGGTAGGTCAAAATTATATATCCGACATGCATACCGCCGAGGTGAAATTGCCCAATGGCAATACCGAGGAAGTGCGGTGGTACCAATTCCGTATTCCACTGGCGCAATACCAGGAACGGATAGGCGATATCCGCGACTTCAAGTCCATTCGCTTCGTCCGCATGTTTATGACCGACTTTGCCGACACCGCGGTGGTCAGGCTGGCCCAAGTGCAGTTGGTGCGGGGTGAGTGGCGCCGCTACAATTCTGAAAACAATACGGCCAAGGTCATCGCCGACCCCGGTATGGGTAACGTGCCGCTCGATAATTCGACCATCGAAGTAGCTGCCGTCAATATCGAACAGAATGGCAACCGGCAGCCCATCCCCTACGTCGTGCCTCCCGGCATAGACCGGCAGCTTGACTGGGGCAACCTGAACATGAACGTACAGCTCAATGAGCAATCCCTATCCCTGGATGTCAAGAACCTGCGGGATGGCTACGGCCGCGCGGCGTACCGCACCGCCACCAATGACTTCAGGGCTTACGGCCGCCTGGAGATGTTCATCCATGCCGAGGGCACCTATCTGCAAGATGGAGATTTCAGGGCCTTTATCCGCGTGGGTACCGATGACCAGTTCAACTATTACCAGTATGACATGCCGCTGAAAATCACTCAACCGGGCACCCGCGATGCTGAACTGATATGGCCACAGGAAAACCGGATGAATGTACGCATCAGTATTTTCCAAGAGGCAAAAGAAGCCCGTAATAAGGCCATGCTCAATGGGCAGCCCTGGCCCATCGATGTACCCTTCTCTTATTATGATGGGGCTAACCGGGTCACGATCATTGGCCAACCGGATATCAGCAAAGTACGCTTTTACATGCTTGGCGTGATGAACCCCCTGCGGGGTACGGAAGCCGCCACACCGAATGATGATGGCTTGGATAAATCGGGCTTATTCTGGTTTAACGAGCTCCGGCTTACTGATTTCGACGATCGAGGGGGCTGGGCAGCCACTGCGCGGATGAATGCCCAACTTGCCGACTTTGCCAATGTAACGGTTTCGGGAAGCAAAAGTACCATCGGGTTTGGCTCCATCGAACAACGGATCGGCGCACGCAGCCGTAGCGATGACCTGTATTTTGATATCGTGACCAATGCCGAACTGGGCAAGTTTTTCCCGGCCGACTATGGCCTGCGGATTCCACTGTTCTTCAGCTACACGAACCAGACGAGCACGCCGGAGTACAATCCGCTGATGCCTGATATTGAAATGAACAGCGCACTGGCCAACCTGTCGCGCAATCAACGCGACTCCTTGCTACGGGTGACACAAGATTATTCCACGAGGCGCAGTTTTAACCTGACCAATGTCCGTAAGATTCGTACCAATATTGACAAGCCGGTGCGCCCCTGGGATATCGAAAACGTCAGTGCCACCTACGCCTACTCACAGTATTACCAACGCGATTACCTCACCGAAATCGCACTCCAGAAAAATTACCGGGCAGCGTTGGATTATAATTTCACCAGTTCCAACGAACAGTTTATCGAGCCTTTCAAGGGTATTTTCAAGAAGCAGTACCAAAAGCTATTGAGTGACTTCAATTTCAACTTGATGCCCTCGTTGCTCCACTTCCGTATCGATGTAAACCGTATATACAATGAAAATACGCTGCGGGACAATGCCCCTGATAATTTCCTGCCCAGCATGGGCACATTGTATAACAAGAACTTCACGATGAACCGGATTTACGGCATCAGTTGGAACCTGACCAAATCCCTGAGACTGGATTTCAACGCAACCAATTATGCCATCGTCGATGAGCCAGATGGACGCATGGATGGCCTTAAGCGGGATACGCTGTGGGAGAATTTCTGGCGGCTGGGTCGTACGACGGATTACAACCACATGATGAACATCACGTATTCGCTGCCCATCAACAAAATCCCCGGAATGGATTGGGTCAATGTGGATGCGCGATATGGTACGCAGTTCAACTGGCAAACCGAGCCCCTGCTGACCATGCTGAGCAACGATATCAGCCTCGGAAACAGCATCCAGAATTCGCGTACTGTCCAGCTAAACCCTACCCTCAGCATGGCGGGTTTATACAACAAATTTGGCTTTATCCGCAATAACACCGGATTGGATGCCCGTGGGGCCGCCGCCTTCTTCACCAGCTTATTGACCAGTATCAAGAACGTAACAGGTGCCTACACACGCGTGGAAAACACGTTCCTCCCCGGCTATATGCCCCGAACCGATGTATTTGGCTACGACTTCGACCGCAATGCGCCCGGCTGGGGATTCCTGTTCGGTAGCCAACGCGACATCCGGCAGCGTGCCGCGGCCAATGGGTGGATTTCTACCGATACGTTGCAAACCCAGCTTTACATGACTTCCCTGACGGAAGATTTTTCCATACGTGCCATCATGGAGCCTTTGCGGGATTTGAATATCGAACTAACGGCGGTGAAACTCAACAACAGGAACTACACGACCTCTTTCCAGTATTCGGCACAGGAGAATGACTACCAAAGCCTTACCCCGATGACCACCGGTAATTACAGTGTCACGTTCCTATCCATCGGTACGGCTTTCAAAAATCATGAATCGCTCTTCCGCACGTTCGAGCAAAACCGGCAAACCGTTTCCGAACGGCTCGGGCAACGCAACCCCAATTCATCGGGCCAGAACGGCGGCTTTGCTGATGGATATGACCGCACTGCGCAGGACGTCGTGGTCAATGCCTTTGTGGCGGCATATACCGGCAAGGATGCGGGCAGTAGCAAGCTGGTAAGCTTTCCGAATATCCCTTTCCCGAACTGGAGCGTGACCTATACCGGATTAGGCAACATTCCGTTGTTTAGCGAATTTTTAACGTCATTTACGTTGCGACACGGCTATAACACGCGTTATTCCATCAATGGATACAACTCCCTCATCCGCTATAACGAGACCAATGGATTCCCTTCTGAACGGGATATCAATGGAAATTTCCTGCCCGAATTCCAATTCCAACAGATATCCATCTTTGAACAGTTTACGCCCTTGCTTGGGTTTGACGCGCGGTTTAGGAATAACCTGACCGCCAATGCCGAATACCGCAGGGCCCGTACCATGAACCTCAGCCTGCAAAACAGCCAACTAGCGCTGTTGAGTGACCAGTCCTTTGTGTTGGGAGCGGGCTACCGTGCCACGGGATTCCGTATGCCTTTTGGTTGGTTTAGCAACCTCAAGATGAATAATGACTTGAATTTCCGTTTGGATGTATCGCTGAATGACTTGAAAACGCTGGTGTACCGTTCGGACATCAACGAGTCAGAGATCTCTGCCGGAAACAAGAGCATTTCCTACCGTCCGTCTGTCGACTATGTCGTCAATCAGCGCTTCAATATCCGGTTGTTCTTTGACAGCAACTCGGTGCGCCCATATACTTCACAGACCTTTGCCACCTCATATGCCAATTTTGGGTTCAATCTGCGGATGATGTTGCAGTAGGAACGTATTGCAATACGCCCCTATTGCCATCTCGATCATTCTTTATTTAGGGATACGCGATACAGATCTTTTCGTCGGTCCTGCAAGTTCTTGACCGTACCGTATTGATTGAGTTCCTTGAGCAGGTTAAGGTCCACATCCACGACCAGCACCATCTCCGTATTCGGCGTGGCTTCGGCTTTGATCGCATTCATGGGAAACGCAAAATCAGAAGGGGTGAAAACCGCCGACTGGGCATACTGGATGTCCATGTTGTTCACCTTGGGTAAATTACCCACCGAACCCGCAATGGCCACGTAACATTCGTTTTCGATCGCACGGGCCTGCGCACAATTCCGGACACGGATGTATCCATTTTGCGTATCTGTCAGAAAGGGTACGAACAAAATCTGCATGCCCTGATCAGCGAGTATCCGACCTAACTCCGGAAACTCGACATCGTAGCAGATCAGGATACCCACTTTGCCGCAGTCGGTATCGAAAACACGGACGGCGTTGCCGCCAGACATGCCGTAGTACTTTGTTTCGTTGGGCGTGATATGCACTTTCCGATATTCCTCCGTTTTGCCACTGCGCTGGCAGAGGTATGAAACGTTGTATAGTTTATGGTCTTCGTCTACGACCGGCATGGACCCTGCAATGATATTGACATTGTAGGACACGGCAAGGCGCTGGATTTTCTGCTGCGTTTCCTCCGTTAACTTCGCCAGTTCGCGCATGGCCTCCGTGGTCGGCAGTTCATTGAACGGCCCCATTAAAGGCGTATTAAAGAACTCTGGAAACAATGCAAAATCCGCCCCGTAGCCGCTCACCACATCGACAAAAAACTCCACCTGTTCATAGAACGCCTCGATATCCTGAAAGGTGCGCATTTGCCACTGCACCAAACCTAACCGGATGGTCTTTTTGGTGGGTGAAGCCGCCCTGGTTTTCGGCTCGTAGTAGATATTGTTCCACTCCAGTAACGTGGCGTATTCCCGCGATTCGGTATCACCGGGCAGGTAGTTTTTCAGTACTTTCTTGACATGGAAATCGTTGGCCAATTGGAACGTCAAGACAGGGTCGTGAATCTCCTTGAGCTTCACCTTTTCAATATATTGTCTCGGTGTCAGCTCATCGGCATGTTCGTGATACTTCGGTAAGCGCCCACCAAGCAATATTCCTTTCAGGTTCCAGTGTTCGCACAATTCCTTTCGGGCATCGTAAAGCCTTCTGCCTAATCGCAGCTCCCTAAATTCGGGGTGGACAAAGATTTCGATGCCGTACAGCACATTGCCCTCCGGATCGTGCGTGGAAAAGGTACCCTCTGCGATTATTTCGCGGTAGGGATGTGTAATATCGGTTTTCGTCGTATCAATGACAATGGCCAATGCACAGGCCACCACCCGGCCATCCACATCGACCCCCAGCTGGCCATCGGGAAATAGCTCGATCAAATCTTTGATATTCTCCCGTGTCCAAAGCCCACCTACCCCATCGTAGGCTTGCTTCATGGAGTCGATCAGATCGCGGTAATCTTTTAACGATAGTTTTCTAACCTGAATATTCATATATACCTACCTATCCTCGTATTCTCCTTGCAATGCGTACCATCCAAATATACACAATCCGCCGGTGATGATCGGTGTCAAGATAAAGGTGTAAATCAGGGCAGGCACCAAATCCTCCGTCTTTCCGCTGGAAAATTGGGGGATGGCCTGGCTAATGATCAGGTAGTACCCTGCGGCCACGCCGAGTATCATCCAAACCACCCCGAGTATTCGCTTTATTTTATTATTCATCGCTTATTCTACGTTTTGGTTTTTGTTCTTGATGTAAAGCAATCCGATGATGAAGCTGACCCCGGCAATGATGATCGGATACCACAACCCCTGTAAATACGGCTTACTGTGGGGCAATGCCTGAGCCGCTTCCTGCGCAACGGTATTTGCCACCTGTGCCTTGGTGACCAAATAAGTGGCCACGGCTGGTAATAGTCCACCAAATATCCCATTCCCGATGTGGTAAGGCAGCGACATGGAGGTATAACGGATGCGCACGGGGAACATCTCGACCAGGAACGCCGCGATCGGTCCATACACCATGGTCACATATAACACCTGAATAAACACCAGTAACGCCAAAGCGATAAAGGTGCCATTACCGACCGTGAGGGTGGGCTTCGCCGTGGTTTCATGCGCGGCATATATGGCCGTGCTTCCATCGGTGTAAACCTTGATGGTCGTTTGCCCTTCCATGCGCTGCTGGTCGACCAATTCTTGTTTTTCATTCACATCGGTCAGTTGGTAAATGCGATCGTATATCGGACGATACGTCAGGATAGCTAACAACATCCCGGCGAGCATGACCGCCTTGCGCCCCACTTTATCCGAAAGCCAGCCAAAAAAGATAAAGAAACCGGTACCAGCCAGTAGTGCAGTACCGATGATGTAGTTGGTCTGGTCGAAATCAACCCGGCATACATTCTGCAAAAACGAAAGCGCATAGAACTGTCCGGTATACCAAATCACCCCTTGCCCCATCGTGGCCCCAAACAGGGCCAACAACACAAACTTGAAATTATACTTCTTCCCAAAGGATTCCCTTAATGGATTGCTCGAAGTTTTACCCTCCTGTTTCGCTTTTTTAAACAGCGGTGACTCATCCATGTTCTTCCGGATGAAATAGGATACCACTACCATCACCGATGAGATGAGGAACGGCACCCGCCAGCCCCAACTATCAAATGCTTCGGCCGACATGCTGCTCTTGGTGAGCATGATGACGGCCAGCGATATAAACAGGCCAAAGGTCGCAGTGGTCTGTATCCAGGAAGTTCGGAAGCCCCGTTTATTGGGCTCTGAATACTCTGCCACATACGTGGCTGCCCCGCCATACTCACCCCCCAAGGCCAATCCCTGCAATAAACGTAACACCAGCACAATGACCGGCGCCGCATAGCCGATGGTTTGATAACCCGGCACCAATCCGATGGCACATGTGGCCAGCCCCATTACCAACAGCGTAACCATAAACGTGTATTTCCGTCCGATGATATCGCCCAGACGGCCGAAAAACAAAGCCCCGAACGGTCGTACCACAAACCCCGCCGCAAACGTGGCCAATGTGGATAGAAACGCTGCCGTCGGGTTGTCAGGAGGGAAAAACTTGGTCGAGATGATAATGGCTAAGCTACCGAAGATGTAAAAATCGTACCACTCAATCAGCGTACCCAACGATGAGGCACCAATCACCTTCCATAGTGTTCTCTTGTCGGGAGTGGATACGCCCGATGGTGGTTTTTGCATACATTTAGATTTATCGTAGTAAGGAAATCAATCGCCACGGTCACAACGAAATGGCGGCATTGGCTCCTCTATTACGAAAGTAGCACATTACAGGCAATAATACAATACATTTGATTTGACCGACCACCGTCTTTTTTCATCCAGATGACAAAATGCACACCGTTTCTACTTATTTTTGTAAGGTCATATCACATAGGTTATCAAAAAACATGGCAGAAGAATTATACATCGCGACGGGCACCAAAGAAGCGCAATACCAAGCGCTGCTTCCCCAAATCAAAGCGCTGCTTTCAGGCGAAAGCGACCGCATTGCCAATATGGCCAACCTCGCCGCTGTCCTCAAAACGCAATTCGATTTCTTTTGGGTAGGTTTTTACCTCGTAAAGGAAAACGAATTGGTACTCGGGCCATTTCAAGGACCACTGGCCTGCACGCGCATCGCCAAAGGCCGTGGGGTATGCGGCACGGCTTGGGAAAAGGCTGAAACGCTCCTCGTGCCAGATGTCGATGCTTTTCCCGGTCACATCGCATGTAGCTCCCTGTCCAAATCAGAGATCGTGGTACCCGTTTTCAGTGAGGGGGAGGTCATTGCGGTTTTGGATGTAGACAGCGACACGTTGGATACCTTTGACGAGGTCGATGCCGACTATCTACAGCAGATCGTTCAGTTGTTGGGTTAACCCATTCCCTGGTGTTCCTTCCGACCACGAAACGCATATCGTGGCTCTAAAACCCTAACAGGTGATGCATGATGTAACAATACCCACGTTACTTGCATCTTAACTCCATGAAGTCGCTATTGAAATTAGAACAGGTAGCCTTATTGGTCGGCTGCTACTTGGCCAGCCTGGCGTTGGGCCATACCTGGTGGTTATTCTTTGCGCTACTGCTGCTGCCAGACATTGGTATGCTCGGCTATGCCATCAATAACCGATGGGGAGCCGCCACCTACAACCTGTTTCATCACCAAGGCATCGCCGTATTGGTCATCGGTATCGGATGGTACGCGGGCCAGCAAACGGCACTATTGGCCGGGCTGGTCTTACTTGGGCACAGTGCAATGGATCGATCGCTAGGCTACGGGCTTAAATATGCTTCCAGTTTCCAAGACACCCACTTGGGGAAGATAGGCAAAACGAATCGATAGGTTAGTTGGCTGCAAAATAGGCTTGCACCGCGCTGGCTTGCTTCTCGTTTACAACTTGCCTGAGCTCCGTTTCAGTAGCTCCCTGAATTTTTTTGACCGACTTAAAAGCCTTCAATAGCTTTTCGGCAGTGGTCTTGCCAATGCCAGGGATATTTTCCAGTTCGGTGCGAAATGTTTTCAGGCTGCGTTGCTTACGGTGGAACGTGATGCCAAAGCGGTGCGCTTCATCACGCAGGTGCTGGATGACTTTCAGCGTTTCGGATTTTTTGTCCAGATACATCGGATATTGGTCGCCCGGATAATACAATTCTTCCAGCCGTTTGGCGATGCCGATGACCGTTACTTGCTTATCTATCCCCAATAGCTTCAAGCTCTTCAATGCCGAGGAGAGTTGGCCTTTGCCTCCGTCAATAATGATCAATTGTGGCAGGTCCTGCCCTTCATCCAACAGCCGTTTGTAACGCCGGTGCACCGCCTCTTCCATCGTGGCAAAATCATTTGGCCCTTCTACCGTCTTCACGTTAAAATGCCGGTAATCTTTTTTGGATGGCCTGGCGTCCTTGAATACCACCACGGCAGACACCGGATATTTACCTTGAAAATTGGAGTTGTCAAAGCATTCAATATGCCTAGGAAGCACATTCATGCGCAAATCCTGCTGCATTTGGGTTAGGATGCGCTCGGTTTTCAGTTCCGGGTTCAGTTTCTCGTACTGATTGAGGCGCTCCTTTTTGAAGTACATGGCATTCTTCAGGGACAGCTCCAGCAAATTCTTTTTCTCGCCCTGCTTGGGTACTGTAAACTTCAGGTTATCGGCTTCCAAACCGATATCAAACGGCACGATAATCTCCTTGGATGTACTATTGAAGCGATTCCGAATTTCAGTTATGGCTAAACTCAATAGTTCGGCATGGTCCTCATCGAGACGCTTCTTCAGTTCTACGGTCTGCGTTTGGATAATCACCCCGTTCATCACCTTAAGATAATTGACGAATGCGTAGTTCTGCTCAGACGCGATACTGAACACATCGACATTGGTGATGGACGAATTCACTACGGTCGATTTGCTTTGGTAGCGATCCAGCAAATCAAGCTTGGTTTTAAGCAGATGGGCATATTCAAAGTTCAGGTCGGCTGCCGCTTCATCCAGTTGCGCTTTCAGCCGTCGGATCACTACGCCCACCTTACCATTCAGGATATCACGGATATCATCAAGGCTCCGCTCATAGTCTTCTTCAGTTTGATAACCTTCGCAAGGCCCCTTGCAATTGCCGATCTGGTATTCCAGGCAGACCCGGAATTTACCGCTGGCGATGTTCTCCGGCGTAAGGGCCAGGTTGCAGGTGCGCAAGGGATAGAGCTCGCGGATGGTATCCATGATGGCGTGCATCATCCCGACGGAGGCATAGGGACCAAAATACTTGGAGCCATCCTTGATAAATTTACGGGTTGGAAAAATACGGGGGAACCGCTCGTTTTTGATGACAATCCATGGATAGGTTTTATCATCCTTGAGCATGACATTGTACCGGGGTTGATGCTTTTTAATCAGGCTGTTTTCTAACAACCAAGCATCAATTTCCGTGTCGACAATGGTGAAGGTGATGCGGTTGATTTTTCGTACCAGTACACGGGTTTTGCCATTGAGTTGGTTGGTTTTGACGAAGTAAGAGCTTACCCGATTTTTCAGGTCTTTGGCTTTGCCGATATAGATAAGTTCGTCGTTGGCATCCCAATATTGATATACCCCCGGCTTATGGGGAATCTTCTCAAGCGCTTTACGGTAGTCAAATTTGGTCATTTTTGCTACTTATTTGCTGATTCGCAGATTTGCTTATTTGCGAATCAGCAAACTAACTAAAACCCAAGCCGGTCATCCAGCTGCTGTTCTTCCTCGCCATAGAATTGCTGGTATTTACTGCAGTCCAGTTCGCGGGTAAGCCCTCCTTCCGGCAGCGGGAAGTCATCTTTGGAGTAATTCAGGCTCGTATCGGCATATACTTTTTGCATGTACAGCGCAAATATGGGCAAAGCGGCCTGGGCGCCTTGGCCCTCGGCCATGGAGTAGAAGCTGATTCCACGGTCTTCGGCACCCGTCCATACGCCACTGACCAATTCAGGGGTGATACCGATAAACCACGCGTCAGAGTTATCGTTTGTCGTACCCGTCTTGCCCCCGATGGGATTATTCAGGTTATAGCGGAAACGAATACGTCCACCAGATCCACCATTCACCACGCTCTTCAGCATATCGACCATGATATAGGCGCTTTCGCTATTCAGTACCTTGCTCACGCGCGGCGCTTTTTCATAAATCGGCATGCCGTTTTTATCCTCGATACGCAAAATATAGGTCGGCTCAATCCACACCCCATGGTTCACAAACGCCGAATAGGCTCCTACCATATCATATACAGAGGCCTCGTAGGCACCTAAGGAGATGGACGGGTATTCGGGTACATCAGATGTAATGCCCATCCGTTTGGTCAATGCAGCTACCGGCCTTGCCCCTACCTCATTGACCATGTAGGCTGTCGCATAATTCTGCGAATTGGCCAATGCTCCCCGCAACGTAATCGGGCTCCCGACAGAGGTGCCTCTTGGCGTCCACGCATAGGCCCCGCTACCGACCGTCAGCGGCACATTCGGCACTTGGAAACAAGGTGAAAATCCGTTGTCAATCGCCACTGCATACGTAAACGGCTTAGCGGTAGACCCCACTTGCCGGGTTCCCATCTTCACCTGATCGTATTTATAATGCTCGAAATTGATACCGCCCACCCACGCACGGACGTAACCTGTGTGGGGTTCCATGGACATAAACGAATTCCGCAGGATGAGTTTATTATAGCGGATGGAATCCATAGGCGTCATGGTGGTATCCTTATTACCCTCCCATGTAAAGATCGTCATGGGCACCGGTGTATCAAACTCCTTCTTGATTTCCTCATCAGATTTGCCGGCTTGCTTAAGCACCCGGTATCGATCCGAACGGCGCATGCCTGTTTCTAGTAACTTAGCCTTATCCCCACTAAAGGGATCCCGATTGCGCCATTGCCGGTCAAACGTGGCCTGCAACGACTTCATCCATTCTTGCTGCGCCTCTTCGGCATAGCGTTGCATCTTCGAGTTGATGGTGGTGTATATCTTCAACCCATCACGGTCAAGGTCATATGGGGTGCCATCTGCCCTGGTGATGGACATCTCGTTAAACTCGCGTTGGATTTCGCGCTTCATCACAGCCCGAAAATAAGGGGCCAATCCCTCTCCATAATTCGATATCCGCATGTCGGTAATCAACGGCTCTTGCTGAAGTTGCCGTGACTCTTCGCGGGTAATGAATCCTTCCCTACGCATATTATCTATCACCGTGTTCCGTCTTGTAATGGCATTTTGCGGATACCGAACAGGTGAATAGATTCCGGGACCTTTCAACATCCCCACCAGCAATGCTGCCTGCTGCACATTCAGCTTATCTGGGGTCGTATTGAAATAGGTACGCGCAGCCGATTTGATGCCGTAGGTATTATACGCCCCAAAATCTACGGTATTGAAATACATCGTGATGATTTCCTCCTTGGTATAATTGCGCTCAAGGCGTACCGCTGTAATCCACTCCTGAAACTTCTGGATGATCCGTTTTCCGGTGCTCCGGGCCCTTCCTTCAGAAAATAGGTTGAGTGCCAATTGCTGAGTAATGGTACTTGCCCCTTGCTTCTTCCCCACCAAATTGTAGAAAATGATAGTAAAGGTACGCCGGTAATCGATGCCCGAGTGCCCGTAGAAACGTTTGTCTTCCGTAGAGATGAGCGCGTGAACGAGGTTAGGTGACAATTCGTCATAACGGACATTAGACCGGTTTTGGACAAAGTAGGTCCCCAATACCGCACCATCTTCCGAAATCACTTCCGATGCCAAGTTGCTTTTGGGGTTTTCAAGGTCACGGAATGTGGGTAATTTACCGAAAAGTCCCACCCCCACACTAAGAATGAATAAAAAACCCAATAATATACCCCCGACTAGCAATTTCCAGAAAATACGGGTATACCGCCTGGTGTCCGCTTGGGTTAATGTATTTTTCTTTTTCGTTTGCTTCTTCATTTTAAGTAGTTAGTACTTAGTCCGTCGTAGTTAGTACCTTGCTGTCCCTTGTCATTGCTCGTGATAGATACTGTGGTAATCATCTATCTTGTCAAAATCAGATAACGTGCCAAAATTCTGTTCTGTGATGACAAATGTGTTATATAAATCAGCAGGTATCTTCATAATGTCCGGCAACAACGGCAATAGCTGTGTTTCGTAGCCTTTTGCACTATCATAATTTGCAAACGGGCCAATAAAAACCAATTGGTTTTCACCATCCACTACCTTAAGCTGGTGGCTGATGGAGACCCTCGCGTACCGGGTACGGTTAAACTGCCCGATGCCAAAGCGTGAAGGGGCTAGGTTGACCCGCCCGTTCATCACATTAATCACGAAATAGTACGTCGCCGAGTCGGGCAGCAATTCGAGATCACGATAGGTGTTTGGCCCGATTTCACCTATCTGCGCTTCCTTTGCAAGCTGGGTGCCCGTCACCCGTTGTTCGTTGCGTAGATTACCACGGCTGGCGATGCCCGTTTGCCCTGCAGCCGTAACCGTCAATTCCCGGCGTGGTACCGGTCGATCAGGGCCTCGGTTAATCACCAATTGGGGCCATTGGGTCATGGTGGGTTCATCCACAAAGCGCTCCCTGTTTTCGTCGACATCCTGCAGGGCATAATGCCGCGTAGTCAGTGTATCCCTATGCTCCGCGATAAATGCCAGGTGTTGGCTGACTAACGGTGTAATCAAACTGTCATCTGGGAAATCGCTTGTGATGTTCACTAATGCCTGTTCAAACGTATCGATCGATGAAACCCTACCCAGCGCCAGTGCCCGCAGATAAGCCAATTGGCTCATGGTTTGTGGGTTGCCAGATCCGGCAACCCGATCTACCGTTTCGATTACCTTGGCATACCGTTGTTGTGTATACTGTGTATACACATCTTCATACACTTGATTAAGGGCCTGCCGCTGCTGTTCAAGCTGGGTTAAATAGGTAGGGTCACGGACGATATGGCTATACAATGCATCCGGAAATTCGGCTAGCAGTTTTTCCCGATAGTACGTCGCCTTGGATTCATCTACCCCGCTGTACAGCCGAAATAGGTTATAGTAGATCAAGGCGGCGTCGCGTGTATCGGGATACCGCCTTAGCAATTCCTCATAGGCGTTAGCCGCCTCATCGTAATCACGTAAATCGTCGCGGTAGATATTCCCGATTTGGATCAGCGCTGCATGTATGTGCTGGTGGGAGGCCGCCATTTTCTCGTCGGTATCCGGCAAAGCATCTAAATAGGAATCACGGATATTCGTGGCCCACGCCGCGCTGTCCTGTTCGACACGTTCCGTAGGCATTTCGGAATCGGCATCCGCAACGGCGGTCTCTTTTCCCACTGCGGCTGATTGCCCCAATATATCGCTAAACCGCCAATTATCCCGCAGTTGCCGATTGCCCCACCTACGCCTGAACTCGGACTGCCCCATCCCCATGGCATCGGGGTTGTTAAAGTAAAACCGGTTATCTGTATACGTTACCAAACTTCCGCCACCACCCAACTCTTCAAAGGGTGATCGTTGGATGGATGGGGCCGACCGCTGTTGTGCGGGCACTTTTTTGCTTTCCTGTATCTTCGCATATGTGCTGGTGATGATGCTATCGATCGCCGTTTGGCGCGCTGCTTCAGGTAGCCCCGCGAGGTATTGTAGACTATCTTGGCGGGCAACGATTTGCAATTGCCCAATTAATTCATCCAGGTGGCCGATTTTACGCTGTACAGCCCCTGCATCCGGAAAATCTATTGATACGTTCATCCCCACGCTATCATAATATAGCTTGGCGGTTTGATATTCAGCAAGCCCGAAATGATGGTCGGCTAACCGTAGGTACGTCAGCGTTGTTTGGTACCGGTTGCCGCTCTGCTGTCGCAAGGCCAATTCGTAGTTGGCTAAGGCTTCGGGCAAATGCCCGTCTGCATAGAATGTTTCGGCAATATGGTAATGGATCTGGTCTTTGAATTCCTTGTTTTTTCCGTCGCGCAGCATCCGGCGCAACAATCGAACGCGCTCGACACCCGTTTCATCCGAAGATGTAACCAGAAACACCCGGTTTAACCCGGCATGAAACGCCATCTCATAAGGCGCATTGCTCCTGACCACACGACTGTAGTGACCATAAGCCTCCTCGGCGCGGCCGTTCTGCTGCAGCAATTGGCCCGTTAGGAAATGCCATCGCAGCTTGGTCGGTTTGTGGCGGGTATGCGCGATGGCCTGTTGCAACATGGTAATGGCCGATTCTTGGTCGTGCGTGAGGAGGTAATGCTTTGCCTGCGTGGCAAAAGCCAACCCCATCGATTTTTTGTCTGATTCCAATCCAATGAACGCGGTATCCAATACCAATCCGGCTTCGGTCAAGTTACCCAACTGCATGAGCGACCGTGCTTTCCACACCAATGCAGCTTGTCGATACTCGGGCATATCCGCATAAGCACCGGCTAAATAGGTGAAAAACTCCGCTGCGTTGTAATAGTTCCCCTTTAGGTAATTAGCCTTGCCTGTCAGTAGGTAAGCCTCATTGATATACTTGCTCTTGGTCTTGTTGTTAATGATATTCAGTGCTTTCCCGATGACCGAATCCATAAGTGCCGTGTGGGAGGAAATCGTCGATTCGTTCGGTTCGATCAATACGGGCAATAGTTGTTGGTAATTATCTCGGTGGGCGGCAAAATTTTCAGCTTCAGCCTCATGAATAATCTTGCGGCCATGGTATACGATATTGTATCGGGCCGTCATGTTTTCCATGATGTCATACGTCGTCTTCTCTTCCTTCTGTTGCCTATTCACTGCACAAGCAGCCATCAAGCCTAATACCATTACCGGGGCAATGAGGCGGAAGTAGGAAAGGAAGCGATCGTTACGTTTCAATCTGGTTACGCTATCTTTTTCGGGTATACATCTTGACGACAATGATCCATTGATGCCGTGCCACAAACTTTAACATATCCAAGACACACAAATTGAATATCTTTGTCAGGAATAAACATGCAAAAATACCATTTATTTTGATACATTGCATGGAAAGGAGGCGTATTGGCAAAACAAAAGAACAAACTCGCGCAGGCACTCAATTCACGTTACAAATTGGTGGTGCTCCATGAAGAGACCTTTGAAGAAATGGCGGCCTTTCGGGGCAAATTATGGTACTGGATAACCGGTATATTTTCGACGATCATCATCCTGATCATCCTGACCATCATCTTTATCCGCTCCACGCCCTTGCGCGAATATGTGATCGGTTCATCGCTGAGCACATATCAACGGAGCCAGCTGATAGACGCTTACGCCCGCATCGATTCCATGGAACAAATCGCACTGGCCAATGATATCTACCTGACTAACTTGCAGCGGGTAATCAGTGGGCAGGCAGGGGAAACCTTAGAGGAGGTTAGCAAACGGCAGACCGATCGCGAAGACAGCATCGATCCGTCCGATGCCTCAAGCATCAGCCTGTCTGAAGATGAGTTGGCATTACGGGAGTTAGTGGAGTCTGGCGCACCATATGATCTACCCGAAAACCCCGGACGGACGCGGGAGGGCATCTCATCGTACACGTTTTATAGCCCTATAAAAGGGATAATAAGTTCGAATTTCAGCCCCCGAGAACAGCATTATGCAGTAGACATCGCGGTGAAGCTCAACGAGCCGGTACGGGCCACCCTTAGCGGGCATGTCGTGTTTGCCTCGTACACCCCCGAAACCGGATATGTGGCCATTATACAGCATGGCAATAATTTATTATCTCTTTACAAACACTGTGCATCAATTATCAAAAAAGTTGGTAGCTTTGTGCGTGGCGGTGAAGTCATTGCCTTTGCAGGCGATACAGGTGAGTTAAGTACCGGCCCGCACCTTCATTTCGAGCTTTGGTACAACGGCAATCCCGTAGATCCTACTGATTATATTGCGTTCTAAATTCATATATTTACCTAAATAAGCATGTTTGTACATAAGAAAAATGAAAGAACACCCGATCAACGGGGAAACAACTTTAATCTGATCGCCGCAGGAACCGAAATCAATGGAGACATTAACACAACTGGCGATTTGCGCGTCGATGGCCAAATCTCTGGCAATGTATCTTGTACAGCCAAGCTCGTGATCGGAGAAGGTGGCACGGTCGAGGGCAACATTGAATGCCAATCTGGCGAAATATCGGGCACTGTCCAGGGACAGATTGTCGCTTATGAGGTACTCCAACTTAATCATTCAGCTTCTATCAAAGGAGACATCGAAGCCAAGCGTTTCATCGTTGAAGACGGGGCATCTATCAATGGTCAATGCACGACCAGCAAGAGCCTGGGCTCGGCAAATAATTTGCCTGAGGTAAAACTGATCAACTATGAAAGCTCCCAAGCGCTCGCTGAATAATGGGTTAGGGAAATACGCCTACTTTACCGGTGTCGGGTTCCAGATGCTTGCCATTATCGGGCTATTCACCTACATCGGGTATCGCATCGATAAGCATCGTGCCGCCGAAACCCCATTGTGGACTGCCTTGTTTGCCCTTGCGGGTGTGTGCATCAGCATCTATACAGTTATACGCGCGGTGATCGCGAAGAAATGAAGCGCGAAGCCGGAAGTTAAGCGCAGCACCATTCCGCTTCTTATTCCCCAGTTTTACCGCCGAGCGAAAACCGCCTGGAAATCGTAAAACCCCAGCGGAATTGCCCCTTGTTCCAAGTAGATGTGGTTTCGGGGATAAATTGCATTTCCTGAATCGCTGTCGCATTGGTAAAATTGAGATTGAAGACATGTCCACCGGTTTCGATTTCTAGCCCTACCCCCAATGGATGGTAAAGCGCCGTGACGGCATTTTCATACCTTTCCTTACTTGCTGCCGACCGAAAAGGCAGGAAATAGTCCATCACGAGCGCCATACGCCTGCTTACCTTCAATCTTCCACCTATCCCCACGGCAAACAGGTCATTTATATCATCGTAATACCCCGTGGTATTCCTGCGAATGTAAGTGGGATGCAGGGCCAAAGACAGGTTGGATCCAAACTTACGGGCGATGATGATTTGCCCCACGGCGTTAAGCCGATCGGAAAACTGCCGATACGACGTTGCCGCATCGTCGTTAACCTGATCTGCACGGACACCGGGTATGGTCAAGCTGGTGTACAGCGTGACAGATAGTGGCATTTTATTATCTGTCGTTTGCCTAAACATCCGATACTTCAAACTCCCTTCATAAAGTTGCGATACCTGCGTAGCACCCTTAGCCCGTGCAATCCCGACATTCAAGCGATCTGACACCCCGTATTCAAACCCAATTTTGATATCCGTAGAATTGTCCAGCCCGAAAAAGTTAGCCGCTCCCCCGCGTGCACCTGCAATATCACCAAAGCGATGGTCTACCTTGAAATCAAGTTCGCGTTTATAGATGGTCTCGATGGATTGGCCATTGATGATCCTGGTGGTTTTGAACGTGGCTTCCACGAATTTGCGTTCATTGGCCGTCACGCTATCTCCAGCAAGTGCCTTCTCCAGATCAGATTGGGCCCATACGGGAATACATAACACTAACAGACCGATTAACAATGGATATTGGCGTTTAATAAGTATCGAGGTATGCATAGTTTACTGTAATTGGTATGTTGAAGAAACGGTCACTTCCACCACTTCTGCAATGTTCTTGATAACCACCCGAGGGATTTTGATGTTATGGTCAGCTAATCTGACATCAAATTTGGTCTGCGCGGCAACTATTCCCTGTTTGATCTCGATGGTTACCGGTGTTCGATATAACTTCCTGACCCCATGTATATCCAGGTTTCCCAATACCGTCACTTCGTAGGTGCCTGCTCGTTCCCAGTCGACATCCCCATCGATTTTACCGGCAAAGGTGGCATGGGGATATTTATCGCTTTCCATATAATTTTCATTGAAATGCTCCTGCATTAAGCGTTTCTTAAACGCAAATGACTTGATGGCCACCTTGAACGCAATTTCATTGGTTTTGACATTGAGCGCTGACGATGCGCTGTTATTCACGGCCGTGATGTCTTCCAAAGGCGCGGATGAGAAAAAGGCAATATGGCTCTGCCTATCTATCAATACATCCTGTGCTGCAACATGGAGGCTCCCGACGGTCAACAGCAGCGATAGCGTAAATGCGTTCATGGGTATCATCCGTAATGGGCGTTGATCAACACATCAATTTTGCGGGGCTCCTTTGTCAATCCACGCTTTCAATAACTCCAGTTGGCGGGCAGACAAACTTCCTCCTTTAGGCATGATGCGTCGCACAATGACGGCGTCGTTTATCCGCTCGAGATTGTTCACCACCGAGCTATAGCCCGAAAATGTCCAATGGGAAGTTCCTTCTCCTCCACTCGTATGGCAACTGCTGCAACTGGATTGGAACAACGCGCCTGCGAAATTCGCATACGTGACGTTATCCACCGTAACATCATCATTCCCACCATTCCCCGGTGGCTGCGGGGTAGGATCATCGTTGTCTTTCCCGCACCCTACAATGGTTAATGCACATGCGCACAGCAAGGCGGCATATCTTCTGTTTTTTGGGTCCATATGGCTTGTTTTTTAGTTAGTGAACGTATGTGTAGAATCGATCATCTAGGGTTGTGTGGCGTCTGGAGCGTCTGGATTCAATACCGGCCAAACCCCAAGGGCAGGGAAATCCACTCCTTTTGTTTCGCCCCGAGCACCGTCTTGGCCAAAATGGTACAACGGCCAACCTTTATAGGTCAATTGCGTCCGACCATGCACCGTTATTTCCGCGAAATCAGCGTTGTTTACCAAAGACGGTACGGATTGGATACCAGACTCGTACATGGGCCACACGCCATTGTTACTCAAATCAGCGTTGGTGAAGTTATTCGTATTGTACCTGTCATTGACAAACCCATACAGTGTACGGCCATAGGCATCTACCAAGTATAGTGTCAATCCATCTCCCGGTTCCAAATCTGACATATAGTGGGTTCCATCGCCGCCGACTAACTGGTTGCGTACCAGCATCACCGAATAATCAGGCTTTGCGACAACCCAGTTTCCGCCTACACCCTCCCCGTTGACTTCTCCTGCTGACTCGTCGTCGGCATAATAGTAAAGGGGCCAACCCTTATAGGTGGATTGCAGTGCGCCATCGGTACGCGTAATGACCCCAATGTCGTCTGCATCGATCTCAGCCGTCGCCGCAGCGTCACTGCTATAATAAGGCGGCCATAGTGATGCACAGCCGTCAATACATGCGGAATTTCCATCTGCATCCCGCGCAAAAAAATAGAGCACACCACCAACACTGTCCGTCAGTATTTGACCAAATGTCGAATGTGTACGTATGTGGATTCCCTTTTCAGGCATTTCGGGTTCCATTGGATCGGGGTCATTGCAACCGCATATGGCCGACAAAACGATCGATATAACCGCAATCGCCGGTACATTGTCATACTTCAACATGGTGCTTAATTATTTATTTTAAATGTTCAACCTATCGTGATCCGCCGGGCGACTAATCATCCAGTAGTGATTGACACCCAGCAATCGCTTATCGATATGAATACGGAGCCCGATGATGAAAGGTTGCCTAAAAACCCGCTGAAAAAAAAGTTATTTTTAGGCAACCTTTTGTACACATCAAACGTATCTATGTAAAAAACTAACGAGAAACGCTTGCCGACAACCGATGAAGAAGTAGTACAGGAGTATATTGCTGGTTGCCTAAAACACGATAAGGAAAGCCAATATGCTTTATTCAAGCATTTCTATAGCTATGCTATGGGAATATGCCGGCGTTTTGCCCGCAGTTCGGACGAAGCATCAGATATTTTAAATGAGGGTTTTTTAAAGGCGTTCCGTCATATCGAAAAATACGATCGAGCCAAACCTTTTAAATCATGGATAGGAAAGATAGTTACCAATACCGCCATTGACCATTACCGGGCGAGCCTTCGATTTTCGCCACATGAAACCGTGGAAGCACATGAAGATGTGGGCAATGAGGCGGAAATATATGGCAAATTGGCCTACGATGACTTGCTTATCTTGGTTAGGGAGCTAACCCCAGCCTATCAAACTGTATTCAACTTATATGCGATCGATGGCTATAGCCATCAGGAAATAGCCGACTTGCTGGGAATTACCGTCAGCACGTCCAAGGCAAACCTCCATAAGGCGCGGAAAAAATTGCAAGAGCGCTTAAAGGAATATTCAACGGTGACAACTGGCCAGACAAATAAATAGCGGGCAGAAGCGACAGCATACCTGGCCATCAATAAGGTATTGAAAAAATGGAAGATAAACATCCGATAGACAGATTGTTCAAAGACAGGCTCGGTAACCCCGACATTCCTTTTAACGAAGAGGATTGGAACAAGTTGCAACAAAAAATGGCTGCACCTAGCGCTCGGCGCATGTCCAGACTGATATGGATTGGAAGCGCCATAGCGGCATCCGTGGTCATCGCCGCGATGGTGTTTTTCTATAAAAACAACTTACCCGATTCGCTTGAGCTAGAACCACTCGCGGAACGCCATTTACCTCCACTGAAATCAGAAGAAGAACAGGTACAGCAACCTGTTGAAGAAGAACGCGAACGAACGGCATCAACCAATGAGACCCTGTACGTCCAGCGGCATCCAGAATACTCGGCGTTAGACGAGCCCCTGACAGCACCTCATGCTACAGCGACCAAGGAAAGAGGTGACATTTCCAGAATACCGTCTCCAAAACTATCGCAAGCCAACTTAAACCGTGTACCGCCCGGCAAACAGGCCCTCCCCATCCATCACCGGGATTCACATGCTTCCGCTTTTTTAAGTGATGCCGTAGCAGCTCCACAACATCCGATCGAACGGCATAGCCGCCTTACACTGGGAATGGCGGTGGCCCCTGACTTATCTGGTACCACGCCATTGAATGGCAGGTTAGGAAGTACCTTCGGCCTATTGGCCACTTACAGCTTCCACAGTCGGCTCAGCATCAGCAGTGGGATCTGGTATGCCACGAAACGCTACCAGGCCGATTTTGCAGCATATCGACCAAGCGCAGGGTGGCCCCAATATCGAGATGTACCCGAATGGGTCGCGGCCAATTGCCAAGTGCTAGATATCCCGATAAATCTCCATTACACCGTAAGGACAGCAAATCGCTCTTCGTGGTTTTTATCGGGTGGTGTGTCAAGTTACATGATGCTAAACGAGGTATACGATTTCACTTATGCAGGGAACGAACACTTGTACCCGCAGCGATATGAAGTCCGTGGCGAAAATCAACATCTCTTTGGCATCGCCAATATTGGAATAGGCTACCAGCGAAAACTCAGTTCTTCGCTCGGCATCACCGTACAACCTTTTGTCAAGGTTCCATTACGCCAAATCGGCCATGGCAACATCAAATTGTATTCCACCGGTGTAGCCATCTCAGCAGATATCGACCTCTCTCGCCGTCCCAATCGTTAGCCAGCAACGACTACGCCGCTTCGCTCAACATAATCCGTCGCATCCCTCGAGCATACATGTCTTTCTGTAAAAATAAGACGGGGTCACGATCAAATTACATTTTGATATGGTGGAATCATTACCTTTACAGCCGCAATGGCAGCAGGCACGCAAAAGTCGAAACAGTATGCATTAGCATTCATATTCATTACGGTGATCGTCGATGTCGTCGGATTGGGCATTATCATTCCGGTAATGCCTACGCTCATTCAGCAATTGATAGGTGGTACGCTCAGCGAGGCTTCCGAATACGGTGGCTGGTTGATGTTTGCTTATGCCTCCACCCAGTTTTTCTTTGCATCGGTATTGGGTAATCTGAGTGACCGATATGGCCGTCGGCCCGTCCTACTGCTATCCCTGTTGGGATTTTGTATCAACTACCTACTCATGGGGTGGGCGCCAAGTATCCTGTGGTTATTTATTGGCCGACTCGTGGCTGGTATCACCGGGGCGAGCCACACCGTCGCCGCCGCATACATTGCCGACGTCAGTCCAGCCGAAAAACGGGCGCAGAATTTCGGCCTATTGGGTGCCGCATTTGGAATCGGGTTTATCATCGGTCCGGTGCTAGGCGGGATACTTGGCCACTACGGTCCACGGGTACCTTTTTTTGCTGCGGCGGCATTGAGTTTTATCAATGCTGTTTACGGATACTTCATCGTTCCGGAATCGTTAACCAAGGAAAATCGCCGACCGTTTAGCTGGCGTAAGGCCAATCCCATCGGATCCTTCAAACATATCCGCCGCTTCCCAGAGATCGGTGCTTTGGTCATCTGCATCGCTTTGGTCAATATCGCCGCACATGCCGTACAAAGTACCTGGGCCTACTACACTATGGAGCGTTATGGGTGGACAGAGCGCATGGTAGGCATCTCGCTCGGGTTTGTCGGCGTGCTGTTAGCGGTGGTACAAGCCGGGTTGCTACGCGTCATCATCCCCAAGATCGGTGCCGAACGCAGCGTCATCATCGGATTGAGTTTATACACCGTGTCATTGCCCGTCATGGCGTTTGCGGTAGAATCGTGGATGCTTTATGCTGCATGTGTTCCATATGTATTAGCGGGCATTGGAGGCCCTGCTATACAAGGTATCATATCCAATCGGGTGCCGCATACCGAACAAGGGCAGATACAAGGAGGGTTGACCGGGGTGATCAGCTTAACCGCCGTCATCGGCCCTCCACTCATGACATCTCTTTTCGCTGAGTTCACCAAGGAAAATACGACAATATATTTACCTGGGGCACCGTTTATAGTGGGAGCGGTGTTGACCGGTATCAGCGTGATACTTGCCGTCAATCATTTCAGCAAGCATCCTTCTTTTTCAAAAAAACATAATCACCAAAACGAACATGGAGACATCAATCAGCATCATCAAGACACCAGTAGCGAGCAGTTATATCGGTAAATTATGCCGCCATTTTGTTCATAAGATCGAAGTTGAATATACCAATACAACCGGCAAGGCCGTATTCCCGGCAGGAATCTGCACGATGCATGCTGATCCGGAGCACCTTACCTTCCGCATCGAAGCCAACGACCAAGAGGGGTTGGAGAAAATAAAGGGCGTACTGGTCAGGCACCTACTCAAATTTGCCTATAAAGAAGAGCTAGCCATCACGTGGCAAGATGAAACGGCAGCATAAACTCCGTATCGTCATGTCGACGATCTCGCACAAGCGGGAGCTGAGACCTGCCCACCGCAGGCAGGCATCTCCCAACCCATGATGACGCATCGCACCATCCATTTCAAAAACTGATAGGATAGCTCATTGCGCTCGCATCCGGCCGAGTTTCATTCGATATGACGTCTTTTTTTATTATTTCCGTTCGATCAGGCAAACGGCGTAAGCGACTAGCCCTTCTTGCCTGCCAATGAACCCCATCGTTTCATTAGTAGTCGCCTTTATGGAAATATCTTCTTCTTGGATCCCCGCTGCCGCGGCGATATGCTTCTTCATCGCAGGAATATAGGGCTTTATCTTCGGGGCTTCGAGGCAAAGCATGGCATCGATATTGCCAAGCACCCAACCGTGGTTATCCAATAATCGCGCACATGCTTCCAGCAATACCAGGCTGCTCACCCCCTTCCATCGGTCGTCTGTATTGGGGAAATGATAACCGATATCCTCCAGGTTAGCCGCCCCTAAAATCGCATCGCATATCGCATGTACCAACACATCCGCATCTGAATGCCCAATGGCACCGGCATGGTGTGCTAACGTCACCCCGCCCAATACAAAGGGATGCCCCTCCTTCAATTGATGCACATCAAACCCGAATCCTACTTTTATTTTCATCTGTGTATAATTTGTTTTTTAGCGGTGATGAAGCTATCAGATTTATTCATCCCCCTGTGTGGTTTGAATAAATCATGATGGTTTCATAACTTGTTTGTTTATTCGCTGATTCGTTTATTCGCGTATCCACGTGTCTTCAAATTTGGCAAACTGCGAATCTACAAAAAGCGCATTAGTGAATTGGCAAATAAACACCTCCCAAACATAATCAAATACCACCATAAACTCAAGTGGTACGTTCTTTGTGCGAGGTTATCACGCGTAATTTTCGATAAAAGCGATTATTAATTGCAGATAAGTTTGATAATTTATTATTTTTGGTTCTTGGAAGAAAGAAAGTAGTTTTTCTAATATACCGAATGAAGACATTAAACGTAACTTTTGTTCAGTTCCTGGCGGTGCTTTGCTGCGTCGCATTATTGGGTTCCTGCAAAAATAAGAGTGGTGTATCGCCAAAAACCGGTGTGGCGTACAACGACCCCTATAATGGTGGATTGCAAATCAACCGGAAGGTAAAGGAAGGCCCAGGCCCGGGCTTGGTGGTTATTGAAGGGGGAACCTTTGTCATGGGCGGAAGCCTTAATGAAGATCTCACGTACGCCCATGACAACCTGAAGCGGCGGGTTACGGTGGCTTCTTTTTACATGGATGAAACCGAAGTATCCAATGCGGACTGGCTGGAATACCTGCATTGGCTCAACCAAAACTTCCCAGAGGACAAAGAGTTGTATTACAATGCGATTCCAGACACCTTGGTTTGGCGCCACCCATTATCATATAACGAACCGTATGTAGACCTTTACTTACGGCATCCGGCCTACCAAGATTATCCGGTAGTGGGTGTTACGTGGGAACAGGCCAATGCGTATTGTATTTGGCGTACGGATCGGGTCAACGAACATATCCTTCGCCAACGGGGTGCATTGACAAGTTACAGAACGCTTGCCGAATCGCAATCGAGTCCTAACGAACCCTTTAATACCGACATTTATCTGAACGGGCAATACCGCGGAGAGGGTATAGACGGGGAGAAAATGCCACGGGATAACCGGCCAGGGGCCGAAGATGGTGCTCGCCGCCCCGTGCGGATGGAAGACGGTGTGTTGAAACAACCATATCGCCTACCTACCGAAGCTGAATGGGAGTACGCTGCACTGGGATTGGTCGGTAACACCGAATACGGAAACATTGAAAACGGCAGGGTTTACCCGTGGAGTGGATTAGGGGTTCGTTCGGCCAAGCGCCGCACGCAAGGACTGATCATGGCTAACTTCAAGCCTACAGGCGGTGACAATATGGGTGTTGCCGGGTACCTGAACGATGGTGGAGACATCACCACGTCTGTCACTAGCTACCTACCCAACGATTATGGTCTGTATAATATGGCGGGCAATGTCAACGAATGGGTTGCCGATGTTTATCGCCAGTTGTCATATGAAGACTTTGAAGACTTCAACCCTTTCCGTGGCAACGTATACATGGACAAGCAATACGAGGATCCCGAAAACGGCATTATCGCCAAGGACAAATATGGACGCCCCATCAAGGTACCGGCCAAAGCCCCCCGGAAACAAACGTGGGAGGAACTCCAGGCATCTGCTGCAGTCGATTCCACCCAGAGCGGTTTCCAACACGACGTAAGGGGGTATGTCGATGAAACAAACGCCCAGTTGTATGGTGTTACGACGCTGATCAATGACAAATCAAGGGTATACAAAGGTGGCTCATGGAACGATCGGGCGTATTGGCTCAACCCGGCTACCCGCCGCTATATGCAGCAAGACGAGTCAGATGCCATGACCGGATTCAGGTGTGCCATGACGCTAGTAGGCTCTCCTGAAATCAATACCAAAACAAAACCCAGTTTCCCGGCAAACCGGTCGAGGGCCCAAGGCAATAACAATAAAAAGGTATTGGGAATTTTTTAGTTGTATTGGCGAATGGTCGTTCGCCAATACAACAAAACAATTTCATTATTCTACCGTCACGGATTTAGCCAAGTTTCTAGGTTGGTCTACATTACAGCCGCGCAACAGCGCAGTATGGTATGACAATAATTGCAACGGGATGGTCGCCAATAATGGTAGAAAGGCCTCATCAGCATGGGGGATCTCAATGACATAATCGGCCAATTCCTTGACGGCTTTATCCCCCTCTGTTACGATGGCAATAACCCTGCCTTTTCGGGCTTTCACTTCTTGGATATTGCTGATCACCTTTTCATAGGAGGAATGCTGGGTGGCTATCACGACTACGGGCATCTCTTCATCAATCAATGCAATCGGGCCATGCTTCATCTCAGCAGCCGGGTATCCTTCTGCGTGGATATAGGATATTTCCTTTAATTTCAACGCCCCTTCCAGTGCTACAGGGAAACCAATGCCCCTGCCCAAGAAAATGGCGTTGGTCGAATCCTTCATTTCGGAAGCGATGTATTGCGTAGCCTCATCGCACAGCAAGGCCTTTTCGACCAGTGCGGGTATTTCGTCAAGCGAGGTCAGCAGCTCCACTAACTTGCTTTGGGGCATTGTGCCGCGCAATTGCGCTGCGTACATCGCGATCAGGGTTAATACCGTTACCTGAGCGGTAAACGCCTTGGTAGAAGCCACCCCGATTTCAGGCCCTGCGTGGGTATACACCCCTCCATGCGTGAGCCGGGGGATGGATGAACCTACGACGTTACAAATCCCCAATATGGTGGCACCACGTGCCTTGGCAAGCTCTACGGCCGCCATCGTATCCGCCGTCTCGCCAGATTGGGAAATAGCGATCACAATATCTTTTTCGGTAATGATGGGATTGCGATACCTGAATTCAGACGCGTATTCTACCCCTACCGGGATACGGGCATACTCTTCAATCAGGTATTCCCCCACCAACCCGGCATGCCATGACGTGCCACACGCGACGATGATAATCCGGTCGGCATTACGGAGTTTATCGGCATATTCTTTAAGCCCCCCGAGCTGTACCTTGCCTTCTTGTGGATAAATCCGACCGCGCATACAATCACGGATGGAGCGGGGCTGCTCATGGATTTCCTTGAGCATGAAATGGTCATAGCCGGCTTTTTCCAGCATTTCCAACTGCATTTCAAGCTTTTGGATATAGGGTGTCTGCACTTCATTATCGATGGTCTTCAGGAGCAAATCCTCCCCATCGATAAAAGCGATTTCACGGTCTTTCAGGTAAATAACATTGCGCGTGTACTCGATGATCGGGGATGCATCGGATGCGATGAAATACTCCCCCTCTCCCACACCAATGACCATGGGGCTGCCCTTACGCGCAGCAACCAACCGGGTGGGGTGTTCGCGGTCGGCAACCACGATGGCGTACGCGCCAACCACTTGCGTGAGCGCCAATCGCACGGCTTCTAACAAATCCGTCTGTTCGGCTTCCTGGATATCAGCGATGAGGTGGATGAGTACTTCCGTATCTGTGTCACTTTGGAAAACATACCCCCTGCTCGTCAACTCTTCCCGCAATGGGCCATAGTTTTCGATAATCCCATTATGTACAATGGCTAGGCGTCCATCTTTAGAGAGGTGCGGGTGGGCATTGCGATCCGAAGGTTCCCCATGGGTGGCCCAGCGGGTATGGCCTATGCCGATCGTTCCCGTCAAGTCCTTCCCTTCAGCAAATGCCTCCAGGTCACTGACTTTCCCGGTCTTTTTAAAACTGTTGATTCCATCGTTTACCAACGCAATGCCGGCGCTGTCATAGCCACGGTATTCCAGCCGTTTTAACCCTTTGACAATAATAGGCCACGCCTCTTTTTGGCCGATGTATCCTACAATTCCACACATAGTTGAATGTAATTTTTGGGTTTCTATTATTCAGGCAACCACGGTATATGATTGGTCTTGGCTGCATCTATCACGATGTTGAACCACAATTATACTGCCAAACGCGGTTTGCGACGGTCAATTTTCAGATTGCGTATAATAGATATTGAGTTTCATCTTCACGTTCGCATCGCTCCCGCCATAGATGACGGCGCGTCCGCCCGTATTAAGCACGGGTTGAAAAGGCACCGTATTTTCGGATGGTGATGCTGGCGCAACAAAAAACTCGCTGCTATTGATGCTACCCAATAATAAATCTTGCACGTAGGATGTTAGCCGGAAGACATAGCGTTTGTGCGCTGCCTCATAATCCCCACCGAAAGCCATCCAATGGTTATAACGGTACCACAGGCTCCGCCCATCGCCCGCAAAACGGCTTTGGCCGCTTGATGTCTCAATCCTGGAGTCTCCATCAGGCACGGGGTGCCGTTGCCCGGCGATGTCTTCCCGATATAGCGTCAAACGAGGGGCATGGATATTGGCATCGGTTCCCTCGAGCTCGCCCTCGTCAACATATAGCACCAATTCTGCTTTGTTTACCGCAATGTTTCGCCCTTTTAAAGAGTCGATATGCGGAATATGGAACCGGACGCGGAGCCCCGCTGGTGCCTGCGCATACAGTGTTTCGTAACGCGCATCAGGTTGATCCAACTGTGCTTGAATCTCAGCCGAATATTCATGTGTGACACTGGATGAAAGTTGGGGAGCGCTTTGCGTTGATGCTGGAAGGAACGTTCGAATGGTGTCGATATCGGCATCGTCGCCCTCTTTTCCATTGGGTTGCCTATAGGTAAGTTCCACACCCGCGATATTGGGCACTCCCCGCAACGCGACTAGCCCACCAATGCCACCCATGGTGCTTTCGTCGACACTGAGGTATAATCCCTTGACATGGCTGCCAAACCCTTGTGCGGTAGAAAGCAAGGCTGAATCAACCGATTCACTGAACAATTCTTTGAAAAAGCTTGGCGACAGCGTGATGCGCAATTGGGGTATATCCTTGACCAACGAGTCTTTGCCATCGATATGCTTGACGATGCTGACACTATCGCTGCTTTTATAAGCAAATCGATTAACGGTTTTGGAACCAATCACTTCGTTTTGAACCGCCCATTGTTTTGTGGAGAATGTGCCTTCAGCGTAAACCTCATCCAACTGGCGTACCCGTAGCGGAAAAATAGCGTTTGCGGTAGTATCGCCGAAGTATTCAGAACCGAAAGGGAGTACCAGCACCACGGAATCGATCTCGGCATCGGGTCGTATACGGGGCACCGTGCTGGGTCGACCGATCGCAATGGCCATATCGGCTACCGTTTTGCCGATAACCGGGTCGTGAAATAAACCAAAAGCCGTTTGGTTAAATGAAACGGAGCGTGCACTATCATCACGGAGGGTCACCGCTTGCAGCGTTAGCGTATCGATTAGCACCCCCCTAACCTCGTCTTCTGGGTCAACCTCAAGTCCGATGCCCGATGGGCTGGTGCAGCTGCCCAAAACAAAAAGACTTATCAACACAGTCAATAAGTCTTTGATATGATATTTCATTCAATAAAGAAATTAAAATTCAAAATTATGCCTCTACTTCCGTTTCAAGTTCCACACTTGAAAATTGCTCGTAAAGGTTGCAATAATTTTCGAATTCTTCACCGTCTTCCACTTCAAATGTCGGGATATCGCCTTTTTTAACAATATTTAACAGTCGTTGGTCGATATCACCACCCGTTACCACCACGGCGTCAGAGTAAGCCAATGCCCCTTGATACAGGCCGGTATAGTCGGCCGCACCGTAGGGTTCGACGTCACCAGCGGTCATGCTACCGGTGAGCGCTATTTGCGGGAAATTTTCTCCCAAAGAGGCCTCAAACTCCTCCTTGTAGAGGGAATAAACCACTTTGGCATCCTTAAATGTGGGATCATCCTTGTAGGCGGTCTTCACATACGCGGGTACCAATGTGCTCATCCAGCCATGGCAATGGATGACGTCAGGGGCCCACCCCAGTTTCTTCACGGTCTCCAACGCACCCTTGCAGAAAAACACGGTGCGCTCATGGTTGTCTTCGAAAAATTTGCCGCACTCATCACAGAACACATGCTTGCGCTGGAAATACTCTTCATTGTCTAAAAAATATACCTGCATGCGCGCTGCGGGTATAGAAGCGACCTTAATGATCAACGGGTTGTCATTGTTGTCTACGACAATGTTCATCCCTGAAAGCCTGATTACCTCATGCAAGCGATTGCGGCGCTCATTGATATTGCCGAAACGGGGCATCAGGATACGGATTTCATATCCCTTTTCCTGCATGGCTTGCGGTAATTGGCGGGTGATTTCAGAAATTTTACTTAGTTCGAGGAAAGGCGACATCTCGTGGGTAACAAACAGAATCTTCGTTTTTGCCATCTCCAAAATTATTTTTTGTCTTTTGTTAGAAAAGTAAAATCGGTCTGCAAAGGTAATCATTTTTTATCAATATAACAATAAGTTACGTGTAGCCGTAGGTAGATGACATAAAAATTCACCATTTTTGCCAGCAAATAATTCTTTTAACCCATTGGAAATATTCGACACCAAAATAACATTACGCCAATACTTGGAGCCCCGTCGCCATCTCGGCTTACGCATTGCTTTTGTTCCGACGATGGGTGCATTGCACCAAGGCCATATCGCATTGGTAGACCATGCCAAAACATTAGCTGATATGGTCGTTTGTAGCATCTTTGTCAACCCGACACAGTTTAACGACCCCGCCGATCTAGCCAAATACCCACGGCCCCTCGAGCGGGATATCGCCCTGTTACAGGAAGCGGGGTGCGATATACTCTTCCATCCGGAAGTGGGCGAAATATATGCGAATGAAGAGCATTGGCACATCGACTTAGGGCATTTGGACCAGGTATTGGAGGGCGCATTCCGCCCGGGTCATTTCCAGGGGGTCACCCAGGTCGTCAAAAAGCTATTCGATGCCGTACAGCCCGACATCGCCTGCTTTGGCCAAAAGGATTTCCAGCAATACAAGGTAGTGGAAGCGCTGATCAACCAATTCCAACTTCCCGTGCAACTGGAAATGTGCCCCACCGTACGGGAGCCTGACGGATTGGCCATGAGTTCGCGCAATGTGCGATTGACCAGCGACGGGCGAAAACGGGCGTTGGCACTCTACCAAACTTTATCTTGGACGAAGGAAAACCTCCGTAAAAAAGGTTTGGACGATTTACGCATCGAGGCCATCGATATGTTGAAAAATAACCCCCATGTAGACCTGGAGTATTTTGCTATCTATGATGCCGATACCTTTACCGAAACGGACGATGCTATTCAGCCGGACCGCCCGCTCGTGATCCTTATAGCAGCGTGGGTAGAGGGGGTGCGATTGATAGATAACATGATACTCGGACCCGACGCCTAATGCCTGATCACCACCTGCCGTTTCTCCACCGCATCGCCGTGGTGGATGTGCAGGAAGTACGTGCCAGCCGGTAACTGCCGGGTGTCGAACTCCACCTTGCCGTCCTTGCTTTCGCCCTGCCGCAATTGGCGGCCCGTACTGTCGTAGAGGAGGGCGGTGAAAGTGGACAGGGTGGATTTGTCCGTCACGCTGTTGCGTTCGGCCTCGCTGCCCACGGCCACGGTGAGCACCTCGCTGGCCGGGTTGGGGTAGACCATCCAAGTGGTTCCGCCACCGCTGCAGTCGATGACCGGTACGCTGATACCTTTAACAACCGGGGTTCCACATTCTCCCGTCACAGTAAGCGTGATGCCAACCGTGGAAGAGGTATTAGGTGGAACGAGGTTGTCCACAGCAAATTGGATGGTGGCTGTTCCTTGGCCAGATATGATCGTTCCGCCAGGAACATCCCAATGGTAAACACCATCAAAGGAAGGGCTGCCATACGCAAAATAGGTTCCCCCGGCGCACACCGTAGACGGAACGTCGTATATTTGAGGTTCATTCCCCCCTACCTGGAATTGGAACCGAGCGGACTTTTCCGAGCCAGACGAGCAAGGGGTGGATATCTCCACTTCCACCCAACCTTGACCGAAAGAACTCCCATTGCGCTGTACGGTTATCTGGTTTGTTCCCTGCCCAGAAACAATGGACAGTAAATGAGTACTTACGGACCAGGTATAAGTTGCACCGGGAATATCAACCACGCTAAGTGTCCTAGTGCCGGAACAAAGCAGGGATGTGGAGCCGGATATACTAGTAGAGACGTAATATTTAAGATTACTGGTTCCGTAAGGTGTATCATTCCAGTTGTGCTCAACAAGTGAGCCTTCTCCCCATTTGGATACCCATCTCCCTGGAGTGGATGTCGTGATGGCTGAATGGTCGCCTGATGCCCAGGAGACCTTACCGGGATACATCTCGCTGCAAACCTCAATGTAGCTGCCATCCTCCCAATAGATATGTTCATCAGTATTGTATTGGTAATAACCAATCCATCTGACAGGTCCGCCCTCAATCATATTCCAAGCATAGCCATGGC
Organism: uncultured Parapedobacter sp.; assembly: GCA_964498395.1. Lineage (GTDB taxonomy): Bacteria > Bacteroidota > Bacteroidia > Sphingobacteriales > Sphingobacteriaceae > Parapedobacter. The sequence goes on along the minus strand of CAZCHE010000002.1, from coordinate 289,880 downwards.
AGTTGAATCTTCCTGATGAACTATACGCGTCTCCAAAATAATAGAGGAGCGTCCTGGAAGAAGTGGCAATTGAGGCGTCATAATAAGCCCTTAGTGTATTTGAAATTTCCGGCGTTATATATGCGGTTACCGGATTGCCTTTGGGAGTCGTTACATCAGCTTGGGGAGGTTGGGAAAGGCTGATATGGATACTTGACGTCCATATCATCAATATAATTAATGTGGCCCTCATAACTTAGCAAGGTTTTGGTTATCAAATCTTATATTTCCTTAATCCAAGTGTGTGCTTGAATAAATGATATTATTTCTTCTTCGGCCTTCTGCATCGAAATCAAAAGAGGAAATAACGGAATATGGAACATGATTCCCTTCACAATCAAACAGATAAAACCTAATCCCACCACTTCCCATCATAAAATTTGTGTAAAAAAAAGTACTACCTTGATATTGGATTATGGATACAATACCAAGGTAATTCCCTTTGTGCGCCATGGACACCCTGTCCTCTTCTGCTTTGGCAAGCAGGTCGTGAAGCCATGAAAGCGATGCTTCTCCGCAGGCACTTTTGTCCAATGCGGTCTGGAATGCCAATTCGATGTCATGCAGCTCGATTTCGGGTTCATTTTCACTTTCTTTTTGGCATCCGCTTACCATCGCTAAGACAACAAACAACACAAAAATATTTTTCATAATAATTTTATTTTTTTTGCAATAGAGTGCCCTATAGAAGTTTCTCTATTTCACCTTTCAGGACATCAAGATACTGCCTATTCAACACAAATCCGCCACGTAGGAAATCATCGTGCCATTGCTCCGAAAGCATAGCTTCAGTAACCAACTGGTTCGCTGCCCATAGACAAGTGCTAAGAGTTGTTTCTCCATATTTATCGATTAGATTTTCCTTTTGCTTGAATTTTGATATTAATGCTATCGATAATCGATGCTTTTGGACAGCAGTAATAGCGTTGTTTTTAATCCGATCACTTATGATGAATTCCAAAAGACTTAACCCAAGCATGTATTCTCCTATTGCAACGGGGTCATGCAATTCATTGACCTTATCCGGCTCGTAACCTTCATAAACAGGTATCAACTCTTCAATGACATCACTGCGATTAAGTAGACTATCAAAAGCGAAAAAATTCTTCTTCAACTGTTCTATTCCGTCGCTGAAAGATGAAAAAATTAAGATATCTCCTATCAAGGGATACCGTATCACATTGCCAATTAGTGATTGTGTATCCATCTTTTGGATGACATGGACGGGAATTTGGTTAATATTCCTCAACTCTTCGTGGTTTCTAGCGCTTTTCCACTCAGCTGACCCCGGACGGACGGGATAATCATACAGTTCATGAATTCTTTGACTTAATGCTGCATGCACAGCTAAGGACAAGATAAAGAAAAGGACTAGTTTTCTCATAGCAAAACGGATTTATAAGCCCAGTTATAGTAAAATATTATAATCAATCTTGCAATTCTTTTTTGAGAAAAAACGATAACATTTACAAATGCAAAGCGGGAACAGAAAGTTACGGCTAAAGAATCTAAGGTACAGGTATCCGTTGCTTTTCTAACGCTAAAGTAATTTTTTCTTCTTAGTTGTGCAAGCTTTTTTCATTTTTGTAATAACCTGACCATTCCACAGGGGGTCGGCCTTGTTGAATTCATGCCATATACGAAGCCTGAAGTTATGTTCCGTGCTGTCTTCATTTCCTGTTTGTCTTCTCTCTTGTTAGTGGAGATAGCCTATGCCCAATCCGTCCGCCCCGACGGTAGCCGGCACAGCAATGTCCGTACGGCGGTGCCGTTCCTGCTTATCGCGCCCGACCCGCGTGCCGGGGCCATGGGCGATGCCGGGGTGGCCACCGCCCCCGATGTCCACGCCATGCATTGGAATGCGGCCAAATATGCCTTCGCACCCGACCGGTCGGGCGTGGCCCTGGGCTTCACCCCCTGGTTGCGCCAGTTGGCCGATGACATCAGCCTGTCATACCTGAGCGGATATGCGCAGGTGACCGACCGGCAGACCGTGGCAGCCTCGTTCAAGTACTTCTCGCTCGGGGAAGTGCGCTTTGCCGATGGTACGGGCAACGAGTTCCTCCAGTACCGGGCCTTCGAGTGCGCGCTGGACGCTGCCTACATCTTGCAGCTCTCCGAACACATGGCGCTGGGTACTACCTTCCGTTACATCTATTCGGGCATCGGGGCGGGCGACTACCTCACCGGGGAAGCTTTTCCCGGCAAGGCGATTGCGTTCGATATCGGCTGGTACCAACGCCAACCCATTGCTTTGTTGCGCTCGGATGCTGACCTGGCTTTTGGCATCCAACTCTCCAACCTCGGCACGCGCATGCAATACGGCCTGCGGGAGCATTTCCTGCCGATGAACCTCCGTCTTGGCACGGCCTATACCCATCACTTGGGCGGGGAGGGGAGGCTGACCCTCGCGCTGGATCTCAATAAACTGCTGGTGCCGACCGAGCCGGAGCGCGATGGACAGGGCAACATTATCGGTGGGAAAGACCCCGACCGGTCCATCTTTGGGGCGGTGTTCGGCTCGTTTGCCGATGCGCCGGGCGGATGGGGGGAGGAACTGGCGGAACTGCGGATATCAGCAGGGCTGGAATGGATGGCCAGCGAGCTGTTCGCCCTGCGCTGCGGCTATTACCACACCAGCCCACAAAAAGACAACCTGCGGTATTTTACTGCTGGGGTGGGGCTGAAATACCAGCGGCTGTCATTCGGTTTCTCCTACCTGGTATCCACCCAGCAGCATAACCCCCTGCAAAATACCCTGCGGTTCGGGTTGGGGTATGGGTGGTGAGACCGGACCGAACGTGACCCTCGCAAACACTTTAACTAATACCGCTTTTTCACTTCCTCGATTTCCTCCTGTATACGGGCATTGACATCGATATTGGCATCCGTGAATACGAAAATCGTGGTTCCATATTCCCGCGCTAACGGGTTAGCAATCGAATCGGCAATGGCGGAGGTCTGGAAATAAGGGCTCGTTACGCTCAATTCACGTTCCCGCTCACCGGGATTTTTAACCCGTATCAGGTGGATATACTGGCGATCCAGATCGAACCAATCGATGTAGTCGGCATTGAACGAAACTGCTTTTATCCCTTTTGTGGTGTAGTAGTTGATCGCCCCGGCCTGCCCGTAGTTGTCGCAGAGCACTATGGTTCGGGTGGGATCGGGAACGCTGGCATATGCTTTATCCACTTTCGCCGCCAATTCCCGCCAGCCCAGCATGTCGGCAAAATCCTGGGGCAACGCATACTCCTTGCCGTCCTCCCAACGCAGCATGCCCAGCGACCGGTACTTTTCAGGATGCGCGGCGATGTATTCAGGGCTTTTGTTAGGGAATGCCACGTCATACATGGGGATAAAAAACAACACCGGAATCAACACCAAAACAGGCCGCAGGTATCTTTTCCAGCCCGATTGCAACACATGGGCCAAGAAAACAGCGCCGAAAGCCAAATAAATGGGATATAGCCCGATAACGTAATAGCTCTTTGCCTTGAAATAAATGAAAATCAGTAACGTAAAGATAAACGACCAAAAGAAAAATCGATATTGCTTGTAGGGGGCATATCGGATCAATGCATAGCCCCCAGCAATGATGACAAACAAAGAGCCAATGAAGTAAAGCAACTGGGAATGCAGAAAACCGCCCAAATCGACATGGACCAGGTGTTTTTCCGCCAACTCGCGGAGGTGATGCACCACGGGAAAATCGCGCTGATATTGCCAGATTAAATTCGGCAGTACCAATAACAGCCCCAGCAGTAACGCCATATACAGGGCGGGCTGCGCAAGTATCCGTCGCTGCTTGGTGACCAGTACGGCGGGCAGCAGCCCCAATGCCAGAAACACCATGTTGTATTTGTTCAAGAAACCAAGTGCAAATACCACCGCCCCGATATAGAGCCACTTCGGCTGTTCCGAGTTGACGTATCGGATAACCACCCAATAAAAAGTGGTCCAACACAGCACGTCCAATGCGTTAGGCTGATAAAGGATATTCAAGCGCAGCAATGTGGAAAACAGCACGCCGGTGCCCGCAAGCAACAGTGCAAATAGGTTTCCACCCAATGTTTCCACGGCCTTCCAAACGACCACGAGGGTCAATGCACCGAATAAAGCAGGGAAAAACCGTACCCAGAATACCGACCCGCCCAATAGTTGGATCAAAAACGATATCCAGGAAGTGACCGGAGGAACGGAATGATACCCCCAAGCCAGGTGGTTTGCCTGATCCATATGGAGGTATTCATCGCGCTGTAGGTCATACAATGGATCTACGATGATGTACTGCAGCAAAAATTTCAACAGCACGAAACCCAGCAATAATGCAGTTCTTTGGTGTTTGATCGGCATTGGCATGTAAATGACCCTAGTGTATCATCCTTACTTGTTAGATGGGTACGGCCTGCGGTTGTTACAAATGGATGATAAACATCGCATTTTATTTTCCGTACCTTTGTACCATGATTATTGAGGTATTGAAATCCAAGATCCATCGCGTGCGTGTGACGCAGGCGGAGCTGAATTATGTGGGGAGCATCACGATCGACGAGGATTTGATGGATGCGGCAAATATCATTGCCAACGAAAAAGTGCAAATCGTCAACAATAACAATGGCGCGCGGTTCGAAACCTATGTCATCAAGGGCGAGCGCGGTTCGGGAACGGTCTGCCTGAATGGTGCCGCTGCACGCTTGGTACAAGTGGGTGATGTGATTATCATTATTTCTTACGCACGGATGGAGATGGAGGAGGCGAAAAAACACGAACCCATACTCGTGTTTCCAGATGAGCATAACCGGTTGGTATAAACCCGCCTTAGATTAAGCATTACACCTTTTTCACAATTGTTAGATTAATCAAACTTTTTGTTTACTTTTGTGCTATTGTATCGAATATGATACAGCTGCAGACCTAGCAAAGTGATTATCTTTGTGTGTGTCCATCACGGTGTAATGAAATGGAATAACCATATACGTTCGGGGCTAGCCTTATTTCAGGCAGCGCTTTTTTGCTTGATTATAGCAAGCGGAACGGTTTTTATGCACAAGCATAAGACCGCGGATGGAAAGATCGTTATCCACGTACACCCGTACAATCTCAAAAAGGACGCCGACGGCACCAAGCATCATCACTCGCAGAGTGAGGTACACCTCTTGGATGTCGTATTCCAAGGCTCCTATGTCCAACCGACCTGTGCGCAAGCCGATTTTTCACTCGCATTACGCGAAGAAATCATATTATCTACCAAGCTGGTATCCCTATATACCCAAGCGTTCCAGCAATATGCCTACCTCAGGGGGCCGCCCACGTCATTCAGTTAATAGCAATGACCGGATCGTTCCACTGATTCGTCACATGCCGATGGCATGAAAGAGATTCTAATGATAGCACCCAGTCATTGCAGTTAAGCCCCTGTCAGCTATGTAGCTTTCGGCAGCGCCTTTTTGTTGTTCCGGTAATCGCGCTTGAATACTGATTTTCAACTTTCTGGCATTTTTCGCTGCGTTTTTCACGAACCATCATTAGTATCAAGAAACATTCATGCAATCATTCGAACATCATGAAACCCTACGTGTTTACCCTATTTTGTATTATTCTATCTCACCCTATTTTTGCACAAGAGCAACTAGCTATTGTTTACGGTAAGGTCGTTTCAAGCGATGAAACGATACCTGCAGCCACGATATCTGTGGCAAATACATCCATCGCCACCCAATCTGATCAAGCAGGGAATTTCAATCTCAACATACCCACCGGCAAAGTAACCCTCCATGTACACGCGCTAGGATATGCGCCTTTCACCAAAGAAATGGATGTTGCTGTCACTGACTCTATCTACCTAGAGGTAAACCTCGATCTCACCTCGGTCACATTGGACGAGGTACTATTGGATCGTCAAACCGGGTTGACCAGGCGTACCCCTTACGCCATTTCAGGCGTAGAGATGCAAGGCCTTTCAAAAAGCGGCAATCCGGGGGGCATTGCAGGCGTACTCAAAGAAATACCAGGTGTCAGCGGCGCGGAAATGGGGCCAGGTATCGTCAAACCTTTCATCCGCGGCTTGGGTTTCTCCAGGGTGGTGACCTTATACCAAGGCAATAAATTGGAAAACCACCAATGGGGTCAAGATCATGGATTGGGCCTTAACAACTTGGGAGTAAGGAGTGTAGACGTCATCAAAGGTCCTGCTTCCATTCTTTACGGATCAGGAGCCATTGGCGGTGTATTGATGGTTAAAGACGATGAAAGCTACCTTACGTCAGGAAAGGTGAGCGGCAGCGTCGGATCGGTGTTCAATAGTAATTCAAATGGCATCCGAACCTTTGGATCCGTGGGCAATCGCTTCCGTAACGACCTCTTCCTTAATTTGGATGCAGCCTATGAAAACCACGCAGATTATAAAGGGGGCGGTAACTTGACCATTGGCAACAGCCGATTCAATAACTATACACTACGTCTACATACGGGGTTGGATAAGGAGAAATTCAAAAACAAACTGTCGCTAACGTACCATAGCCAAGATCTCGGCATCATTTCCGATGACGAACTAGAGGAAGGACACTCGTTAGCCACTAGCCGAAACGACCGCAAGATGCAGCTCCCCTACCAGCAAATCAGGGATTATTTAGCATCCTACAACCAGGAAACGACGCATGACCAGTTCGAAACCTACTTGCACCTGTCGCATCATTACAATGATCGCAGCGAAATCGAAGAATCGTTCGATCAGATCGATCTTGGATTGAAACAGCGCAATACGTTCTATTCCGGTAGGATTACCTTGTTTCCTGACCGAACCCTAACGCATACCTTCGGCACACAGGGAAGCTTCATTGAAACCACCAACAAGGACGCAGCGGTGGATATCCTCATTCCGGATGCCAATACGACCGACTTTGGCGTATACTACTTAGGTAGTTTCGACTGGAAAAACTTTTATTTCCAAGGGGGGGCGCGTTTTGACTACCGGAAAGTCACCGCTGATGCCAGTGCGCCTCACCTCATCGAGCGCGGCTTCACGTTGCCGGGCGACCCCGAAAACCGAAAATTAAGCGTTGATTTCGCTGGTTTCTCCGGCTCACTCGGGGCGAGCTATGTGTTAGCGAGCCAGCATCAATTTAAAATAAATCTTTCTACAGGGTTTAGGGCACCGGATCTCGCCGAGCTATTCTCATATGGTCCGCATCCGGGCACCAACAGATTTGAAACGGGGAGTACGTCGTTTAAACGGGAACAAAGCATACAAACGGATCTCAGTTACTCCTTCAGCTCCCCTTCCATCGACATCGGTGCATCGGTATACAACAACGTGATTTCGAATTACATCTATTTCGTGGCAACAGGAACCATTCGTCCGGAAGACGGCCTGGAAATATGGGCATTCCAACAAAAAAATGCGATATTGTATGGAACGGAATGGGAAATTTCCTACCGCCCTTTACAAGATAAAAGGTTAGAATTGACCACCACGGGAGCACTGGTAAGGGGGGAACTCCGTGAAACAGCCGAACACCTAACGTTCATCCCGGCCGACAACTACAGTTTTCAAATTGCTCATGAACCGGCCTTCTCGAAGAATACACGCGTTTTCGTAGCCTTACAACATACTTCCGTACAAAACCGACTGGGATTCAATGAGCAGCGGACACCGGATTACACCTTGTTGAATGCAGGGGTTCAACATGAGTTTGCTTTGAGCAGCGGGAAACTGTCTACGGCAATCAACCTGAACAATGTTTTTGACATCTCTTACATGGATCACCTGTCCATCCTTCGAGCGTTTTCCATCCCTAGTCCGGGCCGGAACATCAGTGTGGCTGTGGGTTACCGGTTTTGATTCCGCCATTTGATACAAAAGCCCACCGATACCGCATGGTTCGGTGGGCAACTTATTGAGCACATCAAGGGCGCAAAAAACTGAGGAAGAGATTTCATGATATTGCCCTGTTGAGAGATCATCATGATTAATTTATCGTGTCTCATCATATTGATTCTCCACGTGGATTCTACCGTATCAAGCAGTCACTTCGAATACGTGGGTAGTAAAAGCTTCTCCTCGGATCAACATTGCAAATTTGTATGCTCAATATAAGTTAATTAATCATTACAATAATTTCACATAAACATCGTTTTATTAATTATTTTCATTCATCAAAATGGGTTTGTAGTTGAAAATCTACAAAATGAAATTTTTTTTGATTTTTCTATACTGTTTTCTTAGCTTGCACAAAAATTTGGCATACTACCTATGTATAAGTACGTTGCACTTGCGGTTTTCTGCTTGGTTGTATCGCTGTCCGCATGCGAACCATCGGCGCATGAATCAGTGGAACCAATTGATGAGCGGACAGCAAGCATCCCTGAACATCAGGGCAAGGGCGATGACGAAGACGACCAACAGGTAGAAACTGACTCCACGATTATTTTGGCATTGGCCACAGTGAATAAATGGCGTGAAAGCGGCTGTGATTGCGGAGCGGAAACCATGCTGCCGGTATCCAAAGTACAATGGAGCGCCAAACTATACGATGCCGCGCTGGCACACGCCAAAGATATGCATGCCAATAACTATTTCAGCCATACCAGCAAAAACGGAGACAACATATATCAGCGACTTGTCCAGTCGGGATATATCTCGGACGATGGAAGTATCCTGGCTTATGGCGAAAACATTGCGTTTGGTTATCAAGATTTGGAAACCGTCGTCGAGAAATGGCTGGAAAGCCCGAGCCACTGCGTAAATCTGATGCGCGAGCCGTACCAGGAAATGGCCATTGCACAAAGTGGCAACTACTGGGTACAGGTGTTCGGCGCCCATCGAGATTGAGTTTTCTTTTTTCTTCCGTCTGCTTGTAGCAATCCCTAGAATTCCCTCGTTATTAATCATTGGTTGCACCTTGGGTGCCGGCCGATAAACGATTTGTCGGCGTCAATTGTTAAATAGTGTTAAGGGATTAATTAATCAGATTATTTAAATAACTTTGCAGCTTGCAAGGTTGAACGTGTAAAAGACTATGAAAAAAGTAACTATTTTGTTGGGCGTTGTAGTGGCTATAGCATTGGCTTCTTGTATCAAGGAAGATACCTTTGACCACGAAGCGCAATATGAACTGGAAAAACCCATTATTGCGGCTTACGCACAAGAACACCTGACTAATCCACAACTCCACGAACCAACCGGGGTTTGGTATGAAATCGAGTCGACCGGGGATCCAGAATCATACCAGTACAAGTTAGAGTACCCTAATGTATGGGTGAATTATACAGGAAAACTGGTCAGCACGAATGCTACGTTTGATTCGAATGACAGTGACGCCGGTGCTGGGATTTCGTTAGGACAAGTCATCGGCGCTTGGCAAATTGCGCTTTTCCCGAAGGAAATCGAGTACGATGCCGATGGGAACCTGCTTAGCCAACCCGAAGAATTTGGCGGTATCACGCAACAGGGGATAAAAAAAGGAGGCATTATCCGTATTGTAACCCCTTCTCGCTGGGGATATGGAAACCGGTCACAAGGTAGTATTCCTGCTAATTCCCCGCTGTATTTCGAGATCAAAATAATTGACATCAAATCCCCACAGCCAGCGCAATAACTGGGTGGGGCATAGCTAATAATTGGACCATAATCAATGATCAAATCTCTTTCTTTTATTGCCATCGGGTTAGTAGCTGCGTTCGCCATGACAGGGTGTGACAAAAAGGAATACCAAACATTCGAAGAACTCGATAACGCTAATATCCGCGAGTACATTCAGAAAAACAATCTGACGGTACACCAATACAAAGAAACGGATTTGTTCTACCAAGTATTGGAGGAAGGCACCGGACGCCCCATTGACTACAAGAATGTCTATCCGGTGGTCTATACGGAAAAAAGCCTCGATGGATCTTATCATTCCGGTGACACATTGAGTTTCAACAATCGGTATGTCCAGTTTTTCGGATATTTCCCCTTTGGCTCGGCTTATGCCGGTACACCCACCGTAGAACGGACAGGAGACTTCAAGGAGGTGATCCGTGAAGTGCTGAAAAATACCAATGGTAAAATTCGGATATTGGTGCCTTCCCGATTGATGTACGGTCGTAATGGTGTGCCTAACCGAGGTATACCTCCAAATGCTTCGTTGGATTACGTGGTAACCGTACATGATAACCTGACCGATTTCGAAAATGATTGGGTCCTTCCCAATATGATTAAACGGGCAGGGTTTACCGTGGACCAATTTACCAAAAGCGAAGACGGCATCTATTACCAAATCATTAATCAAGGTACCGGCGACCCCATCGGCGTCGATTCGACCATCACCGCCGATTACACGCTAAAAAGGCCGGATGGTACGGTCCTTGAATCCAATACCGATTTTGAGACGAAAGTGTCTGACGTTATCCAAGGCTGGGTTAAGATTATCCCCTTACTCAATGAAGGGGGTAAAGTACGTATGTTCTTGCCAAGTACGGAAGCCTATGGCGCCAGTGGATCGACCGATGGATTTGGCCGGCAAGTAATTCCGCCGTACGCATCGCTTGATTTCGAGATTACCATACAGGAGAAGTAACGAAAACCAAATCGTTACTTTCCCCTATATCCTGCTTTATCCAATAGGAGCTGTGCCTCCTGCAATTGCAGCAATTCCTCCAATGTGGTTTCAGGATGACGATCCATGTATTTCCGGACGATTTTCCATCCGATAAATACACCTAGCTTGGGTGCCGATTCGTTTTGCTCTCCCAATTCGGGAGTGAAAGGGGCCTCCCCCAGGTACTTTTGGATACGGTTATAATCCGTTTCATATAGCAATTCTTCCTGTAGCAGCCAAGCCCACACATCCCGTTCAAAGTGATTGGCCCATTCCCACTGTGCTTTTGTATAACCGATTTTCAAACTATCGGCCACACTGGGCATCACCTTGTCCATCACATGCAGTAGCTTACCATGGTAGACCATATGCTGCAAGAGGCTGACATCCAATTCATCCTGCGGATACAATTCCTCGCGCATGTAACTCTCCACCACTCTGGGCACGATGTTTTCCGGCGTGAACCGCCTGGAAATATAATACGGAATGCTCTCCCTTAACGCCGGATAAAACTCAGCATCGGCCCCCAAGAACATGTCCAATCCGATGCCGATATACCCTTCCCCTATGGGTGTCTGCACTGCAAATCCTGAAAAAAAGGCTATAAACCGAGGGATATCAATGGTTGGGAAATAGTATTTCAAACGTCTAAACGCATCTGTCAATCCCGCTTCAGGCGCTGACAGATCAGGAAAGGTTTCGTAAACCTTCGCTTTTAACGCATGGAAATCAGCCGTTTCGATGACCTGTGTTAACACTTCTTCTAATTGTGTACTGTCTAATGGATTGCCTGCTTCTAACATGTACTGCATGTAATCGGCGTAGAAATACGCATAGTGGTTTAGCCATTCGCGATTCTTTTGGAGGATATTATCTCCATGGAGGCTATCCAAGGCCCTGTCAAACCGTTCGATGGTGACCTGGACGTCGATATGACTGACATCAACCGGCCGTTCGCCCCTACAGGAAATTAAAACGATAATCAAAAAAAAGACATAAATTTGGGGCGCGTGGATTTTAAGCATCATTTTTGTATAAAAACTCTCAACGAAATTAACTAATATTTCGAATATGCGTCAAAAACTAAGTATACTCTTCACAGTTATCGTTATCACTGCCTGTACCGTTACCGCTTCCGCACAGGATTACTATAGTTCCACCTATCAATACAAGCCCATTTCCTTGGGTATCACGTTTTCGCCCAATATGGCTTGGATGCGCTATGGTGATAGTGACGGCCACGAAAGCAGTGCCAAGTTTGGTTATGCATACGGTTTGCTGGCTGATTTTGCGTTCTCTGAAAATTATTATTTCTCCACGGGGTTATTGATCAATACCTTAAATAACGAGTCAAAATACCCTAACCCTATATCCAGCATGCCAAACGTCTATACCGATGCGGAGTACCGCCTTCAGTATGCTGAAATACCCATAGCCTTGAAACTCAAGAGCACCATGCGCTACTTCCGTAGCTACTATGGACAATTCGGCTTTACGACGGGGTTTAAACTAGGTGCCAAAGAGCGCATTGATGGCGCATCCTCGCGGCAATCCATGGGCAGTAACGCTGATTTTCTTCGTCTTGCCCTGCAAATCGGCGGAGGTGTAGAGTGGCAACTCGACCATAACCTGACCATGATGACCGGGCTGAGCTTCAATAATGGTTTTACTAGGGCTGTACAGCAAGGAGAACCCCGCAATTCGTATGTGGCGTTCAATTTCGGAATCTTTTTCTAACTTTTATCGTTAGTAAGACACCACATGATTATCGCTTTAGCACAACTCAATTACCATATTGGTAATTTCGAACAGAATACCGGCAAAATTATCGAGGCCATACAGCAGGCCAAAGGGAAAGGTGCGGATATCGTGGTTTTCGCGGAACTCGCCATTGGTGGTTACCCGGCCAAAGACCTGTTGCGCTCCAAGGCTTTTTTAGATGCTTGCCAAGCATCGGTAACGCAAATTGCCAACGAATGCTACGGTATTGCCTGCATCATCGGTGCGCCCATACGCAATACGTCAGGACAGGGAAAAGCGTTGTTCAACGCGGCACTGTTCTTAGCAGAAGGCCAAGTCCAATATATCGTACGCAAAGGGCTCATCCCTGATTACGATGTATTTGACGAATACCGCTATTTTCAGCCAGCCAGTGAATTTGGGTGTATCGAATACCAAGGCTGCAAAATCGCCTTAACGATCTGCGAAGACCTATGGAACACGGCCGAACCCAAATTGTACCGCCGGAATCCCATAGACAAGCTCCTGGAAGAGCATCCAGATGTCATCATCAATATCGCGGCGTCTCCGTTTTCGTACAACCACCTCAATGAACGCTTGGAAGTGCTACAAGCCCATGCGAAACGTACGCATTTGCCGCTGCTGTACCTAAACCATGTGGGGGCACATACCGACATCATCTTCGATGGCCGATCCATCACCCTATCTTCGGATGGTGAAGTAGTAGACATCATGCCCTCTTTTGTAGAAAGCCTCAAGTATTACCAGCTTAATGGCCGGGAATTGGTGGCCTTGGACGGAGTAAATGCGGTTCACCCCCCGATGGATACCCCCTTAATCCACCAAGCCTTACTATTGGGCGTTCGCGACTATTTTTCCAAATCCGGATTTACCAAAGCGGTTGTCGGTCTATCGGGTGGCATCGACTCGGCCGTGGTGGCTGCGCTCGCCTGTGAGGCGTTAGGTGCCGAAAATGTAATGGCGGTGCTGATGCCTTCGGTCTATTCCAGCGACCATTCCGTCGGCGATGCATTGGCCTTGGTAAACAATACGGGTTGCCAACACGAAATCATCCCTATCCAACCCATGGCCGATGCGTTTGGCAAAAGCCTTGAAGCCGCATTCGCCGGACGGTATCCAGACGTGACCGAAGAAAATATCCAAGCCCGCATTCGCGGTACGCTACTCATGGCATTTTCCAATAAACTCGGTTATATTTTACTGAATACGTCTAATAAAAGTGAGGCAGCTGTAGGGTACGGCACACTATACGGCGACATGGCCGGTGCCTTGAGCGTGATCGGCGACGTATATAAAACGCAGGTTTATAACTTGGCCAACTATATCAACCGGGATCGGGAAATCATTCCCTTGAACACCATCATCAAGCCCCCTTCTGCAGAGTTACGCCCAGATCAAAAGGACAGTGATTCCCTGCCCGAATACGACCTATTAGACGCCATACTTTTCCAATATATCGAAAACGAGAAAAGCGCTAGCGAAATCGTTCAACTCGGATTTGATGACACGTTGGTCTTTCGCGTACTCAACTTGGTCGATCGGGCCGAATTCAAACGTTTTCAGGCACCTCCTATCTTGCGGGTTAGCAATAAGGCCTTTGGCGCTGGGAGAGAGATGCCCTTGGTGGCGAAATACCCGTTATAAGTACTTACTACGTATCCCTTCTGTATTCTCCAAGTAAGACATAAGTACCTATTAAGTACTAATAAAGTACTAACAAAGTACCTCTAGGAATTACTTATCAACAGCTTTTGCCTACCTTTTTCAGGGCATGTATCATACTTCGTGACTATCGCACGTCAATATCACAATGCTTGCACTTGAGGATTAAACTTTTCTATAAATGGATAGTCCAACATAAGGGAACTACCAAACAGACTAAAAGTAAACGCCCGTTAGGAGGTAATAGTAATGAAGAAGTTATTGATCGTTATCATTCCAATTATGATGTTGATGGCCTCTTGTTCATCATACAGGTACCATACGACTAAGATACAGAGTACTGATTTTTCACAGTACCGCACCTATAGCTGGCTGGCTCCTTCAGACTCACTGTCCAAATCCTATTTCGATAATGACATTGCCAAGAGCAACATTATGGAGGCCGCCAACCATGAATTGGAGGCCCGGGGATTGACTTATTCAAATGACAACCCCGACTTGCTTTTCCGGTATGTCGCTATTGTGAACAATAAGAGTAGGCCGCTGTACGCACCGATGTGGGGTGGTTTCGGCCCTTGGGGTCCGTGGGGCATGGGCATGTGGGGTGGCCCCTGGATGTGGGGAGGCGGTTGGAACCGCCCTGTGGGCAACGAACGGTACCGTGCCGGACATATCATCATTGAGGCAAAGGATCGTAAGACCAATACGGTCATCTGGCAAGCTCGGGGCACGGGTGAAGTACGGAATCCCGAAACAGCCATCAATAAACTGCCCGAGGTCGTGGCCAAGGTCATGGATCAATATCCGGTGGCCCCGGCTAGGCGTTAGTCATCGGGCAAAAGCCGTTCGTCAGGGAAATCTAACATCAGATTGACGGCCTAAGCGTCAGGTAAAACGGTACTTCCTCATGCCGTTTGGCGTTTTCAAGGATCAGTCGGGCAGCCATCTCCCCCATCCGTTGGAAATCCGTGGATATCGTCGTGATACCATCCAGGATGAATTTTTTCAACGGTGTTTCATTATACGAAATGATGCCCACTTGCTTCCCGATTTTTAACTTCATGGATATCACCCGGTCCAGTAACTTGACCAAATCATCTTCCATGAGGTTGATATAGGCCTCACCTTCCGCAATCGGTTCATCCTCGATGTCGCTGACCAACAAATCGTTGAACGCATACTGCTGGCAAAACCGATAAAACCCCTTGATAATGCCTTTAGGGAAATAACTCTTATCCGGAAAGATAAGTTTCAGCGTATGGTATTTACTCAGCTGCTCCCGGGCCTGTTCTAACGCATGGTAGATATCTTTCTCAAAATCCTCATAAACTGCCGCGTATTCCCCATCGACATCAGGAACCAGTTTGTCGAGCAGCACCAATTTATCCTTTGGGATGGTATTGATAATCTCGGCGGCCTGGTCACGACCCTCGATGAAGTGAGGAATGATGACATAGTGGGTATATTCCTGGCGAAGGTTTTGCAGCAATTTTTTGAAGAGGGATAAGTCGTTATTGTAAACATAGAAGTCGACGGCAACATCCGCTCCGATCGCCTTGACAAACGAGTCATACACAATCTTCTTGTGTGCACTCAGCTTATTAAAAAACAATACGATTTGCAGTTTCTGCTTAAAGTCTGCATTGGCAATGTAATATCCTTTACCGGGAACGGAACCTAACACGCCCAAGTGTTTGAGGTGCTTATACCCTTTTTCGGCTGTATCACGCGATATTTCCAGCAAGTAGCTTAGCTCATTGATGGAGGGAAGCATGTCATCCCTTTTGATTTTGCCAGCTTCCACCGCATTGATAACCGCATTAGCGAGTTGGAGGTATTTTGGTGTTGCGGAATACTCGTTGATATGGATATGTGATAATAGAGATACTGGTTTCATCTTCAATCTTAATGTTTATCATAATTGACGATCAGCTCATGACTCCCGGATGTCATTGGCGGTAAAATAAGCCAATCGCCGTTCACATTAGCCTTCAACGGGCGGCCGTTGAGGCTGATTTGCATTTCTTTCCTCGCAGACAAGGGCACTTCCACTTGAGCAACGGTATTAACGGGCACCGCGAAGTGCAACGTGTACGCAAAGGCATCTTGTTTGCAGGAAATGTCTATCGTGCCTTTGATCGTGGGCACCTTGATGGTCGCCCATTCCAACGACCCGATTTGAGGCCTCACCCGAAACGTATTCCATCCCGGTTCTAATGGTTCTACACCCATCAGTTTACGCGGAATGATATTGGCCGGTACAGCTCCCCAGGCATGGTTCCAATCTTGGTTAGGCTTATATTTGTTATCCCAGGCTTCCATGGTGATGGTGCTTCCCGCCCGGATCATGTTATACCAACTGCGGTCACCTTGTGAAGTGAGCAATGAAAGTCCATAATCGGCATCACCCGCATCGTAAATAGCATCCAGTAAGAATTGGCTACCATAGACACTACACGCCATCCCCCGCGAACGGATAAAATCCATTACGTTGGCTATCTCTTTTTCTGGCACCAAACCAACCGCCATCGCCATCATATTCGTATGCAGCGAAGCATGGTCTGTATCAATACCGTCGCGGTATACATGTCGTGCGGTATCCCAAAGCAAGGACTGGAATGCCTGATACGTCTCGTTTGCATGTTGTGTAAATACGGTAGCATCTTCGGTCTTCCCCAAGGCGGCGGCCAATTTTGCCATATCAATCAGTGCTTTATAATGGAATGCATTGACCACGGCATTGTAATCAGTAAAGACAAAACCATCTGTCTCGCCGTTACCCACCATGCCAAAACCGCCAGTATGTGGCCAATCGACAATGTCGCGGAGTTCCTCTCCACCATAATGGATCGATTGCATCAGTGCTTTGGTCTGCTGGCCCCTCCGCGTACTGATTAAGCCATTGGTATCCCGCAATGGCAATAACAACTTAGCTTTCAAGTCTTCATAGTGATGCCTCGCCGAACGGATATCACCCGTGTAGCGGTAGTCGTTATAGGCCATCAGCACGGATTGCAGAATCCATTCGGTCGGCCAAGTAGCATGGTGGAGTAGGTATTCGTGCGAACGGCGGGCCATGCTGTATTCCTTGTCTACTCCGTAATGGCAAAGCTGATTGATATAAGCATCTGCCTCATAGGGAATACGCTCCCGGTCGCCATCCACATAGATGCCGGCAAAAGATGTAGCCTTGATGCTGTATTTACACAATTCCCAAACCGCATTCAGTATGGAATCCGAACTCTCGAAATGAGCGGCGAAATCGTCAAATGGATAATGGACGGTAGCGCGGGTGAAGTCACCAATATCGGCCGCATGGGTATATCCGTCCACTTCTACATACCGGAATGGAAATACCTCACCAATATCATCGGGCATCCTAATGGCCTGCAGTCCTGTATTGCGTTGGTCGGGCGCAAACTGCAATTGGTAGGAGTGTCGCCCCTGCATCAGGGGCATGCAGTACTCGGCATACCGGACGGTTCCGCCGGGATTCCGGTTGATGCGGCCATCGGGATTGATCGCTTCTCCTAGCCTAACGGTCACTGTATCCCCTCCTGCCAAGGAGGTTAACAGCATCCGCAACTGCCCAAACGAGGCTTTACCAAAATCAACACGCATCACGCCGTCTATTACTGCCAAGGACTTCGGAGATTCATCCGTTTTCTGCAAAGGGTACGTAGAGGTACGATAATCACGTAACGTATCTGCTGTCCAAAATGATGACAAAGTCGACCATTGGGATTGCTTGCCTTCTCTATCCCATACCATCACCTGCCATACATACGCCGCATTTCCCTGTAACGGAACCCCTTGATACATTACATTGGTAGATTCCATGGACATCACCTCACCGGAATCCCAAACGTTTCCGACACCTTTAGCTAGACTATCGCGGTGCGTAGCCACTAGAATCCGATAGGCTGACTGCATCGTTTCCGGCGCTCCCGTTAATTCCCATCCGAATACGGGCTGCTTGTTAGCGATTTCCACTCGTTGGCCAATACTAGTGTCGTGACCTCCAATCGGGTAACCATTGACCACCTGAAGTGCGGGATATTGAAGGTGGTCGACCTTCAAGTTCATCACCTGTATTTCCTGTGCTTTTACGTTTAAAACAATAACACTCCATGAAAAAAGCATGATAAAACATAGTGGGCGTTTGAGGGCATGGAGTTGTCGATTAAACATACGATATATTGTATTAATTGGTCTATAACTGTTGTCGGATGACCACGGAATGTGTTAAATTAGGAAAAAATGCGGTTTTCTCCTAATGCATTCAGCATGCTTTTGCGATGATAACAGGTATTGGAAGGTTTGGCAACCTGTACCATCCTGCTCATGTCTCGGTATCGACCAATCAAAAACCCATATTAACTGATAGAATATATAATAGGCATTATTCCGTTGTTTACCGCCCCTACTTCGCAAAAATACTGTTCAGTATAATGTCCTTGATCGCGATCGGTTCTACCAAGCTGCCCCCTTGCTTTTCTTTGGTAATCAGTACCGGGTAATACTCTTCTGGGATGTTAATCGCGCCATGTGAACCCTTGACCAATGTGGCATCCAATGGTATCACATCCATCACATACCGGAATCCCAGCTTTTTCCTGAGTAGTTTATATCCAGCACGCCATTTTGAAGTCATAAACATCTCCACCGGGTCATATCCCGGCTTCTTATGGATATCCACCACCCGGGCATAATCCGGAGCGACGTGATCATCCAACCAAAAATAATAGGTAAACCAGCTGTCTGGTTTGGCCACGGCCACGATATCCCCAGATCGTTCATGGTCTAGGTGATGGGCTTCTTTTCCCGCACCATCGAGCAGTAACTCAATCCCTGCCTCTTTTTCCAATAAGGCCATGACCTGCTTTTTCACCGCATCGTTTTGGGTATAGATATGGGCGATTTGGTGATCTGCCACCGCAAAGGCCTGCGAGGCTCCTGCATCGAGCAACTCCAGCCCACGCTCCATACGGACATTAAGCAGGCCCGCCTGACGCAATATCCGGTTGATGTGTATCGGATTGGAAACGGGTACGATTCCATATTCCGATAGCAGGATAACATGAGCTCCCCGCGCTTCATAAAACCTAACCAACCCTTCCAATAGGGTGTCGATTTCCGACACCTCTTTGCCGATTTTGGCCAAATCCGGACCGAACTTTTGCTGGCAGTAATCCAAGTGCGGTAAATACACCAAACTGAGGGTAGGGCTATATTTTTCCTCCACATACCGAGCGGCATTGGCAATCCATTCGGAAGAGGCGATATTAGCCCCGGGGCCCCAGAAACTGAATAACGGAAACTGGCCGAATTTGGCTTGCAACTCATCACGCAAGGTGGCGGGGTAGGCGTAGCAATCGGGCAATTTACGGCCATCGGCCAAATAATTAGGTCGAGGTGTGACGGAGTAATCCGCTCCGCAATACATATTGTACCACCAAAAGAGCTGTGCGCAGGTAAAACTAGCATCCTCCCGTTTTGCGGTATGCCAAACAGATTCCCCTTGTACCAGCTTATTGGATTGCTTCCAGAATTTCACCTCACTGTCTGTACGGTCGTACCACCCATTGGCCACAATCCCATGGTCAGTTGGCCAAAGGCCTGTCACATAAGTGGACTGCACAGCAGTGGTAACCGCCGGTAAATGGGGTTTTATCCGGTTAAGGTGAGCATTCGCTACGTATGATTTCAGGAATGGTGTATGGTCACCAATCAAGGCCGAAGATAAGCCAACAACATCCAAAACAACAGTCTTCCTCATAACATGAAGTTAAGCAAGCCGATTAAGTACCCAAAGCAATTCACGGGAAATGGAATCGGCGATTGGCAATTGCAATGCATTAGGCAATACCCCCCAGGTATACGTTTCCACCTCTAAATGTGGTGTCAACCGCTTTTCCCGATGCAAATCCAACACCTGGGTAATATCGGACTGTGTGGACTGCAATAAGCCGAGATCTTCCAAAAAGATGGGCACATGGAAATGGGCACGCCATTCCACCGCTTGACCTTCATGTAGGCTGACCTGCGCGTCTGGCAGGTCTTTAAAGCGAACGACTTCACCATCTGGTTGCTTAGCCAGCACTTGGTGCAGGTAAGTAGGTTCATCAAACGCCATGAATGCTTCCCCAATGGCTTGGCGACTGGCGTGATCCATTGGCAGCGTTGCCTTAATCGCAGCACTGATCTGGAACTTGCCAATCTTTATCCCGTGTCGGCCGAGTTCGGCTACCACGGTGGGATGATCCTCATATCCCAAGGCAAAATGGCATACATCATAACAAAGCCGAATGTGGTTTTTCAATGCCTCTTCGGCTGCCGCGGCAGTCATCCCCAAACGCTCGGAAAAAGTGGCTACCCCTTGTGGAATCAATTCTTCTGTATACCAAGCGATAAATTCGGGGCCGGTTTCCAATACGCCATCGGGCTCCGGTTCAATATCCAAGTGCAGCACCTTGCCCTGTACTTGCTGAATCTGGATGAGGTGCGCGGCAACATCGATGATTTGTTGGGTGGCGCGATCGCGCATTGCCTTCCAGTCGTCGGCCGAGTCGTTATACCAATGCCGGTAAGCTAAGGGGGAAGTGGAGATACCACCATCCATACCCTCCGGAATCAATTGGGCTAAGATATCAAATAGCCTAATCGTATAGTGGAAACGTTCATCCGTTGTCCAATCGGGGCTATGCACATGTGCCTTGACCACGTCTTCATGAAAGTCTCCATAAGGGAAGCCATTCATGGTAAATACGTAGGCATCCTGACGAACCAACCAATCTTTGAATGCAGCTAATTGTGGAGCTTTCTTCAGCTCCTTACTCGCAAAATCCGACAACCGCAAACCGATTCCCATGGCTTGGTGGGGCGCCACGGCCTGTTTGATTGGTGGAAAGTGTTTACGTAACAACGCAAAATGGTCTTCCCAACGTTCTCCACCATGGATATTCGTGCAATAACTCAAATGTCCGTAGTCTGTCAACATAAGCTTCAAGAGTGAATGCCGACGCGGTTGTGAAGGATGTCGGCAGCCTTTAATATCAATGACCCTTCCATACGATTTACTTCCACTCCTTTTCCGATGCGTTCGAGTAACATGATGGTCAATCGCCCACCAAGATGCTCCCGAAATTCTTCCAATCCGACGAGCAGCGGATGCCGGTGTTGATCCCCATCGATCAAGGGGTGAAAAACGGGCAATCCCAAGGCTTGCAGTAAATCAATGATCCGTTCGGAATCCGCTTGCGATAAATAACCCGCCAAATGGGAGTAAACACTATCCAGTGCAATACCAATGGAAACCGCTTCTCCATGCATGACCTCGAAACCCGACAGTTGCTCCAATTTATGGGCACTCCAATGGCCGAAATCCAACGGTCTAGATGAGCCGAATTCAAACGGATCCGCACCCGCGATATGTTGTAAATGCAATTCGGCACAGCGGTAAATGAGGTATTTCATGGCTTCCGTATCCCGATTGCGCAGCGCCTCTGCATGTTGGACAATCCACTCGAAAAAGTCGGCATCCTTAATCAAGGCCACCTTGATGCCCTCGGAGATACCCGCAAGCCAAGCACGATCGGATAAGGTATGCAAAAAAGCAAAATCATTGAAGACGGCAAAAGGCGGGCTAAACGTGCCAATGAAATTCTTCTTACCTTGGTAATTTATGCTATTTTTCACCCCAATTCCTGAATCGTTCTGTGACAACACGGTCGTGGGGATCCGGATGTGGCGTATACCACGATGCGCAATGGTGGCCGCATAACCCACCGCATCCAACACAGCTCCCCCGCCGATACCGATAATGTAGGAATGACGGTCTATGCCATGATCGTCAACGGCAGCAATGATTCGATCGACGACCGTATGATCATTTTTACTCGCTTCTCCCCCATGGATGACCATCAGGTCGCTGATGAGGGAAACGTTCGGAATTTCACCGAAATAAGTGTTAATCTGGTTTACTAAATCAGCATGGTGCTGTAAGACGCCTTCGTCAATGACAAACAACACCTTAGGGACAATTCCTGTCGAATGATCAATAAAAAAACGGCTCAACAACGGATTACTCGTCGAAAACAAATCCGTTGTGAAATGTACCCGATAGTGATAGGTTACTTTAAACGTCTGGTTAATAGACTCTTTATACATATATCCTTAAAACTAAACACCTTCTTGTCATTTAGACACCAAAATCCGGTTAAGTAACCGAAAACATTTTTGCCAACCAAATAGATATGGGAAAAAGTGACAATACTACGACCGTTGGCACCCATAAACCCGTTGCCGCCACCCATATCGCGTTCATGAAAATCAAGGCCAATACCGCAAATTTCACGGACTTCCGGATATCTGCCGGTGCTCCTGTTTGAATGGCTTTGACTAATGGTGTATAAATCACCGCTGCAAATACCACCAAAATAGCGATGCCTAGCCATCCCCCGCTTTTCAGGACACCGAAATAGGTGATTAGCCCGATGACAATGGCATACAATACCGCTGCAAACACCAATGGAATCGTTTTCCCACCGTGCACTTCTCCCCTGCTGATGACGGTAATGGCAGCCACGTATATGATGGGGATGAATGCCAAACCCCATACCTGTGGAAGCGCAGCGGTAAGCAGGCTCATCCCCAAAAGCAAGTTCAGCCCCCTGCACCATCCCATCACCACCGGACCAGCCACGACATGATGCTTGGCCCATTTGTCATACAGCAAACACATCAACACAATGGCCAGGGCAATCACCAGAGAAACTTGATTGATAAAACCAGCAGCCAGAACACCTATGGCAAATAATATTACCCCGAAAAAAACAGCATATTTCAATGGCACCTTGCCACTAGGTATGGGCCGTTCGGGTCGCTCTACAGCATCCAGCTTCGCATCGAACACATCGTTAAACACCACGCCGCCACCATATAGACCGATGGTTGATAATGAGACGAGGACGAGACTGCCCATAGATAACGGCCAACTACCATCAGAAAAGTAAAGCGTAGAAATGGCGGCTCCGGCCAATACATCCGAAATGGCCGTCACCACATTCGCCGGTCGCATCAATTGTGCATATGCTTTCCACTCCATGCCCGTACTCCCCAACCAATTCTAGGAAATAATCAAGGAATCGGCATCCCTACGGGGTTGTTGCCCACCCCTCAACACGGTGTTCCCTTCGAATTTCTGTCCTTGGTCAATACTGATCTTTTCGGCCAATAGGGCTTCGTCCAGTTGCCCGCTTTGGCCAAAGGCCGTCAACGCATTCTTGTAGCATACCCGTTCGATATGTTCACGGGGTATTCCACTTTTCACCATCAATGCCGCTGTTTTGGGTACCGCCAGTGGGTCGCTGATTCCCCAATCGGCTGCCGAATTGACCATGATGCGATCGGGGCCGTATTCCTTAACCAATTGCACCATGCGTTCATTACCCATTTTGGTAAATGGATAGATGGTAAATGCCGCCCAAAAACCTTTATCCAACACCTCTTTGACGGTTTCTTCCGTATTGTGGTCAATGATGACCATTCCCGGATCCAGCCCGTGCTCCAGCGCGATGTCCATGCTGCGGGATGTTCCCTTGGTTTTATCTCGGTGCGGGGTATGCACTTGAACCGGTAGTCCCGCTTCTTTGGCAAGCTCCAGTTGCAACCGGTAATACTTTTCTTCAGCAGGGGTTTGGTCATCGAATCCGATCTCCCCTACGCCCACGACGCCTTCCTTATAGATGAAAAAAGGGAGTAAGTCCATCACCTCTTCGGCAAGCGCCTCGTTATTCGCCTCCCGGGAGTTTAGCCCGATGGTACAAAAATGCCGGATACCGAACTGCGAAGAACGAAAACGCTCCCAGCCAATCAAGCTGCTATAATAGTCGCGGAACGTATCAATGCCTGTTCGGGGTTGGCCAACCCAAAATGCTGGCTCGATGATGGCGACGACTCCGGCATCTGCCATAGCTTGGTAATCGTCGGTCGTACGAGATACCATGTGGATATGCGGGTCGAAAAACCGAAATCCCTTCACTAATTCTAATTCCAATGCGATAGGTTGCCCCATCGTCTTCCGATCCTGATGATGAGAAGTACACATAAACGTATTTTTTACCGCCAATTATTCCATGGCGTGTCAGTCGTATCCAATAAATCGGTCAACGCACGATTTTGTTTCAAAAAATCGGTCGCTAACGCAAAATTAGTTTGATCAAACGCGTAAGCGATTCCTGTTCGTTCTACGAGTTGATCGCTTTCCTCAATGATTCGCTTCATCAAATGAAATGCCCTGTCATCGATAAACGGCGCCACCAATACCCATAACATTGGGTTAATATTCCGCTTGGCGGCATACCGCTCATAGGCATAATCGACCAGCGCCGTCGCCAATCGCTGATTGTTGCGCTGTTTCAATCCGACGACATCCGTGATTTGCTCATCGGTAAAAAAAGCTTTCAACACCAGTTGGTTCCACGCGCCTTCATCCAAGAATTTGCTCGGGTAATGGTTATGCGTGATAATGGCTTGCCTCACCGGTCCCATATTACTCCGTATGCCTTCTGTACAGTGTTGCTTCCACGCTTCCGGATAATAGTATACAGGCAGCGCGGCATAGAGCGCTGTCAATTCTTCCATCTCGCCGTATTTAAATAGTTGCCCGATCAGTTGCACATACGCGGCTTCATCAACTGCAGGAATATTCATCAATACCCATACCCGGATCAATCGCACCAGGGGCCAGTCTTTTACCAAAAGTGGCATACCGTTACGACCAAGGCCTTCCTTATCGTCTATGGAAACAACCAGATCCTTGTCTAGGGATTTGAGGCTTCTGGGGATAGCCGTAAAGACCTTAGCCAGTATGCGTGGTTGAGGGTCAGTAGTGACCTGAAGGAGGTCACTAACCAACTTTTCCCATTCTTCGTCATTGATGTATGGCCTGACGTGGCCTGTAAAAAATGTATAATGCGCTAGGCGCTCCATAGAAAAATCGACCTTCAAATCGTCCATAATTAATGCTCCCGTCTCCGCTGCCCGCCTTTTCCGCTTGCTTTTTTGAGTACATGCTGTCCATATCCGAACACGCAGCAAAAATTTGGGCTAAGCTGTCAAATTTACGATTTTTCTCATCATCACCAACCCATCATCCATGGAGTTGTTACCTTATTTTTTTGGGCCGATGGGTATGTTCATGGAAATTTGGCCAATCTAATTCCCCGCGATGGCGTACTGGAACTGATAAACTCCTGAACCTATGGTAATGTGCTCACCGACGATTGCCTGTCCAGATTCGTCTGTAATACTTCCGCCAATAGCACCATTGAACCGTACCGTTGCCCGGGTATTAACGGGAACCTCAACGACCAACGTCATACGATCTCCCGCTAACACCCATTCCGACCGAATCGTACCATAAGGGGATGCTAGCGAGGCCTTTGCTGCGGTAAGCCCTCCCCCCATCTTCGGCGAAATGATAAACGCTTTGTAACCCGGTTCATCGGCCATGGGCTGAATACCCGTGATGTGCTTATACATCCAATCGCCTATGGCACCATAGGCGTAATGGTTGAACGAATTCATGCCTTCGTTTTGGAACGAGCCATCGGGTTTAATCCCATCCCAACGTTCCCAAATGGTAGTAGCGCCTTGTTTTACGGGATATAACCACGAGGGGTAGGTGTCCTGCATGAGCAAGGTAAACGCCACATCGTCATATCCAAAACGGCTCAACACATGGCAAAGGTAAGGTGTACCCAAGAATCCCGTGGTCAGGTGGTTACCATAACTCACGACGTTATCCACCAAGCGTTTGGCCGCTTGCCCCCTCAAGTTTTCTGGCAATAAATCAAAATGCAACGCTAATACATAGGCGGTCTGCGAACTGGATACCAGCCTACCCGACGGCGTGACGTATTCCCGTAGGAACGCAGCCTTGATGCGCTGCAACAACGCTTCATATTCGGCCGCATCCTGTGTATTACCTAACACATTTGCCGCATTGATGACCAACTGGGTGGAGTGTGCAAAAAACGCTTGCGCGATAAGGTACTTATCGGTAATGGCCGAGCGGCCATCCGTATCGTCATTGGGTCTGTAGAATAGCCAATCACCAAAGTGGAAACCCGTATTCCATAGGTCGTCCTTGCTCTTTTCGGTCATATAGCCCACCCATTTCTTCATCGACTCGTATTGGCTCGACAGGATAGCAGTATCTCCATAAGCCACATAAAAATGCCAGGGGATAATGGTCGCGGCATCTGACCAACCTGCCGATCCCCCTTCCTCCGTTCTCCAGGTATTTGGAATCACATGCGGCACGGCGCCGCTACTGAATTGGTCAGCCCGTAGGTCCTTTAACCATTTGATAAAGAACCCGGCCACATCCATATTATAAGCGGCTGTATTGAAAAATGCTTGGGCATCTCCCGTCCACCCCAAGCGCTCATCGCGTTGCGGGCAATCCGTGGGCACATCCAGGAAATTGCCTTTCTGCCCCCAGACAATATTATGTTGCAATTGGTTAATCAATGGGTCGGATGTCTCGAACGTACCCGAGGGAGGCGTGGCCGAATGTAATACTACCGCGCTAATATTGTCCGCATTAATGAGGTCGCTCCTGCCGGTTAGCTTGATGTAGCGGAAACCCTGAAACGTGAAATGCGGTTGATATGATTCCACGCCTTCTCCATTGAATAGGTAGGTGATTTGCTGTTGAGCGCCACGCAGGTTTTCAATGTAGAAGTTCCCCTCCTTATCCAAAACCTCCGCATGCTGGATAACAAGTGAATCGCCCGCCGGACCGGAGGTTTCAAAAGATACCCAGCCCACCAGGTTCTGACCAAAGTCAATGACTTTTTCGCCTTTGGGGGTCGTGATGATGCTTACCGGCTTTATCCGTTCATGTGCGGTAACCGGTGGTGCGGGGGAAATCACCAAATGGTCACGACGTAGCGAAGTATTTACCGCTGCCTTATCCCAAGACACATCGTCAAACGATGCCGTGGTCCAGTTATCCAATGCTTTGCGGGCGTCATACATTTCGCCGTTGTAAATGTCAGACATGCGTATAGGGCCATCCAGCGTGGTTTTCCAACTGTCATCCGTTACGACATGCTCCACGCGGCCATCGCTGTAGGTAATCTCTAATTGGGCCAATAATGCCAACGTATTGCCATACAAATGACGGCCGGCCACCATCAGATTGCCTCGAAACCAACCGTCACCCAGCACCACACCAATGGCATTGTTGCCGCGCTGCACCAGGTCGGTCACGTCATACACTTGATATTGCAACTGATTATGGTAGCTCGTCCAACCCGGCGTAAAATAGGCTTCTCCTACCCGATGGCCATTGATATGCGCCTCATAAAGTCCCTGTGCGGTGATGTAAAGCCGAGCCTGCTTGACATTGCCCGAACTTGCAAACCCTTTCCTAAATAGGGGTGAAGGCCCGGAGGTAGCGGCCGTATCCCCTACATGTTGGATCCATTGGGCCTGCCAATCCCCAGCTTCCAATAGCCCCATCTCCCACCAGTTGACATCACTCCAAGGGGAAGCGTTACCCTGATTATCCCATACCCGTACTTGCCAATAATACCGTTTGGATGATTGCAGCGCATCACCATCATATGGAACATGGATAGACTGGTCACTGGTGACCTTACCTGATTGCCATACTAACACGGATGATGACCACTTGTTTTGTTCAGCACTTACTCTGATTTCATAGGCAGTCTGGACGACATCTTTTTGTGTCGAACGTATTTTCCAACTCAACCGTGGCTGTAGGTCGTCGATACCGAGCGGATTGGTTTTATATGCACAGGTCAGGTCGTATACGGCAAGCGTTTGGGCGACGGTTTGCACGCCAGTTACCATGATGACAATAGCGAGTAATGCCAGTGGACGCAAGAAATCGGTTATCATAATTGCAGTTTTTGTCTATAATCGGCTAAAGAAAGCAAAATAATAAAAAAGCCGCGTCCTGTGCTTACCTGCTTGGCCATCACTCCCCTCGGTTACCAACAACACGACTTGGGTATAAAACATGGCAACATCAGCTTTCTTCTTATCACGTCAAAACATCGGTAGGCGGTTATTTTGTACCCAGCACGTATGTTCCAGCTTTCAGTTCATATTGCAAGAAACTCCCCATTTTCCCAGATTCGACTATACCGGGATACCTTGTGGCATCTATTGCGTCCTCAGGCAGCAGTTGCAAAATGCCGGTACTATTGGGAGGAACCGTAATCTCCAGTCTCAAGGTGCCGTCTTCTTCCCGAATCCAGCCTGATTCAATGGTACCTACCGGGGAATCAAACGACGCCCTTGCCCATGCCATATCCGTAGCCTGTCGAGCGGGCGGGCGTATGACAAACCGTTTAAAACCAGGGTGATCGACATCCCGTTTGATACCCGCCACCCCATCGACATACCAAGCACCCGGATACAGGTACGAACTATGCAGCAACGAATGGCCCGACAGGTCTTTCTCCCACGCCTCCCAAATGGTGGTGGCCCCATGATCCCGCATATACCCCCAACTGGGATAAGTGGTTTTGGACACCATATGGTATATTAAGTCGTCGCGTCCTTCATCGCGCAGGAACCTGAACAGCAATGCTCCTCCGGTGATACCCGCATGGATATGACCATGGCGCACATCGATGATTTCCCTTTCGAGGCGTTTCATCACCTCATCACGTATACTTGCCGGAGGAATACCTGCCAGCAACGCCGCCGCCAAGTTGGCCATCGAGCCGTCTGCGTAACTATGGTCCGATGCATTGAAAAACCGCTGGTGTATCGCCACGGCAGACCGCTCAGCCTGAGCTTCCCAACGGAGTGCTTCATCCAATCGCCCGATCACCCGGGCTACCTTAGCAGCCGTTCGTAGGTTAAAAACATAGTAGGAATTATTCAAGCACAAGGTTTCGGGTTTATCGTTATTCATCCCTTCAGCGTTGGCATTGGGCCACAGCCAATCGCCCAGGAAATCCCATTGCCCGCCGAAACGCTGCAATAAATCCTCCCGGGTATTGGACTGCAAGAAATCCAACCAGCCTTTCATGAGCCCGAAATTGCGCTCCAATACTTGTCTATCCCCGTAATGCTGGTACATAAACCAAGGCAAGGTGACGACAATGCCCCCCCAAGCCGGTCCACCGCCACCCCAATAAGTCGGTGCCGTGTGGGGTACCACACCGTTATTCAATATGCGGCCACTGGTCATCGCTTTACGGGCATGGGCGGTATCAAGCATATTGCCGACCATGGATTCCGTACCTTGCACATCGCGCCAATCTTCCAACCATTTGGTGTAGAAGGCGCCTAATTGGTAGTTGAACATGCCCGTTTCGCTCGTGGCATGGGCGTCTCCTCCGTAACCCATGCGTTCGCGCTGCGGACAGTCGACCACATACCCACCCAATGACAGGTTTTCGAACGTCCAGCGTATACGGTCATATATCCAATTCTGCAAGGTGTCAGCACTTTCAAAATGCGTCGCATGCTGGTAATTCGTACGAATCATCCAACCCTTGATATCATTGACCGTGGGTGCTTCTTTCAAGCCGCTAATGGTGATCCACCTGCCCGAACTGTAATTGAAACGGTTCTTGAACGTTCCTTTACCCGAAGGGCCGATTACAAAAGCACTGTGCAAGCTATACGTCACATCCCGATCTTCCCGTTCCGAATATTGGAAACGAATCGTATCACCCTCCTGCCCACTTACATGGACCTCCGTCCATCCCGCAAAATTAACGCCCATATCCACGCGATAGGAACCGTCAGGGCGGGATTCGATGGCAACCGGAGTAATCTCCTCCAATTGGCGGTTGGGCTCTATCTTCTCTGCCGATAACGACAGACTTTTCACATCATAGACGGTGGCTGGCTGCCATTTGGATTCATCGGCTGATGGCAGGTTCCAGTCCGCTATCTCGTTGCGGGCATCCCAGATTTCACCGCCCATCTTCATAAAATCCCATTTTCCCGTCAACTTATTCGGGCTCGGGTGTGTTTTCCATGATTCATCGGTCACGACCAATGTAACGGGTATTGCCTCCCCGGCAGGGGATTTTTCCTTGTAGATAGCTACCTGGGCAGTCACGATGGGTAGGATAGGGCGGTCGCCATGCAGGAGATAGGGCGGGAAGATGGACCATGAAGTGCCCAGCCAAATCGCGATGACATTCGTTCCTCGTTTGAGTTCATCGGCGATGTCGTACGCCACATAACGTGCCCGTTTGGTGTGATCGGTAACTGCTGGAGACAACACGTCTTCTCCGATACGCTTACCATTGACATATAACTCATGGTAGCCGACCGATGCTAAAAATATCGTGGCCTTACCGGGTTTTTGCCGTAACTGAACCGTTTTCCGGAACCATGGATCTGAGACGTTGTTTTCCGGCGCGGCGGGGTCGTACCATTCGTCGCTGCCGATCCATTTACCTTCCCATTCTTCCGCGCTAAATAAACCTGTACTCCATTGGGCAGGTGTACTCCAACCTGAAACCATCCCATCTTCATCCTTTACCTGCACTTTCCAATAATAGGTTCGGTCGGATTGCAAGGGTTTCCCTTCATACGTGATATGCTGCATCTCCTCCGAAGCAACCCAACCGCTATCCCATAAATCGCCCGTGTTCTGCCGCAATAACTTATCGGTCGATGCGACCAATACCCGGTAAGCGGTTTGGGCTTGGCCGAATGCCTTTTTGTCTACAGCCTTCAATACCCAACCGAAGCGAGGGCGCGGTTCGTCAATCCCTTTCGGCTGCGCTAAGTATTCCAAGCGCAGTCGCGTAGGTACAACGGAAGCGGCCATGGATATCGCAGTCAAACATAACAAGGCCGAGGTCATCAACAGTGTGAAAAAATAATGCCACCGTGCCCCTGATCGGCTTTTTACTTCCTTGTAGATCATTATTTTTAATTTATGGTTCTCAAATTTAATATTTTAACATGAGTTCACATTAGACTGAAAGTCGCCGTTATTCAGAGGAGACATGATACGCACGCACGACGTTCCAAGCCAGTTCCTGCAATTTTTGCGCTTGTTCGGGAGTGGGGTCGTCTTCATAAGATCTACCCCACATGTCCGTTAATACATTGGGCAACCCCACGGGAGATTGATCATATAAGGTGGCAAAATGAATACATGCCACGAAATATCCCGCAATCCCGTTGATATGGATATCATCACTGAATAGATCTTCGAGGGTGCTTAATCCCGGGATCTCCCCCGCCAAAACCGCATCATACAGGGCTGCCATGCCTTGCCCTCCAGGAATTAGCCGAACGGGATTTTTGGGCTTAAACCGGTTGTTCAGGGTATCAACCACACTTTCCCACATCGGCAGGTCATCATCCAGTCGTGGCCGCCAAGGGTTGGCATCCACATCCCAAGGACATCCTGTAGGCGTACCGCTATGGATGCAATGCCATACCTCGTACAGGTAAATCTGAATATCGGGATTGTGCCGGGTAGCAAACGTGTAGAAGCTATCCGCATACTGGTAAGTATCGTGGATATTTTCCATCCGCCTAGGAACGGATTCCGTGAACACAAGCACATCGAAATTTCCCGCGGGCAGACCATATTGCTCATCATAATATCCCGCATAAAACGGATGGTTAGCTTCGTATCCTTTTTCCTTGATTTCCCAACTTTGTTTCAGGGAAGAACCTGGATTCGTTTGGTAACGAAAACTGAACTCAACCTG
This sequence comes from uncultured Parapedobacter sp., assembly GCA_964498395.1. GTDB lineage: Bacteria > Bacteroidota > Bacteroidia > Sphingobacteriales > Sphingobacteriaceae > Parapedobacter. Next base: position 258,094 of record CAZCHE010000002.1, on the reverse strand, counting down.
TTCGTGATGGTTGGCCATGGCGTATATCCGGTCGATGACCGGATCACTCAAGCTATGGCCAATGTAAGTCGCATGGATTTTCCGTGGTTGTGCACAAGCCCATTGGATGGTACATATCGTTGCCATCAGTGCCGCGGCAAGGGTTTTCCTGATCATTTTCTCTTATTTATGGATAATTTTTCTTGTTTATAGGTACTAGATTTGCTATAGTGCATCACCTCCGGCCTGTAAGGTGATGATGCTATTTGCCGGTAAGGTAAATTTGTTAGCAGCCCCGGGGCCGACCTCAGATACGAACGTACAATTTTCCATCGGTGATTGGGTAGTCCGATACATGTCGAACACTTCCGGTAACCCACTTCCGAGCAAGGTGATGGCCTTGGCGTCACCGGCATTGAGGATGACAATCGTGGTAGTGCCTTTGTCGGCATGCTCAAATGCGGTTACGAAAACTTCCTCGTCTGCCGAGGTAGCGTTTATCCGCACCGCACCCGGGCGGACATACCGATAATAGTGTTTAGACACCTGGTACTTTTTGCCTGTCGCTAGCCCATGCATCAGATTGTACTGGCCTATACCGTCCAACTGGCTGCCCTGCCACCACAACCAGGCACTTACGTTGCCGTGGTTCAGTGCGGTCATGATATCAAGTCCCAAGCTAAATGCACCCGAACCATCGTCATCGGAATCCCAAGTCTCTCCGTATCCCGACGTTTCCGTCATCCACACATCTTTCTGCATGGGTTCCATAAACTGTATGGTGTGGTTCTGCCACATACTCACCAGTTCGGAACCGGAATTAGGCAATACCCCATCGCTGTACCCGTGTACTGCAAGGATATCAATATTGGCTGTTGCCGCATCGTTAGCCTTAATCGCCGAATGGTAAAACCATGGCCAATTTTCGTCTTTCCCCTCGGTGAGCAACATGTTTTCAGACCCGAATATCCGAACAGTCGAGAAAGCGGATTTCACTTGCGGAACCACATTAATCAGCAAATCGTTGTACCACGATACGGTATAGGTACAGGAGTTGAAGAATTGGGAGAAACCGGGTTCGTTCTGCAAACTCAGCGCATGTAAGTCTATCCCCAGGTCTTTGTACCGTTGGAGGTGTTCATTGAGCCAAGCCGCATATTCGTTATATTTATTCGGATTTAACGTGCCGCCCTCTTTGGTCGTTACGCCGGGATCTTCCCATCGGGTGGCGTTTTCGTCACCTACCCACGAAAATTCTGCAGCCCACTTCATGTCGGCCGGTGGACTCCATACCGTTGCGATAAACTTCAACGGTACATGGTGCCGATCAGCGACGGCTTTCAGGCCTTCCACCACCGGGCGTTGCTTATTCCAATCGGCATCTTGGTTTGTGCCCGGAATGGCCGGCGGGTAGATTTCGTTACGCCAGACCGACACGCCTAAATCCGTAATCACCTTTTCTCCCCAGTCTTCGTCCCACATATTGGCGGCTGATCCCCACCAGACATCTTTGGCTCCGAAGAAACCAAACCCGTCTATCGTTTGGTATTTCACGGCATAATCCAATGTAATATCCACATTTGGTAGTTCTTCAATCGGATCGGTTGGTTCTGGGTCCGGTGAATCGGCCTTCGGCTTGCATTGCACGACACTTACGATGACAATGGCAAGAAATAATCTGAATATTAAAAAAGTTATTTTCATCTGTATTAATCATTTTTTAAGAGGGTGTCTCACAAGGGATGGCACACGGATGATACGGATTTTATACGTTCCTTAGCCCGCACTCTTGGCCGCATCGAGATAGTTGAGCAGATCAACGCAGATTACTAATTGTTTAAGTAATCAAGGTATTTGAAATGGTAATCGGCAAAGATCCTTTTTATCTGCGTCATCAGCGTTCTATTCTTCTCGTTTTTAGATACCTTCGTACTATACAAATTTAGTTAGTAGATCCAGCATCTTCCGGTCAAGCTTCTGTCCATACCAATCTTCGTACGCCACGTCTTTCCGTTCCGAATTTAGGATACCGAAAGTTCCGTCAAATTCCCAAAGCGAAAACCCAATGCCGTGTTCCGTTAATATGGAAAACATATCGTCCATCCAAGCCAAAGCGACATGGTGGGGAGTTTCTTTCCAAGCGCCGCATTCCCCGCAGTGCACACCGCCTCCTTGGTTCACCAGGTCAATCCAAGGGGCAAAATGTTTCCTGAGCCAAGCTTTATCTTGCAATACGCCATTTTCCTCGCTGGGCCACGTCACTTCGGGCAGGTTATCCGGCTGCTGAAAAACCCACGGTGCTTTGTAATGCGACACCAAGCCGGGCGCATAGCCCCGGCAACTTTGGGCTACGTCCAGATCGGATATATTATCGATGACTTCGGTACCGATATTATTCCCATCCGCGATGATTAGGTGCTTTGGGTTGACCATCCGTATTGCGTCAAAACCTTTGACGATCAGGTTCCGGTATAAGTCTTTGGGCACGGCACTGCGGCGCGAGAACTGGTCATTCATGTCTTCGCGAAAGCAGGGTTCATTTAGCAAGTCAAAGCTTAACTGCTCGCGAGTTTTATTCCGAAACACCTTCGCCCAATACGCCCAATGGAAGACAAACGCTTCCAACGCTTCGGGATCCGCCCACAGGTTGTATGGCTCTTCGAAGCCGGCATTGATGCAAAATCCGGGTGCCCGGTGCAAGTTTAAACTCACGTGCAGACCGTTGTTGTTGGCAAGTTCCACCAAATCCACAATCTCCCGCACCCGTTCAACATTGATGTGGTAGACCTCTTCTTTGGTAATGGGCCTTGTCCGGTCAAAATCCACGTAATAGGGGTAAGCCATCGGCACACGAACAAAGTCAAAGCCCCAGTCGGCCATCCATCGGAAGTGTATTTCGGAAGTATGCTGACGCCGCTGCCTAGGGTCAGGATTAAAGAAGTCCAGTACATTAAACCCTTTCCACCGGGGAAGCGCGTTGATTGGCTTTGCAGCCAGCAATTCCCCTGCTGGCAGCAAAGGTAAACCCGCCAACCCCAAGGCCAGCGTTCCGGCATGTTTTATCATTTCCCGTCTCTGCATTTTTCACTTTTTTAATGGGATACTAAATCCCGGTAGCTAATCAATTGGATTCCCGATCGATTGACCTGTTCGACAACCTGCTTGTCTGTCAACGCCTTGAATACGCCATACCGATCTTCGGCAACATTTTCATAACCGACATGTCCCATGCCCTGCGTTTCCAGGTCATCGAAAGCGGGGTGTTCGACCAGCAAATACGTTCCTGGCGCAAGGCGGCCGATCTCCCGCCTGAGGTTCACTGCTTTCTGTTTGGCCGATACGTCATTTCCGCTCCAAGCCGGAAATCGCTGCACGTCGTCCATATTAATGGCTAAGCCATATTCTGTTGCCAGTTTTTTTGCCAGTTCCTTTGTTTCGTCTGAAAACTGCAAACAGCCCATGTGTTCGGAGAGGTGACTGATGTGAGGGATCTTTTGGAGAGCAAGTTCGATTTGCGCCCGCAACTCACGCTCGATTTCAGACAGATCCCAATCACTCACCGCGATACTACCCGCTTCGGGAAGTTGCTGGTTTTTCCAAACGAATGGCAGAAAATATCCATCGGCGTCAGTTATGCTCGGGCAGTGTGTCAACGGACGCCACTTTACTTGGCTCCACTCACTCGTCAGGGTCAGGTGAATACCCACGTCTAAGTCGGGTCGCTCATTGAGTAACACGGCTGCTTCTTCAAACCAAGCCCCAGGAACCATCACTTCTACTGACCGAACAACCCCTTTTTCATAAGCGGCTATCGCTGCGATATTTGCTGACCTTGATGCGCCCATGTCATCGGCCCTTACCAATAAGCGAATCGCTTGGTTTTCTTGCGCAGTAAGTGGCAGGTGGCTGCCCAAGGCTAGCCACACCACGCAACACCATCGTAACAATTGATCAGTCCTCATATTTTTTTGTTATTGTTCTTTGCTACTCCTTAATAACCCGGGTTCTGCCCACTTGCCGCCATCAGCGGATTACGGTCCAGTTCTGACGTTGGGATGGGAAACAGTAAGTGACGGCTAATGTCGAACGCGAACAACGATTCATTGTAGATGGACGGGAAGCCAAAATCTTCCGCAGTCCAGGCACCTAAATCGATATATCCGGCAGCATGCCACCGACGTAGGTCGGTCCAACGGTGTCCATCTTCGCCAGCCAACTCCACAAACCGTTCATTCATGATGTCTTCCATGGTAACGGCAGACAGGTTGGCGGGTACCGGCGACGGAACCCCGTCAGCCGTCGACTGGCGGGCGCGCTCACGGATATCATTCACTTGCCTTAAGGCTTCGCCTGCATTGCCCGTAGCGAGGAAGGCCTCGGCGACAGCCAGTTTAACATCGGCCAGGCGTAATAATCGGGTATTGTTTGCCGAGCTGATCTGCCAGGTGTTATCGTACACATTTCCACGCTCCCCATTTACATATTTGATGAGTTGGTAACCATCAAATTTATCCCATGTAGGTACTACCCACCATAGCTGCCCGCCCAAATTATTGGCATTATTGGTCAGCGTTTCGGCTATTCTTGGGTCTCCCGGCTCAAATGCATCGACTAATTTCCGAGTTGGCCCCATAATACCGGATCCATAATTCCCCCAATGGGTATTCGTATAGTGATAGAATGCGCCCATCTGTCCGACATCCCCGCCAAAGTTGTTATCCAACCACGCATTGTCCTGCGCCGGTGCGTGACTTGCCTGAAACTCGAACAATGACTCGGCATTGTTTTCATAGCGGTAGTCAAAATTATGCCCGAAAGGCACCAGTTGGCTTGACGGCGAAATCTTGTTAAAGGCTACGATCGCTTTGTTGTAATCGTCTGCGCTTCGTTGGTTATAGCACGCCCGCAGCACATAGCACTTGACCAATAGGCCGTATGCGGAGTTTTTGGTTACGCGCCCCTTATTACGGGCATCCCACGTGTCAGGCAACAATTCGGCGGCTTCCTCCAATGCGGCAATCGCATTGTCTAGCATCTCTAAATCTGCCGATGGCGGAAGGATCGCGTCTGCCACGCTCGCAATGCGTTCGTCCTGTATTGGTGCTTTCCTAAACCAGTCCCAAAGTTTATAGAAGACCCAAGAGCGGATAAATAGCATCTCTCCGCGGTTGTGGTTTTTCAATTCCTGGTTTTGGTATACCGCTGCGGTTTCAGGCTCCGCTATCTTCTGGAGCATGAAATTGGTTCTGGAAACGATGATGTACAACCGCCGCCACATCCCTTCGACCTTTCCGTTGGATCCGGTAAGACCCGAAAATGTTTCCAACGAGTTACCCGTACCATCAAAGGTGATGTCGTCTGCCGGCAACAGCCAAAACGGGTGCTGAGTTCCTCCATTGACATCCAATTGTGCTCCGTAAACATCGGTTATCGCGGCATAGGCTCCGCCGATTCCCCGTTGTATGCGTTCCTCCGTATCAAAATAAACCGATTCCAATTCTTTCGTGGGTGCGATGTCCAAGCTTTTTTCGCAGGCTGTACAGGCCAACAACACGGCCATGGACAGCACGTATTTCTGTATGGTATTCATTGTTATCTTCATGAGTCAATTTTTTTTGTCTATTCAAACGGTTAAAACCTCGCGCTTAATCCCAGGAAGAAGACCCTCGGTGCCGGATAGTAGTCCGACTCCGGATCCAAGCCTTTATATGGGGTTACCGTAAACAGGTTTGAAGCCCCCGTATAAATCCGGAGATTGCTCAAGCTACCTTTAAACGCAGCATAAGCGGATTGCGGAAGCGTGTAACCGATCTGCATGTTGGCTAATCGGAGGTAAGACGCGTTTTCCACGAAGTAATCTGAACCCCGGAAATTGCCTGCCGGATCACCATGCATGATACGGGGCATGGTGGAAGAGGTATTCTGTAGCGACCAGGAGTTCAGCACGCTGGTTGACAGGTTTTGTCCTCCGGCAGCCGTATATTCCAACGACGCACGCACCGCATTGTACTTAACCACATCGCCTACGCCAGTAAACTGTGCGCTAAGGTCGACATTTTTCCACCCCAAGTTGATGGTTCCACCATAGAAAAACCCGGGAATCGTCTTGCCTAAATAAACCTGGTCATAATCGTTAATCTGTCCATCGCTTCCTTCGGAATAAAATTCCCCTTCATTTACTGGTGCCCCTCGAAGATCCTGGAAATAGAAATCACCGGGAGCAATTTTGGCCTCCTGGTAATTGGCGTCTTGATATTGCGCTAGCCAAGCGTTGACCTCCTCTTGGGTTTGGAACATGCCGCCTAGCTTGTACCCCCGCTGGTAAAACAGCGGATAACCGCGTTCAATATTCCATAAGGGAATATCTTCATACGTAGACATCACCCGGTTGCGTACGGTGGTCAGATTAGCGCTGACACCATAGCTGAAATCGCCTACCTGCCCGTTATATCCGACCACAAATTCAAATCCGCTATTGCGAACCGATGCCACGTTGTCGACCGGTTGCTGTACCAATCCTACGCTGCCGGGCAAGGAAACCGTCTGCAAAATACCATCGGTTAACTTGTCATAATATTCGGCGCTGAACGATAAGTTCCGGAACAGCACCGCATCAAAACCGATGTTCGTAGTGGCCGTGCTTTCCCAACGCAGGTTGGTGTTAGCCAGGTTAAACACCACGGCAGAGGTGCTGAAATAACCATATCCGGGCCGATTTGGGTTATCTCCCCACGCGAACGTCGGGTTGATCTCGATGGGCGACAAATAAGCTAGGTTACGCACCTCCTGGTTACCCAATTTACCCCAACCTGCCCGAATCTTGAGGTCGTCCAACCAACTGATATTGCGGCCGAAATGCTCTTCGGTGACCCGCCATGCCGCAGAAAAGGCGGGGAACCAACCCCAACGGTTCTCGGGGGCAAAACGGGCGCTCCCATCCCGCCTCAATGTCGCATCCAAATAGTACTTCGATTGGTAGTTATAGCCGACACGGCCCAGCAAACCCGCCAGTGCCCAACGATCCCTCATGGTTGACACCTCCGTGAATGCTCTTTCCCCGCCCAAGTTACGCAAGTCGGGGGAGATCGACAGCATCTGCTCGGTGGAGGACCCAGTCGCTTTACTGCTATATTGCTGTTCCATTCCGTTAAACAGGATGTCGATGGCATGATCTCCAATCATCTTACGGTAGTTTACCGTCAGTTCCTTAACCATATTGCGGTTCAGTACTTCACGCTCTCCGTAGCTCCCCACTGACTCCCCTCCACCAAGTGCGCGGGGATCGCCACGCGTATAATCAAACACATTTGTACGGTAGTCATTAAACTCGTAGCGGGTAGTCATGTAACTATCGATACTGATCTGCCCTTTGATACTCAAATTTTCGATCGGGTTGATTTCCAAATAGCCGCTTCCCATATTGCGTAGTGATTCATAGTGCTGGTCATTCATCTCGATCATGGCGATACGATTGATCCGCGTACCACTACCAAACCGTTTGTCACTCCGGTATATGCCGTCATCTCCCAAGCCCGTGACCGCCGAGGCAAATCCGCCCACGCCATTTGGGTCGTATATGGGTTGCCAAGGAGGTGTGAGCGCAATGTCGACATAGTCCAGTCCGCGATCTTCGCCTCTCGCCGAAGTCAACCGATAATTGACCCCTACCTTCATCCAGTCGTTGATGCGGGAATTGAGATTGAACGCCCCATTGTACCGGCTGAGGTTGCTGCCGATAAAAGTACCTTCCATACTGGAATATCCACCAGACAGGTAATAATCTGTCTTCGGCGTACCACCACTGATACGTAGCGAATAGTCCTGTGTCGGTGCGTTCTTATTCAACAAAGCATCTTGCCAATCGTAGGTAGGGCTATTCCCCAGGTAGCTGCTGCTGGAGGGATCGAAAATCCCTTCGTTTTCCGGCGGAATACTCACGGTGGGGTCGGATTCAAATACCCTACGGGTATGCGCTACAAACTGCGCTGTATTGAGCACGTCGTTTTTTACCGTGATATTCTGTATCCCGGCACGGGCGGTGAAATCGACCGACGGGCGGTCGCTCCGACCCTGCTTGGTGGTAATCAGGATAACACCATTGGCTGCCCTGACGCCATAAATAGCCGCAGCCGACGCATCTTTCAGTACGGATATTGATTCGATGTCATCCGGGTTTATCAAGGTCATCACATTGAGCGGCCCCCTGAGATCCGCGGCACGCGCATCTTCCTGCCCTTCGATACCGGCACCAAATTCGGTGACCGGGATACCGTCAATAACATACAGGGGCGACGACACCCCCCAAGTATTTACCCCACGGATGCGTATGGTAGGCCGCATCATCGGGCTCCCGGTATTCCCGGCAACCTGTACGCCAGCCATCCGGCCTTGCATGGCCATTTCAGGACTCATAGACACGGTTTGCCCAATCTCCTCGCTGTTGATAGACGAAATGGCCGTGGTAATGTCTTTCCTGGCGCGCTGCCCGTAACCGATTACGATGACCTCGTCGATATCAGCTAGTTGCTCCTGCAGCACCACATTGATTACTTGTTGGTCGGCTACCACCATCTCCTTTGTAATATATCCTAAATTACGGAATACCAGTACATCACCACGATCAGCCTCCAGACGATAATTTCCGCTGCCATCGGTAGTCGTTCCCCTCGACGAGCCCGAAACCTGGATCGTCACCCCAACAATAGGGTTGCCTAGGCTATCGGTAACGCGTCCGCTGACGGTTTGTTGCAATGCAGCTTCCCTCGAGGTCTGCTCGGTGGCTTCCGGCGAAATCTTGGCCGGCACAAGCGTGACCATCTTATCCTTAATACGGAAATCATACGGTTGACCTTTAAATACTTGCGTAAGTGCCTCATTTATATCTTCGGCATGGATGTTTAAGGTAACGCGCTTAGCGTTTTTCAGGTATTCGTTGTTGAACAAGATACTGTATCCGCTTTGCTTCTGCACACTTTTGAGCACAGACTCAAGTGTTGCATTTTTGACCCGCAATTCGATCCGTTGACCATAGGTATAAGCAGATGCTTGTAGCGTGAATATTAGGGTTAACAATGCGGTTAGTTTCATAGCGAGAACAACGTAAATTGGCTTTCTTTCGCACGTAACACTTGCGTATTGCTTTCGATACGCAGGTATTCTGGCATTAGTTATACAGTGCATTTAGATTTATTTTTCCATACAACCTTAATAATTCCGCATAACGCAGGATTGCGGCCTTGTTTAAGGCCCGATTTTTATTAAGTTTGTATGTCGGGTTAACTAATTAGTTACTTAATCGGTCTATTATGTTTTGCCTGACTATACCGGAAGTGTTGCAACCACTTTCGGTTTTCTTTTTGCATAACACCTTTTATTGGTCATTTTTGCTGTAAATAGTAATCCTCCTTTCTTGTTGTTTAAAACCCAAAGTTGTATTCAATTCTATTACTTCAAGTATTTGGGATAGCATCACATCGCGCGATAATGCACCCCATAGTTCAATGTTTTCAGTTAAGGCGATGTTTTCAAAGGAAACATCATACCATCGTTCTATCTGCCGCATCACCACGGGCATGCTTTGCCCATAGAACGCGAAGGTTCCGTTTCGCCACGCAATAAAATCACTTGTGGAAACTTCCAGTACCTCTACCTCTTTTTCACTATAACGGGCTTGTTGCCCTGGCTTTAATAAGAAGGGGGATTCGTTGGCTTTCCTTTCCCCTTGGTGCGTATTCGCCGTATGGATCGACACGGAACCTTCCACCAGTGTGGTAACGATTTGTTCCTCCTCCGGATACGCATTCACGTTGAATGCCGTGCCCAACACCTTGATGACCTGCCCCCTACTCCTGACCAGGAATGGCCTTTCCTGATCGTCGGTCACTTCGAAAAAGCCCTCTCCCTCCAATTCGACCAGCCGTTCACTGCCATGGAATTTATTGGGGTACTTCAGGGTAGAAACCGCATTAAGCCATACCCTAGAGCCGTCCGGCAGCACCACGGAATACATGCCACCTCTCGGTGTAGTCATCACATACTCCTCCGCATCCCCGCGGGTACCGGTTCGGTCGGTCAGGATCTCGGTGCCATCGAGGTATTGGAGTTGGTCTCCTACCACGATCCCCATTTGATCCTCTTTCAGGTCGACCACCTGCCCGTTGACTAACGTCAATGTCGCCCGGTTGCCACCGGGGCCTATTGCCAGGATATCCGTCGATTCAACGGTATCACCCTGTTTCTGATACCAGAGATTAAGGCTGAACGCGAATGTCGCCAGCACCACCGCTGCGACAGCCCACGACCAAAACAACCGCTTCGTTCTACCCGGGCGAGGAAATTCCCGCACATTAGCCGGTTCCTCGGAAAATACCTGGTCAAACAACCGATGTTCAACATGATTGACAATCTCGTCAATCAATGGCGAATCAGTCGGATCGACTTCTTTTGCAACTTCCTGCTGTATGTACCGGCTCAACCCATCACCTTCTTTTGCGTTCGCTACATAGCATAGAAGTACTTTCAACTCATCGGGCGTAATGGTTCCCGATAAATATTTCTTGAACAGTATATTTATAGGTTCTTTATTGGTCACTGTTGTGTTTTTTAGCTAATACGGATATCTCACCTTCAATAGGTGTCTGATAGGACACAAAAAACACAAAGTACTGTAAATCAATGATAAAAAATCAACAAAGCATCAAAGCAGCACAAACCACAACACTCCATTCGGGGTGTTTGGAGAAATGGCTCTTTAAGAAAGCGTTTGCTTTTTTCATATGGTCGTTTACGGTACCGGGGCTGATGTGCAAGAGATTTGCCACTTCTTCGTACGATTTGGCTTCCAGTTTACATAAAACGTAGACTTTTCGCCGTTTCGGGGGTAGTAGGTTAATTACGCGGTGGAGTTCGGATTCGGTTTCTGTGTGATAGACCGCTTCTTCGACATGTGAATACGCCTGTTCAATGGCACGTGTAAGTTGTTCCTGTAGGCGCTTGTCGCGTGCCGCCCGGCGAAACAGATCATAGACTAGATTCCCTGCTATACGGAACAAGTAGGATTTGATTGGTTGATTGACATCCAGCCTCTTACGGTTTGCCCATATCCGGACAAAAAGTTCCTGGAGTGTCTCCTCAACCAAATCCTGCGACTTCAGCATACGCAATAAATTGCCAGCCACGCGATGCTTATAGCGATGGTAAATCTCCTGAAATGCCAAATGGTCCCCTTGCTGAAATCGACGTAGCAGCTCTCTCTCGTCCATGAGCACAAAAATTTATATCTAGCGGTTTATAATGGGTTTATAATGAAAACAAATTTATCGTTTTTCTACTGCAAACACAAGCGCACAATAAGGGTGCGTTTTTATTTTAAGCAGCAACCAAACCGATCACAAATCCACTTTTTTCAGGAAATCCGCACACTCGAATTGGCCAGCACCCCGATAACAACGTAGCGTAACAGAGATATGAGCGGTTTCTTCATTGGGCATCGAATTGGTAAGACACAAAGATACCCCATTCACGCAAACGACTGTCCTGAACCATCAGGTATTCTTCAATGCCGCCCTCAATTGATCAATCTCTTCTTGAAGCGTGATGATTTTCCGATACAGCCGATTGGCTACTTCCAGTCCCTGCGGATTGACCTCCAATTCATAATGCCAATTGATTAAGCGTTCAATCTCACCAAGTGCTTCATGAGGGATATAACGCTGGCGTCGCACCGATACAAGCTTGACCAGCCCACTTTCCTCCAATATATCAATAAAAGTCGTGTCTATCTTACGGATTGTACAGTACTCGCTTACGGCGATCAATTCCTTTTTCATAGTACCTCCTTTCAGGATTGGGCTAACTGTTTAAATAATTCACGTTGTTGAGTAGTGAGGTTCGTCGGTATCTTCACATTTAACGTAATGTACAGGTCGCCGAATTGTCCTTCTTTTTTATACGCGGGAAAACCTTTACTTTTCAACCGTACTTTGGTTCCATTCTGGGTCTCGGGCTTGATTTTCATCTTGACCGGGCCGGCCAACGTATCCACTACCAAGTCACCGCCCAATACCGCGGAATATAGATCCACGTCTACCGTGCGATACAGGTCATTCCCTTGCCGCTTCCATACCGGATCAGGCGCGATGTTGAACTTGATGTAGAGGTCACCGCTTGGTCCTCCGTTCATTCCCTGCCCACCCCAGCCGGCGAGCTTGATGGTCTGCCCGTCTGCAACGCCAGCGGGCACGGTGATCCGCACATTTTTGCCATTTACCGTAAATGTTCGCTGATGCGTGCGGTAGGCATCCAGTAAGGACAGCTCTAATTCGGCATGGTAATCCTGCCCCTTGAATACGGTACGCCGACCACCACCGGCACGCGTGCCGAAAAGCGATTCAAAGAAATCGGAAAACTCGGCGTCATCGAAACTTCCCGTATATTGGCCGTATTGCTGGCCTCCCGTTGGTTCACCAGCATGCGCACGTCCCTTTTTTTGCTGGGCTCGCTGTGCCTCTTCAAATTGTTCGCCATGTCGCCAATGCTCCCCGTACTGATCGTACTTCTTCCGCTTCTCTGGATCGGATAGTACTTCGTGTGCTTCATTGATTTCTTGGAAGCGTTGCTTAGCCGTTTCATCATTCGGGTTGATGTCGGGATGGTATTTCCGAGCCAATTTGCGGTACGCTTTCTTGATGTCGTCCGCGCTTGCACCCTTATCTACCCCCAATACACTATAGTAGTCGACAAATGCCATTATCTTACGGTTTGTACCCAAAGATAATGATTTTTTGGCTTTGGCGATAACCTAGGTATCGCGTGTTTCACCGAAATTTTTTCGGTTACTGCAGCATCAATTCATGTGTTCCGGCCGAGAGGGAAAGCGACTCCCCAATATGGGCTTCCCCACTGAACATGACTTGCTTCCATTTTTCCCTATCCCACCTGAACGTTGCCGCGCAATTTGGTGGTACGGTAATGGTCACCTTCACTTGGTTGCCCTCGCGCTTCCAAAACGAACGGATTTCCCCATGCGGGCCGTTGAATGTTGCTTCGAAATGGTCGAGCCCATCCACGATGTGCGGTTCAATCAGCACATGCTTAAACCCGGGCTGCCGTTCATCCGGTTTAATCCCTCCTAACGCCTTGAAAAACCACGCCCCGATCTCGCCAAACATCATGTGGTTATCGGAGATATCTCGCTCCGCATCTAAATCCCAATTTTCCAGAAGCGTGGTCGCCCCGTTAGCAATCCACCACCCCCAGGAAGGATAAGTATCGCGTGATGCCAATTTGTAAGCGATTTCGGCATAACCGTTTTCGCTTAGGGCATTCAGTACGGCCTTGGCGCCCAGCACCCCTACATCGATATGCATACCGTCTGCCTCCACCCGCTTGGCCAGGTTAGCCGCTACTTTGGGAATCATGGCCGCCGGCACCACCCCCCACTGCAAGGGTACGCTGAGCTCGGTCTGGGTACCGCTGGCGTAAACCCCTGTTGTTTCATCCAGGTATTTCCGGTTGATGGCCTGCTTTATGCTTTCGGCCAATGCGTGGTAATGCTGATGGTCTTCATCGTTTCCCAACAATGCGGCGGCTTTCGACAGGATGGTGGCATCGACGTAGTAATAGATAGAAGATGTAAGTTCCAGCGACGATTTGGATTTTACGGGTACCCAATCGCCACGGCCCCAAGTTGTCAACCCTTCCAGGCTGATGCTCGTCACGTAGTCTACATAACGCCTGATGGCTTCATAGTTGTCAGCCAACGGCTTACTATCTCCATAAAAAAGATAAAGGTTCCATGGGATAATCGCAATGGTGCTTGTCCAGTCCGTGCCATTGGCGGTACCGTACCCCCATCCGCTAGTGGGGATGATATCGGGTAACACGCCGTTTGGTTGCTGCTCGTCACGATGGTCGGCCAACCATTTTTCATAGATGGTGATGCCATCGAAGTTGTATAAAGCCGTTTCAATGGCAAAATGCCCATCGCCCGTCCAGCCATTCTTTTCCCGCTGTGGGCAATCCGTCGGATAACCGAACAAATTGGACAGGTAAGAATTATTGGTTGCCCACCAAATGCGGTCAATCAGGGGATTTGACGAACGAAGCGAACCGACGGCCGGCACATCGCTGTGCATGAAGTATCCGACCAAGCTGGTTTCGTCTAGCTGTAGGGGTGAGCTGCTCGTGACCTCCACATAGCGAAATCCCTTGTAATTGAATCGGGCTTGGAATGCTTCTTCCCCTTTCCCGCTCAAGATAAAGATATCCGTCTGGAACGGGTCGGCATCATCCACTGGGCGGTGGTATACATCGATATTGGACAAATCCACACGGCCATCGGCATACAGCCGTTCACCATGTTTCAACCGAATAACTGTACCTGCCTCACCCTGCACCTTAATCCGGCTCACCCCCGCAATGTTTCGGCCCAAATCGAACACATAGGTACTATCATTGATACGTGCGGCCGATTTAGGGAATAGTTCTTCGACATCCCGTATGGGATGCATCACCTGCGAAACGACATGCTGTGACGGAGCCGCACGATAACTGACTCCCCGCCATTCGCTATCGTCAAAATCGGCCGTGTTCCAACCGGGTTGCTCCAACCGCGCGTCATAGTGTTCGGCGGTATAGATGCTATTGAAGACGATGGGGCCAGTGCTGGTTTTCCAATCGCGCTCGGAAGATACCACATCGACGGTGCCATCGGTATAAGTGATATGCAAATCGAGGCAAAACGCGGGGCGGTTACGCCAAGGCGCCCGGTCAAAATTCCATACCGCCATGGATTGGTGGTTGTACCATCCATTACCCAACATGACACCGATGGCATTTTTCCCGTCGGTGAGGTGGTGGGTGACATCATGTGCCACATATACGGTACGCCTATCAAAACGGGTGTATACCGGGTCGAGCCGGTGGTTGCCTACTTTCGTGCCGTTGATATACAGTTCGTATAGTCCCCCCACAGCGATGTAAGCACGTGCAGTTGCTATTTCTTTTGAGGTGTCAAATGTCTTCCTGAAGTAGGGCGCAGGTTTGAAATCGATGCCGTTGCCATCTGAAATCCACGCGCCGCGCCAATTTTCCATCCCCATTTTACCGGTTTCAAAAGAGGAGACGGCTTCCGGGCGATACACGTTAACACCCACACCTTTGCTTTCCACTTGCCAAAAATAACGCGTAAATGGTTTTAGCGGCGTACCAGCATAAACCACCAGATGGGCAGCTGAAAGCACTTCGCCGGTATCCCAATGGTCACCCACACCTTGCGCGACGGCAGCCGAATCGGTACCCACCACGATACGATAGGCGATTTGTTCAGCGCCGGCAGCGTCGTCCGCTATCTTCCAGGTCAATCGGGGTGCTGGCGCATCAATACCGATGGGATTGGTCAGGTATTCACAACGTAAGTCATACAGGTATCCTTGTTGTGCTTGCGAAACTGTCAACGACAGCATGAGGGCACTAAACAACGAGGCGTATTTCGCAAAGAATCGAGGTCTGTTTACCATATGTTATTTCATTATTCGCTTGCTAAATTACAGTATTTATGGGAGGCCAGCATACGGCAATGTGCTGCATGGGGTGTGATTAACCGGTGATGAGTGTTCCCGGAAAATCCGAGATATTTTCACAGCATACTTGCTCCATCACCTGTTTCAACTGTGCTTTGAACATGGCGATCGTATGGTCGCCGCCCTGCTTACCCAGGGCCGCCACGCCGTACATAAATGGTCGACCCATAAATGTAAATTGCGCACCACAAGCTAACGCACGGCCAATATCCGGCCCCGAGCGTAGTCCGCTATCGATCATCACGGTCAGTTTATCCCCGTATTTATCGGCCAATCCTTTCAAGGGCTTAATGGTTGATTCGCCAGCATCGATCTGGCGTCCGCCGTGATTGGATACGATCACCCCATCGGCTCCTATACGGATGCTCTCCTCCATGTCTTCGTCGCTGACCACCCCTTTGATGACCAGCTTGCCTTTCCACAGGTCTCTGATGGCTTTAACCTTATCCGAGTCCACCCTTCCGGTAAACGTGGCGTTCATGAATTTTCCCAGTTGGGTCATGTCCATCCCCTTTTCCATATAGGGTTTTAAGGTCGCGAACTCCGGAACACCTACCCGGAGCGTCTCCAAGGCCCAAGCCGGGCGCATAGCTGCCTGAATGAAGTTCCGGATATTCTGCTTCGGGGGCATGGAAAGCCCTGCCTTGATTTCCCGATAGCGTAACCCAAAGGACGGTACATCGACCAATACGACCAATACCGGGCATTGGACGGCCTCTAGACGGTGTAGGATATCATCGCGCAAGGTGTTTTCGGTGGGGTGGTACAATTGGAACCAAGCTCGCCCCTCCGAGACTGCTGCAATACGCTCGATGCTGCTGGTGGAAACCGTGCTCAACGTGTAGGGAACATTGTGTTTCAATGCTGCCCTGGCCAATATCTCGGGCGCATTGGGCCACATCAATCCCTGCAGGCCAATGGGCGATATACCAAACGGGGCGTCATATACGTGGCCGAATAGCTCCGTACGCATATCCACGCCATGGTGCTTCTTCAAGTAGCGCGGCAGTAGCAGCACATCCTGAAAATCGGCCTCATTGCGGCACAGGTTTACTTCGTCGTTACATCCCCCTTCGAGGTAATCGAACGCGAATTTCGGGATACGCCATTTGGCTTTCCGTTTCAAATCTTGTACGGATGGGTACCGTGGATTGTATTTCAGTGAATCAGGATTCATCTATTTTACGTTGTTTTCTTCGCTCGCATGTGCATAAAAACGCAATGCAATCAAATCATTGGGCAAATCTTGCTTATTCCACGCCTGATGGATGGCTAATGCAGCACCCACAGCAGTGGCTTGAGCCATGGAAGCTGCAAACACTTCCATTTCCGGAAAAGCCGCTGCCAATAAATTCATGTAGATGGTGTTCTTGCTGAACCCCCCGTCTACAAAAATACGCTTTACGTTCGATCCGGTGACGACCAATTGCGTCGCGATCCGTTGCAAATCCACCAAGTCCATTACCAACCGATGATAGGCTTCCTCATAAGAGCCAAAATCAGCTAGGTCACGTTGCGCAAACGGGGATATTTTATCGCCAATCGCTTTCGGATGCTCCGTCATGTTACGCAACTTCGCCACAATGGCTTTACTATAGGTGACATGACGGTATTTGCTAGCGGAATCTCCGAAATGTGCGGCGATCCGCTTCACTTGCTGCTCATGTTCATATCCAGCAAAAAGCCGGGAAGCCTTAACGGGGGTGCCTTTATAATGCATGTAGCACAGGCAATCTGCATCCAGTTCGGCTTTGGTCAATGGGGTATGGTTGAATGGATTGAGGCTGATGCACCACGTGCCCGTAGAAATCAGTACAAACGGCTCATGGAAGCTCACCAAGTAGGGAATCAATGCCGAAGAACTATCATGGAGCCCAACCCCGACATGGTATCCATTTCCGGGGAAAGACGCTGGGAAAACAGCATCTGCGGACACCAGCGGAGCCAATTTGTTCAGCATACCTTCATGCCTCACCCAATCATGGTAATCATTCTTGGTGAAATCCCACAGATGGGTATGGCAACCGACGCTGGTCATATCGGAATAATAGTTACCCGACACTAAAAAACTCAGGTATTGGGGTAGATGGAGGGCATATTGGATACGCTCAAACAATGCTGGCTTCTCATATTTAATCCGATAAAGCTGCATACCCGAGTTCAAGCTGCCCAATACGGGAGACGCTGTCGTATAGGCAAAGGTTTCCTCCCCACCGTACGTATCATAAAATTTGCGCTGTAACTTTTCGGGATATGGCTTCAGGTAATTGTATAGGGGAGCAAGCGGCGTACCCTTTTCATCCAAATAGACAAAACTGGCCCCATAAGCAGCAAAATTGATGGCCCGAATCTCAAATTCGGGTTTCCGGAAGACCTCATGCAGCGAATCAAATACGGACAGGCGGAGGCTTTCCAGGTTCTCGCAGGGATCGCCATCTTCGTCCACCGTTTCGGTAAATCGTGCCGACCGCTCAAAGACAATCTGATACTGCTCATTGAAGAGGAACAGTTTTTTATTGGTCTTCCCGACGTCGAATATGGCTACAACAGGCGTCTTCATCACAATCCCGTAGCTACTGTTTTGGCTCCCCGTTCCTTGATTAATTGCCCTCTCACATCCAACTGTCTAAACAACTGTATGGGATTCAATGCCGCTCCTGCCCGTAGCCGTGCTTCTGCTACCAAGGGGCGCAGGTCTGTACGGAAAGCCTGCTGCAGCACTTCCTGTGCCTGTGCCACGTCATTGTCGGCTTGTGCCTCCTCCAATGCCGCACGGTCTACCAGCAATGCCTGTGCATAGGCCAGCAATATCGCTTCCACGGATTGCAATAAATCTTCCAGTGGATCTTTCACGTTGTGCGAGGCATCGATCATCCAGCCCAAATCACGTACATGATCCATCCCTCGACTATCCATCCCTTCTACCAATTCATTGAATATGAGGAACAGCTGGTAGGGTTTGATGCTTCCTGCCGTCAGGTCATCATCTCCGTATTTGGAATCGTTGAAATGGAACCCTCCCAGTTTGCCTTCCATGAGCAGCAAAGCAACAATCTGCTCGATGTTTGCATTTGGCAGATGGTGCCCCAAGTCGACCAAGGTATAGGCCTTATCGCCGAGCTTGCTGGCGTACAACAGCGACTGCCCCCAATCACCCACCGTCGTGGAATAGAAATTGGGCTCGAATGCCTTGTATTCCACAAATATTTTCCAATCATCGGGTAGGGCCGCATACACCTCCTGCAAACTTTCCAACGTGTTTTGGAATGCACGCCGGAAATTGAGTTGTCCGGGGGAACAAGAACCATCTGACAACCATACGGTAAGCGACTTGGAACCGAGTTCCACACCGTGTTTAATCACTTCGATGTTGTGGTCTATCGCCTGTTTGCGCACCGCCTTATCTACATGCTGCATGGAGCCAAACTTGTAGCTTAACGCCTGATGGGGCTGATCCTGAAAGGTATTCGAGTTCATCGCATCAAATGCCAAACCATATTGATCAGCCAATGCCCGAATGGCCGCATAATCTTCGGGAATATCCCAGGGGATGTGCAAGGATATGGCACCGCTCGAGCGATTGAGTGCATGCAAAAGCCCGATATCGGCCATTTTTTCCTCCAAGTTCCGAGGTTCGCCCCCTCCCGAAAACCGCCCGAAACGGGTGCCACCCGTACCTAGGGCCCAGCTGGGGATGGCGATCTGGAAGTCGATTAGCTTTTGGAGAATCGACTCGGCATGGGGTAAGGTATCTACCAGGTACCCCCATTGCTTTTGGTGGGCCGCTATTAATTGCTGATTGTGTGCTGCTAGTTGCTGTTGATCGATGGTCATAATAAGGTATACATAACAAAAGTAACACAGAATTGCCAATCGGCATCCATCGGGTGGATTTGACTGACAATTCTGTTAAAATAGGATAATTTACCGCACAAACGCCATGGCTACACCGCCATCCACGTTGAGCACATTGCCCGTGGACTTATCCATGAGCCCGCCCACAAGTACCAAGCAGGCATTGGCGATGTCCTCGGGCAAGATGACGGCATTGAGTAATGTGCGCTTGGCATAATAGGCCGGCAGTTCCTCCACCGCGATGCCATACGCCTTGGCACGCCCTTCTGCCCATCCGCCAGCCCAGATATTGCTGTCGCTGATCACGGCATCGGGATTGACCACATTGACCCGGATTTTGTGTGGCCCCAATTCGGCGGCATTCAGGCGGCTGAGGTGCAATTGGGCCGCCTTGGCGGAACCATACCCCGCATTGTTCGGCCCGCTGACTAGTGCATTCTTGCTCACGATATTGACGATATCGCCACCGATACCCTGCTTTTTCAATACCGTTACCGCCGCTTGCGTAACGAGGAACTGGCCTTTTACCAATACGTCATAGAGCACATTCCAATCCTGCTGCGTATGGTCTTCAATGGCCTTGGATATCGAGAGACCCGCATTATTGACCACCATATCCACTCCGCCAAAAGCCAACGCCGCTGCATCAAACGCTTGCCGGATTTGATCGGCATTGGTCACGTCTAACGGTGCCGTCGCATAGGCATCTTTACCAAATGCACTTTTAAATTCATCGGCCGCATCCTGCAGCCGCGCCGCGTTCAGGTCATTGAGCACGACCACCGCTCCCTCTTGCACAAACTTCTTGGCAATCGCCTTTCCGATTCCGCCGGCACTACCGGTAATCAGCGCAATCTTACCTGATAACGGCTTTGGCTTTGGCATACGCTGCAATTTAGCCTCCTCCAACAACCAATATTCAATGTCAAATGCCTCTTGCCGGGGCAATGACGTGTATTCAGAAATCGCCTCGGCCCCTTTCATGACGTTGATGGCATTGGTATAAAACTCAGCGGCCACCCGGGCCGTTTGCTTGTCTTTCGAAAACGAAAATAAGCCCACACCGGGGTACAGGATAATCACGGGATTACGGTCACGTATGGCTGGACTATTTGGCCGCTTGCATGTCTCGTAGTATGCTGTATACAGTTGCCGATAAGCGTCAAAAGCAGGAGTAAGTTTGGCTTTCAACGCATCTACGCCTGATAAATCAGCGTCGGGCTCCAAGTCTAATACCAACGGACTGATCTTGGTACGCAGGAAATGGTCGGGGCAGCTGGTACCCAAAGGGGCCAGTCGATCGAGGTCATGGGAATTGATAAATTCCAGTACCCGCTCATCATCCGTAAAATGCCCGACCATGTGGCGTTCGGATGAGCAAAAACCCCGAAGCACGGGTGCTAAAGCAGCAGCCTGAGCCTTCCGCTTTTCACTTGGCAAACTCATGATCTTTTGCCCGCCAAACACCGGACGCTTTTTGCCGTAATTCGCTTCCAAGTACTCGGCACATCGCTCAATCACGGACAAGGTATTGACATAGCTTTCATATGCCGTATCACCCCAGGTAAACAACCCATGCGAACCCAGCATGATCCCTTTTATCCTTGGGCTATCGGCAAGGCATTGCCGCAACTTCAAGCCAAGGTCAAACCCCGGTCGTTGCCAATCTACCCAC
The DNA here is from genome assembly GCA_964498395.1 of uncultured Parapedobacter sp. Lineage (GTDB taxonomy): Bacteria > Bacteroidota > Bacteroidia > Sphingobacteriales > Sphingobacteriaceae > Parapedobacter. The sequence goes on along the minus strand of CAZCHE010000002.1, from coordinate 237,004 downwards.
CCGATCTCGCCATTAAATAGCTCTTGGGTGATGCGCTTGCCATCCTTCGATGCCGCAATGGCGATCGCCGCATCGGGGTGTAAATGGTCGATGTGTTTGAAAGGCAGAAAACCGTGTAGTGGCGTGTCGATAGAGGGTGCCTTGGAAGCCAAATCGAAGATACAATGGTTGAAGAGCTCCACCATCTCGTCTTCCTGCTCGATCCCTTTGTAAATATATTCAAGGCTCCGGAGCCGGTCTACATACAACGCCGCCAAACCACTGCGCTTGAGGGTACCGATATCCCCGCCCGAGCCTTTGATCCACATCACCTCAGTATCCAAACCCGTCAACGGGTCTTTGGCGATCGCCTTGCAGGAAGTATTTCCTCCACCATAATTCGTGAGGCGTAAATCAGCTCCCAATAGGTTGGAACGGTAAAGCAGCAACGCTACTTCGTCGCCTTCCAATTCGGCAGCTTTGTTATCATTCCATAGATAGCTAACGTGCTTAAACGATGTTTTTCCAATAATTTCTGACATACGTTATATTGCTTTTTGTTTTTGTGTTTTTTGTCTGTTCTCGCAAAGGCGCAAAGACGCTAAGTTTCACATGGCTTACATTTCTTATCTCTTGCTTCTTGCTTCTCGCGTCTTACTTCATGACTCCGGTCTTCCGTCTCCAGCCTTCCGTCTCCGGTCTTCCGTCTCCGGTCTTCCGTCTCCGACCCTCCGACTTATTCTTCCAGCATTTTCGCCAGCCCCACCAATACGATGGAAAGGATAATCACCGCAATTCCCGTAATGATGGTCGCATACGTCTTTTTGCTCACGCCCTTCCATTCTTTCAGTATCACTCCCCACGAATTGGCAATGAGGATAATGAATGCCATGTGCAGTATCCATGAACTCGCTCCGTTGCCCAGCCGGCTTTCGCCCATCCCGTAAAAGAAGAACTGCAAATACCATGTGGTGCCGGCAAGTGCGCACAAGAGGTAATTCCGTGCCAATGGTGTTTTCCGGTTTGCATAATCACCAAATGTTTTATTACGCGCATTCAAGAACATGCACCAAAGAAAATTGGTCGTCAACCCACCCCATAAGACCACTACATAGGTAACATTGTTTTGAAAAAGAAATTCGCCCTGCCCCGGATTCGCCGCTTTCCAGAGATCATTGGCCACATTGGCCATGGGTTTGCCTGCTTCCAACCCGAAATTGAAACAAGCACTGAGGATGCCTGACACGATGGCTACCGCCAATCCTAATCCAAACTTGTAATCTTTATTGCCGCTGGCATCGGCATTGGCTCCAGCCAATTCCCGTTCCTTCAACACCCCGGCCCTGGCACATAGTATGATCCCCACCACGCAGACCGCCAAGCCAGTTAGAACGGTGCGGCCAGCGGCTGTGGTAAAGAACACATCGATGGTATCCTTGCCTGCTGTGCCGTTGAAATAATAGAATATGGACGGCATCAGTGAGCCGAAGACCATGGTTAATCCCAAGATGATACTGCTTCCCAGCGATACCCCCAAATACCTTACCCCCAAACCATAGGTGAGCCCACCAATCCCCCAAAGCAGGCCAAACAGGTAGGCGTAACCAAGCGTACCACTATCGGCCTGCCTGATAATATCCGCAAATCCCGGAATGGTCAGGTAGGCCGCCAATGGGGGTACGATTAACCAAGAAAATAAACCTCCAACAATCCAGAAACTCTCCCATGCCCAACCCTTTACTTTCTTATAGGGAACATAGAAACTCCCCGAGGCAAAGCCTCCGATGAAATGGAAAAATACTCCTACTAATGCTTGCATATCATGTATACGGTTAAATTGGCTTTTTTAAAAACAGCGCAAGATAGGAAAGATGAAAAATCGAACTGTTATGGGCTGTCATGTTTCAGACCCAACCGGTTTCTAAAACCTGTTAGGTCTACGTTTTTCTGACATTCAATTTTCATTTAAACAATAAATCCCGTAATATCGTGTTTTTAAATAAAAACTTCAAGATAAGAATAACTAAAAAAACGATGAGAAACACCCGACTCTTGATTTTGTTTATCGCGCTTTCATTGGTAGGAACACAAGCCTTTTGCCAGACCTCTTCTCAGCGACAGCCCCCGAAAGGGTCGTTGACCAGTGGCCCCATCGATAGCCAGTTTATCTACCTCAGTGCGATTTCCAGAAGCCAAGACGATCTAAAGCTCATACGCCGCGTAAACCTCGAACGGGTGAGGCAAAATGTGGCTGATTCGCTGGCGAGCCTACGCAAGCAAATCATGGCGGCCTCGGTCTCTGTTGGAGAACAGGAGACCAAGCTTTCGTTAGTCAATGATTCCCTTTCACAAGTACGTCAGGAACTGGAAGTCGCCCAAGACAGCAAAGACAATTTTGCCTTTTTGGGAATGGCCATGCATAAGTCTACCTATAGTTTGATCGTGTGGGGGATTATCCTGGCGTTAGCGGTCATACTCATCTTTTACATCTACCGATTCAATCAAAGCAACGTGGTGACTCGCGATACGAAAAAGGCGATTGACGAACTCCAGGCAGATTTCGACCAACACCGTAAGAAAGCGATGGAAAAAGAACAGAAACTCAAGCGGCAGTTGCAAGATGAGATCAATAAGCGGCTAGGATAAGCATTATTCCAATCCCCTTAGTGTATATCACTGATTCATACATGCGCTATAATTCAGCTATCTTTTCTTTGGAATTTATTCGGAGATAAGTCGGATTTTACTCGGGGTTTGTTCGGATAAAACCGAATAAACTCCAATGAGTAACCAACTCATTATCTACTATTATAAATCTTATACTTAGTGTAAGCGTATGATAGGATTAAAAGTGTGGTAACCGACACCGCAGCTAGGTTACCTCATGCCTGTAGCTTAGATTACCTGATTTCAAACAAGTTGGGTATATTTGTCTATATTATAAACGATCTACGACATGATATCACGCAGAACAATCACTCCCATATTAGCCATATTTATGGGATTAAGCCCTATCGCTAAGGCAGAAGAAGACCCAAAACCGCTATCCATCGGATCCAAGGCCCCCGATTTCAGTTTGAAAGGCGTAGATGATAACACCTATACCTTGGATAGTTTCAAGGACGCCAAATTACTGGTCATCATTTTCACCTGCAATCACTGCCCCACGGCCCAGGCCTATGAAGATCGGATCATCGAATTTACGGAAGCCTATGCCCCTAAGGATGTACAGGTCGTAGCCATCAGCCCAAACGCGGACGCTGCGGTTCGATTCGATGAACTGGGTTATTCGGATTTGAACGACAGTTTTGAGGAAATGAAGATCCGATACAACGATAAAGGCTATAATTTCCCATACCTCTATGATGGCGAAACCCAAGAAGTGGCCCAGCAATATGGACCTGCCGTCACCCCCCATGCTTTCGTTTTTGATGAATCACGAATATTGCAATATGTCGGCCGTATCGATGATGATGAACACATCGGCCGGGCGAAGACATTTGACCTCAAGGCAGCGGTTGATGAGCTCTTGGCGGGGAAAGCGGTAACCACACCCACCACAAGGACATTTGGCTGCTCCGTGAAATGGAAATCAAAAATCGATTGGAAAATCCAGGAGGCAGAAGACTGGAAAAAAGAACCCGTGGATTTGGAAGATGTTTCGCTGGATGAACTACAGGCAATCCTTAAAAACGGTTCGGGCAATTACCGTTTGATCAATTTTTGGGCAACATGGTGCGGACCCTGTGTCGCCGAGTTTTCGTCTTTGGTAGAAACCGATAAGATGTATCGCAATCGCGACTTTGAATTCATCACCGTGTCGTTGGATTCCAAGAAATCGACAGACAAGGTACTTGATTTCCTGCGGAAGAAATATGCCAGCAACAAAAATTACCTGTTTGGTGATGAAAACAAATACGACCTCATCGAGGCTGTGGATCCGAAGTGGCAGGGTGCGCTGCCTTATACGGTGGTCATTTCCCCAGAAGGTGAGATTGTGTACCGGCAAACGGGCATCATCGAACCGCTCAAACTCCGGAAGGAAATCGTCGAGCGTATTGGGCGGTATTATCCTTAGTTTTTCAGGGGGCAGACTTCCCGCAAATCAGCTAAACAAAAGGGATTTGTCACGCCCTGATTATCAGCAAAATTATTCTTTCAAATTATATTTGCTTTTAATTCTTTAAAGCGTATTTTTGCAGTCCGAATTTAAGGCCTGTATTTTGCCTTTATAACATTGGTTTATAAAATTTTAGTTCCCATAGTATGTCCAATATTGGAAAAATAGCCCAAGTCATCGGTCCCGTGGTCGATGTGAGTTTCTCCGAAAACGCCAAACTCCCAAAAATCTATGATGCGTTGGAAATCGAGAAGGAAAATGGTCAACGTATCGTTTTAGAAGTTCAACAGCATTTGGGTGAGGAACGTGTACGTACCATCGCGATGGACGGAACCGAAGGTTTATTGAGGGGCATGAAGGTGGTTGACACCGGTGCGCCGATCAAAATGCCTGTTGGTGAAGGCATCAAAGGACGCGTATTCAACGTGGTGGGTGATGCCATCGACGGTATCGAAGACCTTGACAAATCCACCGGCCGTAGTATCCACAATGCTCCTCCGAAATTCGAGGACCTTTCTACCGAAACAGAAGTGCTTTTTACAGGTATCAAGGTGATTGACTTGTTAGAGCCCTACGCTAAAGGAGGAAAAATCGGTCTCTTCGGTGGTGCCGGTGTGGGCAAAACCGTATTGATTCAGGAACTGATCAACAATATTGCAAAAGCATATTCCGGACTATCCGTATTCGCCGGTGTGGGTGAGCGTACCCGTGAGGGTAATGACCTGCTTCGCGAGATGCTGGAGTCTGGCATTATCAAATATGGCGAGGAGTTCATGGAGGACATGGAAAAAGGCGAATGGCCTTTGGAAAAAGTGAACACCGATGAACTGAAAGATTCAAAAGCGACCTTTGTGTTTGGTCAAATGAACGAGCCTCCAGGCGCACGTGCGCGTGTAGCCCTTTCTGGATTGACCATCGCGGAATATTTCCGTGACGGTGATGGCGAAGGTGCTGGCCGTGACATCCTGTTCTTCATCGACAATATCTTCCGGTTTACCCAAGCGGGTTCCGAAGTATCCGCCCTATTGGGCCGTATGCCATCGGCGGTAGGTTACCAACCAACCTTGGCTACGGAGATGGGTCTGATGCAAGAGCGTATCACTTCTACCAAACGTGGTTCCATCACGTCGGTACAGGCGGTATACGTACCTGCTGACGACTTGACTGACCCGGCTCCGGCGACTACATTCGCCCACCTGGATGCGACCACCGTACTTTCCCGTAAAATCGCCGAGCTCGGCATTTATCCAGCCGTGGATCCATTGGATTCTACTTCACGGATTTTGAGCCCAGCGGTGTTGGGTGATGAGCACTATAACACGGCACAACGCGTAAAAGAAATCCTCCAACGCTACAAAGAATTGCAGGATATCATTGCCATCTTGGGTATGGACGAGCTATCGGAAGAAGATAAATTAGTCGTTGCCCGCGCACGTCGCGTACAACGCTTCCTGTCGCAACCTTTCCACGTAGCCGAGCAGTTTACCGGCCTCAAAGGTGTTTTGGTAGACATCAAAGATACCATCAAGGGCTTCAATATGATTATTGACGGTGAAGTGGACGAGTACCCAGAATCGGCCTTCAACTTGGTAGGCTCCATTGAAGATGCCATCGAAAAAGGCAAGAAACTATTGGCGGAAGCAGTATAACTGATTTACGGTTTTAGATTGTAGATTTTAGATTTGTTTGTAATCGTCTCAATCGTAAACCGTAACTCGTAAATCGTAAATCAAGTGAAATTAACGATCATCACACCGGATAAACCTGTCTTCGAAGGAGAAGTCACATCAGTGACCGTACCCGGCTCAAGCGGTTCGTTCGAGGTCTTGGAAAACCACGCGCCCATCGTTTCCACATTGGACGATGGAAAGGTGATTATCCGTACAGGTAAAAGCGAAGAGATTATCAACATTATTGGCGGCGTTGTGGAGGTCATTCACAACAATATCACGGTACTCGCCGAAGGGATCATCGAAGCTTAACTACCCATCCAAAAAAAGCAAAAAAAGAGCCCCCCGCCGAGTACCGGCGGGGGGCTCTTTTTTTAACAACTTTTTTGTCAATGAGCCACATTTTACGCAGAATTTCACCTCATGCGCACACAAACCCAAAAAATGAACCGTATACCGAAATTGGTTTTGGTATATTATTAACAATATTATATTTTGCAATAAATAATTTAAAAACAATAATATTTCGTAAAATACATTTTGATGAAATTATATACGGATTGCAAAAATACGCTAGGGGCTATTGCCAAATACAAATAATCGTCATACCTTAATGAAGTCGAACACCTATAATAAGTTTGAGGGGAAATCCAAGCATCCAAACAACATGCTAATAGGTGGTTTTTAGGTTAACTGAACATGAAGTATTTTGATAAAAATACATGGGTTTATGTAGACGGTGAATTCGTCAAGGCCGATAGCACCGGGGTCGACCTGTTCGGCCAATCATTGCATTACGGCTACTCAGCCATCGAGGGCATACGCGCCTATAACACGCACAATGGCACACGCCTGTTTAAAGCAGAACAGCACTATGACCGCCTTCGCCAGTCCTGCGAACACGTAGGCATTGCCTTCCCTTGGGAAACCGAAGCGTTGATAGACAAGACCTACCAACTTTTGGAGAAAAACAACCTACGCAGCGCATATATCCGACCGCTGGTCACCACGGGGCACAACATGTACCTTACTCCGGCCAACGATTCCAGCATCGTCATATCCGCTTGGGAGTGGGGGCCATTCCTCGGAACAGACCTGCTCCGGGTCACTTTGTCTCCCTACCAACGGCCAAATCCCCATTCGATGCCCGTCACCGCCAAAATATCCGGGCAATATGTAGCCTCCATCATGGCAACCACCGAAGCGACAAAAAGGGGATTTGACGAGGCCATCTTATTGGATAGCGAAGGACATTTGGCCCAAGCCTCCAGCAATAACCTGTTTATTGAGAAAGACACCACACTATATACCCCGAGTATCGGGCATATCTTCCCCGGTATCACCCGGCAAACCGTACTCGAACTTGCCCAGTTGCTAAACATCGAGGTGGTGGAGAAACAACTTTCATCCGACGACCTCTTGGGCGCTGACAGTGTGTTCTTGACCGGCACCGCAACGGGTATCGTGGGCATTGCGTCTGTAGACGACACCACCTTTCCGGAAGAATGGAGTGACACACTCGGTGCCACCATACAACGCGCATACAAAAACCTTACATTGGAAAAAGAGAATTACGAAGTGATCATATAATTAACCATGTCAACGATACAAACTAGCGAACTAAACAAATACAGCAAGGTATTTACCCAAGACAAAACACAACCAGCCGCACAAGCGATGCTGTATGGTATCGGGCTGACCGATGATGACATGCAAAAGGCACAGGTGGGCATCGCCAGCATGGGATATGATGGCAATACTTGCAACATGCACCTCAATGACCTAGCAAAAGTGGTTAAGGAAGGGGTATGGGGCAATGACCTCGTGGGGTTGGTTTTCAATACCATTGGCGTCAGCGATGGCATGAGCAACGGTACCGATGGCATGCGTTATTCACTGGTGAGCCGTGATATCATTGCAGATAGCATCGAGGCCATCTGCGGCGGGCAATATTACGACGGGGTCATCGCTATCCCTGGCTGTGATAAAAACATGCCGGGCTCCATCATGGCAATGGCCCGACTGAATCGGCCATCCATTATGGTATACGGAGGCACCATTGCACCGGGTCATTACAAAGGCCAAGACCTCAATATCATCTCTTCTTTTGAGGCATTGGGGCAAAAGATCGCGGGTAACCTCTCGGAAGAAGATTTCATGGGCATTGTCAAGAATAGCTGTCCGGGCGCCGGAGCCTGCGGGGGGATGTACACTGCTAACACCATGGCCGCAGCAATCGAAGCCCTTGGCATGAGCCTACCGTACTCTTCTTCGAATCCAGCGGTCAGCAAGGAAAAAAGGCAAGAATGCATCGACGCGGGCAAATACATCCGTATCCTGCTCGAGCGTGACATCAAGCCTTCGGATATCATGACCCGTGAAGCCTTTGAAAATGCCCTACGCGTCATTATTGTGCTCGGCGGCAGCACCAATGCGGTATTGCACTTTATCGCCATCGGCAAAAGCGTGGGTGTAGACATCACACAAGATGATTTCCAACGGATGAGTGACATTACGCCAGTATTGGCCGATTTCAAGCCAAGTGGCAAGTACCTCATGCAGGACCTCCACCAATACGGTGGCGTACCGGCCGTGATGAAATACCTACTGAATGAAGGGCTTTTGCATGGCAACTGCTTGACGGTAACCGGACAAACGTTAGCCGAAAACCTATCGAATGTGACGCCTATCAATGAGGTAGATCAAGCTATTATACACGCATTGGATAATCCCATCAAGCCGACGGGACACCTCCAGATCCTATACGGCAACTTGGCCGAAAAGGGTAGCGTGGCTAAAATTTCCGGCAAGGAAGGCGAACGTTTTGAAGGGCCGGCCCGCGTATTCGACGGAGAGAAAGAACTGATTGCTGGAATTGCCTCCGGCCGCGTGAAGTCGGGGGATGTGGTGGTCATCAAAAACGAAGGGCCTAAGGGGGCGCCGGGCATGCCCGAGATGCTGAAACCTACTTCGGCCATCATCGGCGCGGGCTTGGGTAAAAGCGTTGCGCTGATCACCGATGGGCGATTCAGCGGCGGCACCCATGGATTCGTCGTGGGCCATATCACACCCGAAGCCTACGAAGGTGGGCTGATCGGCTTGGTGGAAGACAATGACACCATTGTGATCGATGCCGTTAACAATACCATTAGTTTGGAGGTAGACGATGCAACCCTTGCCACACGACGTGCAGCATGGCAACAGCCACGGTTGAAAGTGAGCAAGGGGGTACTTTATAAATACGCAAAAACCGTCTCTGACGCAGCCGCAGGTTGTGTGACCGATGAATGATTTTAGTCGGAAGACCGAAGTCGGAAGACCGAAGTCGGAAGACCGAAGTCAGAAGACCGAAGTCGGAAGTCGGAAAGTCCGGACAAATAAACAAATAAGCAAATAGGCGAATTAGCATAAAAAAAGACTATGAGTACGTTGGAAATTACCAAAGACACTCCGCACAACAAATTACAGGAGAAGGCTAAAACAACACAAATCAGTGGTTCGCAAGCGGTGCTTGAGGCATTGCTGGCTGAAAATGTCGATACCGTGTTTGGTTATCCGGGAGGGGCCATCATGCCTATTTATGATGCGCTATACGACTACAACGACAGGCTTAAGCATGTTTTGGTACGCCATGAGCAGGGCGGTATCCATGCCGCGCAGGGGTATGCCCGCACATCGGGCCGTGTAGGCGTGGTCTTTGCCACCAGCGGGCCGGGTGCCACTAACTTGGTGACCGGTTTGGCCGATGCGATGATTGATAGCAACCCCCTTGTCTGCATCACGGGGCAAGTGTTCGCCCATTTGCTGGGTACCGATGCTTTTCAGGAAACGGATGTGATGAACATCACCACGCCTGTCACCAAATGGAATTACCAGGTCACCGACGCTTGTGAAATCCCAGCCGCGATAGCCAAAGCATTCCACATCGCACGCACCGGCAGACCGGGCCCGGTTTTGATTGACATCACTAAAAATGCACAGCTGCAGCTTTTCGATTACGAAGGGTACCAGCCGTGTAACCATATCCGTAGCTACCGCCCCAAACCCATTGTACGCAAAGAATACATCGAGCAAGCGGTAGACCTGATCAACCGTGCAGAAAAGCCGTTTATCCTGTTTGGACAGGGTGTCATCCTGGGTAAGGCGGAAGCCGAATTCAAAGCATTCATCGAAAAAACCGGGATTCCCGCAGCGGCAACCGTCATGGGGTTAGGTGCACTCGAAACCGACCATCCGTTGCACGTGGGCATGCTAGGCATGCATGGCAACTATGCGCCCAATGTGCTCACCAACGAATGTGATGTACTCATCGCCATCGGCATGCGCTTCGACGACCGCGTGACGGGCCGATTAGACAAATACGCCAAACAGGCCAAAGTCATCCACCTCGATATCGACCCTGCGGAAATCGATAAAAACGTGAAAACAGCCGTTCCGGTATGGGGCGACTGCAAGGAAACCCTACCATTATTGACATCATTGGTGGCAGAAAAAGAACATCGCGAGTGGTTGTCGCGCTTCCGTGCGCTCGAGCAAGAAGAAATCAAGGAAGTCATCCAAGATGAATTGAACCCGACAAGTGACATCATGACCATGGGGGAAGTCATCAAGACCCTCAATGAATTGACCGGGGGTGATGCTGTGATCGTCACGGACGTGGGGCAGCACCAGATGGTGGCCTGCCGCTATGCGAAGTTCAACCAATCGAAGAGCAACGTGACTTCGGGTGGGCTAGGCACGATGGGCTTTGGTTTACCTGCCGCAATTGGTGCTTGGTATGGCGCTCCCGAGCGGACTGTCGTTGCCATCATTGGCGACGGCGGTATCCAAATGACCATCCAGGAACTGGGCACCATCATGCAATTTGGTGCCAAGGTGAAAATCCTCATACTCAACAACGAGTTCTTGGGCATGGTACGCCAATGGCAGCAATTGTTCCATGACAAGCGGTACTCATTTGTCAACATCACAAGCCCCGACTTTGTCACCGTGGCCAAAGGATATGGCATACCTGGACGCAGTATCAGTGCGCGCGAAGACCTAAAACAAGCGTTGCAGGAGGCCATCGCGCATGACGGTTCATACCTGCTGGAAGTCATGGTAGGGAAAGAAAATAACGTATTCCCCATGGTGCCGCAAGGCAGCAGCGTGGCAGAAATTAGGTTAAAATAGCAACTAAAGTCATGGAAAAACAAGAATATACCATAACGGTCTACACGGAGAACACCATCGGGATGATTGGCCGGATCTCCATTATTTTTTCGCGGCGCAAGATTAATATCGAGAGCCTCAACACTTCGCCATCAGAAGCGGAAGGCATCCACCGGTTTACCATCGTCATCCATGAAACCGAAGAGGTGGTGCGTAAACTATGCCGCCAAATCGAGAAACAAGTGGAGGTACTGAAAGCCTATTACAACACCAATGATGAGGTCATCTGGCAGGAGCAGGCACTGTATAAGGTGCCTACAGACGTCGTGACGGAGAAAGCACCCGTAGAACGCCTATTGCGTCAATACGGTGCCAGCGCCGTGGTCATACGCAACGACTACACCGTGTTTGAAACCGCTGGTCACCGCGAGGAGATTGATGCCCTTACGGAAGCATTGGCTGAGTACAGCCTCATCGAATTTGTGCGGAGTGCACGAATCGCCATTATCAAAGACAGTGAGGGCTTCCACAAAAAACTGAAGGAATTTGAAGAAGCCGAACCCGCAGAGGAAGTAATAGAAAACCAATACCTCAACAAACAGGACAAGGTATTTACGATGTAAGTCAGCAGTTATGCAAACCATTTTCGATACAATCAAACAGACAAGGGCGGTGTTTGCCGAATTGATAGACAGCCTCAGCATCGAGGCCATCAATGCGGTACCTCCCGGATTCCGCAACAACATCGGCTGGAACTTCGGCCACATCGTGGTCAGTACACAAGGGCTCTGCTACTTGCGTACCGGGGTGAAGCCGGATTATGAAGTGCCGTTTTTAAGCGCCTACGGAAAGGGTACCAAGCCCGAAAAATGGATCGATGCAGTGGAGTTAGCCACATTGAAAGATCAATTGGTCTCTTCCATCCAGCAAATCGAGGCAGATTATCACGCAGGGGTATTTTCCCACATCCGCCCGTTTGTAACGTCCACTTATGGCAGTGAATTACCGACCATCGAAGCGGTCATCACCACTACGCTGGCACATGACAACCTGCATCTCGGATACGCGCTGGCGCAACGAAGGGCAATAAAAATAGTATCAACGCAATAGTAAAGACAAAAACAAGTAGATAAAACAATGGCAAATTATTTCAATACCCTACCACTCAGAGAGCAATTAAACCAATTGAGCGTTGCGGAATTTATGGATATCAGCGAATTTGCTGATGGCATAAACGCATTAAAAGGCAAAAAAATCGTTATTGTGGGCTGTGGTGCGCAAGGGTTAAACCAAGGACTCAATTTGAGGGATAGCGGCCTCGATGTATCGTATGCCCTTCGCAAGGAAGCGATCGAGCAAAAACGGGATTCGTGGAAAAATGCGACCGACAACCATTTTAAGGTGGGTACGTATGAGGAATTGATCCCAACGGCTGACTTGGTAAGCAATTTGACTCCCGATAAGCAGCACTCATCTGTCATCGATGCGGTTATGCCCTTGATGAAAGAAGGTGCTACCCTCTCCTATTCCCATGGTTTCAACATCGTGGAAGAAGGGAAGCAAATCCGCAAGGACCTCACCGTGATCATGATTGCACCCAAATGCCCCGGCTCAGAAGTCCGGGCGGAATATTTACGTGGATTCGGTGTGCCTACGCTCATCGCTGTCCACCCGGAGAATGATCCCCAAGGCAAAGGATTGGCCGAAGCCAAAGCCTACTGCGTAGGAACGGGCGGCCACCGGGCAGGCGTGTTGCGCTCCTCTTTTGTTGCCGAAGTTAAATCCGATTTGATGGGCGAGCAGACCATCCTATGCGGGTTGCTGCAAACCGGCTCCATCCTTTCCTTTGACAAAATGGTGGAGAAAGGCATCGATCCGGGATATGCCTCCAAACTGGTTCAATATGGTGTTGAAGTAATTACGGAAGCCTTGAAACAAGGCGGTATCACCGCCATGATGGACCGCCTGAGCAATGTGGCCAAGATCAAAGCATTCGAGGTTTCCGAAGAGCTGAAAACCATTATGCGCCCCTTATTCCAAAAACACCAGGACGATATCATGAGTGGTGAGTTTAGCCGCACGATGATGGAAGACTGGGCCAATGGCGACAAAAAATTGTTGGAGTGGCGTGCTGCCACCGGCGAAACCGCTTTTGAAAAAACGCCTGCGGGCGATGTGAAAATCGGTGAACAGGAGTATTTCGACAATGCCGTATTCATGGTGGCTTATATCAAAGCTGGAGTCGAACTGGCATTTGAGACCATGGTAGAGGCCGGCATCAAGCCCGAATCCGCCTACTACGAATCGCTCCACGAAACACCACTCATCGCCAACACCATCGCCCGTAAGAAATTATTTGAGATGAACCGGGTGATTTCCGATACAGCGGAATACGGCTGCTACCTGTTCGACCATGCGTGCAAGCCGCTATTGGCCGACTTCATGAAGACCGTCGATACCGACATCATCGGTAAGAATTACAACGAGGGCAAAGACCTTGCGGTAGACAACCAGCAATTGATTGCTGTCAACGAGGTCATCCGTACCCATCCGGTAGAAAAAGTTGGTGCCGTGCTTCGTAAGGCCATGACGGCGATGAAAGCCATCAAGACGGCTTAATGAATCAACGGTATTCGGGTTAGTTTGGCCATACGGTTGCCTCACCTGACCCGAATACCGTTGTATTTCACACGCAATTTGCATAAATTTGTATCATATAAACTACCCTTTACAACGAAATAGAAAATAAACAACGGCGCCATCGCCTAGTTGACAATGCGTAATCTTGTTGCCCATATCGCCCAATTACGTTTACAATACGCCCAACAGGTGGTATTGGACGAACTGGATTGGCAAATCCGTCAGGAGGAGCATTGGCTACTGGGTGGGAAAAGCGGCTCGGGAAAAAGCTCCTTAGCGAAAGCACTGGCTGGCCTTGTAAAAACAAGCGGCACGATCCAGCTCTTTTTCGATGATAATTCTGCTCTCCCTGCAAAAGCATTGTACGTTTCCAATTGGTATCAATTTACCAACCTGGAAGGCGACCGCAACTTTTACTACCAACAGCGTTATAACAAGCAACAAAAGAACGATACGTTGACGGTATATGCGGAACTAGCCCATTACGCCAAAACAGAAAACTTGCTGTTCGAGGATGTGGAGCGGTATTTTGATTTGTTTGACTCCACCGACCTGAAGAACACCCAGTTGATCGAGCTCTCTAGTGGCGAGCATAAAAAACTACAATTGATCAAGGCGCTGTGGCTGAAACCGCAACTGCTCATCATTGATGAACCTTACACCGGGCTGGACACTGCCTCGCGCAGGAGGCTCAATCTGTACCTCGACGAACTCGCTGGGATGGGGGTACACTTGCTCATTCTCACGAACAGCAGGGAGTTGCCAGCTTGCATCAACCGATTTGCCGAAATCATGGATGGGCAGATCAAACAGCGACATTCGGTACAAGAACTGTCAACCGATATCCGCCGTATCCGGCGGGCACTACCATCGTTCCTCGAAGAAGAACCCCCTATACCATCGGAAATCATGGTCCATATGGAAGATATCCATGTCCGTTATGGAGACAAAGTGGTGCTGGAAGATGTTAGCTGGACGGTTCGTGCGGGCGAAAAATGGTTGCTCCAAGGGCATAACGGTTCAGGAAAATCGACGCTGCTCAGCCTCATTACAGGCGACCACCCGCAAGCGTATGCTAACCGTATCCACTTGTTTGGCCGGCCGCGAGGCAGTGGCGAGAGTATTTGGGATATCAAGGAACGATTAGGTATCATTTCCCCCGAACTGCATTGGTACTTCGACCAGACGGCAACCGTATGGCAAGCCATCGCATCAGGTTTCTATGATAGTATCGGCTTGTACAAGCAACCCGGATACGATAAACAACGTAAAATCGACCAATTATTGGACTTTTTCGAGCTACGGGAATACAAAAATTCGTTGATGACCACTCTGCCGCTCGGAAAACAACGGTTGGTTCTCCTAGCCCGAACCATCATCAAAAATCCGCCGTTGCTCATCCTGGATGAGCCCTGCCAAGGATTGGATCATGCCCAAGCCGAGCATTTCAATGCCGTGGTCGATGAACTCTGTAGTTTCGGAAAAACGTTGATTTATGTCGGGCATTACGAAACGCAGTTGCCCGACTGTTTAACCCAGAAAATCGTATTAGAACGAGGCAAAGTAAAGACAATTGTACCCATCGGGGGGCTGATCGATCGTGAAGCGCCGGCGATGAGTTACCAAAGCATATAGTTGAAACCAAAAAGATATTACCATGTTGCACGATCCAAATCGCATATACGTTTTTGACACCACGCTCCGGGATGGAGAACAGGTGCCAGGCTCGCAATTGACCACTCCAGAAAAGCTCATCATCGCTGAAGCGTTGGAATCGTTAGGCGTAGATGTCATCGAAGCGGGTTTCCCGATTTCGAGCCCCGGTGATTTCAACAGTGTTGTTGAACTCTCGAAACTCTTAAAAACCCCTACCGTCTGCGCGCTCACCCGGGCAGTCAAAGGCGACATTGACTGTGCAGCCGAGGCTTTGAAATATGCCAAGCGACCACGTATCCATACCGGTATCGGCGCATCTGACATGCACATCAAATACAAATTCAACAGCACACGCGAAGCCATCATCGAACGGGCAGTGGAAGCCGTTAAATATGCCAAATCCTTCGTTGAAGACATCGAGTTTTATGCGGAAGATGCGGGCAGGGCTGACAATGAATACTTGGCGCAGATGATCGAAGCCGTTATCGCCGCCGGGGCAACCGTCGTGAACATTCCCGACACCAATGGCTACTGCCTCCCCGAGCAATATGGCGCCAAGATCAGATTCCTGAAAGAAAACGTTAAAAATATCGACAAGGCCATCATCTCCGTACACTGCCACAACGATTTGGGATTGGCTACCGCCAATAGCATCGCAGGCTTGCAAAATGGAGCACGTCAGGTCGAATGTACCATCAACGGTATCGGTGAGCGGGCGGGGAACACGTCATTGGAAGAAGTGGTCATGACCCTGAAAACCCATCAGTCACTCGGCTTATACACCCAGATCAATAGCAAGCAACTGTACCCATTGAGTACGATGGTGAGTCGCATGATGCGCATGCCCGTACAGCCAAACAAGGCCATCGTCGGGCGGAATGCTTTTGCGCACAGTTCCGGCATCCACCAAGACGGCGTGTTGAAACACCGTGAAAACTACGAAATCATCAATCCGGAGGATGTGGGTATCGACCAATCGGAGATCATCCTCACCGCCCGCAGTGGCCGTCATGCACTGAAACACCACCTCGAGCGCCTGGGGTACACCATGGAGCGTATCGACCTGGATCAAGTGTACCAACGGTTCCTCGAACTGGCCGATGTCAAGAAAGAATTGAAAGACGATGACCTGTTGCAACTCATGGGCATTAAAGCCGAGGAGAGTTTCAAAAATGGGATTTCCATCCAAGCGCTCCAAGTGACCACCGGAGACCAGGATACACCAGTGGCTGCTGTCACGCTGACTCTCAACGGGGTAGAGCAGACCGCCACGGCCACCGGCAACGGTCCGGTCAGTGCCACCATCAAAGCGATCGAAGAAATCACCGGGAAGCACGTAGAAATCAAAGAATTTAACATCCATTCCATACATGGAGGCAGCGACGATGTCAGCAAGGTCGATATGCGCGTGGTATACGAAGACAAGTCCTATATGGGATACGGCTTTAGCACCGACATTGTACGTGCATCGGCTAATGCCTATTTGGATGCACTAAATAAATTTATCGAAGTAGAAGCAGTAAGCCATTAATGGGCCATCAGTTGACTAAACAAGATTAACAACACCGCTATCGCTAAGTGCCGAAAGCCGATAGCACGTAAAACAACAACTATAAAAATGAGTAAGACATTATTTGACAAGGTATGGGATGCGCACGTGGTGCGCAAGATCGAGGGAGGGCCGGATGTGTTATTTATCGACCGGCACCTTATCCACGAAGTGACCAGTCCCGTGGCTTTTCTAGGATTACGCAACCGGGGCATCAGGGTCTTGTATCCTGAACGCACGTTTGCCACCGCCGACCACAACACGCCGACCCTCAACCAGCATTTGCCTGTTGAGGACCCGCTGTCGGCCAACCAGCTGAGAGCGTTGGAAGAGAATACACGTGAATATGGCATCAAGCATTGGGGATTGGGGCATTATAAAAACGGCATTGTCCATGTCATTGGTCCTGAAAACGGCATCACCCAACCTGGGGCTACCATCGTATGTGGTGACTCGCATACCTCCACGCATGGGGCATTCGGTGCCATCGCTTTCGGTATCGGTACTTCGGAAGTAGAGATGGTGCTGTCCACGCAGTGCATCATGCAACCCAAGCCTAAGAAAATGCGGATCACCATCAATGGCCAATTGGGCAAGGGCGTATTGCCGAAAGACGTGGCCTTATTCATCATATCCAAGCTGACTACCTCGGGTGCAACGGGTTACTTCGTCGAGTATGCCGGAAGTGTATTCGAGCAGATGAGCATGGAAGGGCGGATGACCGTCTGCAACCTCAGTATCGAAATGGGTGCCCGTGGCGGAATGATTGCGCCGGACGAAACCACGTTCAATTACATCGAAGGACGGGAGTTCAGTCCCAAAGGAGCCGACTGGGAGAAGGCCATGGCCTACTGGAAAACCCTGAAAACCGATGAAGACGCCGTATTCGACAAAGAATTGACGTTTGACGGCTCGGAAATCGAACCGATGATCACGTATGGCACCAATCCCGGCATGGGCATCGGCATTACCAAAGATATTCCTACGGCTGACCATGTAGAAGAAGCCAAGGCTACTTTTGACAAATCACTGGGTTACATGGGCTTTCACGAAGGTGAAGCCATGGTCGGCAAAAAAGTGGATTATGTCTTCGTGGGCAGTTGTACCAATGGCCGTATCGAGGACTTCCGGGCTTTTGCCTCGCTGGTAAAAGGCAAACGGAAAGCGGAAGACGTGACCGTATGGCTCGTACCCGGTTCGCATGTGGTGGAAGAGCAAATCAGGAAAGAAGGCATCTTGGATATCCTCACCGAAGCCGGCTTCACCTTGCGCCAACCGGGTTGCTCGGCCTGCTTGGCCATGAACGAAGACAAGATACCCGCGGGGAAATATGCCGTAAGTACCTCCAACCGTAACTTCGAAGGCCGACAAGGCCCCGGTGCCCGCACCTTATTGGCCAGCCCCTTGGTAGCGGCAGCAGCAGCCGTAACGGGAGTAGTCACTGATCCGAGAACCCTTATTCAATAACGTTAACACATGGCATACGATAGTTTCAATATATTGACAAGCACCGCGGTTCCACTCCCGATCGAGAATGTGGATACCGACCAAATCATCCCCGCACGTTTTCTAAAAGCAACCGAGCGCGTGGGATTTGGGGATAACCTTTTCCGCGACTGGCGGTATAACCCCGACAATACCCCGAAAGCAGACTTTGTACTGAATGACCCCACCTATCAAGGTAAAATCCTGGTGGGCGGCAAGAATTTCGGTTCCGGGTCTTCCCGGGAACATGCGGCATGGGCCATTTACGACTACGGCTTCCGGTGTGTCGTATCGAGTTTCTTTGCAGACATCTTCCGGAATAACTGCTTGAACATCGGCGTGCTACCGGTACAGGTCAGTGCAGCGTTTTTGGAGAAAATTTTTGCGGTGGTTTATGATAATCCCGACACCCAGATCGAAGTAAACCTACCGGAGCAAACCATCATCCTGCTGGCCACCGGAGAAAAAGAATCATTCGATATCAATAGCTACAAAAAAAGCAATATGATGAATGGCTTTGACGATATCGACTACTTGCTCAACATCAAATCCGACATTCAGGAATTTGCAACGGCACTTCCCCTATAAGCAATGGCAAAAAGGAAAATAGAGATCATGGATACGACACTGCGCGATGGTGAGCAAACCTCGGGCGTGTCGTTCTCGGTTTCGGAAAAACTCACCATTGCCCAATTGCTCTTGGAGAAGCTCGGAGTAGACCGCGTAGAAGTGGCGTCGGCCCGTGTTTCCCAAGGCGAATTTGAAGCCGTAAAGGCCATTGCGGAATGGGCCGCCCAAAACGAGTACCTGCATGCCATCGAAGTCCTGTCGTTTGTGGACAATGGCGTATCCATCGCATGGATGGAGCAAGCCGGGGTAAACGTGCAGAACCTATTAACCAAAGGCTCGCTTAACCACCTCACGCACCAACTCCGTAAAACACCTGAACAGCATTTCAGCGAAATCGCCGCCGTGATCGCGCTCGCCGAGCAGAAAGGAATGGTGACCAACGTTTATTTGGAAGACTGGAGCAATGGGATGCGCCATTCGCTCGATTACGTACTGCAGTACCTTGATTTCTTGGCCACGCAACCGGTTAAACGGATCTTGCTACCCGACACACTCGGTGTACTCACCCCCACCGAAGCGTTTGAATACATTTCAGCATTAAAAGCCCGGTATCCCCAGATACATTTCGATTTCCATGCCCATAACGACTACGACCTGGGCACGGCAAATGTGCTGGAAGCCGTAAAAGCAGGCATCGACGGATTGCATTTGACCGTAAACGGCATGGGTGAGCGAGCGGGTAATGCCCCACTGGCCAGTGCAGTGGCCGTCATCAACGATTTTATGCCTGATGTCGACATTGCGGTCGACGAATCCTATATCTATACCATCAGCAGGCTCGTCGAAAACTTCTCCGGTATCCGGATACCAACCAACAAACCCATCGTGGGTGACAATGTATTTACCCAAACAGCTGGGATACACGCTGACGGAGATAATAAGAATAACCTCTACTTCAATGACCTGCTCCCCGAACGCTTCGGCCGGAAGCGTAAATATGCACTGGGCAAAACATCGGGCAAGGCAAACATTGAGAAAAACCTCCAAGAGCTTGGTCTGAAACTGAACGAAGAAGACCTCAAAAAAGTGACCCAACGGGTGATCGAACTCGGGGATAAAAAGGAAACAGTCACCACGGAAGACCTTCCCTATATCATCTCCGATGTGTTGACCACGAAAGCCCATGAGGATAACATATTGGTCGAATCGTATGTGCTGACACACGCCAAGGGTTTGCGCCCATCAGCCACCATCTCCGTGCGGATCAACAATACCTTATTTGAGGAGCATGCACAAGGTGACGGACAATTTGACGCTTTCATGAATGCCTTGACCATGGCATACTCCAAAAACAGTATCCGACTGCCCAAATTAGTCGACTACAATGTCCGGATTGCACCGGGAAGCAGCTCAGACGCCCTTTGCGAAACGACCATTACTTGGGAAACCAAGAAGAAAACGTTCGTGACTCGGGGATTGGACTCTGACCAAACGGTATCGGCCATCAAAGCGACACAAAAAATGTTGAATATCGTGCTGAATGTAGAGCCCGTTGCGAAATTGGAGACGATGGGCATTAGACATTAGACGATAGACACAAGAATAAAGAGCAAATAAGTAGATTCGCAAATACGCTGAATCGCTGATACGCGAATAAGCGATTCAGCAAATCCGCAAATAAGCAAACAAAAAACATCACATGGAATTGAATATAGCATTATTACCGGGCGATGGAATTGGCCCCGAAGTGGTTAACCAAGCAGTGAAAGTAGTCGATGCGGTAGCCAATAAATTTGGACACCGGGTGAATTGGACCTTTGGGCTGACCGGAGCGGCTGCTATTGACGCCGTAGGCGACCCCTATCCCGAAGAAACCCACGAAATTTGCATGGCGGCGGATGCCGTGCTTTTTGGTGCCATTGGCCATCCACGCTATGATAACGACCCCAAGGCTCCGGTGCGCCCGGAACAGGGATTGTTGAAAATGCGCAAGAAATTAGGGCTGTTTGCCAATGTGCGCCCTACCTTTACCTTTCCCTCCCTCATCGACAACTCCCCATTGAAAAGGGATCGCATCGAAGGAACCGACCTGATTATCCTCCGCGAACTCACCGGGGGCATCTACTTCGGCGAACGCGGCAGGAAAGACAATGGCGATACCGCTTTTGATACCTGTACTTACACACGTGAAGAGGTGCAGCGGTTGGCTAAACTCGGTTTTGAAATGGCCATGGGCCGCCGCAAGAAGCTATGCTGTGTAGACAAGGCGAACGTCCTTGAAAGCTCCCGCCTGTGGCGGGAAACCGTACAAGACATGGAAAAAGATTTCCCCGAAGTGGAAGTCAGCTATGAATTTGTAGACGCTGTGGCCATGCGCTTGATCCAATGGCCGAGCGCTTATGATGTCATCATCACTGAAAACCTATTTGGCGATATCCTGACCGACGAAGCATCCGTGATTTCAGGTTCCATGGGCTTGATGCCGTCGTCGTCCATTGGCGTCCACACGTCGCTGTTCGAGCCCATCCATGGCTCCTATCCGCAGGCAGCAGGAAAAGACATCGCTAACCCGCTGGCTACCGTGCTATCTGCCGCCATGCTCTTTGAAGATGGTTTCGGCCTGAAAGAAGAAGCGGCTCTCATCCGGGCGATTGTCAACAAATCGTTGGCAGAAGGCATCGTTACCGAAGACTTGTCCGGAAAAAACAAAGCGTATAAGACGAGTGAGGTAGGCGATTGGCTGGCTACTCAAGTGGGCTTGTCGGACGTCGTTGCTGCTTCTGCCCAATGACACATACCATTGAATCGGCAGCCGAACGCTTGAAAGGCGTGGTTAACCATACGCCTTTGCAATACAGCGAACGGCTTTCGGAAAAATACGGTGCGGCCATCTACCTCAAACGGGAGGACTTGCAGGTGGTTCGGTCGTACAAACTGCGGGGTGCGTTCAATAAAATCAGTAAACTCACCGAGGCCGAACGGGCACAGGGCGTGGTCTGCGCAAGTGCAGGGAATCACGCTCAAGGGGTTGCATTTTCTTGCAAAAGGCTAGACATTCGGGGGGTGATCTTTATGCCGGGGCCTACCCCACGGCAGAAGATCAGCCAAACGGAGATGTTCGGCAATGGTAATATCGAAATCGTCCTCACCGGCGATACATTTGATGATTGCCAGCAAGCGGCACTGGCTTATGCTGCCGAACACGCGATGACTTTCATCCCCCCTTTTGAAGATCTAGACATCATCGAAGGCCAAGGTACCGTGGGTGTCGAAATCCTGCAAGACCTGCCTGAAACGGAGGTGGTCATCATCCCAATCGGTGGTGGCGGGTTAGCCTCGGGAGCAGGCACCTATCTCAGGGCTACCCGTCCGGATATCAAGCTGTATGGTGTGGAGCCCGAAGGTGCCCCATCCATGAAAACAGCATTGGAGCAAGGGCATCCGGTCACCCTCGATGACATCAACCGCTTCGTGGATGGTGCCGCTGTAAAACGGGTGGGTGATATTACATTCGGCTATTGCAACACACTGTTGGATGATATGCGCCTCATCCCGGAAGGGAAAATCTGCACGACCATCCTTGAACTGTACAATAAAGACGCCATCGTGGCCGAACCCGCGGGGGCACTTGCCGTGGCAGCGTTAGACACCTACCAGCACGAAATCAAAGGCAAGAAGGTCGTTTGCATCATCAGCGGCGGCAATAATGATATCGACCGCATGGGCGAAATCAAGGAACTTTCCCTGCTATACGAGGGATTGAAGCATTATTTCATCGTCCGTTTTCCGCAACGGCCCGGTGCGCTTAAGCTATTTGTCAACGAGGTATTGGGGCCTCATGACGACATCACCCGATTCGAATTTATCAAAAAGACACAGCGTGAACGAGGCCCTGCATTGGTGGGCGTCGAACTCCAAAACGCCGCCGATTACCCTGCCCTTTTACAACGGATGCGTCATCACCGTTTCGATGTGAAGGAAGTGAATAGTGACCAAACATTGTTTGAGTACCTCATATAAGGTTGACGTGAACTGGATTAAGTAATCGTTTTTACATTCCCTTTTCTTATTTTTACCTTTTTACGTCATAGATGGCCGTCTCATTCACCCAAAGCATGCTCGCATTGTTGGTGGGCATCGTGCTCATCGTGGTGCTCACCACCCGTTACAAGGTACATGCTTTTTTTGCCCTGTTGCTGGCATGCCTGGTCGTGGGTCTTGGCATCCAGCTCCGTGTGCCTGAACTCCTCGCCGCAATAAAAAGCGGCTTTGGCAATATCATGGGTGCACTCGGCCTCATCATCGTATTAGGCACTACGCTGGGGATGGTGCTTGAATATACCGGCTGCACGACGGTGCTGGCTAATTACATTCTCCGAAAAACAGGCAAAAAACGCTCACCACTGGCCATGAGCATGACCGGCTATGTGGTAGGGTTGCCCATCTTCTGCGATTCGGGATTCATCGTGCTCAACGGACTCAATAAGACCATGGCCCAGCGTACCGGTGTATCACTGATCATCATGGCCTCATCACTCGCTTCCGGGTTATATGCCGTACATTGCCTCGTGCCGCCCCATCCCGGTGCGGCAGCGGCAACAGCTACTTTGGGTGCGAGCTTTGGCAAAGTGATTCTCTATGGCATGCTAGCTGCCATACCGGCTGCCTACTGCGGTTATCGGTGGTCACGCTATGCGGGCAGCAAACTCCCCATACTGTTACCAAAACCAACAGGAGATACCGCATCGCAACCTACCCAACTGCCATACGTCGCACGTGCAGCCATGCCCGTTGTCGTGCCTATCCTCCTCATTGGTATCCATGCGTTCATTGGTTTGGGTGGGGCCGAGCTGCCATTACCCTTACAAATTCTGCATACCGCAGGTATCCCGGAGGTAGCATTGGGTATCGGGATTGTACTTGCTTTCCTGTGCAAACGCTCGTGGAGAAGTAAGGAATTGGCACCGTTATTACGTGGTGCGGTGGAGAAAGCCGGGGAAATATTGGTGATTATCGGTGCCGGTGGTTCCTTCGGTGCGATACTGGCTCAAGCCGATTTGGGGCGGCATTTTGCCGACAGTGCCTTCGTTGGCAACCTAGGCCTCTTGTTCCCTTTCTTAGTAGCCGCCATCCTCAAGACCGCCCAGGGTTCCTCATCTGTAGCGATCATTACTGCCTCTTCCATCATGCTGCCGCTCCTGCCTACACTGGGTCTTGACCACGATAATGGCCGTATCCTCAGCGTACTGGCCATGGGCGCGGGCTCCATGGTAGTTTCACATGCCAATGATTCCTATTTTTGGGTTATTGCCCGATTTTCGGGGATCAGCCTCGCCGCCATGCTCCGTGTATTTACAGTGGCTTCCCTCATTATGGGCGTAGTAGCAATGGCCATGGTATACCTGTTGTCTTCGCTGTTGTAGTCGTGGTAGGGCCAGTGGTGGTTAAAGGGTGTGGCGTAGCTGCTACACTACCAATAAGCATGCCGAAACATTTTGATTGTTATCCACATTTAGCTGTTTATAAATCTCAACATAACAGTCAAATAATTAATAATCAATGTATTATTAAGATAATGCTTCACAACTGTTATCCACATTGTGAATAATTTAACATCTGTTGATAACAATTCCTACCGTCCTCAAGTTAAATAGCTGATATTTGTTCAAGGCCGCAGCTTACCGGTCTAAACGGCAACAAGCACCGGAAAGATCTACCGGGAAACAAGTCGGGAGTCCAACATATTGAACATTAAAATCTTACTGCTATGACCAGGATTATCAAATTCGAAAAAAACGACTGTGCACCTTGCAATCAGGTGTCAGAGTTCCTCGATCGCAAGGGCGTCAGCTATGAAACGGTGAATCCTTTTGACAAACCGGAACTAGCCATCCAATATAAAGTTCGTACGGTGCCGACGGTCATCGTCCTGAACCAAGACCAGGAAACCCAACGGATCATCGGTTTCAAACCCGATGAATTATCGGCTTTGGCGGTTCAGTAATTTCCGTACCAAAGACCGTCAGTTAAAAACATCGACCCCCACAATTGCTGGGGGTTCGTTAGCTAAACACGAAAGGCAATCAAACATGGAGTGGATTTATTACGACAGTAAAACGGGCAACGTGGAGCGGTTCATGCAGAAGGTAGCGGATTTGACCGGATGGACGGTCCGAAAAATCCAGCCGGAGATGGACGTCGAGCACGACGGCCATTTGGTGACCTTCACCACCCGTTTTGGCGACGTGCCGGAAACCACCAAGGCATTCCTGCAACGCGTCAGCCATCGCCTCCTTTCCGTGTCTTCGAGCGGCAACCGCAATTGGGGGCAGAACTTCGCGTTGGCAGGAGATAAAATCGCATCGGAATACCATTTACCCTTAGCACTTAAGTTTGAGCTCTCGGGAACAATGGAAGATGTACAACAATTTATTGACATTATAATTTCAAAGAAACACTATGGTAACAAACGAGGTAGCAAAGAGCTGGATTTTGCTCAATAATGAGATCATGGTCAAACATGATGACGAGTTTAGTCTGCATAAGGACAAAGAAGCCGTGCGCGCTTATTTTTTGGAATACGTCAATAAAAACACGGTTTTCTTCTACACCTTAAAGGAAAAGATAGACTACCTCATCGAGCACAACTATTACATCAACTTCTACGAATGGTTCACATTTGAAGAGATGGAGCAGGTGTATCATTTTATCGCCGGTAAAAAGTTCCGTTTCCCTTCATTCATGAGCGCATTCAAGTTTTTCCAGAGTTATGCCTTGCGCGACGACTCGGGCGAAAAATTCTTGGAGCGTTACGAAGACCGCGTGGCCGCTGTGTCACTTTTCCTTGCCCGCCACCAAGGGGTAGACAAGGCACTTCAGTATGCTGAATTGCTCATCAATCAAGAATACCAACCCGCTACGCCTACATTCCTCAACGCCG
The DNA here is from genome assembly GCA_964498395.1 of uncultured Parapedobacter sp. GTDB lineage: Bacteria > Bacteroidota > Bacteroidia > Sphingobacteriales > Sphingobacteriaceae > Parapedobacter. Next base: position 211,244 of record CAZCHE010000002.1, on the reverse strand, counting down.
GTAAAAAGCGTTCCGGCGAATTGGTTTCCTGCTTCCTTGATGAAATCGGTGACAACCTCAATGGCATTGGTTATGCCGTGGATTCGGCCATGAAACTCTCTTCCATTGGCGGTGGTGTTTCATTCAACATTTCCAAAATCAGAGCGCGTGGCGAGGCCATCAAAGGTGTGGAAGGACGTGCCGGAGGGGTACTGCCCATCATGAAAATCCTAGAGGATACCTTTTCGTATGCCAATCAACTCGGCCAACGCCCGGGTGCGGGGGCCGTATACCTGAATATTTTCCATTCTGATATTGAAGAGTTCTTGGATTGCAAGAAAATCAACGTAGACGAAAAAGTCCGCATCAAATCACTCTCCATTGGTGTCATCATCCCTGATAAGTTCATGGAATTAGCCGCCAAGGATGAACCGTGTTACCTCATCCACCCACATACCGTGATGCAGGAATACGGCAAGTACCTGGATGAACTGGACATGGATGAGATGTATGACGAGCTCATCACCAATTCCAAAATCAAGAAGAAAAAAATCAATGCCCGCCACCTGTTGGTCAAAATCGCGCAGACGCAAAAGGAAAGTGGGTACCCATACATTTTCTTCAAGGAAAACGCCAATCGCCAACATGCATTGAACGGCATAGGAAAAGTTAAATTCTCCAACCTATGCACGGAAATCATGCAGGTATCTGAAGTATCGGATATCAACATCTACGGACAGGAAGACACCATCCGTTACGGTATCTCCTGTAACTTGGGTTCGCTCAACATCGCCACCGTCATGGACAACAAGCGTATCGAGCAAGCCGTGAAAACGGCCATGCATGCCCTCACCATGGTGTCTGATGTGACGGATATCGCGATGGTACCGTCTATCCAGAAAGCCAACAGGGAATTACATAGCGTAGGTTTGGGTGCCATGAACTTACATGGGTTCCTGGCCAAAAACTTCATCATGTATGAAAGCGAAGAGGCATTGGATTTCGCCAATGTGTTTTTCATGATGGTCAACTTCTATTCGCTACAAGCGTCTATGGAAATTGCTCGCGAACGGAAGACGACCTTCTTGGGCTTTGAAAAATCGGCCTATGCCGATGGCTCGTATTTTGATAAATACATCAAGCAAGACCATTTCCCGACCACCATCAAGGTCACTGAACTATTCGATGGCATTGCCATACCGACTAAAGCGGATTGGGAAACCCTCAAACAGCAGGTACAAGAACACGGAGTATATCATGCCTACCGAATGGCCATTGCACCGAACCAGTCCACTTCCTATATCATGAATGCTACGGCTTCCGTGATGCCAATCGTAGATACGATTGAAGTGCGCGAATACGGCGACAGTACGACCTACTACCCCATGCCGTACCTGACCAATGAGAATTACTTCTATTACAAGTCGGCGTATGATATGGACCAAATGAAAGTATTGCGTTTGGTATCCGTCATCCAACGGCACGTAGACCAAGGGATTTCGACCATCCTGCATACCAATTCTCGGGATTCGACAAGGGATTTGGCACGTTACTACATTTATGCGCATAAGATGGGCCTCAAGTCGCTGTACTATACCCGTACCCGCAAGTCGACCATCGAGGAGTGCGTCTCTTGCTCAGCGTAATTTAGAAGCAAGATTGCAAGAAACAAGAAGCAAGACTATAAGAAACAAGGCTATAGGAGCCGGAGACAAAAAAGGATGCGAAGCCAGGCTTGGGAGACCAAGAATCGCTTCGTATTCTTGTCTAAAAATAAACACACACCACAACAGTTAACATTCAGTGGAATATGAAACAGTATAAAGCAGTCAATTGGAACGAACCGGACAACGATTATGCCTTGATGTTCTGGGAGCAAAATATCAAGCAATTCTGGATAGATACCGAATATATCCCGTCGAAAGATATCGACAGTTGGAAATCCCTCTCGCCGGAGATGCGGGAGTGCTATAAGAAAGCGCTAGGCGGCCTGACCCTACTGGACACCCTGCAAAGCAATACCGGGATGCCAAAGATTATGGACCACATCGATTCGCTCCAAAACAAATCGGTTTTGGCCTACATGTGCATGATGGAGGCCATCCATGCCAAATCCTATTCCACCATCTTTACCACGGTAGCCACTTCACAGGATATCGAAGATATCTTCAATTGGGTGCAGGGCAACAAGTATCTCCAATTCAAGGCTTCTACGATTGACAAATACTACCGCAAGCTAGCCGATACGGATATCAGCAAGGAAGACCTCTTCATGGGGTTGAGCGCATCTGTTTTATTGGAATCATTCCTCTTTTACAGCGGTTTCTTCATCCCGCTATGGCTCTGCGGCCAAGGACACATGGTGGCCAGCGCAGACATCATCAAAAAAATCGTGGCTGATGAATCCATCCACGGTGTTTTCGTTGGGTTATTAGCACAGGACGTGTATAAGAAACTCCCTAACCCTGAAGCTTCGAAAGCCAAGCTGTTGGCACTGCTTCATGACCTCTATGAAAATGAGCTGAAATATACCGAAGAGATCTACACGGATGTCGGCCTTACCGCAGAGGTGAAGGAGTATGTCCGCTACAATGCCAACAAGGCGTTGATGAACTTGGGCTTCGAACCCACCTTTGAGGTGAAGCAAGTAAACCCCATCGTATTGAATGGGCTGAACGTAGAAACTACCCAGCATGATTTCTTTTCCAAGAAATCAACCAACTATGAGAAAGCTACCGAGATCGTTCACCTACGAGACGAAGACTTTGTAATGGATACTGGGATTGGTATTTAACCCGCTGGGCAAGTGGATTCCACTCAACCATGAGCCACGGCAAAGCAGGTAATGAAAAGGTCTTCTTCGGCATTTCCGCTTACCGGGTCATCGGCTGATAAGTGCTGGGGTGCAATAAATAAAAATGGCGGATATGCTTGTTCATATCCGCCATTTGCTATTAGTAAATAGGTTGTCTTAGACAGACAGTTCCCATCCTTTACGGTACTCGCGTTTCACGAATTGATTCACCTCATCGAAGTTGGTCACTTTCATGTTGTCATTATCCCAAATCAACTTGAGGTTCCGGCCAGGATAGCGGTTTTCGATACGCAGATCCGAACCACGGATCGCCAGGTTAGACATGAGCAATGCCTCGGTCAACGGGCCGGATATCTCAAACGGTGCACTCACCTGTTTGTTGCCATATCCGGCAATACATGCTTCCACCCATTGTGCATAGTGTCCTGACGAACCGCCGGGTACACGCTCATATGTCACTGGCAATTGATTTTGCTCGGTGAGCGAGGTGGGCAATAACCGTGGGTTTTCTGCATAGCATCCTGCTTGCATCTTACCTTTAGTACCGATAAAGAGGATGCCGTTTCCTCCGTCTCCAAACACCTCATTCGGCCCCAGTTCTTCAGGGCGTTGCGGTTGGATACCACCGTCCATCCAATGGATGGTCACATCCCCTGCGGTTTTTTCAGTTTTGGGGAATGTCATCACCGCATAACTCGATGGCGGACAGCTTTCAGGGAAATAGCCCCGTTTGAATTCATCCACATACACCGACCCCACACTGGCTTGTACGTCCTTCACGTATTGGAGACCCAATATGCTGAAAGGGGCTTCCATGATGTGGCAGCCCATATCACCGAGCGCGCCAGTACCATAGTCCCACCATCCACGCCAGTTAAACGGCACCAATTTATCTACATAGTCCCGGTAAGGTGCAGTACCTAACCACAGATCCCAATCTAACTCCGAAGGCACATCGGCTTTTTGCGCAGGCCATTGGATACCTTGCGGCCATACCGGCCGATCTGTCCACGTGTAGATGGTATGTACGTCACCGATCAACCCGGCGTCAAACCATTCACGCATAATACGGACACCATCGCCAGAAGCACCCTGATTACCCATTTGGGTAACCACTTTATACTTTTTAGCGGCCTCGGTCAGCACCCGCGCTTCATAGACATCATGCGTCAATGGCTTTTGCACGTACACGTGCTTGCCCAATTGCATGGCCGGAAGTGCATGGATGGCGTGATTGTGGTCAGGACCAGATACAGACACCGCATCAATATGCTTGTGCTCCTTATCCAACATCTCCCTGAAATCCTTGTAGTATTTCGCATTTGGGAAACGCTTCACCGAACCTGCTGCACGGCGGTCATCCACATCACACAAGTAGGCAATCTCTGCTTTGCCACTATCGTGGAAACTCCTGAGATCTGACTCCCCTTTCCCCCCGACACCGATTCCGGCAATGACCAGCTTGTCACTGGGTGCCACGAAACCGGCACCACCCAAGACATGTCTTGGCACCACCATGAAACCTGCAGCAGCGGCGGTTCCTGTTTTAATAAAGTCCCTACGAGATGAGGTTGATGTTGTCTTTTTACTCTTTTCCATCGAATATTAAATAAATTAATTTAGCTATTCCGTTTATCAGACACTTGTTTGATTAGCAACGCAATCCTTCTTCGATTACGCGATGCTAATATAGTAAAAAAGCCAGCAAGTCATGTAACAACTTGCTGGCAATATCAATATTAGTTGGGATACCCAGGATTCTGTTCCAAGTTCGGATTTGCTGCTCGCTGCGTATGCGGGATTGGATAAATCTCTCGGGTCGGATCATTAGTCGGTTCATGATCCCACCAGCTACCGTTGGTAAACCTACCAAAGCGGATGATATCCGTACGGCGTTTGCCCTCAAAGATAAATTCGCGTCCGCGTTCCGCCAATAGTTCATCCATCGTAAGCGTAGCTGTGGTATAACGCGCCGCTGGCCAGTCTGCTGGTGTGAATGCCCGCTCGCGGCTGGCATTGATCAAATCGACAGCTTCCTGTGTAGCGGTACCACCGTTCTTCCGCATGATGGCTTCTGCCTTGTTGAAATAGATTTCGGTAAGGCGATACAGGATGTAGTGATTTTCTTGGTAGTTTGGATCATCCAGCGTTCCGCTTTTATATTTGTGGAAACGTGCACCGCTGTTTTCTTCCCCTTCTGCCATGCTTCCCTCGCTGGTAAAGTCACCTTCACTCTCCCTGCGGATGGAATTGACATAAGCAAACGGTTGGCCATTCCATTCTTCTGTACCCAGAATCTGCTCATTCGTTCCGTACTTGTATTGTGGCCCGAACAAAAACCATTCTTGCTTCCGCAAATCATTGTCTGCATAGGCATCAAATGCCGAGGGGATCACGACGAAGGCATTCCAGCCACCATAACCGACATTGAGGACATCCTTGATGTTATCATAGCCCATAAAGAACCCTCCCCAGCCAAATGTGAAGCCTCCTTGGCGGCTAAATGCGAATTGGAATAGTGATTCACGCGCACTACGATTGGTATTACTGAATGTTTCAGTCAAATTATCCGCAAGTGCTGGAGATCCACCGATACCGCCTGCTTCTCCATTGATGATTTTGTCGCAAGCAGCAATACATTCATCCCACATGGGCGTACCCACAAAATATTCGGCGTTCAAATACAGTTCCGCTAACATCGCATAACCTGCGGCGGCTGAAACCCTACCAACCAACTCTGTTGAATAAGGCAACAATTGGGGCACATAAGTCTCTAATTCCGTTTTCACGAAATTAAACACCTCTGCCTTGGGTTGTGTAGGCGGATTCAATGGTTCGCCGACAGTTGTAATAATCGGCACATTGCCCCATAGTTCCATGATTTTCAAATAATGAAAAGCTCGGAGCACTTTCAATTCTGCCAATATAGCTGCCATTTCTGCATCTGAAATCCCTAATGAAACATGATCAACTTGTTCCAAATCCATTAACGCAGCGTTAATATACCCAACGCCTGTCCAAATCAATGTCCACGCACTGCGCATCCGACCTTCATTATCGGTCCAAGTATGGTAATGCTGACGGAAATGGTCGCCGCCATCATACCCATGGCGTCCTTTTTGAGGCCACGCCAATTGGTCTGACGAAAGTTCCGCATGATAATAGTATCCATTTTGACCAGTAGGGGCTAACCACGCCTGCATATGTGTGAATGGACGTAATGCGGCTTGCAATACCTCTACTTTATTGTTGTAAAAGTTACTTTTATTTAATTCACTATACAAGTTTTCTTCAAGATCTGTGCAAGCATTCATTCCGCTGGCCAATATCCCAGCAGCGGCAACATATAATGCTTTCTTTATATAACTTTTCATCTTATGCTTTTATTTAGAATCCAACATTCAACCCAATAGCCCATGACTGCGTACGGGGGTAAAAACTCCTACTATCAATGCCCGGTTCAAATCCAGTGTCTTGCAGCTCCGGATCTATCCCAGAGTATTTGGTGATAGTCGCGATGTTTCTCCCCGTCACATAGAGGCGCATATTCCGTATATATGAGGTGTTTAGCGTAAAATTGTATCCTAACGTCAGGTTATCCAATTTCACGAAATCCCCTTTTTCAATATAATAATCGGAGTATTGAGGATCGTCATCTAGCTGGTCATGCTTGGTGACAGCACTCCTCAACAAGTTGTTTGGTAACCATTTTTTATTACCAAAGTACATTTCCTTCGTATTCAAAATATCGAATGCAAACTTCCCTCTGAATAACACAGTTAAATCAAATCCTTTATAGCTGAACGTATTACTCAGCGATGCCTGATATTTGGGAACGCCGTTGCCGATGACTGTTAAATCATCGTTATTCATTTCGCTGGCGGTACCCGTTGTTCCATCTGCTTTGTAAAACAACCATTTGCCGTCATCCGTCAGACCTGCATAACGTTTGCCGAAGAAGTTACCAACCGCACCGCCTTCCTCCAATCGAATGGCGTTACCTAAATTACCCGGAGAAGGCAAGCCGGCAAATTCTAGCCAATTCGCTTTAAACACGTCGCTCGATAATTTTGTGAGTTTGTTATTTTGCGAATTACCTGCAAAATCAATGTTCCATTGAAAACCTTCTCTGCGAATAGCTATAGCGGAAAGTTGCAGCTCAACCCCATGATTGCGAATAGAGCCGACATTGGTATATATTTGATCGCGAACGAACGGAGGCTGTTGTGCGTTGTAACGATACAAGAGATCCTTTGTCTCTCGATTGTATACATCAATAGCACCGGTGATTCGGTTATTCAGCAATGCAAAATCTACACCGAAATTCCACTCCGCTTTTTGTTCCCAGCGTAGATTCGGGTTAGGGTTACGTGCAGCCCCGTAGGTTTGATAGTAAACCCCATTTTGAGGATACACTCCACCAGTGCCTAACGTAACAAGCGATTGATAATTATCAATTTCTTGATTACCAGTTACCCCGTACCCTACACGCAGTTTCAAATCATTGATCTGACGCACATCGCGAAGAAAACCCTCTTCACTTAATGCCCAACCCACTGAAGCGGCGGGGAAATTACCCCATTTATGGTTGGCGCCAAAGCGTGAGGATCCTTCCCGACGAAGGATGGCCGAGAACAAGTATTTACCTTTATATGCGTAATTCGCACGGCCAAAGAAAGCAATTAATGTGTTGTCTTGTTTGCCGCTTCCCATACCGGGCCTTGGCAACTGCGTATTATTAATTGCGCTTCCAGCACCAAGATTCCAGTCCAAAAAACCATCAGTGGTGAAGCCATTGTTGTTCACGCTGAAATTCTCGTTCGTGGCGTATTGATAGCTGTATCCCAACAAACCTGTGACAGCGTGATCTTCATTAAATGTCTTATTGTAATCTATGGTCGATTCGAAGGTTTGTGTCCAAGAGACTTCGTTGCGCTTCGACGCGAACGCCATACCCTGCCAATCGGATGCGGGGCGCTGTTCCCAATCTAACGTAGAGCGATAAAACCGATCGTTAAAATTATTCCTCACATAGGATCCAAAAGCAGACACCGATAAACCATCAATGATTTGCAACCTCAATTGCGCATCCCCAGAAAACGTTTGCTGGTTTCGACCAGCAATCCGATGAGCCAATCTCCCTAACGGATTGTAGTTGTTGTAGTTTTGCGTTTCTAAAAATGTTCCATCTTCATTATAGATAGGCGCAGTAGGGTTTCGCTGAATAGCCTGTTCAAAGTCTGCCCCACTTGTGGATCGATTACCAGAATCAAACCCTCCGCCCAATAAATTTGCCTTGTTGAAGTTTGCCGCTAAGTTCATCGAGAGCGTCAATCGGTCTTTCAACCCCTTCTGATTAATATTTAGCCGACCTCCAAATTGCTCCCGCCCACTCTGCTTAGCTATGCCTACTGCATCGTTAAAGTAAATAGAAGCGCGGTAATTTGTATTATCTGTACCGCCCGACGCTGCTAGGTTATGGTACTGACTGGTATTTTGCCGATCTATTAGTTCTTCATAAATATCAGTAGATGCGCCGAAATCTTGGTTGGCATTGATAATACCTTGGCTTATTAGATCTCTAAAATCCGAAGCGGAAAGATATTCGGGCTTACGATCTACCACCTCGCGCTGAAAATAGGTAGCATAGTCAAATCGACCTTCCCCAGCCTTTCCCTTTTTTGTCGTGATCAAAATCACACCTGCGTTACCTCGGGTGCCGTAAATCGCGGCGGCGGAACCGTCCTTTAATACGTCAAATGATTCGATATCATCTTGCTGCAACAGGTCTAGGTTACCACCCGGTATACCATCGATAACAATCAACGGAGTACGTGTACCCGTTAATGAGGTGACACCCCGCAATTGGATGGCAACACCTGAATTAGGATTATTCCCCTGTGTACGGGTAATGTTCAAACCGGCTACTTTACCTTGGATCAAGTCCATTGGCGAACGCGCACCACCGGCGTTGAAATCCTCGGCGCGAACGGTAGCGACGGCAGATGTCACTTCCTTACGCTTTTGGGTACCGTAACCCACGACTACCACCTCATCAAGGCTCTCGGTATCATCTTGCAATTGGACATTAACCGTCGTACTTTGCCCGACCACGACTTCATGGGCAACGTATCCTAAATAAGAAAATACAAGGGTTTCTCCTGAGGAAGCCGAAATCGTATACCGGCCATTGTCATCCGTGGCCGCACCACGGGAGGTTCCTTTCACCGCGACCGAAACCCCTGACAATGGGCTTCCATCGGTCGCAGCTGTTACCGTTCCTGTAATGGTCTGTTGTTTAGCTTCGGCGTTAAGCACCACTTTGGCATTCGTTATTGCCGGTGAGTGCTCGTTTGCCAAATCGGTGTTTGCATGTGTCATCCCCGGAAGCATGGCCACGGCAAGTGCAAGTGGAAAAGGTGTCAATCGCACCCATCCACGCTTGTGTTGTGTCGAATTTTGGTTCATTGTTTTGATTTTTGGTTTATCTCATTTACAGTTTCGTCGTGTGTACCCAAAACGCCAGTCGTGATGCGCCTAAAGGAAAAGCCATGGCCCATGCGCCAAGCATTCCATGATGGCATCAAGTTACGACGATTTGGAAAACACCATGCGGACGCAGCACATTACGCCGTAATGCCTGCACCCCATCCATTTTGCCAAAGGCACTAGAACGGTTTAGCTAAAAAAGCTAAAACATTTTAGCTGTCTAAGAAAAAAACTAGCTTGTTGTACATAATTGTGTGTTTTAACAGGTTAAAAAAATAGTTTGTTTATTTAATGGTTTGTTGCCTCACCCTTCTTCGGCATACTGCGGGGCTAAGGTATAGAAATATATATTCATTTGCAAATTTATCTCTGCCAGACTACCGCACGATAGTCGAAGTGCGTTTCCATTGTTTTCCATCACCATCAAAGGTTATTTAGATGAAAAATTGTATTTTTGTATACGTTAATTGGAGATATTATGGTATCTGAAGCAAGAAAACTACACCTTATCGAGGAGATGTTAAAGATTAAAAGTGAAAAACTTTTAACAGAAGTGGAATCGGTTTTGAAAAAACATGCAAAATCGAAGAAAAGTAATTTTACCATAAAGGATTTTGTAGGAATCATTTCAGATAAAGAAGCTGCCGAAATGAAAAAAGCCATTACCGAAACCTGCGAAACCATAGACGAAGATGCCTGGAAGTAATTATTTACTGGATAATCAAGATATGGAGGAATACTCCATCAAATCGACCACCTAAAGATAAAACCATCTGCTAGTTCAACGCCGATATCGTCTTGACCAATGATTTTTTAGCCAACGGCAGCAACGTATGCTCCACAGGAAAAGCAATATCACTTTCTACCTGATACACTGCTGGGTTGGGAAGTTCCCTTCGAGTATGGAGCAGGTCTTTCCGGATGGACTCCGGGGTATTATAGACAAAATGCCGTGCATATTTGGTGATATAGGTCGTATGGATACCCCTGTATTTTTCATATTGGTTTTCAAACAGCGTAATCTGGTATTCGTATACCCGCACACCTCGCTCATCACCATTACGCAGCAATAAATAACCATGGTCTGGGTAAAGCGGGCGCATCCCCACTTCGGAAATGGATAGATGGCTTTCTACAAAGTCATGAATTTCCTGTCCTTCCTGGATTGCCGGTTTTAGTTTATGGGCGGCATAATTAATAATCTGCTCGATTTCTTGCATCATGGCATCATCGTTTACGATCTTTTCATACGTGAGCTTCACTGCAGACACGTCTAGATGGCTCAGTCGAACGGGGAATGAATCTTCTAAAGTAGTTTTGTCTTTTTTGAATTTTCTCAGGTTGTTGTAATGGAAAACCAGGTCGTTCAGATTAGGGTAAAGCTTGGTTCGGTTAAAATGCGCATTGATCTCTTGTAGATAAGCGAGCAACTGATATTGCTTGTGCTCAAAATCGATCGGTACTTCGATAAACCAGTTGGCATTTAATGTACGCATAGCGCCCCTCCATGTTGATTTCGTAAGGGTGAATATATGAAAAAATAATCACTATTAAAATACCTACATGTATGCTAGCTTGCTAGCTAAAGCAACTGATAAATTGATTTCCTTAAAAAATGTATTTTACACGGGTTACCTCCTCAGCATATTGCCATAATGCTCGTGCTAAAGCTTCGTCCGTCATGGCAGGTGTGCGGTGTTTGGAGAGGGCGGGATAACCCGAAAATTCCTTTTCACCATCAGGACCAAAAAATTCACCTCCTTTTACGGAAGCGTCCGTGGCCGCAAATAAAGCCGGCAACGCTCCCTGCCAGGCTTCCATCACTTCGTCATATTCTGCAAACATGCCTTCCAACTGTTCCCCGGGAATATGACGCTGCAAATCAGTACGCGTAACTCCCGGATGAGCCGCAGCAGAAACGATATGAAGGCGAGCTGCTTTTACCTTCCTATCCAGTTCATAAGTGAATAAAATGTCTGCCAGTTTACTTACTGCGTATGCCTGCCATTCATCATACGGCTTTTCTAATCTCAGATTGTTAAAATCAATGCCGTCTGTTAGCGTAGCCGCTCCGCTTGAAAGCGTCACTACCCTTGCATTCGGGGTGTTTTTGAGTAACGGAAATAAATGACCTGTCAATGCAAAATGCCCGACGAAATTCACACCAAATTGCATTTCAAAACCATCTTCAGTAATAGCAGGGGGCGGTATCATGACGCCTGCGTTGTTGACCAGGATCGCTAATTGTGAGTGCTTGCTTTTAAACTCATCTGCAAAAGATTTTAGCTGGCTAAGGCTGGCAAGATTCAAGATGCCAAATGTTAACGTGCCCTTCCGATGGGTTTCTGACTGAATTTTATGTATTGCTTCTTCTGCTTTTTGTTGATCTCTTACAGCTAGTGTCAGATTTGCTCCTGCTTCAACTAATGCTTTGGCTGTTTCATATCCGATGCCCGTGTTGGCTCCGGTTACGATCGCGACTTTGCCTGTTAAATCAGGTATGTTTTTCGTTGTCCACCTTTTTTTTGTCTTTACCATAATGTGTTTGTTTTGTCTGTACAGTAATCCCAAATGAGTTGCTCATTTTCATTGCTGTAATATCTTTTGGAAGCCGACTTTACCTTTCTATTTTCAAAATACTTTCCTGTAATTGATTTCACTTCATCGGAAGCGGCTAAATAAATAAGGGTTTCTGCTCCTTGTTCCGGTGTCTTAAAGAACGGTCTTGCCAGTTTTCCGAAAAAATTAAATAGGCTCCCCAGATTGCTGTTAACTCCAAAATTAGTAGCCGCTGCTCCGGGATGCAAGGTATTTACCGATACCTGCTGAATACCTGTTTGTTCCAGCAATCGGGCAAGATGCTGGCTGATCCAAATCAAGAACAGTTTAGCGTTCCCATAAGCCGCAAGCGGGCTATAGTTTTTAGCAAGTTCAATGTCGTTGAAATCGGGTTTAGCATTTAACTGATGAGAATTAGAGGAAACATTGATAATTCTTCCGTCGTCACTTTTTCGCAATAAATCCAGTAATAAATTGGTGAGCAAAAAAGGGGCAAATAGATTAACGGCTAATGTTTTTTCTATCCCTTCACTGGTTTCTTCGCGTTCTTTGCTCATTATGCCCCCTGCGTTGTTTATCAACACATCCAGCCGGTTGTATTTGTTGATATACGTTTCCACTGCTCTTTTTACGTCGCTCATTAAAAATAAGTCACTGACGATATAATCTATATCTTCATTGCCGGAAATTCTTTTAATTTCTTTACACGTTGCGGATGTTTTTTCTTCATTTCTTCCATGGATGACCACGGCATATTGCAGTTTTGCCAATGCGATAGCTGTAGCTTTTCCAATCCCTCCTGTTGCCCCTGTTATCAGTACTTTTTTTTCAGTATTCATTCTTTCGTTTTTTTCCGCATGCAAACTTAGCTACATTTGCTAACCAACGGTAAGTACTATCCAATCGGTTAGTACTTACCACGGTGTTAGTAATGCATTTAATCCGTTAAGCATATGCCAAAACATGAAGACCACCTCCTACAATGCGACGCAGCCACACTACGTGCCATTCGTGATGCCATGGAAACATTAAACGGAAGCTGGAAGCTTCAAATCCTATTATCATTGAAAGGTGGGGCAAAGCGCTTTCGTCAAATCGCTAGGGAAGTCGACGGCATCAGCGATAAAATGCTATCCAAAGAACTCAAAGATTTGGAAACGAATTTACTGGCAAGACGCACGGTATATGATACCTTTCCCCCTACGGTGGAATATGAAATTACTGAACATGCAGACACCTTACAAGAAGTGATGCTGGCATTGAAAAAGTGGGGAATGTTACACCGTAAAAAAATCGCGGGTAAATAAACCCACGATTTACTAGCTGTTTTTTTGACTAATCGTGCATTACCGTCGGTTTTCGGGTTTAGCAATCCATTCTGCATATTCCGTGTTACCCAAGTATACCGGGTGATCGGGTGTAAGGGTTGTTTTTTTCAATACCACACCGGAATAAGGGGCATTCGTATCGGTTACCACGTCAAGAGATTTTTGCGTTGCCGATAGATATTGCTTGATCCATTGGTCAATGGTGAATTGTACTGGCCCGCCAATATCCAGGATTTTGTCAGCGGGATTCTCTACCACTACTTTCGCGAGGAATGATGCTACATCGGCACTTGCTATGGGCTGGATAAATGCATCGGAAAGCCTTACCTTTCCATCCACTGTACTCATCGCCACTATACCACCTGCAAATTCAAAGAATTGCGTGGCGCGTACAATGGTATACGGGATACCCGATGCGTTGATCAGGTTTTCCTGAACTTGTTTTGCCCTAAAGTATCCCCCTTCTTGCATTTCGTGGGTACCCACGACAGACAATGCAATGTGATGCCGCACACCTGCGGCTTTCTCTGCACGCATCAGGTTTTCATTTGAAGTTTTGAAGAAATTCATGACCGCTTCATCTTCAAATGACGGTGAATTGGAAACATCCACCACCACGTCCGCACCTTCGAGCACTTCCTCCAAGCCTTCTCCCGTAATGGTATTTACGCCCGTGTTGGGGGAAGCGGCGATCACTTCATGTGTTGTCTTGAGATTGTTTGCGAGTTGGCTACCGATCAGGCCGGTACCTCCAATGATTACGATTTTCATTTGCTTTTGTTTTACATGATTACGAACGCAAAACTCCGCATTGAAAATCCGTGAAAACTTAAACTGGTTTAAGAAACACGTTTCTTACGTATTTCGCTCAGGTATTCTGGGGTAAATCCAAGAAAGGAAGCGATAAGATATTGTGGAACCCGCTGTACAAATTCGGGATGTCTGCGTTCCAGCTCATCGTAAAATTCCTCTTTGGAAAGCGAAAAAAGATACTTGATCCTGATTTGAATAGCCGCATAGGCTCGTTGATATACGAAACGAAAATAGCGCTCCATAATGGGGAACCGTTCTAGGAGTTTCTCCTGATTATCACGACTGATATATAGCACTGTTGATTTCTCTACCGCCTGTATATAAAACGCCGTCGGCAATTGATGCTCGTATGCAATGTTGTCCGTAAGCCACCAGGTTTCAATGGCGAATTCGGTAGTCTGTTCAATTCCTTTTTCATTAATGAAAAACTTACGTAACATGCCCTCCAATACAAAATAATGATACCGGCAAAGCTGCCCTTCTTCCAACAGATTTTCCTTTTTGGCGACCAGCTTGGTGCCGAAGTACGGTAGTATCCCCGCAAATTCTTCATCAGTGACCTTGATGAATTTTTCTAAATGTTGTTTGAATATTTCAGACATCTTGTTCAGACACAGAATGATTACATGATTACAAGTCTCCCTCCAATGGGCGCCAAGCGCATGTTGTATTGCTTAGTTCCTCCCAACTGGATAAGGGAGCGGGCAACCCCGCCAACTCTCCCATCATCCGATAAATATCAGCCTTGGTTTTATGTTGCCTGCGGAGGTATTGGATAGAGGTGGATCCCGCTGATTTGGACAATTTGCTGTGGGCATCAGCCATCAACAGCGCGTGGTGGTGGAACCTAACCGCTAGAAAAGACTCGTACCCTAACACACCTGCCAAGTGGGTCTGCACCAATGTGGATTCCCACAAATCGACTCCTCTAACAATGAAATCCACACCGAAATGTACATCATCCACCAACGAGGCCAGTTGGTATGCCGGAAACCCATTCCGTTTGCGCACCACCACGTCACGCATACTTAGGGGGAGCGCGGTTTGGATGGCGTTTCCATCGAGGCCGTTGATCTTCAGCGAACCAGCTGCGGCGGTATCCAACCGCCAATTATACCCCATGGTAGCTAAGGGCAACCCTTTATGCCTACAGGTACCGGTGTAAATGCCCTCGGGGTGGTTGCTCCATATCATCGACCGTGAGCAGTCGCAGGCAAACACCAATCCCTGCTCACGCAATTGCTGTAGTGCCTTTTGGTATGCATCCATCCGGTGAATTTGGGAATACATCGCCTCATATTCTTGACCATTTCTAGGCCCCTCATCCCAAGGGAGTCCCAGGTAGTCCAGTGTTTCAAAGATATCTTCCACATATTCGCGCTTTACGCGCTCCCTATCCAGGTCATCGATGCGCAGGAAAATCTTGGCGCCCATACGTCGAGCCAAGGCCACCGTCACCGCAAACGAAAAGGCATTGCCCAAATGGAGGTATCCACTTGGAGTAGGAGCAAGCCTAGTACGCCGGAAAGTGCTTTTCATCACAGCTCAAAGCTAACATCGTAAATCTAAAATAAAAAATACATTAAATCTCATAGTATCGCGGCCGCCAATGAAGGAAAACTGTACGGTTTCGGCACACCGCCTGTTCGGAAACGGACACTTCCCCATTTCGCAAAATACGTATTGGATTAACTTTCAATAAATTAAGTTTTAGGCACGCTCTTTATCTGATAATAGCTGTGTGTTTGTGAATCGCTGGGTCGCTGGTAATGCCGTTCCCAATCGGATTGCCAGCTTCCAGTCGATTCTTAGCTAGCGTTCGGGATAAGCCTATATTTTAGGGATAATTCTCCGTTTTTCTTACCCCGAATTCGTTAATACAGGAATCCAAACAACCACAGGGGAATTTTTACGCCAAACCCAATTTCGATATCGTCTGCGGCTATGAGGTAGGATTCCGCATCTCGGACCTGTTTTGCCGATTTGTTCTTACCGCCTACTTCTATGGTGATACCGTCGACCAGGAAATCCCCATGATCCGGTTCGAATACGTTAAATCCCGCATTCAGCAATTGCCCCAAAAGAAATGTTTCCCTCAAATTACCTTTGTCCGGCACCGGATGGATGGCATAGGACAGGTTGGTGTTTTCCAAGAAAATCTTATCAGGTTTTTGAAGCCTCGAAATACCCTTGCCCGCTATCGATAACACATTTAATAGTCTTGCATCCCGTAGTTGATAAATATACTCCAGCACGCGATCCCGGGGTATACCCAATTTGCCGGAGAGTGCAGAAATATTCGGTTTGAAAGGAGCGGATTCCGCGATAGCGCCCAACAATTTTTTTACCTTGACAGCCGTTCCCGCATTATAGGAAGCAATATAGGCAAGGTCTGTATCGACTACGGCATTGATGATCTGTTCCAACTTGGGCAAATACTCATGCTCTCCCTCTGTGAAAATCGGCAAGTAACCGCTTTCCGTGTATTTAGCGAAAACCGGCAATGGTCGAATAACGGCAGTAATCTCCTGGCTGATTTCTCGATGATGGTCACAGATCTCGGCTAAGGAGACAGACGGGAAAACGGCTGTTCCTGTAAAAGCCAAGTATTCCCGTAATGATAGGCCGGGAAGTGAATAACTGATGACCCGTCGGCTAAGGTCAGCCTGACCACGGTAAATGTCTAATGCAGATGATGCGGAAAAGACTACCTTTAACTGCGGTATCCCATCATAGATGTTCTTAAGTTCTCTTGACCAGTTTGGATATTTATGCACTTCATCGATCAGGAGCACCTCACCGCCTTGTTGATACCAGTCCATTGCAGTATCCAACAGACTGTTACTATAGAACCAAGTGTGATCCGCAGTAACGTACAGTCCTTTACCGGATTGGTCACCTAAGTCATATTTGAGATGTTGCAGCAATAAGGTTGTTTTGCCGGCCCCACGGGGTCCTTTAATACCTATCATCCGTTGATTCCAATTGATCTTTTCGTGCAGATATCTTCGGAAATTGTTGTTGGTACGCTGCAATAACGTATCCTGAAAATTTAATATAGCCTGCATTTTGCTGTTTATGTTCAGCAAATGTAACATTATTTTGTTGTTTTGAAACAACAAAATAAACACGTAAATCGCTAAATCAATTTGGTTTGGTTTCCCTTATCGCTTGTTTTCTTGGCAGTAAGGGAAAGTTTTACGTTATTTGTGTTAACTGACTGATCCAGACAAAATGGAAGAAAACCATTTCGACCCCAAGAAGAAGAAAAAGCTGTTGGAAACCAACCGAATATTAAGCCTGACCGCCATATTTGTGAGTGTCTGCACGCTGTTTATCCTCATTTATCAGACCCACCTGTCCAATAAGATGTACTACCTAGAAGAGAAAGCACAAAAGATGTCAGTGTTCCCCTATCTTCAATTGGGTGTAAGTCACAGTTCTCAACAATACTACAGACTTTTGTTGACGAATACTGGGGTTGGCCCTGCGATGGTTAAACACGTCAAAATCCTGTATAAGGACAGCGTGTATCATATGGATCCCGCATTTTTTTTGTATAATAATATAGATGAGACTCCAGATTTTTACTATGCAGCTATTGACGAAGGCCGACTAGTTCCAGCCAACGAAACCGTCGAAGTCATAGCGAATAAAACCATAGGCAGCACAGATATAGATTACTTGGCAAACCTATTCTATTCAGATGTACTCAACATCGCCATTGAATATACGTCTATCTATGAAGACCAAACTTGGACGTGTTACTTAAATGATACACCTATTTTCCCAAACGAACCGGAATCAGATGCCATGGAAAAATGACATCCTGCAAGAGTCTGAACTGGTCGGGTTACCATAATTAAGTGCCTAAATCCCTTTCAGCCACTCCAAAAAATGGTCAAACCACTTATCCGCAGTCGTTTTATTGTTCAGTCCAAAACCATGGCCACCATTAGGGTAGGTAATTAATTTGACCGCAATCCCTTGGTGTTCCAACGCGGCCACATAAGCTTCACTATTGGCAATGGGTACCACCGTATCGTCTTCGGCATGCACCAGAAATGCGGGTGGGGTATCGGCTGTGACCTGCAACTCATTTGAAAAAAGCAATACCTCTCCAGCGGTGGGGTGAGCGCCCAACAGGTTATTCCGCGAACCACCATGGGTCATCCCCTCTTGCAAACTGATGACCGGATAGACCAATAGGGAGAAATCCGGACGCAAGGACGTACCATGCGGATTAGTGATCACCGCTTCCAAGTAATGGGTAGAAAGCGTAGCAGCCAAATGCCCTCCTGCCGAAAAACCAGCGATGCCAATCTGGTTTTCCGCTATCCCCCATTCATCTGCGCGCTCCCGAACCAGTTGGATGGCCCGCTGTGCATCCTGCAAAGGCCCAATACGCTTATCTTCCATGATTTCGTCCTTGGGCAACCGGTACTTCAAGACAAACGCTGCAATACCATTTTCCGCAAGCTGCTTAGCCACATCATACCCTTCATGGCTGATCGCCAGGATCGAATACCCTCCTCCGGGGCAGATAATTACCGCCTTGCCGGTATTGGTCGCGCCCGCCACGGGCAGGTATGCTGTCAGTGTCGGCTCAGTCACCCCCGTCACACGGGTAATCCCATTGTCGTCCACCGTCGACGTCTCTTCCAACGCAAAGGGCTTGCTATTGGGCACCCCATTTTCATACAAGGTGATGACTTCCTGCCCACTAACGCACCATGTCATGGCAAGCAAAATGAGGGCAGATGCTATTGATTTCATAAGTCACGTCGTTTAACGGGTTTAATGATTAGATACGACCAATAAATCCAAATCTTTGGGTGTCAGGTTAAACTTGTTTGCCATATCCTTGTTGGTGAGGTGTCCTTGATACAAGTAAATCGCATTTCGGATACCCGGTTTTGCCCAAATCAGGTTCATGATTCCACCCATCTCCCCAATATCCAGGAGAATCGGTGTAAAGATATTCGTCATCGCGTATGTCGCGGTCCGGGCGACCCGCGAGGCGATGTTAGGTACGCAGTAATGAATTACATCGTATTTTCGGAATACTGGATCGTCATGGTTGGTAATTTCGGACGTTTCGAAACACCCGCCTTGGTCAATACTGACGTCTATGAGTACCGAATTGGGCTTCATTTTCGAAACAGTTTCCTCACTGATGATGCAAGGGCTACGGCCATTGGTAGCACGGATAGCCCCGATGACGATATCACATCCGATAACGGCTTTACGCAACACGATAGGCTGAATAACCGAAGTAAACACCCGACTGCCGACATTGTTTTGCAATCGCCTGAGCCGATAGACCGAACTATCAAATACTTTTACCTGTGCACCCAGCGCAATGGCCGTCCGGGCGGCAAACTCTCCCACCGTACCGGCGCCCAAAATGACCATTTCGGTCGGCGGCACCCCTGTCACCCCTCCTAACATCAACCCCTTGCCATCAAACACGTTGCTGAGGTATTCTGCCGCGATAAGCACCGAGGTGGCCCCCACAATCTCGCTCATGGCTCGCACCACGGTAAGGGTATTGCCCTCATCACGCAGGTATTCATAAGACAGCGCAGTGACCTTCTTTTTCATGAGCGCCTGCAGATGGTCAAGGCTCAGCAAAGAGGGCTGCTGGGAAGACAGCAATACTTGCCCGTTGCGCATCATCGCAATCTCTTCCAATGTCGGGGGTGAAATCTTGATGATGATATCTGCTTTATAGACTTCTTCTTTATGATGAACAATGAGTGCTCCCTGCTCGCTGTAGTGGTGATCCAGAAAGTTGGCTGCATCGCCTGCTCCACTTTCCAACACGACCTCGTGGCCGTTTTCAATCAATAAGGCCACCGAAAGCGGCGTTAGCGGCACACGATTTTCTTGAAAACTGACTTCTTTTGGGATTCCGATGTATAGGCTATTTTTCTTTTTTCCGGTTTCCAGCATCGCTTCCTGCGGTTGCAGCAACGCCTGATGCGCCAACTTCGATAGTTCACTCATGATACACGCACATTATTCTCACAAATTTTGGGTTCATTATGCGAAAATAGTCAAAGTTTCATCAGATTACAATTAATTGACACGAGGTTTATTCCGGCATGACGCGATCAGCGGCCCAAGACGAAACGTATCAGGCCAGACCAGCCCACCCAAAACCGTTAATTTAGCTACCCTAAAACTAAATGAGAAAGTACTTGTTTAATACCAATAAATCGGTATATTTGACACGCATTTACATATATAACTGCATTGACACACTGCTTTTTAATCACTTTGGATGTTTGATAGGTTTAACATCGTTCCTCGCTGGGTCATTTTCACGCTCGATTTGTGTTGCAGTGCAGTTGCATTGTTTTTCGCCTATCTCCTGCTGAATAGCTTTGCGTACGACACCATTAATTCCGCAGATTTCAGCCGCAAATTATTGGTCGTGTTGGGCATTAGTGCCTTGGTATTTTACCGGTTGAAGATGTATGCGGGCATTGTACGCTATACCAGTGCATTAGACTCAGTGCGCATCCTGTCGTCCGTGTCGCTAACAGTCATTATCTTGTTCCTCCTCAACACGGTATTGATCGCCTTTAACTACGCACCCCTACTATCCAATACCTTGCTGGTCGCTTATGGGTTGATGAGTTTCTTGCTGCTGATTACTTATCGGTCTACCGTTAAATTATTTTTCTTGTACATCAAGAACATGAAAGTAAACCGGAAACAAACCATCATTTATGGCGCTGGGGATGTGGGGATTGCCGCGAAACGAACGTTAGACCATGACCATAGTGCGAACAATGTGGTGATCGGATTTATCGATGACAATATCCAAAAAGTGGGTAAGATCATTGACGGTGTGCGCATTTACCCGGTTGACTATTTCGAACAGCTCATCATACAGGGGAAGGTAGACGAGTTAATCATTTCTACGCACAATATACCGATTGAGAAGAAAGCAAACATCGTCGATATCTGTTTGGAGCGCAATATCAAGGTGCTGACCATGCCGCCGGTACACCGCCTTATCAACGGCGAGGTGATGCCTAACCAAATCCAAAAAATGCGCATCGAGGATTTGTTGGAGCGCGAACCCATCAATATTGACAACCAATCCATTCGCGAGCAGTTAAGTGGCAAGCGGATCTTGGTTACTGGGGCCGCTGGGTCCATCGGCAGCGAGATTGCCCGCCAATTGGGCAAATACTCCCCCCAAATGATTATCCTCAACGACCAAGCCGAAACCCCACTACACGAATTGCAATTGGAACTGGAAGAATCGCAGAAAAACCAAGTATACCACGCGTTTATCGGGGATATCCGGGATAAGGAGCGGATGGAGGCATTATTCCGTACATTCAAACCGAATTACGTGTATCATGCCGCAGCATACAAGCATGTGCCGATGATGGAAAACCATCCCGTAGAGGCTGTACGCACCAATATCATGGGTACACGTTTCGTGGCCGAGTTGGCCGTGGCTTACGGAGTAGAAAAGTTTGTGATGATTTCCACCGATAAAGCGGTAAATCCGACCAATGTGATGGGCGCTTCCAAACGCATCGCGGAGATCTACGTACAAACCTATTTCAACCATTTGGTCGAGAAAAACCTTTTACTCAATGGCAATGGGCAATCACATACCCGCTTTATCACCACGAGGTTTGGCAATGTATTGGGATCTAATGGCTCCGTAATCCCCCGCTTCAAACAGCAGATTGAAAAGGGCGGCCCCATTACGGTTACCCACCCCGAAATCACCCGGTACTTTATGACCATCCCCGAAGCCTGCCAATTGGTATTGGAAGCGGGCTCCATGGGCAATGGGGGAGAAATATATGTCTTCGACATGGGCAAATCGGTCAAAATAACGGAGTTGGCCCAGAAGATGATCAAATTATCCGGATTGGTGCCCAATAAAGACATCAACATTGAGTACTCCGGATTGCGCCCGGGAGAAAAACTGTATGAGGAATTGCTCAATGACCTCGAGAACACCCTGCCCACCCACCACAAAAAAATCATGATCGCCCAAGTCAGGCAATACGACTTTGAACGGGTCAAAGCGAAAATAGACCTGCTCATTGACATCGCGAAAGATCAAAATGAACGCGAAATCGTATTGAAAATGAAGGAGTTGGTTCCTGAATTCAAAAGTAATAACTCCGTTTACGAAGAACTAGACAAGAAAAGCATCAACCGCTAACACCGTCGCGTATTCTCGCACGCTACCACCGCTTCGGACAACTTCCAACATGTTACACATTTACCATACAAAAAGCCTTGCATATCATTTGTAAAAGTGTATTTTTGCAGTCCGAATTTTAGAAACAGAAATGTCAAGTAATCAAAAACATAAAACTGCCGTGGGAACTCCGGAAAAAAAATCAGGAAGTGGTAGTTTTGTTCAGGAGAACCAAAAAAGTTTGGTCTTTATCATCGGTGGGATTGTCGTGTTGGTTTTGCTATATATTGGCTACCAACGATTCTATTTAGCTCCGCGTGCGGAAACGGCGGCTGACCAAATGTTCAGAGCGGAAATGTATGCCACCATCGATTCGTTGCAACAACGGGCTATTGATGGGGATGGCGGTTCGTACCCCGGTTTTAAAGAGATTGCGGACGAATACGACAATACGAAATCTGCAAACATCGCAAACGCTTACTTAGGTGGTTTGTACCTGCGTCAGGGCAATTACCAAGAGGCCATCAACGCCCTCGAAAAATACAGCAATACGGGCAGCACCGTCCTGGATCCACTGGTGATTGGTTTGCTCGGTGATGCGTACTCCGAACTCAAGGATTATAAGAAGGCGGCATCATACTACAAGAAGGCTGCGGAGAAAAATTCAAATACCTTTACTTCTCCGTTAATGCTGAAAAAGCTAGGCTTGGTGTATGAGGCTCAAAACGATTTCAAACAAGCATTGGACGTTTATAAGCGCATCCAGTCTGATTATCCGGAGAGCCACGAAGCCACATCCATCGAAGGTTATATTGCACGGGCAGAAGCTCGTCTGTAAGATGGCTAGCATCAACAAGAATTTATCGGATTTCTCACATATTGAGGTCGCTTCGGCGACTCCCTATCGATTCGGCATTGTCGTGGCGCAATGGAATGCCCAAGTAACAGGCAGCTTGCTCAATGGCGCGTACGAAGCACTGACGAAATACGGTGCCTCAGCGGAAAACATCCGCATCGCTTACGTACCGGGTAGTTATGAATTGACCAGCGGAGCAGACATCCTGCTCCGGGATCGTTCGCTCGATGCCGTGATCTGTTTGGGATGCGTCATCCAAGGGGAGACCAAACATTTTGATTTCATTTGCAGTGCAGTAGCCCATGGCATTACGAATGCAGCATTGAAACACAATAAACCCATTATCTTTGGCGTTTTAACCACAGACAACCTACAACAAGCATTGGATAGGGCTGGAGGCAAACACGGCAACAAGGGAACAGAAGCTGCCGTGACCGCCATTCAAATGGCCGCTATGAGTGCAACGGACAAAGGTTAAGGGTGGGTGTGGCATTTTCCAGTACAACTAGTTATCTTTGTATAGATTGAGCTGACACAAATATGAAAAAAATCTTAACGATAAGTATACTGTCATTGCTGCTGATTTCATTATCCATGCAGTCTTGCTCGAGGAAAACCTGCCCTGCCTATAGCACGTATCCCAAAACAAAACGGGTTCGGTAATTGTTACATTGTCCGGTTGAGTCATCAATATTGCTGTCATTCGCATTTTTAACTGGTATCCACGTAGTCGACAACTGTAGGCTACTTGGGGGAAAGGACTATAGAAGATGATGCACACGTTTAAAAAAATCAATCTAAGCCTATTCATATTGCTATTTGTATGCTACACCATGGCAACTGGTCAAACCAGCACGTCAACTGCGCTTGACAAGCTATGGGAAGGCATAGGCGGTAAGGAGAACTGGCAAACCGCCAGGTACTTTATGTTTACCTGTGTGGGTGGGGAGAAACATTCGTTTGCACAAGGCGAACGTAAATATTTATGGGATAAGCAGACGGGCAACTGCCGTTTTGAGGGTATCACCACGGATGACGAACGAATCGTCGTGCTATTCAACCTGAAAACGGATAAAGGTACCGTATACGTCAACGCTGAGGAAATAAGCAATTCACTGATTGTAGCCGATATCATCGCGGAGGTCGCCAATGAATTTGAAAAGGATGCGCAGCTTCTGTTCTTACCCACTGCCGTAGAGGGCGACCAAGCCTCCTATTCCGTCGAAGAGGAGAAACTGGTCGGTACGCAGCGATATGCCATCATCAACGTGAAGAATGGTAAAACAAACGTCGAAGCGGCCATCGATGGCCAATTATACCTCGATACCCAAACCGGCCAGATACGCGAATGGAGGCCAAACCGAACTGCTAACCATTTTTCCGTCAGTGGCTTTAAGGATATCGGTGGCGGGTTAGTACTCCCTACGCATTTCAAAGGTAGTGACACCACCACCAGCGTTAGATACCCCATTGCTGCTGCTTTGGTCAATATAGAAGCACAAAAATTCAATGAACCCTAGTCGATGAACTGGATAACATTAGACTCCGAACAACAGTTAGACGAGATTGCCGGCAGCCAGCAGCCTTCTGTTATTTTCAAACACAGTACCCGGTGTCCGGTAAGTAGCATGGTCAAAAGGACTTTTGAATTTGGTGGGTCACAGCTACCCGAGCACGTGCCGATTTACTTCCTCGACCTGATCCGGTACCGTTCCCTTTCTAACGAAATCGCAGAACGGTGGCAGGTCAGGCATGAGTCGCCACAGGTGTTGTTAATCCAACACAACACGTGCCGGTACCACGCCTCCCATGAGGACATCGACGTCGCCACGCTGCTCGACCAGTTGGAGACGGCGTCAGGAGGAGGCTAATCCCCTTCCCACCAGTCATTTTGCAAATCATCGATCTCCCTGCGGTCTTTCTTCGTAGGGCGCCCGGTTCCCCGGTCTCGCTTAAGGATGGGGGCTTGGTTCATGACCTTGTAACCATAGGTTTCCTCCACGGGCGTACGGTCTTCATAGAAGTTCACGGCCGTCTTGGCATCAACCCGCTTATCCAATAGGCCGGTCACCAATACCACTTTCTTTTCAATCCCTTTTTGGATATGGTAGGTGTCGCCGATTTTTACAATGGCGGATGGTTTGATGCTTTGCCCATTGAGCTTTACCCGACCGGCTTTGCATGCTTCAGTGGCCAAACTCCTCGTTTTGAATACCCGAATGGCCCACAAATATTTATCAATACGCAGTTTTTCCGTTTCCGTAGCCATGGAAGCAAAAATAGTGATTTTCGATGAGGTGGCCCCAATAGGGGTGTGCGACTATAAATTTCCTTTCTTCCGTTCGGCAATCGCATGGTCCACTGCCCTAGCCGCAAACGCCATGTAGGTCAATGATGGATTTTGTGTCGCGGTGGAGGTCATACAGGCACCATCCGTGATGAACACATTCGGACAGGCATGCAACTGGTTCCATTTGTTCACCAACGAGGTCTTGGGGTCATGGCCCATACGAACACCGCCCATTTCGTGGATATCATTTCCGGGCCGCCGGTCATCGTTTCTGGTCTGAATATCCGTAAATCCTGCCGCATCAAACATCTCGGTCATTTGGTCGAAATAATCTTGCCGTATTTTCCAGTCGTTGTCATCATAGTCAACCGATACACGCAACAACGGAATTCCCCAATCGTCTTTTTTCTCTTTATCCAACTGCACATAGTTACTGATCTTGGGGATGGTTTCCGCCATCATATGCGAGTGTACCCGCCAGTTACCCAATGTGGGGTTGAGCAATTGCTCCTTCAGGCCACTGCCCACTCCCGAAGTGTCACTGTGGCTTGACCGATAAGCACCAAATGCCGCTGCCCATCCCCTCAGAAAATCAGTCTCCTGCCGATAAATATTTCGGAAACGTGGAATATACCCGCCGCCAGCAGGGTTACGTCCATCAGTTTTGTATTCGGTCAATCCATCATAAGCTGCTGATATGACGGCTGTGTAACTATGGAAAGCTACGTACTTGCCCAGCAAACCGCTGTCATTCCCCAATCCTTCAGGGAATCGGTTAGATATCGAATTCAGGAGAATTAGATTCGTATTCAGCGCTGACGCATTGACAAAGATGAGATCGGCATAGAAATCAATCTCTTCCTTGGTATTGGTATCGATAACTTTCACACCCGTTGCCTTTCCCTTCTGCTCGTCATAAATAATGGAATGCACCACTGAAAATGGCCGCAACGTCATGTTTCCGGTTTTCGCTGCCCAGGGTAATGTGGAGGCATTACTACTGAAATATCCCCCAAACGGGCATCCGCGCTGGCAAAGCACCCGATTTTGGCATTGTACCCTACCCTGCGCGATGTGGATGGGTTGTGGTTGAGAAAGATGTGCACATCGGGCACTGATCACGTGGCGGTGTTTGTACCGCGATTCTACAACGCGCTTGAAATGGTCTTCCGCAGCATTCAATGGATAGGCTGGAAGGAACTCCCCATCTGGAAGCTCGGGTATCCCGTCACGATTACCCGATACACCCGCAAAACGCTCCACATGGTCATACCAAGGGGCAATGTCTTGATACCGGATGGGCCAGTCTACGGCAAACCCGTCTCGTGCCGGCCCCTCAAAATCGAAATCACTCCACCGCTGCACCTGCCTCGCCCATAGCAGCGACTTACCGCCGACCTGATATCCACGAAGCCAATCAAACGGTTTTTCCTGAATATACGGATGCTCGTCATCCTTCACAAAAAAATGCGCGGCATCTTCCCGATAGGCGTAGCACCGATTAGCAATAGGGTTCTTCAGTTTGTCTTCAAGCGGCATTTCGCCTCGGTGTTCGAATTCATAGGGATACATATTGGTGGTCGGATAGTCTTCTACATGTTTTACATCCCGACCCCGCTCGAGCACCAATGTTTTAAGCCCTTTCTCGCAAAGCTCTTTGGCTGCCCAGCCTCCGCTGATGCCGGATCCGATCACAATCGCATCGAAGGTACGTTCCTTGACGCTGTCGATATTGATATATGCCATAGTTGTTTAGTCTCAGTTTTCCTTAGCCCATGGGCTAAGCCTTGGCGTATCCGTCGTACCGCGCGGGCACCAATTCATACACCAATTGGTTTGTCATCACATATTCCGAATTGAGGTACCCCTGGATGGTTCGGCGTTTGACTAGCTGGTAAAAGGCATGTAACGCATGCTGTCCATCGGCTGCGATATGTTCCAAAAAGGTACCGCGCTGCCCCTCATTTGCGTCTGCAAAGCGAACCCCATTGGTTTGCTGCATCGCTGCATCGAATTGCTCCAGCCCGCTGACAAATGCCGCTCTATCCGCTTCATCATGGCAATCATCCACCATTTTCAATACGAACAGGTGCAGGTTCAGTGCTTTGGCACCGGGCGTATCCGTTTCCGGCAGGAGTGTCTCCACGATTTCGGCCAATAGATCCTCGTTCGTGGCGTCGACATCGATATTTGTCAGTTGTATTGACGCTTTGCCTTTGTCGCGCAAACAAGACGGCATGAGGACCAATCCCCCAGCTACAATCATGAATTGTTTGATGGCTTCCCTACGTTCCATATTCCATTGATTATTCGGTCAGTAATAATAGGGATTTTCTGTTAAATCAAGAAGGCTAATCCTAAAACAACCGCATTAACTAGCCTTGTGCTGGATAAATGCCAGCACTTCGTGCAAATCAACGAATAACCGATCGGCCATCGTCAACGCTTGTCGGATTTCGGCATGGCTTTGCACGCCGTAACAAGTCAATCCCGCGGCCTTTGCAGCGGTAGCCCCCGTGGCGGAGTCTTCCAGCACGATACAATTCGCCTGGGCTACTCCCAATTGCCGCACACACTGTTGATAGGGTTCGGGGTGAGGTTTTGGGTGGGTCACTTCAGAGCGGGTCACCAGCAGGCGAAAGGCGTCCAAAAGCCCTTGTTCTTTCAGGTGGTATTCGGCTGCAGGTCGCTTA
This sequence comes from uncultured Parapedobacter sp., assembly GCA_964498395.1. Lineage (GTDB taxonomy): Bacteria > Bacteroidota > Bacteroidia > Sphingobacteriales > Sphingobacteriaceae > Parapedobacter. The sequence goes on along the minus strand of CAZCHE010000002.1, from coordinate 183,237 downwards.
CTGGAGGTTACTACGGCTAGGGTAAGCTGCCGCTCCGTAAGGTAAGCAACCAACTCCCGCGCACCCGGCATCAAATCCACCCGTTCGGTATGGGCTAATTCAGCTATCCTGGCGTTTTTGCGTGTCCGGAATTGCTCGGCATCCACATCGAAACGGTAATGCTCCTGCAAAAAGCTAAACGCCTGCCCATCCGTTTTTCCAGCAAACGAGTTCGCCCATGATTGGCTGTCAATGGCAATGCCATATTCATCCAACACCGATTTCCATGCTTTGTAGTAGAACCATTCTGAATCCAGTAGCGTACCGTCCATGTCAAACAAAACGGCATCCAACGGTTGTTTATCCATAGGCTGCAATATTACTGTTATTATCCCCAAAATCATGATAAATCTTATATTTTTGTTGACATAAATCCAATTGCTCATGAAGATTATCGCCATCGGACGCAACTACTCCGAACATGCCAAGGAACTCAATAATCCGGTACCCGAAAAACCGGTCATTTTCCTGAAACCCGACACCGCCGTACTAAAAGACAACCGTGATTTCTATTATCCGGAATTTTCCCAAAATATCCACCATGAAGTGGAATTGGTTCTTCGGATTTGCAAGGAAGGCAAACATATCGGCGCGAAGTTTGCAGCTGACTATTACGATGCCATCGGCCTGGGGATAGATTTTACGGCCCGGGATATCCAGCAGCAACATAAAGAGAAGTCGTTGCCCTGGGAATTGGCCAAAGCGTTCGATGGTTCGGCTCCGATAAGCCAACTTCTGCCCAAGGACACGTTTGGGGATGTATACAATATCGCGTTCCGGTTGGACAAAAATGGCCAAACGGTGCAGGAGGGAAATACCAAGGACTTGATCTTTTCGTTTGAAGATATCCTGGTTTTCGTATCACAATACATCACCTTGCGCAAAGGGGATCTTATTTTCACGGGTACGCCGGCTGGGGTCGGCCCGGTTGCTATTGGAGACTACCTGGAAGGGTATATCGGCAACCAAAAGATGTTTCATTTTTATGTTAAATAACCCGCCAACTATGTGCTTTCGTTACTTGGCTTATCTGCTGCTCCTTTTATCATTTACTGCAGCAAATGCCCAAGGGCCTATCATCAAAAACAGGGAATATCCGGCCAATGCATTCCGCAGCCCACTTGATATCCCTCACCAAGCTTCCGGAACGTTCGGTGAGCTACGCGCCACACATTTTCACGCCGGAGATGATTTCCGCACGCAGCAGCGCGTCGGCCTTCCTCTTTTTTCCATAGCAGACGGATACGTATCCCGGGTGCGGGTACAGATCGGTGGAGGCGGAAATTCGGTGTACATCACGCATCCCAATGGTTATACGAGTGTTTACCTACACATGCACGAGTTTAGCCCCAAGTTAACCAACATTGTCAGAACTCGCCAATATGAAGAGAAACGCTTCGATGTGGATATCGCACTGGACGAAACCCATGTGCCCTTGAAAAAAGGCGACCGCATCGGATTGGCCGGCAATTCAGGTAGCTCACAAGGCCCGCATCTCCATTTCGAGATTCGCGACAGCAAAACGGAAAACCCGCTAAATCCCCAATTGTTTGGATTGACATTCCCCGATAATGTAACACCTACCATCCACGGCATTACCGTTTATGACCTTGGCGATGACCCATTCAGCGAACATACACCACGCCGACACCAACAGGTGAAGGGTGCTGGGGCAGGGAAATACACCTTGGCAACCAATCAGGTGATACCCGTCAATGGACGGTTTGGCGTCGGCATCAACACCGTAGATCGGCATAATGGCACCACATTCAATAACGGGGTCTATTCCATCGAACTGCTGCTGGATGGGAAACCTGTCAGCACCGTTGTTTTTGAGGAATTATCCTTTGCGACAAGTCGAGCCATCCACGCCTACATCGACTATCCACATTCCATTACCCAAAAAGCGCGGATACAAAAGAGTTTTAAAGATCCGAATAATCCCATCAACATTTTCTACGAGCTAGCTGGAGACGGCTCCCTGAAACTGGATGATCAGGAAACGCATACCCTTACCTATCGCGTACGGGACGTTCATGGCAATACCAGTACATTAACGTTCAATGTGAGGAATACCGCCGGTTTTAACCCAAATTTCAAGCGTGTACCCGGTACGGCCATGTTTAGGTACGACAAGGAGAACAGGTTCAGCAGCGAAAATGTGGAAATCATCATGCCGGAAAACGCCTTGTATGACCATGTGTATTTCAATTACCATCAAGGCGCCAAACCGGCCAAAGGGTATTCCATGGTACAGCATTTACATAACAACCTCACCCCCTTGTTTGAAAGCTATGAATTGAAAATCAAGCCCGATGCTTCCCTGACCGATAGGCTGAAGGATAAGGCCATCATCGTAGACCAACGAGGCAATTCGCATGGCGGCAATTATGAAGATGGCATGGTGCGGACCAAAACACGCTCCTTTGGAAGTTTCCACATTGCGGTAGACACCATGGCACCAAGCATCCGCCCGCAAAACATCAGCGAGGGCAAAAACATGGCGGCACTTTCACGGATGAACTTTCTCATTTCCGATGATTTATCCGGCATCCAATCGTTTAATGGTTACCTGAATGGCGAATGGATATTGATGGAATACGATCCGAAAAATCGGTCGCTGTGGCATGTATTCGAAAGTACACTCCCAAAAGGCAAGCACCACTTCAAATTGGAAGTGACTGATTGGAAAAACAACACACAGGTGTACGAAGTGAATTTTGTAAGGTAAATCTAATCGTAACAATATGGCAGTACTTAACGTAGGCGACAAGGCACCAGCAATCACTGCGAAAAACCAACATGGCGACACCGTATCGCTCAGTGATTTTAAAGGAAAGAAAGTCATCCTTTATTTCTATCCGAAAGACAACACTCCCGGCTGTACCACCGAAGCCTGCAACTTTCGCGACAACTACCAATCCCTCCAAGGGGATGGCTTCGAAGTTATCGGTGTAAGCGTGGACAGCGAGCAATCGCACCAGAAATTCATTCGCAAATTCGATCTACCGTTCACCCTGTTGGCCGATGAAAACCAACAGATCGTACAGGATTATGGGGTTTGGGTGGAAAAAAACATGTATGGTAAGAAATTCATGGGTACCGCCCGAACCACTTTCGTCATCGACGAGCAAGGCATCATTACCCACATCATCAAGAAAGTGAACAACGCAAATGCTTCCCAACAAATCAGGGAACTGATCGGCTAATCGCGATGAAGCGCACTTTGGTCATTGTCTTGGTTATGCTGCTAGTGGTGCTCGCCGCTACATGGGGTGTTTGGACCTATCGCCAGTACGTTTCCTATCGCACGCCCATCCCCCAAGATGCCACATTGGTCATCAAAGCGAATGTCGATGCCTTATTGAGAGACCTCGCTTGGAATGCGCTATGGAATCGCGCCTATTATGACCGGATGCGCGACGACGGCCAGCCTCGGCTAGACCGGAAGCGGCTGCAACGCCTAGGGATAAGTGTTCCCGCCAATGTATTCCTATCCCGCATCGCCGGATTGAAATCTTGCTATTTTGGCGTATTGAAGGTGAAGGATGCCGCTGCATTACACCTTTTTTTAACACAGGAGCTAAACATGGATACGCTAACCCTAACGCACGATACAGGTATCCTCCTCCATTCAAAACATTTGATGGCCAACGTGACCGACCGCCGGGTAGCCCTTGCCATTACCACCGGTACATCGCTAGATACCGCAAAAGTGGCAACTGTATTGGCAGATCTCGTGAAGGAGCAAAATTCCGTGGCGATTAGCGACAGTCGATTTGCTGCATTGCGTACTTCCAATGAGCATTTCGCCTTTATGGGAGATAGGGTTTCGGGTGAATTAAAAGGCGAAAATGGTGGTATTCACGTATCTGTAATGCTGCAAACCGAACTGCCCGAAACGAGCTTAGCACGTCCTGATTTCTCTACAAAGAATATTGCCAGCCTTTGGCTGAATGTAGGATTGGAGAACTTGCTCCAACCGCATTACCGTATCGGCGAATACCAGCTATCCCGCGATAGTTTACTGGCGCATTACCAAGGTGCGTTGGCGCTAGAATGGCGGGGAACTATCGTGCAGGCGGATACCACCATCACGTATGATTACGATGACGACTTCGAACTGGTGGAAAAAGTAACGCTTATTGAGCGGGAGGTTCCGGAGTTATCCCTTACCGTCCACGCTGACACGACCGGGCTGTCCGGTTATCTGCATCGGCAAGGCCTGCTAGACGCCGGAGGTGACAATATAGACCGTGATGCCTTTCCGCTTTACCAGGTACAAGTAAGTCGTCAGCCTACTAACATACTCCAGTTCCATACCTCCGGCACAGCTACGGATTTACCGGCGTCATCCTCCTATAGCAACGAACTATTTTACCTGAATGTTGATTTTCGACAAATGGCTTCCCAGGACCTATCCCCTCTTTTGGTACGTTACATTCAGCCATTCACCCAAGCCGAGGCAGTAGGCAAACCAGTGGCACCACATCAACTGGCCATACAAGGCACGCTATCCATGGGCGATCCCCGAATAAATGGGTTTGCGCAGTTAGTCAGTATTTTCGATCGGGTAGATTAATGCATTTTGTCCAGTTGTGCGTTAACCTCGGCCCTACGGGCGATATGCGCAAAAGAAACCACTTTATGTGTTTGTTCCAACACGTCGTATACGAGTAGCATCTTCTCCCAAAGCCGGCGTTTTTCATCATCGCTATCTGCCATGCTGGCCAGTTCGTCGAGAAAATCAGCTAAGAGACCAAGTTCCTCTGGTTGGAATCCCTCCTTGTTCAGGTTTTGGGTGAATAGATTGGCTGGTGTTTCCAACAGGTAGGTGATGTTAGTACCGAAGTATTCACCCAAGACTGTTTTTAAGGTTTCATGCGCTTCCCTTTCCTGGCCTTCTGTGATGAGGCGTTTCACCTTGGCTAAGGTGTGGCTCAATTGTTGCATTTGCGCGGTTAACGAATCTCTCTTAAGCATTCCTGTTTCCGTAGTTATCCTTCCACAACATAGCCGAGCATGTATTCTTGGAATTTTTCATAATAAACTTTAAATCTTTCTGTTCGGTGGGGGGCATCTAAATCCAAATATAACACCCCTTGGTCTTGGTAATCAAAAGGGAGGATGGTCATGTTGTCTTTAAACGATACCCCTTTATTCCCCTGCAGTTTATATACCGCTTCCTTGGCACACCAACAGGCATAGAGTTGCTCGATTTGGTGAGGTTCGCTAATGGTCGCCAATTCCCCTTCCTTCATGAATTTATCCGCAATGCGTAGGATCTTGGTTTTGACCAATTCCAAATCGATACCCACTTCCCCGTTATCGCTCATCATCACCGCTGCATAGTCAAAGGAATGTGTAAGCGATATCCGCTGGGGGAAATTTGCAAGATAAGGTTTTCCGTTTCCGTCAGAGGGGCAGTCAATGAACCCCGGTGTATCCAACATCTTTCTCAACAACACCCGCGTGGCCAGCCAATGCAATGTCCGCTTGCCTTTATTCAACCGGCTTAAGACAGTCCGCTCACGGTCATCAAGCTGTAGCCGGCTAATCAGATCCGCCGCCGTTTCTTCTATGCGCCAGATGGCGAACCGAACGCCATTATCTAATTCGCGCAAGTATGCTAATGCCATATACCCAAAATTAGCGATTTATCACAATAACTACTTTATAATTTGGTGTATTAATGTATTTTTGGCAAATAATACCAACATGATTTTATCAGATAAGCGCATACTGGAAGAAATTGAGCGGGGTTCGATCATCATTGAGCCTTTCCTGCGGGAATGTTTGGGTACCAACTCGTATGATGTACACTTGGGCAAATACTTGGCCACCTACAAAGATCGTGTACTTGATGCCAAAAAACACAACGAGATCATCCACTTCGAAATCCCGAAAACGGGCTTTGTGCTCGAACCAAACACGCTATACCTTGGTGTCACGTTGGAATATACCGAAACACATAACCATGTGCCCTTTTTAGAAGGCAAGTCCAGTACAGGCCGATTGGGTATCGACATCCACGCCACGGCGGGCAAAGGGGATGTGGGCTTCTGCAACACGTGGACGCTGGAGATCTCCGTGGCACAGCCAGTACGTGTGTATGCGGGCATGCCCATCGGTCAATTGATCTATTTTACCGTAGAAGGGGATATCGAGACGTTCTATAACAGCAAAGGCAACGCCAAATACAACAACAAAACTACCCGCCCAGTAGAAAGTATGATGTGGAAGAATGAGTTTTAAGGAATCAGCCTTCGGCCTTAGTGGGATTGTCTACTACTTTCCGCCAAACTCCATCAAATACGCTTTCAGGAAATCGTCTAGTTCTCCGTCAAGTACCGCTTGCGTATTGGATGTCTCCACGTTTGTCCGCAGATCTTTCACTAACTTATACGGATGCAACACGTAGTTCCGGATTTGCGACCCCCATTCGATCTTTTTCTTGTTCCCCTCGATTGCCGCAGTGGCCTCTTGCCGTTTACGCATTTCTATTTCATAGAGCTGCGACTTCAATAGGCGCAGTGCATTTTCCTTATTCTGCAATTGCGAGCGCGACTCCTGGTTTTTGATGATGATACCGGTGGGTTTGTGGTGCAAGCGTACCGCTGTTTCCACTTTGTTGACATTCTGTCCCCCAGCCCCACCGGCCCGGAAAGTATCCCATTCGATATCGGCATCCTTCACCTCAATCTCAATATTGTCGTCAACCAGTGGGTACACATATACAGACGCAAACGATGTATGCCGTTTGGCATTGGAATCGAAAGGAGAAATCCGAACTAGACGGTGCACACCGTTTTCCCCCTTGAGGTAACCGTAAGCGAAATCTCCGGAAAATTGCAAGGTCACGGTTTTGACACCCGCCACATCGCCCTCCTGGTAATCCTGTTCGGTCACTTTGTAACCATTGCTTTCGCCCCACATAATATACATGCGCATCAGCATCCCCGCCCAATCGCAACTTTCCGTTCCCCCGGCGCCAGCAGTGATTTGCAGTACCGCATCGAGTTGGTCCTCCTCAGCACTCAGCATATTCTTGAACTCCAACTCTTCTACTTTCCCAAGGGCCACATCATACTGCTCCCGTAAATCGGATTCAGCTGCATCTCCGGCTTGGAAAAACTCATACATGACCCCCGTATCGTCCACGGCCGCAATCACCTCATCGAAGTGATCGGTCCATATTTTCTTATTCTTGATCGATTGCAGTACTTTTTCAGCTGCTTTGGAATCATCCCAGAAATCAGGTTGGAGGGAGATTTCCTGCTCCTTGGCTATTTCTTCTTTTCGCGCATCGATGTCAAAGATGCCTCCTCAGGGAAGCCGCTCTATCCCTCAAGTCTTGAATCTGTTCTTTGGTCATAGGGTACAAAGGTACAGAATTTATGCATTTTTGCGGTGCATTATCACATCAGCTTTACACAACATCCCATACCATGGCTTTCTTATCATCGCTGACGGAAACCAGTTGATTACGGTACGCGTTCCACACGATATTATTGATGGAGAGGAAGTGGCTATCAAACCCTTTCTCATAGCTGATGATGCGCAGCAACCTGAAATCATCGGCAGACCAAATCTTGATGCTCTTGTCGCGGCTGGCCGTTGCGAAAACCGGTAAAACGGGATGGTATTTGATGGCGTATACGGTAAATAGGTGTGGGGTGAATGTGTTAGCTACCGAAAAGTTAGCCGCATCAAGCACATTTAATTGGGCATCCCGCCCACCGGAAAGGAGGTAACGCCCATCGGGTGAAAAACACAGGGAAGTCACGGGCATGGTATGGCCCGGCAAATCACCCGCAAGGGAATAGTCTGATGCGTGGTACAATTTAATTTCACCCTTCTTCGTACCAAACACGACCCATTGCTCATCCTTGCTGATGGCCATGGTACGTACGGTTTGGTCTGCCACCTTGAAGTGGTACAGTAAGCTGAAGTCATGGGTATTCCATACGGAAACCGTGCCGTCTTCTGATGATACCATCAACTCCGACTTAGCGGTAAAAGACTTGATATCGAAAACCGGATGTTGGTGGTGCTCGAGCTTTGCTACTACTTGTTGCGTATCGATATCGACCACTTGAACCCGACCATCGCGCGTACCAACGGCCAGCAAAGTGGTATTGGGAATGAGGTGCAATACATATACGGAAAACCGAACTGGAAGGACGATACGTTTGAAAGCCATTTCATTCAAATCCCACTGCACCACCCCCTTGTCATTGCCTCCCGTAAACAGCATGTGGGGTTCAGGGCCATTCTCCACAGCAAAAATTGGGTTTTGGTGGCCCGATAGTGTTCCTGCTTTATGGATTTGTAGTTTGTTCATGACGAATTGATCTCGCAAAGACGCAAAGTCGCTAAGATTTGCATGGTTCCCTTGTCTATCGCCGAAAGCCGTAAAGTCTGCCCTTCGGGGTTGCTCCACTCAACTTATGATACGCACCCCACCTATTTAACCTACTCAACTTCCTGCACTCACTAAACTTCCCAACTTTCGGACTTCCCGTCTTCCTAACTTCCGGACTAAAATTACTGGTGCCTGCTTTCCAGGTTCTTCGCTATGGTTTCCAACGGAACTTCTTTTTCCCGTAGCAATACCAATAAATGAAACAATAAGTCAGAAGCCTCATTGACAAAATCCGACTCCTTTTCGGTCAACGCAGCAATCACGGTCTCCACGGCTTCCTCTCCCACTTTCTGGGCGATCTTGTTCAATCCGCGTTCATGCAGCCGGTTTACATAGGAATCTGCTGTCGGAAATTCGTATCGGTTATTGATGATGTTTGCCAGTTCGAAGATAAAGTTCTGGTTATAGTCGGTATTGAAGCAGCTTCGGCTTCCCGTGTGACAGGTAGGGCCCTTAGGCAACGCTTTGACCAGTATGGTATCCCGGTCACAATCGATGTGTGTACTCACCACTTCCAGAAAATGGCCACTCTCTTCTCCCTTCGTCCACAACCTGTTTTTACTCCGTGAAAAAAAGGTAACCCGCTGTTCAGCCTGGGTCTTCTGCCAAGCTTCCTCATTCATGTAGCCCAACATCAACACCTCCAAGGTCCGTGCATCCTGTATAATGGCTGGAATGAGCCCCCCACTTTTTTCAAAATCCATTTTTTCCATTTGTTTATCTGCTGATTTGCTTATTCGCCTATCTGCGCATCAGCGATTTTGCGAATCAGCGTCTCCGCAAAAACATCATTTCCTTACCTCAATACCGTTCCTTCGCAACTCTTCTTTCAGCTCGGGGATTAAAATCTCCCCGTAGTGGAATACGGAAGCGGCCAATGCAGCGTCGACGTTGCTCTGTTGAAACACGTCTACGAAATGCTGCATGTTACCCGCCCCTCCCGAAGCAATCAAGGGGATGGACAGGTTGTCATTAATCCGCTTCAGAAAATCATTATCAAAACCATTCTTGGTTCCATCGTGATCCATCGAGGTTAGCAAGATCTCACCTGCTCCGCGATTCTCGGCTTCCTTGATCCAATCCTCCGTCTCGATATCCGTTTTTAAGCGTCCTCCATTGAGGTGGACATAGTTTTTACCATCGACATGCCGGGTATCTACCGCCACGACCACAAACTGTATTCCAAAGGCATCCGCCAGTTGGTTAATCAGGTCGGGGTTGCGCACCGCCGCCGAATTGATTGAAATTTTATCCGCCCCTGCGTGCAGTAGCACATCCGCATCGGACAGTTCATTGATCCCTCCACCGATGGTGAATGGGATATTGACCTGCCTAGCCACTGCCTTGACCAGTTCGACGGTGGTCTTACGCCGTTCATGGGTAGCGGTGATATCCAAAAACACTAATTCATCGGCGCCCTGACGTGAATATTGCCAAGCCAACTCCACCGGATCTCCCGCATCGCGCAAATCAACAAAGTTAACCCCTTTGACCGTACGCCCGTCTTTGACGTCCAAGCATGGGATGATGCGTTTCGCCAGCATAGCCGTTTAGAAGCGAATAAGGGATTTCAGATTCCACTGCTTGATCTGCTCAATCGTAATCCGATTTTCATAAATGGCCTTACCGACCACGCACGCCTCCGCTTTGATGGCATCCAGTTGATGGATATCGTCCATGGAACTAATGCCTCCTGAGGCAATGAGCTTGATAATGGGCGAATGCTCCAATAGCTTTCTGTATAATTCCACACCAGCACCCCCTAGTTTCCCATCCTTATTGATATCGGTACACAAAAAGCGGTAAAAGCCCAATGATAGGCAGCGGTCAATATAATCCATTAGCTTCACTGGCGAACTTTCCATCCAGCCGGAATATTTAATAACTTCATCAAGCACATCGATAGCGATGACTACCTGGTCGGCATATTTATGGCGCCCCTTGTTCAGCTTACTGAGATCGTCTAGGAATTCGGGATTGGTAATCGCTTGAGTACCGACCACCACACGATGGATGCCAGCATCGACCAGCTCTTTCACCTTTTCAATGCTACGCACCCCTCCGCCATACTGCACTTTCATATCCGTGCGGTGTATCACGCCAAAAAGATATTCTTGATTGGAAAAATCACCTTTTGCGCCATTGAGGTCAACAATATGGACAAATTCGGTACCATTGGATTGGTACTTCTCGATCATTTCTTCCAGACTCACCTGATAAGTGGTCACCTCGTCGTAATTGCCTTCGCGCAAACGAACGACCTTCTTGTCCAAGACATCAATTGCCGGAATGATATACATATCTTATCGTGTTGGTTTTAGTATAAGTTTGCAAAATTCAACAATAATCGTTCACCCGCTTCCCCAGATTTCTCGGGATGAAATTGCACCCCGTGGAAATTTTTGTCCTGTATGGAGGCGGAGAATTTCAACCCATATTGGGTAAAAGCGGCCGTAAAAGTAGTATTATATTCGATAAAATAAGAGTGTACAAAGTAAAAGTAGGCATCTTTTTTTATATTGTCGAATATCGGGCTATTATTTTCATGGTGCACCCTGTTCCATCCGATATGGGGTACTTTTTCGGAGATTCTCCCCTCAAAATGCAACGTTTGGAGCGGCATGAGGCCCAATAATTGGCTATTCCCCTCCTCGGAATATTGCGTAAGCAATTGCATCCCCACACAGATGCCCAACACGGGCTTTTCAATCTTGCCAATAGAGGCGGCAAGCCCTGATGCCTGCAATTTTTGCATGGCTGCCCCCGCGTGGCCCACGCCGGGAATGATGATCCGATCGTAACGGGCCAATTCATTCACTTCATTGACCATGCCGTACGCGATACCAAGGCGATCCAATGCAGCGGTCAGCGAAAAGATATTCCCTGCTCCATAATTGATGATTCCAGTCATATTTTTATTAGACAAAAGATAAAGGATAATAAGAGTAAAGACATTTAAGTTTTGAAACTTATCCTTCGTCCTTATTCTTTATTCCTTCAGTCCTTATTCCTCGATCCTACCGTCTTTATTCTTTATTCCCTCAGTCCTTATTCCTTGATCCTACCGTCCTTGCTCCAAGAAAAACTACAACACCCCTTTCGTACTTGGTAATTGCATGTTTTCCGCATCGCGCTTTACGGCCTTCTTGATCGATTTGGCGAACGCCTTGAAAATCGCTTCAATCTTATGGTGTTCGTTTTCGCCTTCGGCTTTGATGTTAAGGTTACATTTAGCTGCATCCGAAAACGATTTGAAGAAATGGAAGAACATCTCCGTAGGCATATCTCCTATTTTTTCCCGTTTGAACGCTGCATCCCACACGATCCAATTCCGGCCGCCAAAGTCTATCGCCACTTGTGCCAAGCAATCGTCCATCGGCAAGGTAAAGGCATAACGCTCGATACCCCGTTTATCGCCCAATGTCTTTGCAAACACCTCGCCCAATGCAATCCCTGTATCCTCAATGGTATGGTGCTCGTCAATATGCAGGTCGCCTTTGGTATGTACCGTTAGGTCTATACTACCATGCCGAGCAATTTGGTCGAGCATATGGTCAAAAAAAGGCAGACCGGTATCAATCTCCGCCTTCCCGTTTCCATCCAAGTTCAGCTTGATATAGATATCTGTCTCGTTGGTCTTGCGATGGTGCTCTCCTGTACGGGCACCTAGCTTCAGAAATTCGTAGATGGCCTTCCAATCCGACGTTTCCAGTGCCACCATCGATTCGTCTATCTCGTGGGCCTCAGCGGCACCCAGGTCATCGTTATTACGCAGCCAAATGGCCTTGGCCCCAAGGTTCTGCGCGAGCTTCACGTCATTGATACGATCACCGATCACGAATGAATTGGCTAAGTCATATCGCCCGTGATCGAAGTATTGGGTTAGCAATGCTGTGCCCGGTTTCCGGGTAGGTGCTTGTTCATGCGGAAAGGTACGATCAATATGTTCTGCGGCAAAGACAACCCCTTCACCCGCAAACGTATTGACGACAAAATGATGTATTGGCCAAAAGTTTTCTTCCGGATGAGAGGCGGTGCCCAATCCGTCTTGATTGGTGACCATCACCAACTCAAAGTCCAGTTCTTTGGCAATGCGGGGTAGGTACTGCAACGCGCCCGGGTAAAATTGCAACTTATCAAAGGAGTCAATTTGCTCATCTTCCGGTTCGGTAATCAAGGTGCCGTCACGGTCTATAAATAGTATTCTTTTTATGGTATCTGGCATGATGCTGTTGTTATTCGGTTTGCTGGCCCCTGTCTGTTAACTGCTTTTCATTGGGTTTCAGAAACTGCTAAAGATAATTAATTCCCCTGATGGAAATGGTCCAACGCCGCTATCAATGTATTGTTTTCTTCCGGTGTACCGACGGTAATGCGGAGACATCCTTCGCACAAAGCGACTTTCGAGCGATCTCGTACGATTACACTCTTCTCCACCAAGTATTCGTATAGCTTACGAGGTTCGGTTACTTTCACTAATATGAAGTTCGCATCAGATGGATAAATATGCTGTACAAATTCCATATCGAGCAACTTCGTGGAAAGCCGGTCACGTTCGGCTACCGTTTCCCGGATCCATACATTGACCTGCTCCACCTGGTCAAGGGCATTGAGCGCCAGTTCCTGTGTCGCTTGGTTGATATTGTAGGGCGGTTTTATTTTATTGAACACCTCGATGATCTCCTCACTGGCGAAGGCCATTCCCACGCGCAGTCCGGCCAACCCCCACGCTTTGGAAAGGGTTTGCAGCACCACCAGGTTACTGTATTCCGTCAGTTCCTGTATGAAGGTTTTCTGCCGAGAATAGTTGATATACGCCTCGTCAATCACGACCAATCCGTTGAAGTTAGCCAAAATGGTCTCCACATCTTCCCGATGCAAGGAATTGCCTGTCGGGTTATTCGGCGAGCACAAAAAAATCATCCGCGTATGCGCATCGATCGCTTCGGCGATGCCTTCCAGATCAAGTTGGAAATCAGGGGTCAAGTTAACCCGTTTGATGGCCACATCATTGATGTTGGCAGATACTTCATACATGCCGTAGGTAGGCGGCACCAGCACAACGTTGTCAATACTGGGGCGGCAAAAGGCTCGGAATAGGATGTCAATCGCCTCATCGCTCCCATTGCCGATGAAGATATTGCGAGCAGGTACCCCTTTGATACCGCTCAACTTCAATTTCAACTGATGTTGAAGAGGGTCGGGATAGCGGTTGTAATCGCGATCCAGCGGGGAGCCGAACGCATTCTCGTTAGCATCCAGCAATACCGAGGCTTCACCTTTAAATTCATCGCGCGCGGATGAATAGGGAGTCAGGTTCCGGATATTCTCCCGTAACAATGTTGTCAAATCAAATGAATTAGCCATTTATCTGTTTAGTCAATCGTTTTTATGCATCATCATCCCTTCGTTCGCCAGCTATACTCGATACCAATTGCCCTCTAGGGCCAACTGCGTCTCCTCAAATGCGCTTTTGCTCTCGGCCAACAAGGGAGCCAGTTCTTTATAACGTGCCGAATAGTGACCGATGAGTAATTTCTTTACGCCGGCTTCGTCTGCCACCTGCCCTGCTTGCAACGCCGTGGTATGGTAAGTATCTGCGGCCCTATCATGCATTTCGTGCAAAAAGGTCGCCTCGTGATACAACAGATCCACTTGTTGGATATAAGGCAGGTAACTCTCTGTCCTCACCGTATCCGAGCAGTACGCATAGCTCCGGGGAGTTGGTGACGCAATGGTCAGGTCTTGCCACCGATGTACCGTTCCGTCGGGTGCCGTATAGTCGTGCCCCCGCTTGATCAGCGGCAGGTACGCAGCAGGTATCTGTAATGTGTCGGCCTTTTCCCGATCGATGGCAGGGAGCCGCTTCTTCTCATCGAAGCGAAAACCCGTGCAAGCGATCCGGTGGTCGAGCGGGAAACTACTTACACGCAGGTTATCATTTTCAAAAATCAACGTGCATTCACCATCTTGCGTCGCGTGGAAATGCAAAGGGTAGCGCAATACGGTCTGGGAGTGCAGGAAATGCAGGTCGATGATTTCCTTTAACGCCGCGGGGCCATACACGTGCAATTCCTCCTTACGCCCCACCAAATGCATGGATGAAATCAAGCCAATCAGGCCCAAATAATGGTCGCCATGCAGATGGCTGATAAAAATGTGTTTGATGCGGTTGGCCCTAATCCCATATTTAATCAACCGCACTTGGGTACCCTCCCCACAGTCTACCAGGTACAGTTGCTCGTTGACGTTGATCAATTGTGATGTCGGATGACGGCCATATATCGGGGTGGCTGAGCTACTGCCTAATATGAGTACTTCAAACTTCATCCTTCTTCCACAGTACCCCTCAGCTCCTTTTCAAGCTCTTTTGTAAATATCAAATCTTCCGCTTTTGTCGTTTGGGGTACGATGGTCAACACGCCATCCAGTTTGCAAACAGCAATCAGGTTCCTGATCTGCTCATTGGCACAGGCCAATATAAATACCCCGCCGGCTGCTTTGCATAGCCGGTGTGCAAGCAGCCCGGTGCGCAGGCCCGTAGCATCCGCTTCCTGCACGTGCGACAAATCCAATACGATATTGCGTTGTCCACCCGTATTCCGCAACAAGAACTCCGCTTTAATCTTTGGTGCGGTATCGCCATCAAGCACATCCACATGGGGTTGGATGACGACGTATTTCTCATGTTTATCAATCGTGAATCTCATGACGCTGCTTTTATAACTTAGTTGCTTAATCGCTGTAACGCTTCGGTGATGTTTCGTTCGACACGTTCCAACACCCCTTTCGTACTATCGGGATAAACGAATTGCTCCCCGGTGATGTGTTCGAATAATTCGATGTATCGCGCAGAAATCGAAGATACGATTTCATCGGTCATTTCGGGTATTTGCTGTCCTTCTTTCCCTTGGAATCCATGTTCTATCAACCATTTCCGAACAAATTCTTTTGACAGTTGACGCTGCGGTTGGCCTTGTGCCTGTAATGCCTCGTACCCATCCGCGTAAAAATAACGTGAAGAATCGGGTGTGTGGATTTCGTCGATCAGGTATATCGTTCCATCCCGTTTGCCAAACTCATATTTGGTATCGACCAATATCAGTCCTCGCTGAGCGGCTATCTCCGTACCCCGTCTGAACAACGCTTTGGTATATGCTTCCAGTTGCACATAGTCCTCTTCCGACACGATTCCCTGTTTCAGGATTTCGGCCCGCGAGATATCCTCATCGTGCCCTACAGCAGCTTTTGTTGTCGGCGTGATGATGGGTTCGGGTAACCGGTCGTTCTCTTTCAAGCCCTCGGGCAGGGATTCCCCACAAACGGCACGTTTACCCGCACTATATTCGCGCCATGCGTGTCCGGACAGGTATCCACGGATGACCATCTCCACTTTGAACGGCTGACACATACGGCCGATTGTCACACTCGGATCCGGCACCTCGATGACCCAATTGGGCACGATGTCTTCGGTCGCTTGCAGGAATTTAGCAGCAATCTGGTTAAGCACCTGCCCTTTATAGGGGATGGCCCTCGGAAGGACCACATCGAATGCCGAAATCCGATCGGTAGCCACCATGGCTAGGTATTGATCCGCAATGGTATACACATCGCGAACTTTCCCCCTATAAAAAGCCGTTTGGCCTTCAAAATTAAAATTCGTTTCTTTTATGGTATTCATTTATTTTTTCGCTATCAGCTTTCGGTAATCGGCTATCAGCTTGCGGACGCCTGTCTTCGGGCTTCAGTCTGCTAGCTTCCGACTACTAAATATCCCCGTACGCTTCCAAAATCCGTTTCACCAGTTTATGCCGGACTACATCTCCTCCACTCAGGTAGATGATATCGATTCCGGCGATATTATCCAGCAGCTTGAGTGCGGTTTGTAAGCCAGACTGCTGCTTTTTGGGTAAATCGATTTGCGTGACATCGCCCGTAACAATAAACTTCGCCGTTGGCCCCATCCGTGTCAAAAACATCTTTAACTGCATATCAGTGGCATTTTGCGCCTCATCGAGGATCACAAAGCAATTATCAAGCGTACGCCCCCGCATAAACGCCAGCGGGGCCACTTCAATCGTGCGGTTTTCTAAAAAGATCTTCAATTTATCGACCGGAATCATATCATCCAACGCATCATAGAGCGGCCGTAAATATGGATCCACCTTCTCCTTCAGGTCGCCCGGCAAGAAACCGAGGTTTTCTCCCGCTTCCACCGCTGGCCTGGTGAGGATAATACGTTTCACCTCTTTGTTGCGCAGCGCCCTGACAGCCAGGGCCACAGCCGTATACGTCTTGCCAGTTCCCGCCGGACCAATGGCAAATAGGATATCGTTTTTCAGGATACTCTCGACCATCCGCCGTTGGTTGGCCGTACGCGCCTTCACCACGATTCCATTGGGGCCGAAGACGATGGGTTCAGCCCCAACACCTAAGGCCACTTTTTCCCCATTCTTAGCGACGATATCAGGGGTACCCGTTGTACCTAAAATCGTTTCCACATCATTTGACGTCAGGTTATTGTACTGCTCAACGTGCGCGACCACCTTGTCAAAAGAATCCTTGAATACCGCAATCTCCCGCTCATCACCCAATACCTTAAGTTCGCTACCCCGCGCGACAATCTTCAATTTCGGAAACTGCTTTTTAAACACTTCGAAGTGTTCATTTTGAGCCCCCCACAGCACCGCAGGGTTGACATACTCCAATGTGATGTTTAATTCGTTCAAATTATTTCAGCTATTAGCTGTCAGTCTTCCCTAAAGCGAGAGCTTTCAGCTCGTATTCGTTTATTTTCTTACCTATTTCGTCTTGCTAACTTCGTACTTCCTTCCGATGTTGCCATCAAAGATAGGTATAAATTGGTATTCGTATAGCCGAAATGAAAAATCAGTACAAACCTTGTATACCGTTGGCAACCATTGGGGCTAGCCCAGTAAATCGCTCCCCGTAATAGGAGATTATTGCTTGCCTTAGCAACCATATAAACCCACATGATGGTCATTGCGAAACTCCTCTTTGCCCTTACATTACTTTTCGCCGACGAGGGGGACACCAAACCCATTCCGTTGATCGCTCATCATTATACCAGTCAGCGGGGATTGATTTTTAACAATATCAACCGTATTGCGCTAGATTGTACCGGATTTATCTGGATTGCCACGGAAGATGGGTTAAGTCGATTTGACACTTCACGTGAATCCTTTACGCGTGGCGAAAATCGATGCAAGGCACGAAAAAACTAACCTACCAGTCGAAACGACTAGGCGTTCTTTTCACGGGAAGCAATGGCTTGCCCAATGGCATTGACCTCCTCATCCAACCCAAAAAGCGGGATGCCCGATTCCGGATCGAGTTTCAGCCATTGGCTCTCCGTGTCCTTCTGGATCTGCAAGTATTCTTTCCCCTCTTTATATATGGTATATACGCCCTCCTCTTCTGGGAAAACGGAATAAGTATGGGCAAAGATTTCGATATCAAACGGCTCTAGCATACCTGATGTTTTAGCGCCTAAAGATAGCAAAAAGCCGCGAACCCCATGCAGATTTCCGAGACCGAAAGTGTCGATTTTCTGAAAAAGTCATTGCTTTCCTCCTTTTGATTAGATGTTTTTTGGAAAATCATCTTTCCACAGGGTATACCGCCAGTCATCCGCTTCATCTTCGGTGAGCAGGCAAATTTCCAGTTCCCGCAGGTACTTTTCTTTGTCAAGGTGTTGCCCGATGAAGACCAGTTCCGTCTTGCGATCTGCCCATTGGGGGTGCCACCGCTCCTCGATGGATTCCCGGTGTTCGAGGTAGTCCGCATAGCGATACCGCTCGGCTTCAGGAATGCTGCACCACCATGCCCCGGCACTTTCGATGCGCAGGCTCCCCCCGGCCTGGCTAAAGCTGATGGCTACATTGGGCCGTGAGGCCATCCAAAAAAGCCCTTTGGCCCGTATCATACCCGTTGGGTAATGCTCATTGAGATACCGATACCAACGTTGGGGATGGAATGGGCGCTGTGTGCGGAAAACAAATGAAGATATCCCGTATTCCTCGGTCTCCGGAGTATGCTCGTTTTCCAACTCCTTTATCCAACCGGCGGATGACGCCGCTTTTTCGAAATCGAAAAGTTTTGTGCCCATGATTGCTTTCGTATCCACTTTGCCGAAATGCGACCGGATAATCTTGGCATCTGGGTTCAGCTTCTGGATGGCGGCTTCCAACGTACCTAAGGTTTCATCAGCTACCAGATCTGTCTTATTCAAGATGATGACATTGGCAAACTCGATCTGGTCAGTCAGGAGGTTTACGATAGTTCGCGAGTCGTATTCGTCATCTGTCAATTCCCGGTCGAGGAGGGTCTCGCTCGACCCAAAATCCCGGAAGAAATTGTAGCAATCGACCACGGTCACCATCGTGTCGATGTAACTGAATGCCGAAAGGTCGATGCCATTGTTTTCATCTACATAACTGAACGTCTGCGCGACCGGTATGGGTTCCGAAATCCCCGTACTCTCGATAAGCAGGTAGTCGAACCGGTTTTCCTTGGCCAGTCGCTCGACCTCGACCATGAGGTCCTCCCGCAGCGTGCAGCAGATGCAGCCATTGCTCATTTCCACGAGTTTCTCGTCTGTACGCGATAAGGTGTTTTCCCGCTCCACCAGTTGGGCGTCGATATTTACCTCACTCATGTCGTTGACAATGACCGCGACCTTGAGTTTTTCCTTATTGTGTAATACGTGGTTCAGCAGCGTGGTTTTCCCCGCTCCGAGGAATCCGCTTAAAACCGTTACCGGCAGTTTCTTTACGCCCATTATGGTTCTCCTTAAGTTGTTTTTAGTTGTGTATGTTAATGTTCATGCGATGTGCTCTAAGGCAATGCGGCCAAACCAGTCGACCACGCGCAGGTAATGCGCCTCACCGTACAACCGAATGAATTCCCGCGTTTCAGCCAATTCGCGGTTGCTGTAAACCTTCAGTCGCTCCCGGGCGAAAGTGGCAGTCAGCGGTATCCGGCATTGCCGCTCAATACAATCTTTCCAGCTTTCAAAATCCTGTGGTATCATATCCTAATGTTTTGATTGGTCAAAATTAATCACTAAAATTCACAAAAGCAACATAGTTGCAATTAATAATATAATGCAATACCTTTGCCTGTAAATAACTCCGTTGAATGAAAAGAAAATCAAATCAGAACGTATTAGGGTTTTCCCACCCTTTCCGCAAAACCCTTTTTCTTGCGTGGGTCATGCTCTTGCTATCATTGGCCTGTCGTGCGCAGCAGGCAGATGCGGTACACCTCGTTGACCATAAGCCTTTGATGAACCTCGTTTGGAAAACGTTCGACCAATTGATGTACAAGGTGACACAGCAGAATGGCCAGACCGTCTATACCCCCTATTTTCCAGAAGCACTCAAACGGCTTCATGGAAGGACGGTTACGCTAAGGGGATATATGGTACCCATCGAGTCAGGGCGCCGCCATCATATTTTCCTGCTATCGGTACTACCGGTATACCAGTGCATGTTCTGTGGGCAAAACGGCATCCCGCCCATGGCCGAGATTACCATGGCCGACAATACCAAACTTACGTTCAGCGAAGAGCCCATCGCTATCAGGGGAACCATTTATTTGAATGAAACAGATGAAACCCGAACGGAAATCCAGCTGCGAAACGCCATACGATTAGTCGAAAATAAATAATACAACGTATCACCCCGGTTCAGCACGCTCCATCAATTCATCCGCCAGATAAGGGAGCTGCCATCCGTATCTAAGCATTGTAAAATTCGTAAAACATTGCAACGATATTTGCGGTTATCAAAATATTAATGCAACTTTGCTGCAAATTAATGGGTCAGTATTTACATACATATCGGTGGTACCATAGCTTCCTTGCGCTATGCTTGACACTCTTGATAGTGGGAATCCCTATCACCCAAGCGTTTCATACCCATTCGGATGAAGCGCACCTGTGCGCCGAGCACCATGGACACGAGCACCACCACGACACCGAAAGCCAGGACAACACCTCCTGTGATCTGTGTCAATTTTATGCCCATTTCGCACCAAAGGAGCCTTATCTTTTTTCTATTTTTTCGTTTGATACTCCCTTAGTAGCGCAATCTGTTATCCTTGATTCCTACCTGGCGATCTATGACGGGCGTACGATACACCATTCCGCGGATAGAGGCCCTCCCTCTTTCTTTCCATTGCTTCTTGCACTTGCGTAGCCTAGCCAACGGGCAAGCAGGTGATTATTGACCGGTTACGGCTGGTCGGGCATCAGCATTATTCACGCAACTTGCCCCTTGCTATTTTTTCATCCTTTATTGTTACCTGTTTTGATAAAAGTGACTGCCATTGCGCTCACCATATTGTTTATATCTGGCTATGCTCATAGCCAGGCGTATCGCCTTGAAGGCCGGGTGGCCGACGATTCGGGAACACCCATCGTTGGGGCAAATGTCACACTCGAGCCTAATGGCAAACAGACACTTACCTCTGATCAGGGCATATTTGCATTCGATGGGCTTACGGATAACGATTATACCCTCGCCATCCGTAAATCGGGGTACGAGCACCAAACGGTTCCGGCTACTATCGCCGGAAGGAACCACCGTGTGGACATCCAGCTTGTACCCATCGTACATGTATTGGAGGAGGTATTGGTACTCGAAAATCCGATACGTAGGCGAAAGCAGGAAGAGTCGATGAATGTGGAAGTCATCGGAAGGGATTTCATCCAACGCAACCTTGGCGGGAGCCTGATGACGACCCTGGAGCGCCTGCCCGGCATACAAACCATCGGTATCGGTTCGGGCCAATCGAAACCACTTATACGGGGCCTCGGCTTCAATCGACTGGTCGTCGTGGATCAAGGCATTAAACACGAGGGGCAGCAATGGGGGGTCGACCATGGCCTGGAGCTCGACCAGTTTGCTGCCGGTGAAGTAGAACTCATCAAAGGCGCGGCTTCGTTCATCTACGGATCGGATGCCATCGCGGGTGTCGTCGATGTCAGGCCCGTGGCGATACCCTATCCGCATCACCTTCGGGGGGAAGTAACCCTGATTGGAAAAAGCAATAACGGCCAGTACGGAACATCTGTTAGCCTGGGCGGGCGTGGTGAACGCTGGTTTATAGACGGACGGGCAACGTACCAGCGCTACGGTGATTACCGGGTGCCCACGGACACCGTATACATCTATGACTACCCCGTAGATCTACATCGTCAACGGCTGCGCAATACGGCAGGTTACGACAACGGCCTGCATCTCCACGCCGGATTTCTAGGGAAGCACCTCCGATCAACCATATACATCAGCAACGTCTATAGCAAAAGTGGTTTCTTTGCCAATGCACATGGGCTTGAACCCCGGCAGGTGGATGCTACGACTCATGACCGGTCATACCGGGATATCTTGCTCCCTCGCCAACAGGTCAACCATTTCAAGGCCATTAATCGCAATGCATTGTCCATTGGGCAACATCGGCTGTCCATGGAGCTTGGGTTCCAACGGAATTTCCGCCAGGAATTTAATAACTATGTCAACCATGGCTATATGCCTGCGAACTATCCGGATACCCTCGGTATTCCGCGGGACTTGGAACGGGAATTCGATAAACATGTCTATTCCCTGAACCTACGTGATTTGGTAGAATGGGGCCGGCATAGCTTAATCTTTGGACTGAACGGCGAACGCCAAGACAATGCCATCGACGGATGGAGTTTCCTAGTACCGGGTTTCAAACAATCCTCCCTTGGTTCATTTGTCTATGACAAATATCGCTTGAGTGACCAGTGGCTGCTTCATGGTGCCCTGCGGTACGATCACGGGTATCTTCGTACGGCCACATACCGCGACTGGTTCCCTTCAGGTGGTGCGGAGCAATCCGAGTACTTGGTTCGGGCAGAAGCACTACAGCGGCGGTTCAACAGCTTTGTTTGGTCAGCCGGGGTAAACTACAATGGAGACCAGCTCGAGTTTAAGGCCAATATCGGGAAGAGCTTCCGGATGCCGATTGCCAAGGAATTGGCTGCAAATGGTGTGAACTACCATTACTTCAGCTATGAACGTGGGGATACCGACCTATCTCCCGAAGAATCATATCAAGCTGACGCGACGTTGTCATGGAACTCGGGGAGATGGATCGTCAAGCTCAGCCCATTTTACAATTATTTCCCCAACTACATTTACCTCAACCCCACCGCGTCGTTCGATTACCACTATGGTGCAGGCAACCAAGTATTCCACTATGCCCAAAGCCGCGTACTGCGGTATGGAGGGGAGGTCGAGCTCACGTATCGGTTAGCGAAAGACCTGGACATTTCACTCTTGGGCGAATACCTCTATGCCGAACAGCTTTCGGGCGATAAACGAGGGTTTACATTGCCGTTTTCACCCCCACCGTCATTGCTGGCCAACATCAGTTGGTCACCGAAACTGGGAACATCCATCCAAAACCCTTACCTGTCGATCGACCATCGCTGGGTGGGGAGCCAACACCGGATCGTTCCTCCCGAGCGCAAGACCGAAGGCTATGGCATCACGGCGTTGCAAGCAGGTGCCACACTCGAATGGGCTGGAAGGCCGCTGCACATCAGCCTACAGGTACAAAACCTGACAAACAAACGTTACTTGAATCATACCAGCTTCTACCGCCTGATCGGGCTACCAGAGGCGTCGAGGAATATTGTCATGTCCATCCAATTACCCATTAATTTTTCATCATGAAACCATTTACAACAATACAGCACCAACCGTCAACACCCAATTTTCAGGGCCAGAAGGGAATCGCGTCCATGAGTTGTTTGCTGATGTCCTTATTCATCATTTCTGCCTGTAGCTCGGGCAGCGGCATCTCGGATATCCAAATCGGCGAAACCGGCGGACAGGAAGCGTTCGTAGGGCAGGATCTCGCCATCTCCGGAAACATCTCATCACACGCGGATCTGGTGGACGTCACCATCGAGATAACACCTGAGTCTGGTGAAGGGTGGACGTTCGAGCAACAGTACACCGATGGAATAGCGGGCGCAAAACAAGCCAAATTTGAACAAAAAATCCCGGTACCATTGACAGCCGAAACCGGAAATTATGTACTGGTGATCAGGGCAATCGATACCCATGGCCATCTCATCGAAGAAACAAAACCCTTCCGGATAGGGATAGATAGTACCGTTCCTACGGCCTCAGACTTGGATATCGGTATCAATGCGGCGGGCAATGACCTTCACTTGGAAACCGAGCTGACCGTTCCAACCAAATTGGCAAAAGTGGTCGTCGCCATCAAAGGAGACGACTGGTCGGATGAGGTGACGTTTGATGGGGAAGCCATAGTAGGCAAGCTTACGCATCATTTCCATGAGCATATCAAAGTGGGCGAGGCTCCCGAGGGAACTTATGAAGTCGTCTTGACTGCCGAAGACCAAAAGGGCCGCCAATGCCATGTAACAGGAACATTTACAAAATGAATAACGAGCAATAATGCTCATAAACATCGTTTAGAAAGCAATAATGAACGTCATGAACATGAAGAAGCCAACGTCCCTGAAGGTGATGATGGTTTGCCTAGTAGCCAGCGTAGTACTGGTCTCGTGCAAGAAGGAGGATCCGGTATTGACGCCACCTACGATAGCCCATGTGGAAGTAGGCTTGGAGAATAGCGGAGTGGGCATAGTCGGCCATGATTTCCATATCGAAATGGATGTTGTGGCTGGTGAACGGATTGAAACGATCGAGATCAAGATCGCTCAACGTACCGATGAAACCTATGCGAGTGTATGGAACTATGCACTAATCTGGGAGCAATACCGGGGTGCGAGGAATACCAACGTACACAAACATTTTACCATCCCGGATGACGCGCCAGAGGGCAAGTATGATTTCATCATCATCGTGAATGACCAGAATGGAACCTCATTCGAAGCGAAAAGGGAATTGAATATCTATCTTCCGGAAAACCTTCCAGCAGAATATAAGCATATAACAGATGATCACACGTATGAAGACTAAGCTAATCAGCATATTGGCAGCGACCGTATTGGTGTTCGGCTGCAGCAAGGATAACGAAGCGATAGACACCGAATACCCGACCATCGACATTGCTTTTTCGGATACGTTCCCCGTACAATGCAGTGTCATCAAGCGTGGTGAACGGTTTACGTTCCGGGCCAAATTCGATGACAATGTCGCACTGGGATCGTACAGCTTGGACATCCACCATAATTTCGACCACCATACGCACAGTACCGAGGTGAGCGATTGTGAGCCTTATCCGGTCAAAAGCCCCGTTAAGCCATTCGTCTACATCAATTCCTTTGATATCCAGAATGCCCCAAAAAGCCACGTAGCGGTCACGGAGATTGACATTCCAGCCGATATCGATGCGGGTGACTACCACCTTATGATTCGGGTAACGGATAAGGAAGGTTGGCAAACGATGAGGGGGATCAGCATTAAAATCCAGTAATCAATAAATTAATAACACTATAAATCAAATCTGATGACAATGAAAAATCAAAACAAATTGGCTGTATTAGCTGTGATAGGCTTCTTTTCTTTTTCACTCACTTCGTGCAACAAGGAAGACAACGATCCCATCAGAGAGGGGATCGAACGGGCGGAACTTACCCTGACCGAGGTTAGTGGTGATGATTTGGAAGCGCATAGCGACCATTTCGACGGACTCGGCAGTGCGGTAGAAGGCGAGTCTGTCACCATCCAGTTTGACGAAAACGGAATAGCCACTTCAGGCGGCCACCTCCACTTAGAAGCCGAGGCCGTGTATAAAATCGAATTGAAAGCATGGGATTACACTGGTAAGGAAGTGCAAAATGATTTCA
This sequence comes from uncultured Parapedobacter sp., assembly GCA_964498395.1. GTDB lineage: Bacteria > Bacteroidota > Bacteroidia > Sphingobacteriales > Sphingobacteriaceae > Parapedobacter. The sequence continues at coordinate 157,936 of CAZCHE010000002.1, read as the reverse complement.
TTGCCAATAAAGCGACTGCCGACAGCTATAAGGCGTTCCTGACCGGTGGTAACTTCATCCTGAATCTCGACTCAGATCATGGCGGTGCAATCTTTCAGCCACGCGAACAACAATATGCAGACGGAACGGCGGTAAGTGGCCAGTTCGAGACCACCGGTATCCTGAGTTATTTTACCATCGGCCATGACAATGAAGGCCCCACCGTGGAATTAACCTACGTACTGCGTAAACTAAATAGTGGGGTGAAAGGAACCATCACCCGTGCAGACTGGAACCGCAACGACTATGCAAGCGCATTTCCAGGAGAAGATGTGTTGAAGCTGACCTTTGAAATCCACGCAGAGGAAGGACACGATCATTAATAGCGTGCTGCCTTTCGTGTAGGAAAGAATGCTAACAGCGGGCTTCGCCAATGGTTGGCGAAGCCCGCTACATTTTTTACTAACCGGAACTAGAATTCATACCCAACCCCGATCAGGTACGCACGATTCCGCTGTTCGTAAGCTGCCTGACTAGAGGCAACGTTATTCAACCCCCGTTGATATCCCAAATGTATCAGATATCCTGACCTTAGCTTATATCCAACGCCTACACTGTAGCCGAAATCTATATCTTTTTGGGTACCCGTATCACCAAAAGAAAACGCTCGCTTTGCAGCACCCGTATAGCTATCGGGAATATCATTCGTCCCGAAGATACCACGCCCGACATAGCCTCCGACTTTCAAGAAAAACTGACTGGAATCCCGCAAAGGCAGCTTACCAACCACATGGAGGGGAATTTGAAGCCAATAGGTACGTTGCGCGACATCTCGGTTACCGAATTCAGACTGGTTCAACGTGGCGCCCAACCCCATGATGGACGCCCCCGTTTCCAATCCAACGTACCTATAAGGAGATAACGTGACCCAACCGGACAATTGGCCATTGAATGTATGAGCACTCGATCGGCTGACCCCACTGCTAATATTGTTCATTTGATATGTCGAATAGGTCGCTCCCACAGAAAACCCATAATTGAACTTCCAATCTTGTGCTAATGCAACGTTTAATAACACCGATGACACGAGGAAGCAAACGAAAAACCCTTTCGTCATAGCCATCTCCAATCTCGTTACCATGGGTTGGGAATGAATCGCCACATGTCATAAAACGGGGAAGTTCCGCTGCGCCCGGTAACGATGTATGCCGCTCCATCATGCACAAACGAAACGGCCTGGTGCCGATACGAACCATAAAATACCTGGTGCTCTTCCCAATAATCCCCCGATGGAACATACCTCCACGTCGTGCCCGTCGGCGAACCGCCATTGGAGGTCAATCCCCCGGATATGTAGGCGTGACCGTCTAGCACAAAAACAGCAGGGCTCAGCCTCCCGAGATTATAGGTATAATCGTCGTCACGGCCTGCCAGCGGTTCTTTTTCAGTCCATGCCGTACCGTCAAACGTATAGAATGACGAGACATTTTGGTTGTTGCTGGTTCCGCCTCCCAGATAGGCCAAATCATTCAGCACAAATGCAAAAGCGAAGGAACGCTTATTAGGGGTACTGGCCACCTTGGTCCACTGCCCTCCGCCAGCGCCAGCGGCATAGGCATAGAAATCATTGAAGTCCTGTCCATCCGCATCCTTGCCCGTACCCACATACCCTACTCCGTGGAGCGAAAATGCCGTCGCACCGTAACGTGCGGCTCCATCGAAGTCCGCCACGCGTGACCAGGTATCGCTAACGGGATCATAAGCATAAAAGTCCTGAAACATCACATTGGAATTTGTGCCCAATCCGACATACCCCTTGCCATCCATGACAAATGAAACTGCGTTATTACGCGCTTGCCCTGGAAAATCCGCCACACGCGTCCAATTCTGTTGCGACGGATTAAAACGCCAGGTATCCACAAACCTATTCGAGTTTGTACCATATCCGGTGGTCAAATACGTGTAGCCATCGATGGTAAAGCTGGCTGCGCCACTTCTGGGCAACCCTTCAAAATCAGCCCCCTTTGTCCATTCATCCGGTTCGTCATCCGAATCGCTGGAACAAGCCCCGCTAACCCAAACAACGCTAGCAAGCAAAAACAATCTAATTAACCATTTCATATTCATCTGTTCTATAATTTTACGTATGTGACATGAAGTTTAATCGCAGGCTTCCCATCGGATGCCGCGATACGCAATCGATTCACGGAAGACATCAACTCCGTCAACGGAAGCGAAAGCAAAAGACTCTCGTCTTCACCGGCAGCTGTATTCCTCAACTCACTGATGTAGGCCGTCAAATCAAACACATACCGTCCGTTACCAACACCGCCCGCAGCACCCGGAGCTTGGTAATAGGCTACTTGTGTATCCTCTTGGTAGCTGTTTGTCAGCAACGAGGTGGGAGTGCCATACCTATTCGCCACCATTAATATCAATGTGTTGGGAGGAGGAAAAAGATGCTCCCTGGATTGATCTGTTTCGATAATTAACTGCGCCTTGCTTACCGCAATCAAGCCATCGTTGACAAACATTCGGGCCGTCGGAAAACGTAGCCTTGTTACAATTCCAGCAGAACCCTGTACATAGGTTTGGTGTCTGGTGTCTGCGGCAGGCATTTCATCGTGTTGTGCAGATAGCCCAGCTAAGGATGTACCCGACCGATCGGTAACGATGTGGTTAAACTGGTGTGTACTCGCTCCAATTGGAAAATTGATGACGCCGGTCTGCCGCATGCCATCGTCTTGAGACTCGTGGGAATAATGAATATTGAACGATATGGAATCCCTAAACCCGATCATGACGCCCATATCAGCCGCCGGTACCAGTACCAGTCCTTTTAAGAAATCGTTAAAATCGTCTTGAACGGTTAGCCGACTGTCGTTATTGACCACCATGTCGAAAAGCGTTTGCCCGAAGCTGTCAGCTAACCTAACCAATACGGAATCACCGACAGTGTTGGGTCGGGGGGTGAACAAAACTGAACCCAAAGACTGGCTTTCATATTGGAACTCCCGATCTGCCAGCAACGTCGATCCACTGACGAAAACCGGATATTCGTCATCTTCCAATGCAATTGGCGGTTCGTAGGGCTCTATACTTTCGATAACACGATGCAGATGGAGCCGGGCGGCCTGCGTGGTATCACCATAAGCATATCCGTTATAAAACAGGCTGATTGACAACGAATCATAGGAAGCATCGTCGGGCAGATTACTTAATGAAACCTGTTCGTTTGATAACCTAAAATACGACAGCGATCTAACTTCTCCCAGGTCTTGGTCGGATAAACGGCCTGCCAGTAAAGCGCCCTGACCGGTGGTCGGCAAAGGGTCCAATAGAAAAGTACTCGCTTCTACCGTTAACGTATCTGCTATATTAGCACCCATCGCATCATCGTCCGGATTTCCGAGACTGATCCCATCGCCTTGCTTGCAACCGATCAAGAATTGTGTGGCCAATGAGACCACCATCAAAATTAAACACGTTCGTGTCATCCCCAAACCATTCATGCTTTCATCCATTATTATCGACCACAAAACTGGAGATATTGAACGTTAACGAATGTTACAAATTGTTAAATCTAGTTAAATGGAATCGATGACCTATCTTTAACGAGCAAGTTATTTTATCACTCATTGTTAACGATTTACGAATCAAAAACAGGCTACAATTGGTAATGATAGATTCGTTTTTCCTTCGGTTTCCAAACGCCGAGCGGTACCACTAGGCTAAACTTTCTTGTGTTAAAACACTCTAAGTTAAAAACGCGACAACCCTAAGCCATGCAACCGGCGATGGGCGGAGAACTACTGCGTGATGTTACTCCTTTTTTTGGTTTACAAAAGGACAAAACTTACCAGATAAGACTTGATGCACAAGGGTCGACTATGAAATGAAAGAAAAGCTTAAACTAATATCCGTCTTGCTGACGATATGTGGGGTCGGCATAGTGCTTATTTTGGGTTCATGGCTATATGGAACCTATAGTCAGTATGTTGAAAACACAGCTGCACGGGCAGAGCGAATACTGTTCGATGCCATACAAGATTATGTACAGGAACAACGCGATATCTTAGACCGAAACGAGGTACTTGCCACACCGATGACTTTCTTGGAAAAGCAATTGATTGACGAGTTAACCAACACCTATCCCGGTGTGTCTGCAGATTCGTTGTCTGAGATGATTGTCCGAATTCAACAGCGGCTATTGCCATCGGATTTTGCGGAAAACAGACCCTTTTTTCCTGTAAATTCCCCTCCCCCACCATCGCATGTGCCTCCTCCGATAGGCGCAGCGGCACCGCCTCAACACCTCGTTCCGGGATTCCTCTTCGACCAATTGACATTCGATAGTACGTCCTATGCGACCATCAATGACAAAGTCGCGGGCGAACTTGCTGCAAACGGTCTGGAAAACCACTTCAAACTCGATGTGGTCACGTTAAAAAATGGGGATTTCCTAACACGAGAAGGCCATGTCATACCTATTTCGCAAATTGGTATCACCAGAAATTCAACATCAAAACAAGCCCTTTCGGTACGTCCTTTTTTGATTAACGCACAACAAGGCCAATTCATCACCATCACCTTAAACTTACCATGGGCACATGTAATCCGAAGCCTAAATTGGCAATTAACCCTATCCGTATGTCTGGTCGTTACCACATTGGGCTGCATCAGCTATCTATTCCATACCATCTTTAAACAAAACAGACTGGCGACGCTAAGGAAAACGTTCGTAAACAACATGACTCACGAATTGAGGTCACCCGTTTCTACCGTATACTCCGCTATTCAGGCGCTACAAAACTATACCACGATAGATGAGACCGAAAAACGGGATATGTTTCAGCAAATTGCCAAAGAAGAATTGGAGCATTTGTCAGCACTCATTGACACTGTTTTACAAGTCTCAGAAAGTAACCATATTTTAAAGAAGCAGTTGAATTTTGAACGGGTAGATATGGAGCAACTGATTTCAAAATGCATGGCGACGGCAACGATTACGACAACAGACCGCAACATCAAATTCAGTTACGAAAATCACGCCACGCATTGTGTGCTCCTAGCAGACCAACTGCATATTCGGAATGTGGTCACCAACTTATTGGACAATGCAGTCAAGTATCAATCGAAAAATATACGCGTAACAACACGAGATTCCCAAAAGGGTGAATTACTAGAAATTATTATTTCAGATGATGGGATTGGAATACCAAAGCCATATCAAGAACTGATCTTCGAACCTTTTTTCAGAATACAGCAGGATAATAGCAGCCACCATAGTACAGGCTTCGGTTTAGGGTTGGCCTATGTCAAACAAATCGTTACGCAACACAATGGCACCGTCAAACTAAACAGTAAGAGTGGCCTCGGCAGTACATTCACTATACAAATACCAAAAAGCAACAAGATATGATTGATGTGTTACTCGTTGAAGACGAATTAAAATTGGCCCATATCGTCATGGCAAGCTTGACATCAAAACGATTTAACGTCAGGCACTCTCCGACAGCAACCAGTGCGCTGGCATCTTACAGCAAAGCCAAGCCCGACATCATGGTAATGGATATATCGATGCCCGAAATGGATGGGTTTACGCTTGCGTCGAAGATTAGGGAACACGACACCTCCACCCCGATGATATTCCTCACCGCCCGGACAGCGACCGAAGACCTGCTTAGGGGGTTTGAAGTGGGTGGCAACGACTACTTAAAAAAACCGTTCATCATAGCGGAGTTAATTGCGAGGATTAATTCGCTGATCAGTCTTAAGGAGCAATCGACCCATAGTAGCCACGTCAACATCGGTAAATACAGGCTGAACCCACAAAGGCAAATACTGCAGTTTGGAGAGGAAGTTGTTCATTTGTCCTATCGACACAGCGAATTGCTTAACATGCTTTACCAGAACCAAGGCACCGTGCTACTACGAGACGAGGTATTGAACGCATTTCACAACAGCGGACAGGCGACCAGCGGGCGGAGTCTAGACGTTTTTATTTGTCGACTGCGGAAATACCTCGTCCGCGACGCCCGTATCCAAATTACAACTGTCAGGGGTATCGGCTACAAGATGATGGTATACCCTACGGTTGAAGAAAGCCAACCCGATCCGAATTGAACGCTGCTCGCATCATGGGTACATACGGCACGTAATGCTGTTCAGTTGCATCCATCCGAACTTCTGCTAATCGCTAATGGGTTATCATTGCATCATAAAAGATAATTATGATAACAATGAACGCATACCAGCTGATGAAATTTTTCTTACCTATTATTTTTTTTTTAACCAACCTTACGTTATTTGCTCAAACTAAACTGACTGGCGTTGTGGTTAGTGAAAGTGGAAAGCCAATTCCTTTTGCCGCTATCCGAATAAATTCATCCGATAGCCAAATACGAGACTCAACATTCAGTGATGAAAAGGGACAGTTTGAATTCTCCATTCCTAAGAACGCAACGCTTCTTCTTAAAACTAATGCCATGGGATATAAAGAAGAGGCGAGGGAAATTGCATTTGATACCGGTGAAAATGCACCGCTTAAAATCACGTTGTACACAGATGTTATCCATTTAGAAGAGGTGTCGATAACTGCATCGAAAAATGTGTTTGAGCAACAAGCTGACCGTTTGGTCGTGAACGTTAATCAAATCCCCTCTGCGTCTGGGCTTTCAACTTTCGAGCTGCTAAAAAGAATTCCCGGTCTTTTGGTTTCGGAAGATAAGATAGAACTGGCGGGTACGGGTAGTGCAACTATCCTGATCAATGGCAGGGAGTCTAGATACCATGATGTCTCACAAGCGCTGAAGGGACTGAATGCTGCCAATGTCGAAAAAGTGGAGGTCATCTCACACCCCGGAGCCAACTACGAAGCGGCTGGAGGAAGTATCATTAATATTGTAACGAAGCGAAAGAAGGCCGATGGTTGGAGCGGAAGCCTAAATATGCTGGGAGGAACGGGTATCTATAATAAAAGAAGAGAGAACGTGGATAGGAACTTTAATACAATTAGCCCTTCCATCAACCTAAATTACAGTACCAATAAGGTAAGCTTGTATGGTTACTATAGTTATTTTTATAGCAATGTATTTGACCATAAAGCATTCGAGCGAACGATAGACTCCATTCTGTTTTATCAAAGCTCGTATACACCCTGGCATGCGAAGAACCACAATGCAATGGTTGGCGGGGATATTTATTTGACAAAAAGGAATACGCTTAGTGTCGGTGTCAGTACCCTAAATAGGGCGATAAGCAAGGAAAGTAACAACTTAACGGATGAATTGCTCGCTAACAGCGGTGCCAAAATTAGCTCGTTCAGTAGCTTGATCGATTTGGATGAAAAGCACCAAAATACGACCTTAACTGTTGGTTGGCAATTGGACGTGGATACCGTGGGCGGGCAATTGTCTGCTGATGTGGAGTACTCCACATTCAAAATCAATAGCGCAGGCGAGTACGACAACGTTATCGATATGGGTGAGCATTATGTAAATCATCAATCGATCAGAAACCCGATCGAACTCTTTGTTGCCAAAACAGACTTCAAAAAAAGGGTATTTGCAGATTACGCCTTAGAATTAGGTGCAAAGGCAAGTTATGCAACGATAGCTAACGGTCTGCTTTTTTTGAGAAATGGTGTGATCGACAGCGAGACAAGTACGGACTTTGCTTATAAAGAAAATATCAATGCGGCCTACTTGTCTCTTGGAAGACGTTTTAATTTCGCGGAAGTGAAGTTAGGCGTGCGTGCAGAACAAACCAAGGCGACAGGAGATGAAAAGGGGGAGGAAGTATTAGATCGAGATTATTTGCAATTATTTCCTTCCTTATTCATTAAAAAAGATATTTCTAAGACGCTTGGAACCGTATTTCAATACAGCAAACGCGTTAATCGACCAAGTTATCTGCAGCAAAACCCCTTTATACGATACATTGATTCACTAACCTATACGAAGGGAAATCCGCTATTGCAACCGGAGACGGCGAATCAATACAAACTTGCGTTGACATTTAGAAATCAACCGTTCTTTATTCTTTCCTACACGAACAGAAAAGATGTTATTTTTCAAAATGCACCCCAGCAAATTGGAAATGTTACCTATACGATGCCGGATAATCTTGGGAGATACGAAAACTTCTCCGCTCAATTGAATCTCCCCATTCGGTTTATTCCGAATACCGAAGGATACCTCAGCAACCAAATCATGTCAAATCGATACCGGGCGCATTATTTGAATGGAGTTTTTGATCAACAGCGATGGAATGTGCTATCTTTCCTACAGCTTGCTTATCGGTTCGATAGCAAATGGATGTTTGAAGTATCTGGATATTATATCAGTAAATCCTTGAATGAATTTGCGTTAATTGAAAGCAAGGGTAGCTTAAATTTGAGTTTACAACGTGCCGTATTGGGCGGAAAAGGAAAAATCAATTTAAATGCAAATGATATCCTTTATACCGACAAAACCATCGCTAGCATTCATTATCAGGATATCGACATTAATTTGAGACAACGAATTGCAAGCAGAAATTTCAGACTTTCTTTTACCTATAATTTTGGTGGAACGGATGGAAAAACACGGCGTAGAGAAGTGGAGAAATCGGAAGAATATAATCGTGTTAACTAGCTAGTGGTGAGTAAAAAGGAAGCTAAAACTAAAAGATGGTTCCGGTCAGTTTACTCATGCTAAAATATTGGGAAGAATCATGATAACGAAAGTGGGATCGACCTTAAAATAATCAAACAGCTATCGGCAGCAACGCCTTATGAGGAATGTGATATCGAAAACCAGTGAAAAACATCAACGAAAGCACCATTTACTTCAACTGCAGTTCCACCACCACGGCCCGGTGGTCCGAAGGCCAGGGGTCAATGACTAGGTCTGACAGCTCCGAACGCTCTCCGACTACCCAAGCGGCTTTCGTATCGAAATGGCCTTTGCTAACATAAATCAAATCAATACGGTCATGTATCTCGGGGGTACGCCAGAGGCCTTCCACGGAAGTCCACGTATAGCCCGGCTTCCCCTTTACGTCGGGATATATCTCACGATAGGCGTCTTTGAATCCTTGGTCAATCAGCAATGCCGTAGCCGGCCAGTTAACCGCAAAGGTCAACAAGGTATCACCCCGGCCTTCGATAGCTTCGTCCGTCCAATCCATACAGCTGGGTTCATTGAAATCACCGACTAACACGACAGGGTAATCTTGATAAGCCGAAATCTCGTCAAGCATATCCTGTACTTGGTGCAACCGGGCCTCGCGTGCCGAAGCCTCTGCTTCTTCCGCACTCTTCAGCTTACCGTCTGCAATGTCATAGGGTTCATAAGGGGTATACATCAGGTGCATGACACCAAACACGATTTCCAATCCGTCGGGCAGTGTGAGCAAAACGGCCTGAGCTGCTCCGGTAGTATCGAAAGGTGTTATCGCAAGTCGGGAAATGACTGCCCGGCTGCCGTCGACAATATGGCAATTCCATCCGAGGCTGTCAGCCAATATGCGCGCACGCGACTGGTTATCGCTGTGGTTGGTTGTTTGCTCTTGGAATCCGACGACATCGGCGCCTCCCCTGCGAATGGCTTCCAATTGGTACTTGATCGTCGTATCACGAGGCAGTTTGACGGCGTCACCTCCATGCCAAAGGTTGAACGTCATGACCCTGAGGGCTGCAGTCTCCTGACCATCTTCGTTGACCTGATGTTGGCAAGAAACAAACAGGGTAGCCGACAATATCATACCCGCTGCACCAACCCATAATTTCATCGAAAAATAGTTCATTTTCATTTTTTTAAGGTTTATTAAATTTGAACGTAACCATGACCGCCGCATGGTCCGAGGGGTAAGCCTCGGGATGCGTTTCAATCGTCTCAGCAGCAACGGCAGTCAACGCTTTGCCTTTGTAAAAGACATAATCGATACGATCCTGATGCGCAGCCGGATTAATCGGTGTCCAAGTAATCCCGCGATGTGTTAAAGGATTGGGATATATTTGACGGAAAGCATCTGTAAAGCCTTCCTTATCCATCAATAGTGTGGTAGGGAAGGGCATCACGTACCCCGCGTTGAAATGCCTGGTTTCAGGAATCCAGTCTAAATGCGAACCGGTATTGAAGTCACCGCAGACGATGATGGGTACATTGTCAGCATTGTCGATAGCCGGTTGCAGGGCTCGCAAAACACCACGCAACGTTCCGGTATTCTGCTCGTCTTGCTGTTGCCACCACACCGCCGAATCAATGGGTTGACCCGTTTCCAGCATCTCCCAATAGTCAATCGGGTAATTGAGCCAATTGCTGGAAACGACGATATGCCGGCCATTGACATCGATGGCGACCGCTCCGCTGTGAAAAGGCTCGTAAGCGTCCAGTGTGTCCACGATGGGGTATCGGCTCATGATGGATAGGTTTGTGCTGCGCAGGTACAGGTAATAACCCAGCTCCTCCGCAATTCGTTCACCCGATCCATAGGTTTCCTGCATGGCTACGATATCCGCACCCGAATCACGAATCACGTCGACCACACGAAGTGGCCCCTCCTCTTCCCCCGTCTCTCTACCGCCATGCCAGATATTGAAGGTCATGACGTTCAGTTGTTGTGCGTTCAACCCTGCATGGATAGCCGTAGTAAGCAGTAGTGCCATCAGGTATTTCATTGTCATTGGAGTTCTCATCATGCTTACTTCTCAACTTCCCAGCCGTAATCCACATACTCCCATTTGAATTCATCTCCATTTGCATGTACCAGCAGATAACCTTCCTCCGTACCATGGAACGCTCCACCCCACCAACCAGCGCTTACAGCTCCAGCAGTGATAAATTGTACCCCTTTGACCTTGATCTCTTCATACAAGTGTTGATGGCCTTGCAGTACCAGCTTCAGATTGTGCTGCCCAAACATATCAAAAATTTCCTTTTGGTTTACAAAGGTATCGGCAGCGGTATAACGCCCCTCCAGCACCGGATAATAAAGCGACAGGAAAGGCACGTGGGTCGATACTACGATAGGTTGGTTTGGTGGGGTCTTGGCCAGCAAATCGGTAAGCCACTGCTGTTGTACACTATCCACGCAATATTGCCCATCACAGACCTGCGTGGAGTTTAAGACGATGAACAGCCATCCTTTATGCACAAAGGAATAATAGGTGTCTCCAAAAAAGGATTCAAAAAGCTTTTCACCATAGGCACCACCCTGTGCACCGTCGCCCCAATAGCGATCGTGGTTTCCGATGGTAAAGTAAAAGGGCAATTTTGACTGGGCAGCAGCTTCCTTATAGTTGCGGTACAAGCTCACCACTGCTTCCCGCTGGTCGCTCTTCATGCCATCCACGTCGGCATTGTCGCCCCCGGTGAGGATAAAATCAGCGGATGTCTTTTCCACATGCTGAATGGCCTGTTTGAAGCCCTCCAAACTCCGGGTCTTGGGATGGGTATTCATATGGATATCCGTCAGAAAAGCAAACGTAAATTCCTCTTGCGCGTGTGCTGACAGTATCGAAAATAGGCCAACAAAAAATAATCCAAAAAACTTTTCCATCATCGATTAACGCTAAATTAGTAACTGCTCAGGCACCGGTATACGGTAAAGAAAGCAGCCTGAGCAGTCGGTTCAATATACACTTTTCTGTTATTCCCAATCAAACAACTGATACAAATTGGGATTCAGTATTTTCTCGGCATTTGGAATCGGGCGGTAATAATACTTGGGCTCGAGGAACGTACGCTCCCGATCGTCGGTGACCAGCGCACCTCCATTCACACCATTTTCAAGATAAATAGAGGCACCGCCGCCAATCTGTCCGATAGTATAGTAAATTAATTGCACGCCAAGTGAATTGCGATCGCGCTCCGCGGGAATGGTCTGCCCCTCAGGGATCAAGCGGATATCAGGAACACCGTCTCCGGTCAGGTCGTAGTCACCTACACCCGGGAAATACATGCCTTCGGGAATTTTCTCTAACAATTTACCCGCATGCCAGCGCATCAAATCATCGTATCGCATGTTTTCGAATGCAAATTCCACGCGACGTTCCCGGCGAATTTCTAGAATGACGCCCGTATTCGCCCCACCGACGTTCGGGTATTTGGCGGCTTGCACGGGGTCGGGGCTTGCATTAGCCGCGGCCAAATTCAGATGCGGCATCCCCACCCGGTCGCGCAATACGTTCACCGTATTATCCAAGTCGCCTTGGGTAATGGTACCCAGTTCCGCTTTGGCTTCAGCCAGTATCAACAATGCCTCCGCATAGCGGTGTACGGGTACATCCACCCCACCCAATATCACTTGGTCTGTACTGTTTACATAACCTTTCAGTTGGTGGTACCCCGTAAAGTTCCTGGCCAAAAACTGCACATACGGTTCGCTATCCTGCACCCGTTGCCAGCCCGGGTACGCCAATGTCTGTGCTAAGCGGGGGTCCCGGTTTTCAAACTCCGCTACGAAGCCAAAAGTTTCATACCCCGCCTGACTGGTAAACCGTGAACCGTCTGCCATCAGGTAGGTTTGCACCAAATCTCTTGAAGGCGACTGCTCATAGTTGCCGAAGATCTCGGTATTGGCATTCTGGCTCCTATTCTTGGTTTGGTCAAAGATATTGACCAGCATCACCTCTGGATTGTTCAGCAGATCTTGGTTTCCGAACAAGGCAGCATAGTCTGCTTCGGGGTTCCCTGTATTGTAAATGCTGTATCCACTTTCGGCCATAATGTGCTCCGCGGTGGATGCCGCTTTTTGCAACAGCACATCTGCCGAACTCTGAAGGCCTAAATATTCATGGTATTTCCGATAGGTTCCTTCATACAATGCGATTTTCGCCTCCATTAATGCCACGGCCCACTTGCCAGGTGTGCCCGTCGGCACATTCTCGCGCACGTTGGCTACCGCAAATGCCAAATCTTCCATCACATGATCCATGACCAATGCCCGCGAATCCTGCCCTTTGAATAGTTCCTCATCACCGGGATTGAGGGTACCCGAATACCAAGGTGCGTCCGAAAACCGTTTTACCTTGTCATGGTAGAAAATGGCGCGATAGTAACGGGCCAAACCCGCATAGTGATTTTTGACATCATCGGTGACATTGGCTCGATCGTAGTTTTCAAGAAAGTAATTAATGGTACGTAGCCGGCCCCAAGTCCAGCCACCCGTGACATTCTGCGATGAGGGATTGCCCGTCATGATGTTCTTCACCTCGACAGCACCTGTGGTGGCCGCATTGTCCGAACTTTGGTCATTTCGGTATATGTACCGGTCTGACATGCTCAACAGTCCGTTGATGTATAACGCCAGGTCCTCCTCTGTATTGAAAAATACCTCGGGGGTAATGGATGTCTGCGGATAGCGGTCAAGGAAGTCCTTTTGACAGGAAACCGCCGAGACCATCAAGGCCGCCATAAGCAATATTTGATATCTTTTCATGATGTCTTCATTTTTTAGTTAAAACCCGATATTCAACCCAAATGCAAACCGGCGTTGGAAGGGATAGGCCCAGGCGCTGCTATCCGTGCTATTGTTAATCGCTTCTGGGTCTACAAACCGCTTCACTTCGGAAAATTCGAAAATATTCTCCCCAGTGACAAAAAAACGTAGGCGGCTCATTCCCCATCGTTGAATCACCTCATAGGGAAGTGAATAGCCCAACGTGATGTTTTTCACCCGCAAATAGGCGCCGTTGAGCAGGTATGTCGTGTTCGGCTGGGCCAATCCTGTCCGGTCGCCATTACCATCCCAATAGTTATAATCGGCTAGCCACGACTGCAACACGGGATAAGACGCATTCAAGTTGGCATCTGCAAGCCCGGCTGCGATGTAAGCGGCCGAGTGCTTCGCCCGTTCCTCGGGCGAGTCGTCAGTTGCCCGGTAATGATCCAAGTGCCAAGGATACACATTGGCGTAGGGTTGCTGGTAAGGTCCCCAAAAGAGGTAATGCTGCGGATAGAAATCCCGCTTCAATACACCTTGTAAAAACACCTGCGCATCAAACCCGTTCCAGTCCATATTGAGGTTAAACCCGATTCGGTACCGATCGGAGGTATTGCCGATGATCGCACGGTCCCTCATGTCGTCGATGGTTTGCCCGAGTTCAATCTTCCCATCGCCGTCCAAATCCTTGAATTTCGGCCATCCGGGCACGATGTCCAGCGCACCCCAAGGGATAAGGGCCGTTTGGTCCAGGGCTTCGATTTCTTCGGCCGTCTTGAAGAACCCATCGCCGACCAAGCCATACAATGTGCCAAATTCATAGCCTTCGAAATATTGCGAAATCAGTCGCTGGTCATTTCGGAATTTTGTGATATGTGCCCGCGAATCGGACAGCACCAATTTGGTTTCCAATCCGAAGGGCTTGGAAGCAACCGTAAAATTATCCCGATACGTCAGGGAGAGTTCCCATCCCTTCGCCCTTAGGTCCGCTGAATTTTGGCTTGGCACTCCGGTACCCAATACGGCAGGCAATTGCTCACCAGCTACCAGCATCCCTGTGGTTTCCCGGATGAAGTAATCAAACCCGGCAAAAATCCGGTCGTTCATCAATCCGATATCGGTACCGAAGTTAAGCGTGGCGACGTTTTCCCACGTATAATTTGCAGGATTTATAGTCAAGGAGGGTGCACCCGTAATGATCTGTCGTTGCGAGCCATCAATGATGTAGCTCGACAATGCCGTACCCATGGTTTGGATATACGAAAAGTCCCCCACGTTTTGATTGCCCAGGCTACCGTATGACGCCCGGAACTTCAAATTGGAAAAGGTCGGCTTTAGCACATCGAAGAACGGTTCATTGCTGACAATCCACGCACCCGATATCGACGGGAAGAAGCCCCAGCGATTGGAAGACGGGAACCGCGACGAACCGTCATAACGTCCAGTTCCCTCCAGGATATACCGATCGTTTATCGTATAGTTCAACCGGCCGAATACACTTTGGGTGGCATAGGAACTATACTCCGCATTGATGCGTGCTTCACCGGTAGTAAGCTCCAAGTAAGGCAAGGTGGATGAGATCAATTGATCCCGTTGGGCGATGGTCGTCTCCCACACGTAGTCTTCTTGGTTATAGCCTGCGGTTAGGCTGAAGGCATGGATACCAAAGGTTTTATGGTAGTTTGCATACAGGTTGAATACGTTATTGCGGATTTCCCCACGCCGATCGTAGACAAACCCGTTACCGCCTTCTTCCCGGATATCGTTGGGGCCATATCCGATATTATATTTTTTAGAATGCTGCGGATAACGCCAGTATTCCCGTTTGAAGCTGGCATCTCCCGTAACGGTCAGGTCTCCATCCAAGAACGTACCTACCGCATTAAAGATATTCTGGAAGCCAAACATGTGCTCATTACGGGTACCGCCGTCCACCAGACGTGCCGCCAGCCGGCCTGCGGCATTGTTCGCCCAGGTACCGTCGGGGTTTTTGATCACATTCGTGGGCTGTAGGTAATAGATATCAGTGATGTTGGCATTGGGTCTGGCAATATCGGTTTGGTACACATTCATATTATTGTCCAACCGGAGCCATGTGAGGGGGCTGAATGACAGCCTGCCCCGGATTCCCTTACGCTGCCAATAGTCTTCCGCCAGCTTATTCAGCCCATTGTCCTTGGTCCAATCCGCAGATAGGTAGTACGAAATCGGCTTCTCATTAATGGTGGCACCACCCGAGAGCGCAAAATTATGGACTTGTGAAACCGTGGCCTTCGAAAAGAAATAATCATTCCAGTTGTTGTTGCCCATGTACTCCCATTCATTGGGATTGTTTGGGTTAACTCGCACATCCAGCAGGGAGGGGTCGTCAGATCGCTCTTTGGCCCATTGGTAATATTCTTCGCTGAACTGCACATAGCTGGGTCCGTTCCAAGGGGTATTGAGCGTGGCGTTTTCGAGCACCCGAGAGAAAATATAGGGATCGGTTACCGGGTCGGGCATTTCCGTGGGCCGTCCGAAAGCAGTAGTGACGTTATAGCTGATGCTTTGCGTTCCCTGGCTACCTTGCTTGGTGGTGATCAGGATCACGCCGTAGGCTGCTCGGGCACCGTATATGGCTGCCGAGGATGCATCGCGCAGCACCGTGTAAGACGCTACGTCATTTGGACTTAGCCGAATCATGTCATAGGTATCCGAAACCGGTATCCCATCGATGACAATCAGCGGGGATCCCCCGTTTATGGAAGTCGTACCCCGAATATTGATATTCGGTATTGCGCCGGGGGTACCATTGCCATAGGTAATGTTCAGGCCGGGACTCACGCCTTGTAAGCCCTGCATGATATTGGTTACCGGTCTTGACTCCAACTGCTTGCCGGAAATCTGGTCTACCGCCCCAGTCAGGTTGATTTTACGTTGCGTACCGAAACCCACCACAATCACCTCATCCAGACTACCGGCATCCGTTTCCAGCACCACTTCTAACTGGCTTTGCCCAGTATACTGAAGTTCCTGGGTTTTATATCCTACCATACGGAATACCAATGTCACGCCACTTTCCACCCGTTCAAGCACAAACTGCCCACCATCGTCAGTCGCCGTGCCCAATGATGTGCCCTGCACGACCACACTTGCACCGGCAAGCGCTTGGCCGGATTGGTCCGTCACCTTGCCTACCAGACGGCTTTGCGCCAATGTGTCAACGGGCACGAGCTGCATCATCCACAATACCACACACATCCAACCCAGGCTTGCCCATTGTCGGGCACTTCCCTTTCGTCGCTGTTTTTTCATAATTAACTTTTTTAGGTATTATTTATATATTAATTGAACATTTAGTCAATAAACAAAGATAAAACTGTACCGTGAATTTGAGTTAATGGCAATGTTATCTATTCATTAATTGATTTATGTTATCGACAAATCATACCCTACCCACTGTCAGACCTGTTCGCGATTCCCATTCGGACTTTGTCCAAAACACTATTGATTAGTTATTTACAATATTAAATGCTTTTGATTTAATCCACAAACTAAAAAATTACGCAACCGTTTGTATTAGCTCAATCAATCGATTGCGCAATTTCAAAGCTTAAATATATATTGAATGAACATACAATTAATAAAAAAATAAAAGCTTAATAATCTGAAATTTCATATTTTCGCGTCAGTTATTACTACTGCCTTATGGGAAGGAAAAGCTTAAAGGAAATCCGGCAACTGGAAATCGTCAAGGTATTTTACAAGGTTGCTAAGAAAGAAGGATTGGAAAACACATCCATTGCCAAGATTGCGGCGATGATGGAAATCAACCCCAGCCTGATCATCCACTATTTTAAAACAAAGGAGGAATTGACCTATGCGTTAATCGATTATACACTGGAAAAATACCTGACCATTTACCGAGAGGAAAAGCGCACAAACCCTCCTTCGGTGGACACGTTGGTTGCGGTCATCGATGACCTTTTTTCCAGAAAATGGAATAAATTATTTGACGATGGGCTATTTTACAGTTGTTATGCGCTCACCTTCCGGGAGAAAAAGGTGAAAGAAATGTATCAGAACCTCACCGATTCGTTACGGGTACGGCTTGCTGGGCTCATCCAGCGCTGCAACGATGCCCGGTTGATTAATGTAGCCAATCCCCGCCTCACCGCCGATCTGATTTTTGCCTTAGTCGATGGAGCCTATTTCTACCTAAGCGTGTCGGCAAATGCCAAAGCGTTTGACGAAAAAATCACGGATTACAAAGCAGAGGCATATCGCTTGTTAGGCATTCGTAATGCGATCCCTGCTACGTGATTTGAACAATGCCTTCGAATAGCGGGCCACACCAAACAGCGCGATCAGTACCCATACCCCATTGGCCGCAAGATTTGGGGCATCATCAAAATACAATGCGCTAATGACCAAACCCACTCCACCGATCACGTTCAGCAATTGATAAATGGGGTGGTCAAATCGAAGCACTTTTAGATTGAGGAGTAGGTAGGCTACCGTACAGAAAATAAATCCAAGCCATCCAATGATGGTAATAGTCGATTCTGTCATTGCTCTTATAAACTTGGTGACGGGCTAATGTACCGAAACCTTTCCCTGATCCAAAACAAAAAAACCTCACAGTGTAAAACTGTGAGGCACAAAAATACGGATAACTCTATTTCGCTGCGAAAAGCTCGATATCCAACTGAAATTCGTCAGAAATCGCACGATCGCCTAATCCGCTAAAGAAATTTCCTGAACGGTATTTAACGTCGAATTGGGTGCGGTCTATTTTGACCCCTTTAGCGGTCGCGTGCACGGTATCGCCCGATTTGTGCAGCACAGCGGGAAACGTGACCGACTTGGTGATCTCCTTGATGGTCAGGTCTCCGGTGATGGAGATGTTACTTCCCGTTCCGGAAACTTTGGTAATCTTGAATTTAGCCTCAGGGAATTTCGGCGCATCAAAGAAGTCTTCGCTCCTCAGGTGGTCAGCCAAACGTGTCGCCCGGTCGCCCGACAGATCCGTAACGCTGATACTGGCGATGTCAACGACAAAATCCCCGTTGACAAGCTTGTCACCGTCCAATGTCAGGTTGCCTTTACTGATGGCGATCTCGCCGGTATGTTTCCCCCCGGCCACATTTTGGCCCACCCACGCAATCTTGGATTTAGCAGCGTCTACTTTAAACACCTCCGCTACAGATGGTGTAAACGCATAAAACATGCAAATCACGGCAACAGCCAATGCAGATAAAGCAACAGTTGATCTCATCATTGTTTCAAATTTTTGTGCTAATATAACCAATGGAACTATTCGTTTACCTGTTATCACTTGTAATTTTTTTGCTATCCTCCTAGGGTGTTAGCCCTGCCGCTAACCACAGGATCGCTGCTCAATCCACCCCGGAAAACGTCGGTTAGGTTTCTGGTGTATGTTTGGTTCAAGATAAAGTCGTACCTTTGCATGACTTTAAATTTAGGGAGAGACAACTATGTCAATTGTAAGAGAATCAGACCTGATTGGTATCGGCAAAAAGTACCAAATCGAGACCGAGGCCGGAGATAACATGGTAGTGGTGATCCATGACGACGGTCGGCGTGAACTCTACCGTTATGACCAAGAGGAAAGTGAATCCAAATGTGTGATGACCTTATCTGATGAAGAATCACGGCAGGTAGCTGGAATCATCGGCGGGTTATCATACAAACCCAAAGCCCTCGAGACGATCGAAGTGGCGCTGGATGACCTCATCATCGAATGGTACAAAGTCGATGGCCATGCCTCCAGCATTGGCAAATCCATCGGCGAACTGGAAGTCCGCCAACGCACAGGCGCCTCCATCATCGCCGCCATCAAAGGGGGAGACAGCATCATCAACCCCGGCCCGGATTATGTCATCACGGCCGAAACTACTTTGGTCGTCGCAGGCAAACGGAGTCACATCAAGTTGCTGAAAGAAATACTATAAAACAGAAACCCATCAAATCGTAAGCGCAACAATATGCTATCACACACCCTGATATTAGAAGTAGGTATTGCCGTCGGACTCGTGGCACTTGTTGGATTGATATCCAATAAGCTCCGTTTTTCGGTAATCCCCTTCTTTATCTTGATTGGGATGGTATTGGGTCAGCATGCCCCGCAAATCGGCAATGTGGACCTCACATTTACCGAAAGCAAGCCGTTTATCGATTTCATGGGGCGGTTAGGGGTCTTGTTCCTGCTGTTCTACCTAGGGTTAGAATTTTCGGTGGGTAGATTGGTCAAATCAGGCAAATCCATCCTCACTGGCGGCACATTCTATGTGGTGCTAAACTTCTGTTCGGGGCTCTTAATCGGTTGGTTAATGGGATTACCTTTTAAGGAAACCATGGTGCTGTGCGGCATTATGACGAGCTCCTCCACGGCGATCGTTGCCAAAGTGCTTACCGACCTGAAGCGCACGGCTAACCCAGAAACGGAAGTCATCATGGGGATGATCATGTTTGACGACTTGTTTATCGCCATGCACATCTCATTCTTATCAGGATTGATACTGACGGGCAGCAGCTCGTTTTGGACGGTAGCGGGCACTTCGTTGCTCGCATTAGGGTTCATCCTGACCTTCCTCATCTTAGGCCGGAAACTCGTTCCGGCCATAGACAAAGTACTCCAAGATAAATCTTCCGAATTATTCGTCCTTGTTATATTTGCCCTCCTTTTTATTGTTGCAGGTTTTTCCGAAACCATTCATGTGGCCGAGGCCATCGGCGCACTTATGGCCGGGTTGGTATTGGCCGATTCGCAGTATATCAAACGTATCGAACAACTTGTATTACCCTTTAAGGACTTTTTTGGTGCCATGTTTTTCTTTAGTTTCGGTTTGTCTATCGACCCCCTGTCATTAGGCGGTGCAGTTCTTTGGGCGTCTATTGCTGCAGTGGTAACCGTATTGTGCAACGTGGGGTCAGGCTATTTCGCGGCCCGTTTCTCCGGGTTGAAAAAGAAAACCTCCTTTGACATCGGGTTTACGTTGGCCGCGCGGGGTGAATTTTCCATTATCATGGCCAATATCGGAAAAGCGGGCAAGCTGCTGCCGGTTATCCAGTCATTTGTCGTCGTATATGTGCTGATCCTATCCATTGTGGCGCCGTTGCTCACTAAAGAATCCCGGAAGATCTGGGCAGCATTTTTCGGCAAAGACCAAGTACCGCAAAAACCCGTGAAAACGCTAAGCGACCTGGAAGGTAAGCAGCAGCATCCCTAGTGAAGGGCGATTTCACGAACAGGTTGAATATCACCCAAAACCGTTGCAATTATTGCTTTTTTTTAACGAACTTTGTGGAAAAGCCTTTCTCAAGGCATCCACTAGATAAAAAAGGAGCAAAAAATGAACCGCTACATCGTCCTCTTTCTGTCCGCCATCTTCCTTTCTTCCTGCAATAGGGCAGGCAGCGGGGATTCGACCGAAACAACGCTATTCCCCATCACTAATAACGTGGAGAATCCTTCATCTATATTCCTCAAACTCATGGATCGCACCGAAGGGGATACCACCATTTCTTATGCTGCACGGGGGCTATACCACAGCGATACGGTCGGTCTTGTGATTGAAGTTAGCAAAGACATCCCAGCCGGAATCAATGCGGATGGATCTGCCAATGAGGAAATCGGGTTTAACAAGGGATGGATAACATTTAAGTCATCAGGAGCAGAAAGTGATCGGTTCATTTCAGCGTTGGCCGAATTGTGGCAGGTTAATGATATCGAAAAAATGACGTCATCCCCCATCCAGCCACTGACCTTTTCGTCCAATAAAACAGCCGTTAACCACGACAAACCCGCAACGAGTAGCTTTAAGCTATTCTTTGATGAAGCGTCCAATACACCAGGTGAAATCTTCTTTACTTTTGACACCTATCGGAGAAGTATTGAATTCCAAGAGAAGGATCAGCGATACCGATCGACGATCGTGCGTACGTTTGCGGAATAGGGGCATCTTTACATAAAGCCGAGTTCAAGCCGAGCCACATCGCTCATCATGCTTCTCTCCCAAGGCGGATCAAATGTCAATTCCACCAAGGCTTGTTTTACCCCTTCTACACCGGCTACTTTACGTTGTACCTCATCGATGATATCACCAGCCACGGGGCATCCCGGTGCGGTGAGTGTCATGACCACCTTGGCTATGCCATCATCTTTGGTAATGATTTCATAAACCAGGCCCAACTCACAAATATTCACCGGTATCTCCGGGTCAAAAACGGTTTCCAACACCTCCTTAATGGCAGGAGCAAGATTCAATGGATCTAGTACAATCATCCGGATTCCCTTTTTAAAGCTTGAATAAGACAAATGTACGGAATTTCCGGCACACCCGTTAATCCTATCATTCCTATCTTGGTATTGTCAATACGAAGTTATATCTTTAACTAGCGAACCGGGCAACCGACAGTTAGTCAACTATACGCCAGTAATTAAACAGCAGGTCAAGCAGAAACCACGTTAGGACTACCGTAATGAAAAACATCATCACAGCCAGCCAAATGCGAGAAGCTGACAAACACAGCATCGAAATGGAACCCCTCGCTTCCATAGATTTGATGGAGCGGGCGTCACAGGCTTTTGTATCCGTTTTCATGCCCCTATATCCCGATAAGAATACGGGTATATTGGTCTGTTGTGGAACCGGCAACAATGGCGGAGATGGGTTGGCTATCGCTCGCCTGCTCCAAGAATACCACTATGATGCGATAACGGTATGGATTGCTCGTTTTTCCGGCAACGAAAGCGCTGACTTTTCAGCAAACCTGGCCCGGTTGCACAATACCCCTGTTCCCATCACCGAATTTTTCCCCACCGATGAATTGCCCGATATTTCCCAGCACGTAGTGATCGACGCCTTGCTGGGCTCGGGTTTGAATAAACCATTGGAAGGTGACTTGCTGCAGCTGGTCCGCCATATCAACCAAGGGCAACAGCCGATCGTTGCGGTAGACATACCCACTGGACTGCGGGCTGACGGACGGATTCCCGAACAAGAAGAAACCATATACGCCAGCCACGTCATTTCATTCCAACGCCCTAAGCTCAGTTTTTTCTTTCCCGAGTCTGCCAAATCCATAGACCGTTTCCAAGTGGTCGACATCGGTTTGGACGAAACATTCATCGAGAACTTGCCGAGTGATTTCCACCTAATCACCGCTGATGACATTCGGCAGATTTACCGGAAGCGGAAACGGTTTAGCCACAAAGGCACGTATGGCCATGCACTGCTCGTGGCCGGTAGCCAAAACACCATGGGAGCAGCATTACTATGCAATGGCGCCAGCGTTTACACCGGAGCGGGCCTGACCACGGCATGTATCGAAGCAGAGGGGCTCCTCGCGTTAAACACCAGCTTTCCCGAGGTGATGTATTGCACCCATCGGGATTTAGCAGACCGATTGGAGCAGGTTGAAGCAGTAGGTATTGGCCCTGGCCTCGGGGTGGAGAACGACCTGATCCCTTTGGTATTGCAAAAGGCGACAACGCCTGTTGTATTCGATGCCGACGCCATCACGTTTCTGGCAAACCAACCGGCATACCTCGAAAAATTACCCAGTCAAAGTATCCTGACACCACATATGAAAGAGTTTGACCGCCTGTTTGGCGATCATAACGACTGGTGGGGCCGCGTGCAAACCGCTCGACAGCAGGCCGCGGCATACGAGCTGACCATTGTGCTGAAAAATCAATATACGTTTATCGTATTACCTGAAGGCAAGGTTTTGATCAATCCTACGGGCAACCCAGCCATGGCTAGCGGCGGTATGGGCGATGTGTTGACAGGTATGTTAACGGCTTTCCTAGCACAGGGGTATCCACCGCAGCAAGCAGCAGTATTGGCATGCTATGTACATGGGGCTGCTGGTGACCGATTAGCAGCAGCGGGTATGGCGGTGGTGCCTGCCGGGCGATTGATCAGGGAGATACCGATAACGATCAGTGATTTATAGGCAAACAGCAGCAGCCCTACAAGAGATGCATTTAATGTAGCCTTTTGCCTCTACATCACATATTAAAGACAATCGATTGCGTAACCAATAATGTTGCAAAACCAATTCTCATTGTGTAGTATTGAAATCGATTGCGCTTATAGTGGTCCAAACAAAATAAATAGACCTGATGAAGATGAACTATATCCTACTGTTGGCTGCCTCGGCGTTGCTTACGGCTTGCGGCCATTCGCGTCCGGCGAAATCATGCGAAACCTATGCGGAAGCCGACGACCCCGACACGACTTATGTCGACTGGTCAAGTGTCAGTGGATTAAACTATTCCTTCGGAACCACCGATAAACGGTATGCTAAATCATCCATACCCGAGCTCCAACCATCCACCGAATGGCAAGGTAGTGGTTGGCGTGGAGAAACGGTTTCCGCTCAGTTGGTACTATGGTCAGACCAACCTGTCGATCAAATCGAAGTGGAATTTTCGCCGTTCAAAACCGCGGATGGTGCGACGATGGATGCCGCTATCGGCCAGGCCCGATTCGTCCGGTATGTCCTTACGGATATTTTCGCTCCCGGGTGCGGCTACCGCAAGCCAGAGGACTTCCCCGTATCCTTGTCGGCCGATGCGTTAGACAACGTCGACTGTTTCGATATGGCAGCCAAGACCACCTTGCCAATATGGCTGACGATCGATATCCCTACTGACGCTGTCCCGGGCACCTACACCAGCACGCTAAGCTTGTACGCACGGAATGAGGCTACCAAAAAACTGAACGTATCTGTCGAAGTCCTCCAACAGACACTACCGGCCGCCAGCGAATGGGCCTTCCATTTGGATATGTGGCAGCATCCCGCTGCCGTTGCACGCGTGCATAACGTAGCGATGTGGTCGGAAGCGCATTGGAAGCTGATGGAAGCCCCCATGAAGATGCTGGCCGATGCGGGGCAAAAAGTCATTACGGCTAATGTCAACAAAGACCCCTGGAATAACCAGTGCTTCGATCCGTATGAAGACATGATTGCCTGGACCAAGAAAGCCGATGGAACATGGGCGTACGATTATACCATCTTTGATCGCTGGGTTAACTTTATGTTGGATTTAGGCGTGAACAAACTGATCAATTGTTATTCACTGCTTCCTTGGAATTACGAAATCCATTACCAAGATGAGGCATCCGGCGAAGTCATTAACGTCAGCGCAAAGCCAAATACCCCGGCGTTTACCGAGCTGTGGACACCTTTCCTACAGTCGTTTCGTGATCATTTGGAAACCAAGGGTTGGCTTGGGTTCACCAACATCGCCATGGACGAACGCTCACCGGAAGACATGAAAGCAGCGTTGAGCTTGCTGGAGGCGGTCGTACCGGAACTGGGTGTAGCATTGGCAGACAACCACAAAAGCTACCGGCAATATCCCCTGTTAAAAGACATCTGTGTTGCCTACGGAGAAGTGTTTGATGAAGCCGACCTGGCATTCAGGAAAGAAAATGGATTGATCAGTACTTATTATGTATGCTGTGCCGACGAATTCCCCAATATTTTCACGTTTTCCGATCCTTCCGAAGCCGTCTTTATGGGATGGTATGCCATGGCCGCTGGGTTCGATGGATACTTGCATTGGTCGTATAATTCGTGGACAGAAGACCCGTTGACCGACTCACGTTTCCGTACCTGGCCGGCAGGGGACACGTATGTGATCTACCCGGATGGCCGGAGTTCTATCCGGTTCGAACGGGTTAAAGAAGGTGTCCAAGACGCTGAAAAGATTCGCATCTTGCGAGAAAAATTCACGGCGGAATCCGATACCGAGAAATTGCAGGCACTTGAAGAAGCCCTTGCCCGATTCAATATCAGAAAGGCCCCGGAGGCTGCTTGTGCTGAATTGGTCAATGAAGGGAAGCGGATATTGGAAGCATTGAGCCGGTAACGATCCCTTTCTGGATATCGCGTAAACACATTGGTAACAGGCGAGGTCTTTCTATCTGACAGGCCCTGGGGGGGTGTATTTTAAACACATCGTCGTAACTTCACCTAAAAACCCTAAATTCGCAAAAAACTAGCGTTATGTTACCACGTGTTAATTTTACCGAAACCCAGGCATACAAGTACCTGAGTAACCATTATATCGACATCGCCCCGAAACCCTTGAAGGAACTTTTTGAAGAGGATCCGCAGCGGTTCGAGAAATTTTCCATCGCGTTTGGCGATATCCTTTTTGATTATTCCAAAAATCGCATCGACGACACCACGAAGGCTTTACTGTTGCAGCTGGCTCGAGAGTGTCAGCTTGAAGATGCGATCCAAGCCATGTTTGCCGGTGAGCCGATCAATCAGACCGAGCATCGCGCCGTATTGCATACCGCCCTGCGTAACCAAGGCGATGGCCTCGTGCTCGTAGATGGCAAAGATGTCATGCCCGAGGTCAGGGCTGTCCTCGCCAAGATGAAAGCTTTCTCCGAAAAAGTGATCAGCGGGGATTGGAAAGGCTACACGGGCAAATCCATCACCGATGTAGTTAATATCGGCATCGGCGGGTCAGACCTTGGGCCGGTGATGGTCACCGAGGCGCTCAAACCGTACAAGAACCACCTCAACCTCCACTTCGTGTCTAATGTGGATGGCACACATATCGTCGAAACCCTGAAAAAGGTCGACCCCGAAACCACGTTATTCCTCATCGCCTCCAAGACATTCACGACACAGGAGACCATGGCCAATGCCCATACCGCGCGCCAATGGCTGCTGGATGGAGGGGCTAGTCAAGCCGATATCGCCAAACATTTCGTGGCACTATCTACCAATAGCAATGCAGTAGCGGCATTTGGCATCGATACACAAAATATGTTCGAGTTTTGGGACTGGGTGGGTGGCCGCTATTCGCTGTGGAGCGCCATCGGGCTATCCATTGTGCTCGGCATCGGCTATGCGAATTTCGAGCAGTTGCTCAAAGGCGCCCTTGCGGCAGACGAGCATTTCCGCCATACGATGCTTGAAGACAATATTCCCGTCATCATGGCCCTATTGGGGATATGGTACAATAACTTCTTCGATGCCGAGACCCATGCCATCCTACCCTACGACCAATACTTGCACCGTTTTGCGGCCTATTTCCAGCAAGGCGACATGGAGAGTAACGGCAAGTACGTGGATCGCAACGGCAACCGGGTGGCCTACCAGACCGGCCCCATCATCTGGGGTGAGCCCGGAACGAACGGGCAACATGCCTTTTACCAGTTAATCCACCAAGGCACCAAACTGATCCCGACTGATTTCATTGCCCCGGCACAAAGCCACAATCCCATCGGTGAACACCATACCCTGCTGCTCTCCAATTTCTTTGCACAGACCGAGGCGTTGATGAATGGGAAGGACGAAGGTGAAGTGGCCGCCGAGTTGGAGGCTGCCGGACTGTCGGCGGAGGAAATAGCGACCCTGAAGCCGTACAAGGTATTCGAGGGCAACCGCCCCAGCAATTCGTTCCTGATCAAGAAAATCACTCCCTATACGTTAGGTACACTCATCGCGTTTTACGAACACAAGATTTTCGTGCAGGGCATCGTTTGGAACATCTTCAGCTTTGACCAATGGGGGGTGGAATTAGGGAAACAACTCGCGGGAAAAATCCTACCTGAACTGCGAGATGAGCGAGCGGTTTCGTCGCATGACTCCTCCACCAATGGACTGATTAACCGGTTTAAGGAGTGGCGGTAATCGACCAACCGATGTTCTACAGGCCGGATCATGGCGTGGGCCGCACGTTCGGTCATTTGGGAAAAACATACCTTTTCTTTGGCGGTACGGCGTACTTGGGGATGAATGCGCTCCCCGAAGCGCTACGCTTGCACCGAGAGGGCCTCCGAAAATACGGAACAAATGTAGGCTCCTCCCGAAACAATAATGTGCAACTTGACATCTACGGCCATGCAGAGGAATACCTGGCAAATTGGCTGGGCTTCGAAGCAAGCATCGTCGTTTCAAGCGGTTTTTTAGCAACCCAATTAGCGGTACGATCGCTTATGCAGGACGCAGAAATATACTACGCACCGGGCTCCCACCCTGCATTATGGACAACCCCGATTTCGCCCGCTCCCCAGCAATCCTTTGACGAATGGGTCACGGCAACAACAGCCCATATTAACCGAAGCAATAGCGCGAAATTTGTCGTGGCATCTGATACTTTTGCCAGCATTAAGCCGATATGTTATGACTTTTCAGCGTTCTGTGAAATAAATGATGGCAAGGACGTTTATTTTCTATTGGATGATTCCCATGGATTCGGGGTCTTCCAAAACCCTTCGATTACCTACCTTCGGCAACTCCATCGACCTCATTTCCATTTTGTTTTGACGGGTTCCTTAGCTAAAGGTTTGGGAATAGATGCCGGGGTTATCTTGGGTGAAGCCGCTGTCATGAACGGGCTACGTGAAAATCCGATCTATGCGGGCGCATCGCCACCATCACCAGCAGCCATGCATGCATTGATTCATGGCAGATCTCTTTATGAAAAGCAACGGGAGCGACTACAGAAACGAATGGAATGGTTTGAAGCGATCATCCAAACGCCGCACCAATCGTTTGCCGGCTTCCCTGTTTACTGTTTTGACGATGCCAACCTTAGTCACTACCTGGCAACACGCAACATTGTCATTTCCAGCTTTTCATATCCACTCCCAACAGATCCATTACTGAACCGGGTGGTTATTAATAGCCTGCATACCAAAGCCGACATCCGCACGGTTGCCAAGGCCATCCATGCCGGCGCATAAAGGAACCGCCTTTACCGGGCCTACGCTATCGCTGCCAATGCCTTGTCATAGTCGGGTTCTTCGGTGGTTTCGGCCACTTGCTCGGTGTACACGACATTGCCTGCTTCATCGATTACCACGACCGCTCGGCTTAATAAACCGACTAGTGGGCCATCCGAAAATTTCACTTGATAGGCATCAGAAAAGCTGCTTCCCTTATATTCCGATAGTGTTTGTACATTATCGATGCCCTCGGCTGCACAGAAACGTCCTTGGGCAAATGGCAAATCCTTGGAAATGCAGAGCACGACCGTATTATCGAGGCCCCCAGCCTTTTGGTTAAACGTCCTTACCGATGCCGCACACGTACCGGTATCGAGGCTTGGGAAAATGTTAAGTACAATCCATTTCCCTTTATAATCGGCCAGCGTCTTTTCCGAAAGGTCACCTGCTGTCAGTGTGAAATCAGGAGCCTTACCGCCCACAGCTGGCAGTTGTCCGGTAGTATGCACTTCGTTTCCTTTGAATGTGATTGTTGCCATATCGTTTGATGATTTACTTTTTTGTCAATGCTACATAATCTGCCATGACGGCCAAACTTTCTTCCTGAATGAAGTCTAATCCGTCATCGACGCTGTTTGCACCTACACCTCCCAAGGCAAGGTTTATCTTCATCTGCTGGAGCGTTTCGGTCCGATCCTTGTTTTTTGCACGACTTTCTTCTCGCTCTTGCTTCAACTTCTCCTCCTGGAGCGTCACACTGATTTCCGATTCACGTTGCTGCATCAGATCAATGTCTTCCAATAGGTATCGGTAGGCTGGCGAGTTTTCCATACGCGATTCGTGCTGCTGCCCCAATTGGGTGATAACACTACTTAAATCTGTAATCGAAGCGAAATCCGTGGCATTAACTTGATCCCAAGGCAAAGCAGAGGGTTCAGAACTTTCACCATATTTTTCGGCAGAATACAATGAGGGGAACACAATATCGGGCTCCACGCCCTTGTGTTGGGTGCTGCTACCGGTAACCCGATAGAACTTGGCCAATGTCAGGTTGATTTGGCCAAACTGGGGAGCGCCAACTGGAAGCCCTTCTTTGTCGTTTGTTTTCGCTTTCAATAACAACCGATCTGTCGGACTGATTACCCTACTCATGTCAATCGCCGACTGCACCGTTCCTTTACCATATGACTGCGACCCCAGCACGATCCCGCGCCCATAGTCCTGTATTGCCGCCGCAAAAATTTCAGAGGCCGATGCGCTAAACCGATTGATGATGACCCCTAACGGCCCATCCCACGCTACACCATCACTTTGATCGCTATTCACCTCGATGCGATTCCGCGTATCACGCACCTGTACTACGGGACCTTTGTCGATAAATAGGCCCGTCAATTCAATGGATTCCTGCAACGAGCCCCCTCCATTAAACCGCAGGTCCATCACCACGGCATCTACATTTTCCTGTTTCAACGTATCAAGCAACAACCTTACATCACGTGTCGTACTTTTATAATTGGGGTCATTTTTTCGGTAGGCCTCAAAATCAATATAAAATTTCGGCAGGCTGATAATACCTACCCGATAGGTCTTTCCGTCATCGCCAACCACTTCTTTAATTTCACGCTTCGCAGACTCTTCCTCGATCACGATTTTCTCGCGGGTCAGGGATACAATTTTAGGTTCAGCAGTCAGCTCCTCTCCTGCGGGAATCACCTTCAAGCGTACCACTGTCCCCTTAGGCCCCTTGATTTTTGACACCGCGTGATCAAGTTTCCAGCCGATGATATCTTCAAACTCGCCATCCTTACCTTGTCCCACACCGACGATGCGGTCATCTATGCTCAATGCCTTTTCCTTATACACCGGGCCTCCTACGATAACCTCCGCCACTTTCACCACTTCGTTTTCCATGGTGAGGCGGGCCCCAATACCTTCAAAGGTATTGGCCATCTCCTCATTGAAGCGCTGGGCAAAATAAGGATTGAAATAACTGGTATGGGGGTCGATAGCATCGGTCAATGCTCCCATGATGACTTGGAAGGCTTCGTTATTATCGGTCTTTTTGGCCATTGAAATCAAGTTGTTATACCGATTGGCTATGGTTTCCTTTTGCTTTACCTCGGCCGAGTCGCTTCCGTTACCACTGAGGCGCAGGTTTAGCAAATCGTATTTTACACGCTTCCGCCACTGCTCATCGGCTTCGGCCTCATCGGTAAACCATCCTTCATGCTCGCGATTATAGACATACGTTTCATCAATCGAGAAATCGTGCGGCGCTTCCACCTGAGTCAGTGCAAATTCCAGCCGGTTGACATAACGCTCCATGTATACATTGAACATGTGGTAAGCTGCACTTAAATCGCCGGCCTTAAAATCTTGGCTTAAGGTATTCCTGTACTGCTCGAAACCATCGATATCCGACTGCATCAGGTAGTGCTTACCTTGATCCATCGCTTTTATGAGGTTATCGAAAACAATAGACGATATCGAGTCGCCAAAAGGCACCTTTTTGTAACTGATGGATTCAAACAAACCGACCACATCCTTGGCGATCACCGCGTGCTGTGCCGTGGGCTGCAGCGCATTGGCCTCAGCATCCAGGTTTACACGTGGCGTTGAGCCGCAAGCCGCAATGGCTACCACAAACAACCCTATCAAAACTTTCTTCAACATATTCTCCATACTATATTTAATCCCATTTAGTTGATTGTGACAACCACACAATCTCTCCAACATTTTAGCCGATAAATTTAATCAAAAAAACCATTATTCCCTCGTATACTAACGCAATACTGACGGTTTGTGTTTGAATTCGTTACAAACGACCACAAAGAAACAACCTAAAAACCACGATTGATAGAAAAAGATTACGATTACCTGAAATAACGGCTTCAATTGTCTACCGGATGCTCCCCATTAAATAGAATATTTTTCAAGGTATCGTATCGATTGAGCGTTATTTCGGCCTCATTGTAATTGCCGGCCTGGTGATATAGGTCACCTAACGCATCCAAAATAGCTAACTGCATGCCCATAATATGGTCTTTCTGTGCCAGCCCATCGGCGACCTTATATTCCTCGATGGCAACGCGGGGGTTGCCCGATTGCTTTTTGGTTTCTGCCAAGTTGAAAATGATTTCCGGCAATTGGTCGGCGATGCCTTCTTTATCGACAATAGACTTTGCCTGCACCAAAAACCATTGCGCTTCCGGATATTTCTGCTGGAGGGTATAGACATCGGCCAGTGTTCGGAAAGCTGACGCACGGCCCGCTTCGTTTTTCGTACGACTGAAAAGGGGCAGGACTTTGCGGATAATATCCCGTTCGGCCTCTACCGAAAGCCCCTGCTTCGCTTTTACCATTGCCCATTCCATTATCGCATACGCCTGCCGGTTGTTGTTTTTCGCTTTTACCGCGCGATCGTATAATTCTTGGCGCAGGGCGTGTGCTTTATCCAACTGCCCTAAATACTCATAGGTAATCGCCAGGTTATGGGCGATCACTTCCCAGTCGGCAGTCCGTTGATGCCGCTGCTTTACGGTCATCGCGTGTTCAAAAAACTCGAGCGCATAATCGGAGGCCCCTGCGGCGAGGTATTCCATGCCCAACCGGTTTTCCAAGTCGGCCACCAGGTTTTCATTGCCCAGCTTCTCTGCATACTCCCGCTCAAGCCACAGTTTACCTTCTACGCTTTCGGCGTGGGTGACCACTATGGGTAAGTATTTAGACACTACGGCCTTGTCGCCGGTCGTTCCCAATCGATGGTAATACTTCATGCGCGCTACATACTCCTCGACCAATGTGGAATCGACCTCTTTCTCTGCGTAACGGTCATCCAGTAGTTCTTCTTCACTCTTGGGGGGTGGGAGAAAATATACTTTTGGGCCGACGCCGTTAAAGGTGCTGTCATAACGGGTAATGTGACCGGAGAAATCGACCTGCTGTTGAGCACGGAGGCCAGTAGGTGCACATACCAACATCAAAACGCCATAAAAGCCCACCACATAGCCAAATAGCCGCTGTTTTAGTCTCATATATACCATATTAGGTTTGCTAAGATACAAAAATTGTTCCTTTGTGCGGGAAGTATGAAAAGATTTGCAGATGACCCGTGAATTAATTAAGTTTGCTAAAAATCATGGCAACGCGAATACCATTAGCAGAGCGCATGCGTCCCACGACCATTGCGGACTATGTTGGGCAGCAACACATCATCGGCCCAGGGGCTGTATTGCGTAATGCTATTGAACAAAACAACATCCCCTCCATGGTCTTCTGGGGCCCTCCCGGTGTGGGCAAAACCACCCTTGCCTTGATTATATCGAAAGCCCTCAATCGTCCTTTCTTCAGCCTTAGTGCCATCAGCTCGGGCGTAAAAGACATCCGTGATGTCATTGACAAGGCCCAGCAATTGAAAAACTTCGAACAGGAACAACCGATCCTATTTATTGACGAAATCCACCGGTTTTCCAAATCACAGCAAGATTCGCTTCTCGGGGCCGTCGAACGTGGCTTGGTCACGTTGATCGGCGCCACCACCGAAAACCCTTCATTCGAAGTCATTTCTGCGTTGCTCTCCCGTTGCCAAGTATATGTGCTGGAACATTTGACCGAAGACGAATTGGCAGGCATCATCAGCAAAGCCCTCCAAGAGGACGATTACCTCCGTCAGCAACAAGTGGTGGTCGAACAGCACGAAGCCCTTATCCGAATTTCGGGTGGTGACGCTCGCAAACTATTGAATGTGCTCGAATTGGTTGTCAATGCCGCAGCTGGCCAGCCGCTTACCATCACCAACGATTTTGTATTGAATCAGGTGCAACAAAACATGGCCATCTATGACAAGGCCGGCGAACAGCATTACGACATCATTTCGGCTTTTATCAAATCCATCCGAGGCAGTGACCCCAATGCTGCGGTATATTGGCTAGCCCGCATGATCGAAGGTGGTGAAGACCCACTGTTCATCGCCCGCCGATTGCTCATATTGGCCTCCGAAGACGTCGGCAATGCCAATCCCAATGCATTATTGCTCGCCAATAATTGTTTCCAAGCGGTCAATGTAATCGGCTGGCCCGAGTCGCGCATCATTCTCTCTCAAACGGTCACCTATCTTGCCGCATCGCCCAAAAGCAATGCTGCTTACGAAGCCATCAATAAGGCGCAAGCACTTGTTAAGCAAACGGGTGACCTCCCCGTGCCCCTACCTATTCGCAATGCGCCAACCAAGCTGATGAAACAGCTGGATTATGGCAAGGACTACAAATATGCCCATAGCTATGCAGGCAATTTTGTCGAGCAGGAGTTCATGCCCGAAGGGTTAAGTGGTACCAAACTGTATGATCCCGGGAAAAACCCCGCAGAAGATAAACTGCGTGAAAAACTGAGGCAAAACTGGAAAGGGAAATATGGGTATTAACCTGAGTTCGGTTATTAAAAAAAGCGCCACCGAGGCGACGCTTTTCCAGATACTAAAACAAACAGTTCATACTATACTAAAGTAATTTACCGTTCTCTTCTTACGAACAAAGGTGGTATTCCCTGTTCAACTTATATGACTATTTTTACCCTTAGCAATGCAAGGTGAATTCCGTAGAAAACCACATAGTCTTACCACAATATGATGCCAACTTTGCAAAGGAAGCACCTTATTATTGCCCATCATGCCCCTCACCACAAAATATAACTGAATATCAACGATATAAAAGCCAAAAAAAGCCGTTCGTTTTCGTTTTCCCGACAAATTTCTACAACGACGGGCCACCAACACACCACATTGTGGAAAAACTTCCACAATACCTCCCACAAAATGGCCGCAATTTCCCACACCCCTATCACCCGACTTCTTTCCACTTGCATATCAGGGCAAGTTTATCGATGTTTGTAGCATGAATGTCGCGATGATCAACAGGAAGTGGATTGCCTTACAGCAGCAAACCGCCGCACAATTCGGCATGGAAATACCCGACATCAAAGTGATGCTGTTTCTGATAGGCGTACAGGAGCTAGGCAAGGGGCCGACCAAATTCACCAAAAGGCAAAAGGAAGAATTGATGCATATCGCCACCTGCCGACTTTTCAGCGCCATGGGCTTCTACGAACTGGAAGGCCTTGACCAAGATGGCTGGCCCCATTGGCGACTCGTGAAACCTATCCCTAACTATACCTTATTGGAGCAGGAAATGATCATCAAATCACTCATCATCGACTATTTCGATGAAGTGCATCAATAAGAAACGGATTGCATAAACTACATTAGAAAAAAATACATGAAGAAAACCACATTATTGATTACGCTCCTGGCGCTGCACGTCGTACTGTATGCCAACCCACCTCATAAATACGTGCGCATCACCACGACCAAAGGTGAATGTTTGCTGAAACTGTATGACGAAACACCCCTACACCGCGACAACTTCACGAAGTTGGTGCATGAGGGGTATTACAAAGATTTGCTGTTTCATCGGGTGATCCAAAACTTCATGATCCAAGGGGGCGATCCCCACTCCCGGTATGCCGCCGAAAAGCAGCGGCTGGGAGAAGGTGGGCCGGACTACACCATTCCCGCAGAGTTCAACGACAGCCTCTTCCATAAAAAAGGTGTCATCGCCGCGGCTCGCGACAACAATCCGGAAAAAGCCTCCAGCGGGTCACAGTTCTACCTGGTGCAAGGACGTACCTTTACGGATGCCGGATTGGATAGCTTAGAGCAAATACGCCTCGGCGGGCGCAAAATCCCCGCATACCAACGCGAGGTATACAAAACATTGGGCGGCACCCCCCATCTCGATCAAAACTACACCGTCTTTGGCGAATTAATTTCGGGTGTGGCCGTCGTTGACAGCATCGCAGCCATGGAAACCGATAGATTTGACCGTCCGCTGGAAAACCAACAAATGGATATGGTATTGCTGACCCGAAGGGAAGCCATCAACCTCGAACGGGAATTGGCGGGGCTCGAGCCGAAGAATAACATCTTCACGAAATTCTTCGATCTATTCAAACCCAAATACTAGCGGCGTCTACTGGTACCTGTTACCCGCCACTGCTTTACTTAACATGAGAATCATCACCTACAACGTCAATGGCATCCGAGCAGCCCTACGTAAGGATTGGTTAACTTGGCTGAACC
Organism: uncultured Parapedobacter sp.; assembly: GCA_964498395.1. Classification (GTDB taxonomy): domain Bacteria; phylum Bacteroidota; class Bacteroidia; order Sphingobacteriales; family Sphingobacteriaceae; genus Parapedobacter. Next base: position 122,689 of record CAZCHE010000002.1, on the reverse strand, counting down.
ACGCCCAACCGGATGTGGTATGCTTACAGGAAATCAAAGCTACGCCTGAACAGCTGCAAGAGCTGTCGCTCCTCGAGCAACTGGGCTACGAACACTATTGGTTTCCGGCGGAGAAAAAAGGGTATAGCGGCACGGCGATCTTTACCAAGATTTCGCCGAAGCATATCGAATATGGGTGTGGGCACGAAGACTATGACCGCGAGGGACGCATCATTCGCGCCGACTTCGATGGCGTATCCGTCTTAAGCACTTATTTCCCTTCAGGCACCACCGGCAGCATCCGCCAGGATTTCAAATATCGTTTCCTCGCTGACTTCCAGTCCTATAGTGATGGGTTGCGGCGGCAGTTGCCTAACTTGGTCATTTGCGGGGATTACAACATTTGCCATCGTCCTATCGACATCCATAACCCCATCAGCAATGCCAATTCTTCGGGATTCCTGCCTGCGGAGCGCGAATGGATGGAGAATTTCATCAACTCGGGGTATATCGATTCATTCAGGCACCTTAATCCCGATCCACACCATTATACGTGGTGGACATTCCGCGCCAATGCCAGAGCACGCAATCTGGGCTGGCGCATCGATTATAATATGGTTAGCAATACGCTTGAAAATAAGCTAGTAGGTGCGTTCATCATGCCGGAGGCAGTTCATTCCGACCATTGCCCTGTTGTGCTGGATCTCGCGGTGTAACCGCGATTGGATGCATTAGTCTTTCTTGGTCGCCAAACGCCGCCTGACTTTGCTTAGAAACTCGGGGGTCATACCCAAATACGAAGCAATATAATGCTGGGGCACGCGCAATGCGATTTGAGGATATCGCTGGATAAAATCCAAGTACCGTTGCTCTGCAGTCTTTGCCATGGTCCGGATCAGGCGATGTTCCAATGCCACAAGGTGCCGCTGGATCATCAGTCGAAATACCCGCTCGAACTGCGGTACTTCGGCCAGTAGCGTTTCCTTACGGCTTGGGTTAAGGGTTAGTAACTCGCTATCTTCCATGGCTTCGATGTACAACAGGCTGGGCGTGCGTTCGTGAAAACTACCGAGGTCGCCCACCCACCAATCTTCCAACGCGAATTGGAGGATCACTTCACTACCATTCTCATCGATGTAATAGCTGCGTACGCATCCTTTGACGATATAGGCTTCGAAATCACAGACCTCTCCTTCCCGGAGCAACAACTGTTTTTTCTTAACAGATTTGGGTTTCAGTAAACCATTGAAAATCGCAATGTCTTCCGGACTAAAAACACCGCATCGATTGACGTAATCATTAATTGTGGTAAACATCGAGAGGGGTTATGCTATAAACTTTCTACCTAATCAACTGTTATACGCAATGGCAGCACCATTACCATGAATCAAACATAATCATTTATTCATAAAGGGCCAGCCTCTTTCTTGTCCTAGGTTAATGTCCAGCGAAAGTGGCTGTATTACCTTTGCACCAACAAGAAAGGAAAACGAAAATGGAAAACAGGATTTTAGGTATCCACCACATTACAGCGATTGCAGGTGATGCCAAAAAAAACCACGCTTTTTACACCCGTACATTGGGGCTTCGGATGGTTAAGAAAACCGTCAACTTCGATGATCCCGAAACCTACCATTTCTATTTCGGAGATGAAGTAGGCACTCCCGGCACGATCCTTACGTTCTTCCCTTGGGGCAACCGCGTTAGGCAAGGCCGAAGGGGCACACAACAGGTGACAGAAATCGGTTATGCAGTACCCCAAGGGAGCCTTGACTTTTGGAAAAAACGGTTTGAAGACCACAATGTCATCCATAATAACGTGTCGGAGAAGTTCGGCGAGCAATACCTTACGTTTCTGGATCCCGATGGCCTTAAACTAGAATTGACCGTACCTAACGTGGCCGATACCCGTACGCCTTGGGTCACCGATGAGGTAACGGCCGAACATGCCACACATGGATTTCATCATATCACCATCACGACGAACAAGATGGACGCCACGGCTCGTATCCTAACCGATGTCTTCGGCTATCGGTTGTTGCAACAGGAGGTAAACCGCTACCGGTTTATTACCGATGCGGTGGAGCATGCTGCCATTGTGGACATCGTGGAAGCTCCAGGTGAATCTGTGGGCGTGCTTGGCGGAGGATCCGTACACCACGTGGCATTTCGAGTAAAAGACGAGGAGACCTTGATGCACTTCCGCGAGAAGGTGCTTGCACAAGGCTTACATATCACTGAAAAGATCGACCGCAATTACTTCTATTCGCTCTACTTCCGCGAACCGGGGGGCGTACTCTTCGAGATCGCGACAGACAACCCCGGATTTGCTACAGACGAAACTGTCGCCGAACTGGGCAGTGGATTAAAACTCCCTTCGCAATACGAGGGATACCGGGATCGGATTGAACGTGTTTTACCCCAATTGGATTAATGATGTACACACACGACAAACAATTCATACAGGCCGGCAAACCGGTCGAACAAGCTACCCGTGCGGTGGTGCTGCTCCATGGACGGGGCAGCACCGCGCAGGGGATCCTCTCACTACAACATCACCTGCATCTTGAAGAAGCGCTGCTGCTGGCTCCGCAGGCTACCAACCAATCATGGTACCCCTATAGTTTCCTCGCTCCCGTGGCGGACAATCAACCAGCGTTGGATTCGGCTTTGGAACTGGTAGACGATGTCGTTGCGGAAGCTGCCCGATTGGGCATCCAACCGGAAAACCTCTATTTCGTGGGTTTTTCACAGGGAGCTTGCCTCACCTTGGAATACGTTGCCCGGCACGCCAAGCGGTACGGCGGTGTCGTAGCCTTTACGGGAGGGTTGATTGGAAAGGTACTGGATACGAACCATTATAACGGGGCATTTGCCGAGACACCATTGCTTATTACCTCGGGTGACACAGACCCGCACGTACCTCTGTATCGGATCGAGGAAAGTGCCGACATCCTTCGGCAACTGGGAGCCAATGTGCACGTGGAGATTTATCCCGGCAAGCCGCATAGCATCAGCGCCGACGAAACATTACTAGCCAATGAGTTGATATTTGGCCAACATGACGAAGACTGATCGAACGGTAAAAACAAAAATGCGAAAGGCCCCGAAAGTACGGGGCCTTTTCACTGCAAACCTCACTAATCAATTAAGATTATTCAACCCATGTAAACCGTGCTTCCTGTACATCGCGGGAGTTTGTGCCGATATACACCACAAATTCACCGGGTTCTACTATATAGTCTAACGCTGCATTATAAAACTTGAGGTTGTCTCCCGTAATTTCAAAAATAACCTGCCTGGACTCACCCGGCATCAGCCGGATTTTCTGGAATGCCTTCAACTCTTTTACCGGACGGGTTACCGAGGCCACGACATCCCGGATATACAATTGCACCACTTCTTCCCCCTCATAATCGCCCGTGTTTTTTACCTCGACTCGGACTTGCAAACGCCCGTCTTTCCGGAGATAATCACTGCTCAATGTCGGCTCACCGTAGGCAAAGGACGTGTAACTTAGCCCATAACCAAAAGGATAAAGGGGGTCGTTGCTCACGTCAAGGTAATTAGAGCGGAATTTCTGGAACCATTGCCCGTCAGGGAGTGGACGGCCGGTACTTTTATGGCTGTAATACAAAGGCACTTGCCCCACATGCTGTGGAAACGTGGCAGGCAATTTCCCTGAGGGATTGACGTCGCCAAAGAGCACATCGGCCACGGCCTTGCCCGTCTCGGTACCTCCAAACCACACATTGAGAATGGCGGGTACATGCTCATGCTCCCAAGTCAGTGTAAGTGGCCTACCCGTGAACAAGACCAGCACGACAGGTTTGCCCACCTTCAGCAACTCAGCCAATAGCCGTCGCTGCACCTCAGGGATACCAATATCCGTACGACTTGACGCCTCGCCACTCATCTCCGAGCTTTCGCCTAATGCGGCCACGATGACATCAGCTCGACGGGCCACTTCCAATGCTTCGGCAATGATCGCTGATTCAGGGCGCTCATCCCGTGGGATGGTACGCCCAAACATCGTGGCTCGCTCTTGATAAGCGGAATCCGCTATCAGGTTAGCACCATGGTGGTGCAATACATTCACCTGGTTGCCCAATACCGTACGCATCCCCTCCAGCAAGGAAGATGTGTTTTCAAGGTCGGCACTCACACTCCATGTGCCTGGCATATTGCTTCCGGTATTGGCTAACGGGCCAATCAATGCCACGGTACCCTGCTTTTTCAATGGCAAGGTCTGGCCATCATTCTTCAATAGTACAAATGACTTACCAGCTGCTTCCCTAGCCTTGCTGAGATGGGTGGGGTTCAATAGATACTTTTCGGCCCGTTCCTCATCGCAATAGCGAAAGGGGTCATCAAACAATCCCAGTTTATATTTCGCTTCAAGCACCAGGCGACAAGCTCGGTCAATGTCTGCTTCACTGACTTTACCTTCTTCTAACGATTTTTTCAGCGTGGTCAGAAACCCTTCTCCCACCATGTCCATCTCCACACCGGCTTTGAGCGATAAGGCAGATACTTCCTGCAAATCACCCAAACCATGGTCAATCAGCTCATTGATGGCCGTATAGTCTGTTACCACCATGCCATCAAAGCCCCACTCGTGGCGAAGCACATCGGTCATCAGCCATTTGTTAGCGGTAGCCGGCACCCCATTGATATCGTTAAAGGATGTCATGACGGTTCCTGCGCCCGCATCAATAGCAGCTTTGTAAGGAGGCAAATACTCGTTGTACATGCGGTGCAGGCTCATGTCGGTGGTGTTATAATCGCGGCCTGCTTCTGCCGCTCCGTATAGCGCAAAATGCTTCACGCAGGCCATCAATGTATGATCGGCAGCTAGGTCGTTTCCTTGATAACCGCGTACCATCGCCTCGGCAATACGTGAACCTAAATAGGTATCCTCTCCGCTCCCTTCGGAAATACGCCCCCAACGGGCATCCCGCGAAATATCGACCATGGGGGAGAACGTCCAGTTCAATCCATCAGCAGATGCTTCTATAGCCGCAATTCGAGCCGTTTCCTGTATCAAATCCATATCCCAGGAGGCAGCGAGGCCCAGCGGAATCGGAAAAATAGTCTTATAGCCATGGATGACATCCAGCCCGAAAATGATCGGAATTTTCAACCGCGACTGGTTTACCGCCAACTCTTGGGCGGCACGGATACGTCCAACGGTGGTCATGCTGAAAATCCCGCCGATTTTCCCTTCTTTAATTTTCGTCTCCACATCGGTACTGACCGCCGATCCTGTGGTAGCTTCTCCAGCCGTAACCAGATTGAGCTGTCCGATTTTCTCCTCCACGGTCATTTGTGCCATCAAATCGCTAATGAACTGATCCATACCTTGCTGGCCTTGTTGTCCAAGGGCGGGCAGCATCCCAATCGATAATAACGTGGTGCAAATAAGGTATATTAACTGGGCAGGTGTTTTCATCGCTTCTCGTTTTGTTTTAATCTACTTTTTTAACCGGCGTCCGCTCAGATACCCCGTTTTCGTTAATGGCCTCTATACTGAAATAATAAGGTTTCTGGCTGTCCATCGCTTTATAGTAATATTCGTTAGCCCCATGCACCATGATGCAATTGTACAATTTATCCGGTGCCACCCCGGTATAGATGTTATAAGCATACGCATTGTCTACCGGATCCCATTTGAGCCAAGCACTCCGCTTATCCTTCTCGGTACGCAAGACGATAAAGTCTGTTACGGGCGAGGGTTTATCCCCCGCACCATGACCAAATACCCGCAATCCACTGAGTGCAAATTTGCCCGATGGCATGTGGATATTTTCGAGCTTGATATAACGTGCGTTGACCGGCTGCGGTAATTCGACATACTCATGGGGAATATCCGTATCGTTGTCGCTCTTGTCGACAAGCACGTTCCAATGCTGCCCATCTTCTGAGTAAGAAAGCACGTATTGGTGGTAAATCCCTTGGATTTTTCCAAGAAAAGCACTATCCACATCCTGGTCGGCGTAGTTGATCTGTATCGCATGAACGGTGCTTACCTCACCCAAATCGGTCTGTATCCATTCCCCTTTATCGCCCGTAGCCGCACACCAATAGGTTTTCATGAGCTCATCCACGGCATAATTTGCCGGATAGGCTGCTCCCAGTGTAGACGATACTTGTACCGGCTTGTTGTAATTGAGCAGCATCCATCCCGTGAAGCGGCTCGTTAAGTGATCTGCTGGGCCACTGGGGAGGTAATGCGGATAGTCGCCAAACGTGGTATTGCAATACATCACGCCATCGTTATCAAAACCGGCGGGCCAAATCCCCAATCGACGTTCAAAATTATTCTTCACTCCCAATACCACTGTGGAAACGTGCCAGTAATTGCCATCGTTATCCTGAAACGTGGAGCCATGCCCCGCCCCTCGGGCAAAACCGCCGGGTTTATAACTGAGGGGGTCAGACTGAGTAAAAAATGGCCCCAACGGGCTATCGCCCACGGCCACCCCATCCGCATAACCGCTAAATTCGGTACCGGGCGCAGCGTACTGAAAATAGTATTTGCCATTGTGCTTCGTCATGTGCGCCCCCTCAATGAATGGGTCGAGGAACGTGTTGTCCAAGTATTCACCAAACCGCTGCCAGCCGTATCGCCAGTCTTCCAAGAAATACAGTTCCTTGCGGGCACCGATGGGTTCAAAGGTCTGCCGGTTTAGCTCGATACCATACAAAGGGTAACGGTTGCTACTGCCATTATACATGTAAAACCGTCCATCGTCATCCGTGAAAAAATCCGGATCCCATCCTCCGATGGAGAAGGAATCTACCAGTGGTTGCCAGTCGTTGGCTTTCGGGTTGGTACTCATCCAAATGGTAAACTTATCCGTATAGGTGGATCCGAATACCAGCATGGTATCGCCTACGATCCCCACGGCCGGGGCACACAACTCATCGTACACATCCCCATTCCACGAGCGGAGGAATTTTTTAGAAACGAAGTTCCATTTTGACATATCCGAGCTCCACCAGTACCCCCATTGGTTCGTACTGAAGAGGTAATAATCTCCTTGATAGTTCACGATAACCGGGTCAGCTGTCGCCCGGTGCCTCCCCCACTCGGAGAAATTGGGGATCGGTGTATAGCCGTAATCGATGTTGATGGGATTACAGTACGTACGCGGGGTTTGGGCGGTGATAGACAAGGTCGTTAGCAGCAATACCGAAAGGGTTAGCCCTGCATATCCACTAGCTGCTCGCAAAGACGCGGCGGCGCTAAAGAAAAGCGTCTTCAATCGTCGTGCCCATGCATTGTCGCGTGCGTTGTATCCTGCCATCTCTGTTGTCACTTAATTTAATTTCGGGCTTTCAAACCCTATTTTTTTCAAGCCTTCCTGAATCTCGGGGGCGCCCATAAACAGTTTCCACAACAATCCACTGCGGTGGTTTTCAATCATCACCACAATAGGTCCTTGGTCAATGGCTAGGTAGCGCTGCGGGAACCAATCTTCCGTTTCGCTATAGGCATCATAGAAACCATATTTACCCCACACGTTATCGCCCAATTCATCATACAGGTATCGGATGACCTCCATGCTGTACTCCGGTGTGTATGGGAATGATGCCAATGCGGCCGTCGGTGAAACCACCCCCAAGTCATTGTCCGGATGGTGGGCGGAATATCCTTTTACCGAGTAGCTGGCCGTAAATCCCCAAGCGTGCTCCCCATATCCGTCAAACCCTTTTGGATTACGGATGGCATGTTCGCGGTGGATGCGTGCATGGCTGGTATTTACTTCCCAATAATCGGCATAGCGATCCTTCAACCCTCGGGGATCTAAACCCAAGTAAGAGTAATGGGCCCAAAACAATGGACCGACACCGTTGCTATCGGCAACATTGTGCTTAACACCAATGGGGAAATCATAGCGTGTAGCGGAAGATGCGATGGTTCCTCGGCGTGCCCATCCTTCGTGGTACACTTCTGCCGGTACGCCGTGAGTAGGTGACGATGCCGCCAATATATAGGTGATCAGGCACTCGTCATACCCTCTGATGGGGTGATTAGCAGCCCATCCGGCGGTAGGGCTCCAATGCCAGTAGAGGACATTTTGCCCTCCCTGCCGGTAATGATCCCATTCGATGGTTTTCCAAAGTTCGTCAGCACGAGCCGCTAATGCCTTTTCAGCTTCGCTGCCTTGCTGGAAATATTCCCTTATGCAAATCAATGCCTGCGCCATGAAAGCCGTCTCCACCAAGTCGCCACCGTTGTCGTCTTTACTAAAGGGTTTCGCCTTTCCAGTAGGCCCGTAGAGCCAATGCGGCCACGCACCGTGGAAGCGGTCAGCGCGTTCGAGGTAATCAATGACCCGGCTAAAGCGTTCTAGCCCTTCTTGCCTGGAGATAAAGCCACGTTCGATGCCAACCAAAATAGCCATCAACCCAAATCCGCTCCCTCCAATGGTCACCACATCCCGGTCATTTTGCGGATATTCACCGTCGATATGGATCCGTTCGCGGGCAAGGCCCGATACCGGTTCGGCTCCGTCCCAAAAATACTGAAAGGTTTGTTGTTGCACTAAGGTAAGCAAGGAATCGTCGGAAAGTGTTTTTCGTTCTTGTGTGGACTTCTGAAACGAACTGGTGCACCCCGCCACACTCAACAGCAGCAATATCGAAAAAAACGTTGTTATCTTAATAAAATTCATGTTTTCAGTTACAAATTTGAACTGTTAAAACCCAGTTTAAGCATTCCTTCCTTTATTTCCGGAGCACTCATAAACAACTCCCAAAGCAGTCCCGTACGATGGTTTTCGATCATGATGATGATTGGCCCTTGGTCAATGGCTAGGTATGAATCGGCCACCCAGCCTTCGGAGATATTGAATGCGTCACGGAAGCCATAAGGCCCCCAAAGCCTATCGCCCATGGTATAATAAAAGAATTTCAACGCTTTCATTGATGCTTCTGGCGCATAGGGAAACGAGGACAGTGCTGCGGTGGGCGTGATGACCCCCAAGTCATTCGTGGGCGAATGCGCTGAATACCCTTGGTGGTTATCACTGGCAGTAAGCCCCCAACATTCCTCGCTATAACCCGGATAGCTCTTTGGGTTGTTGATGCAATAGCGCTGGTTAATCAGGGTGTGGTTTACATTCTGCGTCCAGTAGTTCGCGTATTCATCGCTCAAGCCGCGCGGATCGATTCCCAAAAAGGAATAGTGGCTGAAAAATAGCGGTCCACCGTATGCAGGTCCCAAGGGTAATGTAAGCCCTTCGTATGACTCGCCATTCTGCATGGATCCATTTCTGGCCCAGCCATCGGTATACACACTTTTGGAAATACCGTGTGTGGGTGACGCTGCCGCGAGCATGTAGGTAATCAAACTTTCATTCCATCCACGTATCGGCAAATTCATCGTCCACTCCTTATCGGGCGACCAGTGCCAGTACAGCACATCTTGTCCGCCCCGCGTATACCAATCCCATTCCACGGTCTCCCATAGCCCATTGATGCGTTTGATCAATGCCTGCTCTTCGGCCACCGATGCATTGAGGTATTGCCTGAAAGTAAGCAACCCTTGCATTAATAACGAGGTTTCCACTAAATCGCCCCCATTGTCATTTGCACTGAAGGGCATCGCGGCGCCGGTATTGCCATTAATCCAGTGTGACCAAGCCCCATGGAAGCGATCGGCTGTTTCCAAAAAGCCCACCACTTGTTCCATACGCTCGATCCCCTGACTCCGTGAAATGAACTGTCGTTCTATGCCCACGATCAATGCCATGATACCAAAACCCGACCCTCCGCTGGTCACCAAATCGCCTGACGTATTCCGCTCACGGGCCATGCCACTGGCCGGATGGGCAAAATCCCAAAAGTACTTGAATGTCTGTTGTTGCACCAGGGTAAGCAGTGCCTCGTCAGCGATTACAGGGAATTTGGGCGTCGGGTCATGTGTGGTGTAAATCGTTCGATTTAGTGCTGAAAATCCTTCTCCTCCAATACCTTTCAGATCATCGGAAATCGTTAGTTCGTATTTGGCCAAATCGTTGAGTGCTTGCGTACTGGTCAGTGTCAGTACCCGCTTGTCATCGTTCAGTGCGAACGTCAGGTTTGCCGTACCTGCGTTACCCGCCAAGTTAATGGCATCGTGCAGTGTACTTTCATCCACGGGTACCGAAAATGTTAGCGCCAGGGCTAAGTCAAGCGGTACATCGATATAAACCGGAAGATCACTGACAGCCTGTCCGCCTATCGTGGTGGAGACCACGCGTAAGTCTTCCAGTTGCGTTTTAAACGAGATACTGGTCGCTTGGAAACGGCTTCCTCCATTCCCTACGAGGCTTGCCGACAGGTCAATGGTATAGGTTTCATTGCTGGTCAATGGGCCATTGGGCACAATGACCACGGTGCTCCCGCCGGAAAGAAAACTGAGGGAAATCGAAACAGGTTCTCCGGACCGCTTAAGCTGTATCGCGCGCTCGGCACTTTCCTGATCCACTACCTGCGAGAATACCAGTGTGATGCTCCGGTCAAGTGGCAAATCCTCCGTCACGGCACCGTCCAAGGACAGTTCCACATCACCAATCGACACGCGAGAAAGGGAAAGCGTACCGACATTCGGATCTTTCTTACAGCCCAGCAGTAACCCAACCGCAACGACGAAATAAAGTATCCGAATCGGTACGCTCACTTTCATAGCTATTTTCAAACAAGGGGATTAATTATCGTCTTCAAAAATCTGGGTTATCTCTTCCTGCGTTAACGCCTTGTTAAAAATTCGCAATTCATCGAATAAACTCAAGTCAGATAGGTGGCCCCACTCGGTAAAATTGGGCGCCCCCGATCCGATAGACAAACTCGTGCAATTAGCCCAGCTCACGCCCGGATAGTCGCCTTGGCTCACTACTTCCCCATTGATGTAAACCGCACAACGATCTCCCGCGATCGTAAATGCTACGTGTACCCAATCCGCGTCGGCATCCACGTCGGCAGCGGCTCCACCATCAAACCAGTTATCGGCCTCACCATTACCTACATTCAGTTTAATACGTTGTTTACCTCCTGCATTTTCCCGGAACAAACGGAAACCGCTGGTTCGATTGTTGTTGGTGGGATCGGGGGGCGCGATGGTCAGCAATCCCGCTCGATCAGGTGTAGCATTCACTTTATACCAAAACGAGGCGCTGAATTCCTCATTCATGAAACTTTCCGCTGGCAGCGTCAGGTAGCTATCGGTAGCACCTGCATAAGCACGTCCAGATTTACCTGCCGCAAACCTTGGGTTACCGACCCGGTCAGCAGTGAGGTTCTCAAGCAAATCCAAGTTTATATCACCCTCAAATGGCATATAGAAAATTTCGCCGGCGTACTTAGCCTGGTATACGTTGCTGATTTCGAAATCGAAGGTTTCGGTGGTGCTTTTTCCCGAGGCATCGGTTGCTGTCACCGAAAAGGAATACTCACCTAACTCCAAGGTTTCGCTGGTATGCGTAGTAGCTACCCGTCGGAAATCCTTGAAATCGCCGTATGTTTCTAAGTTGGTTCCATTGAGCGCGATGGCAATCGACGTGATTTCGATGTCGTCACGTACCTCAAACTCGAAATTGATCTGGGTAGACTCATCCGTGAATGGAATGAGTATCAAGGGGTTTGAAGGATACCCAATGGTTACCACAGGTGCAGTGTTGTCCGTTCCCGGATCTACCGGTTTAATATCGTCGATATAGCCGTCTTGGCATGCCGAAACAATGAGCAGCATGGCGGCGGCAGACAGTAGATTGAATCTTTTCATTTCACTAGCTTTTTAGTCATTCAATTAGTTTTCATCCCGCAGTTGTGGCAGGATATCCTGCTGCGCCAGCGGATATGGGAAGAACCTATCGGTGGCTGCGTTGTACGTGCGGCCGCCGTAAGACAACTCAGACGTGCGATCATGCCTCACCACATCGAAAAACCGAATACCCCATTCTGCGGCGAACTCCGCCATTTTCTCATCGAGCACTTGGTCGAGGGTTACACCGCTCAGTGCACCAAGCCCTGCCCGGCTTCTTACCTCATTAACCGCCGCATCTGCGGTCATCGCCGAGCTGGTAGCGCCGCTCACCACTGCCTCCGCATGCATCAATAGCACTTCGGCATACCGAATGCAAGTGAAATTCTTGTTTTCACCATAAGCGGTACGCCCGGGCGTAAGCATCGTGGAAGGCCAGTAGTGCTTGCCGCTGTAGAATTTTGTCCGGACACTGTTATTAAATACGTCACCATCTGGTGTCACATTTGTTATCCAGCTTGGCGTATTGGGATACGCATTGCGTAAATCGGTGATGCCATCCGGCGTAAAGATCACGGTCGTCTCGAGGCGTTCACGTTCGCCGCGATCAAGCATGAACTGGATATACTTCATGCTGGGTTCCCAGAATCCCCATCCGCCGCTGGAACCGCTTCTCGCGGGTGTCCAGCTGGTCGGCCCGAAGAAATCCCATAGGAACTTATTGGATGCTCCTGACCCCGTGCCATAATCTGAATATTGGAACTCTAACAGGTTTTCATCATTCAGCTTGCCGTTCAGTTTAAACACCTGATAAAAATCGGGTTCCAACCTGAACAACCCACTGCTGATGATTTGACCGGTCGCATCGGCAGCCGCCTGGAAATTTTTCAATTCCAGATTGGCCATCGCCTTAACGGCCAGCGCGGTGAAGCGCGTAACCCCGCCACGCACGTCCGAACGTTGGTTAGGTCTTACCGTCGGCAGGAGCGGGATGGCTTCATCCATCAAGTTCGAAATGTGTTGCATCACTTCTTCAAAGCTGGATAACTCCACATTAAACAGCTCTGACGGCTGAGACGAGGGTGGAATCAAGATACGGCCCCAAAGGCGCGCTATCTGCAGGAACTCAAACCCTTGCATCACCTTGATTTCGGCAATGTATTGTTGCGCGGCGGTGGCATCGGCACCTGCTTCCTGGTATTTCTGTATTTCCTCGATGGCTCCCTGCCAATAAATCAGGTCGCTGTACATGCTGGTCCAAGCGTTATTAAGTGCCCAGAAATTGCGGTCATACCGGAAGCTATCGGTTTGGGCCAGTAGCGGTTGGTCACCCCGTCCACCGACATCGATGTCGTCCCCCCTTACGCTGATGACCGGAAAAACCTCCCATCCAAAGTCGTACAACTGATTATAGGCACCATATAACAACAAGACCATGTCTTCAGAACGGGTATAATCGGTTCCCTCCACGACCTGCTGATTTTCAAGCGGCTCATCTAACAGGCCGCTACACGATGCGCCGAACAAGAGACCAAAAAAGGCCAATGCGTAGTACTGTATATTTCGTATCGCTTTCATAATTTTCTTCCTTAATGCTTACAATTTGATCATCACTCCCAATGTATAGACGGCTGGCACTGGATACACCTCGCGATCCACACCGTTGGCTACTTCAGGATTAAATCCGTTGTATTTGAATACAGTGAGCGGGCGTTCGGCGGTCAGTGTCAGTCGTGTTTCGGGCCACTTCACGCCGTTGATTTCCTTGCCAAGGAACGAGTACGAAAGGCGTACGTTCTGTAGCCTGAAATACGACCCCTGCTCCACGAAATAGCTGCTCATCACTTGGTTCCACTCCCTACGAAGTCCCGACGCTGACGGATAGTTCTTGGCCGAGGGCCTTCCTTCGGCCCACAAATTTGTCGCCAGATCAGCATCGATATTCGTATCGTTGGTAAAGATCATCTCTCCGCGTTTGCGATTCAAGATGTGATACCCCGTTTGCCCTTGCAGTAAGGCCGCAAACTCCAGCTTCTTGTACCGGAATCCCAAGTTGGCTCCCCAGGTGAAATCAGGCAGATATGAGCCTAACACCACACGGTCTTTATCGTCGATGACACCGTCTCCGTTTTGGTCCTTGAAAATCAAGTCGCCCGGCACAATGCTTTTTTCCGTGATGAAATCTGCATTATACGTGTCCTGGATTTGCTCCGGGGTATCAAACACACCGGTCACTTCGTAACCGAAGAATGCCTGATAGGGTTGCCCGATGATGGAACGCTGGCGGAACTCCGCCGACCCGGCATTCAATCCATCGGCACCGCCGAGCCCTAACACCTTATTTTTGAGCGTAGCGATATTCCCGCCGATGTTGTAGGAGAAATCCTCGGAAAGGTTATCACGCCAATTGAGGTTGAGCTCAAACCCTTGGTTCCTGATTTCACCCACGCTCCGGCGCTCAGCCGAAGCAAACAGCGGAGGGATGATGCTAACCGCCAAATTACGCGTATCGCGAATGAAATAATCCGCTTCAAGGGAAAGTCGGTTATTCAGGAACTGGGCATCCACACCAAAGTTTTTCTCCACGGTGGTTTCCCATTGGGTAATCAGGTCATAAGTAGGAATCAGCCGCCTGCCGACAGTGCGGTCTCCATCGATAGCCCCCACAATCTCACCCAAAATAGGTTGCCCAACAGCAGGCCCGATAGCATCATTACCTAACTGCCCCCACGATGCCCTGAATTTCAAGAAATTGATACCGGGCACATCGAAAAACTCCTCTTGTGACAGTACCCAACCGGCACCCACGGTGGCAAAGTTACCCCAGGTTTTCTGGAATTTGTTGTTCCCGTCACGACGGAGGGTCGCATATAGCAAATACCGATCATCGTAGTTGTACGCCGCCCGGCCGAAAAACGAAAGGAATTGCAGGTTTGCATTTATAGAGTTGTAGTCAGGATCACTGGCATCACCAATATTATCATCGTCAAAGCTAGTAGCATTCTGCAGGTACCAATAGTGTTCAGCTGCACGTGAAGGTGCCGGATTGATAGCCGTACCGCGTGCAAATAACAGTTCGCTGTATTCGCTGCGGTAGGATTGGCCGACCACCACATTCAGGTTATGCTTACCGAACTGATCGTCGTAGGTCAGGAAATTATCCCACACCTGATCATAGTCTGAGGTATTTCTGCGGCGGATGGCCGATTGGTTCTGTGTCACCCCGTCATGGTATTCAAATTCCACCCGCCTCGTATTCACAAAGCTTAATCCATAGTTATACTGCGTGCGGAACTTGAGCTTATCCTCCCAGAGTTTGAATTCGGCGTGGAAATTACCCAGCATCTTGGCCACGTGGTTGCGGTTGTCGATGTATTCCAGTGCGAAAAACGGGTTTTGGCGACCCCGGTAGCCGATCTGCTGCGCATTGGCGTACCCAATCGGGGTCGCAGCGGTGTTCAACTCGTCATGGACCGGTAAGATTGGCACGGCAAAATACGCATTAAACCAAGCCGTGTTTTCGCCGTTGAATTGGCGGGCCGTGCTGACGTTAAAATTACCGCCTACATTCAGCCAATCCTTTACCTTGCTATCTACCTTAACGCGGAAATTCATCCGGCGGTAGTCATTTCGTTGCACATTCAGCAGACCGTCTTGGCTGAAATAGCTGCCACCAATCGAATAACGGGTACTTTCGCTGCCCCCGTTGAATGAAAGGTTATGGTTTTGAATCGGTGCAGGCCCCATGATTTCGTTAAACCAGTCCGTATTGACATTGGGGATATTCGGATCCACGCGGCTCCTGCCATAGCGTTGCATGGCATTCTGAACCAATGCGATATCCGCTGCACTTCCCGTTTCGTTGATGTACTGTACAAACTGTTGCGCATTGGCCATCTTCAGCACATTCTGTGGATTCTGGATGCCATAGTATCCATCGTAAACGATTTCACCGCTTTTATTGAAAGCACCCGATTTCGTTTCGATGAGTATCACCCCATTACCGGCCCGTACACCGTAGATGGCCGATGCCGATGCATCCTTCAATACCGAAATGGTTTCGATGTCATTTGGGTTCAGGAAATCAATGTTGTCGAAAAACATCCCATCCACGACATAAAGTGGTGCTGAATTGCCCTCGAACGATCCAATACCACGAAGCCTTACGGTCGGTGAGGCTCCAGGTGCGCCATTGCTCACGATCTGCACACCGGCCACACGCCCTTGCAGGGATTGCATGGCCTGCGCATTGGGGGTTTTAGCAATATCATCCGCCCTCACCGTGGTTACCGCGGTGGTCAAGTCGCGCTGGCGCTGCGTACCGTACCCCACGACCACGACCTCTTCTAATTCGGTGCCTTGGTCTTCGAGCACCACATCGACCGTTGTCCGGTTGGCAATCGGCACCTCCTGTGCTTCAAAACCTAGCGAACGAAAAATCAAGGTATCACTTCCCGAAGCCCTGATCACGTAATTGCCCAGCGCATCCGTCTGCGAGGCCGTTGATGTGCCTTTCACCATCACCGTGACACCCGGAATTCCTCCAGATCTTACAGCATCGGTTACCCTTCCACTCACTGTTCCCTCCTGCCCGTGAGCATATAGGCCCACTAGCATGGCCATCATCAACAAACAGCATGTAGTAAATAAATTCCTCATGTTGATTAATTAAAATTGGTTACTTACTTAATATAGACTCCTTTTACAATCCGGATTAACGCCGGATGAAAAATTGGTTAATCATAAGACAACTCACGGTTGCTTATGTTTGCAATACAAAGGTGTGATGTATATCGCTGAAAGGTAAATTTACGGCCTACACATTGCTACATCGCAGCAAAAATAATTGCTCAACAAAAAAAATTAAACACAATAATATATTGATTATAAGTAAAATAAGATTACAAATCACACGCAACGAATTGCTCTAATTGTGTATAAAATACACTGTTGAATATGAGAGGTAATGATGTAGTCATATCGGGAAGATGTTGCGGTATTATCCGAGAAGCTAAAGCTCCAGCAAAAATTCTGTGAGGTTTTTATGATGCGGCAAGTTGAGTTTCTTACGTAACCTGTACCGCCTAATTTCCACGCCGCGTGTGGTGATATTCAATAACGAAGCAATTTCCTTACTACTCATGTTCATCCGCAGGTAAGCGCATAGTTTCAAGTCATTGGGTACCAATTCCGGATAATCGGCCTTTAGCTTTTTAAAGAAATTTTCGTGTGCTTCATTGAAACTTTCTTCAAAGATGTTCCAATCCCGCTCGTCGCTGCGGGCATCTTCGATAATCTTATTGATCCGGCGTAGCTGTTCATTCGACAACCTCCGCCCTTCATGGTCTTTGAGCTGCAGCATCTCATCGTGTACGTTATTAAGCAATTCATTTTTGTACACAATGTTCATTGCCGAATTGGCCAATTCCCGGTTTTTGCTTGCCAGTTCCTGTTCCAACTGTTCATTTTTCAGTTTCATCAACCGTTGTTCATTTTCCTCCGCTTCTTTCTTTAATAGTTCCTGCTGCTGCTTCGTCATGTTTTCTTGCACCATCTGCTGGTGCTTCTGTATCTTATGGCGATACCAAGAGCGCCCGGCAACAAACAGCAATACGGCTAAAATCACATAAACAACCCATGCCCCCCACGACAGGTACCACGGGGGCAACACCTTGAAGCTAAAGTCTGCAATACCGGAGAGGGTTCCGTCTGCCGTCTTCGCCCGTACCCTGAAGCGATAATCGCCCGCACGCAAGTTGGTAAAATCCTTCTGAGCGACCTCACTCCATTCAGACCAGGTGCGTGAATACCCTTCCAGGTAAAATTGGTATTGCAGCGGTATCGCACTGTACCACGGCATCGCATAGCTGATGCGGATATTGTTATGCTGGTAAGGAATCTCGGGGGATGTACCTGTGATGTACCATCCACCCGAAAGGCTATCGGTAATGTTGCTCACCGTACGAATCAATGGCACCGGCAATCGGGCCCTTCTGGCGGACACGTCTGGTGCCTGGAAAATGGCGAATCCATCATCGAGACTAATCAAGTACAAATCTTCCCGCACCCGATTAATACTTTCGTAAAATTTCATCATACGACCACTCAACGTGGCGAATTGGGTGGAATCGACCTGTATCTCACCTTTTGGCCCGAAGTGGATGAGGGAAACTCGAGCGCGATTGATAAACCAATAGCGGTTGGTATCAGCCGGTATGATCTTATTGGAAAAGGCAAAAGACCCTAACTTGCTGTTCAGTTGCTCATAGGGATAGAACCGATCTGTAATGTCATCGTAACGATAAAAGCCACTATCTGTTGCAAACACCGGGCTTCCTCCTAAGTTGAACACATTGACAAACATACTCGGTGGTAGTCCGCTGGCCGTATCATAGGAGTGCACCTGCCGCACCTGTTCCAATTGCTCGTCAAGTGTCAGTAGCCTGAGCCCCTTGTAGCCACTGGCCCATACTTTCGTAGCCGACTGGGGTTCGATGAACTGTGTGGGGTCACTGTACCCCCCTATGCGGCGCACTAATTGCCATCCTTGTGCAGTGCGGTTAAACAATGCCAGGCCGGTATACGTTCCCTGTAGTAGCGTGGTTGGCCGATTGGCCATCGCTTTCAGCGTCCATCCGCCGGTTACCGCAGATAGTTTCACTAGTTTATTGCCTACCACCTTATAGGTTCCGTCATTATGGCCGCATAAAAGCTCGCCATCGGCAACGGTCAAATCCCAGACCTGCCCCTGAGAGCCTTCCACCAGGGTGAAGGCAAATGGCCGGTAGCTGCCATCGGCTGGCCAAGGGCTATAGAATAACCCTTGGTTAGTTCCCAAGTAAATATTCCCCAAGAAAATACGCGCTGCGTAGACCGTGCCGATGCTCCCGCTGTTGTCGGCATAATAATATAGCGGAGCATTGATCTCAATGCGGTCTATCCCATTGTCAAGTCCCACCCAGATATTTTGCTGGTGGTCTGTATTGATTCCCAGCACGGTATTGTTCTGCAAACCATTCCCCTTGTGGAGGTGTTGTACGATTCTCCCTTCTTCATCGATGATGATCACCCCTTGAAGTATGGTGCCGAATGCGTAGTAATGATCCAATACCTTCAAGCCATTGTTCAACTGTGCTGCCTTCAACAGGTCGTCAGCAGCATTGTGCCACTTCTGAATCACCGGGCCATCCATCAGGAACAACCCTTCCTTGGCTGTGCCAATCAATATCCGCCCGTCGGTAAATGGCAACATCGTGAGGATGCTAGCGCCTTGCAATACTGTGTTCCCTGCTACGGGAACGAGTTGATCTCCCTGCAATTCATGCAACCCTGATGGAATCAATTCGATAAATACCCGATCGTTTACCCGGTGCAGGAAGAGAAACGGTTGCCCACTCCCCTTGACCGTACGCAGGGTGTTGTTTTCATAGATATATAAAGTTGAAAACGACTGGAAATAGACCCGGCTACCGTCGATAACGATCTTCCATATCTCGTCCATGGTCTGTTCGTCACTACCGAGCAGCTTGCTGATCGAGTAGTAATTCATCTGGCCATAACCCGCATCTTCCCAATACCCAAACTCCGCCAGCCCACCTGTATATACCCTTCCGGTACTATCGACCGCCACGCTTCTTACCGTGCTTTTATTGGGGAGGTGGTGCTGCGTCCAATATTGTCCGTCAAAGGCTAGCAAGCCATCGGCATTGGCCACAAACATTACCCCATTGGTGCCCGTAGCGACCGCCCAGTTTTGGTTGCCTGCCCGATATTCAGATTTGGTATATTGCTGTACCAAAGGCGCACCGATGCGTTGAATTTTCTGTCCAAACGCATCACCCGAGGTCAAGCAGGCTACTATAACGAATACGATAATCAATGGTTTCCACATAGTTGGATCAATGTCGCCAAGTGAAAACAAACATACGGATTTCTTTTTTGCGGGCGGGCCTATTCGTTGACGTATTCGGGCAATGGGAAAGCGCCCATTACTGTTCGGGCTGCTCAATCATCCCGATTTTCTATCCGGAGATTGAGCAGCCCGATTACTCATCAGAACAGTGATAGCCTTTATTTGCGCTACTTACCAGAATATCGTGTAAACCGCTACGAGCAAACCGATGATGATGATGGTTCCCGCCAAGAAGGCTGGGTGCACCTTGAACATGCTCCGATCGATTTCCAGTCCTTTCGGCACCACGCCCCGTTTGTTTTCGATAACGCTGATGATATACATCCCCAAAATACAGAATAGGAAGACGATGCCCATACGGTCAATAAACGGAATCTCATACACCCCTGCGCCATTTGGTACGGCAAAACCGATGGAATACAGGCCTGATAGATCCGCCCAGCCGGGCAAAAATTTGAGCAAGACCGAAAGGGCAAATCCACCAATAGTGGCAAACAGGGCTGCATTGGAAGTCGTTTTCTTCCAAAAGAATCCTAAGATAAACATGGCAAATATCCCCGGTGACACAAAGCCGGTGTATTCCTGAATGTATTGGAATCCGCCTTTCTCGATGCCCAGGTGGGGAGCAATGATGACGGCCAGTATCATGGTAACCACGATGGTCATTTTCCCGATATTGACCAACTGGCGCTCGCTCGCTTCCTTATTGAATATCTTTTTGTAGATATCAAGTGAGAAAATCGTCGCAATGCTATTGGATTTGCCAGCTAATGACGCGACTACTGCCGCGGTCAATGCTGCGAACGCCAACCCTTTCAGCCCCACGGGAAGCAGGTTAAGCAGTACCGGGTAAGCCTTGTCTGGCCTGACGGCTCCATCCTCCAACATCTCGGTTTGGAAAAAACCTTCCCGATACAATACCCATGCAGCAATACCTGGCAATACCACGATAATGGGCATCAGCATCTTCAGGAATGCGGCAAAGAGGATACCGTTACGCGCGGTCTTCAGGTCTGCTCCCAATGCACGCTGTGTGATGTATTGATTACAACCCCAATAGTTGAGGTTTACGATCCACATCCCTCCGATTAGAATGGACAAGCCGGGCAGGCTGATATAGTGCTCGTGGTCTTTGTCGAAAATCATATCAAAATGGGTGGGCGCCTTTTCATGCAGCAACCCCAATCCACCCAGTACACCACTACTTCCATAGTGATCGGCCACCATATTTAACGCAAGGTAAGTGGTGGCCAAACCACCGAGAATAAGCACCAATACTTGAATCACATCGGTATAGCCAATGACTTTCATGCCCCCCAGCGTGATGAAGATCGCAAAGATGGCGATACCATACATACACACCGTGAAGTTGATACTTGAAATGGCCGATACGGCCAGTGCGCCCAAATACAAGATCGATGTAAGATTGACCACTACGTACAGTAACAACCAGAAAACAGCCATGATGGTACTTACCGTGCCGTTGTATCGCTGATTGAGGAACTGCGGCATGGTGTAGATTTTATTCTTGAGGTACACGGGAATAAAGAATACCGCCACGATAATCAAGGTAGCGGCGGCAAGCCATTCGTAGGCCGCAATGGCCAATCCCAGCTTGAAACCATCCCCACTCATACCGATGAATTGCTCGGCAGAGATATTGGAGGCAATCAAGGAAGCACCAATAGCCCACCAGGTCAACGACCCTTCGGCTAAAAAGTAATCTTTGGTGTTTAACTCCTTTGATTTCTTACGGTAATAAATCCATAACCCATACCCTGCGATGATGACAAAGTAGCATAGAAAAACGATGTAGTCTGGTGTTGCTAAGGTTTTCATTCAATTAAGTTTATAAGCGCGACTAATGTAAATATTAATCGCAACAATAACAACGCAACCATCCCACATTTATAATCTTTTTCTAAATAAAAAGATATAAATTATTATTTATCAGTCAATTAAAATAGTGTTAAAAAAACACTAAGCACTATCCGATAAACTTACCGATAAAATGCTGGATGATCCAAGGATAAAAGATGATGGTGATGATGATGCCGAAAATGGCGCCGAAGAAATGGGCGTCGTGATTGATCGTATCTTTTGCATTTTTTGAAGCCCACACACAATACCCCAAAAACAAGATGCCAAACAGCCACGCAGGCATGGGGATCACGAAAAAGATGCCCAACATCATTTTCGGGTCGAACAGGATGAAGCTAAACAACACCGCGCATATCGCACCTGAAGCCCCCAAACTATAATAGGAAGGGTTGTTCTTTTGTTTGTATACTGTTCCCAGATCACTCAGCACAAGTCCCAACAGGTAAATCAGCGCAAACTGCAGATGCCCCCACGTGCTTAGACTGGCCAGCCAAGCTTCCAATGAAAAGCCGAAGAAATAAAACGTGAGCATATTGAACAGCAAATGCCCCCAGTCGCGGTGGATAAGCCCACTTGTCAGTAGTGTATAGACACGTTGCCCTCTAGCCACGCTATAGGGGTGTAACATAAACCTGCCAAAAAGATGGTGGTTTGAAAAGGTATATATACTGGTGACAATGGTAAAGGCAAAGATGATGCTTGCTACTGGTGTTCCAATCAGATACTGTTCCATGCGAAATCGTTAATCGCCCGAAAGTAAGAAAAAATATCTGGTGTTAAAACAAATTCAACTGCCGGCCATGCTTCGGCGAAAACAAATCCAATCGCAGATCAGGCATTCCAGCAGATGGCATGTACCGCTTAACAGCTAGTTGAAACAACTGCTTGATGCTTTCCGCTTCTTTTCCTTCGCCCCGCATGCGCAAGCCCCATCGGCTATCATTGAGCTTACCTCCGTGGCATGCTGCAATTTGGTGCAATACTTTTTCCGCACGATCCGGGTACGCCTTATGCACCCAATCGGTAAATAGCTCCCCGATAGCACCATTGAGCCTTACGATGGTGTAACCGGCTGCACGGGCGCCATGCTCGGCCGCAGCCTTGATGACGGCAGGCATCTCATCGCTATTGAGCCCCGGAATAATCGGTGCACACATTAGCATCACCGGGATATCCGCTTCACTCAACCGCCGGATGACGTTAAGCCTTCCCTTTGCCGTTACCGTTCGGGGTTCCATTTTCTGCCGGAGTTCCTCGTTCAGTGAGTTGAGGGAAATGGCTACTTGGATAAGATTTAACTTGGCCATCTCCGAAATGATGTCAATATCGCGAAGGATAAGGTTATTCTTGCTGATGACGGATACGGGATGGCGATACTTCAGCATGATCTGGAGAATCGATCGGGTAATCTTTAACTTGCGTTCAACAGGTTGGTAGCAGTCGGTATTACCCGAAAGCATGATGACTTCTGGCCGGTAACCCTTGGCATTAAACTGCTGTTCTAACACCTCAGCTGCGTTTCGTTTGACAATGATCTTGCGTTCGAAATCCAAGCCGGCGCTATATCCCCAATATTCATGTGCATTGCGGGCATAGCAATAGATACAGCCGTGTTCACACCCTTGGTAGGGGTTTATGGAATACATCATGGGCAAGTCAGGGCTATCGCTGACGCTAATGATTTTTTTAGGGGTCTCTTCAACGAGTTGCGTATCGGAATGTTCGAGAAATTCCTCATCTAGCCCTTCGATATGCTCGGCTACATATCGGTTAGCAGCAAACTTATTGTGCGTATTGACCTGCGCTCCGCGGCCTTTAAAGTATTCGGGGTTTTGAATGGTATTCATCAAACAAATATACTAAAAATATTAGTATATTTGTTTTAATAAAATGCGTTAGCCTTCCAACAGAAAAACATAGACTTCCTTCGGGCCGTGGGCGCCCAACACGAGTGTTTTTTCGATATCGGCCGTTCGGCTTGGGCCGGTAATCACACTGACCAACGAGGGAAGGTCTTCTCCGTAGCGATGTTGTATTTTTTCCAAACCGTCTTTGATATCCATCACCAATTGAGAGGTAAAGGCAATTACCACATGGGTATGTGGATAAATGCTTAACCGGCGGCCAGCCGCATTGGCATTGCTCACCAATATGCTGCCGGAGCGTGCGATAAGTGCCTCACAAGAAGTTATCCCCGCTTCGGCCTCAGCAAAATCTTTGTCGGTGGCGTAAAAAGGAAATTCATATCGGCTTAACAATTGCTGGACACCGGGTTCCCACGCATACATCTTACGAAGCTTTTCGCGCTCAGCCAGCAACAGTAGGTTTTCAATACATTGTATCTCATCCTCGCAATAGACGAATTTTCCGGCAACCGCGGTAAAGCGTTGCGCAAACAACACATCCAGCGGTTCCCCTTCGTCGGGATAACGTTCGGCCTCCTCAAAATTGGGATACGGATGTTCCCGCTTTTGAAGCAGTGCATGCCTGATTTTCTTCAGCATCTGCTCTTTGGCCGTCGTGTTCTTTATGTTCTTCTGCAAGATGATTTGCCTTGGTATGCAGGAAACTACAGATGCCTCTTCGCCTCAGACGAGATCCGCATGACGAATATACCCCCGTTAAACCGCGCCATCCGTTAACTATCGGTCGACTGGGCATCGTCTTCAGAAATCTTTTTGTCAAACGTGCCCGAGTTGTCACCTACTCCATCATGTACCAATCCTTGGGCGGCCTTGCTTTGGTCCCCTTCGCCGTGTTCACCGTTGACAAATTCGTCATACGTCGTGCGATGGTCAAATGGACGCTTGCCCAATATCTCTTCAAGATCTGATTGGAAAAGAATCTCTTTCTCCAGCAGTTTTTCCGCTAATTTGATGAGTCCTTCTTGATTATCTATCAGCAGTTGCTTGGTCTTCTCATAGATTTCGGAAATCAACAAGCGAACTTCTTCGTCAATCAATTGCGCTGTTTTTTCAGAATATGGTTTCTGGAATTGGTTTTCCTGGCTGTCATTGAAGGAAATATTCCCCACGCGTGGGTTCATGCCATATACCGCCACCATGGCGTATGCCAATTTGGTGATGCGTTCTAGGTCGTTCTGCGCACCGGTAGATATCTTACCGAAGGTGATGTCTTCCGCAACACGCCCACCCATGGTCATACACAGCCCATCGACTAACTGTTCTGTCGTGTAGAGAAACTGCTCTTTTGGCAAATACTGGGCATAGCCCAATGCGGCAACTCCACGCGGCACGATGGAAACCTTTACCAACGGATCGGCATGTTCCAGAAACCAGCCAGCGATGGCGTGGCCGGCCTCATGATATGCAACAATGCGTTTCTCTTCTGGGGAAATGATCTTATTTTTCTTCTCCAATCCACCAATCACCCGGTCGATAGCATCCTGAAAATCCTGCATATCGATGGCCGTCTTATTACGCCTTGCGGCGATAAGAGCCGCCTCGTTGCAGACGTTAGCGATTTCGGCCCCAGCAAAACCCGGGGTTTGCGCCGATAGTTTCTTGGCATCCACCTCAGCAGCGAGCTTCAGCGGTTTCAGGTGCACCTTGAATATCTGCTCCCTGCCTACCAAATCGGGTTTATCAATGGAAATCTGCCGGTCAAAGCGCCCTGGGCGCAGCAGCGCCGAGTCCAACACATCTGGACGGTTTGTGGCAGCCATGATGATAATACCCGAATCCGTACCGAAGCCATCCATCTCGACGAGCAACTGGTTCAGCGTATTCTCCCGTTCGTCATTTCCTCCCATCACACTGTTTTTACCCCTGGCACGTCCGATGGCATCGATTTCATCAATGAATATGATACAAGGGGCTTTGTCCTTGGCTTGTCGGAATAAATCACGTACGCGAGATGCACCGACACCGACAAACATCTCGACAAAGTCTGAACCCGACAAGGAGAAAAACGGCACTTGTGCTTCACCGGCTACTGCCTTGGCTAGCAAGGTTTTACCAGTGCCCGGCGAGCCGACCAATAATGCTCCTTTGGGGATCTTACCACCCAAATTGGTGTATTTCTTTGGGTTTTTGAGGAAATCTACGATCTCCATCACCTCTTGTTTGGCTTCTTCGAGGCCTGCCACATCACTAAACGTGATGGCTACCTGTGATTCCTTATCAAACAGGGTGGCTTTCGATTTTCCAATATTGAAAATCTGGCCACCGGGGCCACCGGCACCGCCACCCATGCGGCGCATGATGAAAATCCAAAAGACAATGATCAACAATAACGGCAGCATAATGGAAAAAATCCATCCCGTCCAGGCATTGGTTCGATCCTCCAACCGCAACGATACCTTGTCTGCTTGCTCCACACCCTCCTGTGCTTCGGCTAACTTACGTTCCAATGCATCGTAAGAACCGTCGGTAAAGAAATATTGTGGCCCGGCATTAGGTGCCAACGTCAAGCTATTGGAGCTGGGGCGTACGTCGTTGTACTTCGGGTCGGTGAGCTTATCCTTTTTGATAAACACCTCCACGAAAAATAAATCGTTGCGCTTATAGGCGATGAGTTTGTCCACGTCGCCAGTTTTGAGCATCCCGTCTTCAAACTCTTGATAAGTAACTTGCTTGGGTTTGTCGTCGCTAAATACGTATTGTAGGGCAAAAAAACCAAAAATCATTGCGATCCATAACCACATGATATTGAACCGGGGCGGCTTGGGCGTCACCTTTTTACTGGGCACTC
Organism: uncultured Parapedobacter sp.; assembly: GCA_964498395.1. Taxonomy (GTDB): domain Bacteria; phylum Bacteroidota; class Bacteroidia; order Sphingobacteriales; family Sphingobacteriaceae; genus Parapedobacter. Next base: position 96,455 of record CAZCHE010000002.1, on the reverse strand, counting down.
TCTTCATTCTATCGGGTCCGTTAGACATGTTTTCCTCTTAATCGTTTCGTTTTTAACCTGTGCTTATGACGCACTTTGATAACTTTCTAATTCGGCATCGCCCCAAAGGTCCTCGATGCCATAATACTTACGCTTATCCGTTTTAAATATGTGGACCACTACATCTATAAAATCCAACAGTATCCATTCGCCATGCTCCAGCCCTTCTTTCCGCCAAGGCTCCTGCTTCAAGGCCTTGTACACCTCCTCTTCCACACTTTTGGCTAACGCATGGACTTGCGTGGTGGAGTCCGCATGGCAAATTACGAAATAATCCGACACCGAACTATGGATATTCCTCAAATCAAGCCGCACAATTTCATTTCCCTTCTTTTCCTGCATCCCGAGAACTGCCACCTCGGATAAACGAGCAGACACGCCTGATTTTTTGTTTTTTGTCATTAAAAAATCTTATAGTTTTGGGCAATATTACCCTTACTTATTTTTAACATATTGCAAAGTAACACAATTTTGGGATTATTCGTCGGACAAAATGTTATTACATTACAGCAGGTACCGTCCACAAACGAATACCTCAAGCAAGAACTGTCAAAATCCACGCCATTTGCCGAAGGAACTGTAATAATGGCAGTCGACCAATTTTCAGGGCGTGGGCAAAAGGGCACAACGTGGCTGAGCGAACCCGGAAAAAACCTAACATTCAGCGTATTGTTGACGCCAACCTTTCTTGATCCAAAGCACCAATTTAGCTTAACCGTAGCCATCAGCACGGCAATTGCGGGTTGGCTGGAATCAATACTTGGTACCCATGTACGGATAAAATGGCCAAACGACCTCTACGTCGGCGATCAAAAGATCGGCGGCATACTGATCGAGAACATCCTCAAGGGGAAAGTCTGGAAATCGGCTATCGTGGGTATCGGTATCAATGTCAACCAAACGGATTTCCCGGAGGCGATACGCAAGCGGACCACCAGCATCAAGCAAATTTTACATAGCGATAGCCAAATCCAAGACCTATTGCCCGACCTTTGCCTAGCCATCGAACAGGCATACCGTTCGTTGAAATCGGGCAAGTCTGAAACCCAACTAGCGACATACAGACAGCACCTGTATCGGCTCGGCGAATTGCATCCTTTTCTTATCGATGGAGTACGCGTGGATGGTATATTGCACGGGGTAACGGATATGGGCCGATTGCAGCTCGATTTCAATGGACATATCGTTGATTTTGACATCAAAGAAGTCGCTTTTTCAATTTAGCTCCCGTGCTAATGGACACTTCCAATATGTGAAAAAATGTTAATAAATGGGGTATCACGCAATAAATGCTTATTTTTGCACCGCCATCGGGCCGTAGCTACACGCTTGTGATTAAACCTCTACGAGCCAAAGCAGTCATATAGTATAGTAAACAGCAGTGATCAATATGAATAGTATAAAGAAAATCACCTTGGCAATAGCCATTATCTTATTTGCCGTTAGTGGCTCCTTCGCGCAGATCTTAGAGCCTGTAAAATGGCAGTTCGGCGCAAAAAAACTCAACGACAACGAAGCCGTCGTTTTCATGAAAGCCGTTATCGATGATGGTTGGCATATCTACTCGCAGCACGTAGAGGAAGGTGGGCCGATCAAAACATCGTTTACCTTCAATCCTTCGGCTGACTACGCCTTGGTGGGCAAACCAGCTGAACCCAAGCCTAAAACCAAGCACGAAGAGGTCTTCGGGATGGATGTTGCTTACTTTGACAAAGAAGTAGTCTTCCAGCAAAAAATCAAACTAAACAAAGGTGCGACTACCGTGAAGGGTTCCGTGGAATTTATGGTCTGCGATGCTACGCAATGCCTGCCTCCTGACGAGGTTTCATTTTCAGTCGCCATAAAGTAATTTTCTTGAAAAAGCATCGACAAAAGGCAGCTTGACTGCCTTTTTTTGTTAATTTTGCCTCCCTATTTTAGTCAATCCATGAGACAGATACGCCTGCCTTTAAGCTTAGGCGAAGGCTTAACCATAAAACGACGACTTTACCCCATGAAATATACCATCCTTACATTAGCCTTATTGTTCGGTATTTTTTTGACGGCCGAATCGGCTCCGTTCATGCAAGATACCTTGCTCAGTTTCGATGATATCGAATTTACGGATGCTCCGGATACTGATGCTACGGAATATATGGAGATACCTGACGACGTCGTCTTTACAGATGGGCAAGATTCCAGCGCTGCGGTTTCAGCGGCTGAAACTGCTGGTGGCTTTGCCGATGACGGGAACCCGCAAACATTGTGGGGGATTTTCATTGCCGGTATCATTGGAGGATTCGCAGCATTCTTGATGCCTTGCATCTATCCGATGGTACCACTCACCGTTTCTTTCTTCACGAAGCAGAGTGGAACAAGAGCGAAGGGAGTCATGAATGCACTCTTGTATGGGCTGTTCATCGTGGTTATTTACGTTGCATTGGGCATGCTGGTAACGCTCATTTTCGGTGCGTCCGCATTGAACGAAGCGGCGAGCAGTGCGTGGTTCAACCTCCTGTTTTTCATCATCATTATCATCTTCGCCATCTCCTTTTTGGGTGCCTTTGAGATTACACTGCCGTCTCGCTTTGTCAACAAGATGGACGAGAAATCAAACCAAGGTGGTCTTTTGGGATTGTTTTTCATGGCCTTTACCTTGGCCTTGGTGTCGTTTTCCTGCACCGGACCTATCATTGGTTACTTACTGGTAGAGGCTGTAGCCAACGGTGCATTGATGGGACCAGCCATGGGTATGCTTGGCTTCTCGGTGGCACTTGCCATCCCCTTCATGCTGTTTGCCTTTTTCCCATCGTGGCTCAAAGAAATGCCTCGGTCAGGTGGTTGGCTAAATACCGTCAAGGTATCCCTAGGTTTCCTCGAATTGGCGTTAGCGTTCAAATTTCTATCTAATGTCGACTTGGCCTATCATTGGGGCCTTCTGGATCGCGAGGTGTTCTTGGCGATATGGATCGTTATCTTCGGACTGTTTGGCCTTTACCTATTGGGAAAACTCAAGTTCTCCCACGACAGCGATGTGCCATTCATCTCGATCCCGCGCCTATTCTTTGCGATCGTTGTTTTATCGTTCACGGTATACATGGTTCCGGGGATGTGGGGTGCGCCCCTCAAAGCACTTAGTGCCTGGCTCCCCCCGTCGCCCACGCAAGACTTCAACCTGCATCGGGTAGGTTACACATCAGATACCCCTCAAGCGAGTAGCGGCGTTACCAAAAAATACGGCGATATTTTCCACGCTCCCCATGGTATTGATGCATTCTATGATTATGACCAAGCGTTGGAATACGCCCGTCAGGTCAATAAGCCCGTGCTATTGGATTTCACGGGGTGGAGTTGTGTCAACTGCCGGAAGATGGAAGAATCGGTTTGGCCAGATCCCGGGGTGTTGAAACGCCTTAAAGAAGATTACATCTTGGTATCGCTGTATGTCGATGACCGCACCGCATTGCCAGATGCAGAACAATACACATCCGATTTCAGCGGTAAAAACATCCGCCGTGTCGGCCAAAAGTGGTCAGACTTCCAGGCCTCGCGATTCGGCACCAATGCCCAGCCGTATTATGTCATCGTCGACGAAATGGGCAACCAACTGGTACCTGCACAGGCGTATAACGAAGACATACAAAATTACATCACCTTTTTGGATAGCGGTTTAGCCGCATTTCACGCAAACAAATCAACAAACTAAGACAAAATAGCAAATCAACTAATGAGTACCATTAAAAACATTGCTGTAGTTACCTCCGGCGGGGATGCCCCCGGTATGAATGCAGCTATACGTGCAGTCGTCCGAACCGGTCTATATTACAACCTAAATGTGTTTGGCATACGCCGAGGGTATGACGGCATGGTCAACGATGACATCTTCCCGATGGACGCTAAATCGGTAGCCAACATCATCCAACGTGGAGGAACCATCCTGAAAACCGCCCGCAGTGAAGAGTTTCGTTCGGTGGAGGGCAGGAAACGTGCCTATGAAAACCTTAAAGCGCGGGGAATAGACGGGCTGATCGCCATCGGTGGTGACGGTACATTTACCGGTGCCGCCAAATTTATTGAGGAACATAACATTCCGATCATCGGGTTGCCCGGAACGATTGACAATGACCTCGCGGGTACCGACTTTACCATCGGCTACGACACGGCCATCAATACGGCTATCGAGGCGGTAGACAAGATCCGTGATACCGCAGAGTCCCATGACCGTGTATTTGTGGTCGAGGTGATGGGCCGCGACTCGGGCTTGATCGCCTTGCGTACCGGCATCAGTATTGGCGCCGAAGCGGTATTGATTCCAGAAATCAAGGTAGACTATGAGGCGATGATGGATCGACTAGACAAGACCCGCAAAAACAAAGCTTCGCGGGTAATTATCGTGGCGGAAGGCGACGATGCCGGAGGTGCCTTTGCCGTAGCTGAGCGAATCAAAACCCGTTTCCCGCACTATGACCTGCGGGTATCTATTTTGGGACACATTCAACGTGGTGGTAGCCCTACCTGTATGGATCGCGTATTAGCTAGCCGTTTAGGCGTGGCCGCAGTAGAAGCATTAATGGAAGGTAGGCGAGGTGAAATGGCAGGACTCATCCACAGCCAGGTGGCATTTACCCCCTTTAGCCAAGCCATCAAACATATCAGTTCAATTAATGAGAATTTACTTCGGATTGTAAATATTCTCTCCTCGTAACGAGAACGGTTTCTCCCAAGGTTTATGACAAACCTTGGGAGAAACCGCTTATTTCGCTCATATTAATTTAACACTTCTTCCAATACCAAGTGCAGTTCCTCCTCCCGAAGGTTTTTAGCGATGATTTTCCCTTCTGGATCCAGTAGGAAATTGGCTGGAATACCTGTGATGGCATATTGCTCGACCACATCTGAACTCCACCATTTCAATTCGGATACATGGGGCCAATCTTGCAATCCATCATCATGGATAGCCTTCATCCAGGCGTCTTTTGCCCCCTCGCGATCCAGTGAAACACCAAAAACGGTAAAATTCTTGTCTTTGAACTTCTGGTATGCCGCCACCACATTGGGGTTCTCCTGACGGCAAGGCCCACACCAACTGGCCCAGAAATCGACGAGCACATACTTACCCCTCAACGAAGACAATGCGATCTCGTTGCCTGCAGTATCGGGTTGGGAAAACTCCGGCGCGATAGCACCGATTCCCACACGTTTGATGTTTTCAAGGCGCTCACCAATAGCCTTTCCTTTCTCTGATTCCCGAAGCGTCGCGGACAGCCCACTAAAAGCCTGATCGACGATCTCGTCTGACTCCATGCCCACATAGGGCTGTAACAAATCGAGGCTCACGATGCTTTTCGAATTGGCTTCGATATAGGCAAAATCAATGGCCTTTTGCTCTTCCTGTACAGCCATGGCCTGCGCTTGTAGCCCCATCATAAAATTGGGATCTTGCTTTTCTTCGTCAGACGCAGCCGTGAAAATGGCCATGAGGTCTTTCATTTTCGCTTTAGGGCCTGCTAATGCTTCCTGATATGCGGCAAATTCCTTGTTGATGCTTCCACCACTCACCGAAGCGTTAGCTAACGAATCGTTGGCAGAAACCCGGAGAACGCCCTTTTCAAGGTAAATTTCTAGGTAGTCGGGATTACCCAGGTCGCGTATGCTTTCCCCTTCATGTGCCAAGAATAAGGTGGCACGTGCAGGCCCGGATACACTCCCATGGAATTTAAATTCGCCATTTGCCACATCCGCTGAGTCCAACACCGGACTACCTTCGGCACGATAACTCAAGTATGCCTTGGCTGGTGCCTGAAGCATGCCAATCTTTGCCGCGACCGTGAAGTCGTCTTGTGCTATTCCTGTAAAAGGCAATGCTGCCATCGCCGCCAAAATCACTTTTTTCATGATCACACGTATTTAAGAGTCAATTTAATGCTTTAATTTTATAGCCAATTTAATGCCACAACCACAAAGATGGGGTTTTACTCGGAAACGACCACCCGGATTGCTACTTTTTTCCCTACAGGTATTGTTTTGCTTTTATTTCTAGGTACTTATTGATGGTTTTGACCGTCAGGTCTTCCGGTGGGGTGAGGATGGTCTGGATCCCATGCAGGTTCAGTTCACGCACGATCTGCTTCTTCTCATAGGCAAATTTAGCGGCAACCGTATGCAGGTATATTTCTTCCACATCCTTTGCCGGTTTATCACTCAACTGGCGAAGCTCGGTGTTCTCAAAGAAAACGACGACCAGGGCATGAAACCTCGCCATTCTTTTCAGAAATGGGAGCTGCCGCTTCATCCCCGACAGGCTTTCGTAATTGGTGAAGAATACCAATAAACTGCGATGCTTGATGGTTTGCCGCACCGTAGAATAAAGCATCTCCATATCCGACTCTAGGTAACGGGTCTTTTCCTTATACAACACCTCCATGATCCGGTTAAGCTGCCCCGCTTTCCGATCAGCTGGCACGACCGCTCCTTTCCGATCCGAAATGGTGATCAGCCCGGCCTTGTCTTCTTTCAGCATCACCACTTTTGCCAAGGCCAGACTGGCATTGATGGCATAATCCAATAGACTCAGTCCATTAAACGGCATCCGCATGGCCCGCGATTTATCGATGATACAGTAAATCTGCTGTGCGCGCTCGTCTATGTATGAATTAACCATGAGATGCCCCTGCCGTGCCGTCGCTTTCCAATTGAGTGTCCGAAAGTCGTCGCCCGGCACGTAGCTCTTGATCTGGTCAAACTCCATGCTATGCCCAATGCGGCGCATTCTTTTGATACCATAATCACTCAGGCGTTGGGATATCGCCATGGTCTCGTATTTCTTCATCTGGATGAAGGACGGGTATACGGACAATGTTTCGGGCCGCCCCATCCGATACCTTCGCTCGATCCATCCGAGCGGCGACCGCACATAAAGGTGAAGGATGCCAAATGCGTATTCCCCCCGTTTTACGGGGCGGAGCTGATAGGCGATCGTTTTATGTTCGCCCGACTTCAGTTTAACACCAAACCACGTATCCCGCCGTTGGAATTGGACGGGCACCTCATCGATAATCCCCATATTGACAGGGAAGCTATAACGATTTTCCACATGGATGCCAATGTCGTTGTCGTCGCCATTGCTCAGCCGTTCAGGGGCCAAGCGATGCGCATACGCACCCTGCTGACGGCGGTATAGGATAAAAATATCGATAAACAACAACGCCAATAAGGTGTAGAACGATAGCATGGGCACGATACCCATAGCCGGAAAAAAGAATGCCAACAAGTATAGTACGGATACGACACCCAATGCGGCAAACAGCCGCCCGGTGGGAAACAGATCAATATAAAAATTACGAAAGAATTTCCGCAAAACCTACCCGTTTAAATCTTTTCAATCTTTCCAACTTCCCGACTCTCGTCTTCGGTCTTCGGACTTCCGTCTCCCGTCTTCGGATCTCCGTCTCCAACTACCACCTTCCGCTGGCGCCACCACCGCCAAAGCCTCCGCCACCAAAACCGCCAAAGCCACCACCTCCAAAACCACCGCCGCCGCCGAAGCTACCACCACCGAAGCCGCCACCTCGGCCACCTCGGCCCATTCCGCTCAGCAATGTCCACCACAATACGTCGGAAGCTCCCCGGCCATCCATGACCTTACCGCCACCTTTACCCCCGCCACCCCGACCGAACAATGCGACCAGCACAATGATGATGATAAATAGTAGGACAAACGACCCGATTGCACCTCCTTCCCCGTCTTCTCGTGGAGGCGCTGTATATTCACCCTTGGTATAAGCCATCAGGGCATCGGTGGCCCGATCGATACCGGTAAAATAGTCTGCCTGCCGGAAAGCGGGCTTGATTTCGTTTTCGATGATCCGATAAGCGATAGCATCGGGCACGGCCCCTTCTACGCCATATCCCGTCTGGATGGTTACAGCCCTGTCGCCCAGGGCTACCAACAGGAGGATACCATTGTTATGTTCCTTACCGCCGATCCCCCAACGCTGAGCCAGCCGCACACCATAGTCCGCAATGTCGTACCGACCGGTAGACTGCATGATCACGACCGCGATTTGTGTAGAAGTACTGTCATCAAATGCGACCAGTTTGCGTTCCAACCGTTGTACCTGTTCTGTGCTTAGCGTATTTGTATAGTCATTGACCAGTTGATTCGGTTGCGCTGGAAAATCCTGCCCGAATACCATCATAGTGCACAGCACCATCAGCAAGCCGAATACCAACCCGTGTTTCCCCTTCATTAACGCCGCTATGCTTTTTATCTTCATCCGATTCAACCTATTACTTGCCATCTCCAAACGTAATATCATTAGGCAATTCATTCACATCGTCATCTTGGCGGGGAAAAAATTGCTGCAATTGCTCCCCGGCGTGGATGATCCCTTCGATGAGCCCTTGGATCAAGTCGCCCCGGCGAAAATGTTGCAACATGAGATCCTTGGTTTCCTCCCAAAAATTCTCGGGCACCTTGGCATGAATCCCTTGGTCGCCGATGATGGCAAACTGGTGGTCTTCCGTAGCAATATAGATCAACACCCCATTGTGGAGTGCCGTTTTGTCCATGCCCAAACGATGGAAATACTGCGTCGCCCGGTCTAGGACATCCCCTTTGCAATGCGGCTCTACCGTCAGTCGAATCTCACCCGATGTGTGGTTTTCCGCCCGGTTGATGGCATTGACAATGCGTTCTTGTTCTTCCTCGGTGAATCGTTCCATGGCTCCCATTAGAACTGCACTTCAGGTGCGCGCTCGGATCCGGCTTCTGCAGTGAAATACCCTTTTTGCTTAAAGCCAAAGATACCGGCCATGATATTGTTCGGGAAGCGCCTAACCGCCGAGTTATATTCCTGTGTAGCCTCGTTAAATGCCCTTCTCTCGGTGCTGATCCGGTTTTCGGTACCCTCTAACTGGGCTTGCAATTCGAGGAAATTCTGGTTGGCTTTCAGTTCGGGATAGCGCTCTACGGTCACCAATAAGCGGCCCAATGATTGTGAAAGCGCATCTTGCGACTGTTGGAATTGCTGGATGGCTTCCGGCGTAAGGTTTTCGGGGTCGACGGTCACCGATGATGCCTTGGCGCGAGCCTCGATGACCTGCGTCAGTGTTTCCTGCTCGAAATTGGCCGCACCTTTCACGGTATTGACCAAATTGGGGATGAGATCGGCCCGCCGTTGGTAAGCATTTTCCACCTGGGCCCATTTACCCTTTACATTTTCTTCCAGATTGACTAAGGTGTTATACCCGCAAGAGCTGAATGACAATGCGGTAAACAAGCCTACAATAGCAATGAGTAATCTTTTCATGTTGATTGAAGTTAAATTCTATACTGCCACTAATTTAGCACTTTGACGGCAAAATCCATACCTTTGTTACGTTTTGGGATAAAAACCCGACACCGTTTCATGCAAAAGGAAATTGAACTCAGCGTCCTGCCCGAGAAAATCTCGGACGAGCCCCATATCATTCAGCATGGTGCCAAGCAATTGGGCATTGCCCTATCGCGGATAAAAGGCATCAAAATCCGCAAGCGATCCATTGATGCGCGAAGCCGCCAGGTCGTGTTCCGCATACGCGTCATCTTCTATATTGATGAATCTCCGGTTCCAGAAGTGTTCCGGTTCCGGTATGCCAATGTTGCAGACGCACCTGCGGTTGTCATCATCGGTGCTGGTCCCGCAGGCCTCTTCGCAGCCTTGCAGTGCTTGGAAAAAGGCTTGCGCCCGATCATCGTGGAGCGCGGCAAAAATGTGCAGGAACGACGCAGGGATCTAGCGATCCTGAATAAAGAAGGCATCGTTGACCCCGACTCCAATTACTGTTTCGGCGAAGGGGGTGCGGGCACCTACTCTGATGGCAAGCTCTACACCCGCTCCAACAAACGTGGCGATGTGCAGCGCGTGTTGCAATTGTTAGTTGCCCATGGCGCCACGGAAGACATCTTGGTGGATGCACGTCCGCATATCGGCACAAATAAGCTTCCGCACATCATCCGAGCCATGCGTAGCACCATCCTAGAATACGGCGGCGAAATCCATTTCAATAGCAAGGTCGTGGATATTCTTGAAAGTTTCGGGAACGTAAAAGGTGTTTTGCTAGCTTCGGGCGAACAACTCTTGGCTGATCATGTCATCTTGGCCACCGGCCATTCAGCGCGGGACATCTTCGAATTGTTCCACCGCAAGCGCTGGCTTGCCGAACCTAAACCATTTGCGCTGGGCGTGCGGATCGAGCACCCCCAGGAGATTATCGACCAAGCGCAATACCATTGCGCCGTGCGCAGCGAACACCTCCCCCCAGCGTATTACAGCCTTGTGGAGCAGGTAGATGAGCGTGGTGTATTCTCTTTTTGCATGTGCCCGGGAGGGATCATTGCACCGTGCGCCACCGATAAAGGAGAAATTGTGGTCAACGGCTGGTCGCCCTCCAAACGCAATAATCCCTACGCCAATTCGGGTACGGTGGTGCAGGTCAACCTAGATGATGTACCACAATCCACGCGTTACCCTTTCGCGCTACTGGATTTCCAGCATGAAGTGGAGGAGCGCGCATACGTAGTAGGTGGAGGTCGTTTGGTTGCCCCAGCCCAACGCATGGTCGATTTTGTGGAGGGCAAGCTATCGAACACCTTGCCCGTTAACTCCTATAAACCGGGCACAAAAAGCGCGTTACTCGCTGATGTATTACCCGCTTTCGTGCACGAAGCACTGCAACAGGCTTTACCTCGATTCGGCAAAAAAATGAAAGGTTATTATACCAATGAGGCCATATTGGTAGGTGTCGAGTCACGCACATCCTCTCCGATCCGCATCCCAAGGGATAAAGATACCCTACAGCATCCGCAGATAAAAGGACTATACCCTTGCGGAGAAGGAGCTGGCTATGCAGGTGGTATCGTATCGGCGGCTATTGATGGGATGAATTGTGCGGAGCGTATATTGGGCTGATGGTCGTTTAATCCCATGTAGAAATAGGCAAGTCATTTAAGAAAACAACATTTTGATGACTCGGGCAGAACGTTCATGTTGTATGAACCGAAGCGAGCGTGACTCAGGCACAAAAAATGGGGTGATTTTCCCCTAAAATCACCCCACTTCGTATTTCTTATCCGACGAAAGCTTAGCCGTTAGCTAGCCCCTCCTCCACCAGATGCTCCACGTATTCACGCACCGCGGTATTGGCGAAACGGTTCGTCACGTCAAACGCAAAGGCATGTACCAATAGTACCCTCGCCTGCGCTTCGCTGATACCTCTTGCGCGGAGGTAAAACAACGCTTGGTTGTCAAACTGCCCGATGGTACAGCCGTGGCTGCACTTCACGTCATCTGCAAAAATCTCCAATTGCGGTTTGGTGTATACTGCGGATTTCTCGCCGATGAGCATATTGTTGTTTTGCTGGAAAGCATTGGTTTTCTGCGCATCCTCACGCACGAAAATCTTTCCGTTAAACACGGCCGTGGAGGTATCTTGCGTGATGTTTTTATACCACTCATAGCTTTCGCAATGCGGTTTGAGATGGTCTACGATGGTATGGTTATCCACCAACTGGTCTTTTGCCGTCAGCGTAATCCCATACAAATGACTCTCCACTTCACTGTCATCCAACCGCACGTTGATATTGTTTCGCACAAAAGCCGCTCCGGGAAACGTACAATTGTAGTTGTTGTACAGGCTGTGTTTTTGCTGGTAAACTTCCGTATGGTTGACGTACTTGCTTTGCTCGCCGCCCAATTGCAGGTAATAGTGCTGTAGCTTGGCATTTTCGCGCACCACGATCTCGCTCACCTGATTGTTCAGGTTATAGGCAGCACCATCTTCGGTCATGAATGATTCGATGATTTCAGCTTCCGCAAAAGCACCCATGACAACCATATTGCGTACTTGGTTGAATACCGGCCTATTGCTAGCGCCGACATGAATGATATGGATGGGCTTTTGCAATTGGTGGTTCTTGCCCACTTCTATAAACAACCCCGAAGTGAACAACGCCGTATTGAGTGCCACAAACGGATTATCTGTCTTGTCGGCAAATTCAGCGAAATACTTCGCAAAGCAGAGGCGTTCAAAAGCCTGTGCAATGGGCATGATCTGTAAGCCGGGCACCTCTTCATCAGAAGACAAATCACTTCGGTATTGCCCATCGACCATGACCACACGATAGGCATCTAGTTGCGGTATCGATGCCCGATCAATTGCGGCCTTAGGTGAGGCGGTGAGCGTTTCCGCTCCCAGTTCATAGGCTTGGCTAACCAATGACTGCACTGGCGTATATTTCCAGTCTTCGTTCTTTACCGTCGGAAAACCGGTTTGCTTGAAACGATCAAATGCCTGCCTGCGTATCTCGTCGAGCGAATGTAAGCCAGACGAAGGCAAATTGTCCTCGTATGTTTTAATCAGTTGTGTATATAACGAACCGCTTACTTTTGTAATCATGGTATCTGTGGCTACTTCTTGCAGCATAACCTCACTTTTTATTGCTAAAATCAGACTGCCCCTTCGGCGTCAACTGTCTCTTTAATCCAATCGTACCCTTTCTCCTCCAGCTCCAAAGCCAGCTCTTTGGTACCTGACCTGACGATACGTCCATTGTACAGCACGTGCACGAAATCAGGCACAATGTATTCTAACAGCCGCTGGTAGTGGGTGATGACGATAAAGGCATTGTCCTCGGAGCGCAACTGGTTTACCCCACGGGCTACGATGCGCAAGGCATCGATATCCAAGCCTGAATCGGTTTCGTCAAGGATGGCCAATTTGGGTTCCAACATGGCCAATTGGAATATTTCATTACGTTTCTTTTCCCCTCCTGAAAACCCTTCGTTCAATGAACGGTTAGCCAGTTTGGCGTCAAATTCCACTAATTTCTGCCGTTCCTTGACCATATTCAGGAAATCCCGGGCTTCCATGGGCGGCAAGCCTTTGTATTCGCGTATTTCGTTGATAGCGGTTTTCAGGAAGTTAATGTTGGACACCCCCGGTATTTCCACCGGGTATTGGAAGGCCAAAAACACGCCTTCGCGCGCGCGGTCTTCGGGAGATAACTCCAATAAATCCACTCCATCCAGTTGCACCTCACCTTCGGTCACCTCATACGATTCCCTGCCCGCCAGCACATTGCCCAAGGTACTTTTGCCCGAGCCATTGGGGCCCATGATGGCATGTACCTCCCCGGCTTTCACGTCGAGGTTCAGCCCCTTCAAAATCTGTTTATCTTCTACTGATGCGTGTAAATTCCTAATCGTTAACATGTTTTCTCTTCTTCTATATAAAAATCACTACCCCACACTGCCTTCCAGGGAGATGGCCAATAACTTCTGTGCCTCTACCGCAAACTCCATCGGGAGTTGGTTAAGCACTTCCTTGGCATAACCATTGACAATCAGCCCTACGGCCTTCTCCGGGTCAATGCCTCGCTGGGTCAGGTAAAACAATTGGTCTTCCCCGATTTTTGACGTGGTAGCCTCGTGTTCCAGCTTGGCTGTTTTATTCCGGTTTTCGATGTACGGAAATGTATGCGCTCCGCAACGGTCGCCAATCAGCAGCGAATCGCATTGGGTGAAATTCCGTGAATTTTCGGCTCCCGGAGCAATCTTGACCAACCCTCGGTAGCTGTTGTGGCTATATCCGGCAGATATCCCTTTGGAAATGATCTTACTCTTGGTATTTTTACCCAAGTGGATCATCTTGGTTCCCGTATCAGCCACTTGCTTATTGCGTGTCAGCGCGACCGAATAAAACTCACCAACAGAATGGTCGCCCTTCAGGATCACCCCGGGATATTTCCACGTAATGGCCGAGCCGGTTTCCACCTGCGTCCAAGATATTTTGCTGTTATCGCCCTTGCAGATACCCCGCTTGGTAACGAAGTTATAGATACCGCCATTGCCATCCTTATCACCGGGATACCAGTTCTGCACCGTAGAATATTTGATTTCAGCATCTTTAAGTGCCACCAGCTCCACCACGGCCGCGTGCATTTGATTTTCGTCGCGCATGGGAGCGGTACACCCCTCCAAATAACTTACATAAGCCCCTTCGTCAGCGATAATCAATGTCCGCTCGAATTGCCCGGTATTTTCCGCATTGATGCGGAAGTAGGTAGACAACTCCATCGGGCAACGTACCCCTTTGGGAATGTACACAAAAGATCCGTCGGAAAATACTGCCGAGTTCAATGCCGCGTAAATATTATCGGTCTGTGGCACCACGGTACCTAGGTATTGCTTGACCAAATCAGGATGCTCCCGTACGGCCTCTCCAAAGGAACAGAAGATCACCCCCTGCTCTTTCAGCTTTTCGCGAAAGGTCGTTTTGACCGATACGCTGTCAAATACCGCATCGACGGCCACCACACCCGCCAACACCTTTTGCTCGTCTAGGGGTATCCCCAATTTTGCAAATGTGGAAAGCAGCTCGGGATCGACCTCATCCAAGCTATTCAATTTCGGCTTCGCTTTCGGCGCGGCATAATAGGAGATATCCTGGAAATCCACGTCGGGATGTTCGAAGTTCTGCCATGTGGGCGTTTCCATTTGCAGGAAGTGCCGCAAGGCCTTCAGCCGCCATTCCAACAGCCACTCGGGCTCATTCTTCTTGGCCGAAATCAACCGAACCGTATCTTCGGTAAGCCCTTTTGGGGCAATGTCCATTTCGATATCGGTGGTAAATCCGTATTTATATTCTTCGAGCGCCAGCTCTTTTAATAATTCATCATCTTTAGTACTCATATCGCACGTTCACAACATTCAAAAATAAGCAGGCAAATCGCCGTTAAGCTTTGGAAGTGCAAAGTTACGATTTAACTGGCAATAAACCTTGTGCTTTGCCCATTCATTTGCCCTAAAAAGGAGAAAATCAGATAGATTCAGGCCTGTTGAACGGAAAGTTGACCATTCTCGGTACATTTTTTACAAACCAGTGATAATGAAGTGCATCCCCATCGAATGAGGATTACCCATCTCTTTTCTCCATTCCGTTGCGAACAATATAGAAAATAAATCGTATTATTGCCAAATAATATTTGGCAGCAATGCCTATATTACACCGAATTATAGCAATATCAAGGTATGCCTTTCCAACCCGATAAAACCGATTTCAAAATCCTGAAATTATTGCAGGAAAACGGAAGAATCACCAATCTACAATTGGCATCGAGCATTGGGCTTTCCCCGGCCCCGACACTGGAACGTGTGCGCAAACTCGAGAATTCGGGCTATATCAAGAGCTACCACGCCTTTGTCGATGAGGAAAAGCTGGGATTGGGAATCAAATCTTTCATCCAGATTTCGCTTGATTTCCACACCCACAATGCTATCCCCGAGTTTGTGGAGGCGGTAAAAAACATTAAGGAAGTGACCGAATGCCACCACGTGACTGGCCAATGCGACTTTATGCTGAAGGTGTATGTCAAGGACATCAAGGCTTATGAGGCCGTCATCATGGAGAAAATCAGCAAGATACCCTACGTCAAGACATTCCAAACGATGATGATCATGTCTACGAGCAAGAAAGAGCCTATCGTACCGATGGAATATTGACGGACGCTGGGGTGCGTTATACTAAACAAAAACAACTAACAACTTATACAATTAATCAAGCCAAAACGACTAACTAACCATTGGAAATAAGCTACGAACACCATGATTTAGCCATCATCCTAGCTTGGCCCGATGCCACTATTCGCGGCGACGAAAAATGGATGATGTTTTTCAAAAAGATTGGGATTGTCAAAAACCTCAATTTCAAGGTTGGCCATACTGGAATCATATTGGTAGCGCGTGGCAGCAACGCGCTGCTGTACTACGATTTCGGCCGGTACATCTCTCCGAGGGGGTATGGTCGGGCGCGCTCGGCGCAAACCGATCCGAGGTTGAAAATGGATACCATTGCCGTAATCGACCAGCATAACCGCATCCAAAACCTCGATGAGATCGTGGCTGAACTGGACGGCATGAAAGAGGTCACCCAAGGTGAGGGGCGTCTCTTTTTCTCCATCGCCGAGGGGCTATCGTTTACCAAAGCGAAGCGATATGCCGACGAGTTGGTCATGAAAGGATCGATGCCTTATGGAGCCGTAGCCAGAGACAATAACAATTGCTCACGTTTTATCACGCGGCTCTTGATTCATGCTTCTCCAAAATACCATTTTTTCCATGGTATCCGGTACCCCGAAACCATCAAGTCAAGCCCCATGAGCAATGTGGTCAACGTACGGCCAGATCGCATGATTTACCAATATGAACACGGCAACGGGCTCCAAGTTATGCGCATGAACCGTTTCCAATCATTGGCTTTCTTGATCAAGCAACTGGGCGACAATGTATCCACCTCCAAAGCAGGAGAACTACCCGATGATTCAGTGATCGGTGCCATGAAAGCCAAGCATAGGCCAGCAGGCCTACCCAATGATGCGCAATGGCTTGGCGGCGTAGGCGAAGGGGCATGGTACGCTATTAGATCCAATGGCTACAGCGGTCGTTTCATCGTCAAGCGCTATACCGAAAAAGGAGAACTGGAATACCAAACGACCCACCGCACGGACACCTCGCTTGACGTAGACAAGCCGTTTACCATTACCTACGACAGCCACCTGCTATTCACTTCGGTGATTCAAAATAACAAAACCATTGTGCTGCACAGCAAAGGTGCGGCCACCACAGCAGACATACTCTTAGACGAGTCGACCGAGGAACGGAAGGTTAAACCTGCCAGTTAATGGGCGACATCCCTTGGTTAACCAATAGCTCATTTGCACGGGAGAAATGCCTGCATCCGAAGAAACCATTGTGTGCTGACAAGGGAGAGGGGTGCGCAGCTGTGAGGATATGGTGCTTTCGGTAATCGATAATAGCAGCTTTGTCTTTAGCATACCTGCCCCACAGCAGAAACACGATGCCTTCCCTGCGGGCCGACAACGCTGCGATGGCACGGTCGGTAAAGGTTTCCCAGCCTTTACGCTGGTGTGACCCTGCGGTATGTGCCCTCACCGTCAACGTTGCATTGAGCAATAAGACCCCTTGGTTGGCCCACGAGGTCAGGTCGCCATGGCCGGGAATTTGGAATCCGGGGATGTCCGTGCTCAATTCCTTGTACATGTTACGTAGCGACGGTGGGATATCTACCCCACGGGGAACCGAAAACGACAACCCATGTGCTTGACCTACATTATGGTAGGGATCCTGCCCTAAAATCACCACTTTTACCTTGTCGAATGGCGTATGCTCAAACGCATTGAAAATCAAATCGCCGGGAGGGTACACCTGGTATTGCTGCTTTTCGGCTTTCAAAAAACCTTTGAGCCCTTGCATGTAGGGTTTTTCAAACTCGGGTGCCAATACGGCTTTCCAACTGCTTTCTAATCGTATGCTCATGATGCTGATTGTTTCAAAAATACATTTTTTTACAAAAATGTGCCGCAAACAAGTTGTTTAAGCGCCCAAATAAACGGATATTTGCATAATTTTTTATCAACGATTGGGTTATTAAAGGAATTAGTGCATGTCAAATCTTATTCGAATCATCATATCTTCATTGATACTGGCCGGAACCGTTGCCTTGTTTTTCTACGGTGAATGGGGCTGGGGGATATTGGGTATACTGGTTACTATCATTGCGTTTGTAACCGTATTCTTCAATGAAAACATGCTCATTGCCCAGTTTTACCTCCGCAAGGAAAATATGGCTAAAGCGGCCACATGGCTAGGCCGTATCACCAACTACGAGAAGCAACTGATTCGCGCGCAGCATGGTTATTACCACTTGCTAATTGGGCTGATTGAATCGCAGAAGTCGCCCATGCAGTCGGAGAAATACTTCAAAAAAGCACTGTCACTAGGGCTACACATGGGGCACAATGTCGCCTTGGCCAAACTCAGTCTTGCCGGCATCGCCATGGCCAAGCGTAATAAACGCGAAGCCACCAAATACCTACAGGAAGCCAAAAAAGCAGACAAAAACAAGCTGCTTGCCGATCAAATCAAGATGATGAAAGATCAAATGGGTTTGATGGATCGCCAGCAGATCCGCTATCGGTAGTGCGGTGTGTTTACTATTAATTGGAGGTTTCTTCGCCCAGATAAGCGTCTAAGAAGCGGCCTTCTTCCGTACTGTCTTCAAACACAATTTTCACCACTTGGATAAAATCTACGGCGGAAGCAATGCCTTCGGCAGTAATCGTCAACTTCGCACCCGTATCGGGTTGGAGCAGGTAATGGAGGTAGTTTTGCTTATCCTCGAATCGGATCAGTACACGACCCAAGGTGATCGTCGAAAAATAATAAGCATTCCGGTCGTTGTCTACTAACTGCGTACCATATACATTGATCTTTAACTCTCGCGGATTTTCTTTGAGACTGGTCAACAGCAATTCCACGGTAGCTACACCCGTGGCCGAATCAATGTCCAATCGTTCTATCGCAAATCGGATGTCGTCTATGACGACGGCAGTATCCTTCATCGCGGCATTTCCAGCCGATGGGTTTGCGTTAGCAGCTAAGGTAGCCGAAACGAAGACCAGCATCACCGCAAACAATCGTATCGTTTTCATACACTTACTTCACTTATGTAACTCACTCAATTGACTTAACCCGCTCAACTCAGCCCCTATTACCTCAATCGGTCGGCCGACCGAACCATTTTCTCATCCCGGCGGATGCCTCCCATGGCCATAAACAAGAATACTAGGCTGATGGGCAATAGGAAAAAGCCAACCCCGATATTCCTCGCCGAAAGGAATTGCCTGGCCTCGGTCAATGCAGTACTTGCCGCAGTATAGAGCCAAAACCCAAACAATACGACCAATATGATCTGCACCACAATCAGTTGGAGTTGCAACTTTCGGTCACGGAATTTGAAAATGATATAGAGCGGGAAAAAACCCAATAGCACGGCAGCGATGGTCTGCAGTATAAAAAACTCTTCCCGAACGGCCAACCCCTCGACCCCGTGGTACGCCCCCTTGACATACAAGGCTTTACCCATACCCATCACATCCGAAAATTGTAAGTAGGGAAACAGAAACAAGGCAAAAATCGTGACCGAAGCCAAAAACAACCAAACACTTTGAATACGCTGAATCATAAGTACCGTTTATCTATTGAGTAAACAAAGATAGGAAGAAATATGGAATAGTTGGGAGCCCGAAGACACGAGACCGAAGTCTGGTTCCTCCTCGGTCTTCAGTCTCCGGTCTTCTAACTTTCATTCCGTACCTCTAACTTCAATATCGTATTTTTGCAAACAGTGGAGACGAAAAGCAAGCGGTATTTCATTGAGCTCTCTTTTGATGGGGGGGCTTATCACGGTTGGCAGACCCAACCGAATGCGGTGACTGTACAAGAACTGCTGGACAGGGCGCTGGGCACGATCCTTCGCCAACCTACCGCCTCCGTGGGCTGCGGGCGTACGGATACGGGGGTGCATGCCACGCAACTGTATGCCCATTTCGATGTGGAAAACGACAAGGAGACCAGCCAACCCAAGCAATTCCTACACCGTCTCAATGCGCTCCTTCCCCATGATATTGCTGCCAAACGACTGATTGCAGTCGACACTGACGCGCATGCGCGGTTTGATGCAATCAAGCGTTCGTACGAGTACCACCTGCATTTCGAAAAAAATCCGTTCCTATATGGCCGTTCCTGGCAACTTCGGGATGTACCCGATGTAGCAGCCATGAACGAAGCGGCCAAGATATTGTTTGAATATGAGGATTTCAGTTGTTTCAGCAAGTCCAATACTCAAGTGCATACCAATATCTGTCGCATCAGCCGTGCGGAATGGCTATGGGTCGATGACCGGCAACTTGTCTTCCACATTTCGGCCAACCGCTTTCTGCGTAACATGGTACGTGCCATTGTCGGTACGTTGATGGAAATCGGCCGGGGCGAACGGTCGCCTGACCATCTTCACACGGTCATCGCCAGCAAAGACCGTGCGAAAGCGGGCACTTCTGTGCCGGCTTGTGGCCTGTATCTAACCGAGGTGGTCTACCCTTACATCTAATTGAAGCAGGTTTGACAAACTGATGAACCAAGATATGCAGCAAAGTTGTACTTTTGCAGGCAGACCCAGTTTTATAAAAAGAAAGATTTTAAGTTGAGCGAACCCGAAGTGACCGGTAAGACGTATGATGCGCAACTGCTCCGCAGGATGATGCGTTATGTAAAGCCCTACCGGGGCATTTTTGTAGTTTCGGTATTGCTCACCATTATCATGGCCGGCATCGCCCCTGCCCTGCCCTTACTGATCGAGTATACGCTTGATCATTTCATTCTCCAAAACAACACGGATGGTTTGCAATTGATGTTGCTCCTCATGCTGGGTTTGCTCGTGGCGCAGACCATCATCCGGTATTTCCACACGCTGATGACCAGTACACTCGGGCAATCGGTTATCCGTGACCTACGCATCGACGTGTTTAACCATATCACCGGTCTTCGCCTCAAGTATTTCGACCGCACGCCCATCGGCAGGCTCATCACACGCACCGTGTCTGACCTCGAAACCATTGCCAACGTATTTTCCGAGGGGCTTATTCAAATCATTGGCGATATCCTGCAACTGGTGGTCATCCTCGGCGTCATGTTTTATACGGACTGGCAGCTCACCCTCATTGTGCTGATCCCCATGCCGCTCATGATCGGGGCCACTTACGTATTCAAGGAGGCAATGAAATCCGCATTTCAGGATGTCCGTAAATGGGTATCTAATTTGAACACATTTTTGCAGGAACATATCTCGGGTATTAGCATCATCCAATATTTTGCCCGAGAAGAGCAGGAGATGCGCAAATTCAAAACGGCCAATGCCGAGCATCGCAATGCGCATATCCGTGCAAATTGGTATTTCTCCATCTTCTTCCCCGTATTGGAAATCATCATGGCCATCTCGCTCGGTCTGCTGGTTTGGTGGGGCTCTAAATCGGTGCTGGCCGATGCATTATCCCCTGGTGTTATCGTGGCATTCATTATGTACATCAACATGATCTTCCGACCAGTCCGCGAACTAGTCGACAAGTTCAATACCCTGCAAATGGGGATGGTGAGTGCCGAACGCATTTTTGCCGTGTTAGATACCGATGAAAAAACGCCCAACACCGGCACCAAACAGCCCGATCACATCCAAGGTGGAATTGTGTTTGACAAGGTCTGGTTTGCATACGACGAAGAGACCATCCACCTCCCGGCGGATAGCTCCATTGCCGATGAGCAGACAAATTTTGCAAATGGAAAATGGGTGCTTAAAGATATCAATTTCGACATCAAGCCGGGCGAAACACTGGCCCTGGTAGGTGCCACGGGGGCGGGGAAATCCTCTGCCATCAATATCCTCAGCCGTTTTTACGAGGTAAACAAAGGAGCTATTTTACTGGACGGGGTGGATATCCGCGAGTATGAACTCAACTACCTGCGGCGCACCATTGCTACCGTATTGCAGGATGTATTTCTCTTTTCCGATTCGGTGGCCAATAACATCAGCCTCAATGATCCGTCCATTACACGTGAGCAGATCGTAGCGGCGGCACAGCAAGTGGGGGCACATGAATTTATCATGAGATTGCCCGGAGGGTATGACTACCAAGTACAGGAGCGGGGAGCCACGCTATCTTCTGGGCAAGCACAGCTGATCTCCTTTATCCGTGCGCTGGTACACAACCCCAGGATACTGGTCCTTGACGAAGCTACGTCTTCCGTAGATACGGAAACCGAAGAGCTCATCCAGCAAGCCATAGACACGTTGATGAAAGGGCGCACCTCCATCGTGATCGCCCATCGCCTATCTACCATCCAAAAAGCAGACAAAATCATTGTGCTGGACAAAGGGGAGATGAAAGAAATAGGTTCCCACCAAGAATTGTTACGTCTAGACGGCTATTACAAACGGCTATACGACCTGCAGTTCCACTCTGCGGGCATATAGATGCAGCGAGTACCAAACTATTAGCTCTCCATATCGTACCTGCCTATCTACTACGCTTCCTTTCATCTTACCCTATCTCCCATCATCATTATATCTTGTTGATATACAATTAGATAATCTCCACTAAACAACACATTGGAATATATTATCAAAAACAAAACGTGCAACTGGCTTGTTGATTTAGGTGAACATAGAAAAAAAGTTATGAAAACGAAGATGGAGAAAATTGGAGTGTTAATACTAGTTGTCATCGCGATGATAACGTTTTCTTGCAGCAAAGATGATGATCCCGCAGACAACGATCTTTTCGTTGGCACGTACGAAGGAAGCATCAGTTATTTGGCTGATGGCGAATTAAAATCCACGGAAAACGGCAAAGTTACCGTAGTGAAAGTAGGCACCGATTATAACTTTCTTTTTTCGGATGGCATTCCGGATTTGGGCGGCGTTAAGTTTCGTGCTGATGGAGATAATGCGGTGATTTCAATTGATGATGACGAAGCAAAATATATCCGGATTACCGCGAGTACTCTGGTGATTGCTTATACGAAGGACGATGCTGTATGGACTGCTGACTGTGATCGTTAGTACGGAAAAGGCCGTTTCGTTAGTAAAAGGAGAAGGCCGCCTCGGTATTTCGAGGCGGCCTTTCTATTTCGCATTAACGGCTCGCCCTAACACAGCTTACTATAAAAGAACTTACATAAGTGCTAATTCAATGACAAGTTAAAAGAATCAAAAACTATTGGAATATTGACTTTTCGCCAGTGTAAGCAGCGATATAGTTAGTTTAATTCTTAACTTCTACAGCCACGGATTTTTTCTTAACATATTCACTTGGGCTCATGCCAAACTGCTTGGTGAAGCTACGGCTGAAATACGATTGCGAATTAAAACCCACTGCTTCGGATATTTCATAAATCTTCATATCTCCTTGCAGGATAAGTTCTGCCGCTCTTTTCAAACGGGTAATACGAATCAGATCATTGGGTGTAAGGTTTGACAGGGCGTTGATTTTCCGATATAGGGTTGGACGACTCAGGTTCATTTGTTCCGCGATCATCTCTACATCCAAGTTGATATCAGCGATGTGTTTGAGGATGATATCGTTCAACTTCTCCAGGAAACTTTCATCCGCCTTCGAATACGCCATGGACTTCATGTTGGCGATAGGTGAATGAAAATAGAAATTGCGGATATTATTACGATTACTCAACAGGTTTGCTATCTGAGCCAAAAGGATATCCATTGAGAACGGTTTTTCAAGGTAGGCATCCGCTCCAAGTTCCAACCCTTCCAAACGCGCCTGTGTGGTGTTCTTGGCGGTGAGCATCATCACTGGGATATGGCTGTATTCCAAGTCTGTTTTAATTTTCTTCAATAACGTGAATCCGTCCATTACGGGCATCATGACATCACTAACCACTAATTGTATACTGTAGTCATGTAGCAATATCAATGCCTCATCACCGTTAGATGCCGTCAGGATATTGTATGTAGCATTTGCTTCTTTGCATACCAGGTCTTTCATATCTTCATTATCCTCAACGATCAGGATGGTAGGTCGGGCGGGATCGAGATCATAGTGGTTTACTAATTTATCATCATCAATGGTTCTGATTTCGCGTTCACCCAACATTTGAATGGAATCCGGTTGGTCTACCGACAATGTCAACCTAAAGGTAATCAATGGGCTCTCTTCGTCATCAAACAAGACCAATGATCCACGGTGCATTTCCGCTAGCGATCGGGCTAGTGGCAAACCTAAGCCTGTACCCGATTCATGTTCCGAATACTTGCCGCGGAAAAAGGGTTCGAATATCTTTTCCCTAATCTCCGTCGGGATTTCCTGCCCATCGTTACTGACCTCAATCGAGAAGTTATCTTCCCCCTGGTCATAAATGAACGAAATGGAAATGATGCTTGATGCGTATTTTAATGCATTGCTAAGCAGGTTACTGATAATTTTAGTGCAAGCCTCTTTATCGATATATACTTCAAGCCTGTCAACGTTTGTGTGCAATATGAACGTCAGATTTTGCTGCGCGGCGGTATCTTCAAATTGTTGACACGTATACTTCAACAACGCAACAATATCCGTTTTTACGAAAGCAAGCCGATAACCGTCAAGCTCTGTTTTGCGGAAGTCGAGCAACTGGTTAACCAGATCAAGGAGCCTATTGGCATTTTTTTCTACCGTACACAAATAACTTTTTGCATCCTCGGGAATACCCTGGTTATTTAATACTTTTTCTAACGGTATCTTAATAAGGGTAAGCGGTGTACGAATTTCATGTGCAATGGAAATGAAGAAATCAATTTTTGCCTGATATAGTTCCTTTTCCTTCTTATCTTCAAATTGCTTCATACTGCGCGCTATTCTTTTTCTGCCTTGCTGAAGGAAATAGAAAATTAACACGGCACACGTGATTCCGATTAACAGTAAATAGATAACCTGTGCGGTCAGTGAATTCCACCATGGGGGGTTGACCGTTATCTGTAGTGTTGTAGGGGTATCATTCCAAATACCAGAAGCATTTGCCCCTTTTACCATAAACCGATATTTACCGGGTGGCAATTTCGTAAAATGCGCCGTATGCCCATCTGGGAGGTACGTCCAGTTATTATCCAGACCTTCCATCTGGAAAGCATACTTGGTGATTTGTGGCGCGATATAACTTAGTGATGAAAAGTCTATGCTAAAGGTTGATTGATCATACGCTAGCTCAATTTTATTTGCAGATGAAATCGGGATATCCCGAATATTAGCCCCCGGAACGCCGTCGAAAAGGCTTATTTTGGTAAAATACACAACGGCTTGCGCTTCGACAGGTTTAATTTTTTCGGGAACAAAGCTAATCATCCCTTTGACCATACCAAAATACATGCGCCCATGATCATCGCTCCATGAGGAGTTATAATTGAACTGATTGGTGATCAAGCCGTGATCCTGCGTATAAACCATGATGCTTTCGGTACGGGGATCAAGGCAAACCAGACCATTGGTCGTACTTATCCAAAGATTGCGGTTTCTATCTTCTTGGATACGGAAAGTTGTATTACTTGGCATACCATTCTTCTTATGGTACCGAGTAATCTCCTTTGTTTGTCGATTATATTTTTTTATACCTGAGAATGTGGCAAACCAAAGGTTTTTATCCGAGTCTTCGAAAATATCGCCAATGATGTTGTCACTAAAATTTGGTGTGGCTTCTAGCGCAAACCCCTTGCATTCATCCTTATCGGGATCATAGTAATAAACCCCTTTGCCGTTGGTTCCCACCCAAATGATGCCTTCATGATCCACCAGGATACTTTGAATACGAACGTCGGTAGGATATTTTGGCAACAGTCGAAAATCGTCTGTCTCCTTGCTATAACTAAACATTCCTCTGGATGTTCCCACGACGATTGCATCGTTAGGCAACTTTTTCATGATGACGATGGTACAATTATCGGGTAGATTGTAACTTTTTTTCACCGTATTATTGGGAATGTCTATAACGTCGATGCTGTTTTTTGCACCGACCCATAGTTGATCCCCATCAGGTACTAAGCCGTGAATATTGAATCGCGTAATGCTTTGTTTACCGGCATCCGGTTGGAAATTGACATATCTACCAGTTTTCGCATCCAATTTATTCACCCCTGCGTCTTCTGTTCCGATCCACAGATTGCCGTATTGATCCGTACAGATATCGTGTACGATTTCGCCTTGCATGGCATTTGCTCCGGGGTAGGCGTAGTATTTTTGAAAGGGCTGAAACGGTGAATAATAACTTATCCCCCCTGCATAGCTGCCTATCCATATCCCATTTTCCTGATCTTTGAAGAAATTATATAGCGCGTTAGTGGAAATTGAATAAGGATCATAGGGTCTTTTTACGATATGCAGGTAGGAATCTTCTTTAAGCGAATAGATAAACAACCCGCTTTCACCGGCCATCCATAGTTCATCGTCGGTATATTGTAAAAATCCTTGGATGGATAATTCCTTCTTCCTTACCTCTTCCTGAAGAATATCTTTGTATGTCTTGCTCGAAACGTCAAATATTTTTGCGCCGTGAGCTGCAGTTCCAATGAAAATTTTGTTGCCGGTCACATCGGAGCTGATCTTGGTCAATCCCCGTAACGTATAGTTTGAAGAGTGTTCAAATAAGTCATAGCCTGTGAAATCCCCGGTTTCTTCATGATATTCATATAACATGCCATTGGATAATGCAACCCAAATATTTCCGATAGGGGTGATACAAAAAGAGGTGATGGCGGCATTATCCGGCAAAGTATAGGTTTGATAAGCACCCAATGATTCGCTGTATTTAACCAATCTCCCATTGACCGTAAGCCAAATGTCACCCTCACTATCAAAATAGATGTGATTTGTGCGCATATCTTCACTAAAAGGCACTAAGGAGAAACTTTCGTCGACATCATTATATTTATAGAACCCCCTACTGGTAGCCACCCATATCACACCGTTTTTATCGGTGGCAATATGGCTAATGCTATTATTCCCGATTGATTTTGGATCATCGGGATCATTGCGAAAAACTCGAAACGAATACCCATCGAAACGATTTACCCCGTCACGAGTCGCGATCCATATAAACCCTTGGTGATCTTGCGTGATGCAATTGATGATGTTATTGCTCAATCCATCCTGAACACCGTATTGCCTAAAATAATACGGTTCTGCTGATAGCGAAAGAGTCGATATCAACAGTGTTAACGATATGCCTAGCGCGTTAAGGAAACTCATGAATTGATGTCCAGATTACCGTTCATTTACTCCGTTAATTGCTTTGCAAGGTATACTTTTTTTCTTCGGGAATTTTTAACTATTGTCTCATCCTTTTTGAATTACGTTTCAATCTTGTTTTGATCGGGGATACCACTAGCTAAGCGGCTAGCGATCTTTCCATGAAATCCGAGGCATCTCTTGCATGATTGTTCTATACCATCTTTTGATCTTGTACTTTCTTCTCACTTGTTCACTATTGTTTCATTTCACCCACATCAGACGTAAAGATGAGAGAATTTGTAAATATATAGAGAGGAATGTGCACATACATATACGAGTATCCCCGCTACATTTGTTTTGTTATAAACTCAAAACGCTAACCTTTTATGAAGAAGAAATTAACACCACTAGTGTGTGGATTGTTTAGTATCTCTGCATTATTTGCACAGAATCAACAACAAACCCAATCACCTCCTCGTTGGGATCCGAAAAGTACAGAATGGCATTATCCGGTGCCTGAAAAGATAGTACCCGGCCAGCAGCCCGGTACTCCCCCAAGCGATGCCATTATCTTATTTGATGGAAAGGATCTCTCCCAATGGGAATCTGCGAATAGGGATAATGCTGGTGGTCCCGCCGAATGGAACGTTCAAAATGGGGAGTTAATCGTTGTGCCGGGAAAAGGAACGATCCGAACAAAGGAATTCTTTGGGGACTGCCAGCTTCATATTGAATTCAAATCGCCTGCACCAGAAAACTACAATGGCCAGGATCGCGGCAATAGCGGCATTATGCTCCAAAGTCGTTATGAAATCCAGGTATTGGATGGCGACAACAATCCGACCTACGTTAATGGTATGGTAGGCAGCGTGTACAAACAAAAAGCCCCCGAGGTAAACGCGTACACAAAGAATGGTGAATGGCAGGTGTATGACATCTATTGGAAAGCACCTCGCTTTGGCACTAATGGCGAACTTGAATCGCCTGCTATGGTGACCGTTGTCCTGAATGGAATTTTAGTTCAAAATAATTATGTATTGAAAGGGTCAACACCCTACATCGGCCTGCCGTCATGGACACCTCACGGGCGCATGCCATTGACATTGCAGGATCATGGAACGGAAGTGGCATTTCGTAACATTTGGATACGTAACCTATAACAGTACTAACCTACAAAACCAATATATACATTAAATTATGACTACAAGAAGATCCTTTTTGAGGAATACAAGCCTAGCCGCTGCCGGTTTAGGTGTCTCATCATTTGTGTCTCCGCAGACCATGGCGGCAATAAGGAAAAGTGCACCAAGTGATCGTGTTAACGTTGCGGTAATCGGCGTAGGTATGGGATGCGCAGACCTTAATGGTATCCTCCAGAATGAATGGGCCCACTGTGCCGGGATGTGCGATGTCAATCAGGAACGCCTGGAAAGCCAGGCTGCTGATTTCAGAAAACGTTTTCCTGACCAAACGGGAAGCATGAAATTATACAGCGATTTCCGTGAAGTGCTGGATAACCGAGATATTGATGCCGTGATCATCGGAACGCCGGATCACTGGCATGCCTATATGTTTGCCGAGGCGGAAAAAGCGGGTAAGGCGATCTACGTTGAAAAACCCGTTGCAAATTCCATTGCTGAGTGCAACGCAATGATGGATTTCCAGAACAAGTATAAAAATGTCGTTACCACGGGATTATGGCAGACTAGTCAACGCTATTTTCGGGGAGCAAATGAAATTCTGAGAACAGGTGTTCTAGGCGACGTATTTAAAGTACACATCTGGTTATGCCAGGGAACAAACCCGCGTCCAGTTGTCGCAGACAGTGCGGCTCCCGCAACATTGGATTATGACATGTGGTTAGGACCTGCACCGCAACGGCCATTTAATCAGGCCCGTTTTCGGGGATGGAGAGGTTATTGGGATTACGGTGGTGGGCAGCAGACAGATTGGGGTGTACATTGGATCGACTCTGCGTTTGATGGTTTGGAAGCACTTGGATTGAATAACCGTACGTTTCCCAAAGCGGTTTTTTCTTCCGCCAACAAACATCCGGAATCGTTTAATGAGACCCCGAGTGTGCAGACGACCATCTTTGAATATGAAAATTTCCACGTCGAATGGGCGCAACAAACCGCCCACCTGTATAATCGGAATCAAGGGGTGGCTTGGATTGGAACGAACGGCACGTTGGTTTGTAACCGCAATGGATATGAATTGATCCCCGAAAAAACGCGCGAAGGAGAGAACCTTGCCCAGCCTTACCAAATGACCGGGCCATTCGAGCATCGCGGGGTAATCGATCATGCAACAAATTGGGGAGAATGTATCCGAACCAATAATATCAACACCAATAGCCCAGTTGAAAAAGGAGCCTTTGCGACTATTCTGGCACACATGGCAAATATTTCATACCGCACGGGAACAAGGGTCGTCTATGACCCTAATACACGAAAGTTCGTGGAAAACCCAGCTGCTGATGCGTTCCTAAAACCCAATTACAGGTCGCCATGGGTGTTCCCTGCCGTGTAATGTAGGGGTAGCGGGTAAAGTTAAACCAATTGATAACAACTATATAATTTATGAAAAGAAAGAAAGACCATTGTTCTTTTGCCATACGGAGTAGTCATGGCAAGGACTTTCGGCACAAATTAACGATTTGTGCGGTATTACTATTGTTGCCTCTGGCAGCTGCTTTTGCACAAATCCGGGTCACCGGTACCACTACGGATGGCACAACGAGAGAAAAACTGCCCTATATCGTTGTTCAGGTCAAGGGAACAACCATTAGTACCGCCACGGATACGAATGGTGGCTATTCTATCGAAGTGCCTAACCAGCATGCTGTATTGGTATTTTCCTATATCGGATATGAAACAGTGGAGGTCGCTGTCGGCAATCAGACCCGTGTTGATGTATCACTTTCCGAAGACGTTGCGTTATTGGATGAAGTGGTTGTGGTCGGTTATGGTGTGCAGAATAAACGAGATGTAACTGGTTCGATAGCCAAGATAGATGGTGATGCGCTTATGGTTAACCCAGGAACATCCTTTGATGCTGCAATGCAAGGCCGTGCACCGGGTGTGCAAGTAACGCAAACGTCCGGTATGGCTGGAGCAGGTGCCGCGATCCGAGTACGCGGTATTGCTTCTATTACGGCTGGGGGTGATCCATTGATCGTCATCGATGGGATACCTATCCAGCAGGATGCCGGAGGAACTACCGGTGCAGCGCAGGATAACCCATTGGCCTCAGTCAATACAAATGATATCCAAAGTATCGATATCCTAAAAGACGCATCCGCAACTGCGATTTATGGTTCCCGTGGTGCAAACGGAGTCATTTTGATTACTACAAAACGAGGCAGTTCCGGGAGACCCAAGATTAGTTTCAGTACGCGGGTTCCTTTCGCCTCACCAAATGTAAAGGTTGATATGCTGGAGACAAAAGACTACTTGATGCTTTATCGCGAAGCCCTGGAGAATGATTTTAGGTTCAATCCCAATGCGACAGATCCCGCCACTGTATCTACTTATCCTCGTGGCTTCACGGAAGAGCAGGCATTGACAACGAATACGGATTGGCAAGATTTGGTTACGCGAACTGGTGTTTCCGCGTACAACGACCTATCCATTTCATTCGGAAACAACAAGCTGAAATCATACATTGGATTATCCCACGCAGGGGAGAATTCATATATTGTAGATAACCATTTTAACCGCACGAGCGGCCGATTGAATCTTGACTATAGTCCAACGCAGTTTTTGACTTTGGGTGGTAATTTCAGTTTCTCCCATACCTATAATAGGTATGTTCCCGTTAGTTGGGATGGAGGATACGGCCGTGCGATCAGTGCCGCTTTACCCTATTTTCCGGCATATAATGAGGACGGCAGTTATTTTGTTTTTCCGATGTCTACCAATCCGGTTACTGAAATCAAAGAGAAACGAAGGGGCATTTACACAGACCGCACCATGGGTAGCCTGTTTGCGGATGTGAAGTTAGTTAAGGACCTATCACTGCGGTTAGAGGGAAATCTTGACTACAGAGACTCTGAGTCAAATTATTTGCGAACCCAGTCCCTTTCGACGGCACCAAATAGTAACATGACAAACCGTTACGATACCAATTGGAATGCGAAGGCGCTGCTTAACTACGCTTTGCAACTTAGTGACGACCACCGTTTCCATTTCCTTGTCGGTACGGAAGCACTGCGTTCGAAATCCGAGTCAAATTACCGCAATGTGGTGTTTGCGGCAGGAGAAGAAGATTGGTTGTACAATAACCCGCCCTACGATCCTGCGAGGGAAACCTCAACGATATACCCCAATCAGGAATATTCATTTATTTCGTTTTTTGGACGCGTCAACTATACCTTAAAGGAGCGCTATATGCTTACGGCCACCTACCGGCGCGATGGCTCTTCACGTTTCGGTGCCAATAATAAGTTCGGAGATTTTCCTGCCGTATCCGTCGGATGGTTACTATCAGAAGAAGGGTTTTTGAAGGGTAATGATGTCGTTAGTTTATTGAAATTGAAAACCGGCTATGGTATTACCGGAAACGCGGAAATTCCAAATTATGCACAGTGGGGTGCGGTCAGTGTAAATGAAAACCAACTTTATATGGGGCAAAATTTTTGGTATATCAATAGCCTTAAGAACCCTAACCTGAAGTGGGAAACCACCCGTACATTTGATGTGGGCTTGGAATATGGTTTCTTGAATGGCCGTATTTCGGGGGAAATCGGATTTTATGATAAAAATTCCCAGGATCTATTCCTGAATGTCCGCGTTCCGGCCTCAGGTGGGTATAGTTCATTCTTGGGAAATATCGGTAAAGTTAGAAATTCAGGTGTAGAGTTTAATATCCGATCGGCAAACCTAAGTAGGAGCAACTTCAGCTGGACAACGGATTTCAACATCAGCTATAATAAGAATAAAGTGCTTGATGTGGGTACGGCGGGGCCGGATGCGCTCGGCGGACAAGGAGATACACGCGTCCTCGTTGGACAGCCTATCGGGGTCAACTATTTGGTTAAAACCATTGGTGTGGATCCCGAAGACGGTGCCCCGATATTTGAAATGCTTGATGCCGATAAAAAGCCCGTCGGTCAGACCAAGGAATATAATGCCGAGCGGGATCGTCAACCCGTCGGCCATCCCTACTCCGATTTCGTGGGCGGTTTGAACAATCGGTTCACTCATAAGAATTGGGATTTTGGCTTTATGTTTACCTTCCAGATCGGCGGAAACATCTACGATGACGGCGAGAAATTTCAAATGAATAATATGGGTACTTGGAATTTGAAATCCAAGGTACTTGATCGTTGGCAAAAACCGGGTGACATCACAGACATTCCCCGTATGACACTGGGCAATAGTGGCATCAATCAAGCCCGTAACACCACGGAGTATCTGCATGATGCCGGGTTCCTCCGTCTGAAAAATCTAAATTTGGGATATACGCTTAAAAGCGGGTTCATCAACCGGTTACGCATTCAGGATATCCGCATTTATGGCCAAGCTACTAACTTGCTTACGCTGTTTAACGAGTATTTCAGCAAGTATAGCGGCGAACCAGAAATCATGCGTGACGTGACCAGTGCGCAAGCCCGCAATTTAAGTTTGAACGTCACTTACTTAACCCCTCCCCAAGCCCGTACCTATACGATTGGATTAAATGTCAATTTCTAAAGATTATCATTATGAAACTCAAAAATATATTAATCCTTTTCTCAGGCATGACCTTATCTTGCATATCATGCGATGATATGGAATTTTTGCAAATCAAACCTGACAACCTTATCTTGACCGACGATGCCATTAAAACAAAAGATGACATCGAGAGACTACTCCTTGGCACTTACAACGGGGTACGTTCCGGAGGTTTTTGGGGAGGCAGCGCATTGCGTGGTTTTGGTGTCATCGCGGATGATGCGATTGCCAATGTGGCTACTTTTGAATGGGTACAGCTGACCAACCATGAGATGAATCTGGTGAATGCGGTTGGCCGGGACCTGTGGACAAACACGTATAATGCGATAAACCGAGCGAATCAGGTGGCTTACAATAGCTTAAGTGAGGGAATACTAGCGGCTGAGGGTGGCAATGTACTCAATGAGTTCAAGGCTGAAGCGGCTTTTATCCGTGGATTCGGGCATTTCCATTTGGTACGTGCCTTTGGATTGCCTTATTCAGATGAGCACAAAAATACCGCCGAGATGGGTGTACCCATCCGTACTAGTGGGGTATTGGATCGCGAAACCGCATTCGAAATCATACAGCGTTCCACCGTAGAGGACGTATACAATCAGGTAATTGCTGACTTGGAGTTTGCTGCCGCTAATTTGCCCGCTTCGCATACCTGGAATTCAGGAAGAGCAACGGTTGATATCGCAAAGGCCCTATTAGCAAAAGTATATTTCAACAAGCAAGATTATCCAAAAGCGGCGCAATACGCCAAGGAGGTGATCGCTACTAATCAGTATGAATTGGATACTGACATGATCGCAAAATATGCACGAGCACAACACGGCACGAGCACGAAGGAGGTCATCTTTATGATTCCATCGGCTTCCATCAATGAAGATTCATGGGGAGGGCTTCGCGCTTTCAGAACAAACGATTTGACACTTCCAAACTACCATCCATCCGCATCGTTGATTAACGCGTTCGACCAAGAAAATGATCGCCGTTTTTCAGCATTCTACAAGGAGGTAAACGGATCGTGGTATACCACTCGGTTCGACTATGAATACATGGATGGAATTGTCATGGGGTATAACGAATTGCTATTGATTTATGCCGAAGCCGCAGCAGCGTCCGGTGTCGATCTAGCAGACGCATTGGCTGCGTTAAACCAAATCGAAACGCGCGCGTATGGCGAGGCGAAAACGACCAGTGCAAATGAGAGTCTAATTATCGAAGCAGCAAGAAAAGAACGTAGGCTCGAACTATCTTTGCTTGGCGAGCGCTTGTTTGAATTAAAACGCTTACGTCAAAATGTTAGGGGCGAATCATGGGATTCCAGAAGACTTTTATTCCAAATCCCGGATGTTGAACAAAGTGGTAATCCTAATGTAAACATGAATTAAGATGAAGAATAGACGTTTAGTAGCACTGATTTTTTGTTTGATCGTATCGATCTGGACCCCTGTTGGAGCCCAGCAAGTTGACCGTGTCGAACCGTTGTTTTGGTGGAGCGGGATGAAGAATCCCGAACTCCAGTTGATGGTGTATGGCGAAGACATCGCCGGGTATAAACCAACCATTGACTACCCTGGAGTGGTACTCAAGAGCTCCGTAGCGTTTGAGAGTCCGAATTACCTGGTCATTTACCTCGACGTGGCGGAGGCGAAACCAGGAAAATTCAATATTACATTCACCCGTGATCAGCAAGAGATTACTTATCCTTATGAATTAAGAGAAAGAAGGAGCAGTACAGCGGACATTCAGGGTTATGACGCATCTGATGTGCTCTACCTGATCATGCCCGATCGTTTTGCCAATGGTGACCCATCAAATGACCAACCTAAGATGACAGCCGAGTATACCGTTGATCGAAGTAGGCCGGGAGCTCGCCATGGTGGTGACTTGATCGGCATTGAGAAAAACCTCGATTACCTGCAAGACTTAGGAGTTACCGCTATCTGGCTAAATCCCGTACTTGAAAACGATGGCCAAGGCGGGTATTACCACGGATACTTTGCTACGGATATGTACCATGTGGACCGGCGGTTGGGTTCCAATGAAGATTACCTTCGACTGATCGACAAGACCCACCAAAAAGGTATGCGCGTGGTGATGGACATGATATTTAACCACATCGGTGCCAACCACCCGTGGGCACTGGATCCACCGGCTAAAGACTGGTTCAATGTAAGCCCTAACAGACGGGGAAATCATGCAAAGGAAATATTCTACGACAACTATGCATCGAAGTATGATTCCGATGTAATGATGTACGCAGGTTTTGGCATGGATGTAAACCAAGCCAACCCGCATGTGGCTACCTATATGATACAAAATTCAATCTGGTGGATAGAATATGCCCGAATTGATGCGATACGCCAGGACACCTATCCCTATGCGGATTACGATATGATGCGCCGTTGGAATATTGAAGTGATGAACGAATACCCACAGTTTAATATCGTGGGCGAGATTTGGACGGAATACACCATCGGCACGGCCTGGTGGCAACGGGGTAGTAAGCTCAACGATGGTAAGGATACGGAATTAAAATCGGTCATGGACTTTACGTTGATGAGTATTGCCAGTGATATTTTTAACGACAAAACATCGCCTAACGGTCGGTTAGGAAAGCTTTATCAGCATATGTGCTATGATTTTGTCTATCCAGACATTCAAAATGTCCTCCGGTTCCTTGAAAATCATGATACCGATCGGTTTTTGCGAGAAAAACCAACCGATTTGGATGCCTACAAACAGGGATTGGCATTTCTGCTAACGATCCCGGGAACACCACAATTATATTATGGACAGGAATTGCTGATGCATGGCACCAGGAGCCAACCCGGCGGTGATGGAAATATCCGCTTAGATGTGCCCGGTGGTTGGCCCGGAGACACCGATAACTGGTTCAGTCGCGAAGGGCGATCTGCTTTGCAAAATGAAGCCTGGGATTACTTACAGAACCTTCTTAATTGGCGCAAAGGTAAGAAGGTAATCTCTGAGGGGTCGATGATTCATTTCCAGCCTAACCTGGGCGTTTACGTCTACGAGCGAAACCATGAGGGGCAAAGCGTGATCGTTATTTTGAATGGAGCAAATAAGGAAGTTGATCTGCCGTTGGACCGGTATGCTGAAATATTGCGTGGTAAAACAAGCGGCCGAGACGTAATAAGTAAGCGGACTGTTTCGTTAAATAGTGAACTTAAACTTGCACCTAAAGAAGTGCTCATTCTTGAAATGTAAACCCCTTATCTGTGTTATTATGATTGGCAGACGGCAATTTGTAAAGAAAATTAGCTTTGGAACAGCAACCATCGGCGTTGCAGGCATATCTGCAGCATCTTGTGAACCAAATAGTACCCGATCCGGTTCATCAACGGAAAAAAATGATGAACAGGCGCTGTTTATCGGTGATGACATTGCCATTGCCGAAACCACCAACGGCAAGATCCAAGGGTATTTGCTAAACGATGTCTATACCTTTTTAGGGGTTCCCTATGGTGCAGATACTTCCGGAAAGAACCGCTTCCTGCCGCCTACAAAGCCCGAACCGTGGTCTAACATACGCCAGACGGTCTTTTATGGACATTCAGCGCCGCAGGATATGGAGAACCGCTGGCCCAACAATTACGGAACGTTTGCAGACCATTGGAATTATTGGGACGTGAGCGAAGACTGCTTATGTTTGAATGTCTGGACACCTGCTGTCAGTGACGGCCGTAGTAGACCGGTACTGCTTTGGCTCCATGGGGGTGGTTTTACAAACGGCAATGCAATCGAGCAGGATGGGTACCACGGCGAAAATCTAAGTCGTTATGGAGATATTGTCTTTGTTTCCATCAATCACCGACTGGGGCCTTTGGGTTTTTCTGATTTATCGGGCGTAGGCGGGGAAAAGTATAAACATTCCGGGAATGTCGGGATGCTCGATATTATTTTGGCATTGGAATGGATTCGCGATAACATCGCAGCTTTTGGAGGCGACCCCTCCAATGTTACGATTATGGGGCAATCGGGTGGAGGAGCCAAAGTCTGCGTTGCAACCGCCATGCCTGCAGCAAAAGGGCTTATTCATAAAGCCGTACCGCTAAGTGGTTCAACGATAGCCGCCTCCGACCCAGCAATCACGAAGAAAATCGGTGAATATATTCTGAAAGAAGCGGGATTGACGTCCGGACAAATAGACCGATTACAGGACATTCCCTGGAGAGAATATATCGAGCTTGCAAATCGGGCAGCGTTAAAATGTTTACATGAAATGGGCACTACTGTACGCCGTACATTTGGTCCCGTCGCCGATAATTTCCACATCCCTGCTGGCACGTTTTATACCGCTGCTTCCTCAGCCAATACACCGCAGGTTCCGATGTTGTTATCCACCACGTTCCATGAGTGGAACCCAAACCGGGGTGATGCCTCGCTGGAAAACATGAGTCTTGCCGATGTTGTTGAGAAGCTCCACCCCCGTTATGGAGATGGAACAGAACGGATTGTAGCTGCTTATGCAAAAGCATTTCCGCAATACCGTCCGGTAGAAATATGGGCACTTATCCTTTCCTCACGTGAATCCGTTGTCAGGACGGCCGATGCCAAATTGGAACAGGGCCAACCGGTTTATATGGCTTGGTTCGGTTGGGAACCCCCATTATTTAATAACCGGATGAGAGCTTTCCATTGCCTGGATATCTGTTTCTGGTTTAGAAATACTGACCGAATGATCACCCATACCGGAGGGGGAAAAAGGCCTCGACAGCTATCCGATAAAATGTCGGATGCCTTATTGAGTTTTATGAAAACCGGAAACCCGAATACCTCGGGGTTACCCGACTGGCCGCAGTATACCGAAGAAAATGGGGAGGTAATGGTCTTGAATGATGAATCGATCGTTCAAATGGATCCCGATAGGGAAGCCCGAAAAGCTTTTGGAGATTAGTTATATTGGTGAGTGATAATCAACGACACATTGAGTACGAAAAACAAAATGGCCCGCCGCGAAATGCTGCGGGCTTCAGGCATCGCAGTTGTAGCCGGTGGGTTGACCGGAATACTGTCTTGTTCTTCACGTGAGAACCAAAGCGAGGCGCATTCGGACAACAAGAAAATCCCATTCCGGGTGAGCCTCAATACCTCTACCATCAGGGGATATAAACTGCCTGTAGAAGAACAGGTTGACCTATGTGCTGAAGCCGGTTTTGACGGGATAGAACTTTGGGTAAGCGATGTGGAAACCTATATCGAACAGGGAGGAACGGCGGAAGCATTGGGCGATCGAATCAAACAACACGGGTTGGTACTCGAAAATATGATCGCCTTTTCAACTTGGATTGCAGATGACCCTGCACAACGGACAGAAGGCATACGAAAGATGCGACAAGATATGGAACTGGCAGCACGTTTAGGAGGTTCTTATATCGCGGCTCCGGTGCAGGGAATAACCGCCATCGAAAAAGGCAGATTACAAGAATATGCCGATCGTTACCGCATTATCTTAGAGGAAGGTACACAGACAGGCGTTGTTCCCATTTTAGAGCTGTGGGGAGCAGGAGCATTAAACCAACTTTCAGATGCCACTGCCATCTCGATTGGTGCGGCTCATCCACAGGCTTCCATGCTACTTGACTTTTACCATCTTTACAGAGGAGATAATTCCTTCGATTCCCTCCGGCAGCTAAACGGTGGTAATTTGCCGGTATTCCATATCAATGACTATCCAGGATCCGTTCCCCGAGAAACATTGAAAGACGCGGATCGGGTATTCCCCGGTGACGGTTCTTGCCCTTTTGATCAAGTCATTCCGCTTCTATATGATACCGGATTCCGCGGCGGGTTTTCCATTGAACTTTTTAACCAACGTTATTGGGATTCAATGAATGTAAAGACGTTATTAGCGGAAAGTTACCATAAAACTCTTCATACCATAATGAATAGCGTGAGCTAGGGATCACCTAAAAAATAACCTTCATTTCTCCTTTCCCACCTGAGACGGGAAAGGAGAAATGAAGGAGATGGTCTCCCATCAAGAACTGTTACGCCTAGACGGCTATTACAAACGGCTATACGACCTGCAGTTCCACCCTGCCGGGATATGGTTTTACACCGTGATAATCGGCCGTATATACAATCCCTTTAATCGTGATCTTTTATCCATGCCAGCGCTTCAACGACGGCTTGCAACGCGGCAATCGGATTGCCTGAAAAATCATGCCCTACATTTTCCAACGGCAGTAGCTTCACGGTTTTTCCCTGCGCTTTCAGTGCCGCCTCAAGACCGGTCGACTGATTGAACGGCACGATATCATCTGCTGTACCGTGTATTAACAAGGTCGGCACGGCCGTATTCACATACGTCATCGGACTAGCCAATGTAAACCTTTCCGAAAAGGGAGGTATGAGCGGAGCGCCCACCATTGCTTCGACAGCCAGTTTAAGTTCGGTATTTGGCAACTCCGATATAAATTCTTCGGATACCGAGGTTGGGCCTGCCAAGGATATGACCGAAGAAACTTCATTGTTTTGTTGATAGTGATAAGCATAAAGCATCGCCATGTGCCCTCCCGCACTTCCGCCTAGCAACTGATACTTCTCCTTCCGTATACCCCATTCTATTGCGTTCTCTTTGACGGCGGCCAATGCCAGTGCGACATCCGCCATTAAGCCTTCGAAATGGTGATTAGCTGATGCATAGCGATAATTGATACTGATGGTGCCTATTTTTTCGTTGAGTAAGTTCTGTTGGGTTTCGTTGAAGTCACCTTTGTTACCTGCCACCCAAGCCCCTCCATGAATCATCAGTACAATTGGTGTCTTTTCGTCGCGTCCTTCCGGCAGGTACACATCCATGCGTTGACGAGCATGGCTCCCATAAACGACATCGGTCTGGATAAGCTGTTCGTAACTAGGTGTAGGCGTTTCATCAGCATCCTTGATACAGGAAACAGCTAGAACCGCCAAAACGATGCAAGCCGCAAACCAATAATAGCTCTTGCCTTTATTCATCCCATCACCATTTTATCCTGAACATAAACGTGTATTCACTCGCTTATCCTACGTATGTCACGATGACTCCCGCATTAAAGCCCCCTTCACATCCGACTAATCCAATCCCCGCTTCTTCATCAGGTGTATCGGATCTGGATCGGCACCACGGAATTTACGGTACAATTCAGCCGGCTTTTCCGTACCTCCTTTTTCCAAGACATTCGTGCGAAACGCATCAGCGGTAGCTTGGTCGTACAGACTGGTTTCTTTAAACGCTGCGAAGGCATCGGCATCCAGCACCTCTGCCCAGATATAGCTATAGTAACCAGCCGAATAGCCTCCTGAAAAAATATGTTGGAAATACGTACTGCTGTGGCGCGGGATGATTTCGTCGATCAACCCAGCCTTTTTCATGGACGCTGCCTCAAATTCCTGGGCACTTACCGTGATGGGGGTCGTGATGGTATGGTAGTCATAGTCCAATATAGATGACGCCAAATATTCAACGGTAGCGAATCCTTGGCCAAACGTACCCGCGCTTTCCAACTTAGCAATCAATTCATCGGGGATGACTTCGCCGGTTTGGTAGTGCTTAGCGTACTCCTTTAACACAGCGGGATCCTCTGCCCAATTTTCCATCACCTGTGAAGGTAATTCCACAAAGTCACGAGAAACAGAGGTTCCCGACAAACTGCGGTAGGTAACATCAGATAGCAATCCGTGCAGCGCATGGCCAAACTCATGGAAAAGTGTATTTGCCTCGTCATATGTCAACAGTGCAGGCTGGTCGCCCACCGGTTTGGTAAAGTTACACACGTTGACGATTACAGGGCCTATGCGCTCGCCGTCTTTCGTGGTTTGGCTACGAAACGAGCTCATCCAAGCACCAGGGCGTTTGGATTCGCGTGGAAAATAATCGACATAGAATATACCGATGTGGCTGCCATCTGCTTCAAGTACCTCAAACACTTCCACTTCAGGGTGATATACCGGCATATTGTCCAATTTCTTGAACGTGATGCCGAATAGCTTCGACGCGACATCAAATGCTCCTTGACGTACGTTATCCAAGCTGAAGTAGGCTTGTAACTCATCTTCGCTAAGGGCAAAGCGCTTTTGCCGTACTTTCTCCGAATAGTACCGCCAATCATAAGGCTCGGGATCAAAATCCGCCCCTTCGGCCTCGATTTCCTTCTTGATGTCATATGCCTCTACCTTCGCTTTCGCAATCGCTGGCCCCCACAGATCATCCAGTAGTTTCTTCACATTACCGGGGTTTTCGGCCATCGACTCCTCTAAGACGTAATCCGCATGCGTGGGGTAGCCCAATAGGTTAGCTTTCTGCAACCGCAGGTTGGCAATCTTCACCAATAGCTCGCCATTGTCACGGTCATTGCCATTCCCTCCGCGGTCTTTATAGGCCTCCCATATTTGCTTACGCAATTCACGGTTGTCCGCATACTGTAGGAAAGGCATCACGCTAGCATTGGAGAGCGTAAAGACCCATTTACCCTCATGGCCTTTGCTTTTGGCTGTTTCTGCCGCAGCCGCGACTACCCCCTCGGGCAATCCGGCTAAATCCGACTCCTCGTCAACGATCATTTCATACGCATTGGTCTCGGCCAATACATTTTGCCCAAATTGGGTGGTCAGCACCGCCAGTTGCGAATTGATGTCACGCAACGTTTCTTTGTCTGCATCATTCAGGTTTGCACCGTTACGTACAAAGCTCTTGTAGCTTCGTTCAAGTAGCATGAGCTGTTCGCCATTCAATCCAAGGCTTTCGCGCGCTTCCCAAACCGCTTTGACCCGATTGAACAGTTTTTCGTTGAGGGCTATATTATCACGGTGAGCGGATAATTTTGGAGCCAATTCTTTATCAAGGGCTTGGATGTTCGGATTGGTATTTGCCGAATTGAGATTGGAAAACACCGATGACACCCGGGTAAGCAGGCTACCCGCATTTTCCAGCGCGAGGATTGTATTGTCAAACGTAGCCTCCTCCGTATTATTGGCAATCGAATCGACTTCCATAGCATGCTGCTGAAGTGCCTCTTCATAAGCAGGCCCGAAATGCTCGTCCTTGATTTGGTCAAACGGCGGTACGCCGAATGAGGTATCAAATTCCGCCAATAGCGGATTGCGCGATGAATCCGTATTATCGCAGGATACCAACACGGTGGAAACAATCATGATTGATGGTAAAATCTGGTTAAACTTCATGTTAAGCTATTGAGGTTATTCATTTATCGAAGCAAAGTTAAGCATAACTTTTGTCATCGGAAATATGGCGGTATCCCAGGGGTCGGTGGAAGTACCCATTATCCCTCAATTGCAGAGCATACCGCCGCCGCGTTGGAATTCCCCCATATTAAACGAAGAGGTCCGCAACGTAGGCCTATTCGTCTTCGGAAACATACTGCTTTTCACCATTCAGGTACACTGCATCCGCCTTTGCGTCAAAACGATACGTGCCGTATTCATAAACGTCTCCCTCACCCTTGTCCAATACGATGGAGCCCTCATCACCCGGCAGAAACAATTCCGCTTTTGAACGGTCATCGCTCAGCAGCACAAAAGCGCTGAATACAGCCTCACCATTTTCGGCGTCCGCCACCGGGTGTAATCGCTGTGCGATGTTGAAAATCTGCACGCAAGCCTGTTTGATTTCACTCCACGTTTCGCCAGCGGAGGTAAGGCATCCGTGTGCGTCTTTGTCTCCGCCAATAGCAGGTTGCTCCTGTACGGTTTCGGCTTCTGCAGATGCCGTAGAACCGTCATGTCCGGGATTCCCACAAGCGACCGCCGCGAATAACCCCAATGCCAATAATGCCGTTGTTTTCATTTTTTAAACTGATTAACGAAAGAAATAGCCTAACATTCCGGGTTCGGATTCGCCAATCGCAGAAAAACCGATGGCGACCTAACCAGCTACATAAACATCAAGCACCAACATCAATGCCAATTTCTCCGGCAACAGCAGGTCAAATCGCCAACAGCTTTTTCGATCGTAAGGGAGACAATGCATGCAAAATTCACATACGACCCCTAATTACCGCCGAGATTGCCCCAGTTGATCAGCGTATTCCATACCATGGGCAGGTCGTGCTGGTTCTGGAAGCGATGAAAAGGATTAAACGTGAACGCCACCACATGCCCCTTTCCCACCGGCACATCGAATACGGCACCCTCTCCGATAATATTGTCTTCGTTTCTAACCATACCGGACAATACATAAGGGTACTCCGTTTTGCTATAGTCTTTTACCGTTTCGGAGGCAGGTGCTTTATGGCCGGGCAAACCGAATACAGGCCCATCGTATACATCGTCTGTTTTAGCTTTCTGCGCACCATATTGCAGCACCAATAGTTGGCGGTCTTTTTCGCCTACTGCCACCAGTGGAGAAGATCCCCTGTAAATGGGGAACAATTCCGGAAAACCATATAGGATGGGGCTATCGGATCGGCGCATCCTCGCCTGCACGATTGACCCTGGGTGGAAAAGATTGCCGGTAGCTTTTGAGCTGACGCCGGGCATCAAGCCTAACTCAGCGGCTATGGCGGTGGTGCCGTTCATGGTGATCAGCACCCCACCGTCTTCGGTGAATCGCTTGAGGTTAGCCACCCCTTCATAACCGGGGCCTCCCGTCATATCGTCTGTAGCATCGGGATAACCGTGTGATGGGAAATCGCGCGTTTTCGTATAAGGCATTGGGCCAAGCTTTTCGTCGATGCCCTGTATAAAAGAACTGGCATTACCCCGTACATTAGGCAAGATGATCACGTCAAACAAATTTTTCAATCCGCCGGCCTTCACATCATCCTTGTCGATAGACGTATAGGGAATGCCTCGTTGCTCTAGCGTAAACCTCACCCAACCTTCGTCTTGCGTATTATCCCACGTGTGAAAAATGGCCACACGGGGCAATGTTACCACATGCTTGGCCGCTGCCACATCGTCGCCCAAGAGGAGTATATCAAGGCCGTAATCATTGGTGAGTGTTCGTACCGCATCGGTGGGCAGCCCCTTGATGAGCAGCGATCCCGGACTGAGCGTAGCGCCTCCCGGTACCGCTACCGAGGTGCGTAGCACTTCCACCGAAGCTGAAGGGTGTTTAGCTTTCACCCAGTACAGCGCCGAAGGCACCGTGCCCTGCGCCGAGTAGTTGATCGCTACGATACCACCGCTACCCGTAGCGGAGCCCTGATAGCGCGCATCCTGATCCACCATCTTAAGCACATTGGCGGGGTAATCCTTTCGGTCGCCTTCCTTTACTTCCACGCCATACATGTAGCCAAAGGTCCACGCCAAATCATCATGCGGCGGATGCTCAGCATCCTTGGGATAATCTTGCTTGCCCAAGAGCGACACCGCAAGGTTGCGGTAAGGTTGGTCCAGCAACACCACGTATTGCCCTTTGTTTTCTCCAGACACCACTTCGTGCACTTCGATACCATGTACGCGGAGTTGGTTAACCATGAAAGCCACCATCCACGGATCGCGCTGGCCTGTGGGGAGCACATAGGCTTGCGGTGAATCCTTCTTGCCCTTTTCGATATTATTCACACCTTTTTGGTAAAAATTTTGCAGCAGCAATTCCCCATTGATCGAAGCAAACTTGAGCGCGGAAAGCACACCGGCCTGCATGTAATTGATGTTATTGCGGTATGACCATAGGACCTGCTTGGTAGCGGGATCGGGACGGTACCACTCACGGCTTGTCGCCTGTTTACCTGCATAGCTGCTATAGTCGATATCCCGGAGAAACGTATTGGAGCCTGCGTTACCGAACGTTTCATAGAAACGGCCGATGCTATTATGGTTATTGGCTACCCAAAAAAGGTATCCCTGATAGTAACCGTCGTAGTATGCCCACGTAAACACGCCCGGCAAACCCTGTGCCGCGAGCTCGGTCATCTCGTACTGCGAGAGCAGTGACCACTCGTTGATGGTAGTGGGTTCGAGCGTCTCAGGATAAGGGCCTGTGCCGGATGATACATAAAGCAGGGGTACAGACTCATGGAGGTCAAGCAATACAGTGGGATGCCATTCAAAATAGGCGCGATAGGTAGCCTTCGTCAATTCCTGTGATACCTGGAAACCGTCACGGTTGTTGTCATGCACCGTGTAC
The DNA here is from genome assembly GCA_964498395.1 of uncultured Parapedobacter sp. Classification (GTDB taxonomy): domain Bacteria; phylum Bacteroidota; class Bacteroidia; order Sphingobacteriales; family Sphingobacteriaceae; genus Parapedobacter. Next base: position 51,967 of record CAZCHE010000002.1, on the reverse strand, counting down.
TTGCCCCAATAGGGTGGCCTCGCAGGCATCGGATCGCTATACTCCTTCTTGGACTTTCCGTATCGATAATACCAGTCACGCATCTTGTCCCACCCATCGGGTTCCGAGATCGGGTTAATCACGACAATGACCTCTTCACGTATGCGGCGAATGGTTTCCGAAGTGTCCGTCACGAGACGGTAGGCGAGTTCCATGAGCATCTCCGGCGATCCGGTCTCGGGCGAATGCAAGCCGCCATTGATGTAATAGATCGGCTTGCTAGTGCGGATGATGCCCGCAGCCTGCTCTTTGGTTATCTTCCGAGGGTCAGCCAGCTTGCCTAGTTGGGCCTTGTAAAAGTCCAGTTTACCCATGGTTTCCTCATCTGCTATGATGGCCAGGTGGATGGTACGCCCCTCTTCTGACGTACCGATATCGGTCATCTCTAGCCGATCGCTGGTCTCGTCTAGTTTCTTGAAATAGCCGTAGATTTCCCCGGTATTGTGCATGATGCCCGGTGCGCCGGCAATCTCGCCGAAATGCTTCATCGGTGACGGCACCTTCGGGTCGTCAAGTAGGTTAAGTACCGATGCCGGCAGGAATTTAACGTCGGTCGTATAGGCCCTGATTTTCTCATTGTATACCTCGTCGACCTGTTGGCCAACGGCAACTTGGTGGAACAGTGAAATCCCCAAAAGGATACCGCCCATTGATGCCCAGCTTATCCGCTTTTTTTGCATAGTTAATTGATTTTTATAGTATGGTTATTGTCTTGTCGTCAATAGATCGAAATTCATAGAGCCGTTGCATTGTTATGGGCCCAATGGAGGCCCGATGCGACATTGGCAATCAAAAGCCGGTAGCCAGCCAAATGGCCTAAAAGCTGTCTACCACAGCTTGGCAATTCCTGTAGCTCTTATATATAAGGTCAATCAACAGCCAAAAAACCACTATGCACATCTCCATTTTTTTTACTTTTAACAAAGTATTGGCAAAAAAGAGTAAAAAAAACACATGAATACCCATCCGTAAGCATGGCATGGGGCTGTTCATGAATGGGTCAGCCCTCCTGTCGGAAGGCGACCGGCAGTCATACTTGGCGTCATGCAAGCTTTTTTTGGCGTGTTATTTGTTTTTTAACCAAATTAAATTATTGATTATATGGTAATTGCCATTATCACTATTTCTTGTCTATTAATCGTGATGGGCGTGTTGCCTTTCATACCTAACCAACATTGGCTATTCCGTACACCTGAATTCCTGAAGCTTCAGTTGTTTGTCATCCAGGTGCTGGTATTCATTGCGACCTTTTTCTTCCTGGTTGATTACCCCTGGCTGTGGGCCATACAAGCCCTGCAGGCCGCACTGATGGGCTACCACGCCTATTTGCTCATACGCTACACCAAATTCTGGCGTACACCGGCGAAAGGCACGGGTGCACAAGCTAGCGACAAGGTAAAAATCATCGCCTGCAATATCTACCAATACAATAAAGAACACCAACGTTTCATCCAGCTCATCCAACGGGAGCAGCCAGACATCTTCCTCACCATGGAAAGCGATGCCGAATGGGAGCGGGCCATGCGTACATTGGAAGCGGACTATCCTAACCACGAAAAAGTGACGCTGGACAACACCTATGGCATGCATTTCTATACCAAACTGAAGATCATCCGTGTGCAGACGCACTATTTCGTGGCAGACGACCTGCCCAGCATCGAGGCCGAGCTGGAAACCCGAGACGGGCAGCGCTTTGTCTTTTTCGGGGTGCATCCGCCCCCACCGAGCCCCACGGAAGAGGAAACCGCTAAGGAGCGCGACGGCGACTTGCTCTGCGTAGCCAAGCGCGTAAAAAAGCACCGCCTACCGGTGGTCGTAACCGGCGATTTCAACAACGTGGCCTGGGCAAAATCTTCCATACTCTTCAGGAAGACCAGCGAGCTCATCGATGCCCGTATCGGTAGGGGCATACTCGCTACCTTCCATGCAAAGTACTGGTTTTTCAGGGTGCCGCTGGATCTGCTCTTCCATAGCCCTGATGTATTCATCGACCAGTTGTTTATTTACCCGTCCGTCGGCTCAGACCACTTTCCCATCGGATGCACCTTCCATATCGACCAGCAGTCTAGCGTGCAAGAAGCGGAGGTAAAGACACTGCGACACGGCGAAAAGCAGGAAGTTGACGAACTTATTGACGAAGGCAAGGCAGAGACCAGTGAAAACCGGGGATAGCGATAAACAAAATAGCTTCTTAAAGCATCACCCTTCGGTTATTTAAAACCATTTGTTTATTGCATTTAAATTACTAATTTTGTTAGCTTAACACTAACAAAATCGTTGGAAACCATAGAAAAACTCAACATTTTAGCCGACGCCGCCAAATACGATGTCTCCTGTGCATCCAGTGGCGGCACACGGAAAAACACAAAAGGAGGTCTTGGAAACAGCCATATCTCTGGCATTTGCCACAGTTACACTGAAGATGGCCGATGCGTATCACTGCTCAAGATACTGCTCACCAATCACTGCATATACGACTGTGCCTTCTGCGTATCGCGCAGGAGCAATGACATCAAACGCGCCGCCTTCCAGGTACAGGAGGTGGTAGACCTCACCATTAACTTCTACCGTCGCAATTATATCGAAGGGCTATTTCTCAGTTCCGGCATCTTCAAGGACGCCGATTACACCATGGAACGTCTGCTACGTATCGTCAAAAAGCTGCGTACCGAAGAGCGTTTCAACGGCTATATCCATCTAAAGACCATCCCCGGAGCGAGTGAAACGCTCATCCAGGAAGCGGGATTATATGCCGACCGGATGAGCATTAACCTGGAGATGCCCACCGAACAGGGCCTTCGGCTGTTGGCTCCCGAAAAGTCGCACGAGCCGGTAAAGCAATCACTGCAACTGGTGAACCATTCCATCATGCAATTCAAGGATGAGCGCAAGCGCATCAAGCACACGCCACGCTTCGTGCCCGCCGGGCAGAGCACACAGCTGGTCATCGGGGCCACCCCCGAGACCGACATGGATATCATGTACACCGCCCATCAGTACTACAGTGCGTTTAACCTCAAACGCGTGTATTATTCCGGCTATATTCCCATCAGCCACGATACCCGGCTACCGGTGCTGGGCACACAGCCACCGCTATTGCGTGAAAATCGACTTTACCAGACCGACTGGCTCATGCGCTTCTACGGGTTTGACATACGGGAACTGCTGAATCATCAGCACCCCCATCTAGATGTGGAGGTAGACCCCAAATTGAGCTGGGCACTGCGCAACATCGAGCAGTTCCCGGTAGACATCAATACGGCTGATTACCGCCTCATCCTCCGTGTGCCGGGCATCGGCGTAGGCTCCGCCAAAAAAATCGTGCAGGCCCGTAAATTCGGCCCGCTGCGTTTCCAGCACTTGCAGAAAATCGGCGTGGCGCTCAATCGCGCACGCCATTTCATCCGTTGTGCCGATAGCCCCTTCGCATTAGGCGATCCTACCGCTAACGCCATCCGTGCACAAATACTGGCCTCCGGGAGCAGCAAATACCTTAAAACAAGTGTACAGCAACTATCGCTATTCTAAGATGTGGATATACCTAATAGACGATACGTTCGCCGGACTGCTCACGGCGGTGTTCGAAACCTACGAGCGGCGGCAGCGTCCCGTGAAAATAGTGCCTCGTAAGGCCTACACCCGAACGCTGCTGGATGAGCCACTGGAGGTAGTACCGGATGCCGCGAAAGCCAAACGGGTATGGGAGGGCCTAGCGAAACGACTGGACAAGGACTGGCTGGCCCGGATATACGCAGCCTTTTTGGGCGAACGGCCAGAAGGATTTCAGCACCTGTTCGACCTGATTTGCTATGTGATAGACCATGGAGGGGATGTGGTGGCCAACTATGGTCACCAAGATGTTTTGTATGTCGCCCAGCTAAACCGCAAAGTACACCGTGAGAAGCACCGTATGGAAGCATTTGTACGCTTCCAAAAGCTAGCCGACGGCACGTTTTTCGCACTGGTGGAACCCGACTATAATGTATTGCCATTAATTCGTACGCACTTCAAGAATCGGTATGCCGACCAGTGCTGGACCATCTATGACCGCCGGCGCGGCTACGGCATCCACTACGATGGTAAAAACGTAAGCGAGGTGACCATCGATTTCACTGAAAGCAACCGCTCTAAACATGGTCCGCTGCCCACCAGCCTCCTGGCTGAAGAAGAAATGCAGTACCAAGCACTCTGGCAGGGTTATTTCAAAAATACATCGATCGCATCGCGCAAAAACACGAAGCTGCACATCCGGCATGTACCCAGAAGGTACTGGAAACACTTGACCGAGAAGGAAACTACCTACCAGCCAATTCATCACCCGCCTGAGCACGGGTAAGCAAACGCCCGGGTCAACCTTTTACCAATTCCAGCTTGTCCAGTTCGGCGGTGATGGCCCCCACCTCCGCTGCCGTGAGTTTGGCATCGGTGGCTTTGGCGTTTTGTGTCGCCTGCTCCACATTGCGCGCACCTGCCAGCGCAATGGTAATACCGGGCTGCTCGATCGTCCATAGCAGCACCAACTGGCCAATGGAAAGCCCCTTGGCATCGGCAATCGGTTTGATGGACGCCAGGAAGGCATTGGTACGGCGGATATTCTCATCACTGAAGAAGTAAATGCCCGCACGGTGGTCGCCCTCACCGAAAACATGACCAGGCTTCATCTTGCCGGTTAGCAGTCCACGCTCCATCGGGCTATAAGCTAGGATCGATTTCCCGTGTGCAATGCAATAAGGTACCACATCGGTCTCAATGCCGCGCTTGACCATGCTGTAGGGCACTTGGTTGGATACCACATCCACATATTTCGAGGCTTCTTCAAGTTGCTCCACACTATAGTTGCACACACCGGCATACCGCACCTTGCCCTGCTGGATAAGCTGTGCCACGGCTTCCATCGACTCCTCTATCGCCGTGGTACTATCCGGCCAATGGATCTGGTAAAGATCGATATAATCCGTTCCCAATCGACGCAAGCTGTCTTCGCATTCCTTGATGATGCTCTCCTTACCGGCATACTTGTAGATATCGATGGCCTTACCGGAATTATCTTGGCTGGCGAAGCCGAAATCACCTTTGGCCAGATCCCACCGCATGCCGTATTTCGTAAGGATGAACACCTGATCACGCGCCAAGCCCTGAATGGCCTCGCCCACAATCTCCTCACTCGTACCCTGTCCATAGATCGGCGCGGTATCGATGGTGTTGACCCCGAGATCGTACGATGCACGGATGGCTTGCACCGCGTCTTTACGCTCGGCGCCACCCCACATCCATCCTCCAGCGGCCCACGCACCGAAGGTGATGACCGACAATTCCAAATCTGTGCCTGCTAATTTTCTATATTGCATAATCTATATCGTATATGAAAGAAACCAATAAGGATAACCGATACCATACGCTGTGGTTAACCAGTCACCAAATTTAGGCTAAAAATAAGCCATTCGTCCGAGTAATCCTACCATTCATCGGATATTCATTTGGCCGCTCCGGCCAGCCGCCCATTTTTGTGCCCATGATGAGCAAGATGATAATAACCAAACGATGGCTGCTTTGCATCGGGCTGTTAGGTGCCACCTCGCTCACCGGCGCGGCGCAAATCCGGGTAAGCGGCCTCCTAACCGACACCCAGAACAAACCCATCCCAATGGCCAGCATCCATATCAAGGGCAGTTTTGACGGCACCTCATCAGATAGCATCGGGCAGTTTTCATTTACTACTACCCTCCGCGGCAACCACTGGTTACACTACGCTGCCATGGGATACGTAGCAGACAGTACCGAAATCGAACTGACAGGCGAAGATATCAAACTCCGACTCGAATTGACCCCGAAGACTAACGAACTAGACGTGGTGACCATCACCGTGGGCACCTTCCAATCGGGCGTGAATACAAAAGGAATATCGCTGAGCGCGCTGGACGTGGCCACCACGGCGGGGGCTGCGGCCGACCTCTTTGCCGCCTACCAGACGTTGCCTGGCGCACAGACGGCCTTTGCCGAGGGTGGCCTTTTCGTGCGCGGCGGTAGTGCCGCGGAGACAAAATCCTTCTTCGACGGGCTCATCGTTAAAAGCCCGCTGAATGCACAGGCGCCCAACCTCGCCGGGCGGAGCCGCCTTGACCCTTTCCTATTCAAACATACGGCCTTCTCATCCGGCGGATACTCCGCACAGTACGGACAAGCACTCAGCTCCGCACTCGTGCTGGAAAGCAAGGATCTACCGGAGAAAACCACTACTTCCGTATCGCTGTTATCCGTAGGGGTGAGCGTGGGCCATATCCAACGATTCGAAAAGAGCTCCCTCCAAGTCGATGGTTCCTACTACAACCTTGCCCCTTCCTTTTCACTCATCAACCAACAGGTCGACTGGCAGCGGGCACCCGAGCAGTACGAAGGTCGCCTGCAATACAAGGCACAAGTGGGAGAACGGGGGATGTTTAAATGGTATGCAGACCACAGCCGCTCACGCATGGCGCTCCATAATACTGACATCGACCATCCCGGACAGCCGTATTTCTTTAGCAACCGAAATGCCAATACGTTCATGAATACCAGTTACCAAGATTACCTGGGCGAACGGTGGAAGCTGAACACCGGCGCAGCCCTGAGCATCACCCGCGACGAGGGCGAGCAGGGGGCCGATGGCTATGGCCGCACCGACCGCTACCTGCAGGCGCGAGCCAGTGCCACCCGCTTCTTCGGTACCTACTCCAAGGTGGTGATGGGTGGCGAAGTGGCCAAAGGGCAGTTCAACGAATCGTGGAACGGACTGAAACGCGGGTACGACCACCTGCTGGGATCATTATTCGCGGAGGCCGATTGGTTCTTTGGCCCGAAGTGGGTATTGCGAACAGGCCTCCGCGGGGAGTATTCAGATTACGCCCGCCAATATAACCTCGCTCCGCGCCTGGCACTCAGCCATAAAATCAACCGTACACTGCAAGCATCCCTGGCCTACGGCCAATTCTACCAAAACCCCGAAGACCGCTATTGGGTGCAGCAACAGGACATCGGCTTCGAGCAGGCCCACCATTACCTGGCCAACATCGAATACCTCGGCGGCGGCTATACTTTGCGTGTGGAAGGATATTACAAAGATTACGGCAATCTCGTGAAAGAAATGGCTGATGGCTTCCGCAACAGCGGGCATGGCTATGCCAAAGGTATCGACCTCTTCTGGCGCGACCGCAAGAGCATCCGCGGTGGCGACTACTGGATCTCGTACGCATACTTGGATACCCAGCGAGATTTTGCCGACTATCCCATGCCTGCCGCACCGCCCTTTGCCGCCAAGCATACGCTCAATGCGGTGTACAAGCACTTCATCGAGGCACTCAGCGCACAGGTAGGCACCACCTATACCTACGCGTCTGGCCGACCTTATGTGAACCCCAACAACCCGGTGTACCTAGCGGACCGTACACGCGACTACCATAACCTCAGCCTCAGCGTGAGCTACCTCACGCACATCCTGCGGCAGTTTACCGTGGTCTACCTTTCGGCAGATAATCTGCTGGGCCACGACAACATCTATGGGTACCGCTACAGCATGGATGGCACTAACCGGCAGGCTATCCGACCCGGCGCGCGGCGGGGATTCTTTATCGGTATCTTAATGACCATCGGAGACAATACATTTATTCGTTAACCCATAAATTCAACAACCAACATGAACACATTTTTCAACACCCTAGCAACATTTTTACTGGTCATCGTCGTGCACGGCACGATACACGCGCAAAATGGCTATGAAGCCGCCATGGGCACCACCCTCCAGTCGCTTGCGCAAGCCAAGCAACCCGATGACTTCACCGCCCTGGCCAACCGCTTTGAACAGATCGGCAATACCGCCACCGACCAATGGATACCGCTGTACTACGCCGCTTACTGCCAATTGGTCGCCGGCATCAGCCAACAGCAACCAGGAGACAAAGACAGCTATTTCGACAAGGCCCTCCAGGTAGTGGAAGCTGCCAATACACGGGCGGCAGACAACAGTGAAATCCACGCCTTGAAAGGCTATTCGCTGTTCATGAAGATGAGCGTGGATCCTCAAAACCGCCTCGACCTCATCGGCCAGGCGGAAGCCGAGCTGGATGAAGCCATAAAACTAGACCCCACGAATCCCCGGCCGTACTTCATCAAAGGGCAGAACACCTTTTATACCCCCGAGTTTTTCGGTGGTGGGGCAAAAGCCGCCAAACCATTACTGGAACAAGCCAAAACCAAGTTTGACACATTCAAACCTTCGGTGGCATTTGCACCCGACTGGGGCAAAGAACGGTGCGAATACCTCTTACAGCAGGCCAGCAAAGGCCAATAATCCATAATCCTTCGTATATTGCAACAGTCCATGAAATCAACAGCAGACATCACAAAAAGCCGCTTTTATTGGCTATGGCTCAATTTAGGTTGTATCCTATTGGGCATCCTTATATCGTTTATCATTTCTACCTGTGTCGCCCTGGTAAAAGGGAGTTGGCCTTCCTCCACGAGCATGCTGATCAGTCTCATGTTCGGTATCATCATCAGCCTCTGCATCGGCAACAGCATCCATATCATGGGCCTGTTTAGTACACGAAAGGCTTACGTTGGCTGGGGATTCTTATTGGTATACTACGGCGTGAGCTTGGTAGCCATGGCTATCGGCGTAGAACTTACCTACTTGCTGGCCTCGTGGCTATTCGGCATCCATTATCGATTCTTCCACCCATCCGACCTACAGTTTAACGCCATCATCTGCCTGATTATCTGCACCATCATCTACATCTATTTCAGTATGCGTGAACGGCAAAAGGCCCTGTTGCAGCAAAAAGAATTAGACATCACCCGAATGGGTAAACTGAAGACCGAAGCGGAGCTGGCCGCCCTACAGTCCAAAATCAACCCACATTTCCTATACAATGCGCTTAATTCCATCGCCGGCCTCATCCCCACCGATCCGGCAAAAGCAGAGGAAATGACCGTAAAACTTTCTTCCCTCTTCCGGCAGAGCATCAACCAGGAGCCAGGGCACTGGGGCACCGTGGCCAGCGAAATCGCCATCGTGAACACCTATATCGATATCGAACGGATGCGGTTTAGCGAGCGTATCCGTTTTTCGGTAGTGGTAGAAGAAGAGTTGGATGCCGTGCGCCTCCCCCGCTTCCTCATCCAGCCGCTGGTGGAAAATGCACTGAAACACGGGTTGAAAGACGTCACAGCGGGTGGCCTACTGGAGGTACGCGTGCAACGGCAGGGAAGCCACTTGCTGATTGCCGTAGCCGACAATGGGGCGCCGTTTCCCGATGAGCTGAAAGCCGGCTACGGCCTGCAGAGCACCTATGATAAACTGGATTTGCTCTATGGGGAAAACCATGAGGTAGCGCTGGTAAACACCCCACGCAAACAACTGACCATCCGCATACCGCTTGAAGCATGACCATGGGACAAAAAACCATCGCTTACAATACGCTCATCATTGATGACGAACCACTGGCCCGGCAGCGGTTGCGGCAATTGCTCATCCCCTACGCGGCATCCATCACGGTCATTGGCGAGGCCGCTAATGGGGAAGAAGGGCTAAAGCTGATTGAAGTGCTCCAGCCCGACCTGCTTTTCCTGGACATCGAGATGCCCCTGCTCAATGGGTTCGACCTGCTCAAACAACTGAAACAGCAGCCCCGTGTGGTATTTGTGACCGCATACGACCAATATGCCCTGAAAGCCTTCGAGGAAAATTCGATAGATTACTTACTGAAACCGGTAGAAGCACCGCGATTGGAAAAAACCATCCACAAACTCCTGCAAGCGACTGCTCCGGCTGCCATCAATGTGGAGCGGCTTGAAGAACGTGTGAAACCCGCTCCACAACTCGCCAGTAGCCTGACCGTAAAACTGGGCGACCGGATCCTACTCATCAAAGTGGCCGACCTGGTGGCGGTGGAGGCCGAAGATAAATACGTGATGCTGCACACCCGTGATGGCAAGCGCCACCTCACGGACTATACGCTGGCCGGGCTGGAACAACAACTGCCCGGCAACTTCCTCCGCATACACCGGAGCACCATCATCAACACCGAGCATATCCGCGAAATCCGCAAGGCGTTTAACGGTTCCTACGCTTTCGTGATGGAAGCGGCAGATGGCCCCCGTTTCAAATCAAGCCGTTCGCATAGTGAAGGATTGAAAAAGTACTTTGGTCTATGACGCGACCCACGCAGCGGCTACCCAGCCCCTTCGTAGACAATCCGATATACCGTTCCATTGACGCTATCCGACACATAAAGCGAGCCATCAGGTCCTTGGGCTAGCCCGCAGGGGCGGTGTGCGGCCTCGCCGGGGCCCTCGATGTTTTCCAAGCCGGCAAATCCATCGGCAAATACCTCCCAATCGCCGCTGGGTTCCCCATTTTCAAAGGGCACGAAGGCAACAAAGTACCCCTGCTGCTTCGGGGCCCTATTCCAAGATCCGTGGAAAGCCACGAAAGCACCATTCCGGTACCGTTCAGGAAACAGGTCACCGGTGTAGAACAATAGGTCGTTAGGTGCAAGGTGGCTGGGAAAAGCGACCACCGGATCGAGGATTCCGGTATCGGCCTCCAGTTTACCGTCACCGCCATATTCCGGATTGACGATGTTTTTCTTTTGCAGGTGGTCGTAATACGCATACGGCCAACCGGCATCGGCACCCTTGCTTAACCGATACATGGCCTCTGAAGGCAGTTCGACACCCGTTTCGCCGTACATCTCCGGATAGAAGTCATGGAGGTTGTCTCGTCCGTGCTGCATGACAAACAGCGCGCCTGTCTGTTGGTTCCAATCGAGCCCCACTACATTACGCAGCCCCGTCGCATAGCGTTCGCCCTCACCATAACTTTGCCGGATACCGTCAGCCCGGAACTGCCATATCCCTCCCGCGGAATCCAAAATCGGGCAAGGCCGCATTCCAGGAGAGCCAAACGTCCGATCTTGTTCCTGGCACACATTCGAGTATGCCCCAATATTTACGTAGATATTTCCATTGTCATCCAAGGCGATTGACTTGGAGTTATGCTGCCGACGGTCGATCAACCCCGTGATGATCGTATCCGGGGTATTCGGGTTAGATACATGCCCATTTTCATCCAGTGCATAACGAAATACCTCACTATTGGAAGAAGCATAAAGGAAATTACCCTTGATAAAAATACCCGTACCACCATAATCACCAAACCCGCTTTGCTCATCTGCCCTGCCATCGCCATCCGTATCGGTCAGCATGATAACACCCTTGCCATCAATTGCCCGTTGTAATTTGACAAATACATCGCCGTTAGCATTCACGACCAGATGCCGGCCATTGCCGATACTATCGGCCACTTTCAATGCACCAAATCCTTGGGGTAGTGTCAAACCCGCATTGTCCGGATCCGTAGCCATCTTACCGTTGCCCCCGCCGCAGGCGCATAGCAGTATACCCGTTAAACAGCTAATTAACCATGTGCCCATTGACAAGGTCGTGTTTGTTCTTTTTGTCGTTAATTGAAGTGCCATTTTGTTATAATTTAGTCGTTGTCTTTTTGATAAGTAGTGGCGTCACGGCCATTAATGTTATACAAAAGAAACCCTTTCGATTGGAAAATTCAACAATTTTCCGCTTAATGTGCGCACAAATCCGTGGGTTTCAGCGGGAATATTACAAAACACGACCTTATCAAGGTCAACCTACTCGTGTAAATAGCCGCATATTTCACCCCACATTTCCGCACTTTCATCCCAAAAACACACACATCAACCCCATAATCCGTACTATTGCCGAGTCGAAAGTGGAAGTTCGTAACATTTTGGCTTCCAAGCTGTCTAATTCAATGGATATCCCAAAACAATGAAAAAAATAACCCGTTTCTTCTGGTGGTGCAGCGGTGTGCACCAAGCGATGCTGGAAAAATACCCTGCAGAACACAACAAATATGTGGGCATCGGTGCGACGGTATTTTTTACCGGCTTGTTTGCTGCGCTGTCCGGGGGATATGCCCTTTATTTTGTATTTAGTGGCGGCGGCTCCGCTTTTCTATACGCCTTGGCTTTCGGACTATTATGGGGGCTCGCCATCTTTAACCTCGATCGGTACATCGTATCCAGCATCAATAAAAATGCCTCAGCGGGCAAGCAATTTCTACAAGCCACTCCCCGCATCCTATTGGCCATACTCATCGGTATCGTCATCGCCCGGCCATTGGAACTGAAGGTATTTGACAAAGAAATCCGTGAACAGTTAAAAATCACTTACCTGGATCGGCAACGTGCAGCCATCGATACACTCAATAACACCTTCGACAGCAAATATGCCATCGAACTCAAGAAAATCGACGAACTCAAAGTGGAACGAGATTCGTTGGAAGCATCCATCAAAGCGGGCAGGCTTAAACTAACGTTGGAGACTTTTGGTGAAAAAACCCCGGAAACCTCCGGTATCGTCGGTTATGGGCCGTATGCCAAACAGCGACAGGCCGACCTATTGAAACAAGAACAGTACCTAGATACACTGCGTGCCACCATCCGCACGCAGGAGGCTTTCATCCAGCAACGCAAGGTAGCCGAGGGGTTATTAGACAGCCCAATGCTCACGGGTGCACAGCTTGAAGAGGCCGTGAAACTAGCAGGATTTGCTGACCGTAACGAAGCCTTGGGCAACCTGAAGTACAATGCCGATGGAAGTGTAAACCAAGCGAACTATTGGTCGATTACCTTCATCATGCTCCTGTTTATTTTCTTTGAATGCTTACCGGTATTCGTCAAGCTGATGAGTGCCCGAGATGCATACGATGCCGCCATACAAGACACCCAAGCCATCGCAATGCACCGGTCGGGCAAAGACCGCGACGCGGAAATGACGTCCATTGATCAAACGCAAGACCGCCATATCCAAACGCTTATGGAACGCCGCATACGGGAATTGGATACGGAAGAATACACCTAAGCATACGCTCATACATATATGCTACGCCGGTTGAAAATGGCTTTTTGGCCATGTATTTTCATTATTTACACCCGTTACCTCATCGGAGGTGCATGGGTGTTTGCTGCGTTAATCAAACTGAAGGGCAAACGATTTACCACATCAAGTGGTGAAAACGAACCGTTTGGCACTGCATTCCATTTCTTCGAAACGATGTACCAGTCGGGTCTCTATTGGCAATTTATCGGACTGGCACAGCTCGTTACCGGATTGCTGCTCATAACCCAGCGCTACGCAAAGCTAGGTGCGCTTATCAACCTACCGCTCGTACTCAATGTATTTGTCATCACCATTTCCCTACCGGGGTTTTCCGGAACACCGGCTATTACCGGATTGATGCTGTTGGCCAGCCTGGTGCTACTTTGGTGGCACAGCGACGAACTCCGGATGCTCATCAACCAACCGACCATCACCCCACCGGATCATACGGTTGAAGACAGCCCCATTTGGACGCTGACAGGCGGTTGCTTGTTCTTGTTTACCTTCGGTTACCGGTTGCTCGTCGATGCGTACGACCCGATCCTTTGGTTCGGTGTATGTTTTGTAATTGGCACGATCGGACTTGTCATCGGATATCGGCGTCAGGTACCTGCACATTAAACCGCCACTACCTATCCATTCACCCCACAGATGCCCACTTTCATCCCGTATGGTTGCGTAACGTCCACAGATTACCTAACATTGCCTCAGCAAAACAAACGGTCATGAAACTCAGACGTATTGAATCCATTCTAGCTACCGCCATATTCATTTTTATCCTTATCCTCTTCTATAGCAATGGTATGGCACATCAAACTAAGCGGGCCCTAGTATCTTGGGTGGGCTATGCCACCGTGATCTATGGCGCCTTCATGGTGTTTACCCAATGGATTTCCCCAGCCTTTTTCATCAAGCGAAAAGTAGAAGCAGGTATCGCACTCACCCTGCTGTTGTTTTTCGCGACATGGTTAGGCCTGGCGATCTGTATATGGATACAGGGCTATCATCCCTATCGAGGTAATGACTTTTGGCATTACCTCCCCCATGGACAATCCCTGGGTGGTGCCGCTTTGGCTTTAGTACTCACGATTGTCTACGAATTGATCAAGCGTAGCATCCGGTATATACAGTTGCAGAATAACAACTTAGCTTCCCGGATTACCCAAGAGAGCTTAGTCGTATTGGGCGCCGGGGTACTGGTGTTCTTGCTGTCTTTGTCGATCAACTATATCCTCGCCTTCGTGTGGCTCTGCGCAGTCATCTACGGCTATATACTCTTCGCACTTAACACGTATTGGTTGATTCCGTGGAGCAAAAACCGTGGTGATCGGCTGGGCAAATACCTGCTACTGGCTATCCCGTTATCGTTTATAACCTACCTTCCCTTCGGTATATTTCTGGAAAAGCTGACGAGGTCAGACGGCGAAGCGTTTGTTGTTACGTGGTTTTGTGTCGCCCTCTTGACCTTGCCGCTATCCCACTATATCTACCAACGCCAAAAGGAACGGATCGCACAACTGATCAACCTCAAGATCGAGCTGGGCCAAGCCTCGGCCGACCTGAGTTTCCTCCGTTCGCAGATCAATCCACATTTCCTATTTAATATCCTCAATACGCTCTATGGCACAGCATTGCAGGAACACGCGGAGCGTACCTCCTCCGGTATCCAGAAACTCGGCGACATGATGCGCTTCATGCTGCACGAGAACAACCAGGACCGCATCCTATTGGCCCGCGAAATCGAGTACCTCCGCAATTACATTGATCTCCAACAACTGCGCACCGCCACATCACCAGACATCATCGTAGACTGTGACATCAAGGATGCCCTCGAAAGCACGTATATTGCTCCCATGCTCCTCATCCCCTTCGTAGAAAACGCCTTCAAACACGGCATCAGCCTGCAGGAAAAATCATGGATCAATATCAGCCTGTACGAATCGGAAGGCCAATTGCTTTTCGACGTACATAACAGCATCCATCGCAAGTCAGACGCCGACCCCGAACAGCGGCATTCGGGTATCGGGTTGGAAAATGTGAAACAACGATTGGCCATGCTTTATCCCGGGCGGCACGAACTGATTATCCGTGAAACCACACAGGAATTTTTCGTGCACCTGACGATCACCTATTAATCACACCAAAAGGCTACTATTGACCGAATAAAAGCGATTGATATCCGAAAGCTGAACGATGATGAATCTTTCAAGACTATTTTGTGCCTTATTAACTATAAAAAAAGTAACTTAGTAGACAGTTTAGCAGCTATTTTGATGACCGCCATTGCCATAGACGACGAACCCATTGCCCTCGAAGTGGTGCGTAACCATGCGGAAAAAGTGCCTTTCATCGACTTGCAGGCTACCTTTACCAATGCCTTCGAAGCGATGGATTACCTACGACAACACCCCATCGACCTCCTGTTCCTCGACATCAAGATGCCCGATATCTCCGGCATTGAGTTTTTCAGGAGCCTCAGCAAAAAGCCGCTGGTCATCTTTACCACGGCCTATTCCGAACATGCGATTTCGGGTTTCGAACTGGATGCCGTGGATTACTTGCTTAAGCCCTTTTCGCTTCCCCGTTTCCTCAAAGCCTGCAACAAAGCACAGGAATGGCTGCAACTGCGTGGGGCCAACGACGAAAAACGGGATTACCTCTTTGTGAAAACGGGGTATGAGCAGGTCAGGGTGCTGTATGACGAAATCGACTACCTGGAAGCCACGGGCAATTACGTCAATTTTGTACTGGGCGACCGCCATGTCCTCAGTCGGATGACCATTACCGAATGTGAGGACCTTTTGCCAACCGATCGTTTCCTACGCATCCATCGCTCGTTTATCACGTCCATCCATAAAATCCAAAAGATAGAACGCCACCAAGTAACGGTCAACGGCAGCATTTTACCCGTCGGTGCATCGTATCTGGTGCCCCTTCGCCAATTGGCCACGAAATAACCAACCACCCGCACAGTGGTGTTCGTTTTCGAACACTTACTGCACGATATCGAACGCCGACCATCGAAACGTTATTTCTCAATACGCTTATTATCTTTTAGTTACATTTTTGGCGCAAACTATGTATGATGGATGCCAAAAAATATAGACACGAAATGCTCAATAAGTTCCGTTATATCATTTGCCTCGCTGCAGCCCCTTTGTTGTTTGGCCAGCCTACCGTTGCACAAGACACGCTGACGTTGGAAAAATGTATCCAAATGGCAATGGAGAATAACCTGGAGGTCCGGCAAAACCAACTTCGTAGACAAAGCCAGGGTATTGATTTACGGCAAGCAAAACATAATTTGCTACCCGACTTGAATGCTCGGTTAGGGCATTCCTTTGAGGTGGGTCGGGCCATTGACCCGGAGACCAACCAGTACTTGAACAATGTCACCAACCGATACGGGAACCAAAGCATCAGCAGCTCGGTGGTTTTGTTTGATGGCCTGCGCATGTTCCACAACATTACCCAGCAGGCGCACGCGTACCGGGCTGCACAACTGGAGGAGCAGCTGGTCAACGAGCGGGTTGCCCTCGACGTCACATCGGCCTATATACAAGTGCTCACCACCCGGGACATGGTGGTGCAAATCGAAAACCAACTTGAAGTAACCCGCGAACAGGTAGGCAGAACGACGTTGCTCCATGAAGAGGGCAACATCTCTCCGGGCGAATATTACGACCTCAGAGGACAGTACGCCAGCGAACTCAATGGTCTCAATGACGCGAAGAATCGATATAATGAAGCATTAGTTAGCTTATTCAGCTTACTGAACAAACCCTACGACCAAACCGTCGCCCTCACATCGTTGCAGGAATTGCCCCTGGCGTCGGCCCAGCTATCCGAAAACCCCACGCAGCTTTACCAGACGGCTACCGAGCACCTGGGCATTATCAAAGCAGTAGACCACAGGGCAAGGCAAGCCCAGTTCGGACTGAAAGCCGCACGCTCATCCTACCTGCCATCGCTTTCCGCCAGTGCGGGATTGGGCAGCAGCTACATACATGGCAATGGAGTGTATCTCGATCAGGTTCAGGATCGGGTCGGGCAAAACCTATCGTTTACCCTTTCCATACCGATATTGAATCGGTTGCAGGTGCGCAATAACGTCGCGAGAGCGAAACTCAATCTCCTCGATGCGGAGTATATTGCTGAAAATACCCGCAACCAATTGCAGCAAACCGCCCATCAAGTCTTGTTCAATCTGGATGCTGCAAAGGAGAATTACACCAACCTGGTCGAACAGGTGGAGCATTATACGGAATCGTTCCGCGTCGCGGAGGTTCGTTTCAATGCGGGAGCGATCAATTCCGTGGAATTTCTGATGGCTAAAAACAAGATGGATAATGCCAATGCCAACCTGGTCATCGCCCGCTACCAATGGCATCTCCGGCAACGGGTCGTTGATTACTATAATGGGGAAATGATATTGGGAACCGCCAATTAATCCAATGGATGGTAATGGGTAATGCGGATACCCACACGTGTGCCCGATTGGAGCGTACCGGGCGCCTGGCTTACCGCCCGGATGTTTACGTACCCATCACCGATGGTCAGCTCCTCATAAAAACCTTTGAAGCGCACGTCCTTTATTTCAAACGGAGACGCCTCATTTTCATGCAGTACCAGCCATTCCGGATGCACCGCTACTTCGGCACTCACGTCGATACCCAATGCATGTGCTTCTTCCGCACGGAGGATATTACTCTTGGCCAACAACCGAGCGGTATACGCATTTGGAGGCCGCTGATAGAGTGCAGCAGGGCTGCCCGATGCCACCAATTGCCCATCCTTCAATACCAGCAAATCATCAGCCATAGACAGCACTTCGGCGGGATCGTGGGACACCAATACGACGGTAAGTCCGGTATCGGCTACAATACGACGGATATCCTGCTGTAAGATTTCGCGGAACGATGCATCCACCTGATTAAACGGTTCATCCATCAAGAGCACCTCGGGGTCATTGACCAATGCCCTCGATATGGCCACCCGCTGCTTTTCCCCTCCACTCAAATCGGCAATCCGCTGCTTGGCCAAGTGGATTATCCGCAGCCGCGATAAGATTTCTTCCGTACGGCTGAATTTTGCATCCAGATCCGTATTGGGCAATTGCGAAGCCACATTATCCCATACATTGGCATAGGTATTCAGGTCGTCAAACCCTTGCGACACCATCCGCATGGCATCGTGGCCAGGGATTAATTTTTCGCGTGGATTTGGTACTTTCCAACCCCGATACCGTACCTCACCGGCATCGGGCTCCAATAGTCCATAGATCAGCCGGAGTAGCGTGCTTTTTCCGCTACCACTTTCCCCGATGATCGCCGTGATCCGACTTTCATGGATACCGAACGTGAGTCCGCTAACGGCCACGATCGGCTCCTTGCCGTGAAATGCCCGGCTCAGTTGCTCGCCATAGATCAAGGGAAGGCCTTCGCGCTGCACATCATGGGGCACCGAGCAGGAAGGGGGATTTGTAGGGGTTAATGCCATAAAAAAACCGCTCCGGCGCAAACCGGAACGGCACGAAAGTACAAAAATATATCGGTAAGGGGCTAACCTGAATTCAGGTTTAAAAGCCCATCATCACACCAAAGGTGAAGTTTTGCAACCCCGATTGAGCTGGACTGTTCTCAAAGATGTCATTGAAATAATACTTGCCGTAGATACCGAATGAACCAACCCCAAACCGGGCGAACGCTCCATAACGGAACTGGGTGAAGTTATAATCATCTTTAAATTTCTGCCTGCCCAGCTCATCGCTTTTGAAGCGCTGCGTACCTTTCAGCAAGAACCCACCTTCTGGGCCAAACGCAAACTTGACCCGGCCCAGTCCGCTGTAGTGCTTGCTCCGGAACTCAAAGGTCAATGGCAAGCGAAGGTAGGTGGAAGTCAACCGGTTTTTGGTAAATTCCACATCGGTGCGGGTCTCCCAGTCTAATGGCGTGGTATTCTCCAGGAAGTCGATATTCTCCCGCAAGCGGATATACGTCCAATCGAAACCGCCCGACAAGAATATGCGGAAATTGTCATTGAAGCGGTATCCCGCCTGCAAGACGTCGAAGCCGAAATTGACCGTTTTACCCGGGCGATACCGGAAATCGCGGTTATCATCCGACAAGGTAAAGCTGCCGTTATCCACCAGCTTGACCAAACCAAGGTCTACCCTGGAAAAGGTAATGCCGTAAATCGGGCGCGACGTCCTCCTTGGGGTCTTGTGGATGGTTTTTGAGGTCGTGGTTTCGGTGACGCTGCTATCCATGCGGTATACCTTGTCTGTCTTCTCGATGGTCACCACACCCTCGTCCTTGCCCGGTATGATGATGCGTACCTTACGTTTCTCTCCGGTTTTCACGTCTTCCATGATGATGGTGTCAGCTACGACGGGGCGTTGCGCAAATGCCATCGATACCATGGCGAAAAATAATACTGTCAGGCTAATATATTTCATCTTAGTTGTTTTTAATGGTTTTTTACTCTTTTTGCTATCTCCGATATCAACCTCCAAGTGCGGTGCATTGGCCACTGCATCCGAAAACCTGTGAGGTTTGATCAATTTATTTCATTTTCTTTTTCTTGTTTTTGGCCAGCCCGAAATTGAAATCCAATTTCAACGAGCCTTCATTGTCATTGGAGAATGTAACCAGTTTTTCTTCCCGCTGGTCTACCGTGCCCACCACGTAATTCAAGATGTTACTCAGGCCAAAGGCTTGTTTACCATCTGCCGAGGCCAGCATGGTTTCCTCTTCGTCATCCAACACCACCAGCGGCTGCACATCGGGTATCTTGGCAAGCGCTTCTTCCAGACCGACTGCTGTCTCCATCTTTTCGATGGAGGTATCCTCAGGGAGCGCTGCTACGGGTTCGTCAACCGGGGCTTGCTTTTCGCCTACGGCAGCCCATTGCAGTACCGGCTCTTCTGCTTCGGGCGCCCTTTCTTCGGCGGCCTGCTCTTCTTCGGCTGGTGCTGGCGTTGCGCCATCGTTACGCCGCTCCTTTTTGGCAAACAGCCGTTTCAGCCGTTCGACATCCAATGGCTCAGCGACCTCCACTGGAGGTTGTTCATTTTCGTCTACGATGGTGCGTACTTCTTGCTCATCTTCCTGAACGATTGCTGGCCCGTGTAGGTAGGTGACCTCTACCGGGCGGCTGTACCAATAGGCCACACCGCCCATGATGACCAACACCGCTGCGGCGGCTTTCAACCACGCGGGCAACCCCTTGCGCCTGCCCGCCATCGGCACCACCTTGTCCTGCGCACCGGCGTCCAGCTGCGCCTCGATTTTACCCCACAGATCTGTAGATACTTCCGGCGTAAAGCTTTCGAATTTCCCCCGCAATTGGCGGTCAAATTCGTTATCCTTTTTTTGATTCATAAGCCCCTCCTTCGAGTTGTGTTATTTTTTCTTTGAGCCACGCCCTTGCCCTCGATAACTGGGATTTGGACGCTCCCTCACTAATCTTCAATGTTTCGGCGATCTCTTTATGCGAGTATCCTTCCAACGCATACATGTTAAATACGATACGGTAACCATCCGGCAGGGCCTGGATCAGCTTCAGCAGGTCCTCGCATTCCAGCGTATCCATGGAGAAGCTCTGCTGGGGATGGTCATGTACCTCCTCGATATCCTCCGTATAATAGCCCCCACGCATATTCTTGCGGTATGTTTCAATGGCCGTATTGACCATGATTCGCCGTATCCAACCTTCAAACGACCCTTCCTTGCGGTAATGACCAATACGGCTAAATACCTTTACAAAACCCATCTGGAGCATATCTTCCGCCTCAAAGGTGCTTTTTGCATAGCGCATGCATACACCCAACATTTTACCGGCCAAGGCAACGTACAATTGTTGCTGTGCCTGGCGGTTGCCTTCCTTGCAACCTTCATACAAACTATCGATCGTAACCGTTTGCTCCAACTTTCGTGTGTTTATTACTATGATGACAAATCTCGTGAAAAGGTTGCACGGATACTGTATTTTTTCTTTTCATTGCAATAGCCGTACATTTGCTTCAGCATTGATGCAGCAGAAACGACATGCCTCCACAAACCAAATCCGAATTGCGCACGTTGTTCCGTGAAAAACGGTTAACGCTGGCCACCAATGAATTCCATGCGCTCAACGCGGAATTGCTAGTGCGGGTCAAGCAAGTTGACTTCCGCAAGTTTTCGACCGTCCACCTATTCCTTCCCATACAGGGAAACCATGAACCCGACACCTATAAGATAGCGGATTGGCTGAAAACAACCTATCCGACCATACGTTTGGCCATATCGAAAAGTGATGCCAGTACCCGCCGGATGCACCATGTCTGCTGGGATGAACAGACCGTGTTGCAAACCAACCGTTGGGGTATTCCCGAACCACAAAACGGAATTCCTGTTTTGTCCAATGAGATCGATGCGATTTTCGTGCCGCTGCTTGCGTTTGACAAGCAAGGCAACCGGGTAGGGTATGGCAAAGGGTTCTATGACCGTTTTCTAAGCGAGTGCCGTACCGATGCATACAAAATCGGGCTTTCGCTATTCGATGCCACCGATGCCATCTGCGATGTGGATGAATACGATGTTCCGCTCGATACCTGCATCACCCCGGAGCGGATTTGGGTGTTTTAAGCTAATACAATATCCTGAACTTCACCGTATGCTCGATTTGCTTCAGTTGCTTGATCAACTGCCGATCATACTGTGTAGCGATATCGGTGACGGCGTAACCGATATCACCCTTGGTCATGAGAAATTGGGCGACGATATTAATCCGGTTTTCGGCAAACACGTGGTTGATCTGCGCCATGATGCCCGGCACGTTGCGGTGGATATGCAGTAATCGGTGTGCCCGCTCCACTTTGGGCAGAATCAAGTTGGGGAAATTACGGCTCATGTAGGTGTCACCCCTGTTGATGAAATCAGCCATGCGGCGCGGAATGAACTCGCTGTTGCGTTTCTTTCCTTTTTTATCATCAAACAGCACAATCCCTTTCTCATTGCAGATATCGCGGTTCAGCCGATTTTTGCTATCGCCCAGGTAGCCGATGGTCTTGAGCTTGTCGGCCCGGGCTAGCTGCTCATCATCAAGCCTCACATCCTTGCCCAGTAACAACATGCCCACATCTTTCACGTACTTTTCTTCCAGCGTCGGCTTCACCCGTACGGAAAACCCGTCGCGCTTCAGGATATGCGCGGCAATTTCCGGCACATCGCCGACGATTAAGCAGAGGATGCGGTTTTTTGGATAGGAGATCGCCCGAGGTAAATCGTTTACATAGAGGAACTCATCAAAACTCGGGGTTACGTGGTCGGCCTTTTCCGATACACTCTTCCGCTCGATATTCTCCGTAAACGCAAAAAAGCGCTCGATCAGCCCCGATTCCTTCAGTTGGAAGTCGGAATAACCATCGCCGATACCGTAAATTTTGCCCGGCAATTGCAATTGTTCCAGCAGTTTGACCTTCCCTCCTTCTTCCGATAGGGGATTAGCTTCGTCATAGCCGATGATTTTGCCATCGTCGTCAAAAAGGAATGTATTGGCGTACACGTTTTCCTTTTTGATGTGGTACGGGATGACCACCGGAAAGATAAACTCCTTAAACCCTCCCGAAACGATCAATACGCTATCGGCGTTTTTCTTGAAAAATTCTTTATTGCGCGAAAACGAAAGCGACACCTTTTTCTTGAGTACCCAGATCAGCTTGGCGAGGTGCTCGCGGTTGGCTTCCAGCAGGCGTACCCGACCGGCAAGGCTTTCGCGAAAGGACAACTGCCCATTCATCGATAAGTTAGTGAGCCGGTCTATTTCCGCATAAATCAATTCCCTGGCCGGGTGGTTGGCCAATGAAATACGAGCCAATTCATCCAATGCCTCCACCTGTGTGAAGGTGCTATCAAAATCAATGATGTAATAATTCTTCAATTTATGGGGTTGTTAATAAACTAGCACATATTTCACGCAGGGTATCATCTATCGGTTTGAACGTGATACCGGTCGCATCCACGACCTTTTTATTGGAAAAGCGCATTTTCCGACTCGATGCCCTAGCCGATTCCTTGGTCAACAAGGGCGCTTTGCCCGTAAAGAACGAAAGGAATTTCGCGGCGCGCCAAGCGAGCCCCAGCATCAAGGGTGTGGCCTGTATCCGAGGTGCAGGCCGATGGAGATAACCGCTGCATTTCTCGAGCAATTCTTTGTGTGCCATGTTGACGTTACTCAAGAGGTAACGTTCGTCATGTATCGTAGTATCGTCCATCAGTAGGATCATGGCTTTCGCCACATCAGCTACATCGATAAGCCCTACCGATCCCCCTGTATAAAACTTAAGCCCTTTTTGGAGCATGCCAAAGATGGCTCCGCTACCCGAGGTACCGGCCGATGGGCCGATGATCAATGCCGGGTTCACGATGACCGCATCGAGCCCCTCTGCAATGCCGCGCCATACCTCCATCTCGGCTTCATATTTGGCCACCGCATAGCCCGATTGGTCTGCACTATATTCCCAAAGATCCTTTTCGGTGGTCTCCCGCCCGTCCTTAGCCCGGCCTAGGGCAGCAATGGAGCTTACGTGCAGTAGCCGTGCCCCTTGATCCATCGCCAAGGCCACGACATTGGCCGTTCCCTGCACATTGATGGCCATCATTTCCTTCCGGTCGGCTTTCTGGTACGAAACCATGGCCGCGCAGTGGTATACCTTGCTGACGCCTTCAAAGGCATCTTGTAGTGCGAAAAAATCGGTAATATCGGCATCCACCCATTGCAATTGGGGTAATCCTGTTAATTCAGCAGGTATACGGGACGTAGGTCGTTTCGTTGCCCGTACATCCACCCCTGACCGTAGCAGTTGCTTGATGAGTATTGCCCCTAGAAAACCTGTTCCTCCTGTTACTAAAACCACCGTCTTAGACTAGTTGATAATAATGCTTCCAAAAGTAAGCTAATAAATGGATATTTCATTCGGAAATCATTGTTTTTTCAAAGGCCTCATGGAACCGCACATGATTGAAAGTGATTTTCAATCATGCGGGTTTCATCTATTATTGTCTGTTTTTAGTGGCAGATGAGAGACCCACAAAATGTGCTTTGGCAGCAGGCACATTTTGTGTAAGTTTGTCAAATAATTTGCCAAGCAACGAAAATTTTCACCAATGTCCCTATCCGTTTTTTTCTCATCCATATCGCTTCAGGATATTACCCCCGAAATCGGTTTTTTCAGTTCGCAAATCGGATCGTCCGTACGAGCCTATGAGCAGCGCTTCCCCGATATCGAGGATGAAAAGCCTGATTTAGCTATCTTCGGGGTGCTGGATGATCGGATGGCTATCGGTAATCTGGGTTGTGCCGAAGCCGCAAATGCCATACGCAAGCACCTGTACGGGCTTTACCAAGGTGACTACAAATTGCGATTGGCCGACTTGGGAAACATCAAGGCTGGGGAAACGGTAACGGACACTTACGCCGCCGTGAAAACAGTAACCGAAGAACTTATCAAATCGGGTATCGTTCCCATCGTCGTTGGAGGTGGCCAAGACATTACGTATGCCCAATACTTGGCTTATGAGAAATTGGAGCAGAAAATAGAGGTATCCATTATCGATGCGCGATTTGACCTCGACCAAGAGAATACCGAGAATGCACCGCTTAATTCGCAGACCTACCTCAATCATATCGTCCTGCATGAGCCCGATTACCTTTTTAATCTGAATAGCTTGGCATACCAAACCTATTTCGCGAGCAAGGAATCCATCGCGATGTATGATAAGCTGTATTTCCACAGCATGCGCCTCGGCCTCATCTCCGGTCAGGTACCGCATATCGAGCCGGTCATCCGCGCGGCCGACATGGTCAGCTTCGATATGAGCGCCATCCGGTTTTCGGACGCCCCAGGCAGTGCCCATGTGACCCCTAACGGATTGTTTGGCGATGAAGCCTGCCAGATCTGCCGGTATGCGGGCATGAGCGACAAACTTACCTCCATCGGGTTTTACGAATACAACCCGTCGCTTGACCAGCGCGAGCAAACGGCCATCCTCCTGTCGCAGATGATCTGGTACTTTATCGATGGCTTCTACAGCCGCAAGCATGATGCTCCACTAATCCCGAAATCGGCCTACATCACGTACCGCACCACACTCCATGACGATGCTTATGAATTGGTATTTGTGAAAAGCAAGAAATCTGACCGCTGGTGGATGCAAGTACCCTATTCCAATGCCAAATCACCCAATGAGCGCTACCACCTCGTCCCTTGCCGCTATGAGGATTACCAAACGGCCGTGGCCGGCGAGATGCCCGACCTGTGGTGGAAGACACACCAGAAGTTGATTTGATCTTTCAAGGGTCTCGCGCCATCAGTATCGATATCCCAGCATATCGCTAATAAATCCCGAAAAGTTGAGAATTTTCGGGATTTGATTCCTGAAAAGTTGAGAATTTTCGGGGTTTGATTCCTGAAAAGTTGTATTTTTGCATTGGAGGAACAGCGAATGTTGCGGCATCGCCTCCTATACGGGTACTACCCCGATATTGTGATTCATCCCGGGGAAGAAAAAGAGCGGCTGAAACAGCTTACAGACAGCTACCTCTATAAAGATATCTTAATCTGGGAGCAAATCAAGAAACCCGATAGTCTCTTGAAACTCCTGCAAGCCATCGCATTCCAAGTTGGCTCACAGGTATCATACGCCGAATTGGGGCAGCTAAGCGGTTTAGACGCCAAGACCGTGGAAAAATACATCACCTTGCTCGAGCAGGTTTTCGTAATCTTCCGGTTGGGGTCATTTAGCAGGAATCTCCGCAATGAGTTGAAGCATAGCAAAAAGATCTATTTCTATGACAACGGCATCCGCAATGCGCTCATTGCCAATTTTGCCCAGGTAGAGAACAGGACAGATACCGGAGCACTATGGGAAAATTTCCTCATATCCGAACGGATAAAACACCTACATTATACCGGCCAATGGGTGAACCAATGGTATTGGCGAACCAAAGAACAGAAAGAAATTAACCTAATCGAAGAAATGGATGGTAAAATCATGGCATACGAGTTCAAATGGAATCCAAATGCAGCAGCAAAAATACCCCACACATTTCTAAAAGCATACCCCGGAAGCGAATTCAAGGTCATACACCAACATAATTTTGATACGTTTCTATTATAGACATACGCCGTCCAACATGATTCAATCGTTCCAGATGATAGACAACAAATACTGCCAATAACCGAATCAATCAGCCAAACTCCCTATCTTTGTCCCACCATGGAACTATACCTGATCATCATTGCCCTTGTCATCCTCATCCTAGCGGTCGTCTTATTTGTGCGGCGCCCACAGCCATTAGCTAACACGCAGGAATTAGACACGCTGCGCAAGGAAAAGGAGGCAATGGCCATCCGACTGGCGCGGGCTGAACAGCAGGCAGAAAACCTCCTCGCCGAAAAGGAGCGGATATCGGCCATGCTCCGTGAGGAAAGCCAACGCCTGGCGGCCGAGCTCCAGCAGGAACGGGCAAACCTATTGCAGGCTGAAAAATCGTTGGAAAGCGCCCGTGCTTACTACAAATCGCAACAGGAAAAACTCCAGGAACAAAAAGCCGAAATCGAAACCATCAAGAAACAATTTAATAACGAATTCCAACTCATCGCCAACAAAATCCTGGAGGAAAAAACCCAACGGTTTACGGAGACCAATACCAAATCGCTTGACCAAATCCTGAACCCCTTTAAAGACAAAATCAAAAGCTTCGAGGAAAAAGTAGACAAGGTATACCAAACCGAGGCCGCCGAACGCAACACGCTGAAAGGCGTGGTCGAGCAGTTGATGGAGCAAAGCCGGCACATCAAGGACGAAGCCAACAGCCTATCCCGCGCACTCCGTGGCGACAGCAAGAAGCAGGGCAACTGGGGAGAAGTCATCCTGGAGCGGGTATTGGAGCGTTCGGGATTGGTCAAGGATCGGGAGTACCGGCTACAGGCATCCATGGTAGATGATGAGGGACGGCGCCTACAGCCCGATGCCGTCATCGACCTGCCTGACGACAAGCACCTGGTGGTGGATTCCAAGGTATCGCTGGTGGCCTATGAACGATGGGTCAATGCCGAAACGGATGAAGACCGCGAGGTATTCGCCAAACAACATATCCATTCGGTAGAAAACCATGTGAGGGGATTGTCGGCCAAGAATTACCACGACCTTTACCAGATCAATTCGCCCGACTTCGTATTGCTGTTCATGCCCATCGAGTCGGCTTTCAGCATGTCCATCACCTATAAGGCCGACCTCTTCAGCGATGCCTGGGATCGCAAGGTGGTCATCGTGAGCCCATCCACGCTATTGGCTACCCTGCGCACCATTGCCAGTATGTGGAAACAAGAGCGGCAAACGCGCAATGTACTTGAAATCGCCAAAGAAGCCGGGGCATTGTACGACAAGTTCTATGGCTTCCTGGAAGACATGGAAAAAGTGGGCAAACAATTGGACAATGCCAAGAAAGCGCACGATGATGCCCGCAAGAAACTGGACAGTGGTCCTGGAAATGTCATCAAGCGGGTTGAAAATCTCAAAAAGCTGGGGGCAAAGGCAAGCAAGCAGATTGACAGCAATTGGTTGGATGGGGAGGAATGATAAAAGTAGCCGATGGGTACCCGGGTGCCCTTGGGTTCCATCGGCCACGGTATTGGTTTTATAGGGGGGCTACCCCCTTTTCCGTCCAATTTTTTGCAACATCCAGCTAACGCCGAAACTCACCGCCGCGCCGATCGCGGCCAGCACCGCGGTCTTTAGCACGTCGTGCATGCCCAGCTGGCCGAGGATACTGAGCAGCGTGCCGCCGCCCGTGCCGATACCGAGTTGCTGGCTAGCTTTCATCGTCTTCCCCTTTCCCCGCCGCGCCTTCCACGGCTTCCAGTACGCCCAGCGCCAGGGCGAGGTATTTGGCCACGGCTACCACCTTGGGCGGCAGCTTCAGCGGTGAGGCGATGATGAGTTGGCTGGCCACGGCCAGTGTTTCTTTGATTTTCTCGTAAATGGTCGGTTTCCCCACTGTGGGGTTGCCGACGGTTTCTTTTTCTTTCATGTTTTTTATTTGCTTATTCGCGGATTTGCGGATTCGCGGATTTGCTGATTTGCTTATTCGCGGATTTGCTGATTTGCTTATTTGCGGATTCGCGGATTTGCGGATTCGCGGATTCGCGGATTTGCGATTCAGCAGTTCAGCCTATCAGCGATTCTGCGGATTTGCGATTCAGCAGTTCAGCCTATCAGCGATTCTGCGGATTTGCTGATGCGCGGATCGGCCCACTCACGACCTCCAGCCACACTGTTTCCCCCGCTTCCAGTACGGGCATGGCGATGTTTTCCAAGCGTTCCAGTGCCACGCGGCTGTACATCCCCTTGCCGGGGCCGGTGAGTTTGGTCACCGGGGCGATGCATCCCTGTAGCTCCGTGGCCGCATCGTTTGCGGCGTGGATGAGGATGCCGCTGCGGCCGGGCACATCCAGCAGTGTGATGCACATCCCGAAGCGCCGGGACGGGTATAGTGCCAGCCGGTAGCGCCCCTCGGGGATGCAACTGGCATTGCGCCGGTTTACTCGCCACGGCAGCTCGATGGTGTAGCAGACCGGTTTGTCGCCTAACAGTAACTTGCCGTTTGTGCCAGCCGGGGCATAGGTGCGGCGCAAGCAAAGCTCCAGCATACCCTGCCCGCCACCATGGCGGGCAGGGGTGGGTATAACCGTTTGTATCATGGCCAGGTAGCTGGTTTACCGGGCGTATTGAGCGGCTACCGCACTCCAATCGCTTACCCCCTTGCCGTTGCGCGACCGAACACGGGCGTAGTACCGTTTTCCCGGTACCGTGGGCCGCACCGGGTTTCGCAGGGATTGCGTGGTGGCGAGCAGCTCTCCCCACAAGGGCTCCCCATCGTCCCCAGTCTCCTCAGCGATCTGATACTCATACTCCCACGCATTGGCGATGGCCTCAAAACGGAGATTCAGCTCACCACTCTTTTCGCCGTCGTCCAGCCGCGCAAACAGCGGGGTATGCGGTATCCGCAACGCCTGCGGGTCTCCCGCCAGGATGAAGCCCGAACTGGCCAGCATGTTTGCATCACCGTCTGCCGTGATGTTCACGTAAAACGCCCATTGCTTCATGCACTTGAGCAATGCTGTCCGCGCCTTGTTTTTGGCCGTCACCTCCACCAGGCTCCCCCGGTTTTTGGCAATCTCCAGTTTTTGCCTATAGTCGGTTACCAGCGCGGTGTAAGTAGCCATATCAGGCACCACGTCAGGGAAATTGGGGTTGTTCGTCATGAATTCCACGGTACGGCCGCCGAGTGTGGCCAATGCGTCGTTTGACCAATCACTATAGTCCGTGTATACTTTTTTCTGTCTCATTTTCTGTCGTTTTTCTTTGTTAATGGATCTTGTTGTTGTTGGCGGATACATCCGCCTGGTCTATGCGTTGCGGGAGCTGACCGGCCCTGCGCGTATGGGGTTAGCCTGTGTTGCCATGGGTATTCATTTTGTGTTTGCTCCACCAAATTCGGATGAATGCGCGGGTTGGTCGAATTTCCAAGCAAAGCCGTGCAAAGCCGTACAAAAAAGGATGGTTTACCGTGCAAGACCATGCAAAGGCTGGGTGTTTCGGGATATGCCGAAAGGCTGGGAGCATACCCTGGCGCGCGAAAGGCATACCCCTTTGCCCCGGCGATGTACCGCGGCACCCCACAAGCGTATGCTTCCGGCCGGCTTCGGTACCGACCGGGGCGGAAAGTATATGCTGACAGGGGGTTGGGATATGCTTTCGGACCAACTGCATCCGTCAACGCAGCTTCGCCTTATGCCGGCGGGGCATCGGTGTACACCGACATGGCGAAAGGATATGCCGGCGGGCCGCTTGTATCTCCTTTCGCCCGCCGGTGGTATCCCATTGGACCGGAAGTATCAGGATGTGGCCCAGCGGGGTATGCTTGCCGTACACCGGGGTGTGCCGATGGCCGGCAAGGATATGCCGTTAAGCCATCGTGGTATGGCCCGGGCCATCTGCCATAAACCGCCGGTGCACCGTGGTACCACGGTGGGCCGATGTGGTATGCCATTGGGGATAAGGTGTGTGCTTTTGCCGTGTAGGCGTACCCTATTCGGCGGGTTTCCGCTCAGATCCGTCCTTTGTTGACGCTCCATTGGCGGGCGGCCTCCACCTGGGCCCGAATGAGGCGGACATTCCGCCGGTCGCGCAGCGTTTGCAGGATACCCCGCCGGCGCATGTCGTCTATCTTCCAACGGCTGGCGCGGAGATAGCGAATAGCTTCTTTTATGGTCATCAGTTCGCTTTCCTGGTAATGTTCCCTGGGCGGGCTTTCCGGCTCAGGTTTGGATACAGGCGGCTCGGGAAGCGGCAGTGCCACCGCCCGGCAGCACTGCGGGTTATCCCGTTGCAGCGCCACCAGCTCTTCCATGAGCCGGTGTATGTCTTCCAGTGTGGTTCGGATGTGGTAGCTATCTTTTTCCATCGGTAAATTTTGGTATCTTTGTGTTGATTGACTAAATGTGATTAATAACTAAAAGAAGTGCTATTGATATAGGACGATTAAACATATTGGATTAAAGCGACAGCTGTTTATCTGGGTATCAAAAAACGCTAAATAAATACTTACTCCAAGGTTAAATAGACTGATCGCCCGCGTTACGCGCGGGTTTGGTCGGTTATGGAGTACGGGCGATTAGCGTTGCCTTGATACCTTTCAGGACAACCCGCGTTTTTTTATGGCCACTACTCCCTTCATCACCACAAACGAATTATTAAAGCTTCCGGTTGCCACCGATGGTTTCAGTGATCATTTCGTGTCGTACTGCCATGCTTACGGATGGGAAACCATCGGAGATATTGTCGTACACCCACTTGCCGAGCTATTGGAAACACCGGGGTACTTACCCCTATGCCATGAAGAGTTTATGGCCTTCCTTACCCATCACCATCGGCTACATCTTATTGATGTGCACCGTTAATCGCTCCCTGTCAGTTTACGCAGTTTAGCCAGGTTGGCCTTGGTGATGCTGACCATTTTATCATTGGGGATACTCAGCAGGACATGTCCGCTGCTGCGCAATTCCTTGATGCGATCAAGTGCCACCACACCACTCCTGTCAACGGGAAAGAAATGCTTCTTCGACAGGTAGTCCACCACACTTCCAAACGATTGCCTGGCTAGGATGATGGATTCCCCACCGGTTTTTGGATCCACTACCGATAGGCGGCATTGGTGGTTTGCGGCACGTACGTAATTGATGGTATCGGTGCGGATGAACTTACGGATTCCATTGCCGATGTTGATGTTGATGTAATCGTGATAGATCTCCGGATCGGATTCGCTGGCTTGGCCCAGCCTGCGCTTGGCGCGTCGCACTGTCTTTACCAACCGATCGAAGGCGATGGGTTTCAGCAGGTAGTCTACCACCTCCAGCTCGAAACCCTGCGCCATGAATTCGGCATGGGCGGTGCAAATGACCGTCACGGGGGGATCGGGGATGAGGCGTAGCAGTTCGATGCCGTTCAGCCCGGGCATATCGATGTCGAGGAAGAGGAAATCCACATCGTTTTTCATGAGAAACGACCTGCCCGCTTGCGGGTCGCCAAACGTGGCCAGGAGTTTCAGCTCTTCAAATTTGTCGAGGTGGCATTGCAGCGCACTCGTATCATCCGCACTGTCGTCGATGATGATGTAATTAAATCGTGTTTTTGTCATAGTAGTGTATCATTGGAAGTGATAAGATGCTATTCAAAGTAAATGGTAATCGTGATTCCATAAGCTCGGTTTTCATTGTTGATGGCAATGCTGTGGCGAGACGGCGCGAAGTAGTCCAGTTGTTGCTGCACGCCATACAGCCCGACGCCGCTTGGCGGCGATGCGGCTACTTTCGCTGGGTCTATTTGGTTTTGGCAGGCGATGGTGAGCTTCGCCGGCGTACTGTGCACCGTGAGCGTGATGGGCTGCCGGGGGTCGGACTGGTCTGCGAATTTGAACGCATTTTCCACGATCGTGGTGATGATAAACGGTGGGATCTGGCGGGCGATCAGTGGTTCGCCCGTCTGGATAACAAACGTTTTCCGGCCTCCATTTACCGCTTCGTTAAGCTGCTGCATCAACCGCGCCAAGTGCAGCTCTGTTTTCAGCAGCACCTGTGCGTGCGCCGTACCCCCGTGTTGATAGTAGTAGTTCAGTACCGCGGTATAACCATCGAATAGGGTTTCCACGTTAATGCCATCCCTTATACCCTTGCGCAGCGTAGCCGTCACGGCATGTAACCAGTGTGATTTCAGCTGGCTGGACGAAGCCGCCAGCAATAGCCGTTGGTTTTCTCGTTCTACCCGCTGGGCTTCACGCTCGAGCACCAGCTCGCGTTGCGCAGCTTCTTTCAGCTGCCGCTCCTGCACGATGGTTTTTTCCTTTTCGTCCAGCAGGGCCAGGCCACGGGCCTTGTTCAGCTTGATGTATTGATAGATCACCACGGCCATCAGTGATTTCTCGAGGTATACCGTGAGGTTTCGGATATACTTGCCCAAATGGAATTCGCGCCCTGCGCCGAATAACTGGCTCCCCAGGTCGGGGAATAGCACATAGATCATCACGTACACGAACGCATACCAGATGGCCATGAGCGCGAGCAACTGGACCCCCAGTAACCAACGTTTGCTGACACTGGCGAAAAGCCGGTCGAAAATCGCATTGAGGGAGTAAAAAACGGCTATGTTAATCCCGATCAACAGGATCACCCCAAGGGCGTTGACGCTCGGGTTCCCGATGATATTCAGGCCAAACACCAGCAATGCATAACCCAGCAATACATACAAATGGTAACGGGCAGGATAAGACACCCTGGTATACTTTTTTTCCATCAGGCAGTGAATGGTTAATGTCGAAGCGACAATTATAAGAAAAAAAATTATCCCATGGCTTCTTCCAGGAATGCCTCGTGCAGGTAATACCAATGGTCCCATTGCCAGGGTTCATCTTGCAAGGTGGCTGCCAGATCAGCATACATCGCTTCGGTCACGGAGATTGCCGATTGGAGCTGGTCATGTTTCCTTCGGAAGTGGAATGACCGATTCTGCCATAGTGATAGTGCCCCGTCTGGCTTACGGAGGGCCAATATGCCATGGAACGGCACTCCGGCCCGTATGGCCAACTGCGCCAAGCCGATGCGTACGTTAATGGTTGTATCAAGGAAAGGCAATTGATGCACGTTTTGCTGATTGGCCGATCCCTTGTTGCCGTCGAGATAGCCCACCAGGGTCCGGCCGGCGCTCAAGGCACGCATGATTTGCAGCCCGGCCATCGGATGATCGGCCGATATCAGGGAGCAGGCATCGTGATGGATGCCCAGGGCTTGGCATTGCTGCTTGAATAGGGCAGCTTGCCGCTCGCGGACGGTATCGGACACCAGTAGCGTAATGGGTACGCCGTTTTTAGCCAAGAGGTGATTGATAAACCGGTAAGAGCCCACATGGAAGGTGCCGATGACGGCTGGCCGCTGCCTCAGCCCATCGAAATCAAGCCGATGCCCGCCGTGCCAGTGCCAGGGGATGGCATCATGGTACCGTTCGTCCAGAAAGCACAGTTGCCGATTGGCAATGGCTTTCCTGAATAGCGGGAGATGCCGCCGCACCGGTATTTCCGGCAATGCCATCCCCAGGTTAGTGGTAAACAAGGCAAACTTTCGGTAGGTGGCCACGTTAGCGGCCAGTGAAAGGCCGGCAGCATGGTGTTCGATACGTCGTTTTTCGTTAAGGTATTGGTCATGCATGGCAGATTAGGGTTTGATGTAAGCCGGGGCGTGCCCCGGCTTACTTGTTAGAGGTAAAAGAAATCACATTTGTCGTCATCATCGAGGACGGGAAAAAGGAGTTCGTATGCATCCATTTCTAATGCTTCCATCGTGTAGCTGATTTAAGGTCAATCCTACTCTATTGCCCAGGTTTTCGGAATCCCCTGAATCCGGTGGTACCACCGGACCAATCCGTGTCGACGGTGCTAACTTGTCATTTTCTGCTTCCTTTTCCGGCAATAAGTACGTGGAAATATGCTTTCATGGCGTGAGCAGCATATTTTTAGTCGTCAATGCATTCACGTAGCTTTTCATTGCATTCATGCAGCCAAAAGCAACTTTCACATAAGCGCCGTATGGATTGCCCGGGTGGATCCCTAGGTTAGCAACCGGGTGGATGATCCGTCATTCACCGTTGTCCCTTCTCCCCATGCAGCTGCCCATCCATATCGACCAGCCTTATGCCCGTGTGCATGATGCCGCCGCCATACAGGCGGCCATCGCCGGCAGTGCGCAGGCATTGCCGGGTGCGGAAGTGCGTTGCTGGGTGGGCGATGGATACACGTTAGTGGAGCAGGGTTATGATACCCATGATGCCTACGTATGCAGCCTGGAGCTGGAGGCCAGCGACGGGGTAGCCATCCCCATCCGTTGTGCCGTGCATGACCTATATGGCTTTTACCAGCTGGAAGGGCGATTGGCCATCGGCGGGGAAGGCCGTGCAGAGGCCTTGCGCCTCCGTGCGGGGCAATACCTGCTCAGCTACTTGCCTCCGGCGCGTTATCGTTGCCGGTTTCGGCAGGGCCGCCACCGCATCCTATACGTGGTGCTGAAGGGCAGGGTGCTATTTCGGGAGCCCAGCCCCGAATTGGCGCTCGGCCATGCCCCGGTGGAGGCGCTCAAGCGCAGGCTTGACAGCATTGCGCACAGTAGTGCATTGCCCATGGATGGCGCGGTGGCCGCAGCCATCCGGCATTTCCTGCGATCTCCCGGGCGCACCTATCTGCGGCGGCATGCGGCCATCCAAGCCTTGGCCATGTCGTTGCTATTCCAGGCCATCGACGATCTGGAACTCTGCCACCATGGGCAGGTAGGTGCGCGCGAGTTGGCGGCGCGTATGCAGCGGTACATCGATGAGGCGGTGGCCGGCGGCGGCGGTGTGGATACCGGCCAGGTGGCTTGGCGATTCAAGGTGTCTAACTCGTATGCGCGGGCCATCTTCAAGGCCCATGTGGGCCGTGGCATCGGTGCCTATATCTCCGAGGCAAAGCTGGCGCAGGCCAAGCGCATGCTGGATGCGGGCGATACCCCGGCGCAAGCCGCCCGCTATGTCTGCTGGACCTACAGCCACTTCAGCAAGGCCTTTAAGGGGCGGTATGGGCTATCGCCGAGGGAGTATCAACCATCATGAACCAACCATACAAAACCTAAAAACGTACCTTTGCGGTTATGAAAGTACTACACGCCCTCCTACTCAGCCTATTTGTCGTGCAGCTCACCTTCGGGCAGGAAGCCCCGGCCCTGCAACAAGCGGCGGATGCGCTGCGGTGATCGGCTGCCAAGAAAGATACCCCTATAAAAGCAATATTTGGCGAACATATTCACCGAATATGCATATATTTGGTGAATAAAATCACAGAATATGATCGAAAGGGCATTGAAAGCAACGTTAAAGGCCAAAATAGACCATAAAAAAGCGATCGTTTTACTGGGCCCAAGGCAGGTGGGTAAAACGACGCTGATCACCCAACTGGCAAAAGAAGAGGGCGAGCCATATCTGTATATCAACGGTGATGACCCAGCGGTCAGGCTATCTTGGAGTAACCCCTCCGCGGCCTATATCAAGCAATACATCGGTGGGCACAAGTTGGTGGTCATAGACGAAGCCCAGCGCCTGGAAAATATAGGACTGAGTGCCAAAATGATCATTGACGGCCAAAGTGGGGTGCAACTTTTCATTTCCGGATCTTCCGCACTCGAAATCGCAAACCGCATCAATGAACCCCTCACCGGAAGGAAATGGGAGTACCGGCTTTATCCATTGTCGTGGAGCGAAATCTCAGGCCACTACGGCTTCCCCGAAGCCACTGCGCGCCTAAACCAGCTATTGGTATACGGCCTTTATCCCGAGGTGGTGGTAAACGGGAGCGGAGAGCGCGAAATTTTGGCTAACCTAGCCGGAAGTTATCTCTACAAGGATATCCTCGAATCCGGAGGTGTCCGGAAGCCGGAGCTTTTGCTAAAACTGCTCCAGGCCTTAGCTTGGCAAGTGGGCAATGAGGTTTCATACAATGAGCTCTCACAGCTTATCGGCATCGACAAAAATACCGTGTCAGCCTACATTGATCTGTTGGAAAAGGCGTTTGTGATTTTCCGATTGGGCCCATTTGCCCGCAATCTGCGCAACGAGATCAATACATCCCGTAAAATCTATTTCTATGACAACGGTGTGCGCAACACCCTCATCAATAACTTCGCTCCTATAAATGAACGAAACGATATCGGCGCATTGTGGGAAAACTTCTTGGTCAGCGAACGTAAAAAGAAATTGGCATACGGTGGGCAATACAGCAATAGCTTCTTCTGGCGCAACACGAGCAAAGCCGAGATCGACTATATCGAAGAAACGGACGGCAAACTGCATGCGTGGGAATTCAAATGGAACCCCAAAGCCAAAGCAAAATTCCCCAAGGCTTTTACTGCTCACTACCAGCCCGAAACCAGTGCTGTCATCCACCGGGATAATTTCTGGGAATGGTTAGGTCTAAACATAATACAAAGTTAGGGTTAAACTTCATTGCCTACAGCCATTTCAGCAAAGCCTTCAAAGCCCGGTATGGACTGGATGGCGAGGAGGTCACGGCGGGCAGTATCGCACACTACTATTCAGTGAAGGCCGACGACCCGGCCCTTCAGCAAGCCGTGGATGCACTGCGGTGATCGGCTACCAAGAAAGATACGTGCATAAAACCAACTGGTCCGCAGGGGAAATACACGTTGTCCACGTTTTGTCCACGCCGTCCGTTTGGCATTTTCCACACCGAGCACCTAGCTTTGGACAGCTACCAAACGAGTGATCAAACATGGAAAACCTTATGGAAAACAGCAACGTATACACGGTCTGCGCTGGCCAAGTAATCAATGGAACAGTCCTCCTGAACGGCCAATCGTTTGATATTGGCAAGCTCAAAAGCATGAGCTATAAAGAAGCCGGAGACGTATTTGGCTGGGGCCACTAAGCCAATAATAGTTGCATATGAAGCCGGGCTGATCGCCCGGCTTTTTTGTGTGTATGTCGCTTATTTATCTTGAAAAACTTGTATATTTGTATCGAGTTAGCTTGAAAAACTTGCAAATGTCAGGTGAATTACCTTGAAAAACTTGCGGTGTAGTAGAGATAGGCTGGAGTTAGCTTGAAAAATTTGTTACACGTATTATGGACAAGGACACACCTATACATTTACAGGAAATCATCTTTTCCTCAGACGAACCACGTGTCAGCAGGGCGATCGGAAAACTTGTAAAAGACGGGAAACTCAGGAAGATTGCACCAAAGATCTTTACTTCCAATCTGGACGAAGACCCCGCAGATATTATCTACAGGAACCGGTTCAGGATCATAGGCCATTTATATCCCGGCATACTGCTCAGCCACCGGTCGGCATTGGAATACAAACCTACCGCTACCGGAGATCTTTTCCTCACCTATAGTTACGAGCGCAGGATAAAACTGCCGGGCATCAAGCTGAACATTATGGCAGGGCACAAGCCAGAACAGGACGACAACCTGCTGACCGACGGCCTGTACGTCTCCGGACAGGAACGCGCCCTGCTGGAAAATCTGCAGGAATCCCGAAAGGTTGGAAGCGAATCCAAGACCCTTCCTTTGCCGGAGATTGAGGAAAAGCTCGATCAGATCGTCCGCGTGAAGGGCGAGGAAGGGCTCAACGAACTGCGTGACCGCGCAAGGCGCATCGCCGTTACACTTGGTATGGAAAAAGAATTCAGAAAGCTCGACCGCATGATCAGTGCGATCCTCTCCACCAAGCCCACCGACATCCTCAGCTCACCGGTCACCATTGCCCGCGCCTTTGGACATCCTTACGATCCCGCAAGGCTCGATCTCTTTGAGCAACTGTTTGTGGAACTCCGGCAGCGTGAATTTGCCGACCTGCCCGATGCGAACGACACGCCACGGGCTTTCCGTAACTTTGCTTTCTACGAGGCCTACTTTTCCAATTTTATCGAGGGGACGCGCTTCGACGTACAGGAAGCCCTTCAGATCATCGAGACTGGAAAGCCCATGCCTGCACGGGATGAGGATTCCCATGACGTACTTGGCACCTACCAGATCGTTTCAAACAGGCAGGAAATGTCCATCACGCCTGAAAATGCCGAGCAGCTCCTGCAGATACTGCGTTACAGGCACAGGATACTGATGGCAGCCCGTCCGGCCAAGAATCCCGGTGAGTTCAAGGACAGGAACAACCGTGCGGGCGATACCGAATTCGTCGACCATACGCTCGTCAGGGGTACGCTGATCCGCGGCTTCGATTTTTATCACGCCCTCAAAGACCCTTTTGCAAAAGCAGCCTACATGATGTTCATGGTCAGCGAGGTGCATCCATTTCTGGATGGCAACGGGCGGCTCGCAAGGGTCATGATGAACGCCGCACTCACCGCCGCAGGCCAGACGAAGATCATCATTCCGACCGTTTTCCGCGAGGACTACCTCGGCGCACTCCGCCAGCTCACGCGCAAGCAACAGCCGGATACCTTTATCCGTATGCTCCAAAGGGCACAGCGGTTCAGTGCCATCATCACTGGTGAGTCAATGGATACCATGCAACAGATACTTGAGGAAAGCAATGCATTCAGGGAAGGCGACGAACATATACTCCGCATCCAGGACATTCCCCGTAATCCGTGGCAGCCCGATGATGACGGCAAGGACAACGGCCGGCGATTATGAAGGAAGCAGTTTTAAACACGGCTAGCAGATTGTAGATGATATATCGTTCCGTCCTGGGCTATGGGAATCCACCGATCAATACGACTTGGCCAGGTTCACGAAAACATTGAACCAATTGGCATTTACCTTTCGGCCCAGGCGTACGATGACCAGGTTTTTTGCCGGATTGACATAAATGTATTGGCCCAGGATGCCCTGCGCCAGGAAATCGCCATCCAGCGTAGGCAGCCACCACTGGTACTGGTACCGCTCGTTTGCGCCGCCGGTGCTATCCACCTGCGTGGAGCGGTGCACCCATTCGGCAGGCACCAGCTGCTCGCCCTGCCAGCTGCCGCCATTGAGGTACAGGCGGCCCAGTTTGGCAAAATCGCGTGCGCGTGCATTCAGGCAGCAGAATGCTTTTTCCAAGCCGTCTTTCTTTCGATCGATGCTCCACGAGGCGTCAAACTCCATGCCCACAGGCCCCCAGATTTTCTCATCGAGGTATTCGGTGACGCTTTTGTCGCCAAGCGCGCGATCCAGCACCAAGCCCAGCACCTGGCTGTTTCCGCTGGCGTAGGCGAAGCGGGTACCGGGTTCGGCCTCCAGTTTGAGTTTGGCCGTGGCCCGGCGTAGCCGCCGGCCGTAATAGAAGGTGGCCACCTCGCCGAACGGATTGTAATACCCCTCGTTAAATTTGAGGCCCGAGGTCATCTGCAGCAAGTGCTCGATGGTCACCCGGTCAAACCCGTTTTTAGCCATTTCGGGCACGTAGCGGCTCACCGGATCGTGCACCGAGCCGATCAGCCCATCCTCGATGGCACAGCCGATGAGCATGGACACCACCGATTTAGCCATGGAGAAGGAAGGCACGATGGAAGCCTCGTCATAGTCGTCGAGGTAGCGTTCGTAGAGGATGCTGTCGTTTCGGATCACGAGGAATGCCACCGATTCGGTTTCGGCGAGGAAATCGGCAAACGGCATTTCCCGCCCACCGCGCGTGATGGATATCGGCCCTTTTTCGCTGTCTGCGGTGTGGAACCGAAAAGGATCGGCGCTGCCGTGCAGCTGGCGCGCCGGAAAGATCTTGTGGTCATCGATATCCGCAAAATTGAACCATACGAAACGACCGATTTTGCAGCCCGATAGCATGGCGGTACCCACGAATAGCAGTGCAATTAGGAAGTAATGTTTTTTCATAAATATACCGTCTGAGGCAGGAAATTAGGATAATACCGCTAAGATACGACAATAAACCCGTTTTTCCCAGTCGACTTTGCCAAATCACCCTGCACGGGCATACCCCCCTGTAGCGAAAATCACCTAATAACCTGTAGCGAAAATCACATAACCCACCATCGTGGCGCCCCTACTTTTGGTAAAAAAGAAAGGTAAGGTTACAGCAGATGGAAAAGAAATACAGCAACGCACCGCTAAGCAGCCGAGGATGGTACCTCGGCATCAAGGTTTTCATCGGAGTTTCGTTTGGCTGCGCGGTGGTGGCGTTTGCGCTGGATGCATTGCGCCTAGCGCAACAGCGTGAGCAACCTGCCCCCTGCTCCTGCGAACCCGACATGCTCCTTGACAGCAGGGGCGTACCCTATTACTACGACACGCCTGTAAGATCTTCTGTAAAAGACTACGAGTGGTTCTATGTTGAGCCATCACCAGATAATCACTTACCGGCCGATGCTATCGCATTTTCTCCGGTAGAAGCGGAAGGGGGTATGGTGATGGATCCCTGACTACTACTTACGCAACTATTGCCAAGGGCTATGTTTGCAAGGCGGAATCAGGCCTTGAAGGCCAAACACAAAAACCAAGTTTTTTACTTAAATACATAAAAAATGAAAAAGTTATTCAAAGCTATCGCAGGTACGATAGCGATTTTAGGAATGGTTTATTTGGTGAGTGCTTTTACAATTAAGAAGTATGATCCTTCAGAACCCAATGAAACGCTCCAAGAAGGGTGGTTTGTATATACCATAGGGCACCCGACTAGCCTGGAACAAGCTAGGGAACCCAGTAATTATACACAGGGCACCCCAAGTTGTCTTGAAGGGCAAGAAGTTTTATGTGCCATTAAAGCAATGACCACATTGGATGATGAGAACAATGTGATACCTGATATTTCGGGAAGTGTTGATGCAGCTCTTGCCACCTACTTCTCATCTGGTGCCGTAGACCCAGATTATATCGAGCTTAAGGCTAATTAAGGATCGATATAAACCTACTCTCAAAAAAGAGGGCATTTCTCACGCCCTCTTTTTTTTTGGTTGTCAATCAATACCCTTTTTTTGTAGGCAAGTTTATATCCTCGCCAGATAATACCAAGGCTATATTTTCTGCAGTGACCGCTTTACCATCTGTTATGCCCAAAACTTCCCTGTCTGCAGATAACCAGACTACGTGCGGAACCCCGCGATGCGGAAAGAATTCGTGCAACAGCGTATCACCTGCTATTATCGGAAATGTGACATCCATCCACTTTCGATGTTTTTCTAGAAATGGTGCAACTTTTGCCCTTTCTTGCTTAGTAACGGCCAATATCAAAATGGTATCTTGAAAATGGCGTTGCAATGAATCGAGTCGAGGGAAGGAAGCTAAGCAGGTACCACATGTGGTAGCCCAAAAATCAATGATGTAAAGTTTTGAATCCTGCTTTCCCAATTTTAAAGTGTTTGCCTCCCTGTTGAGCACCTCTGCGATTTCAACATCTGGTAATTGATCCCCGATAACCAATCCCTTTTCCTCTTGCCAGAAGGAAAAACTTCCTAAGTATATTAAAACAAGTGCGCTGAGCTTTTGTATGTAGACTCCCATGATTTTCAATTGTCTAATGATTTTGAATGATATTACTGTAGTCCAGAACATGTTGTGGAATTTTCAATGTATACATTGAGCTATTCGGCAGCAATTGGTAGTTACTCCCCCCAATATTCCGTTCAGGAACCACTACGCGCTGAGGTTCAGCAG
Organism: uncultured Parapedobacter sp.; assembly: GCA_964498395.1. Taxonomy (GTDB): domain Bacteria; phylum Bacteroidota; class Bacteroidia; order Sphingobacteriales; family Sphingobacteriaceae; genus Parapedobacter. The sequence continues at coordinate 10,220 of CAZCHE010000002.1, read as the reverse complement.
CAAGCCTACGTAAATCAGTCCATCGTGTACCCCGGAACACCAACTCTTTTCTCCTTTCATCCAAGATGATATCCAAGGCTTCGTCTAGCGAGGAGGCTGTTAGTGGGTTGAATGTGCCAACCCTCCATCTGGTTACGAGCAGCGCATTCAGATCATCAAATGCTTCAACTATTTTATTTTGTCTGACGTTACATTCCGCCCTGATTAGGTACATTTCATCGGTCACAATTCCCCAAAATGCAAAATGCGAACTAACCCCATTACCGTCATAGTCGCCTTTAAAGTCAGTAGTTCCATCTGCATTAAGTCTGTAGTAGACAGACTTCCGAAGATCATCTTGATGGTAGGACTGATAAAGAACGGTGTCAATATTAGCCATTGATGAAGCCATGATAGTTGCCACGGGGGAACGCGCATGAAAGATTACCTCTTTATTAAAGCGGGAAATAGGTGCTGAGGCCGATGAGTCGAGCTCATTGAAGTTCATAAGCGAGTTATACAACATCAGGCACGAATCAGCATAAATTCCGGCCTTGTCATATTCTTTTATGGAAAGGAATACTTTTGCCAGAGCACCATAAGCTGCGGCTTTTGTTGGACGTGTTTTCAATGCATCGGTCAACGGAAGTAGTTGTACAGCCATTTGTAGATCCTGTACGATCTGTGCGTACGTATCATTCACGCTAGCACGTGTAGAAGGTTTGTCAAAGTCAGTGTCTAACCTCAATGGCATCCCCAAATCTTCGTTGGCTGTGTTTTTTTCGTAGGGTGGGGTATATAACTGTGCCAAAGAAAAATACCTGTATGCCCTTAAAAAGAGCGCCCTTCCCTTTACATGGTTGCTTTCCGGATTAGCTGTAAATTTATCAATGTTATCCAGCACCGTGTTAATGCTGAGGATTGCTCGGAAGCCTGATGCCCATACCGTATTGTCATTCATTTCAGGCAACCATAGGTAATAGTTCCGGTCACTTTCGCTTCTGCTGGCCCAAGCTTCCGTAGATACATAATAGTGGTCGGACATGATTTCCCCAGTAACGGGAAAAGCATTGCTAATCGTAACGTAACTATCCAATATCAATTGTAGATCTTCCACACTTGAGGGGACAGCCAATTTATCATCCGGTTTCATATCTAGGTATTTGCTACATCCTGCCAACAATATCAGGTATAGCGAGAAAAGTATATATTTCAATTGTTTCATAAGTCTAATATTTATAAGTCAATTTTAAGCCCAAGTGACCATGCGGTAGCTGGTGTAAGCCCATCGGTATAAAGCGGGTCGATACTTGATCGGTTTTTCTTCCAGACCAGCAAATTCAACTGAGACACATAACCATATAGTTGAATGCTTGATATGCCGTGTTCTTTTGTCCACTGATTGTTCAGGTTGTAGTTAACCCTAACGTCATCTAATCGAACATAATCTCCCCGTTCTACTGTCACTGAGGAAGACCGATAGAAAGCATCTCGATTTGTAGAAGCCGGATATACCATGGAGGGCACTACCGTGTGCAATTCATCTCCGGGGTTTTGCCAGCGATCTAGATAATCTGCGTGCATGGCATAATTACTGAATAGGGCCGAATAAGATATGGTTGGCTTTCTGAAGTAACTTCCAAACCGATAAGTCAAATTCAATGAAAGTGACACCATCCGCCATGAAATATGGTTCAGCATATTTCCAAAGTGGGGTGGCAATGCTGGGCCATGGATTACTTGGGCATCTAATGGGTTTCTCATGATTGCAGCGTAATCTTTGGAAATACCCCCATCTATGTACCCCTGCGGGTCGCCATTCACTGCATCTAAGCCAGCCCATGCATAGCTGACCAACGTGTAAGGATTGTATCCAACCATCGGAAAAATGGAGGTGCCGCCACTGACGTATCCATTGTCTTGGATGAAGGTATCACTCATGTATTTGGAAACTTTGAAATCAACAAAACTCCATGAGATCGTGTTTCTCCAAGAAAAGTTCCTTCTGGCCAAGATTGCAGCATCCAATCTGATATCCAGTCCTTTTCCCAAAATATTTGCTGAATTGCTCCTCAAAGAGGGCACTCCTTTGGTGATGTCTACGGTCTGCAATTCAAGCACATCAATTGACTTTTTGCGATAGTACTCGGCGCTGCCTGTCAGCCTCCTACTCTTTGTTGCAAAATCCACACCTAGGTTAAAAGTACCCACTTGTTCCCATCTCAGGTCCGGATTGGGTGCTCCTCTCAGGCTAGCATAGGGCACATTGGTAATTTGTGCAAACTCCGAAGCAGCCAGATAACTAATCACTGGAACGGCAGGGGTAGCACTATCCATATTGCCGCTATACCCGTATGTTGCACGGATATTGAGCAACGGAATTGCACTTAAGCTGTAAAAAGGCTCATTTGAAAGGTTCCATCTCAGGCCTGCTGACCAAAGTGGCTTCCATTTCCTGTTGGTGTTGACCCCAAATAGGTTTGAAGCATCCCTGCGTGCACTTAGCGAAACAATGTAACGTTTAACATAAGTATAGGAGGCATTGCCATACATGGATACGTTTCTTTCCGTGCTACCATTGAAATAGGTGTTAAATGGTATCGCTATTGGCGCCCCCACATTCATGAACTGTGGGAAGCGGCTTATATAATCCACTGCAGTGGTATTAAGCCTGTCATTGTAGCCATAAGTCCTTGCGCCGTTAGAAGTGTTTCGAGCCTGCCTTATTTCCGCACCGGCAATTGCATTTATTTCATGGTCGTCCCATACTTGCGATAGATTTAACTGGGTGCGTAATCCATGTCCCTGCAAGCCAGCCCCCGCTAAATCCAAGATGCCGTCCTGAGGTATCGGATAGACCGCATTGTCTCCTTGTATTTGGGTATATCTATTGATGATATTTCTAGTATAAAAACTCTCAAGGATTTGATTATTCCAATGTTCCTCATTTCTGTGTTGGTATTGGTATTTTATATCTGCACTCAGGTATGGTGTGAGCTCATACGTTGTACCAAGATTAAAAAGGAGGCCATGGGATGACCTACTGTTATCCGAGTATTCCAACTCCTTCAACGGGTAATATTTCCAGTCAAGCAACTGTCCGGTTCCAACGGTATCGGTAAAGGCCTTGCGATAATGTATATCCAGTGGCAATGGATTGCCATCTTCATCGGCAAATTGCGCATACGGGTATAAATATCTCCCGCTTGCATACATGCTCCCGTATCCTCCCAGACCGTCCTGTTTAATCTTTTGGACATTGTAGGCCGCATTGATGTTTACGGAAAGTCTTCTTGAAGGCTTAAAGGAACTGTTCAACCTAAATGTTATTCGCTCATCTTCCTGCTCGCGTAAACCCAGTGCGTTATTATCATACCCCAAGGAAAACAGGTAGTTGTAGGATGGGCCACCCCCACTTAGGTTTGCAGCGTATTGCTGGTTCAATGTAGGGCGATATACATACCTGGTGTAATCATCCCGTACATCGATACTCCTGAAATTATTGATTTGTATTAATGCTTCCTCTTCTGTGATTAGGCCCTGCCTTGACATTTCAAGAATTTCAATCACGGGGGATACGGCTGGTCGCGTGGTTGTATTGTTAAGCGCTGCATTGAAAAGCCCTTGATCAAACAGGAAACGCTCCAAGTCGATAAAATCGGAAGATGGAATTACAGATGTGAGTTTTGAGAGGTCTGGCTTCGGCGTTATTGAGACGTTACTGTTCACTGAAATACGCGTATGTTGATCAAATGATCCTGTTTTCGTTGTGATGACAATTACGCCATTCCCTGCTTTTGCTCCCCAGATTGAAGCAGCAGCTGCATCTTTTAGAATCGATATGTTTTCCACGTCGTTGGGGTTTATATCATTTACATCCCCCTCGAAGGAGAAACCATCCACAACGATTAATGGGGAAGCCATGCCTTGCGTGAGGGTATAGAGCCCCCTAATCTGGATGCGAGGATCTCTGGCTACTCCCCGTCTATCGAAAAGCACACTATTTGCAATCCCATCGAGTCGATCCAAAATATTTGATCCGAGGCTTCTATTCAGCAATTCATTACCTACATGCTCAAAACTGCCTGTAGCCCTTTCCTTTGGGATGGTCTGGTATCCTGTGGATACCTCTACTTCTTCCAGTAAGTTTTCATTGGGAATCAGCACGAATCGGAATGGCCCGGCATTCCGTTCGTCAAACTTTTCGCTTATGGTTTGATGGCCCAGGTAGCTGACGAGCAGTGTGCCGGAAAGTTCGGGTGAGCGGAGGATAAACCGCCCATCGTTATCAGTGAGTGCCTTTAACGATGTGTCTTTGATGGTTATGGTGGCCCCTGTGATTGGATGGCCAGCCGTATCCACCACAATGCCCGATAGCACAGGCCCCGATTGGGAATCGGGTGCCTGCGCATGGGCTTCTGCACACATGAAAACATTTAGTATCGGCCAAAGCACGGCCAAACAGCGTAAAATTCGCTTCATATCGTATGGTTTTTAGTTGTTTACCGAAAATTAAGTTAAACAACCGACTCCCACACCGAACGAAAACGGATGCGATTATTTGCAAGTAAAAGGAAAAGATTCTACCTTTATGGTTAGTTGCGAATTAACCGATAAGCTGAACCACCCTTATACCTAAGCAAACACGAATGTTTCCTTTCAGGCATGGGGTCGGTATCAGCCCGGGAACCGGGGCCGATTTTTGGCTTGATGGAGAAAAGCATTTTTTATGCCTCTACCCTATCCAATTCCGCAGGCTGGTATCGTGAGGTTCAACCTTATTCGGGCGACGAGATGATGTTCTTTAACTGGTTTTGTAGGGATTTGGGCGATACCCCTGGCAGGTCATAAAATGTGACCGCTTCCGCAAAAGGTTTGCGATGTGGGTGTCTGGGTGGTTTGGTGTTGCTCGTATTCATAAGCGATTATTTTATGATGCACGAGTCCGCTGGAATAGGTCCTGCTATATATAGTGGGCGGGCCCCTTTCTTCCACTGCCACCGAGGTGCGACTAACAACCTTGACACAGTTTCCGAAAGGGGCCCAACCCGTATTTCTTGCAAATATACAAAAAACAGGTGGGCATGGGATCCCCCTTCGGTCCCGCGTCGTCAAAGTAGTCGCTTTCGGTGACGGGACTCCAATCAGATAAATCTGATTACAAGACAAATATAACCATTGTGCATTAAAACAGCAAATATTTTGCTGTCTTTCTAAAATAGAACAACTAAAGATTTGAAAAACAGTCAGTTAAAAACGAATGAATTTTTAGAGTTTGTCCTAAAAATAATTGCGAAAGAGTATACAGGGAAGTCAAAGCGCGACCTTGAAGCTAAGGTTAAAGATATGCTTGGCACGAGAAAACTTGTCGTAGCGGCGTCCTTTTATAATGTATTGAAGCTGCTAAATGCGGATGTCGATGTTGCGTGCGATAAACTTTTCAAAAATCATAAGTTCTCTCTACTTGATTTGCTGCCCGAATCGGATAACCGACTAAAGGACTTTTTATCGATATTTATTCAGGAAACTAAGGATATTGCTTCAGCAGCAAAAATAGAGAATACGAGACTAAGTAGACTATTAAGTGGCGAGTTTATGCATCTGTACCCCGATGAAGTTTACGGCCTTGCCAAATCTTTCGGTCTAAATCCCAGCAAACTATTCAACTATTTCTACGGTGATGGTGAGCGGCCTGTGGTGGGGGTGTGATTTTAGGACCTTAATTTGAAGAACCATTCAATCAGAAATAATGGATGTCAAGTTTATAGATACGTCCGATTGGCAGATATTGCGATGGCTAAGCAGTGGAGGTACACGAGAGAAACGGATTCTTCAAGATAACAACGACTCCAAATGGTATTTTAAATGTTCGGAAAGGAAGCCGGGAAGACCAGGTCAACCAGAGAAATATTACAAGTTTGAATTTTGGTCTGAAATCATTGCATACCAATTAGGGAAATCCCTTGGCCTTGATGTATTGCGCTACGATGTGGGTTATAGTGAAGGAAACGTAGGTTGTATCAGCCCAGAAATGGATGCTGCAGTAGATGAACAACTCGTAGAAGTGGGCCGGTATATGACAACTTATCACCCGGCTTTCGCTCCTGATAACACAAAAGCAAGAAATGAGTACACCTTTCAATTACTTGAAGAAACCATAGAACACTTTGGACTCCAAAGTCACTGGCCAGGCTTTTTATCCACCGTCGTGTTTGATGCGGTGATTGGAAATACAGATCGCCATCAAGAAAATTGGGCATTTATTGGAGAAGCTTATCGCAACCTAGGTGCCGCTATGGCTAACATGAGTGAGGACAAAGCAGAGCGACTTAAAGAGTTGATGATGGCGATTAGCGATGCTATAGTGGCAGACGTGGAAGACTACGATAGATTGCTTACTGAATTCCAGCTTAGGACAATCGACTTGAAAAGGATGGCACCTATCTATGATAGTGGAAGTTCATTGGCCAGAGAACTGTCTGAAGATCGAGTAAAATTATTGGTACAGGATGAAGAGCAACTCAAGCGCTATGTAGACCGCGGAAGCACCGAGATTCATTGGTTTAAAGAAAAAAAATCACACTTCACACTACTTGAAAAAATATTAGCTACTGTCCATGCGGATATGCTTCGAGACGCGGCATCTTTTTTGCACAAATGGGATGATGGCTATGTTGAACAACTGGTTGGCCTTATCGACGAGTGCATACCAGAGGAACACGCTGAGTTTAAAATACCAGTAGAAAGAAAAGAACTCATCTTTAAATTGCTAACTTTGCGGCGTCGTCGTGTCGTCGATATTATTTATGGCTGAATTTGAAAAAATATACCTGGCGTGGCGTAAGGGGGCGGGAGCGCGTCGGTTCATTGTCGGGCTACTAGAAAGACAGCCTGATGGGAATCATACATTCCGATATCTTCCCGAGGCCAAGAAGTTGGTTTTTACTGAAGGGTTTTTGCCTTATTTCGAATTTCAAGATTTAGATACGGTCTATGACCGCAATGTAGTGGCGATATTTGCGCAACGACTGATGAAACCTGAGCGGCCAGACATTGATAAATTTTATGAATTTTGGGAAGTAGATCCCTCTCAAGCGGAAGATCGGTTCTACATTTTAGGAAAAACACAAGGCTTGGTGGCTACGGATAATTTCGAATTTCTTGCCGAATATGAATTGTCCTCTCAAACTCATTTTCTAACGGATATCGCCGGCCTGTCTCACTACCAACATCCTAAAGGAGCTGTTAAAATAGGTGATACGTTACATGTAGAATTGGAAAGAGATAATGAGAACGATCCTGATGCGGTAAAAGTATTTACAGGTGAGTTAGCGCTGGGTTATATCAAAAAAATCCATTGTCGAGTATTCCAGCAACATCACGCAAACAAATTAGAGCTTACAGTAAAGGATATCGAGCAAAATGGGATAATCCGCAAAATATTTGTAAGAGTAGCGCATAAGTAAGCCATGTAATAGGCCTCCCCAAATGACGAACGTCTACCGTGTGTGCCAACACTGACTTCGATTTTAGAATAGTTATCGCAATAATTGATTGCGATATGATTTTTCACCCCACAGACCATCCACAAATAAAATAAGCAATCTGTTACTTGTAAACTAACTGGATACCGCCCCCAATGGGATTAGAGTGATGGATTTGGAAATTAGCAATAAACTCGTTACCTTTAAACAAACCGACGTGACTTAGGCCTGAAGTAAGTGTAGATTTGATAGTATATAGCGTTACCTAGCCGTCTTTTTGAAATATTGGCTAATTAGCCATTGACAAAGAAAATATCATCCGGTATTTTTAACAGAAATTAAGCAGCCGGATATTGATAGCGTTTTACTAAACCAATTTTAAACCAAGAAACCGAAATAACAACGAATTGACCGAGGTATCGCAAAATGCGACACCTGACTATGCACAAAATTAATCCAGTGGGTTACGGGAAACCGTAAGAAACTGTAATCCGAATTGTGGAAGTTTGGAAGTGAACGAATTTTTAACGATTATCCGAAATGCGTATTGCATACTTTGGATAACCGCGAAACAAACCGTCAGAAAGTTATGCAGAATACGAAAGATAAAAAAGCCAGCAATTTTAAATCAAAACCATTCAAATACAATGGTTTACTCAAAATAAATAGGAAAGTACCGATAGCTTTGTGTATGAAAGCTGTTGCGTGTATTTAGGAGTTATGCCTCATTTTAAAAGACAACACAGAATATGACGACAAACCAACAGATTATATTAAATACGTTGCTCGAACAACAAAAAGCGACACTTGACTCAACCTTAAAAGAGGACGACTATTTCCACTTGTTTGTAACAGAGCAAGTATTGAAAAACTTTGAACTTTCTTATGACGAATTAGAAGAAGGGATAGTTGACAACGGAGGCGATGGTGGGATTGATTCAATTTACACGTTTGTAAATACCGAACTCGTTCAAAGAGATTCGGATTTACTTGATGGTAAAAGAAACTCAATAATTGACGTTTTTATCATACAATCAAAAAACACCAATGGATTTGGAGAGACACCGATTGAAAAATGTGTTTCGTCAGCGAATGATTTATTTGATTTTACTAAAACTGCTGATTCGTTAAGAACAGTTTATAATAATGATTTGCTGATAAACAGAGAGGTTTTTAGAAATCAGTATTTACACCTTGCTTCAAAATTTCCGATTTTAAAATTTCATTATTTCTATGCTTCAAAAGGAACAGAAGTACACGATAATGTTAAACGGAAAGTCGAAAATCTTAGAGAAATTATTAATAAACATTTTGACAAAGCGGAAATCAATTTTGAGTTTCTTACAGCAGGATCATTAATTGAATTGTCAAGACGAGAACAGATTAAAACCAAAGGAATTACTTTACTTGACAATCCGATTTCAACTCAGGATGGAGGATATATAGCAATCGCACCATTGAAAAACTATTTTGATTTTATCGCTGATGATAACGGAGACCTTATTAAATACTTTTTTGATTCCAACATAAGAGATTATCAAGGTAATGTTGAAGTAAATTCAGGAATAAAAGAAACATTAATGACGAGTTCACCAAACGAAGACTTTTGGTGGTTAAATAATGGTGTAACAATAACAGCTTCTGACGCTTCTTTTTCAAGCAAAATTTTGCAAATTGAAGAACCTCAAATTGTAAATGGCCTTCAAACCTCATTTGAGATTTACAATTACTTTAGAGTTAATAAAGTTGAAGTTGAAAAGAGAAATGTACTACTCCGGGTTGTAAAAACTAAGGATGAAAAAAGCAGATTGAAGGTAATAAAGGCAACCAACAGTCAAACAAACATTCCTCCTGCTTCACTTCGAGCAACGGATCCTATTCATAGAGACATTGAAGATTTTTTATTTGCCAAAGGCTATTACTATGACAGACGAAAAAACTATCATAAAAACCAGCTTAGACCTATCAACAAAATAATTAGTATTCCATATTTGGCACAAATAGTAATGGCTGTTTTACAACAAAAGCCAGACTATGCAAGAGCAAGACCTTCGACAATTATAAAAAACAATTCAGACTATGAAGGCATTTTCAATACGTCTTTACCAATTGAACTTTACTACAAAGTAATTCATATCCATCAGACGATTGAAGCAGCTCTTAAAACTCACAATAGCCCGAAATTGACAAGACCGCAAATTGGTGACATTAAGTTTCACGTCACAATGTATTTAGTGTGTAGATTAACAAACAAACTTAAACCCAGAGCACAAGAAATTGCAGACATTAAAATTGAAGAAATGACAAGCGAATTAATCACTGAAGCAATTGACAACTCATATATTTTTTATGATGCAATGGGTGGAAATAATGGTGTGGCAAAAGGAAAAGAATTTGTTCAAGAGCTTCTAGAACAACTAAAAGACAACTTGATTGAAAAGAAAAACGAGGCATAACATCACCTATACGCAAGCAGGGGTTTCGTGCTTTGTAGGACAGGAAAGTGCTAGATTTAAAGTTTAGTTCTTCGTAGGAAGTTAGTGGTTAAAATCCCTGCCTGCGTATAGCTGAGAACCGTTAGTGGCAAGTGTAACGAAACAACAACGATAGACATTATGAATCCAATTTATACAGACCTTCACATTCATACTTCTGACAATCCAGACAAACCAAATGAAAGTTACGACTTGGATTTGTTAGTGAAAAAAATATTGGAATTCAATAAAAACTCAGACTTCTTAATTTCATTGACAGACC
>CAZCHE010000001.1:240190-682569 GCA_964498395.1 uncultured Parapedobacter sp. | reverse complement strand
CCAAATTGGTGAACCGTTGCGCGGATGGCGTACCCTGCTCACGAGACGAACACCAGGCCAACAGGCGAACAGAGGTCACCGTGCTGGAGTTTTAAAAGAGGATTATTTCAACCTTAGATCTATTAACTAAAGAAAGGCAATTAAACCAATTGCCTTTCTTTATATCTAATGAAATGAACTTAAGATAAAGCGCCATTTTTGCTGAATTTTAACTTGTAAACAAGGAATCACGCTGGAATCAATGAAAATTGTAGTGTGATAAATCAATGAACGGACGAATTCTAAATAAAAAAGTATATCATCCATTATAAGGTACATGCCTGCTTTATCCCTAATCATACCGGTGTACAACGTGGCCGGCTTCGTTGAAAAATGTATTGATAGTATTTTAGCACAACCATTTACGGATTTTGAAATCATATTGGTAGACGATGGTTCTACAGACGATTCTCTTGAAATCTGCAAGAAATACCAGGACAGTCGAATTACTATACTTGAGAAAGAAAATGGGGGGTTGTCTTCGGCCAGGAATTTCGGGATGGAGCGAGCTTCGGGTGATTACATTTGGTTTATTGACAGCGATGACTGGATTTCTGAAAATTCGCTGGAAATCATCAATGATAGCCTTGCGATAGATCCTGTCGATATCCTTCTTTTTAGTTTTTATTATGTTGACCTTAATGGGCAGGTTACCCATTGCCGGCAATTGGTAGCAGAAAACCATATTTATACCGGACTGGAATATGTTGAGCGGTTTAAGGTGCTTGAGCCAAGCATATGGACGAAGGTTTTTAGGCGACGCTTTTTGTTGGATTTTGGTTTGCGTTTTGAGGAAGGTATGGTTTATGAAGATCTATATTTTAATTTACATGCGTTTAGACTTGCACAGAAGATAAAGGGAATTGAACGGTTTTTATATAATTATCGGCGGAGAAAAAATTCCATTACAACGTCAAGACCCGGTCATTTGCACCTTGAATCCCAATTAAAAATGATGGCATACCTGAAGAATCTAAGTGCTGGCAACGTATATCATGAAGATTACCTAAGGAAGCAGCTTAAATATGAGTTGTATGCGCTATTTAAACTCCTTTGGCGTAGAGATGCTGCGGTAGGGCAATTGCAACCGTATTTTACGCGCATAGAGGAGCTAGCAATAACCATACCCGTAGACCATCAAGACTCTTGGATAGATCGTGTCGTCAAAAAGGCATTCAACAGTAGTCCACGGAAAGCATATCCGATCTATTTGCTATCTTATATTACCACCAAGGTAGGGGATAAAGTGTTTGGTTTTCAGAGGCGTATTTTCCGGAAGTTTACCCAATCAACCATCTGGTAGCTTTCGGTTTATCGTATCATACTTTCGTGACGAGAGTATACCAATGGCCCCAATCGAATGGAGCCGGACGGAATAAGCTACCTCCCCGTGCTGTAGATGAAAGTATAATCCGTTCCAGTCATGGGGGATTCCTCTCTAGCCTTATGTTGATCGAAATGACAGATTTTTTTAGATTATTTCAATATCCTCCGTATCTTGTTAGATTTCTTGATTAACTTGTGGAAAGACTCGTAATCTTCTTTGGCCAATACATCATGTACCTGTTGCAACTGCTTGATATGTTCCTGGAGTACTTCAAGGACATTGTCACGGTTCTGTTTGAAGATGGGAGTCCACATATCCGGTGAACTTTTCGCTAGACGAACGGTCGATTCGAAACCCGAACCGGCCAATTCAAAGATTCTGCCCTGCGATTTCTCTTTTTCCAATACCGTAAGGGCTAACGCAAACGATGTGATGTGCGAAATGTGCGATACATAAGCCGTATGCGTATCATGTTCCTGTGCATTCATGAATGTGGTGTGCATCTCCAATTGCTCAACAATGCTATCCGCGACCTCGAAGGCATCTTCATCACTGTTGGTGACATCGACATACACCATCATCTTATCCTTAAACAATCCGGGAGTGGCCGCCTCCGGCCCGGAATATTCTGTACCGGCCATGGGGTGAGCCGCAACCAAACGCCCACGTTTGGGATGATCCGCAATGGACGATAGAATGCGCTCCTTGGTCGATCCCATATCGATAACAACCTGATTGGTCACCCGATCAAGCAATGTGGGCAACAGGTTTAATATCGCGTCAACGGGTACCGTCAGCAAGATGACATCGCATTGGTCAATCGCATCTTCCAAGGATGCACTTTCATCGATAAGCCCCAATTGGATGGCTTTCTTTACGTTGCTCTCGCTTTTGTCAACCCCGACGATTTTATCGGCAAATCTCTTTTCTTTTAACGTGATGGCTACGGAGCCTCCGATCAGCCCCACACCGACGACAGCTATCTTCATTGGATGTGTTATCTATAAATTAATGGTGTTTAAGATGCGCTCGTACGCTTCGTCTAAAACGGATTCAGTAGCACATAGACTAACCCGAATATAGGCATTCCCGCCATCCCCAAAAATTCCACCAGGGGTGATAAATACCCTGGATTTTTGGAGAATTTTGTCACTCAAGGCGTAACCACTTGCGTACGTTGCAGGGGTGTTGGCCCATACAAATAAACCGACCTGATTTCGATCATAACTACACCCCAATTTATCAAGCAATTGATAGACTTTTTGCCTCCGGTTCCGATAGGTATTGTTCAATTCCGCATACCAATCCGGGCCTAGCGACAAGGCCTTAGCAGCCGCCATCTGAACGGGAAGAAACATCCCAGAATCCATATTGCTTTTGAACCGTATGATCTCGTTGATACGTGTTTCCGAGGCAACCAGCATGCCGACACGCCAACCGGCCATGTTGGCCGACTTGCTCAATGAGTTGAGCTCAATAGCCACATCCAACGCGCCATCGATGGCCATTAGGCTTTGGGGATGGTCATTTAGGATAAAGCTATATGGATTATCATGGCATAACAAAATGTTATATTGCTTAGCAAAGGCAATCATTTCTTTGAAAAATGCTTCATTGGCGGCAGTACCAGTAGGCATGTGAGGATAGTTCAACCACATGAGTTTTACCCGGCTGAGATCTTCCTTCGCTAATGCATCCAAGTCCGGCAACCAGTTATTTTCAGGCGTTAAGGTATATGGAATCCCCGTGGCGCCGCTTAACCGTACCGCAGAAGAGTAGGTAGGGTAGCCCGGATTGGGGATGAGTGCTTCGTCACCGGTCTGTAAATACGTCATGCAGGTATGGACAATGCCCTCCTTAGACCCGATAAGCGGCAATACGTTGGTGTTGGGGTCTAACGATACCCCATAGTAACGCGCATACCAGTCTGCAATGGCCTGACGCAAAGCCGGAATACCCTTATAATTTTGGTAAGCATGGGTATGGGGTAATGCCGCATAATCATGGAGTGTTTGGATAACCGACGGATGGGGGGGCAGGTCGGGGCTTCCGATGCCTAGGTTAATCACCTTTACGCCCGTTTGGTTCAATGTGTCAATTTCCCGTAATTTCTTCGAAAAATAGTATTCTTCGGTGTGTTGCAACCGTTCTGCAACTTGTATCTGCATGGTGTTATTTTTGAGCGACTAAAATAAGGAAATCTATTTAATTTAATCATCCATTCGCTTATTTGCGGATTTGCTTATTTGCGGGTGCGCTTATTTGTTTATTCGTTCGTTTGCTGCTGCGACTAACCATCGGTGTAGGGGGGCTTTGGTTTTTTTTGTACCTTTGCAGCCTGTTTAAGAATCAATGAAGACATATTTTCGGTTACTGTCGTACGCCAAGCCCATCGAAAAATACGCCATTCCGTATGTATTGTGTACGGTGTTAATGGTCATATTTAGTACATTGAATCTTGCACTGCTTATCCCCCTGTTGCACACACTTTTTGATACCAGTGAGGCGATTCAGGTAGTTGAAAAGCCGGAAAATTGGTACGATATTATCCAGTATTTCAATTACTATGCCCAGGAAGCCAATTTATTATACGGCCCGTATGGCGCATTGCAGCGCGTTTGTATTGTCATCGTTACCTCCGTATTCCTTAGTAACTTGTTTCGCTACTTTTCGCAGCGGATCATGGAAAACCTGCGTATACATACGTTACTTAACCTCCGGAAGGCGGTGTTTGACAATGTGATGAATATGCATATCGGATACTTCAGCAACCAGCGCAAAGGTGATGTTATTTCGAAAATCGCTTCAGATGTACAGGTTGTACAATATTCTGTGACCGCCACCTTACAAGTCGTTTTTCGGGAGCCATTGCAATTGCTTGCTTACATTGTCGTGTTGTTCGCTATTTCAGTGAAATTGACCTTATTTGCCGTTTTGGTGATCCCGATTTCGGCATTTATCATCTCGCTTATCGTCAAACGCTTGAAGGCGCAAGCCACGATGGCTCAACAAACGTATGGCAATATGATCAGCTACCTAGATGAAGCCTTGTCAGGCGTGAAAATCATCAAAGCTTTCAATGCCACATCGTTTATCAAAAAGCGGTTTAATGACGAAAATATACGATTTTCCAAGATTAGCAGGCGGATGGTCAGAAGACAACAATTGGGGTCTCCAGTGTCTGAATTGTTAGGCGTAGTGATGGTGGCCGTAATCCTGTTGTACGGAGGGAGTTTGGTACTGAGCGACAGTGGGGGCCTTGCGGCGGCGGCTTTTATCGGTTACATCGCGGTGTTTTCACAGGTGATGCGACCCGCCAAAGCGTTGACAGACTCTTTCAGCAATATTCATTCGGGTATTGCGGCGGGAGAACGGGTGTTGGAATTGATTGACGTGCAAAACGAAATACAGGATTTGCCAGGCGCCTCTGGACCAGCTACGTTTGATACCGATATTCGGTTGGTCGATGTCAGTTTTTCTTATGGCGATCGGATGGTACTTAACCATATTAACTTAACCATTCCGAAGGGGAAAACCGTGGCGTTGGTAGGACCTTCAGGCGGGGGGAAATCTACGTTGATTGATTTGATTCCCCGTTTCATCGATGTTGGAGAAGGAGAAGTATTATTTGATGGAGTCAATGTTAAACGGTTGAAAGTTGATGATTTGCGAAATTTGATGGGGCTGGTTAACCAAGATTCATTCTTATTCAACGATACCATTTATAATAACATCGCATTTGCAGATGCAGCCGTGAGCGAGGAGGAAGTGGAGGCCGCCGCGAAAATCGCCAATGCGCATGGGTTTATCCTTGATACGCCGAATGGATACCAAACCAATATTGGCGACCGCGGAACCAAATTGTCCGGTGGGCAACGCCAACGGATTTGTATCGCCAGGGCGGTGCTTAAAAACCCTCCGATCTTGCTGCTGGATGAAGCAACGTCTGCATTGGATACCGAATCGGAGAAATTGGTGCAGGACGCTTTGTCTAGGCTGATGGAAAACCGCACGACACTGGTCATTGCCCACCGATTAAGCACCATTCAGAATGCTGATAAAATAGTAGTACTTGAAGCAGGTAGCATTGTGGAGGAAGGTACGCACCAGCAACTGTTAGCCAATGATGGTTTGTATAAAAAACTGATTGATATGCAGCAGTTTGCAGACTAGTTGTTGATATTAATCTGGTAATTATTATGCAATCCGCAATGGGGGTGCAAATGTCATCTAACCATCAATAATCTTTTGCCAATCAGTAATTCAGGCATTTCGTATCGGGCATAAATTGTAAATCAGTGCAAATTTAGCTAGATTTGCTACTTCAGATATGAGGATATGGATGCCGGAAAAAAACTCATTTTTCTCCTTGAAAACAAAGAACTTGACGATAGGCTAAAAACCATTGCCACCAAGGTTTATCACGACGAGCGGATCAGTGAAGAAGAAGGGGTAATCCTTTATGAACGAGGTGAATTGGGGTACTTAGGTGTATTGGCAAATTTTATCCGGGAACGTAAACACGGTGATATCACCTATTTCAACCGTAATTTCCATATCGAACCGACTAATCTCTGCGTATACGATTGTAAGTTTTGCTCGTATTCCCGGCTGATTAAGCAGCGTGCCGATGGATGGGAAGCCTCTATGGAGGATATGCTGAAACAGGTTGAATCGTATGATGATGAACCGGTTACCGAAGTTCATATTGTGGGCGGTGTATTGCCCCAGTACGACATGCGCTTCTACATGGAGTTATTTACAGCCATCAAGCGGCATCGTCCTAATCTGCATGTGAAGGCGCTTACGCCGGTAGAATACCATTACATTTTCAAAAAGGCCAAGGTGGATTATGCTACGGGTATGGCCATGATGAAAGATGCCGGACTAGACTCCATGCCGGGTGGTGGGGCTGAGATCTTCCACCCGGAGATAAGGGAGCAGATTGCCAAAGACAAATGTAATGCCGAACAATGGTTGCAAATCCATGAGGAGTGGCATAAGCTGGGCCAGCTGTCTAATGCGACGATGTTGTACGGTCATATTGAGCACTATTGGCACCGTATCGACCACATGGAACAGTTACGTCAGCTACAGGACAGAACGAATGGTTTCCAAACATTCATTCCACTTAAATTCAGGAATAAGGATAACCAAATGTCACACGTACCGGAGGTATCCGTCATTGAAGATTTACGTAACTACGCGATTAGCCGCATCTACCTGGATAATTTCCCACATATCAAAGCCTATTGGGCCATGATTAGTCGGGAAACAGCACAGTTGGCATTGGGTTTTGGGGTGAATGACATCGATGGTACGTTAGATGATACCACCAAGATTTATTCTATGGCGGGTGCAGAGGAACAGCATCCGGCGATGAACACACGGGAATTAGTGGAATTGATACGAAACGCTGGTCGGCATCCCATCGAACGGGATACGTTATATAATAGCATAACCGATTACAAGGATGTCGAGTTTGAAGATACCAAGCAGACGAAATATTATCAACTACCAGTATTGAACAAGTAAATAACATTATTTTTTGGAAAAATCACTATACATCATTCGCCATGGTCAGACAGACCTGAACCTAAAAGGAATTGTACAGGGCCGGGGGGTTGACTCTCCGTTGAACGAAACAGGTAGAAGGCAGGCAGAGGCATTTTATGCATACTATCACGATGTGAATTTTGATAAGATCTATACTTCTACATTAATACGTACGCATCAAACGGTAGCTCCATTTCTGAGGAAAGGCATCCCTTTTGAACAATTAAGCGGATTAGATGAAATCGGTTGGGGTGTTTATGAAGGTCAAGAGCAAACCCCGGAAATCGAAAAAGGTTTCCTGGAATTGACTACACGTTGGCGTAACGGTGAACTTGATGTCTGTGTTGAACAGGGGGAAACCCCCAATCAATTGCTGGCCAGGCAGCGCGGAGCATTGCAACGGATCATTTCCATGCCTGACGAAGAAAATGTCTTGGTATGTATGCATGGTCGGGCGATGCGTGTCTTCCTGTGCCTATTGGTCAACCAAGATGTTGCCTTGATGGATGATTTCCCACATACCAATACAGCACTGTATAAAGTACGATATAGTGGTCAGGAATTTAGCATTGAAGATGCTTATAATATTGAACATTTAGCGGGTTTGTTTACTGAATAATGGAAAAAGTAAGAGTTTCTGCGGTATCCTATACCAATACCTTGCCGTTTATATATGGCCTGCAGCATTCGGATATTATCCACCAAATCGAATTGAGCCTGGATGTTCCGAGTGACTGCGCGCAGAAGTTGATCGATGACCGTGCAGACTTAGGGATTGTTCCGGTAGCTGCTTTGCTAGATATTTCAAACCCGACGATTGTATCGGAATATTGCTTGGGAGCATCGGGTATGGTAAACTCTGTTTTTATTTTCAGTGAAAAACCCATTGATCAAATCCATACCCTCCGACTGGACAGCCAGTCGAGGACATCAAACGGGCTCGCGCAGATTTTACTTCGCCATTATTGGCAGCGGGAAGTGAATGTAGTGGTCGAAGGCCCAGCTGATGCATACGTGGAAATAGGTGACCGTACTTTCGGTAAGCAACAGGCACATCCGTATGCGTATGATTTGTCATGGCATTGGAAGCTATTTACGGGGTTACCTTTTACTTTTGCCGTATGGGTGTCCAATAAGCCGTTGCATGATTCGTTTATCCAGTCGTTCAATGAAGCCTTGTCATATGGACTGGATCATCGCAAGCAACTTGCAGATGAATTGCCCTTAAGGCTTGATTTTGATTATCGAAAATACCTTATGGAAGATATTGATTATCAGTATGATGAAAATAAAAAAATCGCTGTGGCAAAGTTTTTGAAGTTATTAGAGGCTATTGCGTCGGTATCGATAGTTCGTTAGTGCATAGTATACCATCTACTTATTTAAAATCGTTAAGAGGTTATGAAAATCGAGGACGAAATCAAGACCAGCAAGTTCCGCAATGAGCGGCACAAAGCAACCATAAATATTGTGTTTACCAGCAATTGGATTACCAATATTCTGGAAAAGCGGGCCAGTACCCGAAAGATTACCTTGCAACAATTTAATGTCTTACGGATATTGAGAGGGCAGCTTCCCAAACCCGCAACCAATAGTTTGGTGAAAGAGCGGATGCTGGACAAAATGCCAGACGTATCGCGTATTATCGATCGACTGGTTGCCAAAGGATTGGTTTCGCGGGGTAAATGCGCTAACGATCGTCGGGCGGTTGACGTTGCGATTACGCAGCAAGGGTTAGACTCGCTAGCCGAACTCGAAGAAAGCATGATGATGATGGATATCCTTCAGGATAACATCAGCGAAAAAGAATGCCAGCAACTCAACGACTTGCTTGATAAATTGCGCGGGGTTGATTAATGGGCGTGCCCATGGGAATCAAATAGGAAATTCAGTAACGATATCGCAATCCCTAATATTACAGCAATCATTTTTTTCCGATTGAATTTGTGATGGTCGGCCGACCCCGATTCAAACAGAATGGTTGTTGATATATGCAAGAAAATCCCAATAACGACTGCCATAATACGATCGAAGTAACGATCGATATTACCGATATCACCGGAACTTATCCCCTTGCTCAACAGGAAGCCGAGCGGGGTCATGAAGGCAAACAGAGCAAGCAATAAAACAATACTTCGTTTGGAAAGCGACGTGTGTAGCAAAAGGCTGCCCAAAGCGAACGCAGCAGGTACGTGGTGCAGTGCGATTCCAAATACCAGCTCATTTTGATGGTGGGAGGCCAGTGGCATCCCCTCTAGCAACGCATGCAAACAAAGGCTAATCATGATCCCTAACGGGAATACACCGGTGGTTCCATGGGGATGGTGGATGTGGCCGTGCTCAATACCGTGTGAAAACTGCTCCAGTACCAACTGAAAAATAAAACCTAAGAGTACAAATAACCCAATGGTCTCCGCCGATGTATCATGGGTATGATACACGTGTGGAATGAGGTGTAACACTGTGATTGAAAACAAATAAGCCCCGCTGAAGGAGAGGATAAGTTTAAGGGCATTGCTGTTGTCTCGTTTGACAAAAAATACAGCGACGCCGCTTAAAAATGCTGAGACAAATAGAACAGCAATGATTAAAAAGTGATTCATTTTGTGTTTTTTACCAATGTAAGGTTAGGTTGTATAAAACGGAAAATCAAGCCCGTCGCGATACCAATTAAACTTCCTAATAAGGCGCCTCCGAGAATATCCAATGGATAGTGTACGCCTACGTATACCTGGGCAATGCTGATCATTCCAGCCCAAACCAAGCCAATCCAAAGTATATGTTTCCACCGCCGATAGAAAACCATAGTCAGGAATACCGCCATGGCAAAATGGTTGGTCGCGTGCGAAGAAGTAAAGCTATAGCCACCACTACACCGTACCCGTAGGTTCACTTCCTCTTTAAATTCAATGTCTTGACATGGCCGTACCCGCTGAACGGCATTCTTGATCACCGAGGAGGACAATTGGTCGGATATCCCGAATGTGATCAACGTAAACAAGATAATGAGCAAGCCACTTTTGCCATAATTTCTGATGCAGAAAATAATGATAAACAAGTAGAGCGGGGCCCATGTATAACGATTGCGAAGGATAGGCATCAGCCAATCGAAGAACGCATTACTTAACCCTTGGTTGATGGCCAGAAATGCTTCTTGGTCAAGTGAGAGGAGCTGGTCAATCATGTAAATTAAACAAAGTTGCAACAAAGGTAATAATAAATCCGAATGTTGAGCATGCAAACTTAGGTAAATAACCTGTAATCTTCCAATTCGGCGATGGCAATCGTTTGCGGAAAAACGGTTCCGCTATTTAGAAATCAAGGCATTATTTTTACTTTTATCGCTTTCAAAACTAACGATACATCACATGTCTTTAATCAAATCCATTTCCGGAATCCGTGGTACCATTGGTGGTAGGCCGGGCGAAGCACTTACGCCAATTGATATTGTTAAATTTACCGCTGCTTTTGGGCACTTTATTCAGAAAAAGAGCGGGATTAATAAAATCGTAGTCGGACGCGATGCCCGTATTTCGGGCGAAATGGTGCGTAACTTGGTTGTTGGAACCTTGCAAAGCATTGGGATCGACGTGGTAGACTTAGGGCTTTCGACCACGCCAACGGTGGAAGTAGCCGTGCCTGCGGAAGGGGCCGGGGGTGGGATTATCCTGACGGCCAGCCATAACCCCATTCAATGGAATGCGCTCAAATTATTGAATGACAAAGGTGAATTCATCGATGACCGTGAAGGGCGCCACGTATTGGATATTGCGGAAACCCTTGATTTCGATTTTGCTGCGGTGGAAAAACTGGGTACGGTTACGTACGACGACAGCTACCTGCAGCAGCATATTGACCAGGTATTGGCGCTTGACTTAGTCGATGTCGAAGCCGTACGGAAGGCGAATTTCAAGATTGCTGTCGATGCGGTCAATTCTACCGGAGGTATTTTTGTGCCCGCTTTATTGGAAGCAATGGGGGTGCAGACGGTCTATCAAATATACTGTGAGCCCAATGGCCATTTTCCCCATAATCCGGAGCCTCTAGCCGAAAACCTCGTTGATTTATCCGCTTTGGTTCTGGAAAAGCAAGCGGATTTGGGTATCGCAGTTGATCCCGATGTAGACCGTCTTTGTTTCGTGATGGAAAACGGCGAAATGTTTGGGGAGGAATATACGCTTGTTGCGGTGAGCGATTACGTGCTCCAGCACACGCCTGGCGATACGGTTTCCAATTTATCGTCGACTCGGGCACTACGTGATGTGACGGTAGGACGCGGTTCGCAATACCATGCGGCAGCCGTAGGTGAAGTCAATGTGGTGACCAAAATGAAGGAAGTAGCTGCTGTTATCGGTGGTGAGGGGAATGGTGGGGTAATTTATCCGGCGATACATTACGGGAGGGATGCATTAGCAGGGATCGCACTTTTCTTGACCCACTTGGCTAAGTATGGTAAACGCATTTCCGAGTTGCGCGCAAGTTATCCACCATATTTCATGTCGAAGAACAAGATTACGCTTACCCCGGAATTAGATATTGACGGATTATTGACCACGATGCAACAGCGATATCAAGATGTGCCCCATAGTACAATAGACGGATTGAAGATCGATTTTGAGCATGAATGGGTGCATTTGCGTAAATCAAATACCGAACCCATCATCCGGGTTTATTCGGAAGGGCCAACACTTGAAAGCGCTGAAGCCATTGCCCAGAAAATCATCGGAGAGATCCAGGAGATTATCGGGGTATAAGTAAATAGGCAAATAGAACGCGGATGTGTCATCGGCGTTCCATCACCCCAAACCGGAATTTTGCACCCAAATGCTTATCTTGCGGTTTTTAGAACCAATCGTAAATAGATATGCATGAGGTAAAGGAGTCGATTTATGTTTCTTCAGAAACGGGCAGGTTGCGTAAAGTGTTGGTGCACAGCCCTGACAGTGGGCTTGGCAAGGTAGTTCCGTCCAAAGCGCAGGATTGGCTATTTGAAGATATCGTGCATTTGGACACCATTCGGCGCAACGAATATGATTACTACATCAAGTTATTGCTGTATTTTCTGGATGAAGAAAAGATAAAGGGTCGTTTGACCGAGGTTGATGACCCCGCGCATAACCGCAATTTTTATAAACCTGACCATCCGGATTTCCATCATTCGAGTTTTGTGGTGGAATTGCAGGTGTTATTAATGGATATATTGGAGGATGCGGCCATTAAAAGCCAATTGGTGGCATCCGTTTGCGCCATTGAAGCGTGTAGCTACGAAATCCAGCGGGAGTTAATGGGATATTCGCCTGCTACGTTGGCGAGGGTGTTCTTCAGCGGAACCTACAACGAAACGGAAATGATTTTCCCGCCGATACCTAATTTTATTTTCACCCGCGACATCGGTATCGTAATCAATGATCATATCTTACTGAATAAACCGATGAAAGAGGCGCGCAAGCGGGAAGCGTTGATTGCTAAATATATTTTTTTCCACCATCCTTTTTTTGCAGCTTATCAAGATAATATCATCGAATTGACCGATACACAGCATCATTTCTTGCTTCCTAATGATACGGAAGCGGACAAGGTAACCTTAGAAGGAGGGGATGTGATGGTAGTGAGTAGCAACCATGTATTGATCGGTGTGAGCGAACGTACCAGTCGTGAAGCTGCCGCGCAGGCAGTCAAACAATTGTTTGAGAGAAATGTGGTCAGCAAAGTCACCATTGTGAAGATTCCCAATAAGCGCGACTACATGCACATCGATACAGTGTTTACACAAGTGAAGAAAAACGTATGGGTTATGCTCGGCGGTTTTTCTAACAAAAGTATTAGTGGGCTGCAGACCGATGAAATCCACCGTGCGCTGAATATCAAACCCCATAAGGTCGATGAACTGGAGATTATCCAGTTTGAGAAAGCCGACATTGGGCAGCCTCGATCTTTCGGTAGTTTGGAAGATTTATTGGTTGATATTAGCGTGACAGACCTGAAATGTGACCCTACGGATATACAGATCATCCTGTCAGGTAACAACGAATTCCCTTATGACGCGCGTGAGCAATGGACAGATAGCTGTAATTTGCTGGCTATTAGGGAAGGTGTGGTATTAGGCTATGATCGGAATGACAAAACAGCTGAAGCATTCAAAGCCGCAGGGTTTGACGTTGTTGATGTCAAAGCGCTGCTGACTGACCTAGAATCGGGGCTGGTCAAGGTCGATGAATTGACCGATACGCTCATTTTGATGCCTTCAGCTGAACTGTCGCGCGCGAGGGGGGGCTTTCATTGTATGAGCATGCCGTTATTACGGGATTGATGGATTGAGGATAGACCGAAAAAAGAAAATGACCATATTAATGATTCGTCCGGTGCATTTTGGTTACAATGCGCAGACCGCCGTGAATAATGCTTTTCAAGATCGAACAGCAACTTCAGACAATGTGCAAATACAGGCACTGCAAGAGTTTGAGGCATTTGTAGCACGTTTGAACGCGTATGATATTGAGGTGTTGGTGGTAGACGATACCCTTGATCCCCACACCCCCGACAGCATCTTCCCGAATAACTGGATTTCATTTCATCAGGATGGTACGACGGTACTTTATCCCATGTTTGCTGAAAATAGACGCTTGGAACGGAAGCAATCTGTGCTTGGGGCAATTCAAAACCATTTTTTGGTAG
The DNA here is from genome assembly GCA_964498395.1 of uncultured Parapedobacter sp. GTDB lineage: Bacteria > Bacteroidota > Bacteroidia > Sphingobacteriales > Sphingobacteriaceae > Parapedobacter. Next base: position 668,972 of record CAZCHE010000001.1, on the reverse strand, counting down.
AAAGAATCATAGACTACACAGTGTATGAGGCGCAGGAACGGTTTTTGGAGGGTACCGGTAGTTTTGTGTTGGATAGGGATAATAGAATAGCATACGCTTGCCTTTCACCTCGCACGGATGAAGGGTTGTTTCTAGCACTATGTGAGCAATTGGGGTATCAGCCTGTTGTCTTTCGATCGCTTGACCAAAATGGTGTGCCCATCTACCATACCAATGTGATGATGTGTGTAGCTGATCGGTATGTGGTCATTAACCTGGATAGCATTCCGGAACCGGACCGCGATCGAGTAGTCGCTTCGTTAACGAAATCGGGCAAAACGATTGTTCCTATTTCGCATAAGCAGATGAACCATTTTGCGGGCAATATGCTACAAGTAAAGAATAAATACGGCAAGAAGTTTCTGGTGATGTCGTCGCAGGCGTATGAGGCGCTGACCGATGAACAAATCGAACAATTGGCTTCTTTTGACCCGATTATCCATTCGCCGCTAGATACGATTGAAAAAAATGGAGGTGGTAGCGCCCGTTGTATGATGGCCGAGGTGTTCTTATCGGTCAACTCGAATGATCGGAAATGATAAGCCATTGCCCATCGATCAGTTCGAAGACCAATGTGAAATGTCCGGAAATGTCTCCGATAGATCGCGTAAGCTGCCATTTACCTAATACAAAGCAATGTTTTTCAGCTAACGGTTTTATTTGCAAGATGTCGAAGTGCAACTTGCCCATGGCGGCAGTATCCGGATAGGAGGTGAGGTAACGATCCAGGGTGTTTTGCCAGCCGTATACCGGTCCGTTACTGCCGACGAACAGCAGGCTGTCGTGGTGCCAATAGGTTTCCATGAAGGTATGGATATCCCCAGCATTCCAAGCCTGTTCTTGTTTTTTCATCGAGGCACGTATGGCCGACGCCGGGGTATTAACATTGTTTTGCAAACAGGAAGCAAGCAGCAGGACTAGGATGAGTAGTTTATATAGTACACGCATAGGGTTATTTGTTTTCACAAAGATATTGATTATTTTTAGGCATGAATGTTAAACTATACATGTTATTGCTGGGTTGTAAACCCAATGGCCGGCATACCGAACAGCACGACATGTTCTTCGGGATCGGCGAGTCACTGAAGGATTTGGTGCCGGATATACTGGGCTTCTGGCCGGAAGCCGATGGAAAGATGCACATTGATGCTTGGCGGGAAGTGAATGCTGTCAATGGATATGCTATTCAGGTCATCCCAAGAGGAAATGTTGCGGAAAGCGTTGCGGCCGAAAAGCTGTTTTTCGTGAATCTAGGTGGGTATAAAGAAAACGACTTTGAAGAATACCACTACAAATGCCTCGTGGTAGCTGCTGATCCAGCTGGAGCGATTAGGCAAGCTAAGGAGCAAACCTTTTGGAAACACAGTGTTTCAGCTCATATTGACGATAAGTATGGAATTGATGTAGATGATATTTATGAAATCGAGGATGTATTACCCGCCCATTTCAAGGAAAAGTACGAGATATCCATCCGGTTAGGGGAGGCATCGGAAGAAGATACATTGCATCCTGGATACCTCAAGTTAAGCAAATTGGTGAGTTAAGTTAGGTAAGGTCTGATCCACCTAACCAGTATATTTACTCAACCACATTAACTGAAAATCAAGAAGCATGTATCCACTTGAAGCTATAGGGTTTTTCTGGGATACGCATCCGATCTGCGAGCCGCAACAGTCGGTCTGGTAGTTTCATCAGGTAATCCCGAGCCTTTTCACCGGCTTCATTCAATTCCTTGATAGATTCTACTTTCCATTCGGTTAGCAAATCTTTCAGGATATCTACATAGTCAACGGCAGTATAAACACCAAGGCGCTGGGCAGCATCCGAGAAATGGGCGAAAGCTTCGCCTTGCGGTTCGCCAGATTCCCGAAGCAGGTGTGCCGGCATCACAATTTTCTTGCGCATCATATCTTCAAATGCTAACATCACCTCACTGGCATCCACTTCTATGGCCTTGGAGATGAAAGACATATACGCTTTAGCGTGGCGTGCTTCATCCGAAGCGATTACTCCACACATTTTTGCCAATAACTTATCCCCATCCTTTTTTGCAAAAGCGGCCACGCGTCTGTGCGATACGTTTGTGGCCAGTTCCTGAAATGAGGTATATATAAAGTTACGGTATGGGTCATTGCCTGTGCCAATATCGAAGCCATCTTGAATGAGGTATTGTGTAGATATTTCCATTTGGCGCATATCTACACGGCCCGAAAGGTAAAGGTATTTGTTAAGCAAGTCACCGTGTCGGTTTTCTTCCGCGGTCCACGCACGTACCCATTTCATCCAACCCCCTTGCTCGTTCTTTTCTACATCTTTAACCATGGTCAGCCATGATTCATAGGTCGGCAATGCTTCTTCAGTGATGGTATCACCGATAAGTACCGCTACCAAATCGTACGAAAGCTCTCGGGCACTTTCTTGCAACTCTTTCACTTCCTGGAAGAACGTATCACGCGAAGCATCGGGCAAAAAATCGGCCGGTTGCCACATTTGTTCTACTGGCTTCAAGTATTCGCTCATCTCGTTTAACATGAACGGTTCCAAGTAAGCCATTACCTCTTTACGGGATCCCTCGGGAATTTGTTGTGTCAATTCTTGCATAATTATTACAAAGGTAATTAAATGCCGGCATAATAGCTTTTTAACATGGCATTATATCTAAAAAATGACGTAAATCACGTTTTTGGTGAGGTTTGGCTAGCTGCGGGATAATTGCATACCATGCCAACCTCAGCCATTGATATCGATGATTTATTGCTAAGTTTGGTGAATTGAAGAGTCGTCGAGGTGTTTTACAGTCAGCTATAAATAGTATCATGTATTTTAATGTTCGGGTTTACGGTATACTTGTCAATGCAAAAAATGAGGTTTTGATTAGCGATGAGCGAGAATATGGAATAGAATTTAGCAAATTCCCAGGGGGAGGCTTGGAATATGGGGAAGGTTTGATCGACGGACTCATCCGCGAGTTTCGAGAAGAATGTGATATCGATATCGAAGTGATCAGGCACGTCCATACGACTGATGTATTTTGCAAGTCTGCTTTTAATGATAGTCAGGTCATTGCCGTTTACTACCTGGTCACCAGCAAACAGCCTCCGAAAGGGAGATTTGTGTCTGCTCCATTTGATTTCGAAGATGATACAGTACCCAATCAGGTATTTCGGTGGGTAAGGGCAGACTTATTGACTGAGCGAGACTTGAGCTTCGAAATCGATCGAACTGCCTGGCACGTGTTTTTGTCGGAAAAACGCCACGGTTTAGATTTTTTGCAAGGATAGAACGGCTTAAGTGATATAGATTTATTCGGTTATTCTCTACATTCGCCCAGACTTTAAAAGTAGCATAAGGAATGGAGTTTCTCTTTTGGGCTAGCCTATTTATTGTTTTTTACACCTTTATTGGGTATGGCTTGTTGTTATACATCTTGGTACGAATCAAACGGTGGATGACCGGTAGAAAGGCACAACCTGATTCGGCAGATTTTTCAGGACTCCCTTCATGCACGGTAATTGTAGCGGCATTCAATGAAGAAGCGGTCATCGAAGAGAAAATCACCAATACATTGGCACTTCGTTATCCTGCGGATCGATTGCACTATTATTTCATCACGGATGGATCAACGGATTCCACTCCAGCGATTGTCGAACGATATCCTCAGGTGAGGCTAATGCATAGCGCCGAACGCCGTGGCAAGATTGCTGCAGTTCATCGGGCAATGCAAGAAGTGGATACCGATGTGGTGGTCTTTACCGACGCAAATACCCTGCTGAATACGGATGCATTGATGGCGATATGCCGGCATTATGTGGAAAACCATGTGGGTGCGGTCGCGGGAGAAAAGCGTGTATACGCAGGGGAAGAAGCAGATGCTAGTGCAGCGGGAGAGGGGTTTTATTGGAAATATGAATCTGCCTTGAAAAAATGGGATTCCGAATGGTACTCGGTAGTGGGAAGTGCGGGAGAATTATTCAGTATCCGCACCGTATTGTACCAGCCAGTTGAATCTGATACGGTATTGGATGATTTTATGATATCCATGCGGATTGCAACGCAGGGATACCGAGTGGTGTATGAGCCGGCTGCGTATGCAACCGAACTGGCCTCCGAAAATGTGAAGGAGGAATTGAAAAGGAAAATTCGCATTGCGGCAGGGGGGATGCAGTCAATCATTCGATTGCGGAGATTATTAAATCCCTTTGGTAATCCGAAGCTGAGCTTTCAATATGTTAGTCACCGGGTGTTGCGGTGGACCATTACACCGGTATTGCTCATTATTGTCTTTGCGGTAAACGCTGTCTTGTATTTTCAAGATGCAGGACAGATTTATACCTTGTTGTTCTATGGCCAAGTGCTATTTTACCTATTGGCTTTTGTGGGTCTTTTACTCGAACGGAGAGCATTAAAAGCGAAAGTAACGTTTGTTCCGTACTATTTCTGTGTCATGAATTATGCCGTATTAGCGGGAATTATCCGATATTTCCGTGGTCAGCAAAGTGCGGTTTGGGAAAAGGTGGGCAGGAAAAGCTAACGGTTATAGTTGGTAGAAGTTAGGCGCGATTTGTGGCCGTTCCGTGGCCAGGCTGCCAATATAATCACTTCCGATACGAAATGTGTAGATATGGATATCGTTTGGTGGGTTTTTGCCAATGATCTGTTTAGCTGCTTCAGTATTGCCGTCAAGCACTTCAAAGGCGGGCAAGTGCTCACCAATACCTTCTCCTGTAAGTTTTAAGATTGCCTCTTTGCGTGTCCATAACGTAAAAAAACGTAATGTCGAATCCTGTCTATGGAGGGCAATATATTCGATTTCCCGTTTGGAGAAACAAACTTCTTGCATATCATGGTAATCAAAAGCTTTGTTAACCCGTTCGATGTCTATGCCAATGGGATAGTCGGTATCAACGGCAATGAGTGCCCCGTTAGCTGTATAGGACAGATTGAAGTGTATGTCTTGAAGATTTCTGGTAGCTAATAACGGTTTGTTATGGTGACCTTTTTCAAATGCAATGTTTTGAGGTTTCGTCACGAGCAGTTGGCCCAATAATAATCTCAATACGGTATGTGTGGTTTCGAAGCGTTCTTTGTGCGCTCGCTGATGGAATCGGTTGCCACGCGATAATTCCACTTCACTAAGTATATCTTGGATGCGATCACCGAAGTGTTCCAAAATGTTAGTGGGATTAATATACCATATGCAGGGTAGTTTGATTTCGTCTTTACCTATAATGGTGTTGAAACCATTCGTCCAGCTAATCCGGTTAATCCAAGATGTGTAGATATGTGTCTGTTCTGCCAATGCCTGATTTATTCATGGAGTTATAGACAAAGGTAACAGTAAAAATTAAAGAGGTGTTGGTTTATGTATGATAAAACCATAGATTTGCTTATTGGGTGGATTATTCAGTAGCAATTTGACAAACCAAATTCTGTGAGATTTTAGTTGACCTTAGGTTTACAAGAGATACAGTACAGCAAGGAAAGTGATGAATCCGGTGGATTCAGCTGTTTTTTTGTGGTCTGATTGCAGCGAAATTAATGATATGTTTTACATCAAATTATGAAAGAGAATAAGACGTCGAGACGTGACTTTATCAAAAAATCACTGGTTGGGGCAACTGCTTTTAGTATCGTTCCCCGTTTTGTATTGGGTGGTCAGGGATTTCTGGCACCAAGTGACCACTTAACCAAGGGAGTGATAGGTGTCGGGGCAATGGGTAGGGGGCATTTTGAATATGCTGGAACCAAAACGGTAGCGATATGCGATGTGGATACCCGCCACTTGGCGTTGGCTGTAAAACAATTGGGAAATGATATTAAGCAGTTTGCTGATTTCCGAGAACTGATCCAACTACCCGAGGTCGACATTGTCCATATTGCGACCCCACCGCATTGGCACGGTATTATGGCGGCAGAGGCCGCTCGTATGGGCAAAGATATTTGGTGTGAAAAGCCGATGACCCGCACTATTGGTGAGGGTAAACGGGTGGTAGAAGCGGTGAAGCAGCACGGCAATATTTTTCGTTTAAATACGTGGTTTCGTTTCGACTCCAATTTTTACGGCATGAACGTTCCCGTAAAACGGATAAAGAAATTGGTAGACTCTGGGATGTTAGGATGGCCACTTAAAGTGACCATCAGCAAACACACCGGATTCGACTGGAAGTTTTACTGGGTGGGCCGTGAGAACTTGCCTGTTGAGGAGGTGCCCAGTGAGTTAGATTACGACATGTGGCTAGGCCCCGCACCCTATAAACCCTACAGTTCACATCGGGTGCATACCACGTTCAGGGGATATTGGGACTATGATGGTGGCGGTTTAGGTGATATGGGACAACACTATATTGATCCTGTCCAATATTTCTTGGGTAAGGACAATGAGAGCCCCATTTCCGTTGAAATCGATGCGCCACAGCAGCATAGTGACGCTGTAGGAACATGGCGCCGTGTAGAATACACCTACGCTGATGGTTGCAAGATTATCCTCGACGGTGAAGGTAAAGACGTGGGGATGCCTTACATCGAAGGACCGGAAGGGAAGTTATATCGTGGTTTCAAGTCTGATATTCCGGATATGGAGCGCAAATTAGCTGCTTTTCCGGATCCGGATCCGCAAATGACCGATTTTGTGGAAGCGGTCAAGACCAGACAAAAGTTTGCGCTCAATGAAGCCAATGGCTATCGCTCTTGCACGATCGTCAATATGGGTTTAGTGGCGTTGCGCTTGGGAAGATCCCTTCAATTTGACCCTGAAAATCAGGTGTTCGTAAATGATGAAGCAGCCAATAGACTGATTGACCAACCCATGCGTGGTTCATGGTCTATATAATTCGCTAACAAAACCTCATAAATCCATGATAAGGCCTATATATGCGCTTTTAGCGCTTTCCATATTGATATTGCAACTACCTGTTTATGCCCAACAGGATGATGCACGAACCACGGTAACCAAAATAGCTGACCTGCTTGCCCAGCAACCTTCGGAGACACCCGAACGATTCCAAGATGCGATGAACCAACTTGCAGGTTTTACGGCATCGGATATATCGGCTCTGCTCCAGCAACTCGTAGCTCCAGGAACCGGAGATAACGCCGGTATCGAATACGCGACAAATAGTTATAGTTACTATGTGTTGCAGCTTGGCAAGGAAAACCAACGGGCTGTGTTTGTTAATGGCGCCATCGATGCGTTAGACAAGATCACGAATAAAGATAACAAGGGGTATGTCATCCAGTTACTTCAAAATGCGGGCGATGATACCGCAATCGAGGCGTTGACCACTTACCTTAACGATGACTATTTGAGTGAAAAAGCCGCTCGTGCGCTCGCCCGCATCGGTACCGAATCTGCAGGGCAAGCCTTGTTGTCAGCATTGGCTAATGCAAGCGGCGTGATGGAGATTAATTTGGTGAATGCATTGGGTTTTATGGGATATGTGCCTGCTGAACAGGTTATTTTGACGAAGGTCGGCTCATCTAATACGGATTTGCAAAAGGCCGTACTCTTTGCACTTTCGCAAATAGGAGGTAAGAACTCAGCGACGGTATTGCAAAAGGCTGCTCAACAGGCTGGTTATGTGTACGATGTGACGGACGCGACCAGTGCGTATATCAACTACGCACAACAGTTAGTGACCAAAGGAGAAAGTGCTACAGCCGCGAAATTAGCTTCCAGTTTGTTCAAGGTCACGAAAGGTGCTGAGCAGGTGCATACGCGTATCGCCGCTTTAAGACTGCTTACACAAATTCATCAAGGCAAACAGGTAAGGGCGTTGGTCAAAGCATCGAAAGATACACATACAGTTTATCGAAACGCTGCCTTGGGGTTGTTGGAGCCTTACCTAGACAGTTCCGTCTCTTCTCAATTAATACGGGGCTTAGCAAAAGCTGATGAGCAGGTCCAGGCCGATATCATTCGGTATTTAGGAAACCATGGTCAAACTGCTGCACTCCCAGCCGTAAGGAAAGCCCTGCAAGCGAGCTCGCCTATTGTCCAAAAATCTGCCGTGGAGGCCTTGCCTAAGTTGGCGGGCGATGCTGCCGTAAAAGAGTTAATCAGTTTACTTCCCGCATATGATGACGAAGCAAGATCGGAGGTAAAGCAAGTGCTGCTTACATCGAAAAATGAACAACTTACGGCACTGGTCACCCATGCGCTGGCTAACGAAAAACAACCCGCTATTCAGGTGCTATTCATCGAAGTCTTGGCTCATCGGGGAGCAGGAGAGGGTGTACCAATTGTTTTTGATATCATAAATGGCGATGCGTCTAAGGAAGTCAAGTCAGTAGCGTATAAATCGTTACCACAGATTACACAACCAGATGACATTAATAAATTGGTAGACTTGCTACCCGTCGCAGATGGCGAAAATACAGCTTTTGTACAGCAAGCGCTGGTTACGGCAGTCAATCGTAGTAGTGACAAGATTACACACACTAGACAGGTTATCGAGCGATTCCAAACCAGTGATTCGAATCTCCAACTATTGTTCTTTCCCGTGCTTTCAGGAGTAGGGGGTAATGAGGCGCTAGCAATCGTAGGCGACTATGTAAACCATGATGATTCAAATCTGCGCGGTGCGGCCACATTAGCGTTATCAAACTGGTCGGATGCAGAAGCATTACCCCAATTGATCAACTTAAGTCATCGGAAAGTGATGGACACCGGTCATCTTGATGCAGTTATAAATGGATTAGTTCGTCTTGTGGGAATCTCGACGATTGCTGCGGATCAAAAAGTATTGCATTTGCGCGATGTGTTTGAAGTGGCGGAAACGGTCGCACAAAAGCGGTTGATTCTCCGCTCACTCGAAGCCAATAAAACCTATAACGCTTTGCTGTTTGCAGGTAATTACCTTGATGATGAACAGCTTAGATCTACCGCTGCCAATACCGTCATGAATATCGCGTTGGAGGATCAGCAATTTTATGGTGCTGACGTAACCCGCTTACTGAATAAGGTAATCGTATTGCTTTCCGGAAGTGAAAGTAGCTACCTCCGGGAAGCGATTCAGAAACATCTGGATGAATTGCCCAAGGAGCGAGGATATGTGTCGTTATTCAACGGAAAGGATTTGGATGGATGGAAAGGTTTGGTGGCAAACCCGATTGCACGGGCATCAATGGATGTCGAAACATTGGCCGAAGAACAGGCAAAGGCCGATCAACTGATGCGTGAAGGTTGGTATGTGCGGGATGGTGTGCTGCATTTCAACGGCAAGGGAGACAATATTGCTACCGTCAACCAGTATGGAGATTTCGAGTTATTGGTAGACTGGAAGCTGGCTAAAGATGGTAAGGATGGCGATGCAGGTGTTTATTTACGGGGTACGCCGCAAGTGCAGATCTGGGATACTTCACGAGTTGAAGTAGGTGCACAGGTAGGTTCGGGAGGACTGTACAACAATGAGAAATACGAAAGTAAGCCATTAAAAGTAGCGGATAATGTGTTGGGGGAGTGGAATACGTTCCGCATTTTGATGATTGGTGATCGCGTAACCGTGTACCTCAACGGCGAATTGGTAACGGATAACGTAATATTGGAGAATTATTGGGATAGGAGTCAACCGATATTCCCGACTGAGCAAATCGAATTGCAAGCCCACGGCACACACGTATCTTATCGGGATATCTATATTCGTGAATTGCCTCGAAAATAAGTCTTTATACTGTCGGATTCCGAAATATACTATTGTAAAAAAACGACATCTCAGCTACACCTGCGATGTCGTTTTTTTTATGCTTCACGTATTAAGCTAATAGCTTTAATTAGATGTTTAAGCACCTTTTTTACGTGATTTCCATGGTTAACAGCTGTTTTTATAAGCAGCTATGATCCACTTGTAGTGATACAGCTACAAAACGATGGAATTGTGGTATTTATGTGTTTTATTCTTGAAAAAAACATAGAGATTTGTTTTCAGCAAATGGCCTTAATCCATACGTGATACATGAAGAAAAAAATTTTACTACTAGAAGACGAACCGACGCTACAAAAACTATTGTATTTCATCCTTTCCAAAGAGTTTGATGTTAAGATAGTTGGAAATGGTTATGAAGCGTTTGTCTGGTTAGAAAATCGGTATATGCCCGACTTGATTATCATGGATTGGGTGATGCCGCTTATGGACGGTAAGGCTTTTCTGAAAAGTATCAAAGTAAGCGGGCTGTATAGCGATATTCCGGTTATCATCTTATCTTCCTCAGAACATGTTGTCGAAGAGGTAGACAAATTACCTTATTCGGTCAATAGATTTCTACATAAACCTTTTGACCCAATTGTTTTGAAAGAAACCATTGGGAATATATTTAATAATTCGTCGACCTATGGATTTATTAACTGACCTCAAACAAAAGAATAAATTTTTAACGATTTCGGTAGCTTATTTAGGAACTAAGTTTGTAGATGAGCTCGACAACGGTCTAATCGAAGGCATTGCTGTTGACCGATTTTACAGTTTCAATGACCTGAATAAACATATTGATAAGCAATCGGTATTTTCTGTTCCCGATATTTTGGTATTGGAAATAGAAGACAATCTATCTGAGGTCTTATCTTTTATCTTGGCCATTAAGGAAAATCCACTTACCAAATCATCTAGCATCATCTTATTAGGATTCAAAAACAACAAATCGATCGTTACGCAAGCGTTCAGCGCTTATGTTAACGACATCTATTTTTACCCGTTTCATGCCTCAGATATTATCGAACGGCTTCAGTTTATCGTGAAGTTCAAGATTATCGGGAATCGGCTGATTCCATTTGAACTGGATAAGCATCGTGTACAAAAAAGTTATCGCATACCCGCCAGTAAGCGGATTTTCGATATTGTTGTCGCTTCCTTTGCGTTGTTATTTGCATTACCCATTTTATTGGTCGTTGCCGTTCTGATTAAATTTGATTCTAAGGGTCCGATTATTTATAAGAGCAAAAGAGCGGGCTCAGGATATAAAATATTTAATTTTTATAAGTTCAGGTCGATGCGGGTGGATGCTGATCAACGGCTAGCTGAACTCGCAAAATTGAACCAGTACGCTGCAAATGGTGAAGAAACTGCATTTATCAAGATCAAAAATGACCCACGTATCACTCGATTAGGTGCTTTTCTCCGAAACACCAGTTTGGATGAATTACCTCAGTTGTTCAATGTATTGAAAGGGGATATGTCCTTGGTGGGGAATCGGCCGTTGCCCCTGTACGAAGCACAAATGCTTACCTCAGATGAGTGGTCCGCCCGTTTTTTGGGGCCTGCGGGAATTACTGGGTTGTGGCAGGTGAATAAGCGTGGTAAGGGTGAGATGTCCGACCGAGAGCGCAGGAAGTTGGACAATTTTTATACCAAGCATTTTTCGTTTTGGATGGATTTGAAAATTCTCTTAAAAACCATTCCCGCACTTTTCCAAAAGGAGGCCGTTTAATAACTTTTGAAGGATTCGCTATTCTCGCTCGGGATTTATTATAAATCGAGTGTTGCGCCTACGCCCGAGTGCCTAGATACGAATGAAACAGCGTTTGTTATGGCCGCATTTTGACTTGTATAGTAAAGATTGTCGGTGTTTCTTGTAATCCTGGTACTACTCATATTGTTAATCATATCCGTAATCGGCTTATTACTTTCACTTGAATAGAGCTCAAATCCGAGATTGTTGTAATACTCCAACGCTCCTGAAATATTGTAAAGATCAAGCACCTGTCCTTGCCAATCACGAGAAGTATTCATTTTCCCCGCCGTATTATTGTGTACTTTTGCATTGAGGTAAGTGGTTTTGCCGGATACGAGATGGTGGGCGAACTCTTGGATCTCGAAAGCGCCATACTTGCTGGTGTTAAAACAGATATTGTTATAAATTTCAAGTGTAGCAGGGGTTGTTCCGCGTGAAAATACCCAAGCCCTTATAGCGTTTCCCTGATAATTCGTTAGTATGTTGTCGTGGAATTTTCCGTTTCCTTGCATAAAGAATATACCATTATGGTTGTTGTTACGGGGATTGACCTGATCGACAACATTATGGTGGATGTCGTAATCCTGGACATTGGTGAAAACGCATAGGTTACCGGCGTCTGAATTCTTAAAGGTATTGTAGGCAATCTCAACGTCTTTGAAAAAACCCGTATCGCCCGATCGGTTCAACTCGCCGCCAAAGCCAATGGTGCCAACATTGTCAAACACACAATGAAGTATTTTGAAACGCTCGGTTCGTGTAGCGACGGAACCGTCATTTGCCAGTCCACGGCCATTGCTGTCGTCACCCGCGATGCAAAGGTCAGGTACGTTTTTAAAGTATATGTTTCGGATAGTTACGCCGCTCATTTTTCCGCTCATGCGGATGGCACGGTATCCAAGGTTTTCGAATGAAATCCCGTAAGGGATCGTACTGTTTCCGGCACCGCTAATGACCACGTTGTTGATGTCTCGTGTTTCGATGGCTTCTCCCACTCTGACCTGGCCGTCATTGACAATCGTAATGGGATTATCGATTGTTCCCGTTAAATTTTGAATTGATATGACCGAATAGCTACCACTCCTGATTCGGATCGTGGTAGCTGATGTGCCATTTAATGTACTGCTGTTAATGGTCAGGCTACCTGAACCATTACCAACCAAAATGCTTTCCTCCTCTTCTTCCTCTTCTTCTGCCGGCGGAGCATTATCCTCAGGTGGAGTGGGTGGATCAACGGTTTCTGGAACACTATCCGTAATCGCTTGAAGATCGTCATCCAATTTAATGCTTCTTTTCTTGCAAGAAATGACCGTCGAGATGAGTATAAATGAGAGAAAAAAGAGTAGGGGCCAGGTCTTGTAGTAAATATAATTTCCCATCAGTATAATTATTTTTGAACCGTAGTGAAACTTGTCTATTTACGGTGTCGATAAGCGTGATTTTCCTTTTTACGGATATCAATTAGCTTAGTTAGCAAACTGTGTGCCTTTTTTTTCTTTTGTAGAAAAAATACTACAAATCGAAGGTAATTATTTATTTTCAATTTGTATATATAATAACCTGAATTTAATAAAGTTTCTTTTCGTGATTTATTGGGGATTGTCGCCGCCAAACAAAAATTAGCCATTGACAATTACAGTTAGTCCACTGCAAAACTTATTAAAATCGCTTGTTTTTCTAATTTTTCTTGCAGAAAACCCGGAACTTTGAACGTACGTTTTTGGTGACCAGAGCAACTCCATTGAGTAACAGGGTGACCCTTAAAATGAAGTTTGCAGAAAGTTAACCAAGCGGAACCGTAACATCCTAAACTTAGGCATGATTCTTGGGTGATGAAAACACGTTTTTATCCACTGATATTGAGGTGGTAGCTGGATCATACGAGGACAACCGCAAACAACTAGCAGGGTAATTTTATGAGAAATCTCATTATTATTTTCTTACTTTTTTTATTAGCAACGCCCGTTGTTTGCTGTAAAGGCGACGGCGACAATGAGTTGAAAACCGACGAACAAAACCGACAAGAACAAGAAGACAAAGAGAGGGAAGAACGACAGGCCAAGGCCATCGATGGCTATGCGAACTTCCCGGTGCAAGGAGGATTTCATATTCCGTTTGTTAAAGGCAGCACAGCAGCTCCTTTTGGATATTACGTATACATACCCGAAGACTATGTTAGCGGTACGGAAACCTACCCTTTAATTGTATATCTTCATGGGTCTGGCGAACGCGGAAACAGTAGCAATAACCCCGATGAGTTGAATAAGGCGATTATTCATGGGCCTGGTAAGTTGATACATGCCGGAAAATGGGCTTCCAATAGTCGGGTTATCATTGTGTCGGCCCAAACGGAAGGTGGTGCTTGGAATCCAGGGCAATTGAAGGATTTTTTATCGTATCTACTAGATGTTTACAAGGTCGATGCCAAGCGTGTGTACCTGACTGGGGTCAGTATGGGGGCATATGGCATATACGAATACCTGGGTGTATACGGTGCATCGGCAAACATAGCGGCGGTGATCCCAATCTGTGGTGGTGTGCCTCGTGGTTTTTCGCTCAATAATAGTGAATTTGCAACCCGTTTAGCTACGACCCCGCTTTGGGCATTCCACGGCGACGCTGATGATGCGGTCAGCTATCGACAGTCTGTAGATATCGTATCGGCCATAAATGCATCTGCTCCACGTGTTCCCGCCAAGGTTACCATATTTCCACATGTTGGGCATGACTCCTGGACAATGACATACGATGATTCAGGACGCGGCAAAGAAAGCGCAGATTTTGCTCCTTTTGAACAGAACGTCTTTGATTGGCTGCTTCAGCACTCCATACCCTAACTAGGCTTCCCTTGTCTTTGTAGGTGTATTACTACAAATAGAGAAAAACCCACCTAAACATGCTGTCTTATCACAAAAAAGACTCAATTTTGTCATGAAAATATATGTGAAAAAATGAAAGTCTTTTATCTATGAAGTATCTTATTGTAGTAATGCTGGTTTTTTTGGGGGGGGCGTTGTCTGCACAAACTTCTTTTTTAAGTGATGTGAATTATGGCCACTTGGAAAAACTGATTTCCTTAGCATTGGAAAATTATCCCAGGACAAATATTCTGAAAATACAGGAGCGTGAAGCTAATAATTCGATCGGGATGGCTAGAATGTCTTACCTCGATGTGGTAAACGTCTCTTATTTTTATCGTCCGGAAGATCGTGCCACGTTAAATCCAGAAAATCCCTTTGTTTTCAATGGCTTCCAGTTGGGATTGACAATAAGCCCCGGGATTTTTTTCCAAAAGCCCTATGAAGTGAAATCTGCAAAAATGGCGCATGAAGTTTCGAAACTTCAGATAGTTGATGCCGAACGCACGTTGATAACACGAGTTAAGTCCGTTTATTACGACTATATTGCTGCACGAAATGATGTGCGGTTAAAAGGGGAGCTTTATCAGGAACTTAACACGTTGTTTGAAGAAGTTAAGTTTAAGTATGAAAAAGGGGAAGCTACATTGGAAGCATATAGTAGTGCCCGGACATCGTCGTTACAGGCCAATGGAGACCTCAGTGAAAGCGAAGTGGCCTATCTACGAGCAAAAGATGAACTGGAAGAGTTGATTGGAGTTTCATTAGATGATGTTAAATTTTGAGTACACCTGAGATATGATCGATTTTAATGCATTGATTAAATACTTGTTTAAATACAAGTGGTTTTGCTTGCTGATTCCAGTAGTTAGTATCGTCCTCACGTATTTCCTTACGAAAAATATGCCTAGGGAATACGTTTCGAGAGCGCAAATCGCCACGGGATTGACCGACCAGTCCAAACAACTGGCTGCCGGGAAGAACTTGGATTATTATATGGTGAGCCAAAGCTTTGGCAATATCATGGAGTTGATGCGGACACGCAGCATGATTAATATCCTTTCCTATGATCTGATGCTCCATGATCTGGTGGATAGTGCCCAGGCTTTTCGGCCGTGGAGTGAAGATCTTGTGCTTTTGTCGGATGAACAGCGGGAAGCCACTATCCAGGTACTTCAGGGATTGAGGACTGAGCGACACATTTTGAGCCAGCATGATCATATCGGTGAATATCGGTTACTGGACATTGTCACCTCGATGGGATATGATGAGTACACACTTGGAGAGCTATTGATGATCTATCGCAATAACGAAAGCGACTTTATCAGCGTTGAGTTCTCATCGGAGAATCCAGAATTATCGGCGTTCGTTGTCAATACCTTTGCCACGGGATTTATAGATTATCACCAGCGTATTACCTATGGTAACCAAAACCAGTCTTTGGCATTGCTTGATTCGTTGCTGCGCGATAAGGAGATGATCATGAACCAAAAAGACAGCCGTCTCCGTAGTTATCGGGCAAGTGGTGGTCTTATTAATTCCGGTTCTCAGGCCGAGGCATTATATGGGCAGATATCAGCCAGAGAAGCTAGCCTTGCAGAGGCTAAACGAGAAATCGCGGCATTAAATGGGGCGATAAACCGTATAAACAGTAAGTTGTCAGATGAGAATGATGCCGATTTGGGATCTACCGTTTCCCGTCAAAACAATGAAATCGTAGCTATCGACCGCCTATTGACCGAAGCAAACAAGCGTTATGCGGATAATGGTTTTCTCGCGTCGGATAAGCGGGTGGTGGATTCGTTGCAAGACGTGCGGCGTGAAAAGGTACTACTTGCATCTCAAATGGGCGCGAATAACCCACAGGCCGTCCGTGAGAGTTTAATTAATGAAAGGCTTGAATTGGAGACGTCGTTGGCCAGGTATGAAAATAGTCTAGCCTCCATCCAATTTGAGTTGAACCAATTGAACGATCGGTTCTATCGGATGGTGCCGGCCAGTTCAGATATGCAAAATATCGAGCGGGAAGCAGAGGCCGCCAGAAACGATTACATGGATGCTTTAGCCCGTTATAATCAAGCTAAATTGGAAAATTCCACGAGTTTGCGATTAGCTTTGGCCGAACCCGGATTACCAGGCCCGCCAGAACCTTCGAAAAAAATATTGTACTTAGCAGCATCAGGTGCAGGAACGTTCTCGCTTTGTTTAGCGGTCATTTTCGTGATGTTTATCATAGATCGCAGGATATTTAACGCAAAGCAGCTCAATGAAACCATAGGGGGGAAGGTATTGGGTAGTATCAATCTGATCCACGAAAATGATAAGGATTTGCGCACGATTTGGGACAATAAGAATGAAACCGAAGAATATAACATCTATCGAGAATTGTTGAGGTCAATCCGATTTGAAATTTCTGCAATTGTGGAGAAGGAGGGTTGCAAGATCGTGGGGGTTACCAGTTTGGCGGACGGGGCAGGGAAGACCTTTGTTGCTTCCAGCTTGGCTTATGCTTTTGCGATGACCAATAAAAAAGTTTTGTTAATTGGGGAAAACTACACTAGTTTAACGAATCTGATCACTAACAGGGAAAACAATAAAGTTGACGAAGAAAACCATCAGTTTGAAAAATTTTTGGTGAAAAAAGAGATTCAGACGGAAGATAGGATTACCATTTTGAGCCGTAAAGGACAGGAAACCTCATTATTGGAAATGAACGATGCCAAAGGTTTGAAGTCTGGATTTGATTATTTGAAAAGCGAATTCAATCTGATTATCATTGACGTAAATAGTCTACGAGATTCCAACAACGCCAAAGAGTGGTTACTGTTTAGCGAGCTGAAACTTGCGGTCTTTCCCTCAGGCGCTGAAATCAATAGTGTAGACAGAGAATTGGCGGATTTCGTCCAAAAGCAACCTGGGTTTATCGGCTGGATTGTCAACAAAGTGAAAGTAAATCCGAGAAACGGAGCTTTGGCAAAGGTTAGCTAATCGGATTGGTTTAATACACAAAAAATCAAAGTTGTGACACGCTTTATTCAGGCAATTGCTGATGTTAGACCATTGACGCTTACGTTGACCTTCGGGATAGCCATCGCCTTATTAGTCAGTTTTTTAACCGTTCAGTTAGGGGTATCACTCCCGATTTTTATTACGCTCGCCGCGTTGGCCGTTATTGTATTGTATTTCCTGTATCAATTCCCGAAAGGCGGATTCATTCTGTTGGTGTGCTATTGCTTTTTCTTAATGGCACTACTGGGTAACGTGGCAGGGCACCTTCCGCTTGGCGTAGGTGTGGAGGTATTGCTGGTCATCAGCCTAGCTTTCGGTTTTTTACGGTGCACCAGAGGGGATTTGGCTCGATTAAATAATGACCTGCTGTTTTTGATGGCCCTCTGGCTGATCATTAGCATACTCCAAGTGGTCAATCCGGCAGACGCAAGTGTGCGTGGATGGTTGCATGAAATACGTAATACCGGCGTATATCCGTTTTGCGTGGTATTATTAACCTTATTGCTGTTTAAGTCAAATCGGGATCTGAACTTATTCATTGGTTTGATATTGATTCTTGCTTTGTTGGGAAGTATAAATGGTATCCGACAATTGCATGTGGGATTGACTGCTGGCGAACAGAACTTCTTGGACAATGGTGGTGCTACAACGCATATTGTATTTGGTAAACTAAGGGTCTTTTCCTTTTATGACGCCGGTCAGTTCGGTGCGTCGCAGGCTCAGTTTGTTGTATTGGCAGGCGTTTTGGCTGCATTTGGACCTTATAAAATATGGAAGCGGCTTATATTAGCTGCAATTGCCGTTTTTTGTTTTTACGGAATGTTGATTTCCGGAACAAGGGGTGCATTATTTGCACTGCTATCCGGTGGAGCTTTGGCAATATTTCTGGTAAAGAATTACCGACTGTTTATTGTAGGCGCGGTAGGCTTGGGTTTATTTTTCTGTGTGTTGAAATTCACGTCGATCGGAAGTGGTTATTATGAGATAAACCGAATGAGGTCTGCATTGGACACATCGGATCCTTCTCTGAATGTTAGGCTTGTCAGCCAGCAGATCTTAAGGGACCAGATGTCTTCGTTGCCGTTTGGCGGAGGGTTGGGCGTGATAGGCGTGTGGGGCGAGCTGTATAATAGTGATAAGTTCCTTTCTACGATACAGCCTGACAGTTATTGGGTCAAAGTATGGGTGATGTATGGGATAGTTGGGCTCACGATATGGTTTTCCATGATCATGTATATTTTGGGTAAATGCTGTGGCATCGTATGGAATACGAAAGATAAAGGGCTTCGGATAAAGCTAACTGCACTGACTGCTGGATCTGCCGGCCTTTTCTTCTGCAGTTATGGTAATGAGGTCATCAATAATATGCCTTCCTTGTTGGTTGCTTATGCGTCTTGGGCCTTCATATACCTCTCGCCGCAAATAGATAAATCTATTGCAGAGCAAAACTTGGCGAAGGGATAACCATTTTTTTAATCGCTAAAATTTGAATATGCCATTTGAGATTTTTTTGATACCTGGATTACTCTTTGCACTGCTCGGCTTTTATAAAGGGCGGGTTTATTGGTCGGAAGTTAATGGTTCCAAGGCAACTAAAACGAAGTGATCGGCAATGGTTTTGTACTGGATTATATTGCTAATATGCTGTTTTTATCTTGTACTCCCGTTATTACTGATTATTGGAGGAGCTGTAAGGCGCTGGATTGGTCGTAGTGATGAGGTGACATCGCAAACATCCTCCAAATCATATGATTACGCGGTGATCGTCACCGCCTATGAAGATACGTCGTTAGTTTCGGAAGCGGTGCATTCCATTCTGGAGTGTACCTATACCAATTACCTAATATACGTTGTTGCAGACAAATGTGATGTGTCTGGGTTGTCATTCGAAGATCCTCGGGTTATTATATTGGTGCCTGACCGTATTCTGGGTAGTAATGTCCGTTCCCACATGCACGCGATCGGGAATTTTAGGCGACCGCATGATGTGGTGACGATAATCGACAGCGATAACTTGGTTGATCCTGAATATTTTGCTGAATTAAATAAATACTTTGAAAGAGGGTTTGAAGCTGTCCAGGGAGAAAGAAGGCCCAAGAACCTGGATACGATATATGCACGGTTAGATGCGGCAAGGGATGTCTATTACCACTATTACGATGCATCTCTACTGTTCGCTGTAGGATCTTCCTGTACACTGTCAGGATCGGGTATGGCCTTTCTGACATCGCGTTATGTGTCCAGTTTTGAGGGCTTGGATGTGGTGGGCGCTGGGTTTGACAAGGTGTTGCAATATCAGATCGTAGCTGCCGGACAGCGTATTGCTTACGCATCTCACGCCGTGGTTTATGACCAAAAAACCTCCGGAAGCGGCCAATTGGTAAACCAACGTGCCAGATGGATCAACACGTGGTTTAGATACGTATCTTTTGGTGCCCGATTGGTCAATCTTGGATTAGCAAGACTTGATTTCAATCGCTTTCTATTCGGCACTGTACTTTTGCGCCCCCCGTTGTTTTTGTTGTTGACATTGACGTGTATATGTGTCGGTGCCGGTATTTGGATGAATCACCAGATGGGCCTGCTGCTTCTTTTAGGGTCGTTGGCAATTTTTATCGCTACATTTTTAATACCTATAGTGTCACCTCGGACTGATCGGCGAATCCTTTATTCATTGGTTGGTGTTCCAAAATTTGTATTTTTTCAATTTGTTTCCTTGTTCAATGCGCGTAAGGCCAATGCCCGTTCCGTAGCAACCAAACATGTTCGTTTGGATTAGTTTATAGTAGTTCCAACGTGGAGCAGTAAAATAACAATGTCATGTTGCTTTCAGATAAAGATATCATAATTGTCGGCCAACAGGCTTGGGATACGGAAATTGGAAGCAATTGCAAGAATATTGCCCTTGAGCTAAGCAAGCACAACCGTGTCCTCTATGTAAATCCGCCCTTGGATCGCATCACCCGTATCAGAAGTCGGCACCTTGCTGTTGTTAAAAAAAGACTGGATGTAATCGCTGGAAAGGTTGAGTCCCTTGTGTCGATTGGCGAAAATCTGTGGAATTTATATCCGGATAGACTGATCGAATCGATCAACTGGATTGGTCCGGAATGGATTTTTGATTGGTGCAATTTTCGCAATAATCGGATTTTCGCATCGGCTATCAGAAATGCCATGGAGAAGCTGGGGTTTAAAGCCGATATTCTTTTCAATGATAACGATATATTCAGGAGCTTCTATCTAAAAGATTTATTAGCACCTAAGGTCTCCGTTTATTATGTGCGTGACTACATGATTGCGACCGATTATTGGCGGAAGCACGGGCGGCATTGGGAACCCAAGTTGATTGAAAAAAGCGATCTTTGTATGGCTAATTCCGTATTTCTGACTAATTATTGTAAGCTGTTTAATCCAAATTCGGTTTATATTGGGCAAGGATGCGAACTGGAATTGTTCGACCGTCCGTCAGCTATTGGTGTACCGGTCGATATGATTACCATCAGAAAGCCGGTTGTTGGGTACATGGGCGCATTGTCATCGGCCCGTTTGGATCGGGATCTAATAAGGGCATTGGCTGGTCGCAGACCGGATTGGAGTTTTGTATTGGTAGGGCCGGAAGATGACGGATTTTTAGGAGATGCGTTGCATCAGTTGCCGAATGTACATTTTCTAGGGCCGAAGCCGGTTGATCAACTGCCGGATTACATCAATGCATTTGACGTGTGTATTAATCCGCAGTTGATCAATGAATTGACCATCGGTAACTATCCTCGGAAGATTGACGAGTACTTGGCGGTCGGTAAACCGGTGGTGGCGACCAAAACGGAAACGATGGAGATCTTTGCTGACCATGTATTTCTTGCGGAAGGGGCAGAACAGTTCTGCGATTTTCTTGAGGAAGCCATGAAGACCGATACGCCTGATAAGAGCGAGTCGCGTCGCCGATTTGCTTATTCACATACCTGGGAGGCTTCGGTGGCTACGATGTCTGCCCACGTGAACGACTTTTTGGCAGGGCATGAAACGCGCATAAGTTAGTTTTTAGCCACCTACGAACGCATGAGGATAGCAACGATTATTATGGCTTATAAAAATCCGGAGCAGATTGGCCGGATGATTTCACGAATGATGCACCCGAATGTCGATTTTTTCATCCATCTGGATAAAAAAATCCCGGCAACGGATTTTCGTTATTTATCTGAATTGCCGCAGGTGTTTTTTATCAACCACCGTACATATTGTAACTGGGGTGGTTTCAGTTTCGTGAAGGCTATCATTGGTTCGCTTCAGGAAGTACTGTCCAAACGCCACTATGATCTTTTTAACTTGATGAGCGGTCAGGACTATCCGATAAAGCCAATGGCTGAGATATACGATTATTTTGCCAATCATGCAGGCAGTTCATTCATGATTTATGAAATGGCTGACAGTGCCCAATGGTGGCAGCATGCCCGTACCAGGTTTGAACAATATCACTTTACCGATGTTCGATTAAAAGGCAGATATCTAGCGCAGGGATTGGTCAACGCGTTATTTCCAAAGCGGAGATTCCCACTTCAATGTACTGTCTATGGAAGTAGTAACTCGTCATGGTGGACCATCAATAGGTCGTGTGCACAATACCTGATTGATTTCGTGGCAGCGCAACCGAAGTTGATGCGGTTTATGCGATATACGTGGGCTGCAGACGAGTTTCTCTTTCCAACGATTCTTAAACAATCTCCTTATGCCGAAACATTGGTCAACGATAATAAGCGATATATCCAGTGGACCACGGGGAGCGCAAACCCCAAGGTTTTGAATAGCGAAGACTTCTCCGCCTTGCAGCACGCAGCTGGTTTTTTTGCTCGGAAATTCGATATGACGATTGACACGGGGATACTAGATTTGATTGACGAGAAATTGCTGAACTATCAAACCCCTTGATCGTTATCGTCACGGGAGATTTATTCGTTTTTGGACGTTTTTGTATCGTGTGGCTCCATTGGACGGAACAGACTGGTAAAACGCCCCAGTTCCTTACGTATCCTAATCAGTAAAGCTCGGGAGAAACTGCCATCGCGCTGGACAGTGCGCGGCGCTGTCCAGACCCTCGCCTTGGATGATTTCACTTGTCGGACACTGCCATATTGCATCAGATCAAAACACAGCCGCCCGTCTTCGCCGCGTATCTTGTGCATGACATAACCGATTTTAAGAGCGGGTTCTCGTAGATACCCCATGCTGATCCCATACGCGTTCAAATAAGGGCGCTTGAAATGCCTGAATTCCGCGATGAGGTCTTTTAACTTTTCAAGGAGAAACAGTTGCCAACGGGCGTACCCGGGCACTGGAATGAAGGAATACCGGCCGTATACGCACACTACCCCATCTCGCTTGAGATGGCTGAGAAGTTCTTCCAACCAGTCCTTTGGATAAATACAATCCGCATCGGCTATCAATACATATTGGCCAAGGGCGTTTTCCAATCCTTTTTGCCTAGCTGGTCCCCATCCTTGTATAGGCTGAAAAAACGATGGAACATGTAACCGGTTCAATACGTCTTGTGTGTGGTCAGTTGAGTTATTGTTTACCACTACAATTTCAAACGGAACATTGGTTTTTTGATCGGCCAGGCTTGCTATAGTCCGTAATATATTGATTTCTTCGTTCCAGGCAGCAATCAAAATACTGACTTCCGGCGTATCGCTCAGGTGCCGATCCAATCGCCCATTGATCGAATCAAAAACCTCCTGGGGAACGTCATCATAGTTTTGATAATCGAATCGGTATTTTTCAATCCATTTCGGTGCACGCCAAATCGGAACCATAATTAAACAGCATTAACGGAACTTAAACAGCAGTTTATGAAGTAAGTTTTTTACTTTTTTGAAGTACCTACTGGTGTCACCAATAGGTTTGAATCCCTTCCAGGCAGTTTGTTCCAAATAGTGATAAAATTCGTCTCTATATTTAAAAGTATACGATTTATAGATAGGTTTTCGATAAAAGTAGTGGATGAGACTTGGGTTAGGCATTTCGTGTACAGAAAAACAGCTCCATTTCGGATCTACCTCAAACCAGGATCCCGCTAACGTGACGTTTAATCCATATTGGTCACTCAGCTTTGCATAGGTTTTGTTTTCCGAGATAACACGAAGGGTCTTCGCTGTGATGTCGTGTTGTTTCCACTTATCCACGTCAATGATCAATAGACCCGAATTGAAATATTTTAGAGCCGGATTCAATCCCAATTCGGCATAGTTTGCAATGCCATCAGCCAGTGTTTTGTCCTTTGCATCCAAACCAATGGTATCACTGATAGCTCCTATGATGTTTTCACCGATATCGATATGCCAAAGATTGGTAATGTCATCCAGCATGATCATATCCACGTCAAAATAGATGATTCGTTGGATATACGAAGGGATGAAATGCGGAATAAATAGTCTGGCGAGTATGTTTAGCGGATAATAATTGTTTATAAACGGGAGTTCGGCATCCTTGGGGATGGCATCCGTCATTTTTATCCAATGCAGATTGAGCTTTCCGGTAGTCAGTGTCGAAGAAATCTTTCGTCTGTTTTTTGCACTGATATTATCGTCTATGATGTAAGTTTCGATGGGAACCTCGCCGTGGTAATTTAGCTCAATGGATTTGAGAAATGCCCCCATGAGGATGGTATAATAGTCATCGCAAACTAAAACGATATGAATGGGTTCTCGGACCATCTGGGTTATATTTTATTTGAGATATGGATGTCGTAATTGTATTTGATTTGGCGGTAGAGTTTTCGAACAACCGAAATAAAGAAATTATTGCTTTGTCGCCAAGCTTCCCGTTTTACCGTGCTGGGTTCGTCACTGGAGTTTTCCTGGCTGAATAAAGCTTTATAGTCACGGTAGAAAATGCCTTTGCCTTCCTTTTTGATAAAAGAGATGCACATTCGGTATTCTGTTTTGTCAGATTTGATGCCTTCTACATAAAGACCGAATTTGTTGAGGAATGTGCTTCTACGTAAGTGTGGATGGTCGCTATACTGATAGATTTTATTCGTATCGGTGTACCAAGGTTTATAATGCATGCTTAGGAAGTTGCGTTTATAGGGCTTCATATAGGGGTAGTTGCCATAAGCATAAAACCTAGCAATATCGATGGATAAATCTTCTTCCATTAAATCAAGCGCATCGTCAAAAGCTTGCTTGAATCCCGCCAACGGTACGAAGTCCTCTTGGACATAAAGCGTGTATGGTGTCTTGATGTGTAATTGTCCTTTATTAAGATTATTTGCCAATCCGCGGTTTATCGGTGCCGTCAACAAGCTAAAGCCATACTGCTCCTTTAAAGCATTTAGGTAGTTTAGGTGCTCGGGCTTGCTACGATCATCTGATACCACGATCTCGGCAAAATTTATACCTGTTTGCTTGATACTATCCAATAATCGAGCTAAAGACTTGCTTCTATTATAATGCGTTATCAAAAGTGAGACAGAAGCATAGTCACCTCGCGGGATTGTCATGGTATACGTTTTGGATTATCTTCAATATAATTAATATATTCGCGTGGTAAGCGCTTTCTCATCGGGTAAAGATGGCAATTTTATTAATGCCTTTCAAATAGAAACACCAATATTTTTTGAGTACTGTATGTCATTCATCCGCTTCATTTATCAAGATAAATACGCCAACTATCAGAATCCCACCAAGGGTAAATATATTGTTGTCATGTTTCGGATAGCTCAATATGTCAAGCGGCATAAAATACTGTATATCCTTTGTTTTTGGTACTTGTTTTTTTACCGTGTTTTTGTTGAATGGTTTTGGGGAGTGGAACTTTCTTGGAATACGCGTGTGGGGCCAGGGCTGCAAATATACCATGGTACAGGCTTGGTGGTGCACCCTGATAGTATTATAGGCAAAAATTGTAGTTTGCGCCAGTGTACTACGTTGGGTGTTAAGCTGGATCAGGCAAACTTACTTGGCATGGCCCCGGTCATCGGTGATAACGTAGATATCGGCTGCAACGTTTGTATTATCGGTCATCTCCAAATCGGTGATTTCACTACTATAGGAGCTGGTTCGGTCGTGACGAAAGATATTCCTCCGCAGAGCGTTGCGGCAGGTAATCCTGCCCGGATTATCCGTCAGCGGGAACTGTAGTAAAATAACTACAAATTGATTTTTCCGGCACCATATTGCCGCAGCAATGATTTACATTTGCAGCGTCCAAATAGCTATTTACTGTGAATCGAAGAAACTTCCTTTGGTTGTTCTTGGCAGGTGTAACCTTTGGGTTATCATATTTTCTGTATTATCGATTCTTTCGGCAATCGTTATCAATTGATAACGCTGTATTATCCGGTTATCGACCGTTGATTGATGAATTGGCTGAAACCATTATTCCCCGAACAGATACCCCCGGTGCGAAGGATGTCGGAGTAGGGCAATTTATCGAAAATATGGTCATTCATTGTCTCGGTTCGAAAGAACAGCGGAATTTCGTAGATGGGTTGAGGTCGTTAGAATCGCATGCTAATCGGTATTTTTCAAACAGTTTTGTTCATTGTAGCGAAACAGAAAAACAAGAAGTACTAGCGGTTTTTGAGAAAAAATCACAATTTAGCCATCATCTGGTTTCCAAAGTCCACAACAAGTTATTTGGGGTTCCTTTTTATCAGGTCCTTAAATGGCTTACCGTCGAGGGTTATTGCACTTCGGAAAGAGGTGCGACCGAGGGATTGGCTTACGACCCCATACCTGTACACTACCTGTCCTGCGTGCCGGTTATTCCCGGACAACGTTCTTGGGCGACAAAATGACGAACATGAATATCATGGATCATAAAAAAGCCGATAATACCTACGATGCTGTCGTGATCGGTTCGGGAATTAGTGGCGGATGGGCCGCCAAAGAACTCTGCGAACGTGGGCTGAAGACGCTGTTGTTGGACAGGGGTAGGAATGTCGAGCATATCAAAGATTACGTAACAGCGCTTAAAAATCCGTGGGACTTCCAGTTTAGGGGACACCTAACGACAGCCTATACCAAGCAAAACCCACTTCAAAGTAGTGGAGCTAACGAAACCGCGATACATTTTTTTGCTAACGACACTGACCATCCGTATATACAGAAGACACCTTTCTCCTGGTACAGGGGCTATCAAGTAGGGGGTAGGTCGCTTACCTGGGGCAGGCAATGCTATCGTTGGAGCGACCTTGATTTTGAGGCCAACGCAAAAGAAGGAATCGCCATAGATTGGCCAATCCGCTACAAAGACTTAGCCCCGTGGTATGACTATGTCGAAGCTTTTATCGGGGTAAGCGGAAGATCGGACGGTCTTCCCCAATTACCTGATGGGGTTTTTCAACCGCCTATGGAATTGAATTGTATCGAAGATCACTTGGCTGGCTCAATCGCTAATCACTACGAAGATCGGATGTTGACGATTGCCAGGGTGGCAAACCTGACCAAAAGCTTGCCCAACAGGGGAGTCTGCATGAACCGCAATCTTTGTGTACGGGGTTGCCCATACGGCGCGTATTTTAGCAGCAACAGCGCTACCATTCCAGCCGCATTTGCCACCGGAAATCTAACCATCAGGCCTTTCTCGATTGTCAGCGAAATCCTGTATGATGAGGAAAAAGGCAGAGCCAGTGGTGTTCG
This sequence comes from uncultured Parapedobacter sp., assembly GCA_964498395.1. Lineage (GTDB taxonomy): Bacteria > Bacteroidota > Bacteroidia > Sphingobacteriales > Sphingobacteriaceae > Parapedobacter. The sequence goes on along the minus strand of CAZCHE010000001.1, from coordinate 641,983 downwards.
TGTCGTCGATGCGGAGACACATGAAGTGATTGATTTCAAGGCAAGGATTATCTTTTTAAATGCGTCTACTATTGCCAGCGCAGCAATATTGCTCCAATCCACATCAAACAGGTTTCCCAATGGTTTGGGAAACGATAGTGATCAAGTGGGGCGTAATTTGATGGATCACCATTCGTCTGCTGGTGCTTACGGTGTGTATGAAGGATTGCAGACATCTTATTATAAAGGGAGACGTCCTTGTGGTTTTCTGGTTCCGAGATTCCGGAATTTACCGGGATCGGAACGGAGTGATTTCCTCAGGGGGTATAATTTACAAGGCCACGGCGAACGCCAAGAGTGGTCGGACAAATTTTTAGGTCTGACAGGTTCTGGTAGGGAATTCAAAGAACAATTAGTGACTCCGGGGGCTTGGACGGTATGGATGGCTGCGTGGGGAGAATGTCTGCCCTACAAAGACAACCGTATTTCCCTCTCTACGAGCCAAAAAGATAAATGGGGGCTACCGCAAATCGAAGTCAACTTTTCTTTTCGTGAAAATGAAAATGCCATGATGAAGGATGCGGCTGAAGAAAGCGGTGAAATGTTGAAAAAAGCCGGTTTTATCAATATTGATACATTTAACTACAATAAGCCGGGTGGATCAACCGTCCATGAAATGGGCACGGCGCGAATGGGTAGGGATCCGAAGACGGCCGTGCTAAATGGAAATAATCAACTGCATGCCGTACCCAATGTTTTTGTAACGGATGGAAGCTGTATGACATCCTCGGCATGTCAGAACCCATCATTGACCTATATGGCGTTAACAGCAAGAGCATGTAGCTATGCCGTTGAGGAATTGAAGCGTGGGAATATTTAAAGTTTTGGATAGAAGCTGATGAGCGACATTAAGAAAAACGCGGTACAAGGGAGTAAATGGGTGTCTGTATCTGCCGTTTGTCAAGCCGGTATACAGTTTGTCCAAGTAGCAATATTAGCCCGTATATTGGGGCCGGAGATCATCGGATTAGTAGCGATGAGTAATGTCGTGATTGCATTTGTCGGGCTTTTTGGAGATTTGGGTTTTAGTAACTCGATCATCTACAAGCAGGATACGGATAATCGGATTCTATCAACCATTCACTACACCAATGTCATGCTGGGATGCGTGTTGTTTCTCGTATTGGTGTTGGTTTCGCCGTTGGTTGCTGATTTCTATGACGAGCCTCGGCTCCGGCGTGTGGTGAGTTTGACGGCTCTTAATTTTATTGTCGGTTTTTCGGGGGCTGTCTATAAAATTGTTCTTAAAAAAGAGTTAGCATTTAAAAAGATAGCCATCGCTGACATTTGCGGATCCATGGCAGGTATCATTACGACCGTCGCACTGGCGTTGACCGGATTCCGGGAGTTATCCATCGTCTTTGGTTACCTGATGATTGGTCTGGTTTCAACCATTTTAGACGTTGTTTTTGGATGGAGTTATTTCAAGCCGCTTTGGTTTTATAGGTTTTCGATGATAAAAGAGCATGTTCAGTTTGGCATGTTTAATATGGGGGAGAATATCCTCAACTTCATCCAGACAAATTGGGATAGTATCATCATCGGCAAATTGCTTGGTCCCAAGTATCTTGGGATTTATAACCTGGCTTATCAGCTCGCGGTATTCCCAATTACCAAATTCAATCCGATCGTATTACAAGTGGCGTATCCGTTGATCGCCAAGTTTAAACAGACGGGTGATTCCCTCCGTAAAAGTTATATTCAAATACTCGATATTATCAGCGTTGTAAACTTTCCGTTGCTGGCCGGGTTGTTTGCTACGGTTGAAGGGATTGTTCCGATCGTATATGGAGATGGGTGGGAAGCTACTTTTCCGCTAATCCAGGTTTTTGTATTTGTTAGTGCCATTTCCAGCTTAAGCCATCCGCTGTTTACGATTGTATATTCGCAGGGCAAGCCTCAATATATGCTGTATCTTAATTTAATCGTATTCATGGTGAAGATCCCGTTAGTTTACGTGCTGGGACATTACTGGCATATTAGTGGTGTAGCTTATGCGCTGCTGATAACGACCTTAGTCACTTCTGCCGTAAGTTTTTATATCTCGCGGATGATCATCGGCCCCTTTATTCGGAAATTCATCGTTGTGGTTTTCAAAACGATCAGTATTTGTATTGCCATGGTCCTTGCGATAAAGGGGTACCAGCTTGTGGTTGGGGCGAATGCCAATTCGTTGGTGCACACACTGATTCAGGTCGCTCTGGGTGCTTGTATATATATCGGATTAATGCTTCGGTTTAAATACGCTTTCTCGGATGTAAAAGGTTTGACGAAGTATTTGTGATAGGTCACCACCTTTTAGTCACATAATTCCAAATTTTTTTTAACATCCTTTTACGGTTACTCTTTGGCTTAAATCCGTTCCACGGGGTTTGCGAGAGGTAATGGAAAAATAATTGTTTATAGGGCTCGCTAAAGGCATAACCTTTAAATATCGGTTTCATTCCGGTGAAATGGATGAGGGCGGGATCTTCCAGCGGCGACTGTGCGTAAGTATTCCATTCCTTGGGTAGGTGCCGCCAATTGTTGGCAAAGACAACATTCAACCCATATTGATCCGCAAAAGTAATATGCTTTTTGTTTTGTATGGAACACTGAATCACAGCGTTGGTGGCATCCATTGCACGCCATTTTTCGATATCGATGAGCATAAGGCCAGAATTAAAATATGGAGTATCGGCATCCAGCCCCAATTCCTTGTAGTTCTTGATACCACCCCATGGTGAGCTTACAATAGCAGAACGGTCGGCCACGGCACCTATGGGATACCCGGCCAAATCCATATTCCACAATTCACTGATATCTTTCAGAACAATCGTATCTACGTCTAAATAAATGGCCCTACTCACGTTTTTCGGCAGAAAGTGCGGTATGTAGAGCCGCGCATAGGCATTTACAGGAAACGATGTATTGTCTTTTGGTAACCGGAGTTCTGGCGGAGTGATTTTCTGCAAGGTAGTCCAATGCAGCGAGATGGTATTATTGAGAGGTATACGTTGCAGTTTGTTGATATTTGCGCGACTAATCCTGTCAGATACGATGTGAATATCGACTTTTTGTTCGCATAGGTGATTGACGTCGATTGATTTTAATAAAGCAGCCAACATGGGTGCGAAGTGGTCGTCACTTACGATAACGACAGTTACTGTTTCATTATGGTGGTTCATCGGAGGATGTATATATTATTGGGCACCAATGCCCGTGATTTTTGATTTAAACGTTTGGGTGTTTTCCACCGCTTCGCGTGTTGAATGGATATACTTGTTGCCTTCGTTCCTTAAGATGGGAGTATCTGACATATTATTGATCAAAACATCATCCCGGAGATCGAAAGAAAGATTGTTGAAAATCTCAACCGTTCCCCCGCCGATGTTATATAAATCCAGTAAGCGACCTTCGAAATATTTTGGTATACCGGTGTTTAACCTCCCAACCGTGTTGTTGTAAATTTTGGCATCGCTAGGGAGAAAATCGCGAAACTCTCGGTACATAGCTTCCGGTACTTGCAGTTCGAAAGCTCCGTAGCGGGTACTGTTATAGGCGATATTATTGAAAATTTCGACTACTCCACGTTTCGTGACCCCATACAGCCATGCGCGCACGACATTGCCTTGGTGGTTTGTCGTTTTGTTATTGTAGAACTTACCGTGCCCCATCAGGTGGTATACACCATTATGGTTGGTGCGGTCCGAATTGATGTCTGTGACGATGTTATGATGGATATCATAGTCTTCAGCATTACCCAAATAAACTACCTGACCCACATAAGCTGAATTTTTGAAGTGCAAATGGGCAATCTCGATCCCTTGGACAAAGCCGTAGAAATTGCCTTGTTTCACTGATCCGTTAATCACCAAAAAGCTGCCGGTATTTTCGCAATCCATATGTAAGAACCGCAAGTTTTTTGAGATAGATGCCGCTGTACCATCGTATAGTCTGTCGGTGTCATAGAAAATCACAAAGTCCGCTATATTGATAAACGACATGTGTTGCAGTGTTACGTTGTCGATGGCACCGAAAAGCTGTATCGCACGGTAGCTGTTGTCTTTAAACTGAAAACCCTTGCGAGCCGACGGGGAGCCATCGCCTGAGACCACCACACCATCCAAATCAGCCAGTGTCATTAGGCCAACTTCGATCAAGCCTGTGTTTTCGACGCGAACCGCACACCCATCGGTCGATTTGATGTTTTTGATATGTATAGCGTTGTATCGCCCTTCCTTGATCCGATATACGACACCACAACCTGGGTTTAACCGTCTACCATCTATCGTAAGGTCTGCCCCTGTACCGGTGCCCATCTCGATGATCTTGATTTGAGTGGTGTCAGACGGTAGTTTGGCGGCGGCCGTTGCTATCCCGGCATAAGACATTAGCGCAATGGCGGCCGACATAAACAACGTGATTCTTTTTCTAATCATAGTATGACACATGTAAAGTAGCCAAGTTCAACCTTTTTTTATTGCATATTGTGGACAATGTTGTCGATAGAAGGGCGATTGCCGGTACGCTTCTTATCGTTGGCCACTGGTTCATGTTGGTTATGGCCGCGAGCTTGGATTTCATCCAAAATACGCTGAAGTTCCCGCGCCATAACTTTTACCGACGGCTCTTTAAATATATCCATGTGATCTCCGGGTATATTGATCACATTGACGGAAGCTCCAAGGTAAGGCGCCCACCCGTTTGTGGAAAAATAAGGGTAGTAGCCTATTTGTGCATTTGCCCTGAACAGGTAAGTTACTTGGTCAGTGGGCATGATTTCGTACGTGTCAAGCGCTTTTTCAAGCCTGCGTTGCAGCTCTTGGATATGTTCTGGGGTGTGTGCCAGCGCCGGATAAGGAAGATTCAATCGAGCAGTCTTACTGATCATCAGGCCCCTCAGATAGAAATACTTATCTTTGAGATATGCTTTGGGATGCCTGAAAAGCAGGATAACGGCATATAGTGCATTCAAAAGTGCCATTTTGATAGGGCCGTTTTTATTCCACGACCGGTCATCAAGGCGTTTATGGACGAATGAGTCGAACATGCCAACAAACGCTACCTCTTTACCTAGTTTTTGAAATTGTTTTCTCATTTCATAGGCAATTGTTCCTCCTGAAGAATAACCGCCGATAAAGTAGGGGCCGGTTGGGTTGTGCTCGATAATTTCTGCTACATAGGCACTAGCCATTTCCTCCACAGTCTGATGCGAATCCTTAACATCATTAAGGCCTCGTGCCTGAAGGCCGTAGATCGGTAATTCTGAGTCCAGGTATTTGGACAGGGTCTGAAATACCAGCACATTCATCCCGGCGGCATGGACCAAATACAACGGCGGTTTGCTACCCTGGGGTTTAATCGGCACCAGCGACTTCCAATTTATTTCTTTTCCATCACCATCGAGCAACAAAGCCAATTTTTGGATCGTAGGATTTTCGAATAAGGTTGCCAAAGGCAAGTGTTTGCCGGTTTCCTTTTCGATAGCCCGCATAATCTTGACAGCCAATAATGAATACCCGCCAATATCAAAGAAATTGTCATGTATACTTATTCCCTCTTGGCCTAATGTGTCAGACCAAATTCGAAGGATAAGCCGTTCGTTGTCCGTTGAGGGGGCGACCACATGTTCAGCGGCGTTGTCACCAGAAAAGTCCACTAGTGGAAGCGACTTTCGGTCTATCTTTCCACTTTTGGTTAGCGGAAACCTATTAACGGCAACTATCTCGTAGGGGATCATATAATCCGGCAAGTGTTCCCTTAGTGACTGTTTGATCGATTCTTTCAGTTCGTGGGATAATGGTTCCAAAATAACGGCATCATTTCCCTTACTTGTACTCAAAGCTAACGTTAGGTAGGCAACAAGGCGTTTGTTGCCACGGTTATCCGATTGCACCTTAACAATGGATTGATGTACGTTCGGTAATGACACCAGTTGAGACTCAATTTCACCAAGTTCAACCCGGTATCCCCTGATTTTTACTTGGTTATCCATTCGTCCAAGAAACTCGATATTGCCATCGGGGAGTATCCTTGCCAAGTCACCGGTGCGGTATATCCGGATCGGTTCATCGGTAATATAATTCGCCGTGGCAAATTTTTCCATCGTTAGTTGGGGCATGTTGAGATAGCCTTGGGCCAATGACTTTCCGCTCACGCATAGCTCACCGACTTCTCCCTTGCTTACCGGACGCAGCTTGTCATTCAGTATATGTATCCGGGTATTATAGATTGGTATACCGATGGTTGGTAGGTGGGGCCAACGTGTCGGATCCCCTTCGAGTTTGAGTTGGGTGATGACATGCGTTTCGGTAGGCCCATATTGGTTGAATAAGGTGGATCCAGCTATCTTAGAACAAAGTTTCGCAATCTGCGGAGTGATGATCAATTGCTCTCCAGCCGTTATCCATTCGGTCAGTGATTTCGGGTAGCGATTGGACGATTCAGCACTTTCAGCTAAGGCTTGGAGCGCGACAAAAGGGAGGAAAATGCGGTTAATACGATGTTTGTCGAGATAATCCAATAGCGCATCAGTATCGAAACGCATTTCTTCGGGGATGATGTATAGTTCGCCTCCTGTCAGCAGCGTAGCAAAAATATCTTCAAACGATACATCGAATGTGATTGGGGCAAACTGGAGCGTGCGGCTATGTTCATTGGCTTTGGATTGGTCGAACTGCCACAATAGCAGATTGACCAACGATGCCTGGCCGAGACAAACACCTTTGGGCTTACCTGTGGAACCGGATGTGTGCAGCACATAAATAGTGGCATCGTCATCTGTCTTGATTCCCGGATCCGTGCAGGCATAGGTGTCTAACGATTGCCATACCGATTCGATATGAAATTTGCTATGGTCGGTAGGGAAGTTATTTTCCAGTTCTTTTTGGATAAGCAACAAGCAATCGGGGCCTACATTTTCTAGGATAGCAGTTATCCTGTCTTTTGGAAATGTGACATCAAGCGGCATATAAGCGGCTCCTGCTTTCAAGACGCCGATCACGGAAATCACCATCTCGATGGATCGATACAACGAAATCCCCACAAAGTCACCGGGTTTGACTCCTTTTTGGATAAGGAAATTTGCCAATTGGCACGATTTCTTGTCCAATTCGCTATACGTCAATTTGGTTCCCTCAAAGTGTAGAGCGGTGTGGTTGGGGAATTTCCGAACAGCCTGGTCCAGAAGTCCGATTACCGTTGCGTTGGTTTCGCGTTCGATGTACCCTAAGTTCCATAGACGCTTTTGGTCCAGCAATTCTTCTTCGTCGTAAAATGCCAATCGGTCAATAGGATTTTCTGGCTGCGCCACGATTTCGGCCATCAAACGCATGAATTTTTCATGGAATCCGCGGATTGCCTTTTCCGAAAATAGCGATGTGTTGTATTGCCAAGTCAGTTTCAACGATCCATCTGGCTGTGCGAAAGCGTTGATAACCATTTCGAATGTGTCGTGGGTTCGGATATTGTCAATCAGCCGGTGGGAAATTTCCTCAGTATTTGTTGCCTGGGTATCATCTTCAGCAAAATAATTGAAAACGATTGGTAAAAAAGATGTACGAGAAGCATCTCGATCTATTTTCAAGTGTCTGAAGAGGCTTCCAAATGTAAATCTTTGATTTTCAAAGTCATTTAATATTTCCTTTTTGCGTTTGCCGATATAATCGATAAATCTGGCCTCGCCATTTACCTCGCTTGCAATCGGCAAAGTATTAACGCAATGCGTGACCAGCCCCCAATATTTTTCGTCAAATAATTGGCCGGCAACGGGTAGTCCAATGATCGTCCTTTCGGAGCCGGTAAGTCGGTACAGTAAGATCTCCAGGATGGAAAGTACACCGATGGAAGACCCCGGATCCATCGATTGGATATATTGTTTATACGTTTGGTATAGCGATGGGGGTACCTCCAAATCGATGCGATTGCTTGAATAAGTTCGTTTATCGGGCTTTGGCAGATCTGTTGGAATCGCAAGTTTTGGGATATCCTCCTTAAACTTATTTAGCCAATATTGTTCGACCCTTTGGTAGTCGTCACTTTCGTAATAGTCCACGACGTCTCGCACATATTCAGTGAACGTGGCAACGGGATAGGAGGGGGGCATTTGCCCTTTGAGCAATGCCGTATAACACGACACAAAATCTGCAATAACTATTTCCGATGACCATCCGTCACAAATGATGTGATGGACCAGGATATTGACAACAAATTTCTCCTGTTTATGTCGAACCACGGAAAATTTGATCAACGGACCGTTTGCCAGGTCAAAGGAAAACGTTGTAAATTCGTCAAGCAGCTTGCGTGCTTCGTTGTCCAGTTCTTGCTTGGGTGTGCGGGTTAGGTCATGGAAATCAACCGCTACAGCCATGCGGTTATGAACGGTGATTTCGGTGCCATCTACACCGAAGGTAGTTCTTAGCGCCTCATGCTTGTTAATCAGATAATCAATGGTTTTATTAATCAGCTCGATATCCAAGTAGCCGTTGATTTCTACGGATAAGGGTAAGGAGAATCCACGGGAGGCTTCTTCTTCACCCCATTGGCAGGCTAGCCATACTTCTCGTTGCGCTTCGATCATGGGCAATCGTATGGCGGACGGTGTGTCAACGGGGTGCTCGTTCCCTTGCGTTTCTTCAACGGTTGCCTCTGCGTGAACAGTATCGGAGCCTTCATTCTCGGCCGTAACGTCGTCATTCAGAAAGCGTTCAAACGATGCGATCGTGGGATATTGGAAAATCGTGGTCAAGGGATGACGTATTCCAATTGCTTTTTCCAACATCAACATCACTTTTACAGCCTTGATCGAATTTCCCCCAAATTCGAAGAAGTTGTCATTCAATCCAATGTTAGTCGTTTGTAATACTTCATTCCAAATGCGGGCGACTAGTTTTTGCTGCGCTGTAGTTGGCGTAGCCGTTTCCTCGTTTTCCCTGGTTTGGTGTGTCGGATCTGGCTTCGGAAGTTTTTCTTTATCTACTTTACCATTGGCGGTCAGTGGTATCTGATCGATTCCTATAAACATGCTGGGAATCATATATGCCGGTAGATGTAGGCTTAACTGTCGTTTCCAAGTTTCGATCGCTGATTTGGTGGTTTCAACACCTACGATATAGGCAACAAGTTTTTTGTCTTCTTCAACTTCTCCATCTACGGTTACGACCACATTTTCAATACCCTCTTGTTGCAGCAGTTCGTGCTCAATTTCTCCTAATTCTATCCGTAAGCCTCTGATTTTTACCTGCTGATCAATCCGACCGAGGTATTGGATATCTCCGTTAGGCAAGTATTTGCCCATATCTCCACTTCGGTACATCAGCGCCCCGGGGATATCTGAAAACGGGTCATTGATAAATAATTTGTTTGTTAATTCGGGTCGATTGTGGTATCCAGCACTTACACAGTCACCGCCGATGTATATTTCGCCGGGTTGGCCAATTGGTACCGGATTACCTTGGTCATCAAGTACATATATTTTGACATTCTGCATCGGTCGACCGATGGTGATGGGCTCGTTGATCGTTTTGATTTCTTTCATAAGCACCGCTATGGTCGTCTCCGTGGGACCATATCCATTCCAGACTGACGTGCTCCGAGCCAAAAGTTGACCTGCAAGTTCTTTTGATAATGCTTCCCCACCGCTTTGGACTTTGATATCCAATCGCTCATCCCAGCCTGAATCGATTATCATACGCCAGACAGAGGGCGTGGTGACCATCCAGCTAATGTGGTTATCCCGCATGGCTTGATATAAAAGCCTACCATCTTTCGCCATTTCGTCGTCGGCTACCACCAAGGACGCCCCGGTCACGAGTGGAAGGAAAAGTACCGCTGCCATATCGAACGCTATGGGAGTGATGAATAGCACACGATCTTCCGGCGTGATTCCAGGAGCTTTCTGCTTACCCAACATGAAGTTGACTACCCCACTATGGCGTACTTTTACACCCTTCGGACGCCCCGTTGACCCCGAAGTGTAGACCAGGTATATCAGGTCACTCCCCGAGACTGGCGGAAGAGCCTTATCGTTGTCACTTGGTTCTTGCAATGCCCGATATAGATCGCCAATTTCTATGAACTTAATGTGGGATGGGGTAATCTGGGGCATCAGGGCATTGGAACCGATGAAATGCTTGGCTCCAGCGTCTTCTAGCATGTACTGAATCCTCCCTTGGGGAAGCCCGGGTTCTATCGGAAGGTAGACGCCACCGGCTTTCATTACAGCCATGAGTGTTACGACAAGGTCACAAGACCTCGGCAGCGATACCGCAACGATATCGCCCTTTTGGATGCCTCGGGCAATCAGGCGATGTGCAAGGCTATCCGATGTGGTGTCCAACTCCCTGTAATTGAGCGAGTGCTTGCCATCAAAGATGGCTGTTTTTTCGGGATATTGTATCGCTGTTTTTGCAAAAAGTCCATGCAATGTCTCATTTTTGTCATATACCGCAACCGTGTCATTCCACTTGGCTATGCAAATCAGGTCTTCAGGGGTAGCTAGCGGCAATTTAGCAATGGGAGAAGCCGTCTGTTCAACAACAGCCTTCATCAATTGGGAAAATTGCGCGTGGAATTTACGTATCGACTCAGCAGTGAAAAGGCCGGCATTATAAGACCACGATAATCGAAGTCGATCCCCCAGGTCATAAATAACTAGTCCGATGTCAAAGGTGTCATATTTACCTGGGCGTAGCCGAGCGGATGCTTTCACGTTGCCAAAAGCGGGCTGTTCCTCGGTAGGGGGCTCGTAGTAGTAGATGAGCGGGATAAGTGGACGTGATTGATCCCTATGGATGCTCAACTGCTGGACTAAACTCCCGAAGGTGAAATGCTGGTATTCGAAATCAGTCAATATTTCCGGAATCCGCGAGGAAAGATATTCGGAAAACGTTTGCTCCAGATTCACTTGGCTCCTGATCGGCAATGTATTGACACAGTGAGCCACTAGTTGGTTAAATGTGGTTTCCTGCAATTGTCCGGCAACAGGTAGTCCGATCACAATGTCCTGTGATCCGGTTATTTTATTTAGGTAGACTTCCAGCAAAACTAGCAGATTGATGGCCATGCTACTACCCATATGTCTGAAACCTTCACATACCGCATGCTCTATTTCCAATTCGCAGTTCTCGCTTCGATAGGTACGCACCAATGGACGCGGAAACACTGATGGAAGAGAAAGTGATGGGAACGTTTCCCGGTATTTGTTTAACCAATAAGTATTGGTTCGTTGATACGTGGAACTCTGATAGAATTGGTGTTTTTTTTCAATGTATTCACTGATTTTAGGCGCAGGAGCAAGGTCTGACGGCCTCCCTTCGCTTATCGCGGCGTAGATTGCGCCGAGTTCTTTGGCAAGGATATGAAAACTCCACCCATCACAGATGATATGGTGGGCGGTCAAAATTACTTGGTGCGACGTGTCACTGAGCGAGATCACCAAAGCGCGAAACAGTGGGCCATTGGCGAGGTCAAATCCTTGCTCATCATTTTCGTCAAGTATTGAAATTAAACGGTTATTCCGTTTATCCTCCTCCAAGTGGGTAAGGTTTTCCATGCTAATGGAAAACGGCATTTTATCCTGTATCCGGATTTCGCTTCCCTCTTCATCAAAGGTGGCCCTTAAGGCTTCGTGCCTATCTACCAGGTAGCGAATGGAATTTTCCAACGCATCCATATCTATCTTTCCCGAGAGCGTTATGGAGCAAAAGACGTTATAGGCTTTATTGGCCTCTTCTCCACCCAAAGAACTGCCTAACCAGATTTCCCGTTGGGACTCAATGGTAGGGAGTTGAATAATAGGTGTCACAGCATTGCTTGAGTGTTCTTTGCCGTCAATTTGGCCACCGGTTTCCTCGATTACCTCATCAGCTAATAATGCTGCGAAGTTTCGTAAAATGGGGTGTCTGAATATAGCCGTGAGTTGGAGGGTCTTGCCGGTTTTTTGTTCTATCCTGTTCATGAGGTCAACAGCCAGCATAGAATGACCACCCAAATCGAAAAAGTCATCATCTATCATCACATGATCGACTTTCAGCAAGTCCTGCCATATAGAGGCAATGAGCTCTTCATGCTGGGTGGTTATCCCGCCAGTCTGCAACCTGGCCGTAGCATGTACAGGGGCAACTGGTGCGGGCAATGCTTTCCTGTCAACTTTGTTATTGACAGTAAGCGGGAAACGTTCCAGGCAAACCCAGTCGTTTGGTAGCATGTAATGAGGAAGGTTAGCCGCTAAGTGCTTACGCCACTCGGTAATTTCTTCACGGCTCATCGATTCACTTTCCGTGATGACATACGCTACAAGCCGTTGATCGCCGGGGATATCCTCACGGGCTGTCACCACGACACTTTTTATCCCTTGGAGTTCGAGTATTTGATTCTCGATTTCCCCCAACTCAATCCGAAACCCCCTTATTTTTACCTGGTGGTCTATGCGTCCAAGAACAATCAGTTCGCCGTCTTCGTTGATCACGCCCAAATCGCCGGTTGCGTACATCAAGCTATCAGGGAACTCGATATCCTTTACAAATTTTTCTTTGTTCAACTCAGGCCGGCCGACGTAACCTCTTGAAACGCCGTCTCCCGCAATAAAAATCTGTCCTTCTTGTCCGTCTGGAACCCTGCCATATTCATCATTCAGGAGATATATTCGCGTGTTGAAAACAGGGGTTCCCACGGTAATCCGATCAAGGGAAGCCGGTGTTATTTCTTTTAAAGTCGACCAAACGGTCGTTTCGGTAGGTCCATATACATTCCATACCGAATCACATTTCTTCAACAGTTTTTTAGCGAGGTCTTTTTGCAATGCTTCTCCACCACATAATGCTTTAACCGCCAGTTTCTGTTCGTCTGTTGCTAACACCATGCGCCAAGTTGCAGGCGTCGCTTGAATAATAGTCGCTTTTTTCTCACGTGCGAGGCTAACGAGGGAAGAAGCATTCCGGGCCGTTTCAGCATCTGCCAGTAGCAAGGTGGCACCGACCATGAGAGGCAAATAAAGGTCAAGCCCCGCAATGTCAAAAGAAATAGTCGTAATTGCCAGTACCGCATCACTTGCCGAAATACCCGGTGCTTCTTGCATACTTAGCAGAAAATTGCTAAAAGAAGCATGTTTTACTTGAACCCCTTTGGGTTTTCCCGTGGATCCCGAAGTGTATAAGATATAAACCAAATCTTCGCCGTTCAGTGGCGGCGCTGGGGCATCGGTAGGATACGTACCCACTTTTTGGGATAGCTGGTCTACCAGCAAAACAGCGGCAGGCGTATCAAAGGAATTAGCATATCTGGATTCTGTGAGCAACAATGCAGCTCCCGCGTCGTTAAGCATGAATTCGATACGGTTCGTAGGATACTGCGGATCTAGCGGAACATAGGTGGCTCCGGCCTTAACCGTAGCCAATAGGGCGATTACCATCTCTATTGACCGATCCATGGCTACACCGACAACATCGCCTACTTTTACGCCATTATCGATTAAAAAATTTGCCAGTTGGTTGCTTTGGGCTTCAAGGACACGGTAGCTGATCGTTTTCTCGTTAAAAACGATAGCAATCTTGTTGGGAAATGCCAATGCCGCTTCGGTGACATAGGCGGTGAAAGGCTTGTTTTTTGGATAAGGTACAACGGGTCCCTGCCTGTACTTGGATAGTGTAACGCCAGTACCGTCTGTAAAAAGTTCTGCCGGACATATGTCAGGGTTGGCAGCTATGGTATTTAGCAGGTATTCATAGCTTTCCATCATACGGGAGATGGTTTCAGGCTTAAATAGCTGCTTATTGTATGACCAGTCAACCGTGAATGCCTCATCAGACCCAGAAATATCGATGAATATCTCGAAATTTTCATATTGCTTCGGATTCGAAGTCAATTGGTGTCTAACGCCGTAAAAGGATACATTCCTATCCATCTGCATACTCACATTGAACAGCAGCGGCGTTATGGGCACGCGCGACGAATCACGTTTGAAATCAATCGACGGAAGTAGGCTTCCCAATGTGATACGATTGTATTCATAATCACCTAAAATTTCCGATTTACGTTTCCTTAGATATTCGCTGAAGGGGATCGCTTGGTTGGGAGCGCTGATAATGGGGAGGAAATTGACGCAATGTCCCAGAAACTCCGGATGATTTAACGAGAGTTGGCCCGCTGAAGGAACACCTATAATGACTTGTTTTTGTCCTGTAAAATACTGTAAAAACAACTCAAAGGAAGCAATTAATGTGGTCACCAGGCTGGCTCCGGCTTGGTTTCCTGCCGCTTTCAGTTTTGAAGTAAGCTGTTGGTGCAATGGGCGACTAAAATGCCCAGCCGCAAAAGTCCGTTCTTTAGGACGGGGATAGTCGGTTGGCAACTCGAAAACAGGAACATTGTTTTTAAATTTAGCCAACCAATACAGTTCAGTATCCCTGTATGTCGGGCTTTTAGAAAATTCCGACACTTCCGCCGCAAACTTTTCCATCGGCACCGATTCCGGGAGTTGAGGCTCGGTACGCAGACAAGCAGCGGTATAAAAGTGGCTTAAATCTTCCAGAAATACACCGACAGACCAACCATCACAAACAATATGGTGGGCATTGAATACCAACTGGAACCGCTCCTCACCTAACTTAAAAAGAAGAATTCTAAGCAAGGATCCCGCTTCCAAATCAAATGGCGTGCTGGAATCTTTTTTTATGTATTCAGTAACTAATTGTTTTTGATGAGCCTCTGTATGATCAGACAGATCAAATTCAAGCGGTTCAGTCTTCCCGTCGACATAAATATATACATGTTGGCCGTCCCGACTGAAAGAACATCGTAACCCCTCATGCCGTTTGATGGCACGGGCGATTGCCCACTTCAAGGCAACCGTATCGAGTGCTCCTTCAAACTGTACAGAAAATGACTGGTTGTAGGAACAGTTTGCGTCCTTACCACCTAATTGGCATGAAAGCCAGATTTCCCGCTGATTTTCGGTCAGTGGAATTATTTTTTCGATCTCACCATCTGCAAAAGGGTCGTAATCAACGGGTATTTTTCTATTCATTCCTGCTGTTTTCATAAGTGATTAAACGGTCGAAATTTCGACGAATTTACCTGGAATTTCGTCGCTTTCCATAAACCAAGCAGGCTTGCCGAGCTTATTCTTTCCCAAGCGAGCTCCGGGTAAAGGTGGTATTTCGAACGTAGATTTAGTTTGCATATATTGGGTAGCCTGATAGCCCTGATCCTGTCGGTCCGGTGAGAGAGATGCTGGAGTCGCCAGGAGACGGTCAATTGACGCTTGGAGCTGGTTGAGTTGTTTCGCCATGGATTGGACCTGGAAAGCCAAATGAGCTGTCGCATCACCGCCAACCGCTTCATCCGATGACTCTTGTGCAACGGGCAGTGCGATTTCTTTTGCATTGCTTGCCACGTACTTAACCAGTTTATCCAATGTAGAATAATCTTCATTTAGCATTCTAAACGTAATTGGTATGCCAAACGTTTTCTGCGCGTTGGTGGCAATTTGCGTGAGCAGCAGCGAATCCAGACCTAGTTCGATGAACGTGCTGCCCGGATCTGATAAATCCAGCTCTCCTCCTGTAGAATTTTCCAATAGGGCAACGATTTTTTGCTCTACTGCGGTTCGTGAGTCCCCCATTGCCTGCGGAGCCGCTGTGGAAACCTCTAGGACAGACGGTTTGTTTAAGTAACTTGCGATTTGTTTGCTTTCATGTCGAATGGACGTGGCTGGTTCAACCCAGCAATACTTCCGGTTGTAAGCGTAGGTTGGCAAGAATGGTAAGATCTTCGCCGGTTGGTTACCTGTGGTCGCTGACCAGTCAGGTGCAAATCCATTTAACCACAATTTACCCAATGCATCAGAAAGCGAACGGAATTCGTCTAGTCCATCACCCTGCGTTATCATGCCTCCAATAGTCATTGACACTTTGACGCCGGGGTGTTGTTTGGATAATGTCGAAGTTACGTTGCCTGGCCCCACTTCAAGTAACACGGGATTCAACTCTTTATGAACCAATTGTATCGCATCCGAAAAACGCACGGTCGATTTTACGTGATCGACCCAGTAATCGGGCGAAGTCGCCTCGCTATCTTTCAACCAATCTCCTGTTACCGTTGAGGCAATGGGTTTACGTGGCACAGCGAGCGAAACGGAAGACACGATGGTTTTAAAAGCATCTAATATGGGAGTCATCATCTCCGAGTGGAAGGCATGGCTTGTGTGCAGAAACGATGTTTTTATGCCTTGGTTTTCCAGTATCTCTGCAAACTTATTGATTGTAGCTGTCATTCCGGACAATACACACAGATTAGGAGCATTGACAGCTGCCACGGAAATATCGGAAGGAAGTATGTCAGCGATACTGCTAATCGATGTACGTACGGAAAGCATACTTCCAGCAGGCAAACCACTGATTAGCTTACCTCTGGCGGCGACTAATGTCAAGGCATCCTCCAATGAAAATACGCCGGCAAGGTGTGCAGCCACAAACTCCCCCACACTATGTCCCACAAATGCTTCGGGTACTATGCCCCAACTCTCCCAAAGCTGTGAGAGTGCATATTCGGTTATGAATAGTGCAGGCTGAGTATACTGCGTGTTTTGCAAACGTTCTTTTGCTTTTGGATGATCGGTGTCGAACAGGACTTTGCGGATATCTTCGCCTATCTTCTCTAATAAGATCGTGGCGCATTTGTCTATCGCTTCACGATAAACACGTTCACGCTCGTATAACGTTTTACCCATACCGATATACTGGGCCCCTTGGCCGGGAAACATGAATACCAAATGGGGTATATGATCCACCAATGTATTTGTCTTCCAGGTTTTATCGGTAAGTTGTAAACGTAGTTCCTCTATACTACTGGCAGTGGTCGTAGCTCGTACCGGATAATCTTGCCTGGAGGCTTGGAGCGTATGGGCAAGGTCATGGAGAGCTGCGTTGGGATGTTGCTCGATATAATCCGTCAATTTTTCTGCATACAACATCAAGGAGCTTTCAGACCTGGCCGACCAGTTTATGGTTACCGTATCTGTTTTTGGGGAAGTTGCAGCTTCGGCGACATCACCTTCATATTCTTCCAGTATGACATGTACATTGGTTCCACCCACGCCAAAGGAACTTACTCCGGCGCGCCTCACGCTTTCAGATTTCCACTCGGTTAATGTATCATTAACAAGAAAAGGACTATTCTCGAAATCGATGTTCGGATTGGGCGTGTCGTAGTTAATGGAAGGAGGGATAATCTTGTGGTGCAGGGCAAGCGTAGCCTTGATTAATCCAGCAATGCCTGCAGCATGCACAAGATGGCCGATATTCCCCTTTATTGAGCCAATGCGGCAGAATTGCCTCGCTTCCTGTGTTCCAAACGCTAATTTGAGTCCTTCTATCTCAATGGGGTCGCCTATGGGGGTTGCTGTACCATGTGCCTCAATGTATCCAATGGTAGATGCCTCCACTTGGGCATCATGAAGTGCCATGGAAATCGCACCGGCCTGTCCCTCTGCGCTAGGCGCGGTAAAGCTGCCCTTTCCAAACCCGTCATTGTTTACACCTATGCCTTTGATTACGCCGAAAATATGATCCCCATCACGGCGGGCAGCAGCGAGATCTTTGAGTAAAACCACTCCTCCGCCGTCGCTGAACATGGTTCCTTTACCTTTTGCATCAAACGGTCGACAGTGCCCATCATTGGTCAACATAGCCCCTTCTTGGTACATATGGCCACTTTTGATCGGTGTATGGATTGAAATACCTCCCGCAATTGCTGCATCGCAATGGCCGTTTCTGATGGCGGTTACCGCTTCGGCGACCGCCAGCAATGAAGTCGAACAAGCGGAGTATACGCTGACGGCGGGCCCTTTGAGATTCAAATGGTAGGCCACACGGCTGGTCAGGTAGTCTTTTTCGTTGAGCAGCGTCACTTGGTAGGCACCTATTTTGGATACCTCATCCGGATTGGACAACAGGTTGTTGGTGTAATAGGTGTTACTATCACACCCAGCATAGATCCCAACCCTGCCATGATAATGTCGTGGTAGGTGCCCACTGCTCTCCAGTACCTCCCGGCAGATTTCCAAAAATATCCGATGCTGGGGATCCATTAAGCTCGCCACAACCGGTGTCAAGCCGAAAAGTTCCGGGTCGAACCACTCCGTTTTGTCAATAATACCCCGAGCTTTGACATAATCCGGACTTATTCTGTCGGCATCAGGTATTTGTTTATCCAATTCTTCGTCCTGAAAGAAGCTGATCGCTTCCTTCCCTTCGGTCAGGATGTTCCATAGCTTTACGATATTGTCTGCACCGGGGAAACGTCCAGCCATTCCTATAATAGCGATTTCGGAGTTTTCCGTTTGGTGTTTCTTAGCAGGAGCTCCACATGATAAGCTTGGTTGAACCCCCGAATCGGATAAGGATTCGGCGATCCTAGCAACCGTCGCGTGGCGGTAGAGCGAAGCGATGGGGAGGGCAATAGCATATTGTTCTTTCAATAAGGAGATCGTTTTGGACGCCAGCATGGAATTACCGCCCAAATCAAAAAAGTTATCGTCGGCACCGACCCGGTCGATTTCAAGTAGTGAAGCCCATATATCGGCGATGTGTCTTTCAATCGGGCTTTTGGGTACTTTGTAGAGTACGTCCATCTCTGGTCGTTTTGCAACGGGGATTGGAAGCGCTTTACGGTCGATTTTTCCACTTTGGGTAAGCGGAAAGGACTTCAATTGGACAAAGGAAGTCGGAACCATGTAATCAGGAAGGGTTTTTCGTAGGAATGCCGCTAGTTCAGCATTATTTATGTCAACCTCATCTTCTCCGATAACATAGCCTACTAAACGCCTGCCTGCATATTTTTGATCCCAATAGTGAACACAGGTTTTCTTCACCCCAGGAAATTTCCCAATGGTATTTTCAATTTCTCCTAGTTCGACCCGAAATCCACGTATTTTGACCTGGTGATCGATTCTCCCTAAACATAAAATCTCACCATTTTCCAATATCTTTCCTAAATCCCCTGTTTTATACATCCGCCCGCCATATGCCGATGAAAACGGATCGTCAATAAAAACTTCTTCGTTTAATTCGGGGCGGTTCACGTATCCAGGGCCAACCCCGGCTCCGCCAATATATATCTCGCCGATCTCACCGGGAGGCACTTGCTTTAGCTGTTCGTTGAGGACATATGCGTTGACATGCTCGATCGGATGCCCGATAGGGATTGCCGTCTCTGTTTTTACGACTTTCCTCGCCATTGCCCATACCGTGGTTTCGGTTGGGCCGTAGAGATTCCATACTTCCCGACACCGGTCCACCAGCGTATTCGCCAGATCAATCGGAAATGCCTCTCCACCGCATAGTGCGGTCAATGGAAGTTTCTCGACCCATCCCGCATCTAGCACCATCCGCCATGTAACCGGAGTTGCTTGAAATACCGTGATGTTTTCGGTCCTCAACGTTTCAAGGATGCGTAGCCCATCGAGCCGTGTTTCCGAATCGACCAACACGATCTTCGCACCTATGGTAAGCGGCAACAACAGTTCCAAAATAGAGATATCGAACGATATGGTGGATAAGCCGAGAAAGGTGTCTTTATCAGTAGTTACTAACTGGTTGGAGATACCCGAA
The DNA here is from genome assembly GCA_964498395.1 of uncultured Parapedobacter sp. Taxonomy (GTDB): domain Bacteria; phylum Bacteroidota; class Bacteroidia; order Sphingobacteriales; family Sphingobacteriaceae; genus Parapedobacter. Next base: position 622,355 of record CAZCHE010000001.1, on the reverse strand, counting down.
AGGAAATTTTGAAGCCCGCGGTGCAGGATTTGTGCCCCTTTGGGCTTTCCTGTCGATCCAGAAGTGAAAATGATATAGGCAAGATCTTCAGCATGCAATTCCGTCGTTGGGCGACTCACCGCGTGAACAGACAATGCGTCCCCAAGCTCATCTACGAGGACACAAGGAATATTATTGTTAAGGGTATTATTCAATGCCGATGAGGTAATCAGTAATTTTGCCTCTGTATCGGCGAGCATGAATTCAAGGCGGTCTTTCGGATATATTGGATCTAGGGGTACATATGCAGCGCCAGCTTTCATGATACCTAACATGGCGATAAGCATTTCAAGGGAGCGTTCAAGGTAGATGCCAATCACAGCATTTTTGGGTACCCCTAAAGATAACAGGTAGTTGGCAAACTGATTAGACTGTTCGTCCAAGCCCTGATAATCAAGTGATCTTCCGTAAAAACTTACAGCAGTTTTTTTTGGATTTTTCTTGACCTGTTGATAAAAATTATCAAAAAATGTTTCTGCTACAGGCATGTTTTATTTGATTTTATGATAATGGTATCCATTTAATGGCTCCTTGTTTATTTAAATACCGATGTTCCTTTGTCTTATTTAATAAAGGTTGAATGCATTGACAGGTGCATTTAAAAGTAAATGTTCTTGTCTGCCAAAAATACAGCAGTAATTCCATTGTTCCAGCGGAACTATGCGCGAAATTTATTTTTTGTAGTATTTGTGCTACAAACACAATCTGCTTAATTTTTTGCGAACCATGTAACGGCTGGATATGTAGTAAATACGCTACAAATCAATCGTTTTTGCCATTTTTTATGTTACCGGTAAGAGAAAAAGCTTTAATCTTGCACTACAAAAATATGGAGAGCAAAAAATTAAGTATCACCTATTCACATTAAAGCAAAAATGACCATTGAAGTACTAAAATCAAAAATTCACCGCGTAAAGGTTACGCAGGCAGAATTAAATTACGTTGGTAGCATCACGATTGACGAAGATTTGATGGATGCTGCTAATATCGTTGCTAACGAGAAAGTGCAAATTGTTAACAATAATAATGGCGCTAGGCTTGAAACTTATGTGATTAGGGGTGAGCGAGGTACAGGAACCATTTGCTTAAACGGAGCCGCTGCCCGTTTGGTGCAAGTTGGGGATATCTTGATTATTATTTCATATGTCCAGATGGCCATTGAAAAAGCAAAAGTACACGAGCCAATATTGGTTTTCCCAGATGACAACAACCGCTTAATCGAAACGGAAAACTTGGTGTATGCGGATTTAAGCGTTTAGCATTTATTTCGTGTATTTCTTGAAGATGAAATAGCGGGCTTGCTAATTCCTGCTATTGGATTCTTCGTTCCTGATACGGATGATTTCGATTATTTCTGTTAACTATAATCAATCGACGGCTACCTGTGATTTTTTGAGATCGCTTGTTCGTTTCGCTGTTTTGGATGATGCGGTTGAAGTGGTCCTTGTTGACAATATGTCTGATGGGAAAGAGGAATCTTTGTTTAAATCGGTTTATCCTGATTTAATCTACGTACGCTCCCCAGAAAACCTCGGCTTTGCCGGTGGCAATAATCTTGGCATCCAACACGCCACGGGGGATTATCTCCTCTTTTTAAACAACGACACTGAAATCACTGAAAATTTCATTAGCGCCATGCGTGGTGAGCTTGACCACCATCCGGATATCGGCCTCCTTTCGCCACTAATCCTGTATTTCGACGATAAGCGTAAAATCCAATACGCCGGTTATACGCCCATGAATTACTTAACCGGACGAAACGAAGGTATCGGTGTGATGGAAGACGATAGCGGGCAATACGATCACCTCACCACTGAAACAGGATATTGCCATGGTGCGGCCATGATGTGCAGGCGAAAAGACTTGGATAGGGTAGGACTGATGGCCGAGCACTTTTTCCTCTATTACGAAGAATTGGATTGGTGCGAGAAATTCAAGCGTACGGGATTTAAACTTGGCTTTACTGGTAAAGCCAAAATTTACCACAAAGAATCCATGAGTGTGGGCAAAGAAAGCTCATTGAAAACCTATTTCATGACACGTAATCGTTGGCTGTTCATCCGGCGAAATACCAAATGGCTAACTAGGTTTGTTTTCAGTGGTTATTATTTGTTCGTCGCCACCCCGTATTCCGTTTTCAAAAACTTGGCTAAAGGTAGAATGGATTTAGCAAAAGCTACTTTTCGTGGGATATGGTGGAACGTTACTCATCCGACAAATAGCAATGATCTGGGGATAAAGATTCTTCGAACCTAGAGAAACCTGAATTATGCACCAGCGACCTTTGCCAGTTCATCATCGATGAACGCAGCTAATTGATCACTCGCCTTTACCAGCGGCAATCGCACCGTTGATCCACAAATCCCCAACTGTTCCAACATCACTTTCACCCCGGCGGGATTGCCTTCTACAAAACATAGTTCGATAAGTCGGATTAATTTATGGTGGATTGCGCGTGCTTTGTCATATCTGCCTTCGCGGCAAAGCCGAGTTAATGTCGCCACTTCAGCTGGAAACGCATTCCCCACCACCGATATAATTCCCACGGCTCCTAAGGCCATCATGGGCAACGTTACCGGGTCATCGCCAGAAATGAGCAAAAAATCATCGGGTTTATCGCGCATAATCTTGCTAAACTGTTCAAAACTGCCGGAGGCTTCCTTGGTGGCGACGATATTGTCGAAATCCTTAGCCAGCCTAACAGTGGTCTCAGGACTGATGTTACTTCCCGTACGTCCAGGTACATTATAAAGGACGACGGGTAGGGGAGATGCCTCGGCCACCGCCTTATAATGCTGATAAATGCCCTCTTGAGTGGGTTTGTTGTAATATGGACTCACGGATAAAATCGCCGAGTAACCCGCCGGGTCAAAATTGGCTAGTTGATGTACGATTTCAGCCGTATGGTTCCCACCAATGCCCGCTACAAGCGGTATACGTCCGCCAACCTGTTCTGCAGTAAATTGCCATACGGCCTTTCGCTCACTTTCGGTGAGGGTCGCCACTTCTCCCGTGGTGCCCAATGAAACCAGGTAATCCATTCCGCCATTGATCTGGTGTTCAATGAGTCGACCCAAACCTGCGAAATCAACCGTTCCATCCGAATGGAAAGGAGTAACCAATGCTACTCCAGCACCGTAAAGCTCGTTCATGTTCGTTATTGTATTTTGCTTAAATAGTGTTTTATCGTATGTAATAATGCCTTGCTATCGATGTGTTCACCTTTAACCATCAGTCCGTAAGCATTGGCTAATGTAGGTTCGTATCGGCCAATACGCCAAGTAGCCTGGATCTTTAAAGCAGCATAATCCAATGCTAGGTGACGATCGTCTGTACAGAGGTTCAGCAACAGGTCAAAATTAGTAGAAATTAATGATTTTATTGCATTTTCTTTAGGTATAAGATGCCACGTAAGCGTTTCCGGTGTCAACACCAAAAGATTAGGATGATCCGGAACAACTACCTCCAGTTCGGAGAAGCCGAGTATAAAGCATGTTTTACCGTCTTTTTCCAGTCGGTGGTATAGTTCGTCTACCCACAGGATATCTGCCTGTTCCTGTATGGGAATCAGCAAGCAGATGTATTGCGCGTCATCATAGCCAATAGATTGCTGAGACGCCGTTTGTTGGCGAAGTGCCCGCTGCATGGCGTACCGACCAGCTTTTATTCGTAAGGCTGTTAACGCACGCATAATTAATTGATGTTGGCTATCAGTTGGAGCAACTCTTGTTCGGAGATGATTGGCACACCTAACTTCTCTGCTTTTGCGAGTTTGGATGGGCCCATTTTATCTCCTGCAACGAGGTAATCGAGTTTTCCAGAAATGCTGCTCAATAATTTCCCGCCGTGACTTTCGATTAGTGCTGTTAACTCTTCTCGGCTAAACTGTTCGAATACGCCTGAAATGACGAATGTCTTGCCGGATAGGTTATCGCCCAACCGTTGGGTTTCTTGTTCAACCGTAGCCAATTGCAAACCGTATTGTTTAAGTAGTTCGATTTGCACACGGTGGACTTCCGCTGCAAAATATTCGGTGACACTTTCCGCAATCCGCTCACCGATTTCGTAAACGGATTCGATTTCTTCTTTGGTAGCGGCAGCCAGTGCATCTATGGTTTTAAAATGAGCCGCTAGTTTTTTAGCGATGGTTTCACCTACATAGCGAATGCCTAATGCGAATAGCACTTTTTCAAAGGGCTTTTCTTTCGACTTTTCAATACCAGCGATCATATTATCGATGGATTTTTGCCCAAAGCGATCCAATTGAATCAAAATCGACTGCTTATCTTTCAAGGTGTAGATATCGGTGATGCTATGCAGCAAACCTTGTTTGAAAAACGTCTCAATGGTTTCGTTGCCCATTCCTTCGATGTCCAAAGCCTTTCGGCTGATGAAATGCTGCATACGGCCTACGATCTGCGGAGGGCAGCCATCCTCGTTGGGGCAATAGTGTACGGCTTCACCTTCTTTCCGGACCAAGGGAGTTCCACATTCCGGACAAGCGTCAGGATAAATCACTGGCGGTGTATCGGATGTTCGTTTAGATACATTTACACCCATCACTTTGGGGATGATTTCACCACCCTTTTCTACATAGACGGTGTCACCAAAATGGAGATCCAGCCGAACGATTTCATTGGCATTGTGTAAGCTGGCACGCTTTACGGTGGTTCCCGCTAAAAGCACCGGTTCTAGGTTGGCTACCGGAGTTACGGCTCCCGTACGCCCGACCTGATAAGTCACTGTATGCAGTACAGTTTCCACTTGCTCTGCTTTGTATTTATAGGAGATGGCCCAACGGGGCGATTTGGCTGTAAAGCCAAGCTCTTCTTGCTGGCCATAATCATTGACCTTGATGACAATGCCATCAATGTCATAACTCAGGTCGAAGCGGTTGTTTTCCCATTTTGCAATGAAGGCTAGTACCTCATCGATGGAGGTACACAATGCAGTATGGTCACACACGTGAAATCCCCAACTTTTGACGGCTTGGAGGCTATCCCAATGGTTGTTGAATAGCCGGTTACGGTTGTCACTGTAGAGGAAATATAGGAAACAATCTAACGGGCGTCGAGCCACTTCGGCAGAATCCTGCAATTTGATGGTGCCGGCCGCAAAGTTACGAGGGTTGGCGTAAGCCATTTCACCGTTTTCGATACGCTCATTATTGAGGCGTTGAAAAGCGGGTCGGTGCATGAATATTTCGCCCCGGATTTCAAACAGATCGGGATACCCATCGCTTTTCAGTCGATTGGGGATGGTTTTGATCGTTTTGACATTAGCGGTCACTTCATCCCCCTGCGTACCGTCTCCCCGGGTCACCGCTTGTTTGAGTACGCCGTTTTCGTACGTGATGCTGATAGACAGCCCGTCAAATTTTAATTCGCAAACATATTCAAAATCGTCACCGATAGCCTTTCTTATCCGCTCATCAAAGTCTCTTAACTCCTGCTCACTATAGGTATTGCCCAGCGACAGCATAGGCCATCGATGACGCACGGTATTGAATCGTTGAGTGATATCGCCACCTACTTTTTGAGTAGGGGAGTCTGGATCGAGAAACTGCGGGTATTGCTGCTCCAACGCCTCCAATTCCTTGAGTTTTTGGTCAAAATCGAAGTCGGATATGGCTGGATTAGCCAATACATAATACTGGTAATTGTACTCGTTGAGTTCTTGGATCAATTCCGCTATGCGGGCCGCTGCTTCTGATGGTGACATGGCAGCGAAAATACATTTTTTTTATTATTTAGTTAACTTACTCAATCACTCACCTTACTTAACTTACTAATGCATTTTATTCCTTCTCCAGTTTACTCCACACTTCATAGATAGGATTTCCGGTCGAGCTTAATCCCGAATGATGCCATTGGCCCTTCTCGATTTTGCCATCGAATGACAACGATGCGCCTACACGACTATCATCACGGGAGAAAAATTCGATGTTTTCCGTGTATTTGCCGTTTTCAAACGTGTATGTTCCTCCACCTGTGCCCGAAAACTCCCCGGTCTTGATGTTGATGGCCACCCACTGGAAACGCCCACCTGTCAGGATTTTTAGCGTCCGTCTATCGCGAAGCGGCATTTGCCCTACGCCGTCTTGTTGTTGTCTGCCGGTAATGCGCCATACACCGGCTAAGGGTGCATTGTTATCGTCAGTACGAAGCCATGATGCTTGTTCGCCTGATAGGTTGCTGTGTAACTCCCCATCTACATGGCCCGTAAACGTTGCTGATGTGCCTACCCACTCGTCATTCGGTGTGTCGTTTGCAGCCTTTTCCGTATCGTACTGCCAAGTGACGGTGATGGTTTGTCCATCGGTGGTATACGTGCCGCCCCTTGTGGAGATGAATTTTTTGTTCTTGATGTCAAATATGCTGTGAGAAAGGTAGCCATCTACAAAAACAGCGGTCTGTTGGACGTCTCCTTGCTGTGTGTGCCAAGCACCGTTCAATGGGTCTATTTGACGCGCCTGAGTGGAAAGACTCATCAGGATGCAGATAGCCAATAATGAAAGTAATGCAGGTTTTTTCATGATTTCTATTTGTTTGTTGTTTTGGTTTACAATGTCACTAAATAACAACTATCTGTTTAAAAAGTTGTTGTGTAGCCGGTATTTTACAAAAACCTCTTTGGGTTTAGTTTGCTGAAATGAGTAGTGGCATGCACATAAAACGCCCACACGATGCTGCCCCGATACATCCCAGCAGCGTTGAATGGCTGTTTATGTCGCTGTCTTTTTTTTGCGGTTTTGAAAAAATCGAGGAAAAAGCGCTGATGGGAACGGCTCACGGCCCAAGCGTCTCCAAATTTACCGGCTGCCAAAAAATAGACTAACGCTGCCAAGTCAATCCACATCCGGGCGAACACTACCCAACAGGCTTTCCAAAAGGGCAGGTTTTTTTGCAGCATAAACAAACTATTTCGAAAATTGAGATAGGTTTTTTGAGGATTGCTGGTGTTCAGGGTGCCACCGCCCACATGATAGACATTCGACTGGGGGCAGTAGCCTATCCGGTAACCCGCCAGTTTGAGGCGCCAACAAAGGTCGATTTCCTCCATATGTGCAAAAAAATCCCCATCAAATCCTCCTAATGCCTCCCAATGGGCTCGTTTGATGAAAAAGGCGGCTCCGCTAGCCCAAAAGACTTCACGCGGGTCGTCGTACTGTCCAGTGTCCTGTTCGGTCACATGAAGTACCCGCCCGCGACAGAACGGGAAACCATAGCGGTCCATATATCCACCCGCTGCTCCAGCATGCTCAAAACGATCCCGGTGATAAAACGAGTGGATCTTGGGTTGCGCCGCAGCCATTTTGGGGTCGCTTTCTAGCATTTCGATGACCGGCGATATCCAATTAGGGGTCACCTCGACATCAGAATTCAGCAGTACAAAATAATCTGCATCTACCTGTTTCAGGATGTGGTTATACCCTTCGGCGAAACCCATGTTATGGGGGTTGGAGATGATCCGGATGGCAGGGTAGGTCGCGGCCACGAATGCAATGGAATCATCGGTAGAGGCATTGTCACCCAATACAAATTCGATATTGGGATAAGTACTGTTATATACGGACGGCAGGAATTTCTCTAGGAAAAACCGGCCATTCCAGTTTAATATGACAACAGCTACCTTTGGATATACGTTCATTGTGTAGGTTTCCTTTTCCATCGCCTATGCGACCATAGCCATAATTCCGGTTTTTGCTTGATGATGTCTTCGGTAAACGCATTGTAACAGTCTGTAATGCTGTGTCCCGGCATTTCCGCGGGTGACTCCACTAAGGTAGTGAATGTACAGCAATAATACCCTCGTTTAATCCGGTCGATATGGCAAAAAACCACCGGAAAATCGGTCATTTTTGCAATTTTCTCGGCTCCGGTGTACACCAAGGTGTCTTGGTTAAGAAAACGAATGAAGTAGTTCGAATCATGCCGTCCGGGGGTTTGGTCGGACACAAACATGCTGATGTGTGGTTGCTTTCGGTAAGCCACGATACTACGCAATGTTTGTTTCATGGGCACCATGATAGCGCCAAATCGACTCCTGATGGTATTGTAAACGGTATTGATCGCTTTGTTGGTCAGCGGCTTGAAAATAATCAGTACAGGATTTTCTGTCATCACGCTTAGCCGATGGATGCCTAACTCCCAGTTTCCATAGTGTGCGGTTACGCCGACCACCCCCTTGCCCGCGTCAAAATGCCGTTCTACCTCTTCGGTTTTGTTCAGTATGATTCGTTTTTTTACCTCTTCCGCCGATATACTACGCATCTTAATCGCCTCTATGATCAGATCGGGGAGGAAGCGATAGAATTTCCGGGCAATCTGTTTCCTTTCTTCATCTGTTTTATCGGGAAAGGCATTCCGCAGGTTTTCATTTACAACTTTCTTGCGGTAGCCGAAAACGTAATAAAGCAATATAAACAGCACGTCTGAAATCGCATAAAGCATCCAAAAAGGCAATAGCGATACCAGGTAAACGACGAAAGACAGCAAGGAAGATTTTCGCATTACGGCCAATGATTGTGCGTGAAGCTGCAAACTTAGATAAATTTGCGCTATCTGCAAATTTATCTATTCCTGCCGACCAGCCGGCGGGTCCCCTTCATCATTGAGAAACTTTTCTTTAGCGGAAATATCTTTAAATTAAGTTATTTTTGCCGTACAAAATTAGATTTCTTGCCATTCATGGATAGCCACCTTATCTTACCTGCTTTTTACCTGCCGCCGATTCCGTATTTCAGTGCCGTCCAAGCGTCGACCTTGCCGATGCTACTGGAACAGCACGAACATTACCCCAAGCAGACTTATCGTACACGCGCATCGATCTATTCGGCCAACGGGAAGTTGGACCTGATTGTTCCGGTGCAGAAAGGGAGCAATGGACATACCAAGATGAAAGACGTGCGCATCAGCTATGAAGCGGATTGGCAGCGGCTGCATTGGATGAGCTTGCAGACGGCCTATCGGAGTTCGGCCTATTTCGAATACTATGAAGATGATTTTGCGCACTTCTATAAAAAGCGCCATGAATGGTTGTTTGAATACAATGCTGCTCAGTTAGCATTACTGTTACGCCTATTGAAAATCGATCGTGAAGTGCTATATACTGACGACTACCACAAACATTACGCAGAACAGGTCGATTTTAGAAATTCTATACATCCGAAACGGCCGAACCCAAGCGGAACTCATAAGCCTTATTACCAGGTGTTTGAAAGTAAACACGGTTTTATTGCCAACTTAAGTGTTGTGGATTTGTTGTTTAACCAAGGGCCGCTGAGTAAAATGTATTTATAGAGCGGCCAGCAGCAAGCAAAACAAATTATGGATTGTACTGTTTTAGCCTACGGTTGTTCATTAAACCGGATGATATGCTGAAACAATTTCCACTTGCATTCTTTTCATTGGCCGTTGCTGCCAATGCCGTTGCCCAAACAGGTGCTGACACGATTCATTTCAACAAAGTGTACGTGGTAAGCGGCATGGGGTGGGGCTTTTCTTTGGGTGAAACCAATGACGTGCTGGATGCCAAGTTTTCCAGTAGTTTGGGATTGGATTTTTCGTTACCTAATAAACACTATTTTCTCTATCCGTCGTTGGATTTTCTGACATTTGGCTACGATCAACAAGTTCATGATCCGCGTTACACGTATGATTTGGAAAAGGGAAGGAGCAATTTTTACGTGCTGAATCTTGCGGGCGGCGTGCGGAAACAGTTGAATAATTTGAGCGTTTATGCCTTTGCTGGACCTGGCGTTGGGTTGGTCGTGGAGCCAAGAGCAGCGGTATTCCCCGACGAAAATCGCGTTCGCATTAGAAATACGCGACATATTACCCCAGCATTGCGGGGAGGAGTAGGAGCGGATTACAAGCTAGGGGGCTTTTTCCTGTTTCTGGAAACGGGGTGGTTACATAATTTCACCAATATCCAAAACAGGTCGGTAAATGTTGTTTCGCTGTATGGCGGCATCAAGACAGATGTGACACGCCTCAAGGATAATGTGGTTAAGGTGATGGGGATAGATTGAAAGGGTGGGGAACGTCATTTCGAATGGAGCAAAGTGAAAAGAGAACCCCGAAGGGTTCATCGAAGATAAATCTTCTGAGGTGTTCCAGAAAACCTAGAAGATTTCTCACTACGTTCGAAATGACGTTAAAAGATTAATTTGCCAATACACTCAATTCTACCACCTCGACATCCAATGTATTGAATATCTTATGAGAAGATTGGATGGAGGTTTCGGCTTTCACTTCGTCTAATGTACGTACATCAACACCCCGTTGTTTAGTGATATCGAGTTTTCCACCAATACACGGATAGTTCACTTCGAGGTCACCACCATTGAAGCTGGTGATTTCGGCAAACCCGTCAAGGCTGCTGTAAAAATTGGTCATCGTCAATGGCATGAAGTTGTTGAATTTTTTCACGTCATCCAATGTAGCCCCTACGGCAAGCCCTTCAGCAGTTTGGTAGGGCGCGAATTTATTTCCGATAGAAAGTTTGGTAGCCTTGGTGTAAGGTGCTTCGCTTTCTGCCCAATATACGGTGATTTCCTCTGCTTCATTGGGGAATACACGTGTAGTATGGACGGTGTTTCCACCTACTTCTACTGTTCCATTCTCTAATTTTTCCGCACCAAATTCATGCTCCAGATCGGCATATGAATGGCTTAACTTGACCAATCCAATACCTTCGCAAGTGATGGCGTTAGGATCTGCGGCGGTTGTTTCTTCTTTTTGCCCTTCTTGGCAGGCTACCGCTAGTAGGCCAATAAGTGCTGTGCTTAGCAATTTATTCATCATGATATGGAATTTGTTCAAATACGCTTGCTAAACTATAAAAAACCTGTACGGTTTCAAAATCAGATATGCTTATAGGTTTGTAAGCTGCTCTTCCAATAGCTTGATCTTGGCCTCAGCATCAGCCTTTTTACTCCGTTCGTTGGCCACGATTTCCGGTTTGGCATTTTGCACAAAACGATCATTGGACAACTTGGCATTGACCGATTTCAAGAATCCATGAAGATAGTCGATTTCTTTGGAGATACGTTCTTTTTCAGCGGCTACGTCAATATTTTGGGAAATGTTTACATAGAATTCATCTTTCCCAATCAGAAAGCCCACCGAACCTGTTTGTTTGGTGCCACCGAAATCGATTGCCGACGTATTGGCCATTTTCGTGATACATTCCGCGTAACGAGTGAAATCGATGCCCGATGAGGCATGTATGGCGAGCGGCAAAGCTGTTTTTGCTGATATCTGCTTGGTGTTTCGGAGGTTTCGTATTTCTGATACCAGTTGTTGTATAGCCATAAAGTCAGCCAATATACGTTCATCAAAAGGCCCGCCCTCGGGATACTCGGCTACAATGCAGCAATCATCGGGCTCCCGTTGGCCGAACAATTCATCATGCCACAATTCCTCACTGATAAACGGCATGAACGGATGGATGAGCGTCAATATCGACTCGAAATATCCGAGTGTAGCCGTAAATGCGTCACGGGCAATGGGTTGTTGATACGCCGGCTTCGCGAGTTCAAGGTACCACGAGCAGAAATCATCCCACACCAGTTTGTAGGTGGCCATCAAGGCATCGGAAATGCGGTAATTCGAAAAATGTTCGTCGATCTCGGCGATAGCTTGGTTGAACCGATGTCCAAACCAATTGGCGGCTTCCCGTTGCGCTGAGGAGGCTGGTATATCAGCTATTTCCCAACTTTTTACTAAGCGGAACGCATTCCAGATTTTGTTGGCGAAATTTCGCCCCTGTTCGCAGTATGCCACATCAAACATCAAATCATTGCCGGCCGGCGAGGAGAGCAGCATACCCACACGTACCCCGTCTGTGCCGTATTGTTCCATGAGTTCGATCGGATCTGGTGAGTTGCCTAATGACTTGGACATCTTACGGCCTAGCTTATCACGGACAATGCCCGTAAGGTAGACGTTTTTAAACGGTGCTTCCCCCATATACTCATGGCCGAAAATAATCATGCGGGCCACCCAGAAAAACAGGATTTCCGGTGCGGTAACCAGGTCATTGGTCGGATAGTAATAGCGGATATCCGCGTTGTCCGGATGGCGGGTGCCATCAAATACCGACATCGGCCACAGACCAGATGAAAACCAGGTGTCCAGTACGTCGTCTTCCTGCCGGATACCTTCGGTGGATTTGCCTTCGCCCTCGAATAGCGTAGCAGCTTCCGATTCGGTTTTGGCAACCACCCATTCATTGTCGGAATTATACCAAGCGGGAATACGTTGCCCCCACCACAATTGCCGGCTGATGGTCCAATCCTTGATGTTTTCCATCCAATGGCGGTAGGTGTTGATGAATTTGTCTGGGATGAGTTTTACCTCACCACGCAATACATAATCTAGCGCTGGTTTGGCCAGCGCTTCCATTCGGCAAAACCATTGCATGGAAAGTTTTGGCTCAATGGCTGCGTCCGTACGTTCGGAAAAGCCAACCTGCGATTTGTAGGGTTCCGTCTTCTCCAATTGTCCGGCTTCCTCCAGCAACTTTACTACGAGTTTGCGCGCTTTGAAGCGGTCTTCTCCAACTAAAATCTGTGCTTTTTCATTAAGTGTACCGTCGTCATTGAGGATATCGATGACCTCCAGCTTGTGTTTTTGGCCTAGTTCGTAGTCGTTCAGATCATGTGCCGGGGTGACCTTCAGGCATCCCGTGCCAAATTCCACATCCACGTACTCGTCTTCGATGATGGGGATTTCGCGGTTGATCAGCGGTACCACAGCCGTCTTACCCTTCAGGTGTGCATATCGCCCATCGTTGGGGTTGATGCAGACCGCGGTATCGGCCATGATGGTTTCCGGTCGAGTGGTGGCTATGGTCAGATTGGCTGGTTCTTCTCCCTCGGCGCCTTTCACGGCGTAGCGTACGTAATACAACGTTTGGTTGACTTCCTTGCGGATAACTTCTTCATCCGAGAGGGCAGTTCGCCCTTGCGGATCCCAATTAACCATCCGTACCCCACGGTAAATATAGCCCTTGCGGTACAAGCGGATAAAGGTATCGATAACCGCATCGCTTAGTTCGGGGTCCATGGTAAATTTCGTACGCTCCCAATCGCACGAGGCACCTAGTTTCTCCAGTTGCTTCAGGATAATGCCTCCATATTTCGCTTTCCATTCCCAAGCATATTCCAAGAATTGCTCCCGGGTGAGGTCCTTCTTGTTGATACCCTTTTCCTTGAGCATGGCCACCACTTTAGCCTCGGTGGCGATAGAAGCGTGATCCGTTCCCGGCACCCAGCAGGCATTTTTTCCTTGCATACGTGCACGGCGGATCAGCACATCCTGTATGGTATTGTTGAGCATGTGCCCCATATGGAGCACCCCGGTGACGTTGGGTGGCGGCATTACGATGGTATAGGGCTCTCGATCGTCAGGTGTGGAGCGGAAAAAGCCTTTTTCCATCCAATAGGAATACCATTTTTCCTCAGCGTCTTTCGGGTGATATGTCTTTGATATACTCATGGGATTGTCTGCACGTTTTTAAGGGATGCAAACTTAGCCAAAGTTGGAGTTTAAAGCAAATGTAATCATACCCAAGCGTTGTCTGCTATTTACCTTTTAGTTAAGTTTTATTTAATATATCATTATACAAAACATAATATTTATTTGGATTTTACTCGTGTTTTGTTCGGAGTTTACTCGGAATATACTCGTTTGTATTCAAATAAACTAAAAGTTAATATCGAATAGAATAATGATTGATAAATGGTTATTGATAAGTAATGGTTAAGAAATGTATAAATCAATATTAGCGGGAAGGCACATATCGGAAGTATTATTAATTTAGCGGGCGATAACATCAAGGTTATATGCTATACGTCTTACTCAGCGTCGTCTGTAGTGTTACGGTTTCCGTTATCTTAAAGTTGGCGAGACGCCAGCACGTAGACACCTCGCAAATCATTGTCTGGAATTATCCGGTGGCTGTATGGTGCACCTGGGGCTTCCTACAGCCGGAATGGTCAGCCGAAATGCTGGCCGATGCGCCGTTTGAGTGGTATATCGCGCTGGCGGTATTGCTGCCCGGTATATTCTTCGCATTAAGTGCATCCATTCGTTATGCAGGCATCGTACGCACTGAAGTAGCCCAGCGGCTCTCGTTATTCATTGCGTTAATTGCCGCGTTTTGGGTATTTGACGAAACCGTGCAAACCGGCAAGCTAATCGGTGTTGCAGTAGGGGTGGCTGGTATTTTGTGTAGTATCGGCTGGCACAAGGGCAGGAACCAATATGGGATGAACCACCGGGTGTGGCTATACCCGGTAGCAATTTTCGTAGGATACGGGGTCATCGACATCCTGTTTAAACTGATTGCCCAACATACGGGCATTCCCTATACTACATCAATGCTTATCGTGTTTTCGATGGCAATGGTCGTGGCGTTTGGATATTTAGCCTATCATGTTCTTGTCGCAAAAAAGCGTTTTTCCGTACATGCCGTGTTTTGGGGGGTGGTATTAGGAGGCTTTAATTTCGCCAATATCTTGTTTTATATGAAAGCCCATCGGGCACTGCCGGAGAATCCATCCATTGTGTTTACGGGTATGAATGTGGGGGTTATTACACTCGGTGCCATCATCGGTATCTTTCTTTTTAATGAAAAATTATCATTTATCAATAAAATTGGGATAATTTTGGCTATCATTTCCGTATTCATCATTGCCTATTCGTGAGCTTATTTGAAGATACATATCAGACCATCGCAGCCCCGGCAGAAGGGCTCTTTAGGGATAAGGGAAGCAAATTCATTGGATATGCGTACCCTCTGCGGGATGAGAATGAGGTTAAGGAATTGGTGGCTTCGCTGAAAGCCCAACACCCCAAAGCGCGACACCATTGCTGGGCTTATCGGCTCACACCAGACCGTGCTGTCTTCCGGGTCAATGACGATGGCGAACCATCGGGTACCGCTGGTCGCCCTATACTCAATACCTTGCTCTCGTATGATCTCACCAATATCCTAGTGGTGGTCGTTCGATACTTTGGAGGCACCTTACTTGGCGTTCCGGGGCTGATTAATGCCTATAAATCTGCAACTCAGGAGGCAATTCAAGTAGCTGATATTATTGAATTGACAGTCAATGATGTATATCAAGTATCATTTGGATATGAACAGATGAATGATGTGATGCGCATCGTAAAGGAGGAATCATTGCAGGTATTGAAGCAAGATTTCGACAATCGCTGCGCAATGGAACTGGAGATGCGGCAAACACAGGTCAATAATGTGCTAAGCCGTTTGGCTAAGGTCGAAAGCGTAGAAACCACTTACCGTTACACCCGATGATACCCGAAACAGACCTGATATTGAATCCGGACGGGAGCATTTACCACCTCAATTTGCTTCCAGAAGATGTGGCGGAAACCATCATTACCGTTGGAGATCCGGATCGGGTGGAAGCCGTGAGCAAATACTTTGACCGTATCGAGCTACGCAAAGGCAAGCGGGAATTTATCACCCACACGGGTTACGTGGGCAATCAGCGGGTGACGGTTATTTCCACGGGCATCGGCACCGACAATATCGACATTGTACTCAATGAATTGGATGCCTTGGTCAATGTGGATTTCCGAAGCCGACTGCCCAAATCCGAGCATACTTCCTTAAATATTATCCGTATCGGCACGTCGGGATCCGTTCAGCCGGATATTCCGATGGATAGCCTGCTGGTGTCCGCTTATGGAGTGGGCTTGGATGCGCTGGTGAATTACTACCATCGGTCACCTGATGCCGACGAAGCCGAAATGGAGGAATCCCTCGCCATACATTTTTCAACATTGGGTATCAACCCCTACGTGACCGCTGCGGGAAACCAACTGTTGCGACAGTTGGCGTACGACATATCCCAAGGCATCACGGTTACCGCCCCGGGATTCTATGCCCCGCAAGGGAGACAGGTGAGGGCCAAGCAAGCGCATCCACATTTGTTGGAGCAAATCACCGCGTTTCGGCACAACCACCTACGTATTACCAATTTGGAGATGGAAACTGCTGGCATTTATGCGCTCGCCAAGGTGTTGGGGCACCAAGCGATATCCGTGAATGCCATATTGGCCAGCCGATTGGATGATCGGTTTAGTAAAGCCCCACAGAAAATAGTTGATCGGGCCATCAGGATGGTATTGGAGCGGATTTCTACGAAAATGCTGTGATTAAGCGTATACGTAATCGGTTTATCTTCGAGAACAGGTACCGTAAACCTTTCCTAATTTCCTTGGTTTTATTTGCATAACTGATTCCGTTTAGTTAAGTTTGAATAGAAGAGTACCTTAGCTAAGAATACCTACACTATATTATGAGATTCATCAAGCATTTCTGGCCATTAGTCGTTGCGATGGCCCTTATCTACTTGCTCCATCATTCATGGGGAGCAGTGCCCCCACTGGGTAAAGTATTCAGTCCATTTCAAGGGTTTTTGCAGAATAAAGCGGATAGTTCGCCTGAAAAAAGTACGGATATCCAGTTGCCGGGTGTCAGTGATGAAGTGATCGTCTGGTATGACGATAATGCTGTACCCCATATCTTCGCCCAAAACGATGACGACCTGTATTTCGCACAAGGGTATGTCGTAGCCCGCGACCGCTTATGGCAAATGGAGTTTTACACGTTGGTCGCTGCTGGGAGGCTCACGGAAGTAGTGGGAGAGGCCGCATTGGAGTACGACCGCTATAATCGGCGTCTCGGTATGGCACGATCGGCGGCCATTATTGCCGAAAAGCTGAAAGCCGACCCCGTGGCCAATGGGGTATTGGAAGCATACGCCGCCGGTGTGAATGCCTACATCGATCAGCTGGCGTATAAAGACCTACCCATCGAGTATAAATTATTGAATTATGAACCGGAACCGTGGTCGCCCTATAAATCCATCTTGATGCTGATGAATATGCGCAATACGTTGAGCGGAGGAAGCAACGATCTCCGCCTGACCAATGTGCTGACCAAATATGGCCCCGATATAGTGGCAGACCTATTTCCCATTTACCCGACCGAAGAGTCGCCTATCATCCCAGAAGGAACGGAATGGGGATTTACGCCCGTCGATATCCCGCCTGTGCCGGCTACGGTAGCAGCCCTTCCCGATAGTAACCTGTTGGCTTTCCATCCGAAGTCACCGCGGCCCGAAATCGGAAGCAACAACTGGGCAGTAAGCGGCAGCAAGTCAACTACCGGTTTGCCCATTTTGGCCAATGATCCACATTTACAGTTGACATTACCCTCCATTTGGTACCAGATGCAATTGTCTTCACCCCATGTCAATGTCTACGGCGTGGCTTTGCCCGGCACTCCCACCGTCATCATCGGGTTTAACGCAGCTATTGCATGGGGTGTGACCAACGTCGGTTCTGATGTGATGGATTTCTACAGGATGCAGTTTCGCGATAGCACATTTAGCGAATATTGGCATGATGGGCAATGGAAACTCACCACCATGCATCTCGAAACGTTCAAGCTCAAGGGCGGGCAAATGTTGCAAGATACGCTGTACTACACCCATCACGGTCCCATCGTTTACCATGAAGCCAAATCCACCAATTATTCGAAGAACGTTCCAGTGGGTTACGCCATGCGTTGGATGGCCAATGAGACCGATGGCGCGGATATCCTGACTTTCTATCACCTCAATCGGGCGACCGATTATGATGACTATCGGCACGCACTGACTTATTTCACGGCGCCGGCACAAAATTTTATCTTTTCGGACAACAAAAACGACATCGCCATCACTTCCAATGGAAAGTTACCAGTGAAGTGGAAAGGACAGGGCAAATACCTATTGGACGGCACACTGCCCGAGCATGATTGGCAGGGGTGGGTTCCCATGGAGCAAAACCCGACGGTCAAGAATCCGATTCGGGGTTATGTCAGCTCGGCCAACCAGTTTCCCGCTGATACCACTTATCCCTACTACCTCGATTGGAAGTTTGCGCATTCCAGCAGGGCAATCCGCATCAATGAACGCTTGGAAGTTATGGAAAATGCAACGGCCGATAGCCTGCGTATGTTACAGAATGACAACTACAACGTGGATGCCAGGCGAATCCTACCACATTTGTTAGCCTCCCTTGAAAAAGATGATTCCATTCGCCAATCGGCCGAATTTCAAGCAATTGAATCATGGGAATACCAAAATGATGCAGATGCCGTAGGGGCATCCATTTTTGAACGTTGGCTGGATGAACTGCTCATTGCCATATGGAGCGATGAATTCCCCGTCAGTGAGGGATTATTGGCACCCAGTTTGGACCGTACTTTTGAGTTGATCAAGCATGAACCCGATTCCCGTTGGTTTGATAACGTACTCACGGAGGATACAGTGGAAACCATGGATGATGTGATCCGTCAAAGTTTCCATGCTACGACCACAAGGTTACAGGAGCGTTACGGGGCTATCACAGACGGTAATTGGGCTTGGAGCAAGGTTAAACGTACCCGTATCATGCACCTGGTGCCCAATTTTACCACTTTCGGTCGTACGGATATTATCAATGGCGGTGGTTCGGGTATCGTCAATGCCACGACGGGTACCCACGGTCCCTCATGGCGCATGGTCGTGCAGTTGGATGGCGATTGGCCGACGGCTTATGGATTGTATCCCGGAGGGCAATCTGGCAATCCGGGCAGCCAATACTATGATAATATGATCGACCGTTGGGCTAATGGCGAATTGGATACGCTATTGTTTATGAAAGATGTGGATGAACCTTCAGAAAAGCTGCAATACCGTACTATATTAACACCTAAAAACTAAGATATGCTATACCTCTTGATCCTGATCGTCGGTGGCGTTGCCTCCTATTTTGGCCCTTGGTGGGTGATTGCACCCGTTTGTTTTGTACTTTGTTGGTTAAAATCCCGCCAGGCTTCCCATGCATTCTGGATATCGGCGCTAGCTGGCCTTACCTTATGGTTGGGATACGCCACTTATCTCCATGTCAGGTCTGGGATCGATTTGGTGGATAAAGTGGCGGGTATTTTCACAGCGGGCATACCGGCCTTGTCCAATGTGCCCGGTATCGTCATTGTCTTTATCATCATGGCCCTTGTGGCCTTCCTTATTAGCGGTTTTTCTGGCTTGGCCGGAGTGAAGATTAGGCAGTTCATGCGGCAGTCTGCTGGGTAATTCCCCCCTAGGGAATAGCATCAATAAGGTGCCTTACTGGATTTAACTAATAGGATGTGTCAAAAATTTAGTATATTTGTATGAATTAAAGTGCTTTAAGTCATAAGGTGTAAGGGGCCTCAAAAAGTGCAAGAAAATGGTTAACTATAGGGAATTTATTATCATTGAACCAGAAGTGAGGTTTGGGAAGCCGATTATCAAGGGAACTCGGATTTCCGTATATGATGTGTTGGGATGGTTTGCCAATGGTATGGGGGAAGACGAAATCATGGAAGATTTCCCAGAATTGTCGCGTGAACAGATCCGTGCCTGTTTAGCTTACGCTGCTGACAGGGAACACAAAATCAGTGTTGCTTGACCGTGAAGCTGTTGCTGGATCAGAATATTTCATTCCGTGTTGTTAAGAAAATTGCACAGCGTTTTCCCGAAGCAATCCAAGTAAGGTTATTGGGCTTAGAAAATTACCCTGACCGTAAGATTTGGGAATATGCAAAATCCAATGGCTACACGATAGTGACCTTCGATGCCGATTTTTATGATTTGGCAAAATTATACGGTCCTCCACCCAAGATTATATGGCTTCGTACGGGTAATACAACATCCAATTACATCGTTCAACTGCTGACTACTCACGCAGAAGTCATACGGGAATTCATCGAAAACCCCATATATACACACATTTCCTGCTTGGAAATTGATTGATTTGCTTTTTTCCACCCAATTTCGCGGAGAAAAATATTTTGCCCTGTATTTACTCGTATTGGCAATGGCTCAATTTATTGAAGAAAGTGTATTCCCCAAGCACCCCGCAGTTCATTGTGGCAGAAAACAGCTAAACAATCCCCTTCCTATTCGAATCAAACTTGAGCATAATGAAGAGCAAGACGGTGAAACTCCAGAGTGAGGAGCCACCGTAGCTGATGAATGGCAATGGAATACCAATGATGGGTACAATGCCAATGGTCATACCGATGTTGATGGCAAAGTGGAAAAATAGGATACAGGCTACCCCGTATGCATAGATCCGGGCGAAGGACGTACGCTGCCGCTCAGCGATATTGACGATACGCAACAGTAGTGTCAGGTAGATGACTACAACGATCATCGAGCCCACAAACCCCCATTCCTCACCGACGGTACAGAAAATGAAATCAGTGCTTTGCTCGGGCACGAAGTTGTACTTGGTCTGCGTGCCTTGCAGGTAACCTTTGCCCCATAGTTGCCCTGAACCAATGGCAATCTTCGATTGGTTAAGGTTGTATCCTTGGCCACGGGGATCATCTATCTTGCCCAATATCACGTCAATGCGGTTGCGTTGGTGCGATTGCAATACGTTGTCATACACAAAGTCTACACAAAACACGTACGCTGTGGCTATGACCAGCAAAATGACAATGTTGGCAATGATTTTGCGCTTTCTCCTGAA
Organism: uncultured Parapedobacter sp.; assembly: GCA_964498395.1. GTDB lineage: Bacteria > Bacteroidota > Bacteroidia > Sphingobacteriales > Sphingobacteriaceae > Parapedobacter. The sequence goes on along the minus strand of CAZCHE010000001.1, from coordinate 601,725 downwards.
GTAGTAAATAGCCAGACCGCATACCAATACAAGGCCAATGATAACAGCCCACTGGCTATAGGCTAATGTCAAAACAAACAATAAGATACATAACCCTCCGAACAATAACCATGGCCCCGATATATATCCTTCTCGATAAAACACGAATACGAGGGCAAAAAATGCTAACGCCGAACCCGTGTCCGGTTGAAGCAATACCAACGCTACTGGCAACAAAACGATTACTGCTCCGGAAAGGAGGGTTTTGAGGTTCGGTGTCTTGTTGCTCTGCGCACTTAAGTATCGGGCCAACAGCAAACAGGTGGACAGTTTGGCAAATTCTGAGGGCTGCAAGCGGAAACTCCCGATAGGTATCCATGCTTGATTACCACCGACATTACGCCCTATGATCAACACCGCGATCAGTAAGAGGATGGTAATACCATATAGTACAGGAGAGATAGAGTTATAGAACTTTGCATCTACAATGAGGATGGCAATACCTAAGACAATCGCTGAAAAGATATAGATGGATTGCTTGCCGTAATTGGTGTTCATGTTGAACAGGCTGGGATGCTCCGGGTCGAAAACGGCCGCGTGGATATTAAACCAGCCGATGGTACATAGCGCTAACCATAGCAGGATGGTAAGCCAATCCACATCTCCTCCAAAGACTTTGTTCCGATGCGGATTAGTCATGATACCTGCTTGCTATGGCACTATGGTGAACGAAAAACACTTCTTCTTCCTCTTCGGGGTCTTTGGCAGGCTGTGCTGGTTGTTTATCCGCCGCCTTCACCATTTCCTGCTGAGGCATTTCGGTTTTCAACTTGGGCAATAAATCGGTATTATAAATCCGGTCTTGGATATATTTGGGAAGCGTGATTGTGTCTTTCAGGTATTTTTCCACGAGCATACTGGCGATCGGGCCGGCCCACGTGCCGCCATAACCCGCATTTTCGACGAAAACGGCAATGGCAATCTTCGGATTATCCCGAGGGGCAAAGGCAAAGAACACGGCGTGGTTCTCGCCATGCGGATTTTGCGCTGTACCGGTTTTTCCACACATCTCGATGTCAGCCACCCGTACCGAATATCCCGTACCTCCAGGTTGATTCACAGCCCTGCTTAACCCTTCAATAACAGGCTCGTAATACTTTTCATCTACACCTGCCCATATCTTTTCGGTAAATTCAGGTTTGATGATTTGTTGCTCGCCAATACCTTTGATCAGGTGTGGGCGGTAGTAAAATCCTCGATTCGCCACAATAGCCATGATGTTGGCCATCTGTAAGGGTGTGATACCCATTTCACCCTGACCGATGGATAGGGATATGTTATATCCTGACCCCCACTTGGCATTCCCATATCGCTTAGTATAATAATCGGTGGAGGGCAGCAATCCGCTCTTTTCCCCCGGTAAATCGATACCCAACGGTTGGCCGATGCCAAATTTCATCACCGCCTCCCGCCAAAGGGTATAGGCCTCGGCAGACGGCATGTTGCGGTGGTCGATCATCCGGGCGTACGTATACCCGTAATAGGTGTTACAGGAGCGTTGGATAGACTTGACCAGGGCGGTGGCACCATCTACGTGCGTGCATCGCATAAAGCCACGGCCACCCCCATACCGATACCCACCCGGGCAGTTGAATATCGTATGCTCATCGATCACTCCAGCCTGTTGGGCGGTGAGTGCACTGACCACTTTGAATACAGAACCCGGTGGATATTGGGCTTGTATGGGGCGGATAAACATGGGCTTATAAGGATCATTGAGCATATCCATATAATTGTTGCCACGTTCGCGACCCACCATCAGATTGGGGTCGTAACTGGGACTGCTCACAAACGTGAGAATTTCGCCCGTAGCAGGTTCGATGGCCACCACGCTTCCGATCTTGTTGCGCATGAGCTTTTCGGCCAGGATTTGCAGGTCTTTATCTAATGAGGACACCAAGCCGTCGCCCGCTATCGCCAAGGTATCGTATTTTCCTTCTGCGAAGATACCCTTGGGTCTGTTGAACGCATCGACCATCACATTCTTGACCCCGCGCTGTCCGCGTAGGAGTTCTTCGTAGGCACTTTCCACACCGCTTGCACCAATATAGTCACCAGGTCGGTAAAACCCATTAGACCGCTCGATATCTCGGTCATTGACTTCCTGTATGTAGCCTAGGAATTGGGCCGCGATGCTGTCGGGATAACTTCGCACTGTACGGTTTTGTACATAAAAGCCGGTAAACTTATAGAGATGCTCTTGGAGTTTAGCGTAAGCGCTGGCAGGAATTTGTTTTTCGAACTGCGATGCACGATAGGGGGAATGGTTGCGTGCTGCCGTCATCCGTCGTTCGAACCCTTCTTTGTCAATGCCCACCAACTCACATAACAATGCCGTGTCAATATCCCTGACTTCGCGAGGAGTGACCAATAGATCGTACACGGGCTCGTTTTGAACCAATACTTTTCCATTCCGGTCGAGGATTACCCCCCGTGCCGGATAGATGACCATTTTGCGTAAGACATTGTTATTGGCTGATAATAAATAGGAATCATCGATGAGTTGCAGATAGAACAAACGGGCGCCTATAATGGCTGCTACCGCAATGAATATACCCTGGATGATGTATTTCCGTTCAAAAAAATTGCTCATTTATTAAAGAAACCGCTTATACCGATGACAGGAAGAAGACCACACGTATTGTTCGTATTCAAATCAACGTTGTTTCTTCCGATAAAATAGTAGACTAAACAACAAAATGATAATGACTGTAAAGATACAACTTAAAAGAATACGAACGACTGTGTAATGGAATTGATGTAATGTGAATGTTTCCAGTGAAAACAGGGTGATGTGGTGGATAAATGTGAGCACAAATATATAGAGGAAATACCACCGAAACGGAACGACACCCCATAATGGGGTCATGTATTTTTCATAGTTGTCGGTTTGCAACGTGATGTTTAAAAACGTGATGCGGCCCCATGCAAGCGCCACGCAAGCCGCAGCATTAACCCCGAGTGTATCATAAAAGGCATCTACGGTGATCCCCATCATGAACGAAAGCAGGTATAACGTAAAGTTATTGATGCCAACAGGGAGCAGCAAGACAAACAAGATATAGGGGAATGGAGTCGCCAAGTTATAATAACCGATGTTCTTAAAAAGGAATGCTTGTAGCACCACCAGCACAACAAATCGCAAAATATTGATTAATAATAATTTAGCCATTGTTGTCGTTTAAGGATTCTAAGTTCTCTTTTTCTTCAGCAAATAAGTCTTCTACGACATACACCTGTTGCAGGTTGTGGAAGTTCGTACTGAGTTCGACCGTGATGTCAAGGAAACTGTCACCGCCTGAGACACCAGTCTGGATGACCTTACCGATCAAAATCCCCGGAGGGAATAGTGAAAATCCTGAAGTATACACCAATTCATCTTCCCGCACTTTTACGTGGTTAGGAATGTCCTTCAATGTCGCGAACCTTGCATCGTAATTGTCTCCCCAGACCAGTGAGCCGAACGCTTGGCTATCCTCCAATGCTGCACTGATACGGCTCTCATTATGCAGCAGTGATTGTACGGTAGCAAAATGCTCAGACACGTTGAGAACGATCCCCACAATACCGCTGGCAGAAATCACACCCATCCCTTTTTGAATACCGTGTTTTCTGCCCCTATCTAATGTGATATAGTTGTTTTTTTGGTGGATACTATTGTTAGTCACCTTGGCGACGATATAATGATACCGTACATCGTGGATACTGTCGTTGACAATACCTTCCGTTACACTATCCGGATTAGCAAAATACTGGAGTTGCTTTCGCAGCTTCGCATTCTCCTCTGCTAACAAGGTGTTTTCCTGTGCGAGATGGAGGTAGCTTTTCCACGAATTGATGTTAGCGTAAGTGCCGCCAACGATACGAATGGATGAATTGACGGCAGATGCTCGTTGAAAGGAGTTGTTTGTTATGACCAAATAGTATGCGAAGGCAAAAAAGCCGATAAACAGAAAAAATGCATTGTATTTATTGATGAATATCCAAAGATTCTTCATGCGTCGGTTTTTTTGCGGTTAGTAAGCCAACAGGTATCACCTATTGGCTCTTCGCTATAGCGCTTACCGCTAGCTAGCAACTAAAATCTGACAGCCGTAAGCGCACAACTAGAAGCTAGCGACCACCAGCTAAAAGCTAACGATTATTGCATCAAAAATTTAAACGTACCGATATTTTTTAAGGCAATACCAGTACCACGCACCACCGCCCGTAATGGATCTTCAGCCACGTGGACGGGTAGTTTGGTTTTGGCTTGGATCCGCTTGTCAAGACCACGTAACAACGCTCCACCTCCGGTTAAGTAGATCCCAGTTTGGTAGATATCTGCAGAAAGCTCGGGAGGGGTAATCTCCAATGCTTTCAATATCGCTTCCTCTATTTTAGAAATTGATTTATCAAGGCAGTGTGCGATCTCGGTATAGGAGACGGTAATCTGTTTAGGCACACCCGTCATTAAATCGCGACCTTGTACGGCGAAATCCGCAGGGGGATCCTGTAATTCCGGTAAAGCCGAACCAACCTCGATTTTGATTTTCTCGGCAGTACGATCGCCAATCATAATGTTATGCTGCCTGCGGATGTATTGGACGATGTCTGAGTCGAAGTTGTCACCTGCCACGCGAATGGATTGGTCACAGACGATACCTGATAAGGCGATGACGGCAATTTCGGTTGTACCACCACCGATATCGATGACCATGTTGCCCATCGGTTCTTCGACATCGATACCAATTCCCACGGCAGCGGCCATGGGCTCATGCACTAAATATACTTCTTTGGCACCCGCTATTTCGGCGGAATCGCGCACAGCACGTTTTTCAACCTCGGTAATACCCGAAGGGATACAGATCACCATTCGTAGCGAAGGGAAAAACCACCCCTTGCCGTTGTTGACCATCTTGATCATACCGCGGATCATATGTTCTGCAGCATTGAAATCAGCGATCACGCCGTCTTTCAGTGGTCGTACAGTACGGATATTATCGTGTGTCTTCCCTTCCATTTGCATGGCCTGTCGACCGATGGCAATGACCTTATTGGTCGTACGGTCAAATGCGACAATGGAAGGCTCATCCACCACTACCTTATCGTTGTGGATGATGAGCGTATTAGCAGTACCTAAATCAATAGCAACTTCTTGTGTGAACCAGTTAAATAACCCCATGGGTAAGTGTATAATGCAATTTCAAAGAATGTGCAAACCTAACCAAAAAACTTAAAAGTTTCATCACAATAAATTGTTTTTTTACCGACAATGAAACCATTGTTTTTTGTCTTTATCACTACCCATGGCGTTTCCTTTCTTGGGAAACGGTCATTATTGATTAACCAGTACCCCGATATAGAAATTGAATGTGTCCACTTCCAGATTGTCAGGTGTCAACCCCGGAAGGGGTATCGGGGTGAATCGCCGGTTAGGATGGATGAATTGGTATTGCCCTCCTTTCGCCCGGATGCGGACAGGCATGTTGAAATCCGGAACATCCGCAATCCATCGGCAGACTACCTGTCCGTTCTCATTGAATTTGAATTCCAATGTGGGTATGCTTGGGTAGCGCACATACTGCGCAAATATGGGCGAAAAATCGTGCTCCGAGTGTTTGCTGATGTAATTGACGATATCATCATAATCGACCGTACGATGGTAAAATTCCTTATTGAGCCCACGTAGGATTTGCCGCCATTGTTCATCATCATCGATGATGGTACGCACCATGTTATGCAATACGCCGCCTTTGTTATACATGTCTCCCGAACCCGAATTGTTTACGTGATAGTAGCCGATGAGCGGGGTAAGGTTTTGGATGCCCATACGGTTGCCATGTACGTATTCCTGTCCGGCTTGTTTGCCATAATGGTAGTCGATATAAAGTGATTCGGAGTAGTTGGTGAAACTCTCGTGTATCCACATATCGGCAAGATCATTGGAGGTAATGTTATTACCAAACCATTCGTGCCCGGCTTCGTGGATAATAATAAAATCCCATTTGTTACCCCATCCCGTACCGGAACCATCCCGACCCAGGTAACCATTTTGGTACTTGTTGCCATAAGCGATCGCACTTTGGTGCTCCATGCCAAGATGGGCGGTTTCTACTAATTTGAATCCGTCATTGTAAAACGGGTAGGGGCCAAACCAGTATTCAAAGGCGCGCAGCATGGGTTTCACGTTGGCGTCGAAGTGGGGTTTGGCCTTCGCTTCATTTTCACGCAGTACCCAATAATCTAAGTCGAGCACGCCTTTTTCGCCCTGAAACGTATCGGCAAAGTGCACATAATCGCCAATATTGACCGCCACGTTGTAGTTGTTTATCGGATTGCCCACGAACCAATGGAAACGATTATAACCGTCTCCTAATGTCTCTTTACCCCTGAATCGGCCATTGGATACGTTGATCAACCCATCAGGCACACTGATGCTGATCAGCATGCTGTCAACCTCGTCCGACTGATGGTCTTTGTTAGGCCACCATACGCTTGCACCCAATCCCTGACAAGCGGTGGCGATCCAATGTTTGCCGTTGCTGTCCTTTTTGAAATCAAACCCGCCATCCCAAGGCGCGCGCTTGGCTTGCACTGGATGTCCGGAGTAATACACGGTAAACGAGTCCACTTCGGATTTGCGTATGGGTTGCGGGAACTCGATGAATACCGCATGGTATTCCCGTTTGAACGGTAATTCTTCACCCTTGTACAATACCTTTTCAACCTTGAGGTTGTCGAATAAGTCAACTTGTAGCCGAGTGAGGTCCTCTACTGCTGTAAACCGGAAAAGGTTGGAACCGCTGATAAAACGTTTGTCGGGATCTACCTTTACATCGAGATGGTAATAATTGATGTCATAGCAGGTACGCAACGGGGTAAGTTGCCCGCGCAACGAGTCACCACGGCTGAAGATTTCCCGAGCTTTCAATAATTGAGCATGTCCCTGAAAGGTTAGGGAAATTAAGCATAATAAGATTCCAAGTTGTTTCATCATGTTTGGTGTTATCAGCCCTGCTCCCGAGCCCGTATTTCTTCTATTTCAGCGATGGTTTTGGCAAGTGGTTTACCGAGTATACGATACCCCGTCTCTGTAATCAGGATATTATCTTCAATACGGATACCTCCAAACTCCCTGAACGTTTCCACTTGATCATAGTTGATATATTGGGAAAACTTGTTTTCGCTTTTCCAGCGGTCAATGAGTTCGGGAATAAAATATAGCCCGGGTTCTACGGTGAGCACATATCCGGCTTCCAGTTCTTTGCCTAACCGTAGCGATTTCAACCCGAAAGTTTCCGTGTCTTTCTTAAGTGTATCCGTGTAACCGACATATTGTTCGCCTAGGTCTTCCATATCGTGTACATCGAGCCCGATCATGTGGCCGGTACCGCATTGGAAAAAAAGCGTATGGGCACCCGCAGCTACGGCTTCATCGGTATTGCCATGCATCAATCCGATTGACTTCAACCCTTCTACCAATGCCCGGCACGACAGCAAATGGACATCGAGGTAACGAACGGAGGGTTTAAGCGCAGCAGTCGCGGTTTCCAATGCATGCAATACAATGGCATACACTTCCTTTTGCTGCTCAGTAAACCGCTTTCCTACTGGAAACGTGCGCGTAAGGTCGCCTGCATAGCCCATGGGGGTTTCCGCTCCTGAATCATTGAGCACAAGCTGTCCATCATGTAGTGTATTGCCATGGTAATGATTGTGCAGTACTTCGCCGCGTACCGTTAGGATGGTCGGGTAGGCGAGCGTATATCCGACTTTTTGTGCGGTGTATTGCACGGTGGCCGCCAATAGGTGTTCACTCATACCCGGTCGCGCCAACCGCATCGCTGCCAGATGCATGTCAACACTGGTATCTACTGCTTTTTCAATTTCGACGATTTCAATGTTGGATTTAATGGAACGTTGGGAAACGGCCGCTTTGATGAGTGTTTCTGATGCCGATTGGGCGAGATGGGTAAGAGGTATACCGCTCAGTTGGGATAGCTTAATCTGATTACTGGGCTGATAGGGGGGAAGGAAATGGATGGGGCGCTGTTGTTGCTGTGCGAGTCGGATGATTTCCGATAATTGATCCGATGACAACACCTGAGTTACACCGGTTTTGGCCGCTTTTTCCCGAAGCGTTTCGAGCCTGCCCATCCAAATGATGTCATCCATACTTAGCTCGTCACCGAAAAGCGTGGTGCTGTCTCCATCAATGTCAATAACGGCGGCCAAATGGGGAGCAGCGATACCAAAATAGTACAGAAACGTGCTATCCTGCCGGAACGGATAAGCATTGTCCTTGTAATTGATAGGGTTTTCATCATTCCCCAGCAGCAAAATAATGCCCGAATAAACCCGCTGCTTCAGCAGCTCACGCCGTGATTCATATATTGCCCGCTCAAACATGTGTTCTTTTCAATAGTATGGTAAAGATAGCGATAAAAATAGGCTGCGCCATTCATTGCAACTAATCGTTTTTTACCTGATTCTTTTCAAAAATTAACGTTGCTTCCGCCGTTCAAAATAAGCGGTGATTTGCGCCGTTCAAAATAAGCGGTGATTTGCGCCAGTGAAAATGTATTCAGGCAGTTTTCGGCCGATACCCCTCCTTTACGGGCTACATGTATGCCATATTGCATGTCATGGAATCCGCTGTTGCGATGCGCATCGGGATTAATGGAAAGCAGCACACCTTTTTCTATTGCATAACGATGCCAGCGCCAATCGAGGTCTAACCGCAAGGGATTGGCATTGATTTCAATCACCACCCCATGAGTGGCACATGCATCGATGACACGTTTGTAATCGATAGGGTAGCCGGCGCGGCTCAACAATAATCGGCCTGTGGGGTGCCCCAGTATGGTGGTATATGGGTTTTCAATGGCCTTCAGCAATCTTTCGGTCGCCTTCTGTTCATCCATTTTAAGGTTAGCATGGACAGATGCGACGACAAAGTCAAATCCTGCCAATACCTCGTCGGGATAGTCCAGTGAACCATCGCTTAATATATCGGATTCAATGCCTTTAAATATACGGAATGGCGATAATTTAGCGTTTAGGGCATCAATTTCGGCCCATTGCTGGTATACGCGATCGATACTTAGCCCATTGGCATACACCGCCGTTTTCGAATGGTCGCAAATACCTAGGTATCCCAATTGCAGTTCATCGCGGCAATACCGGGCCATTTCTTCCAGCGTATGCACCCCATCACTGTAGGTGCTGTGGTTGTGCAGCGTGCCTTTTAGGTCATCGTAAGTGATCAACGTAGGTAAATCATGGCGTTTTGCGCGGGCAATTTCATCAGTGCCTTCCCGTAGTTCCGGCTCGATATACGCAAGCCCGAAGGATTGGTAGATTGTTTCTTCGGAATCGAGTGCGGGGATGGTGGCACCGGCTGTCAATTGCTTGATGTGCTGCGGTGCACCCGTGGTGATCAGTAATTGCTGGTAAAATGAAGGAGCATCAGTTGTAGTTAAACAAAAGGTGATTCCATTTTTAGCTTTGATATATAGTGAATTATATTGTTCTTTCTCAATGATTACCATTGGAAGATGACCAATGGCCTGTTTTAATTCGGCCTGATCGGCGCCGATAAGGATATCGACTGATTGGAGTACCTCACATTTACGTCGGAAGTCGCCGGTAAATGACATAGGCGTTGTTGCGGGCAACAAGGCCTGTAATTGTTCAAAGAGATCGGCGGCAACTTTTTCGACATTGGCGTATAAAAACCAGCCCTGGTTAGCAATGGAAAATTCAATGGCTTTCTTGATTTCCTCCTGGGTCTTTAATCCAAATCCCTTAGCCTCTACTAATCGGTTCTCATTACATGCGTAATAGAGTTCACCGATTGACTCGATACCCAATGTACGCCAGATGATTTGTATTTTCTTGGGTCCGAGCCCTTTGATAGACAGCATTTCAAGCATGCTTTCAGGCGTAGCGGCTAGGAGCTTATCCAATTCGGGGAAAGACCCGGTAGCTAATAACGATTCAATTTTAAGGGCTGTACTTTTTCCGATGCCGGGTGTTTCACTTAGCGTCTCGATCGGTTGGGAAGCGATGGCGAACGGGAGCTTATCCAGTTTGTACGCTACGGCGGCCATAGCCTTGGTACGGAATGGATTTTCTCCATGCAGTTCCATCAATTGAGCATACAGCTTTACGGTCTTCGCGATTGTTTTATTGTCCATTGCCGAAAAGTAACGATTTCCCGCAAAGGTCACAATTTTATTTTACGATCTTCCCGACTTCCGGATTTAACTACTCAACTCTTCCTGCGGTTTTTTTCGTTGGTATTTATGGATGATGAGTCTTATACCGGCGTTAAACGTGATATAGCTAATGGCCCAATTGATAAAAGTGACTACGCGGTTGCGGAAACCGACAAGCGACATGAGATGCACAAACATCCATACCCACCAGGCGAAGAACCCTTGGAATCGGATTTTTCCGATATCAACCACCGCTTTGTTGCGCCCAATGGTGGCCATCGAGCCTTTATCAAAATATTTGAATGCCTCCGTGGGCTGATCGTTGAGCATCCGTACAATGTTTTTGGCCAACAACCGACCTTGCTGCTGGGCTACAGGTGCCACACCGGGATGCCCCCGTGGGGTGTCTTCGGTGATGATCGCTGCCACATCACCGATGGCAAACACATCATTCATGCCGATGACCCGACATTCTTCATCGGTGCGAATGCGATTGCCACGTACGATGTTCTCCTCCGGGATGCCGGCGGGAAACTGACCCATTACGCCGGCTGACCACAGGACAGTCCTGGTGCTGATGCTACTGCCATCGGCAAAGGTGATTTTTTCACCATCATAGCCGGTGACCTGAACATTCAGCAATACTTTCACCCCTAGTTCCCTGAGATATAACTCGGCTTTTTCCGACGCCTGCGGAGATAGGTTGCTCAACACCCTGGATTGCCCCTCCACCAGATAGACAGTCATGTCTTCCTTACGCAATTCCGGATAATCTTTAGCCAAAATGTGGTTTCGGATTTCGGCGATTGAGCCGGATAGTTCTACGCCGGTCGGGCCACCGCCCACGACCACAAAATTCAGAAATGTACTTTTTTCTTCAGGCGTATTCCTGAGCAGGGATTCTTCGATATTCTGTAGAATGAAACTCCTGATGTTGACGGCCTCGCGCACGTTTTTCATGGGCATAGAGTAGTATTCGATTTCCTTGTTCCCGAAGAAATTGGTCGTCGCTCCGGTGGCTATGACGAGGTAATCGTATGTGATGGGGCCGATATCGGTATCCAATGTTTTGTGTAGCGCGTCAATGCCATTGACTGTAGCCATGCGGAAATGGAAATTCTCCTGTTTCCTGAACATTTTGCGTAGGGGAAAGGCAATGGATGGGGCCTCCAACGTGCCGGTGGCCACTTGGTAGAGTAGAGGCTGGAACGTATGGTGATTGTTGCGATCCAAGAGTAATACCTCTACTTCCTTGTTTCGGAGTCCTTTGGCTACTTCTATTCCGCCGAAGCCTCCACCGATGATCACTACTTTTGGGAATTTTTTACCCGTGTGCTGTTTTTCCATGTTGTATATGCTGTATAGAGAACCTTGGATAATCCTAATTGTTTCCAAACACTCGTATTTTCAATCCATCCGATGAGGGATCCATCCGAATTTGGCAGGCTAGCCGACTGCTAGCCGATGCATCGGGAAGGGTATCTAGCATATCCAATTCCGCGTCAGACAGCGGATAGAGGTTTTCTGCTCCCTCCAATACCTCAATGTGGCAGGTGGCGCATAATGCCATGCCGCCACACGTGGCCAGGATATCATACTCGGAAGCCTTCAGGACTTCCATCAAACTCAGGTTAATGCCATCGGGGATTTCCAATTGTTGGATTTCCCCATGAGGGTTTTCTACGGTAATGTGAATGGTCTGTGCCATAACGGTAGGATTTAAAAAGCGTTTACGCCATTTACGGTGGTGTACTTGAAACTTAATTTTTCGGCCGGATATACATACTTGAATGCACTTTGGGCCATTAATGCCGCTTCATGGAACCCACATAAAATGAGTTTCAGCTTTCCCGGGTACGTATTGATATCCCCGATGGCGTATATCCGTTCTACACCGGTGGAATAGTCGAACGTATCGACAGCAATGGCAGATTTATCGATTTGAAGCCCCCAGTTGGCTATCGGGCCGAGTTTGGGGCTCAACCCAAACAAAGGGATCAGCGCATCAGCCTCCAATAGGATTTCGTTTTTGCTTTTGTCAACGATACCCACGTGCGTCAATACGCCATTTCCATGTACACTATTCAGGTTGCTGTTTAGCAGCAAGTTGATTTTGCCTTGTTCGGCGAGGGCAAACACTTTTTCAGCGGAGTCTGGCGCACCACGGAAATTATCGCTGCGGTGTACCAACGTAATCCCACTCGCCACGTCACTCAGGAAGACCGTCCAATCCAAAGCAGAATCTCCTCCGCCTGCGATAACGATGCGTTTGCCCCGGTAATGCTCCGGGTTTTTAACCATGTAGTATACCCCCTTGCCCTCAAAGTCGATCAATTGCGGGATTTCGGGTTTACGTGGTTCAAATGAACCGAGTCCACCTGCGATGACCACTACGGAAGCGTGGATAACGGTGTTTTCGTTGCTGATCACGTGATAGGAGCCATCAGGCTGCTTTTCGAGGCCTTCCACCCGTTCGCCCAAGGTAAAAGACGGATCAAAAGTTTTGATCTGCTCCATCAGGTTGTCGACCAGTTCCTGTGCATTGACGGCCGGGTACCCCGGAATGTCATAAATGGGCTTGTGGGGATAGATCTCTGACAGTTGACCACCTACTTGCGGCAAGGCATCAATGAGGTGGCAGCGCATTTTGAGCAATCCGGCCTCGAATACAGCGAACAACCCAACCGGGCCTGCTCCGATGATGCAAATATCTGTTGTTATCTTTTTGGTATCCATTTTATAGTTGTCTATTTTTAATCTTCCATCTCCGGTCTTCGTTCTCCCATCTTCAAATTTCCAGATTCGTATAGATCGTATTCAAAATGCGTTTCAGATGTTCGAAATCGGCCTCGTTAAGGTTCTTCCAAGCATGCATGCGAATCTCATTTACACTGCTCGATAATGCTGCTATTTTTTGCTCGCCTGCAGGTGTAAGGTGGACGACGAAACTGCGTCTATCATTTGGGTTGGCACGACGCTCTACCAATTGCTTACCGACAAGTAAGTCTACGATACGGGTTAGGGTGGGTTGGTCTTTACCACAGTATTCCGCCAGCTCTTTTTGCGACAGATCCGCATATTGATTGAGATTTTTCAATATCGCCCACTGATCTACCGTAATGCCGAATTGCCGACAATTAAATTGATATTGCGCGAATTGCTTTACCCGTCGTGCGGTGCGATCCAGCAGGAATGAATACGTACTGTATTGCTCCATTAGTATAATAATAATTAGTATGACAAATATATGGTTATTCTTTTACGATTGCAATTAATCCTGTCAATTCTGGGTCAATTCCTACCCCTCGTTCAGTTATGCGATATCCTGCCGTTCGGCTTTTCGAATCCCGCTGAACAAAAAGCTCGCGATGCGCCCCGGAGATTGGATTTTATGGGCGGCTGTGGGTTGGTCATCCATCTAAATGGACTTATCTTAGTTGATCAATTAGTGATGTGATTATCCATAAAAAAACCGGGTTTTAAAAACCCGGTTTTTTCATCAGTATCCAACGGCCTAAAGCGGCCAGTTGCTATCCATTTCCGTCTATGGTTTCCTCTTCGGTAAACCGGCCCGCCTTCTCTTCCGTATACTGGATATAAGCGGCTGCCGTGATATCACCATTGACATTGAGTGTGGTACGCGACATATCCAATATCCGATCCACACCGTAGATCAGCGCAATGGCCTCACCCGGTACACCTATAGAAACCAAAATGGTCACAATAACTGGCAATGATCCACCGGGAACACCCGCTGTACCCACACCCGCCAGGATACAAAGCAGTACCACCGTGATCTGCGAACCTAAACTCAAATCTACATTGAATACTTGCGCAAGAAACAAGACGGTGATTCCTTCAAATAACGCGGTTCCGTTTTGATTACCGGTACTACCTATGGTCAATACGAAATGGGCGATAGGTTTGGGGATCTTCAATTTTTCGATGCTTACCCGTATGGCTGTCGGTAGGGTGGCGTTACTGGAACTGGTGGAAAAGGCGGTGAGTGTCACTTCGCCCATATCTTTCATGAATTTGATGGGATCACGTTTGGCAAAATATTTCAAGATGACGGAGTAGACCACAAATTGATGGATGGCTAATGCACCAAGCACAATCAATACATACCAAAGCAATGACAATAAGAAATCCGCGCCTACATTGACCACCATATTGAAAAGCAATGCCGCTACACCATATGGGGCTAGAGACATCGCATAGCCAATAACCTTGATAACGATTTCATAGAGCCCTTCCAAAAACGATTTAACCGTGGCTGTTTTTTCCGGCCCAACAGCAGCCATGGCGACACCGAAAATCAGCGCGAAGAACATCACGGAAAGCAATCCTCCTCCAGTGTGACTGGAATCAAAGGCTTTCACCATCTCTTCAAATGGATTTCGGGGGATAATTTGGGCCAATATATCACCAACGGTTCTTTCGTCCTCTTTAATGGACTGTGCCTGCAGGTTTGCCTTCGCTGCCTCGGCCCCAAATTCACTCACCAAATATTCCCGTGTTTCCGTGGATATACTGTTGCCCGGATTGAAAATATTAACCATGGTTACACCGATCAGCACGGCGATAAAACTGACCACTACGGTATACACCAATAATTTACCGCCCATGCGCCCGAGTTTCTTGACGTCACCGATCTCTGCAATTCCTAAAATAAGTGCGGAGAGGATAAGGGGTATAACCATCATGAAGATGAGGTTCATGAAGATTCGACCGACAGGTTCTACCCATTTTACAATGGTGTTAAGTGTTTCTTCAGGTAATCCAAGGCTTTTGACAATCAATCCGGCGACGATACCGAACAACATGCCGATGAAAATTTTAGTATGTAACTTCATCAGGGGTGTTTTTTATGTTATTATGGGTTAGTAATGTGCTACTGATCATTGTATCGTGTCATTTAGATTGGCTGATAAAGCAATATGGGCTGGCACATTTCCAAATGTTGCAAAAAAAACACCCATTTTAGGCAATGCTACCATCCATTAAGGATGTCGTAGCCAATTGTGACGGCACAAAATTAAAATTATAATTGGGAATGGCGCTTTTTGTATTTAATTAAATACACTTTCCAACAAACAAAAAAGGCCGGTGATTTCCACCAGCCTTTTTCTATGCGTCCATTGCACTTAAGCTTTTGCAGTTTTTAACGTTGCCTTGCTATTCGTTTCAGTGGCAGCAGGTAAATCCTGTGTGTCCTTTTTCTGTAAATCTACCACCATTGGCGCAGCGATAAATATCGAAGAATATGTGGCTACGATGATACCGACTAGGATAGCGAATGAAAATCCGCGGATAACCTCACCGCCAAAAATAAACAACACGGCCAATACGAAAATCAATGTGACCGATGTGATAATGGTACGGCTCAATGTTTTGTTAACCGCTAGGTTGATAGTCTCGCCAATATCCTCATTCTTACGGATGGATTTATTGAGGTATTCCCGTAGTCGGTCAAATACCACCACCGTATCGTTGATGGAATAGGCAATTACCGTCAGTATAGCAGCCACAAAGTGCTGGTCGATATCCAATGAGAATGGAACGATACCGTTTAGAATGGAAAACAATGCTAAGATAACCAATGCATCGTGTGTGGTCGACACGGCCGCAGCCAAGCTGTATTGCCATTTCCGGAATCGGATCAGAATATATACTGCGATGACTAGGATGGAGAATACGGCGGCGTAAATAGACCGTGTTTTGATGTCATTGGCGATTGTGGGGCCGACTTTTTGTGAACTCAGTATTTCGTATGGGTTATCCGCGATCTGCGACAATCCCTCGTTCAATTTAGCCAATACATCTTGATCGGCCTCATCACTGGTTTCATCAATATGGTAGGTCGTAGTAATGCGCACTTGATTCTCTGCACCGAAGATCTTGACTTCCGTAGTCAACTCAAATGCATTATTCAAGTTTTGGCGAACCTCTTCCAAATCGATGGGCTGCTCAAAACGCGCGGTATAGGTGCGACCACCCTGAAAATCCACCCCGAGGCTAAATCCTTTGGTAAAGATAAAGCCAATTCCTATTAGAATGAATATGGATGACGCGATATAAAACTTCTTGCGGTTCTGCACAAAGGCGTAGTTCGCATTTTTCAACGTATTGGCACTCCATGGGTAAGAAACGGAAATCTTCCAATCTTTGGCCAACATCCACTCGAAAATGATACGCGAGATAAAGATGGCGGTAAACAAAGAGGTGATGATACCGATCATCAACGTGGTAGCAAACCCTAAAATGGGGCCGCTTCCGAAGAAGAAGAGGATAACACCCACCAAGAATGTGGTAATCTGGGAGTCAAGAATAGAGGGCATTGCGTGCTTATAACCATCTGCAATGGCTTGCCGAATAGATTTGCCCAAGTTCAATTCTTCCCGTATCCGTTCATAGATCAATATATTAGCATCAATGGCGGTGCCGAATGTGAGGACGATACCAGCTATCCCCGGTAGCGTAAGCACCGCATTGAGCGAGGCCAAAACCCCCATGATAAAGAAGACGTTGAATATCACGGCAATGTTAGCTACCCAACCTGCGCGGTTGTAATAAAGAATCATGAAGATCAATACCAGAACCAAGCCAATGACTGCCGAACTAACCCCGGCATCGATCGCTGCTTGTCCTAACGTGGGCCCTACAATCGCTTCTTCTACAATTTTAGCAGTAGTTGGAAGGCGACCAGCCTTCAACACGTTTGCCAAGTCTTTGGTATCTTCAATGGTAAAATTACCGGTGATTTGCGAAATGCCGTTCGGGATTTCTCCCTGTACGGTAGGAGCGGAGTACACTACGTTATCCAACACGATGGCAATAGCGTGCTTATTGTTCGGATCTGCCGAAGCGGTAGCTGTTATCCGTCTCCAATCCCGTGCCCCTTCACTATTCATGTACATGGTCACCATCGGGCTAT
Organism: uncultured Parapedobacter sp.; assembly: GCA_964498395.1. Lineage (GTDB taxonomy): Bacteria > Bacteroidota > Bacteroidia > Sphingobacteriales > Sphingobacteriaceae > Parapedobacter. The sequence continues at coordinate 584,547 of CAZCHE010000001.1, read as the reverse complement.
TGGACTGCGGGTCGAAATCATCCTTTGCATCGGTAACCACATTACCACCCAATATCGGACCGGCATCAACTCCAGTCGGTTTGATGGCATATAGCTCTAACTGCTCCGGTGTGCGCGGACTGGGTTTCACACCCCACAGCAATTTAACATTGGCAGGGATGATTTGCTTGACCACCGGGTTTTCCAAAAAGTTGTTGACTTTGGCGGTGTCTCTCAGTTGCGCGTAACCCACGATTGGCCCCGGAGCCAACACGATTTGGTTGTTGGGTGCCATTGCGGTAGCTGGCCGCAATAAGTTGAACAACGGATTTTGTTGGGCTAGTTCGCTATCAAATGAATCGGTATCCAGCGAATCCCTTCCTGCTCCCAAAGTGGCCAACAACCCCGCATCGGTATCCGATTGGGTAGTGTCTTGGGCAACATTGGATTCCTTGGAGGTATCTCTCAAGGTAGAAGCTAACGCACTGTTGATATTTTCCAACATGGGATAGATTTCCATGTTGTCATAAGTTTCCCAAAATTCCAGTCTAGCCGAACCTTGCAAGAGTTTACGAACGCGATCTTCGTCTGTTACGCCTGGCAATTCGATTAGGATGCGGTTTGTTCCTTGTTGCAACTGGATATTCGGGGAAGCCACACCGAATTTGTCGATACGCGTACGCAATACTTTAAAGGAATTGTCGATGGCATTGTTTGCCTCACGTTGCAAAAAGTTTTCGACCTGTCCGTCGGTGCTGTTAGCGTTGATATAGGCCGTATTGTCCTTGGTCGCGAAAAAGCTGGCCAAAGAGGCATTCGGACTAAGTTTCTTAAACTCTTCCACAAACAGGCGCACATATCCGCTTTGGCTATTTTTGCTGCGTTCGGCAGCGTTTTCAAGCGCTTGGTTGAAATGCTCATCCTTGGGGTTATTGGCTAGATTACGCACCAATTCCTGCAACGACACCTCCATGGTCACGTTCATGCCGCCTTTCAAATCCAACCCCAACGCGATTTCGTTGCCTTTAGCTTCGCGGTACGTGTATTTGGCAATACCCAAATTATATACCACTTCACCGGCCATCGAATCCAAATACGCTTTCTCCTTTGCGATATCACCATTGGCATACGCCGCGGCATCGCGCTCCACCTTGCGGGTCACGAATGTGAATGATAGGGAATAGAGGCACGCTATGGATACCACTATTACCAAAAAGTTAATCAGCCCTTTACCTTGCATTTTCTTTTCTTAGCTAGTACTAATTTTTACTATAAATTTTACACAATTTTGTTAAGAACGGCAAAGGTATAAATTTTTTGTATAAAGAAAGGGGTATTTTTACAGTTTGTTGACTCAATAACCGACACCGTTAATGGGTTGTCTGTCTGATTTTTGTGGTCAAAATGATAATTAAGACGCCCATAGCTGCAATGACCGCATAAGCTGTGCGGAGTCCTGTGAACTCTGCGATGAAACCGATCAACGGAGGGCCGACCAGAAATCCACTGAAGCCGATGGTGGTGACGGCGGCAAGGGCCGCCCCCGGAGATAACCTGCCCGACCGTCCGGCCATGCTATATACCAATGGAATAATAGCAGAAGACCCGATGCCGACCAATAGAAAAGCAAATATAACAACCTCGAATTGTGGGTAAATCACGGAAATCAGGAGTCCGACGGAGCTTAGTGCTCCGCTTAACACCAACGTGGTTTTAGCCCCAAAACGTTTTACCGTCCAGTCTGACAAAAACCGACCCGTGGCCATACTGAAAAGGAAAGCACTCAACCCGTACCCCACAAGGCTCTTCTCGACCTGAACCACTTGTTCCATGTATATGCCGCACCAATCGTATAAAGCCCCTTCTCCAATCATCGCACAAAAGGCGATCGCGCCCAATACCGCAAGCGGTTTATCCGGCATGGAAAACAACGGTTCTTTTTTCTGCTGCTGGGGCTGGTCATTTGAAATGAGGTAGGCGGCAATGCCACTAATACCGAACAAGGCTACACCAGTTATGGCCATGAAGTGGTGGAGCGGGATCACGTGGTGGTTAATCATCAGTGCCCCGATACCGGCCCCCACGAATCCGGCGATACTCCACATTCCGTGGAAAGCGCCCATGATGGGCTTTTCATAATGCTTGCCCAAAGCCACCGCTTGCGTATTGACCGATATGTTGAGTAGGTTACCCGCCGTGCCGAAGAACACCAGGTTAGCCATTAAACTATATATGTGCCCCCAATAACCAATACCGACCAGCAACAGGGCATAGCAGGCTGCCGATACCAATACGATACGCTTGCTACCAAGCCTCCCGATAATCCAACCGGATACCGGAAGTGAAATCAGTGTACCAATAGGTAAGGCAAATAATACGATTCCCAACTGGCCTTCGGATAAGCCAAGGGCATTTTTGATATCCGGGATACGTGATGCCCAAGAGGCAAAGCACAGGCCGTAAATAAAAAAGGCGATCCCTATGGCTATGCGGTGGGTGCGCGTAGGATGATTCAGTGCGGGTGGCTCCATGTAGTGGGTCTCGTCAAAACTGAAGCAAATATACATAAAAAAGCCCCGTAATGCGGTGGGGTTCGTGAAAATGTGATGGCCAATCCAAGTTTGGCAAACTATTTGTTTATTATCCGAAAAAAATAGATTAACCATGAAAAAAGTCACGCTATCATTATTAGTCGCTTCAATCCTTGTATTGGGCGTACAAGAAGTAAATGCGCAGGCACGTTACCGAACAGCGTTGGGTTTGGGAATCGATGTGGGTGATGGGCCGACGTTGGTGGGGCCCCAGATTAAGCATTTTTTTGATGGTGTCAATGCCGGAAATGCGCAGGTGTTATTTGGTAATGACGTTACCGTATTAGGTGTGGATTATTCATACAACCAAGCTATCCGCGGAACAAACGGATTGAACTGGTATGTCGGTGTCGGCCCACAGTTGGCTTTTGTCGACAGTGGCCGGTGGTGGGGTGGCGACGACGAAACCTATATTGCCATTCGTCCTGCGGCAGGTTTAGAGTTCAAGATTCCAAGCGCGCCTTTGGCTTTCCATTTCGACTGGAAACCCTGGTGGAACCTGTCTAACAACACCTTTTTTGAACCCGCACGGTTCACCTTGGGGTTTAAGTTTACGTTTTAAAAAAATGCAATAAACGCCTCCGGAGGATCTCCATCACGATCACCGGGGGCGTATTAGCCATTATAAACCACCTTTAAACACTGTTAAGATGAAAAAGAAAATACTCATCCTATTGGTCGCTGTATCGACCACCATCCAACTACATGCGCAAAAGAGAGTTTCACCCGGCATCAGGGCGGGTGTCAATCTCACCACATTGAGCAACATCAATGCTGATTTCAAAACCGACTTCTATGCGGGAGGTATTTTAGGGCTCAATTTAGGCCAAAAGTATACCCTCCAGCCAGAAGTGATTTACACCAGGCAAGGCGCCAATAATGTCACATTCGTTGATGATAATGGTCAAGCGACTGGAACAGAGGATGTAACCATCCAGTATCTCTCTTTGGGGATAATCAATAAATTCTATTTTATCGATGGTTTCCATGGGTTGCTAGGTCCCTCACTCGACATGAAGATTGGACGGAATTTCCCGCGCATTGATTTTGACGATGACGATTATGGGGGAGTAGACTTAGGTATCGCGCTCGGTCTTGGGTACACATTGCCCTTTGGGTTGACGTTCGAGGGCCGATTCAAAACCGGGATGCTTGATGCGTTTAACAACGACTATTTCCTGGGATTATTTGATGATCCGGATAAGATTTCCCTCAATAGGGTATTCCAGATTGGTGTAACCTATTCGTTTTAGCGTTAAAGCCCTACAAGTTTTCCCGTGAATAATGACGGATCAGCCTGTAGGGCTTTAAAACTTTTTTTACTTGTAAAAGACACAAAAAATAAGTAATTTTGCCCGGCAAATAAGAACTCCAACATAATATTTGCCATGCATTTAGACCCTGAAAAATTCGTAGCTGAAGGCCTCACCTACGATGACGTGCTTTTAATCCCTGCTTATTCTGAAGTCTTGCCACGTGATGTGGACATCTCGACATATTTGACGAAATCCATCAAACTCAATGTTCCGTTGGTGTCTGCCGCAATGGATACCGTTACCGGTGCCGAATTGGCCATTGCCATCGCCCAAGCAGGGGGGTTAGGAATGTTGCATAAAAACATGACGATTGCTGACCAAGCTGCCGAAGTGCGTAAGGTGAAGCGCTCGGAAAGCGGCATGATACAGGATCCGGTGACGTTGGAACAAAATGCGACCGTGGGAGATGCATTCCAGATCATGAAAGAGCATAAGATCGGTGGTATTCCCATTGTTGATGCGAGCAATAAGTTGGTGGGGATCGTCACCAACCGGGATCTCCGTTTCCAAAAGGACATGGCACGGCCAATTGCCGAGTTGATGACCAAGGAAGGATTGGTGGTTGCACCGATTGGTACGGATTTGCTGAAAGCGGAGGCGATTCTACAGAACCACAAAATAGAAAAATTGCCTGTGGTAGATGACAACCACGTATTGGTCGGACTCATCACATTCAAGGATATCCAAAAATACAAGCATTTTCCCAATGCGGCCAAGGATGCTCACGGAAGACTGCTGGTGGGCGCGGCCGTAGGCGTTACAGCCGATACCATGGAACGTGTGGCGGCGTTGGTAAAAGCCGGGGTAGATGTGATTACCATAGATACGGCACATGGGCATTCCAAAGGGGTGATCGACAAGCTGAGAGAAGTGAAGGCCGCCTATCCGGATTTACAGGTAATCGTCGGCAATATTGCCACTGCTGATGCAGCCATTGCTTTGGCAGATGCCGGTGCGGATGCGGTCAAAGTAGGGATCGGTCCCGGATCGATTTGTACCACCCGTATCATTGCCGGGGTCGGCGTGCCACAACTCTACGCCGTATACGAAGTAGCTAAGGCACTTCGCGGACGGAATGTGCCAGTCATTGCTGATGGGGGTATCAAGCAAACGGGGGATATTGCAAAAGCCATAGCTGCAGGAGCTGACACGGTTATGGCAGGTTCGCTGTTTGCGGGTGTCGAAGAAGCCCCGGGAGAAACCATTATCTACGAAGGCCGTAAATTTAAATCCTACCGTGGCATGGGGTCTGTGGAGGCCATGCAGCAAGGTTCCAAAGACCGATATTTCCAAGACGTTGAAGACGACATCAAGAAGCTGGTACCAGAGGGAATCGTGGGTCGTGTGGCGTACAAAGGCACTTTGGCGGAAGTGGTGTACCAATACGTGGGTGGATTACGGGCGAGTATGGGATATTGCGGTGCCGCCACTATCAAATCCCTGCAAAATGCCCAGTTTGTGAAGATAACCGGTGCAGGCCTCCGGGAGAGCCACCCGCACAACATCACCATTACGAAGGAAGCGCCTAATTACCATAGCCGGCCTTAATAAGCGGGCTATGGTTAACATAAACAAGGGGTCATTCCCTGGCTTTGATGGTACTCTTGCCGTCATTACCTGGCGAACCTGAGTATATCGTTCCTTGGGCTAAATTGCCCAAAGGCCGCCCAGCTGTGCCCATATTTATCATACTATAAATGTTATTGAGGTCATTATGTGGGTTTACGCGATACCCACCTGCACGGGTATCTATCTGCAAATAATTGGGGGATTTTTTGTCGGTTGTCTGCGGAATGACGCCGCGTGCGTCATAAAAGAAATTTACATTTCCTCCATTGCCGTTGGGATGCGTGCGGGATCCATTGTTGTTTGCATCGTGTCCGCCTGCCAGTATGTACAACGCGCCGAGTTTTTCAAACTGCATATCAATTTCAAAATCAGAACCATTATTTTTACCGTCGGTACCAAATATATAAGCACGCTTATCAATTTGCGCATGGTTCACGGTAAGCTTGACATCTTTCTTTCCAAAGAAAATCAACTGCGATCGGTCTTTCATCACCAACGTATCGATATGCACAACCAATGAGGAATCCCTACTTGCGAAAACTTCCTTCTTTTTGCGACCGAGTTCTAATTTTGAAATACGTATAACATTATTTTCCTGTGCTATTGCGATGCTGTAAATAGCGAAGAGTAAACATGTGAAAATAGTTTTCATGCCGTGTAGTATTGTCGCGAATCAATATCTATTTGATAGACAAAATTCAGCTGAAATAGTTTAATTTGATCGTCTTAGACGACTAGATCGCGTCATAAAACTTGCACAGATACCTTTCATTAGTCAAGATCCCTGAAAAGTAATTTTTCTTTTGTAGCGGTTTTTATTGTAGGTTTGTGTTGATCACAACAATTATAAATATTAATGTCTCTTATTGATCATTTAACTATCAGGCAGTTAATGGCTGGCGATGAACTTGCGTTTCAGAAAATTTACGATGTTCATAGCGATAAAGTGTATCAATTGGCGTTCCGTTTCCTAAAAGATACTGTTTGGAGTGAAGAAATTGTGCAAGATGTATTTCTCAAGTTATGGCTCAGCCGTGATGGGTTGGACGAACAAGGCAATCTGTGGCTTTATCTTTATGTAATTACCAAAAGGCTTTGTTTGAATAAGTTGCGAGAAATTCGTAAATCTAGCGTTTTGTTTGAAAAACTAATGCACGGTATGGAAGTGGCTGACAGCCATACTGAAGAGCGCCTGATGGCTGATGAAATGGAGCAATATGCTAAAAGAGCCGTCGAAAATCTACCTAGACAACAACAGTTAATTTTCAAGCTTAGTAGAGAGGAAGGCCTTTCTCACCATGAAATTGCTCAGAAATTGGGGCTCTCCCCAAATACAGTGAAGAATCATATGGTACAAGCACTAAAGACATTAAAGGCTTCTTTAAGACGATCAGGTCATGCCTACCTAGTCGCATGGTGGTTCTACTGTAATCTGTTTCTCTGAAAATCCAGTCACATTTTTTTTTGCTGCCGACTAGTCCTATATTTACTTGTTGGTGTTCTTTTAGTGTAAGCCTTTAATATCGGCTAATTATTAACCAACAGCATATGGACAATAATCGCTTGCAAGACCTGCTGAAGCAATATTTTGATAATACCATCTCAAGGGAAGACTGCGGCGAACTCCTAAGGTATTTAGATGAAGGCGAATCGTCCGCTATATCATCTGCTATTGATCAAGCATTGGTTACGGATAAATCTTCAGTAACCTTTTATAGTACCCAACAGAAGAAAATATATAATCACCTTATTTCCAAAATACATCAACAGCAGATTGAGGAATTTGAGGTCGTGCAATCGCATGGATTTAACCTGCGACATTGGATTAAAATTGCAGCAGTGCTAGTGGCGGTTATTGCTGTTGGAATCCTATTGTATACTAATCAATATCGAAATCAATCGTTATATGCAATTGAAGATAAAGCGAGTGGTGATATCCTATTGCCGAATTATAATCAAGCTGTATTGACATTAGCAGATGGACGTACTATTGTATTGAGCGATTCATTAGGGGGCGTTTTGGCCCAAGAGACGGGTGTGAAAATCACCAAAATGGAAGATGGAAGTATTATTTATGAGGCTGATAACGAATCATTTATAGGGGGCGAGACCAAATATAACACATTTAGTACTCCTAAAGGCCATACCTATCAGCTTTTATTGCCTGACGGAACAAAAGTTTGGTTAAATACTGCCTCTTCCATTCGATATCCGGTTACTTTTACTAACCATGAGCGAACGGTTTCACTTACTGGAGAGGCATACTTTGAGGTGGCTCAAGATGTGTCCAAGCCCTTTAAGGTGATGGCAGGTGGGAGCACCGTTCAAGTGTTGGGTACCCAGTTCAATGTATCCGCCTATGAAGATGAGGAAGCGGTCACCACCACGTTATTGGAAGGAGCAGTCAATGTGTCGAGAGATGGAAAGGAGGTAACTTTAAAGCCGGGCCAGCAGGCTGTCGTAGACGGGCAGACTGGGGAAATCAGTCAACTACAAGCCGATATCCGTCTAGCGGTAGCTTGGAAAAACGGATATTTCCGCTTCGATAACGAAAGTATCGACCATATTCTAAGTAAAATATCACGTTGGTATGATATCCAAGAAGTTAGTTACGAAGGAAAAATAGACGAACGGTTTACGGGTACGTTCAAGCGGTCTAAAGGCGTCTCGCAGTTATTTGGCCATTTGGAAAAGTTAGCACCTATACGGTTCGAAATTGATGAAAGGAGGGTCAAGGTCATGCGATAGTTATACAGGCAACATGAAATTGGCCAAAAAAAGCCGGAAGCGTTCGCGGCGCACCCGGCTCTACATGTTGGTCATGGAATCAATATCTTAGGGAAAAGAACCAATTATTAACCAAACATTTCACCAAATGTATAAAACTTCTATTGAATTTTGCCGCAATCAGTGGCAATTTATCTTCAAATTATTGTTAACGATGAAGCTTGTCATTATTTTGCTGACTACTTTAAGTCTGCAAGTCGGTGCGAGAGGGTATGCACAAAATGTCACAATCAATGTTAGAAAAGCTTCTATTGCACACGTTTTGGAGCAAATCCAACAACAAACGGGTTATGACTTTCTTTACAACAGTGCACATTTAAAGGAAACCAAGCTAGTCGACCTCAACTTTCGTGACGTCCCGTTGCAGAAAGTGCTAGAAGCGTGCTTTGCCGATCAGCCCTTGACATATCAAGTTGAGAACACAACCGTTTTGATTCATCCGAGGGAACACGAAGCAAAAAGAACGACAGCTATCGTGCAAACTCAAGAGCGAACAGTTAACGGACGTATAACGGATGAGTTGGGAGAACCGCTAGAAGGTGTAACCGTAAGTGTAAAAGGCACAACGATTGCCACGACCACCAACGTTCTCGGAAACTACCAGATTACTATTCCTCAACATGGAGAGGTACTTGTTTTTACTATCGTGGGATACCAGCCTCGGGAGATCGTAGTTGGAACGTCCACTATCGTGAATGCGGCACTTCAAACCCTGGTAAGTGATTTAGATGAAGTGGTCGTGGTTGGATATGGTGTACAACAAAAGAAAACGCTTACCGGTGCAGTTGCCTCCATCAATGAAGCCGAATTAAGGGCTATCCCAACAGGTGATGCCGCTGCTCGTTTACAAGGACGGGTTGCCGGTGTAACAGTGACTGGCAACAATTCGCCCGGGGGTGTTGCATCGGTTCGGATCAGGGGTATTGGATCGATTAATAATAATGATCCATTATACATTGTGGATGGGGTGCCTACCACCGGAGGACTAGCCAATATCAATCCAAATGATATCGAATCGATGACGGTACTTAAAGATGCATCTTCTTCGGCGATTTATGGATCAAGAGCCGCTAATGGCGTTGTTGTCATCACCACAAAACAAGGTAAACAAGGCAAACCGACGTTGAACTTCGATGCACGCTATGGATTGCAACGAGCGACCAACCAGCTGGACTTGTTGAATACGCAAGAATTAGGTGAACTGCTGTGGCTTGAAAACAGGAATATCGGTCTCACCACCGCAAGCCCGGGATGGGGCGATTTGCAGTATGGGTATGGAGAAAACCCGACGATTCCCGATTATATATTTCCAGCACGGAGAATGGAGGGCGAAGTTGACGAAAGCCTATACAGCTACCCACGTCCCTACTATGGAATTACCCGTGCAAATAAGGAGGGAACCCGATGGTACGATGAGATATTTGCCGTTGCACCAATACAGGAATATAACCTATCGTTGAGTGGGGGTGGAGACCGGTCAACGTATGCGGTATCCGCAGGCTACATGGATCAACAAGGAATTGCTAGGTATACGGGTTTTGAGCGGTTTGCACTTCGTATGAATTCAAATTTACAGGTGACGAACTGGTTAGAAGTTGGCCAGAATTTGGGAGCTACCTACACCGATCGAAATGGTTTTGGCAATAACGACGAATACAACCCTGTTTCGATGGCACATCGGATGCATCCGATTGTTCCGGTTTATGATATTAGGGGGAATTTTGCTGGAAGTCAAGTGCCGGGCACCGGAAATGCATATAACCCGCTAGCCACACTTTACCGGAATAAAGATGACTTCTCACAAATAGGCCGAATACTTGCCAATACCCATGTGCAAGTAAAGATCGGCGATAATATCACACTGAAATCATTATTGGGTATCGATTATACCAATAATCGCTCAAAAGACCGGACCTTGATGGATCCAGAATACGTACAAACAAACTACACCAGCAGACTGAATGAAAGCTATAGTGGTGGCTTGCAGTATAATTGGGCAAATACCTTGAATTACACCAATACACTCGGTGAAGGGCACCGACTGAATTTCCTTTTGGGTTCAGAGGCACTGAGCAACAGAAGTGACTTTTTTAACGGAGCCCGTTCTACGTTTGCCTTCACTGACACCGACTATATGGTGTTAAACGCCGGGGAAAGGGATTTTACAAACGGCGGTAGCTTCGATGAGTGGAAGTTGTTTTCGTATTTTACACGAGTCAACTATGATTACCAAGGCAAATACCTTTTTGAAGGGGTCATTCGGAGGGATGGGTCTTCTCGGTTTTCAGCAGCAAATCGCTGGGGCACATTCCCTGCACTGTCTGCCGGGTGGCGTCTATCCGAAGAGCAGTTCTTACGCGATATAGCGGTATTGAGCGATTTAAAAGTAAGGATCGGTTGGGGGAAAAATGGGAATGACAATGTTGGTAATTACAATTCATACAGCACCTATCGAGCAAACGGATCAGCGTCCTATTATAACATCACAGGATCAAGCAATACAAGCTCCCAAGCAGGCTTTCATAAGTTTACGCTAGGCAACCCTGATGCTAAATGGGAAGCAACAACCACTTCGAACGTTGGCTTGGATGTTTCCTTGTTCAACTACAAACTGGAAGTCAATCTCGATGTATTTAGCCGTTTAACAACGAATATGCTTTACCCTGATTCCCGACCAGATACCTGGGGAGGGTTAGTGTTGCCATCTGTTAATATTGGTGAGATGGAGAATCGTGGATTTGATTTAATATTGAATTACCGAGATGAGATTGGGAAAGACTTTCAGTACAAAATCAGCGCAAATGTTTCCCATTACCGAAATAAAGTGATACGGCTCAATGATAACCCAAATGAAATCCGGTTTGGAAACAGCCTTCGCGAAGAGGTGTATACCGCATCGGTCTCCGGTCAGCCCATTTCTTCCTTCTTCGGTTATGTGGTGGATGGAATTTTTAACACGGATGAAGAGGTGAATGCACATCCCAAATATAATCCGGATATTAATGGATTTGATGCTTATAGCAGGCCAGGGGTGCTCAAATACCGAGATGTAAATGGAGATGGTAGAATCACACCGGATGACCGTACGTTTATCGGAAGCCCACATCCTGATTTCAACTACGGTTTTAATTTGGATGTCCAGTACAAAAATTGGGATATGACCATGTTTTTCCAAGGTGTTGTTGGCAACCAATTGATTAACTATACCAATCGATGGACATTATTCAACCTTTTTGAGGGTAATCGGAAAAGGGAACGGTTATATGAGTCGTGGACGCCTGAGCGTTATGCTAACGGAGATGTCATCACCGTTCCGATTGCCATTCGAGAAGATGCACCCATGCAAAAACCTTCATCCTTTTTTGTTGAAGATGGTTCCTATTTCCGTATGAAGGACCTGCAATTGGGCTATAGCCTCCCCACAGCAGTTTCTCAACGACTAAGTCTGAATCGCCTACGCGTATACGTACAAGCCAACAATTTATTCACGATTACCCGATACAGCGGACTCGACCCTGAAGTGACGATAGGCAATGATCGGCATATGGGAGTCGATGGAGGTGTGTACCCAACTTCCCAGACCTTCATGTTTGGTGTCAATTTAAGTTTATAAAATCACTGTTTTTAAATACCTTTATCATGAATAAGCTAATAAAAATTAAACTTATAGTCATCACAATCATTTTTAGTTCTTGTGCTGATGGATGGTTTGAGATTAAGCCGAAAGGGCAGGCATACGAAGACTCATTCTCCTCTAAAACAGGTGTAGAATCGCTGCTGATCGGAGCTTACGCTGTAGTGGATGGCGTAAACGGAAGGACGGGAGATGGATGGGCGAGCGCCGTAACCAATTGGGTTTGGGGCGGAGTCGCGTCTGATGACGCTTACAAAGGCTCGAACCCTGGAGACCAAAGCCAGATCAATATGATTGAGGGCTTCTTTGTCGATGCTGAAAATCTATATGTTGCAAACCATTGGGCGGTACTCTACGATGGCGTATCAAGGACAAATGAGGTAATATTGGCTATTGGCCGCGCCCAAGATATGACGGAAATAGAGCGAAACCAAGCGGAAGCCCAGGCGCGTTTCTTACGCGCTCATTTTTACTTTGAGCTAACCATAGTGCACGGGAAAGTGCCCTATATCGATGAGCATACTGAAAACCCCGGACATGTAGCCAATGATCATTTTTTGTGGCCAGAAATAGAGGCAGACATGTCATTTGCTGCCGAACATCTTCCACCATCCTGGGGCGACAAGGGTAGGGCGTCTCAATGGGCTGCAAAAACGTATTTGGCCCGTATCTACATGTATCAGCAGAAATTTGCTGAAGCGAGATTATTATTGCAAGACGTATACCTCAATGGTGGATTCTCACTGATGCCAAGTTATGAAATGAACTATTTGATTGCTCACAATAACAATGAAGAGTCTATTTTCGAAATTCAATATGCTGTGAATGATGGGTTTAATAACTCTCCGAATGCCGGGTTAGGTGACGGAATCAATGGGCCCCATTTCATGGGGTCAAGCGGTTTTTACCAACCCTCACATAGTTTAGTGAGCGCTTACCGAGTTGACGAATCCGGATTACCGCTATTGGATGATATTTACTCGCTGGATGATATTCTGCCCCATTCCCCAACGGGTTCTTCCGTTCTCTATACGGATCCGGTAGATCCGCGTTTGGATCATTCTATTGGCCGACCAGGGGTACCTTACCTGGATTGGGGGATTCATCAAGGGCATGTTTGGATAAGAAACGTCAGTAATGGCGGACCCTATATTAACAAAAAAGCGATGTTTAAGCGATCGGAACAAGGTAGTCTTTCCAGTACTACCGGTCGACCTTTTTTAAATGCCAATAACTATCGTAAGTTTAAATTAAGTCACGTAATCCTGTGGCTTGCCGAATGCGAAGCAGAAGTTGGTAGCCTTCAAGAAGCAACCAATCTCGTGAACCTGATTCGCAACCGCGCCAAGAACTCGGAAGTCGTCCGATTCGATAATGGCACGCCGGCCGCAAATTACAAAGTTGAACCCTATACATTCACCTTCCCTTCACAAGAATACGCTAGAAAGGCGATTCAACATGAAATTCGTATTGAACTGGCAATGGAGGGCTATCGCTTCTTTGATTTGGTTCGTTGGGGGATTGCAGGCCCTGTATTGAACAAATATTTTGAAGTAGAGGGCGGAGTAATGGAGCACCTGAGAGATAAGTCCTTTTCCGTTGGTCAGCATGAAATTTGGCCAATACCCCAAAGGCAGATTGACCTTTCTGTCAAGGATGGCGTATCGGTATTGACACAAAACCCGGGTTACAACTAATCTTGTGGTAAAAACAACGAATAGACATGCAAAAATTCAATAAATTGATGACCAACCGATTAGCAAAGTTCCAATGTATTATCATTCTGGTCTTTTGTTTAGCGTGTACATCGCACACAGGTACTTCTTATGATAAGTGGGAGGTTTATGGTGGAACAGGTGAAAATATAAAGTACTCCAGTTTAACACAGATAGATACCACTAATGTGACTGATCTCCAAGTGGCTTGGATATATTCCACTGGAGACGCTGATTCCACGAATAGAAGTGATATGAAGGTAAACCCGATTATCATCGATAATGTCCTGTATGGTCTTTCGCCGCAGTTGAAGTTGTTTGCAATAGATGCAGCGACTGGCGAGGAAAAATGGGAGTTCGACCCGGTTTATCTGCCATTACGTGGTAGCAACATGGGGCGGGGTGACGTCGCTTTTTCCACACACATCTCAAGGGGGTTGGCAGTTCATAAGGGGAAGGATGGAAACCATCGTATATTTTACAATCCTGGCGGTGGGCATTTGATGTATTGTATCGATGCCGCTACGGGGTTACCAATAACGTCGTTCGGCACGAATGGCTTTATTGACCTTCACGATGATATGGGGCGAGATATCGATCACCTTCATATTTCCAATACCAGCCCGGGAGTGGTTTATAAAGACTTGATCATTATTGGGTCACGTGTGGCAGAGGGTGCGCAATCCGCACCCGGCCACATTCGCGCTTATGATGTGCATACGGGTAAGCTACGCTGGAGGTTTCATACCATCCCACAACCGGGGGAATTGGGGTACGAAAGTTGGGACGATCCAGAGGCTTACCAATACATTGGAGGAGCAAATGTATGGGGAGGGTTTAGTTTGGACGAAAAGAGAGGGATTGTTTTTGCCGGCACCGGTTCTGCGACCGATGATTTCTATGGGGGCAAACGTCATGGCGACAACCTGTTCGCGAATTCAACATTGGCATTAGATGCTGCAACAGGAAAGCTAATTTGGCATTACCAAACCGTTCGCCATGACGTGTGGGACTGGGATTTGCCCACGCCGCCGATACTGGCTACGATCAAAAAGGACGGAAAGCCACTTGACGTAGCCGTTCAGATCACCAAACAAGGATTCATTTTCATGTTTGATCGAGTGACAGGCAAACCGGTACATCCCATTGAAGACATCGCGGTACCAGTTGAATCCGAATTATATGGCGAAAAATTATCACCCACGCAGCCCGTCCCCACGTTCTTTAAGCCATTCGTAAGACAGGTGCTAAATGAAGAAGACTTACTGCGGGATGGAATTAGTGAAGAATCATACCAGGACATCAAGGCGCGCTTAGCCACATACAAAACCGGAAATATGTGGAACCCACCATCCTTGAACGGCACGATCCAGATACCGGGGCTAAATGGTGGGGCTGAGTGGGGAGGCCCTTCCTTCGACCCAGAAACGGGGGTAATGTACATTAACGCTAATGAATCACCTTGGGTCATTAGCATGGTGGAGATAAAAGATGAACAACCGGTTTCGGTTTCAACGAACGTTGAAGCAGGTAGGGCACTGTATCGTACGCTATGTAGAGGTTGCCATGGCAACGACATGAGAGGTGGTGAAACCAATCCGGTATTGGGCACCAACCCCTCATTAGTTGGCATAGAAAAGAAAAGCAATATGAACCCGGAGATTCGCTTCGATGAAGCATCGTTTATAGGCCTGCTTAATACAGGTAGAAATAATATGATGCCACCATTCAGTCACTTGACGGAAGCTGAAAAAACAGCGTTGGCAACGTATGTGTTGAATCTCGAAGAAAAGCAAAATGAACCATTTCTTCAAGCAAAGAAGGAAAAGCATCCTTACTTTGACCTTCCTTACCAGATTAGGGGTGGTAAATTCTTGACCAAAGAAGGGTATCCTGCAGTAGCGCCGCCATGGGGGCATCTGACGGCTGTGAGTCTTGAAACGGGTGAAGAGCTTTGGAAGGTACCAATAGGCGATTATCCAGAACTGAAAGCAAAGGGTATACATGCAGGCAGCGAGAATTTTGGAAGCTCTGCGGTTACTGCGGGAGGACTCCTGTTCATTAGCGCCACCAGAGATGAAAAAATCAGGGCATTCAATAAGCGTACTGGCGAATTACTTTGGGAAGCGGATTTACCTGCTGCTGGAATTGCCACACCCTCCGTTTATGAAGTTAACGGCAGGCAATTTGTCGTGATTGCCTGCGGCGGTGGTGGAAAACAACGTACTAAATCAGGTGATACCTACATGGCTTTCGCCCTTCCATAAATTTAAACAATGTCAATTATGAAATCATCAAAAAAATTGTCCATTATCATGTTTTGTAATCTTTTGTTTTTAAACCTGTTGATTGTTTCTAGTCATGCGCAGCAGTTAACAATACACCAGGATAAAGCAGAAGGGACAATAACGGTCTTCAAGAACGGCAACGAGGCGATACTGACTCATCACGCAAGAACCGGATTTCGTCCTTATATTCACCCGATTGTGGCTCCTGATGGTAAGGGTGTGCTCACCGAATACAGGCCTGATCACCATAAACACCAAACTGGATTGTATTGGGGGTTTACGGTCATGAACGAACGTGACTATTTTCGGAATTTAGAAGCAACGCACTGGCAGCACGTTTCTGCCAGTGTGCTAAGCACGGATGAAAACCAAGTGGCTTGGCAAGCGGTGTATAATTTGTTAGATGAGCAGGGAAAGCCTGTCCTTCAGGAAACATATAATTGGTCGATGAAAATCGAGCAAGGAAAGTATATACTCGATTTGGAATGGCATGGAAAAGCAAAGACAAAGGTTACTGTCGGATCATATTATGCTGGAGGGCTTTTTTTAAGGATGCCTTGGTCCCCCGGCATACCTGGTGAAGCTATCAACTCGGTAGGCCAACGCAACGGGGAGGCGGAGGCACAACGTGCTACTTGGGTGGATGTAGGGATTCAGGTCGATGGTCGTGATGATTTCGCTCACATTGCCCTATTTGACCACCCTGAAAACAAAGACTTCCCACTGCCTTGGCGAGTTGATCGAGAACTCGGTGTTGGCCCCTGTCGGGCTATCTTAGGTGATTGGGAAATAGCGGAAGGCGAAACCGAGGTTATCCGGCACCGTTTGCTTGTTTATACCGGAGCACTTGATGTTAACATGCTCAATCACGAGTGGGATATCTATGCAAACTAGTGATAAATAATACTTTTTTACATGATAGAACAATTAAATATCAGTTATTTTGTGTGGTAAGATATCAATTATACGAATGGAGCCGATGCAACACGTAGTTAAGTCGACACTTGTCACTGTTTTTTTTGCTGTAAAGTTAATTTCTTCGTCCTTTGCCCAGCAATCCCATCAAGATACGGTCACAAGCTTGGAAGAAGTGGTGGTAAAAGCATATTTCGTGGAACAGCCCTTGCTGCGTCTGACCACCTCCGCCGGCGTCATTAACAACAATACGTTGCGCAACCAAAGTGGCGCTACGTTGCTGCCGGCCATCAATACGGTCCCGGGGGTTCGGATGGAGGAGCGATCGCCCGGCAGCTATCGGTTATCACTTCGGGGTAGCTTACTTCGTTCGCCTTTCGGGGTTCGCAATGTAAAAGTATATCTGGATGAGATACCATTGACAGATGCCGGAGGTAACACTTACTTGAATCTACTTGATGCCGGCGGCATGGATGTCATTGAAGTACTAAAAGGTCCGGATGGCAGTTTGTTCGGTGCCAATTCCGGAGGGGTGGTGTTGATTCGTCCACAGGGAATGGCTGAAGATAAAGTCAATACAGGCTCCCTGCAGTTTAATGGGGGATCATATGGGCTATTTCATCAGCAACTGGCTACGACAATGAAGCCTTCGGCCAACTACCAGTTTAGCTTTAACCAGGCCTATCAGCGTGCAGATGGATATCGGCAAAATTCCGCGATGAAGCGGGCGTCGTTTCAGACCGTGCAGCGTTGGAAATATAGCGGAGCCAATGAACTTCGCCTATTGGCCCTTTATTCGGATTTGCAGTACCGTACACCCGGTGGATTGACCGAAGCTCAATATACAGAAAACCCCAGGTTAGCTCGTCCAAGCACCCCCGCGATCCCCGGAGCAGTGGAACAGCAAGCAGGCATTGTCAACAAGACCCTAGTGGGCGGGCTGGTTCATGATGCTAAGCTCATCGGGAAGTTGAGGCATGTGGCCAGTGTCTTTGGTCTACATACCGATTTCAGGAATCCATTTATCACGAATTATGAGATACGAGATGAATACAATGTTGGTTTTCGTACATACTTGGATTATGAGGGTGGGGAAGAAGGGGTGTTTTCATGGCGCACCAATGTCGGTGTGGAGTGGCAGCGAGGAGGTGCCGATATATTTAACTACGATAATAATGGCGGGGTAAGGGGAGATGAACAGGCCGCCGATGCATTCAAAAATGCACACCATTTCTATTTTGCCCGTGTAAGTGCCGACATTCGTAGCCGATTTTTCGTAGAGACCTCGTTAAGCTTGAATCGTTATGGGTATGCGTTCCGGTCTATTTTTCCAGATGGGGATGCTGCTTTCATCGATCGGTCCTTTGATGCCGAATGGATGCCACGGGTGGCTATGTCCTACTTAATCAATCATCAATTGGCTGTGCGGGCATCTGTATCCAAAGGGTATTCTCCGCCGACGACAGCGGAGGTAAGGCCATCGGATAAGGTGGTCAATACGGCATTGGAGGCTGAAAAGGGATGGAACTACGAAACGGGGCTTCGCTGGCATTCCAGTAATCGCCGCGTGTCTGTCGATGGCTCTGTGTACTATTACCGCATGGATGACGCGATTACCCGTCAATTGCGGGATTCGGGTGATGAATTTTTCAGCAATGCTGGTAATGTGCTGCAGCGGGGAGTGGAATTGTCCGCTTCGGCCTGGGTCATCGAACCGCGCACGACGGGTGCATTACGGGGCATACAAGTGGGCACCAATTTTACGTGGAGCCGATTCAGGTTCGGTGACTACCAATTGAATGGGGATGATTTTACGGGAAATAAGTTGACCGGTGTGCCGACCGAGTCCGTGGTGACGGACGTACTTGCATTATTTCCGTTGGGTTTGGAAGCTTATATCATGCATAATTATACCTCGGCTATTCCATTGAATGATGCCAACTCTGTATTTGCAGATCCCTATCATTTGGTACAGGCGAAACTAAGTTGGAACCGACCGTTTGGAAATCGATTCCGGATGCAACTGTTTGCCGGGGTGGACAACCTGCTCAATGAGGTGTATAGCCTTGGAAACGATATCAACGCTTTCGGTGGACGCTTCTTCAATGCCGCCGCACCGAGAAATTTCTACGGGGGACTGGCCTTGGTGTATTAAACGCTTGTTGTAAAACCTAGGTTATGGGGAGGTCTAAAGACGAGAAAAATAGAACGCGGATGCTCACAGATTTCAAATACATTAATTGTCAAACAAAATAAGCAATCTGTGTTAATCTGCCCTATCCGTGTCATCTGTGTTCCATATCCTTTTTGGCTACCGCCATTCATTTATCTTATAGTAATAATGGTGTGATTACACAATTAAAAAAATAATTGCTACTTTCGAGGCCATTAAACAACCACATATTAATATACCATGAGTTTGAAAGATTTTAAAGGAGTTGTGACCGGTGATGCCGTTCAGGAGTTGTTTGAAGTAGCGAAAGCCAATAACTTTGCCTTGCCTGCTGTCAATGTCATCGGCACAAATTCCATTAATGCGGTGTTGGAAACTGCCAAGGCGGTAAATTCACCGGTGATTGTGCAATTATCCAATGGTGGCGCGCAGTTTTATGCGGGCAAATCATTGAACAACGATAACTTGAAAGCCTGTGTTTTAGGCGCCGTGTCGGCTGCCCACCACGTTCACCTATTAGCTGAACACTATGGTGTTGCGGTCATCCTGCATACTGACCATGCGGCTAAAAAATTGCTGCCGTGGATTGACGGTTTGCTCGACCATGGTGAGCGTTTCTTCCAACAGCATGGAAAGCCTTTGTTTTCATCCCACATGTTGGATTTGTCAGAAGAACCGATTGAAGAGAACATCGCGATATCCGCGCAATACCTGGAGCGGATGAAGCCCCTTGGGATGACCGTGGAGATTGAACTCGGGGTCACCGGTGGGGAAGAGGACGGCGTAGACAATACGGATGTAGATAGTGCTAAACTCTATACACAACCCGAAGAAGTGGCCTATGCTTATGAAGAATTGAATAAGGTAAGCGATAAATTTACCGTTGCGGCAGCTTTTGGAAATGTACATGGGGTGTATAAGCCCGGTAATGTCAAGTTGCAACCCATCATTTTGCATAATTCACAAGTATATATCCGCGAGAAATTTGGTTTGTCTGCTGAAAAGCCGGTTAATTTCGTGTTCCATGGCGGCTCGGGGTCGTCCCCTGAAGAAATTGCTGAAGCCATCTCGTACGGGGCCATCAAGATGAACATCGACACCGATATGCAATGGGCGTTTTGGGATGGGGTGCGTAACTACTATCAAGGTAAAGAAGCGTACCTGCAAAGCCAAATTGGAAATCCAGAAGGCGCAGACTCCCCCAACAAGAAATACTACGACCCCCGTGTATGGTTGCGTAAAGGAGAGGACAGCTTTGTGAAAAGACTTACGCAAGCATTCGAGGAATTGAACGCCATTGACGCGAATAGCAAGCTGTAATTCGTATTGTTTATAACCGGTTTTCGGACCTCACTGTGTCATATAGAATACGCCTTTGCTGTAATATCCATGATGTTATGGCAAGGGTGTTTTGTTATCAACGGAAATAGTACAACCCAATTTTTTGAACTTGGAGAATGATGATGGAAAAGATTATCGAAGCGATTAATGGCGTTATTTGGAGCGATGCCCTTATTATCCTATGTTTAGGGCTGGGGGTATATTTTTCAGTGGTTACCCGATTTTTGCAAGTACGGTACCTCAAAGATATGGTTCGTCTATTGTTCGGTGGCAGCTCTTCCGCCAAAGGAGTGTCGTCTTTTCAGGCCTTTGCCATCGCACTTTCTGGCAGAATCGGTACGGGTAATATTGCAGGGGTTGCCACGGCAATTGCGATGGGAGGACCGGGGGCTATCTTCTGGATGTGGGTTATTGCCTTTTTGGGCAGTGCCTCGGCTTTTATAGAAGCCACTTTGGGTCAGATTTATAAAGAAGTAAAGGATGGGCAGTACCGCGGTGGGCCGGCATTCTATATCGAGAAGGGGCTGGGCATAAAATGGTATGCCGTGGTTTTTGCCGTTGTCACCGTCCTGAGCACAGCCGTGTTTTTGCCTGGCGTGCAAAGCAATAGTATCGCGCTGAGTGTGCAAAACGCCTTTGATATACCGGTTATGTACACCGGCATCGGGTTGGTGTTATTGTTGGGATTAATCATCATGGGCGGAGTGAAACGTATTGGTAAGGTGGCGGAAGTCGTTGTTCCGTTCATGGCCGGGGCCTATATCCTCATGGCCGTCATTATCATTGCACTCAATTTTCGGGAGGTACCCTCGGTGTTAGGGCTGATTATCAGGTCGGCCTTTAACCTAGAACCCGCTTTTGGAGGTATTATTGGGATGGCGATAGCATGGGGTGTCAAGCGGGGTATTTATTCCAATGAAGCCGGTCAGGGAACGGCCCCACACGCCGCCGCTGCTGCCGAGGTGACCCACCCGGCGAAACAAGGATTGGTACAGGCGTTTTCCGTATACATAGACACCTTGTTCGTCTGCACGGCGACGGCGTTTATGATTATTTTCACCGGGCAATACAATGTCAAAGCCCCGGATGGCGATTTTATTGTGGAATATATCCCCGGCGCGGAAATAGGTGCCGAGTATACGCAATATGCCGTAGCACATCATTTCCCCACGCTGGGTGCGGGGTTTGTTGCCATGGCATTGCTCTTCTTTGCCTTTACCACGATCATGGCATACTATTACATGGCGGAGACCAATTTGAGCTATCTGGATAAACATGGGCGTAATAAATGGGCGATCTGGGGGTTGCGCTTGCTTATACTTGGTGCTACCTTCTATGGTACGATAAAAACAGCTGAGATCGCATGGACACTGGGCGACATCGGTGTTGGCGCGATGGCTTGGTTGAATCTGATCGCCATATTTTTATTGCGTAAACCCGCGATTAAGGCATTCAACGATTATCGCATGCAACGTAATGCGGGTAAGGATCCCGTATTCAACGCGAAGGAGCTGGGCATCAAGAATGCCGACCACTGGACGCCGAAGGGACAGGGAGAATAGTCTCACGCCGCAGTGCGCACTTTCTTTGTGGTTTTTTGAGTTTCATGCCGCGAATATCCTGTTCATATTTTCGTATCTTATCCGTACCTTTGGCCCATGCCAGAAAAAATCATTATTCTTGATTTCGGCTCCCAATACACCCAATTGATTGCACGCAGGGTAAGGGAGTTGAACGTATACTGTGAGATACATCCTTATAATCATCTTCCCGAGTTTGACCCTACGGTAAAAGGTATCATCCTTTCCGGTAGTCCCTATTCGGTGCGTCAGGAAGACGCACCCCAAATCGACTTTAGGGCATTGCAAAACCACGCTCCGTTATTGGGGGTGTGCTATGGCGCACAGTATATTGCACAATACTCCGGTGGAGAGGTGGTGGCGTCATCTATTCGTGAATATGGCAGGGCCAATCTCCATTACGTCGATCATTCGGCCCCGTTGCTGGCTGATATCCCCGTCGATTCCCAAGTGTGGATGTCGCATGGCGATACCATCTCCCTCGTTCCGGCTGATTTTGAGATCATCGCGAGTACTGATCAAGTAAAGGTGGCGGCCTATCACATAAAAGGTAGCCAAACCTATGGCATACAGTTCCACCCGGAGGTAACGCACAGTACCGATGGAACAACCTTGCTTAAGAATTTTGTCATCGATATCTGTGGCTGTACACCTTCGTGGACGGCCGACACATTCGTTGAAACCACGGTTGCAGCCCTGAAAGATAAATTGGGCGATGACCATGTGATCATGGCGCTTTCGGGAGGGGTTGATTCCACCGTAGCGGCGGTGTTATTGCACCAAGCCATTGGCAAGAACCTGCATTGTATCTTCGTAGACCATGGGTTATTGCGTAAAGGGGAATTTGAGCAAGTGTTGGAATCATACCAACACATGGGCTTGAATATCAAGGGAGTGAATGCAAAGGAACGATTTTATGGCCGACTGGCTGGCGTGAGTGAGCCCGAACAAAAACGGAAAATCATCGGTGCGGCGTTTATCGATGAATTTGATGAAGCCGCCCATGCCGTGCAAGCCGAATTGCCCGCAGGGCTGGAAGTGAAATGGCTTGGCCAAGGAACGATTTACCCCGATGTTATTGAGTCGGTATCGGTCAAAGGGCCGTCGGCCACGATCAAATCACACCATAATGTAGGTGGCCTGCCCGACTTCATGAAACTCAAGGTGGTTGAACCGCTTAACACCCTTTTCAAAGATGAGGTGCGTAGGGTAGGGAAAGCCTTAGGTGTGGCTCCGAATATCTTGGGTAGGCATCCATTTCCCGGCCCGGGGTTAGCCATTCGGATACTGGGTGACATCACCGCCGAAAAGGTACGGATTTTGCAGGAAGCAGATGAGATTTACATTCGTAACCTGCGTGAATCCGGATGGTATGACAAGGTATGGCAAGCAGGCACGATTTTCTTGCCCGTACAGTCCGTGGGGGTGATGGGCGATGAACGTACTTACGAACATGTGGTTGCCCTTCGTGCTGTAGGCTCATTAGATGGGATGACCGCTGATTGGGTACATTTACCCTACGAGTTGTTGGCGAAGATTTCCAATGAAATCATTAATCATGTAAAAGGGATAAACAGGGTTGTCTATGATATCAGTTCGAAACCACCTGCTACGATTGAGTGGGAATAAGTTTGTTATTGGCTTAGCGTTTTTGTTGTTTATCATCGGATGTACGCCCAAAGTGCGGGTATTACGTCCTGCTGGGAGCAAAGTCGAACCGAAAACGGAGAAGCCCGAAGAGAAAGATAAAGACGAGGTTGCGTCTAAGGAAACAGAAAAGGTTGACGTGAAGAGCATTGCCTTGTTGCTTCCTTTTCAACTGGATAAAGCCAATCCCCATGCGCCGAGTTCAGCGGATATCCGCCGCTCTGCATTGGCTTTGGATTTTTATCAAGGGTTCAAGATCGGTTTGGATGCGCTTGCGGCTGACGGAACCAACTTCAGGGTGAATGTGTTGGACACCCGGGATGACGCAGGTGAAAATGCTCGAATTGCCAAATTGGAAGAAGTGCACGAAGCTGCGTTGGTGGTTGGCCCTGTGTTTCCAAAGGAAATCCAAGTATTTGGTTTCAATGCTTCACTTGACCAAGCGTTGCAGATTTCTCCATTGGCTGCTAGCATGCCGTCGGAGTTTAACTTTCCAAATCTGGTGACGATCACGGCACCCATTTCCACGCATGTGGAAGCATTGGCTGCCCAAATTGCTAAAGAATACCGCTCCGGTGACGTCGTGATCTTTTATACGACCGAAGACGCGGGCAGCCAGCAATTTCTTAGCCCCTTACGAAGGGAGATTAAGCAGCGATACAAGAACATCCCGGTAGTCGATGTGCATGACGAAGAAAGTCTGGAAAGTAGGGTACGGCTGTCAGGCAAGAACCTGATTGTACTGGGAACAACCAACAAATACCAAATTAGCCCTATTTTAGCCCATCTACATACTTTGCAGGATGAGCTGTCGCATCAAATCCAATTGTTTGGACACCCAAATTGGGCGAAGGTAGATTTTGAAGAACAAGATGGGTTAGCTGGACTTAAAACACACATCACCACTTCTTACTACATCGATAAGGGTGCTTCTGATGTGCGCAAGTTTGACCAGCAGTACCAGCAGGAATTTGGTATACCCCCCACGGAATTTGCGTATAAAGGATATGATGCCGCTTTCTATTTCGGAAGCTTATTGGCCAAGTATGGTGAGTCGTACAGAGACTATGTCGTGAAAGAAGAATATGATGGATTGCACAATACATTCAAGTTTGAATATAACCCCGCTTGGGGGTATGTGAATAACCATGTTTCCATTCTCCGGTTTACCAACGGAGATTTCCGGCCGCTTAACTAACCCCATATCTCCTGATCGTATGGAAAAGCGGGTACATCAGCAAATCCGTACCGTTGAGCGTTTGCTACAGGTCTATCGCAGCAGTCCGGGAGAGCCTTTAGCGCGTTTCTTGACAGGCTTTTATAAGCGTAACAGGCAAATGGGATCCAGTGATCGACGGATGGCATCACGCTTGGCATACAATTACTTCCGTATAGGAAAGGCGCTAGAAACAGTCGATTTCGAAGTACGGTTGGCAGCCGCCGAATTCCTGTGCAGTGCCGATAGCGCCATTGTCCAATCGCTCTTTCCACAACTTTATCCGTACCATGCTGCACCAGTATCTGAAAAGGTAAACTTGTTGGAAAAACACGTTGGCTTTCATCTTGATGATGTATTTCCCTATGCTAACTATCTATCCGACAGTATTGAAAGAAATGCCTTTTTATTGAGTTTGTTTGAACAACCGGATTTGTTCATCCGTTTAAGACGCGGCAATCAAAAAGAGGTGCTTCAGGTATTGGACCGCGAGGGCATTACCTACCAACAATTGAGCGAGTTTACCGTCGGATTGCCGAACGGTACTGCATTGCATCGTATCCCTGCAATCGCTGGTAAATATGAAGTGCAGGATTTCTCGTCGCAACAAACCGTAAATTATTTCGAGGCCGCAAAAGGGGAGAAGTGGTGGGATGCTTGTTCTGGATCGGGCGGAAAGTCACTGTTGTTACTTGACCGCCACCCGGGTGTCGATCTATTGGTGTCTGATACCCGAAGTAGCATCTTGCGTAACCTAGATGAACGTTTCGAGACGGCCGGGATCAAATCTTATCGAAAGAAAATTATCGATCTCACCAAAGATATCAACATCATTTTACAAGGCGAACAGTTTGACGGCATCATCCTTGATGCGCCCTGTACGGGATCCGGGACTTGGGGGCGAACACCGGAAATGATTACCTGGTTCGAAGGAAGTAACATCGACCGATTCGCCACGTTACAAAAGCAATTGGCTAGCCACGTGCTGGAACACCTGGAACCCGGAAGACCCCTTGTTTACATTACCTGCTCCGTATTTGCCGCGGAGAACGAAGAAGTGGTTCGGTATTTACAAACCCAATATGGGGTGAAAGTGGACCGAATGGAACTACTGCACGGTTATCGGCACCGCTCGGATAGTATGTTTGTCGCACGCTTGATCAAGTGACGGAATAATAAACCAAAAATACCAGAAAATTGGTATTGTTAACGCTTCAAAAAGCGCGGATATTTGTATCGTTATACGAGTCCAATGTGATTTGTGGATAAAAAAATATGCGCTGTCAGGTGTACAGTCGAGAAAACCTCAATATATTTGATCATGAAGAATCTAAATAACATCAATGGCAAAAGGACGATGGTTTCCAATGAGAAACAAGGTGTACAACTTGATCCGAACACGCGATTGGCGAAATTGAAGGGGGAAAACCAACGACTAAAACAAAAACAAGCGGCGTTGGAGTGGAATAATGACTTAATGACAAGTCTACTAGTGGATGATCGGATGACCGATCGGTGACTTGCTGCCAAAGATTTCTATCATCATGGTCGACGACATTGGTAGGTCATGACATGCCTACGAATAATTTGAAAATTAACGATTGATAATTGGCATTTATTAACCTATATTTGCCTCCGCTATACACAAACGATATCAGTATCGTGCGCCCGGATGGCGAAATTGGTAAACGTTGCGGTCTCAGAAGCCGTTGGGAGAAGTCCCTTGAGAGTTCGAGTCTCTCTCCGGGCACATTAAATGAAAAAGGCACCTTTTTATAAGGTGCCTTTTTCATTTAATGCAACGCACTATTCATCATCTGCATGCAGCATATCATCATGCTCCGCTGGATTATAAGTAGACTCCAGTTCGGTTAATTTCTTTTTGCCATAGGCCATTTTCGTGATCAATACAAAGAGCACCGGAACCACGAAGATACCAATGAGCGTGGCAATTAACATGCCGCCAAATACTGCCCAGCCGATCGTTTGCCTGGAAATAGCACCAGCGCCCCCGGAAAACATCAATGGAACGATACCGAGGATAAACGCCATGGACGTCATGATAATCGGTCTCAACCGGAGTTTTACAGCCTCTAAGGTGGCTTTCAGCAATCCCATTCCGATATCCACCCGTTCTTTGGCAAACTCGACAATTAAGATGGCGTTTTTAGCGGCTAGGCCGATAATCGCTATCAAACCGATTTGCGCATAGACGTTGTTATCCAAATGGGGTAAAAACATCAACATCAGGATGGCGCCAAACAAGCCTAACGGTACCGATAGTAGTATCGAGAACGGTACAGACCAACTCTCATATAGTGCTGCCAACAATAGGAATACGAAAACGATACATAATGAAAAGATGATAATGGTCATATTACCGGCTTCCTTCTCTTGAAGACTGAGCCCAGAGAATGCATACGTATAACCCGATCCCAATGTTTCCGCAGCAACTTCCTCCAATGCCTTCAGTGCATCGCCACTACTATATCCCGAAGCCGCATTACCACTTACTTCTATGGATCTAAAGATATTAAAGTGGTTGATAATAGATGGGCTTTCGATGATTTCATGGGAGACAAGCGTACCGAGTGGCACCGGATTGCCTTGCTGGTTCTTCACATAAAGTTTATTGATGTCGGCAATATCCATACGAAATGCCGTGTCAGCCTGTGACACTACGCGGAAACTCCGGCCATAACGAGTGAAATCATTGATGTAACTACTTCCCAAAAATGAGGAAATGGTACTGTACACATTAGACACCGGTACACCCATGCGTTTCGCTTGTTCGCGGTCTATCTTGACCAGGTAGTTTGGGGTATTAGAATTGAACAGGGTATAGGCCATGCCGATTTCAGCACGTTGGTTAATCGCTTGAAGAAATTCACGGACAGCCCCTTCAAACTCCTTTATTTCCCCACCGCGTCGGTCGAGGATTTGTACCGAGAAACCGCCACTCATCCCTAGTCCGGGAATAGCAGGAGGGGAAACCGCCATTAATGTCGCCTTTTGATATCCCCCGTACTCACGTTGTATCGACCCAATGATATCTTGTGCGCTTCGACCCCTTTCCTTCCAGGGTTTTAATTGGATGAAGAACGTACCGCCATTGGATTTGAAGGACCTATTAAGCAGGTTGATTCCGGCGATGTTCGTAATGTTATTGATTTCCGGGAATTTGCTACTCAAGTCAGCGGCAATCTCATCCAACACATTGACCGTGCGTACGGCTGCGGAACCTTCGGGCAACGTAACGCCAACCATGAAATAACCACCATCTTCAGTAGGGATAAATCCGGCAGGTTTCGTAACAAACAAACCATATGCACCGACATAAATACAGATCATCAAAATGACCACCAACGGCGCCCGTTTAATAGATTTCTGGACACCTTTGGAATACCCAATAGTAACCTTATGGAACCAAGCATTGAATCGATAAAACACCCGGTTAATCCCCCTAGAATCTTTATTTAGGTTCATGGGCTTCAACAATATCGCGCAGAGTGCGGGTGTAAGGGTAAGTGCGATGAAAGCCGAAAGCAAGACAGAAACCGCAATGGTGATGGCAAATTGCTGGTACAGCTGCCCGACCATGCCCGGTATGAAACCGACCGGCACGAACACGGCTGCCAGGATCAGTCCAATGGCGATAACCGGTGCGGTGATCTCTTTCATCGCTCGCCGTGTGGCTTCGGGTGCAGGCAGCCCATCGTGATCGATGTAATGTTGTACGGCTTCCACCACCACAATTGCGTCGTCCACCACGATACCGATGGCTAGTACAAATGCCAGCATCGTCAAGTTATTAATGGAGAAACCGAATAGCTGGAAGAAGATGAACGTTCCTACGATGGAGACAGGGATAGCCAGTACAGGGATCAGGGTTGCCCGCCAACTTTGCAGGAATATGAATACGACCGCGGTAACGAGGATCAGGGCTTCAATCAGTGTACTTAAAACCGCATTGATGGAGGCTTTTACGACAGATACGGTTTCGTAACTGACTACATAGTCCACATCGTTCGGGAAATTGGCTTTCAATTCCTCCAGTGCGGCATAGATACCCTCTGCGGTTTCTACCGCATTTCCACCAGGCATCTGATTAATCATCATGCCCGACGATATTTGTCCATTGACTTTTGTATTGACCGTATATGCAAATTCGCCCAATTCGACGCGAGCCACGTCTTTCAGGTATACCAAGGAACCATCTGGATTGGTCTTCACAACGATTTGCTCAAATTGCTCTTCTTCGTTCAGGTCTCCATCCAGAATCACTGGAAATTCAAATACCTGCGTGTTGACTTGTGGGCGTGCACCCACCGCACCGCCAGGCATGCGGATGTTTTGTTCTTGGATGGCTGCGTTGATATCTGCGGGCGTTAACCCCAAATTGGACAATTTGGTTGCATCTAACCAGACACGCATACTGAACGGTTGGCCAAAGGCCATCACATCACCAACGCCTTTCACGCGCATCAAGGCATCTCGTACATAAAGATTTACATAGTTGGCCAAGAATTTCTGGTCGCGCGTGCCATTTGGTGATACCAAAGCCACCATCATCAATGCGTCGGTATTGGCTTTTCGCGTGGTAACGCCCAATCGTCTTACCGATTCGGGTAGTGCCGGTTCTGCGATGCCCACCCGATTTTGCACATCCAGCGCAGCAATATCGACGTCAGTACCGACATCAAATGTGACCGTTATGCTCGCCCGTCCATCAGAGGTACTGTTAGACTGCATATAGGTCATACCGGGGGTACCATTTATCTGGCTTTCGATCAGTGTGGTGACGGTTTGTTCTACCGTTTGTGCATCCGCACCGGTATACGTCGCTTGTACCGTCACTGTAGGGGGGGCAATATTCGGGTATTGGCTAATCGGGAGGGTGGTAATGGAAATGGCACCAATCAGCGTAATCAATATGGAGATGACGATGGAGGTGACGGGTCTTCTTATAAATACTTCTGAGATCATGTTTGCTCTTATGCTACGAAGTGACAATTATGGACATTGCGTCGTAATGATTTACGCTTGTTTGCCTAGTTTTCTTGCGGCGCGGGTTGTTGTACGGTTACCTTGGCTCCGGGCCTCAGATTAACGTTACCGTCAGTGACCACTGTTTCTCCAAGGGATAGGCCGCTCACCACGACCACTCTGTCTCCTGTTTTTAACCCCAATCGGACAATGCGTTCTTCCACTGTGCCATCATCTTTTACGGTATACACAGATGATTGGCCAAGCTGTTCGCTGACCGCCCGGTAGGGGATGGTTAATTGTTTCGTTTCAGATGGGTTAGTGATCCGAATATTCGTGTTCATCCCTGCCCTCAGTAATCCATCGACATTGGGGAAACTGGCGCGAACCGTAATCGTACCGGTAGCTCCATCCACAGCACGGTCTATTGCAATGACTTTTCCCGGATGCGGGTATTTCGCCCCGCCGGGTAGGGTCAGCGTAATAATGGAATCGCGCTCGACCGTAGTCCGTTTTTGCAGTTCGGTAAACTGTTGGATATGGCGTTCGTTGACGGGAAAATCCACGGCGATGGGACTAACCGAAGAGATGCTGTTGATTAACGTGGTGCCGGCACTGACCAGTGCGCCCATGCGCACTTGGGAAATGCCGATCGTTCCGTCAAACGGGGCCACGATGACCGAGCGATTGAGGTCGGTGGTCGCCGCGGTAACCGCCGCACGTGCCGCGATCACTTGCGCTTCGGCATTGTTCAGGTCGGTTTCTGCATAATCCAAGGTTTGCTTGGCGATGGCGTCTTGCTCGGCCAGTTTCCGGTAGCGTTCGACATCCCGTTTCACCCGGGCAACATTTGCCTCGGCGATGGCAAGGTTGGCGTTAGTTTGTTCCGTAGCAGCAGCATACCTCGTCCGGTCTATTTCATAAAGTCGCTGTCCTTTGCTGACCGAGGCGCCATCTGCCACAAAGATGCCCGTGATGTATCCGCTCACTTCAGCCCGCAGGTCGGTTTCGTTCAAAGGCACCACGCTACCGGGGTATTCATTGACACCAATCACGATTTCTTCAGTCACCACGCCGGTCGTTACGGGAATCTCCTGTTGGCCAGGCGCTTGCTGTTGTTCGCCACGGTTCCCGCACGACGTAACGGCACCAGCTCCGATTAGCATGCAGATTGCGATATAATAGTTGTTCATGGTTATGGATTTCGACATTTTTTTACGGTATATAGATTATTGTTGTGAAGTATCGATCTGTCCGACGGCTTGTTGCACATCAAGTTTTCCAGACAAGACCGCGTATAGTGCATTGAGGTAATTGATTTGTGTGGTACGTAAGTCCGTTTCGGCCATCATCAAGTCCAAGTACGTTTTGATGCCTTCATCGTATTGCAACTTGATGGTGTTATACACTTCCTCGGAAAGCAACACATTGTTGCGGGCAACCTGCCAATCATTCAAATTGGCTTTATAGGTGGCCATCGCCATTTCGTATTGCGTATTGATTTGGCTTTTCAAATTAAAAATATCCCAATCCAACCGTTCTTCCTGCAATCGGGATTTTCGGATTTCCTGTATACGTTTCGTACCTTGGAAAATGGGTATATTTAATGTCACCCCCAATACAGACCGGGGGAAATCCTGACCGAAAAATGCGGAAAACTCATTGCTTCGGTAATCCCAAGCATAATTGTAAAACGCTGATAAATTCGGCAAAAATGTCCATTTGTTGTATTGCGTATTAACACTCTGTAGCTGCCGTAACGTTTGTAATTGTTGGTATTCAATACGTCTGTTATAATCCAATACGAGCGTAGTGTCCAACAGCATTTCGTGCTCCATGGAGGCATTGTCAAAAGCCAATGTCAATGGTTGTTCAGCCGTCAGGCCGATCAGTTCCTTGAGGTAGGCATATTTGTATTTCAGCACTTCGGTTACCCGTTTTTGCTCTGCCTTGGCATTGCTCAATGAAATTTCCGCTCGTTTGTAATCGGTCTTGTCCACGATTCCCGTTTCATACCGTGCCCGCGAGTCGTTCAATTGTTTCTCTATCCGAGTGATGTTTTCTTTGACAATATTCAATTGTTCCTCGCTGGTCAGGATGTCATAATAACCTTTACTGACCTCCACGATGGTATTGATCTTACTGTTTTCCGTTTGCTGCGCATTTTGCTGGCGGATGAATTTCGCAGCTTTGGATGCTTGCATTAAACCGGGATTGAGAATTTGCTGATCGGCTTGAAACACCAACGCACCGACGTGGTTTTGGCCCATCCTGATGACCTGGTCCCCGATGACCGCCGTAGGTATGATAATATTGCGGTTGTAGGAAGCGTTGGCTTGGATTTGCGGAAACCATCCGGAAAGTGCGGAAGCGATTTCCCGTTCACCGATTTCTTCATCCAAAACGGCCTGTTGTACAGTCGCCCGATTGTTTAACGCGAAATCAATGAGGTGCTGCAAATCGGCCTTCTGCGGAAGAACAGCCGTGTCCTCTTGCGCCGTTGATACCGAGGGGTACCAATTGATGGATAGAATTAAGATACCGTAAACCAGTTTTCTGATATGCATATCGCGTTTGTCGTAATGTGATTAGTTAATTTTGATGCCGTCCCATATAATCCCCACCATGTTTCTCATGTCGTCTTCCTTAAAGGTAAAACGACCATTAATGTGGCGTTTTGCGGTGGCTGCTATGGTGCCAATAAAAGCGGCACTTATAATATTAATATCAAGTCGCTTAATATACCCTTCTTCAATTCCTTCCTTCAGGAAAACGGATAGCTCGTCGTGGAAGCAAATCCCTTCTTTTGCTTTTACGTATGGTGATGAAAAAAATTGCTCTACAAAGCTCAACACTTCCGGGTATTCGATGTAGTATTTCACCAAGTTAATCCAAATCTGCGCAAACCGCTCGGAGTAGGGAAATGCTAACTCCCCGGTTTTGAATGTCGCTTGTTGGATATTCCCCATGCAATACCGGAAAAGTTGGATGATTAATTCATCTTTTGATGTAAAATAGTGATAAATCGTTCCAATAGCGACATCCGCTTCCTGCGCGATTTGGCTCATTGGAGAACCGTGAAACCCAAACTCCTCAATGAGCCTTAATGTACTTTCAAAAATAGCTCTTTTTTTATCCGCTGTATGATTCAATAGAACGTTCATTCGGTTGGCAAAGAAAAACAATATTTGGGATAAACAGGGGGCTTCGACGATTATTAACGGAAATTTGACAATGCCGCGAGCACCTACCATTATGCCGCCTTGCCTATTGTTGTTTATTGAATTTCTGAGCTGGCAAATAATAATCGAACTCAGGTTAAAAGAAATATGTATTTTTGCAACCGAATAGAAATAAATTAATTACGGAACATTGACATTCAGCGATTTTAATTTTGATGAAGCCCTTTTTGAAGGTCTAAATAGTATGGGTTTCAAAACGCCCACACCGATACAGGCAGAAACCATTCCAATCATCCAAAACAAACATGACTTAATTGCATGCGCGCAAACGGGCACCGGCAAGACGGCATCTTACTTACTACCCATCATGGATGCAATCTGCCGGATGGACCAACGCCCGCCCATCAGCGCATTGGTATTGGCTCCGACACGTGAACTAGCCGTGCAGATCGACCAACAGGTGGAGGGGCTGGCCTATTTCACTGGGGTAACCTCCATTGCGATCTATGGTGGGGGTGATGGCATTGGCTATGAACAACAGCGTAGGGCATTGCGGGAAGGGGTGGATATTGTCATTGCTACCCCGGGCCGACTAATTGCACACCTCAGTTCGGGAATCGTTCGCCTGGGTGAAATCAAGTTCCTCGTGCTTGACGAGGCCGACCGCATGCTGGATATGGGGTTTAAAGACGACATCAACCGCATCGTACGGCAGGTGGCCACCGACCGGCAAACCATGCTGTTTTCGGCAACAATGCCCCCCAAAATCAGGGCCTTTGCCAAAACCTTGCTCAAGGATCCCAAACAAGTCAACATTGCGATATCAAAACCCGCAGCGGGTATTCAGCAACAGCAATATAGGATCGCTGACGAGAAAAAAACGCCACTATTGATACAAATCCTACAAAGCGGCCATTATCAAAGCGTTATCGTGTTTTCGTCTACCAAGGAAAAGGTAAAGTCGTTAGGAAGGGAATTAAAAAGGCTGGGGCTGGCTGTACAACCGTTTCACTCCGATCTCGGCCAGGAAGAACGAGAGGAAATCCTGTTGCGCTTTAAAAATAAGCAACTACCGATATTGATTGGCACGGATGTGCTTTCCAGGGGCATTGATGTGGTCGGCATCGACCTTGTGGTCAATTATGATGTCCCGCCGGATCCGGAAGATTACATTCATCGGATAGGGAGGACTGCCCGAGCGGAGCGGACGGGAACGGCCATCACGTTTGTGAATTACCGAGATAGCAGGCGTTTTGCGGCCATTGAGAAGTTAATGGATAGGCGGGTGGATGAAATCAACTTGCCGGAAAGCCTTGAATCCGGTGCCGCGCCGGCCGCCGAACGGAAACCTAACCCTAAACGGAATAAGAAACGACCTTTTAGGAAAAAGAACAAGCCCAAACAAAGCAATCCAAATAATTCGGATGCCAATGCATAGCCATCGGAACAGGCATTAGCTATAAATTAACTTTCTGATATACAACACAAAACAAGTTATTCTAAAAAAATAATTTGCATAGTGTAATAAATACACGATCTTTGTATCGTCATAATTTAGGTTTATAATTGGTTAGTAAAGGTTTCCATTCTCCCCGTTTGGAAACCTTTCTTCTTTTAATTGGTTTATGACATTAGTGCCAAAAAGTGGCTATTACACAGAAAGACGGCAATTGAACATTCGTTTTGTTGCCAAATTGTTAGAATTTTGTAAATAGTGACAAAAACTTTAAAAAAACTGACCGGTGTCACTATTTTTGCGACAATTGTTTAGAAAATGGGTAAACGAATAAAAAAGGACGCCGAAGAGGTAGATGTCATCTTAATTGGCGCGGGCATCATGAGTGCCACGTTGGGAACCTTGATCAACGAGCTGCACCCCAGCGCCAGTATCGAGATTTTTGAACGATTGGACGAGGTAGCGGCCGAAAGTTCCGACGCCTGGAATAACGCCGGTACGGGCCACGCTGCGCTCTGTGAATTGAATTATACACCACAGTCTCCCGATGGGAGTGTTGATATCAGCAAAGCCATCAAGATTGCCGAGGCTTTTGAAGTATCCAAGGAATTCTGGTCATACCTAGTGGCCAATGAATTGATTGATCAGCCCGAGCGCTTTATCCGGAGCATCCCGCACATGAGCTTTGTTTTTGGAGAAAGCAATGTCGCGTTTTTGCGCAAGCGTTACGAAGCCATGCGGGAACAGCATCTTTTCCGGGGCATGGAATACACAGAGGACCATGAAACGTTAAGGCGTTGGATCCCGTTGATCATGGAAGGACGTGATGCCAATGAGGTATTGGCGGCTACGAAAATAAATATTGGCACCGATGTCAACTTTGGGGCGCTCTCACGTGCATTATTCAATCACTTGGTTTGGAAGGACAATGTAAAACTTCGCTTAGCACATGAAGTGCGTGACATCGAACGTGCGAACGATGGGCGATGGAAGGTCACCGTCAAAAACCTGACGACCGACAAAAAGCGCACAGTATCCGCGAAATTCGTGTTTATCGGCGCTGGCGGAGGTTCATTATTGCTGCTTGAAAAATCAGGCATCCCCGAGGCGAAAGGTTTTGGTGGGTTTCCCGTTAGTGGGCAATGGTTAAAATGCACAAATCCAGACGTTATTGCCCAACACCATGCGAAGGTGTATGGAAAAGCTGCGGTAGGTTCACCTCCCATGTCGGTACCCCACCTTGATACGCGCATCATTGATGGCAAAATGGCTTTATTATTTGGCCCATATGCGGGTTTTTCCACGAAATTTCTCAAAAATGGCTCTTGGATGGACTTGCCAGCTTCCATTAAGTTGAACAATATACGTCCCATGTTGGCTGCGGGTATGGATAACCTCCCGTTGACCAAATACTTAATCAATCAGGTTAGGCAAAGCCCAGATGACCGCTTAGCGGCACTAAAAGAATACGTGCCAACCGCCCGCATGGAGGATTGGACCCTGGAGGTTGCCGGGCAACGGGTACAGGTCATCAAAAAGGATGAAAAGCATGGGGGCATCCTCGAGTTCGGAACCGAAGTCGTCAGCAGTGCCGATGGTTCCATTGCCGCCCTTTTGGGGGCGTCACCGGGAGCGTCTACGTCGGTATCCATCATGATCGATTTACTGGCCCGATGTTTCCCCGAACGTGCCAAGACCGCACAATACCTTGGTAAACTGCGTGAAATGATTCCTTCTTACGGGCAGTCCATCGCGACGGATGCGCAATTGTGCAAAGAGACAAGGGAACGTTCGGCAGAAATCCTACATTTGGAAAACCAATTGGAATTGGTGTAATCTATGGGGCAATCCGATGAAAATCGCTGAATGGCTGCATGAATTGAGTATACAACTGATAGAGACACCTCTTTTGCATTGGATCGGTGTGATCTGTGGGGTGATTCAGGTATTGCTAGCCAAAGCAAACAGGGTGTTGCTCTATCCGTTCGGAATCGCCAGTGTGGCCATTACCATTTACGTGTTGTATGAGGCCGGGTTATATGCCGAATTGGTATTAAACCTGTATTATCTCGTGATGAGTGTATATGGATGGATGTATTGGGTACGGCGTAAGGATGATAAGCCCGTGCGAATCACCTATTCGGGTAAGCGGGAATGGCTCATTACGGCAACCATCGTGGTCGTCGGTTTCCTCGTCATGTACTATGCATTGGTCTATTTCACGGACTCTACCGTACCGACTTGGGATGCGTGGGTGAGTGCTACTGCTTGGGCAGGGATGTGGCTGCTGGCTAAACGGAAGATCGAAAACTGGATATTGTTGAATGTCAGCAATGCGTTTGCCATTCCGCTGCTGGCGTATAAGCATCTTCATCTTTACGCCGTGCTGACCTTATTTTTGTTTATCGTTGCCATCTTTGGGTATTTTCAGTGGAGACGTATTATCGCCCGCGAACAGTTCGTGGGTAATGGAAATATCAAACTTGATGGTTGAGGACATGGATAGCAACACACCATTGATAGCCAGTCAGTTAACGGATGCTCTACGGCTCCATTCGGCCAAGGCCGAGGAGTTGGGGAGGCTTACCGACGAACAATTGGCGATTATATACGATCAAAAATGGTTTAAGCTATTTGTTCCGAAATGCTTCGGTGGTCTGGAACTCACGCTTCCCGATGGCGTGCGCCTAGAAGAGGAATTGGCACGGATGGACGGTAGTTTGGGGTGGACGGTGACCCTATGCAGCGGGGCTAATTTGTTTGTGGGTTATATCGATCCCCGTATGGTCTCAACCATATTCTCGCGCGCAGATGTGTGTTTGGGAGGGAGTGGGCAAGCCGCCGGAACGGCGCTTGTGGACCGTGGCGGATATATCGTCAACGGACATTGGCATTACGCCACTGGAGCCCCGCACCTGACGCATTTCACGGTCAATTGTGTCATGGAGCAGTCGGGTAAGTCGGTGTTGGATAACCAAGGCAATCCACGGATTCAGTCTTTTTTCTTTGCCAAAGATGACGTTGAGCTGATCACCGACTGGAATACATTTGGGTTGAAAGCTACCGCCAGCCATTCATTTCGGGTTACAAATCTACGCGCGGAAGAAAGCCACACATTTTTAATCGCACCCCAACATGCTCAATTGGACCATCCGATTTATCAATATCCCTTTTTACAGTTTGCAGAGGCCACATTGGCGGCGAATACTTTGGGAATGGCCAGGCATTTCATTGCGTGTGCCGAGGCCTTGTTCACGGCAAAACAACCGGATAAGCATGACCTTTTGGAGGTGGCCAAAAGACGGATCCGTGAGGCTAGACTGCGGTTTTACGATGTGCTTGAGGCTTCGTGGGCTGAACTCCTGACGGCAAATGCCCTGTCCGGCAAGACCTTGGCAGCCGTAAGCGAACGAAGCAAGGTATTAGTACAATTGTCGAGGGAACAGGTGGTTCTGCTCTATCCCCATTGCGGCATTACAGCCGCCGATGCCTCTTCGGAAATCAACCGAATATGGCGCGACCTATTCACAGCCAGTCAGCATAGCCTGTTGCGGTGAGTTTTTTTCGCAGTGAAAGGTTATATTTGCAATGGGGTTAGCTTAATTAATCCCTTGTCTATGGTCTCATTTGCTAATGCGAAAATAAACATCGGGCTGCAGGTGCTCAACCGTCGGGATGATGGCTACCACAACCTGGAGACCGTCTTTTATCCATTGAACATTCATGACGTGTTGGAGGTTGTGGAAGCCTCAGAAACGCGATTTATTCCCTCGGGATTACCGATACCAGGTGATGGTCAAAATAACCTGTGCCTGAAAGCCTATCGATTGCTGCAAGGTGTTTTCGACCTTCCTCCGGTGCACATTTATTTACATAAAGCCATTCCGATTGGTGCCGGGCTCGGTGGAGGGTCGGCTGATGCTGCTTTTTTACTTAAGCTGCTCAATGATAAATTCCAATTGGGCTTAAATGAATCGCAATTATTTGGCTACGCAACGCCTCTCGGGGCCGATTGTGCATTTTTTATCCGTAACAGGCCCGTATTGGCCACCGGCATCGGTGATGTGATGAAGGATGTGGCGCTAGATCTGTCGTCCTACCGCTTGGTCGTGGTAAAGCCTGATATTCATGTATCCACTGCGGATGCATACGGCACCGTGAAGCCTAATCCCGAGGGAAGGGGATTGGAGGCTGCAATAGCCCAACCCGTGGAAACATGGCGTGATACGATATTCAATGATTTTGAAGCCGGCATCTTTGCAAAATACCCTGAAATCGAGGCAGTGAAAACCCTGCTATATGAAAACGGGGCGATATACGCAGCCATGAGTGGGAGTGGGTCTGCCGTTTATGGTATATTTGAAAAAAAAGTGAAACTATTGGGTCTTAAACCCAGTTATACGGTGTTTTACATTGATTGACGCCTTGGTTTTGACAGATTATGGTGACTTTCCAAACAGCAATATTGAAAGCTAAGCAGCAAGGTGCCGCGATGCTAGGGTGGTCTTACATCGAAGTGCCACAAACGATTGCACAGCAAATAAAGCCCGATTATAAGCAGGTTTACAGGGTGCGGGGGGAAATTGACGGCCAACCGTTTTCGGGCATGGCCTTGATGCCAATGGGTGAGGGAGACTATATCTTGCCCATCAATGGTGAGATGCGGAAAGTATTGAAAAAAAAAGTGGGGGATATATTATCGCTACGTTTGGAGGAAGATACGGACTTCAAAATTGAAATACCTGAAGATTTGGAGATATGCCTGCTGGATGATGAGGTTGATTTGATGGCACGGTTTATGGCTTTGGCTAAATCCCATCGCAATTACTTCATCAAATATATCAATGAAGCCAAAACCGAGCCCACGCGGGCAAAACGTATTGCCATGACGGTAGAAGCCATGATATTGCGCATTGATTTCGGCGCCATGATCCGGCTCGAAAAATCAAGGAGACAGCAATGAACGGTTTTGCCATAAAAACACTATCGGTCGTTATATTGGTGGCTGGTGCCGTAGCGCTTGCACAGGAGGCTGGGAAGAAAACAGAGAAAAACATGAAAACATTGGAAGTAGGTGATACCATTCCGCATTTTGTATTGAAAGACCAACATGGAAACGACTTTGATATCCATGATCACATCGGCAAGAAAAAGTTGGTCATCTATTTTTATCCGAAAGATGATAGTCCGGGATGTACCAAGCAAGCTTGCGCGTTCAGGGATAGTTTTGCCGAATACACCGATGCTGGTGCGATGGTCGTTGGCATCAATTCGGGGAGCGTGGAAAACCATCGGTCTTTTGCCGAAAGCCATCGTCTTCCATTCACGCTGCTGAGTGACCCGGGAAACAAGGTGTTAAAAGCTTTCGGCGTAAAAAATGTGCTTTTCCTGACTGGCCGCGAAACATTTGTTGTGGGGCTGGATGGTCGAATCGTATTCAAATACCGTGCACTGATGAACGCCAGCCGGCATAATGATAACGTATTGGCATTCCTCCGATCCGATTGAGTCGGGATTTTACGATCTAGGGTGGTATTGTGTAATCACGGAATGCAGGTATTCGCGATCGACGTGCGTGTAGATTTCGGTGGTGGTGATGCTTTCGTGACCCAGCATCTCCTGTACAGCGCGTAAATCTGCACCTCCTTCCACCAAGTGGCTAGCGAATGAATGCCGAAAGGTATGCGGACTTATTTTCTTTTGCAACCCGATTTTCGTCGCCAATTCCTTGATGACGATAAATACCATGACACGGGATAGGGATGTGCCCCTTCTGTTGAGGAAAACAAAGTCTTCACCATCGGGCTTGATCTTTTGGTGTACACGCACCTCCTCCAGGTAGATACGGAGGTATTTTGACGCTTGCGCACCAATGGGAACCAGCCGTTCCTTGCTTCCCTTGCCTTCTACCTTAATAAATTCGACATCGAGAAATAGGTTAGCTATTTTTAATCCGACTAACTCACTCACTCGTAGCCCACAACCATACATTACTTCAAGTATAGCTTTATTCCGCATGCCTTCAGCCGTTGAGAGGTCTATTGCCGCGATGAGCGCATCGATTTCCACTATATTGAGTACATCAGGTATTTTTCGGCCTAATCGGGGGGCTTGTATCAACGCGGTTGGATTCTCCAATAATCCATGCTCAATGCTTAAAAAAAGATAGAAGGTTTTGATGCCGGAAAGGATACGGGCCTGCGTATACGTGGATATCCCAAAGCTATTGATCCAAGCAAGGAATTCCTGTAAATGCTGGGGAGTCACCTGCTCCGGCAAAATAGTTACCGATTCGGCATATTGTTGCAATTTATGCACATCATTGAGGTAAGCCATTACCGTATTGGCAGACATAGCCCGTTCTACCCGCAGGTATTGCTTGAAATCATTGATGGTCGTTTTCCAGTCCATTACGGCTACCCGTTGCAAAAAGATGGTCGGATAGTTTACAAAAATAGCAATAATGGCTATTTTTACAGGATATCGAATGGGATATCGTATTTCATTTGAACGGAACTGGTATTTTGTTTATGGAAAAGATAGAACTCGCGTTGGAACGCATTATTGAGTCAGTACTGATAAAAATCCCCAGCATTTTACTGGCGATTGTCGTTTTGGTGGTTGGAAGCTGGTTGATCCGCATCATCCTGAAAATCGTGCATCGGCGGTTTGAACGCCGAAACGTGGATTTATCGCTCCGTGATTTCGTCAGCAGTATCATCAAATTCATCCTCTACGCCATGCTGATCATTTCGGCAGCATCGATGATGGGGATACAGACCACTTCATTCATAGCCGTATTGGGGGCTGCCAGCCTTTCGATCGGATTGGCGTTACAGGGCAGCCTTTCCAATTTCGCCGGGGGTGTGCTGATTTTGCTCTTTAGGCCGTTTCGGGTTGGGGATTTTGTCAGCAGTGCCAATGGTGCCTCCGGTACGGTGGAGAAAATCGACATCCTGTATACCACCATGCGCGCCAGCGACGGCATTGCGGTATTTGCCCCAAATGGACCCTTGGCCAATTCCGTGATCACGAACTATTCAAGCATCACCAAAAGGCGGATAGAATATAAAATCGGCATCTCTTATGAGTCGAATATCAAGCAGGCCCGTGAGGTTATTCTACGGGTATTGACGAGCGATGATCGGGTGCTCAACGTTCCCCGTCCTGAAGTACGGGTGGCCGAGCTTGCCGATAGTTCCGTCAACCTGTTAATCCGTGCTTGGGCAACGAAGGAGAACTATTGGGAAACCTATTACGACAACTTTGAAAACATCAAAGTGGCCCTCGACGCCAATGGGATTTCCATCCCGTTTCCGCAACAGGAAATGCGAATCATCAATCCGCCAAATAACGAACAGCAGAAGCCTATCGGCTAATTCAAATCTGTCAGCACCTCTTGTACAGCGCGTTCGAGCTGTGGATCGGTATTGTTTACCCGATCCATGAATGTGTTTTTGACGTAGATATCCGGTGACACGCCTGTTTTTTCGAGGTTATCCCCATCGAGGGTATAACACCCCCAGCCGGGCACCCGATACGACGATCCGTCAACCAACCCCTTGGCCGAGGTGAAGATGATCCATCTGTACGTTTCCGTTCCGATGATTTTGCCAAGCCCTAACTCTTTGAATCCGGCTGCGGTCATCTCCGCGTCGCTCAGCGACTGCTCATTAACCAATAAAACGATCGGTTTACCCGATGGGGCGAAATTACTTTGGGGGGAGCGTTTGCCACCGCGATACTGCCATTGCAGATAGGGGCGTTGCGACAGGAACCGAAGTACTTCATCATGGACATTCCCCCCTGTATTGTACCGCAAATCCAGTATGATGCCTTCCTTATTGTTTTCTTGCTCCACCATATCCAACAAAAAGCGTTCGAGTTCGCCTCCACCCATATTTTTCATGTGGGAGTATGCAATACGGTTGCCACTCAGTGAATCCACTCGCGTTCGGTTTTGTTTTATCCACTCGTCATAGAGGTTATCACGCAGCAACCCACTGGATTGCGGGTGTATGTTTACTGCAAATTCCTTCCCGCCCCGGTCAAACGTCAATACCATTTCCCGAGCGAGCGAAGGCTGCGTGAAGTAATGGTCTCGGTCGACGGC
Organism: uncultured Parapedobacter sp.; assembly: GCA_964498395.1. GTDB lineage: Bacteria > Bacteroidota > Bacteroidia > Sphingobacteriales > Sphingobacteriaceae > Parapedobacter. The sequence goes on along the minus strand of CAZCHE010000001.1, from coordinate 542,059 downwards.
TGGGTCTACCCGCTGGCCATTGACGGCTCGTAGGACATCACCGATCTGTATATCCACTTCCTTACGCGAAGCATTGCTCTTCGCAACGATATGAGCCACCCGGTAAGGGTTAGTACCATCGAATACAATACCGGTTTCATTGGTAACGTAGTTGAGGGGTTTACGTTCTTCGGCACCCGCACTATTGAATCCCAGGTGGGAAGAGTTTAACTCACCAAGCATGTCATTGAGCAAGGTACGGAGGTCACCACGATTATTCAAGTATGGTAGATAAACAGCGTAATGCGATTTGACACCCTGCCAATCCACATCATGAAAGTCAGCATCATAAAAGTTTTCCTCAAGGCCTGCCCACGTCTCATAAAACATCTGCTGGAATTCCTCGTTAAGGTTGCGCTGGAATTTATAGCTGATGTCAATTTTATCCAATTTGTTGTTGTCAATATTGTATTTGTTGATGGCCCCGTTAGAAATGGCAAAGAACTTACCATCTACTTCAACCAAATTGAAGACCCGTCCATCCGCCACCTTCTCGGTTTTATTGTCTTCAAACGGCTGGATGGCCGTACGGTATAATGCCGTACGTCCGCCCTCATGGTTGGATGCATAAAAGACGTAGGTTTTATCACCCTTTTTGAATATTGACGTACTGGTTTGAGTGCCGAATGCAGGGCTGACCAATGTGATGCGGTCAAGGATGTCCGCAGTATTGATGCTGATGGTCACTGGCTTATTAGCAGAAGTGCTTTTTGCATCAGTTGCTTTCTCGTTATCGTCTTTTTTGGACTCCTCCGATGGACTTGCTTTCTTATCGTCAAATAACTCGTCGAATTTATCAATGCGATAGGGCTCATCGTAATTATCCAGCGCCAGTCGATAGATGCTGGCGTTCTGCATACCAAATGGGTAGGAGGGTTTGGTGCGATTGCTCGCAAAATAGATGAACTTGCCATCGGGTGACCATACCGGCGATGCTTCTGACACACCCGTATTCGTCAGGTTGGTGGTTTGGTTGGAGGCTAGGTGGTGCACGAAGATGTCCTGTTCAAAATTGCGGTAAGCGGTAAACAGCACATATTCGCCGTTTGGAGAGAACGATGGCGAAGAATTCTGAAATGCCCATATCTCGTCTTTCACCACGGTGCTACTTTCCAATGTTTTCAAATCCAACACGCGTACTTCATCCCGTCCACTGAGGTATACGCCCTTGGTACGTTCGGCATTGAATACCAAATCCCGGTTATTACGCTGATCTTTGGTCAGTTGCTTGATGGTACCTTTACCATCCGCTGAAGTGGTAAACCAATTTTGGTAACCTTCGTCCGTTTGATTAAACACCAGGGTTTTGTTGTCTGCCAGCCATTTTACTTCCATCGCACGCTCACCAGTTTTCGGTAGTTGGCGGATAAATTTGCCATCGATGTCACTTACGAATAACTCGCCCCTCGAAATGAAGGCAATCTTCTTGCCGTCTGGCGATATATCGAAATTCGTGATATTATCTTTAACATCAAACTCCTGCTGTTTGGCCAATACCTGGTTTCGGTTCAAGGCGATGGTTAGTTTCGATGTGTTTTTGCTAGCTACATCGTACAGGTGCAATTGGTATCCTTTCTCGAACACCACTTTTTGGCCGTTTGCTGACACCATCGGACGCTTGATGGAGCTATCGAAGTTCGTCAGCGGCACTTTATTATCCCCATCCAATGTATACAGGTTGTACTCCCCATTTCCTTCATCCGAGGCAAAGAAAATGGTGCCTTGCCGGTCTACACTTGCCCAGAAATCTTTGCCCTCATAGTCGGTATATTGCTTGAATGCATTGGTTGTGGGATGGTACGATAAGATATCGGGGTTGAAAGCACCCTTATACCGTTTGCGGTTGGCTGCTGAGTAACTTTCCCAAGTATTGTTAAACAGCAGTTCTCCGCTGGGGGTCTCCACGATGTGGTGTGTGGTATTAAAGTAGTGCGGAAACAGGCGTTTCGCCGTTCCACCATCAACCATTACCTGATAACTGGCAAAGCGGTTATACCGACCCGAAGTAAAATAGATGGTTTGACTATCCCAACTCCATCCATCCACTTCGTCCGCAGCATCGTGGTGGGTAAGCTGGCGGATATCCCCGCCATCCATGGGCATCACAAATACATCGTAGTTACCAAATTGGTTGGATGAGAATGCCAACCATTTTCCATCGGGTGAAATCCGGGGATTGATCTCGTCACCGGGCAACGCGGTAATCCGCAATGCAACGCCTCCTGTCGAAGACACCTTCCACAAATCACCCTCAAAACTAAAGACAATAACGTCCGCGTTCGGACTCAATGTCGGGTGGGAGGTGAAGTAAGGCGATTCCTGTTGTGCAACGCACAACGTATTGAATCCCATAAAGACGATACATGATAGTAGCGATAATTTCTTCATAAAATGGTTTTTAATGGTGTTTCATGATGTATTTTGATTGGATACAATCCGCTCAGTTCCTTAGTTCCATGATACGGGCCACGTACTTGCCAATGATGTCAAATTCGAGGTTAACCGTATTTCCTTCCTTAACCTGCTGGAGATTGGTATGTTCGAACGTATACGGAATGATGGCAACGGAAAATCGATCGCGCTTGGAATCCACAACGGTGAGGCTGATGCCATTGACTGTGATGGAACCTTTCTCCACCGTAATATTGCCTGCAGCCGTATCGTATTGAAAGGTGTACAGCCAACTGCCTTGCTGTTCCTGTACCGATAGGCACGTAGCGGTTTGGTCAACATGTCCCTGCACGATATGCCCATCCAAACGGCCGCCCACCTGCGCGCACCGCTCTAGGTTTACCAGATCACCTAATTGCAAGGCTGAAAGGTTGGTTTTTCGTAATGTTTCATCGATGGCCGTCACCGTATGCTGACCGGGAGCCAAAGCAACTACCGTTAGGCATACCCCGTTGTGGGACACACTTTGATCAATTTTCAATTCATCCGATAGGGGTGAGGCGACACGGATATGGAGGTTGCTTTTTTCCTCTTGCAGGTCGACTACGGTACCCGTGGTTTCTATGATTCCAGTAAACATGAATAAAATGGATGTTGTACAGCACAAAGATAGCGATTTTAAGACACGAAACACGAAGTTAGAAGACAGAAAGCCGATAGCTGATTGCCGAAATTCGTTATCTTTGTCAGCTTACAGCAAAATACATGGGATACCGTAGCCTTACTGAATGTGTAACCGATTTGGAACGTAACGGGCATCTTGTCCGCATCAAAGAAGAAGTAGATCCTTACTTGGAAATGGCAGCCATCCACATGCGAGTCTATGATGCGCAGGGGCCGGCGCTGTTTTTTGAAAACATCAAAGGAAGTGCTTTCCCCGCCGTATCCAACCTGTTTGGAACATTGGAGCGTTCGCGGTTTATGTTTAGGGATACATTGGATAAGATCAAGGTGTTGGTGGATGTGAAGTCAGATCCCATGCAAGCGCTCAAAAATCCCTTTAAATACGCCCACGTGGCGGCTACGGCATTATCGGCCCTACCGTGGAAAAAAAGGGGTGGAGCACCCATCCTACATGGCACCACCCGCATCAGCCAATTGCCCCAGATCGTTAATTGGCCGATGGACGGCGGGCCGTTCGTGACCATGCCCCAAGTGTATACCGAAGACATCTCCAAACCGGGGCCTATGGGAGCCAACCTTGGTATGTATCGGATACAATTGGCGGGGAATGAATATGTGCAAGACAGCGAAATCGGGCTCCATTACCAATTGCATCGGGGTATCGGCGTACATCAGACGAAAGCCAATGCGCTTGGTCAACCGTTAAAAGTCAGTATTTTTGTTGGGGGGCCGCCAGCACATGCCTTAGCCGCTGTGATGCCCCTACCAGAAGGGTTGTCGGAATTAACATTTGCAGGGGCACTGGGCAATAGACGCTTCCGGTATTTTTACGATGACGAAGGCTTCTGCATATCGGCTGATGCCGATTTTGTCATCACGGGAACGGTCTATCCGAATGAGAACAAACCCGAAGGGCCTTTCGGTGACCACCTGGGTTATTATAGCCTTATCCATCCATTCCCATTGATGCGCGTGCATAACGTATATCACCGCCAAAATCCCATTTGGTCGTTTACCGTGGTGGGCCGCCCTCCGCAAGAAGACACCAGTTTCGGGGCATTGATACACGAAATTACGGGTTCTGCCATCCCACAGGAAATCAACGGGCTACACGCCGTACATGCCGTAGACGCCGCCGGGGTACATCCACTGCTTTTTGCCATTGGAAGCGAGCGGTACACGCCGTACCTAACCGTGGAGCGCCCACAGGAAATCCTGACCATCGCTAACCAAATCCTTGGCAAAAACCAACTGAGTTTGGCCAAATACCTCTTTATCTCGGCGTACCAAGACGACCCCGATTTGGATATTCACAATGTCGAAGCATTTTTGACACATATATTTGAACGGATAGATTTGGAACGTGACCTGCACTTCCATACCGAAACCACCATTGACACCTTGGATTATTCGGGTGATGGGCTTAATGCGGGATCGAAAGTAGTCTTCGCAGCCGTGGGCGGCAAAAAACGAGAGCTGCTGACCGAACTTGCCGCCGGTTTTGAATTGCCCCGTCCATTCCATCCATGTAAACTCGCACTACCGGGTATCCTGGCCGTGGAGGCACCGCCATACAGCGATGATGAAACCGAATCACAGGCCATCGAAAACTGGTGCCACGCGGTACGTGACATTGATTTTTCAGGCATCCAATTGCTCGTAATGTGCGATGACGCCGCATTCACTTCGGCAAACGTCAACAATTTTGTTTGGGTCACGTTTACACGCAGCAACCCCGCACACGATATCCATGGGATCAATAGCTTCACCCGACATAAACATTGGGGGTGCCGTGGCCCTGTTATCATCGATGCGCGCAAGAAACCACACCATGCCCCGGTATTGGAAAAAGTATCGGAAGTAGAGAGGCGGGTAGATGCCTTGGGCGCCAAAGGTGGATCCTTGTATGGGGTTATTTAGTGGATATGATGGGTTAGAAGACGGAAGACCGGGTAAAGTAAACGGCAAAAAAAATCCGAGCTTTAAAAAAGCGTCGGATTTTTCGATCATATTTAAACACTAAATCACTTACCCTTTATACCGGAACCATTTAACCAGCTCCTTATAGCTTGCTTTTTTGCCATACATGAGTATCCCCACGCGGTATATCCGGCCCGCAATCCAAGTGGTGAGGATAAATCCACCGATTAACAATGCCACTGACAATGCAATTTCCCAAAAAGGTACCCCAAACGGCAGGCGAACCAACATCGCAATAGGGGAGGTCAGCGGAACCATGCTCAGCCAAAACGCCAATGGGCCGTTTGGATCATTGACTAACACCCCAAACGATAGGATATACGTAAATAGCAAGGGGATGGTTATCGGGAACATGAATTGCTGTGTTTCCGTTTCGCTATCAACGGCAGACCCGACAGCCGCAAACAAAGCACTGTATAATAAGTAGCCGCCCAAGAAGTATACGAAGAAAGCGATGATAATGCTTTGGAAATCGACCGTGTTCAAGGCCTGCATGAATCCTCCATATGCACTTTGCTGGTTGCTGGCAGCCTGCGCCACACTCGCGCCATTCCCCTGTTCAGCAAGCGACTGCTCCGCCACGGCTTCTATGGTATCTTTATCTACAAACACTGCACTTGCCGCAGTCATCAAGCCGGCAGAAAGAACGACCCATAACAAAAATTGCGTTAATCCGACCAAGCCGATACCGATGATTTTACCCATCATCAATTGGAAAGGTTTAACCGATGAAATAATGACTTCGACGATCCGGTTGCTTTTCTCTTCAATGACCCCGCGCATGACCTGGGCACCGTATAGGAATAGACAGATGTAAATCAAGACGGATAATGACATGGCAACTCCCATGGCTGCCCCTGCGCTGCTTTCTTTCTCGCCTTGTGCCGTTATCTCCCTAGCCTGGATATCAACCTTGGTTTTAATGCCTTCTACCGTTGCCCGATCGATGCCGGCGTCTTCGAAAGCCTTATTGCGAAGTACCGTTTCCAATTGGCGGCTAATTTCCCCTTGGGTGCCGAAACCAGCTATTTCCGAAGAAAACAGTTCTACCCTCGAAGACGCTTTGACCGTATTGGGGATGACCAATAGAAAGGTTTTAGATTTGCCGTCGAGAATAGCGGCCTTTTCCTTATCGACATCGGGCGACACTGGCACAAAGGTGATGTTTTTGGTGTCGGCTAATTCCCCTACAAACAGCCCGCTTTGGTCAATGACGTGCACCGTGGCTTGGCTGCTCTCAAAGCTCTTCGCGGTAAGCAAGATGGTGACCGCATAGATACCAATCAGAAATAAGGGCACCAAAAATGTGACCAAAAGAAACGATTTCTTCTTCACGCGGCTGAAGTATTCGCGTTTGGTGATGAGTAATATCTTGTTCATTCGTTTGTTTCAATTAAATTTTCAGGTGTTCGATTGGTTACTAGTCGGACGAAAATATCGTGTATGCTGGGCACTACCTCCTTTAGTTCATGGATTTGAACTAATGGGATCAGATAGGACAGTACATCATTTATCGTTTTGCCCGACGCGATGCTGATGGTCAGCGTGCTACCCTCGGGAGTGTCCACCCGATTGGAGATGGTAAACAAGCCGTCGACGGCCGCAACCGCATAGTCCGATGGGAGGTGTTCCAGTTGGTAAGTATTTGTACGATAGGTATTTTTGATATCCTTTACCTTACCGTCCAATATTTTCTTTGATTTGTTAATCAAGACAATGCTGCTGCATAGCTCTTCCACCGATTCCATGCGGTGGGTGGAGAAAATGATGGTGGCGCCGTTTCTATTCAAGGTCAGGATTTCCTCTTTGATGATGTCTACATTTACCGGGTCAAATCCAGAGAACGGTTCGTCCAATATGATCAGGTCGGGTTGGTGCACTACGGTGGCCACAAACTGCACTTTCTGCTGCATACCCTTACTCAGGTCTTCAACCTTTTTGTTCCACCAGGTCTGCATTTCCATTTTTTCAAACCAGTGTTTGATGCGGGTGGTCGCTTCACTGTTGGACAGTCCTTTCAATTGGGCCAGGTAAAGCATCTGCTCACCGATCTCCATTTTCTTGTAGAGTCCGCGTTCTTCAGGCAGGTACCCGATCCGCCCGATGTGGTTGGGATTGAGCCGTTCGCCGTCAAAGTACACTTCACCGCTATCTGGAGCGGTAATTTGGTTAATGATACGAATGAGGGACGTCTTACCTGCACCGTTAGGCCCCAATAGACCGAAGATACTTCCCTTTTCGACACGGAGGGAGACATCGTCGAGCGCCCGGTGATTGGCGTATTGTTTTACGATATTCTTTACTTCAAGCATAAGGTGTTTGTGTGGTTCTAAATTCGTCATTATGACGCCAGATAGATGGTATTGTTACAAGAAAAACATCGATTCCCCCTTTCAATTCAATTGAAAGGGGGAATCGATATTAATTCCGCATTACGGCATCGTATTGACGCCAACGGATTAGTTCAACAACTCGTCAAACGTAATGGAAACGTAGTACATGCCTCCCACGGAGGGATTGCCCCATCCCGTCGTATAGAGCTTATTGCCAATGTTGGTGCCGCCCAGTTTCACGATGGATTTCATCGCGGGGATTTTCTTGCTTACCTGTGCATCGAACGTAGAAAACGCAGGGATGGCGGTATGCCCGCCAATATTGGCGGCGGGTGTTCCGATGGTGCCGTGCCACACGAATTCGGTCTGGTGGCGGAAAGTAAGGCCGAATCCCCAACCCGAACGATTGATGTCTCGATTGGAAAGTCCGATATTGAAGCGGTACTTGGGCGTATTGAAGAATGTGATAAATGCAGGGTCACTTTCACGTAATTCATCCTCGTTGAGCAACACGTTTTGGGTAATATTGCCATTGACCGTAAAGCCATTGCCAATAATGTAATCCAATCCGATACCCCATCCGGAATTTTTAAGCACCTGTGGGGCGTTTACCGGCATGCTGTACACATTTCGCCTGGTGGGGTCACCCAAATCAGTTATCGGGCCGTTCGGATCTCGTTTTTGAACCAATACCGCGGTACCTTCAAACGTTAGGAAACGGTTGTAGTAGTAAAACAAATCGACAAAGAAACGGTTGTCAATGGCACTTTTGTAGCCGATTTCGTAGGTTTCCACGCGTTCGGGCTCCCATTCTTTAAACTCATACGGCGTCATGTTGCCACTTTGGATGTCAGACAAAGCATATACCGGATTACTGACCATGTCATACCGTTCGCGGAACATGGGCAAACCACCTACCAAACGGGCCTGTGGTGTCAGCAAGTCGATGTATTGGTTTTGCGTGGTCGGGATACGGAAACCCCGTTGGAACGACGCCCGGAAATTATGGTAGTCGGCCACGGTGAGTACCCCTGATATACGCGGGCTGAACTGGCCTTTGAAGTTCTCGTTTTTGTCGTAACGCAAGGAGGCCGTAAGTTTAAAGATATCATTGAAATTACGGCCTGCTTGTACATAGGCACCATATTCGCGAATGTTAAATTCATTGCCGCTGTCGTCTAGCGCGAATAAGGTTCCCTGAGAATTCAGGTCATACACACGATAGTTAGCGCCAGCAATGATTTCAATGATACTGGGGTCGATCTGCCGCTTGAAGTTATACATGGCTTCGGCATGGTACATATTGGTGCGATCGACGAAATTAGCACCCTGAGGTATCGCACGGGTTTTGATGTCGGCCATGGTCGCATCAAACTCGGTTCCACCAGGAAGAAACATCCCGTTGGCGGCTTGCAGAGCGGGTGTCATGGCGTCTGCCATCCATTGCACATTGTTTGCGCCTAAGTGGACGTTGGCTGTATTTTGGCCCACTTGAAGTGCTGCATCATGACTAGCTCCCCCCATCATGGCCGCTTGGTATGCTTGTAGGAAGGCACCGGCATATTGGGTATACGCATTCTGCACGAATGTGGGCGCACCGCCTCCAATAGCGGTTTGCAAGTAACGTTGGCTCATCAAGCTGCCCAATACACCCAGCGCATGGGCATCACCCGAGTTTTCACGGGTCGTATACCCCCGCACGAAGAAATTGTCGCCGCGCAGTTCGGCTTTGTATTGTCCCATGGTAAAATTCTGGATGTTATACCGGTCGGCAGCCGTATAAACCGCCGAACCCTTGCCCCAATTGGCTTGGAGGATGGCTTCCACATTGTCATTGATGCGGTAATGCAGCGACGCATTCAGTTTCAGGCTTTGGGTAGGGTAGTCCGTCAATTGCTGTTCGGAATAACCGGGAGCGGGTTGGTAATACTGGGGAACCATGTTCTCGAAAATCGAGCGGGTAACACCTATCTGCGCGGCTTGGTCAGCGCCTGCAATGAATTGCGGTAAAGTCTGATTATCAATTTGAGGTATCTGCGTAGTAAATATGGCTCCCATTGCCGCAGATGTGCCATCCGATCCATCGCCGGGCATACCATTTCCATAAAGGATATCATATAGGTTCGTACCCACGTCGCCATACCAGTTCACACCATCGTATGTGGGATTGCCCTGCACATTCCCCACGTTATTTTCCAAATTCGTGTTATTGGTAAAACTTTGGTCGCGGTAATCCGTTGCTTGCCAGTCTTTGGCCGTAAGATAGGAAACATTGGCCTTGATGGCAAAACGATCATTGAACGCTTTGGCGAAGCGCACCGCGACATCATAGAAAGCCGTGTTTTGCTGCGTCCGGTTGGATGCACTCATCATACCCGTCTTAACGTAGGCACTCACCCCTTGGTAGTCAAACGGCGACTTACTGTTCATCAATAACAAGCCGTTGATCGCGTTAGGGCCATATAGGGCCGATGCTGCTCCCGGCAGTAATTCTACACTTTCGACGTCCAGTTCGGACATCCCCACTACGTTGCCTACCGGAAAATTGAGACCCGGTGCTTGGTTGTCCATCCCGTCGATCAATTGAACCAATCGTGTATTGCCATTGGCACTGAATCCACGGGTATTTACCGAACGGAACGTAAGGGATTGGGTGCTCATTTCAACCCCTTTGAGATTCTGCAATGCATCATAAAAAGAGGGTTGCGGGCTTTCGCGGATGCCAAGGACACTCAGTTTTTCAATGGAAACGGGAGACTTGAGCACACTTTCTTCCACACGGGAAGCTGACACCACCACTTCGGACGCCATGATGGTCTGCTCGCTCAATTCAATCGCTAAGGCAGATGTGGATTGGTCAACCAAAATTTCCCGAGAGGCAAAACCAATCGATGTAACCACCAGCGTTAGGGGAGGTTGGTCATTTACGTTCAAGGTAAACCGTCCGTCAGAACCAGTTGTAGTACCGATCACCTTCCCTTTGACATAGATACTGACCCCAATGAGGGGTGTTTGGGTCGTGGCGTTAGTAACTGTTCCTGAAATGGTCGTCTGCGCCGACACCTGGTGAGTGATGAATGTGAATACGGACAGTAACATGCACCATCCGATACACTTACGGGTAAGTAGTCTTCTCATAGCAATGTAGTTTATACTGGTTACACAATAATACAAAATATCCCGTGATTTAAGAAAAAATGTTAAGGTTCTTTGCCGCTCCGGCAAGACACGTTATTTACCCGTTAACATTTTTTAACAAATGCGCTCGTTAAACTTTACACTGCAAATACCCTCTTACTGATAAAAGGAAACAAAATTAATGTTGAATCATAAAACGAAAGGAGAATGACATGAAAAAGGTAGCAATGATAGCGGTGTTGGTTTCAGGAATGGCAGTTGTAGCAACAGCCCAGGAACGCGGCACACGAACAGCAAAGAGCGCTGAGGAACTGGCACAAATGCGAACGGAACACTTGACCAAGCAATTAGCCCTTAGCGAAGATCAACAAAAAGAGGTATACGCATTGAACCTGGAGAAAGCAGCTCAAATGAAAGCTGCACGTGAGGAACGGGTAGCGAAGATGGCTGCAATGCGGTCTGAACGCAAGGCTGAACAGGAACGGTTCAATGAAATCCTGACAGCAGAACAACGTGAGGTGTTGAAGCAGCAACGTACCGAGCGGATGGAAAAGATGAAAGAAGGACGGAAGAACGGGCGATTTGAAGGAAAACGCTCCAAGAAAGATGGCAAGGGCAAGGGTCGATTCCATAAAAAGGCAGCTCCCGCCAGTTCGGAAAGTCTGACCCAGTAAGAAGAGTAGTTTAATTGTTCATATTTTTGGTTAAGTTTGATGATGGACGTCCACTCCACCGATCCGGTGGGTGGACGTTTTTTCAAATACAGGGTATTTTGACTAAGTTTGCCATTCAACAATTCGTAACCGTTTATGCGACATATCAGTATCATCGGATCAGGCACCATGGGCAATGGCATCGCCCATACGTTTGCCCAATTCGGGTTTGAAGTATCCTTGGTTGACATCGATGCTGCGGCATTGGAAAAGGCGATGGCGACCATCGGTAATAACCTCGACCGCCAAATCAAGAAACAGGCAATCACTGAAGAAGACAAGCAACAGACACTTAATCGCATTACCGTATACACCGATCTGGCAGCTGGGGTGAAGCAAGCTGATCTGGTTGTGGAAGCCGCTACCGAAAACGAAGGAATCAAGCTCGAGTTGTTCCGCCAATTGGATAACCTATGCCTTACCCATACCATACTAGCTAGTAACACGTCATCCATTTCCATTACTAAAATCGCTTCCGTTACCAACCGGGCCGACAAGGTCATCGGTATGCATTTCATGAATCCGGTACCGGTCATGAAATTGGTAGAAGTGATCAAAGGCTACGGTACCGGTTTCGATACAACCAACCAGGTAATCACCCTTTCCAAACAATTGGATAAAGTACCTGTGGAGGCAAACGACTATCCGGGATTCGTGGCAAATCGCATCCTAATGCCCATGATCAACGAAGCCATCTATGCGTATTATGAGGGAGTGGCAGGGATAGAAGAGATTGATACCGTCATGAAATTGGGCATGGCACATCCCATGGGCCCATTGCAGTTGGCCGATTTTATCGGACTCGACGTATGCCTTTCGATATTGCGGGTGCTGCACGATGGATTCGGCAATCCCAAATACGCCCCCTGCCCGTTATTGGTGAATATGGTGACAGCCGGTAAATTGGGCAAGAAATCCGGACAGGGATTTTATGATTATGGATAAACCAAAAACTCCGTACTTTTGCAACCATGAAAACCCTTGAAGCGCGATCCATCAAATATCCGAAATTTGCCGATTTAATCATCCATGAGGACGAAAACCTCATGGTGATCAATAAACCGCCTTTTCTGGCATCATTAGACGAACGGGAAGGGGGGGAGATGAGCATATTGCGACTGGCAAAAAAATACCACGCCGATGCACAAGTATGCCACCGGTTGGATAAAGATACATCCGGATTGTTGCTCATCGCCAAAAACCCGGAGACCTACCGATTGATATCCATTGAATTTGAACGCCGTCGGGTATCCAAGGTCTACCATGCTGTGATCGAGGGAACCCATGTTTTCGAAGACCTGTTGGTGGATTTACCCATCCTCAATCTCGGGAATAAAAATGTAACCATCGATAGGGCTAACGGGAAACGCGCAGAGACGTATTTCAAATCACTACACTATTACAAACATTATACATTAGTGGAATGTCGGCCGGTTACCGGACGTATGCACCAGATCCGCATCCACCTGGCTACGCAGCATGCCGCTATCGTCGGCGATACCCTTTATAAAGGGAAACCGGTTTACCTTTCTCAAATCAAGAAAAGAGGTTTTACCTTAGCCAAAGGACAAGAAGAGCAACCCATTATGAAACGGTTTGCCCTTCATGCCCGTGAACTACGATTTGCCATAGATGGCAAGGAATATCATTTCGAAGCACCTTATCCAAAAGACTTTGCTACGCTGGTGAAACAGTTGGATAAGTTTGACGATTAGTATACGGCTACCGTTCCCACTTGTAGAGTTCAACGAGTGCCAAATGGAGGTCGCGCTCGGCTTCCAATTGCCGGTCTATTGCCTCATAGTACATCGTGAGTTCAACCAAGTAATCCAACAGCGATAATTCGCCCAGTTCCAACGCGCGACCGAGCAATTGCTCTCCGCTACTGTCGGCCGTTAACGATTTTAACTCATCATTTACCGCAGCCAGCTTCTTCGCTCGTTCATAAAGTCGACGCTGCTCGTTGTGAAATTGCGTGGCCAAATCGACCTTAGCCTGTTCGAGTGCATAAGTTTGCATACGGGCCTGCTTCACGGTATTTTTCTGTTGCCAAAGGGGGATGGATACCCCCATCGTAATGCCGCTGAAGCGAACATCTACATCTTCCTCATACATATAACCAGCGGTAATCGCGGGAAAGGATAGTGCCTTGCTCAGTCGCTGCCGTTCCTGGCTAACGCTTATCTCCTGTTCCAATGTGGCGATGTCCGCATTGCGTGCAGCATTGCCGGTGTACCAGGCTTCGAAGTCGGCAGGCAGGCCAGCATCGGGATAATCCACGTGGATCGACGGCAATTCCTGTCCGCCGTTCATTCGTACGAGCTCAGCATGCCACGCAGCTTGTTCGACTTCATTTAATTCGGCTGCTTTGGTGATGTTAAGCTGATTCACTTTCGCTTTATTACGTTCCAAAACACTGACCTCACCGACTTCAAACGCCCGCTGATAGGCCTCAGCGAGTTGCGAAGCGATCGCCGCGCGCCGTTGATACTGTTTGGCAACTTGTTGTGTATACACCCAATTCACATAACTTTGCGCCGCTTCATAGCGTAAAACGATTCGCTGGCTATGCAGTTCGAGCCCCACCTTGTCGTTACTGGTTTGGGCAATCCGGCGGCGATGCGTGTAAGCGGTCGGAAAGTCGATGGTCTGGGTGATATTAACGTCCGTACGCGTCCGGTTTGGCAGCGGGGAAATGTTCAGGTAGTTGACCTGTACCTGCGGATTATTGGGATAGAGCCCCGTTAGGTTAGCCATTTTCGTGGCTTCGGTAGCTGCCCATACCGCCTTTAGCGTGGTATTGTTACTATCGATTGCCTGCAATAAAATAGTCAACCCATCGTCCTGTGCCCGCAAGGCGAACGTACTTCCGAAAAGTATACCTATCCAAATACAAATATGTTTCATCATCACGTTATTTCTTTTGTTTGGTGATCCATCCGTATACGATGGGAATGACAATCATGTTCAAGAGGGTAGAGGAGAGCAATCCACCCAAAATAACCTGAGCCATTGGGCTTTGGATTTCGTTGCCGGGTAGATCCGAACGAATCGCTAGCGGCGTAAGGGCCAATGCCGTGGAAACCGCCATCATCATGATCGGTGTCAATCGATCCATGGAACCCTGCCAAATGGCTTCGTCTACTGTTCGGCCCTGAGCTATCAAGTTATTATAGTGGTCGATTAACAACAAGCCATTGCGCGTGGCAATCCCAAAAAGGGAGATAAACCCAATGATCGACGGGATACTCATGATACCTGTGGTCATCCAGATGGCGACCACACCGCCAATGAGCGCCAACGGAAGACTGAGCAGAATTGCGATGGACTGTGTGGTACTTCTGAATTGATTGTACAACAATAGGAATACGATGATCAGCGAAAAGAGTGACGTGATCAACAGAATCCTCGAGGCCTCCGCTTCACTTTCGAACTGGCCACCATAGACGATATGGTAGTTTTCGGGCAGTGTGATCGAGCGATTAATGGTTTCTTGGATATCATTGACGACCCCGCGCAGGTCTCGACCTGATACGTTGGCGCTGACGACGATATTCCGCTGGACGTTTTCCCGATTGATGGTATTGGGGCCGACGGTGGATCGGATATCTGCCACAAACTCCAATGGTATTTTTTGGCCGTTTGCATCGATGGTCAGTTCACGGATAGCGGAAAGCGTTTCCTGATAATCCCCTCCGGCTTTAATCGTCAAGTCGAAGGAGCGCCCACCCTCATAGATCTGGGATACTACCCGGCCCGCCAGCATCACCTCTACCAGTTCGCCAAATTCGGGTAACGTAATACCGTAACGGGCTAACATGGCGCGTTTGGGCTCGATACTGAGTTGGGGTCGTTCTACCTGCTGTTCCACGTTCAGGTCTGCCATACCTTCAATGGGCTGAATAGCGGTTTTGATCTGGTTGCCGATGGTAAACAGGTGATTCAGGTCAGGCCCGAAAATTTTGATTGCAATGTTCGCTTTTGTACCGGAGAGCATGGCGTCGATCCGGTGGGAAATGGGTTGGCCAATTTCCAGGTTGACACCGGAGAGCGTTCCCAGCTTCTCCCGAAGTGCTCGCAATACCTCGTCTTTTGAACGGCCATCCAACTCAAACGGAGCTTCCATCTCGGAGGCATTTACCCCCTGCGCATGTTCGTCAAGCTCCGCGCGCCCGGTTTTACGGACAACGGTTTTAATTTCCGGAACTTCCAAGATCAACTGTTCCGCCCGCCTACCAATTTCAGCAGATTCGTCCAAAGCGATGCCAGGCATACTCGCGATGTTAATGGTAAATGCCCCTTCGTTAAACGACGGGAGAAAACTCCGACCAAACGTAAAGAACAGTGCCAAGGAAGCTACGAATAAGACTGAGATTGTAATAGTCGTCGTGCGCTTCCTTGCCAATACCCAAGCCAATACCTTTCCATAGGACGCTTTGAGTTTACGAGCCACATACGGATCTTTTTCTTCACCCTCGATTTGTTCTTTCGTCGCTTCATGACCTAGCAGGTAACTGCACAGCACAGGGGTCAACGTCAATGCGACAACGGTTGATGCGAATAGGGATACGATAAATGATATTCCCAACGGTGCAAGCATCAATCCTTCCATGCCCGAAAGGAAAAATAGTGGTACGAATGTCGCGATGATGATCAGCGTCGAATTTAGGATGGGCATCCGAACTTCTTTCGATGCTTCATATACGACGGTCATCATGGGCAATCGATCGGCTATCGGACGCAAGCGATTTTCCCGTAGATGGCGAAAGACATTTTCCACATCGACGATGGCGTCGTCTACCAGTGAGCCGATGGCAATGGCCATTCCACCTAGACTCATGGTGTTGATGGTTAATCCCAATGCTTTAAGTGTCAATATGGAAGCCAATAATGAAATTGGGATAGCCACTAGGGAGATGACCGTCGTCCGGAAGTTCATCAAGAAGATAAAAAGGACGATGACGACAAACAAGCACCCTTCATATAGGGAAGACTTTACATTGTTAATGGAACTGTCAATAAAACGAGATTGACGGAAAGCGTCGGCAGACAACTTAACGTCAGCAGGCAAGACCGTCTTTAAGTCTGCTAGGGCTGCATCGAGCTTCTCCGTCAGGTCAATCGTGCCCGTATTGGGCTGTTTGGTTACGGTAAGCAATACCGCGGCATTGGCCTTTTCAGACGCCAGACCAATTTTCGGCGTTTTATTGCCAATACCAATCGTGGCAATGTGCTCCAGAAGAATGGGATTGCCGTCTACCATTTTGACCAACGAAGATCCCAGCGCTCCGGTATCTGTCGTGGCTAGGACACCGCGGACAATGTATTCGTTGCTTGATTCATAGCGAATACCGCCAGACACGTTTTGGTTCAACTGATCCACGGCCTGTAGCGCTTCGTCTAAGCTCACGCCGTAATGTTTCATTCGCCCCGGATCCAATAGGATTTGATACTCCCGGATATCCCCGCCCAATACCGTTACTTGGGCTACACCGCCTGTGGATAGTAGGCGTGGACGAATGGCCCAATCCGCCAATGTTCGCAAATCCTGCAGACTGGTGGTATCCGCTGTAAGCCCGACAATCAATACCTCTCCCAAAATAGACGATTGCGGTCCCAAGGTCGGTGTGCCCACCGTTTGCGGAAAGACATCGCCGATAGCGGACAACTTTTCAGAAACGATCTGTCGTGCCCTGTAAATGTCGGTGCCCCAATCAAATTCGACCCATACCACAGAAAATCCAGTAGTGGATGAAGAGCGAACACGGCGTACGTCGGTGGCGCCGTTGACCGCTGTTTCGATGGGGAATGTCACGATGCGCTCCACTTCTTCGGGAGCCATACCGGTCGCTTCGGTCATGACCACGACCGTGGGGGCGTTTAGGTCAGGAAAGACATCGACTTCCATCTGCTTGGCCACGTATCCCCCTGCAAGCACCAAAAGCAAGGAAGCGGCGAGGATAACCAACCGGTTGTTTAATGAATAGGAAATGATACTGTTTAACATATGCTGATCCTCCTATTCGTTAGTGACTATGTCCATGTGGGATGGCGGCCGTCATATTTGCCAATTTGATATGGAGTGCCCCTTGCGTGACCACGCGATCACCAGGTTGCAACCCAGACAGTACACGGACACGTTGTCCGTCATCTTGCCCAATGGTAATCACTTGTTTACGGTACGCGGTTTCGTGGTCTTGTATAAATACCGAATAGGTGCCTTGCTCTTCGATTAGCGCGGTCTTTGGCACAGCCAACGCATCGGGCGTAGGTCGTGTCAAGAGAAATACCTCGACATAACTGCCTGTCGGGAGTGAGCCAGTATTATCTAGCTCAAAACTAACCGGTAGAAATGCCGAAGTGGCATCAGTAGTTACTCCGAAAGCTGTCAATTGCCCGTTTAAACTGTCCAATTGATATATGCCATCCTCGAATGGCAGTTTGAAATTTGCGCTACGGATGAACGGAAGTTGCTGCTGATATTTTTGGGATACTTCCGCGCGTAGCCGCAAACGCTTGTTTCGCGTCACGGTGAAGATGGGTTGTCCAATGGCGACGTAAGCCCCTTCATCCACTAGTCGATTTTTCAGGTAACCGTCTATCGGGCTGGAAAGGCGGATACCGGCACCTCCGCTTGCGGATTGCAAACCACTGTATGCGGTACGTGCAGTTTCATAGTTTAACAAGGCCTCTTCGTAAGCTTTTTGCGAAATGAGTTGCTCTTTCAATAGCGTTTCAGCCCGTCGGAATGCCCGTTCTGCCGTCTCATATTGGAGACGAAGTTTGGCTTGGGGATCACCATCCGCAATGTATCTGGCTGAGATGATTGCCAACGGCATACCGGCACGGATGGCGCTTCCTTCGCTAAGATCATGGTTTTCAAAGGATAGGATACCGCTGGATGTCGCCGATACGACCGCTTCTCCGCCCGTGGTAGCGATCAGTTCGCCGGTAGCCTTGATTATTTGGTAAAAATCTCCGGGTTGGATTTCGGTTACGGCAAGACCAACCGATTGGGCTTGAGCTTGGGTAAACGTCATTAGCCCTTCCTCGTCATCACTCGTTTCATTGTCGTGGTCATGTTCGTGATCGTGGTCATGCCCGTCATGCTGGTGGGCAGTTGTATTTCGGTTGTTACTGGAGAGGCTGCATGCATCGAATAAGAGCCCGCCTACCAAGGCGGCTATTATCATTAAATTCTTCGTTGTCACCGTATGATATCGCTTCAAATGCTCGTGCGAAAATTGCACAGCATGTGTTATTCACTGATTTACTATAAAAACAGAAGGGGGTTTAGGAAAAACTAAGCGGATATCGGAGGGCCGCGCAAGCTATGGGCCGCTGGGCTAATACATTCATATAATGGCGGGCCGAATACTGCCGTTGTACATGCGTTTTCCGTGGTCGGCACGAAGCAGTCAACAACATACAGCAACGGCAATAAAGGGGGGGTATCTAAATCGATGCTTCCGGCAAAAGTGTCTTGCTTCTTCTGCGCAGCCATCACATGGTCCAACGCCGAACATTCATTGCTTTTGGAATGTGGGTGGTGACATTCGTCATCATCATGGTCATCATGTGCGTGATCCTCATGCGAAGTATGGGCGATAGTCGGGCAGGTGTCCAAAAATAAAAACGTAGCCTGTTGGTGATGATGGTGTGGCACCAAAAATTGGAGCGTCAAGGCCATATAGGCCAGTGCCAATAATCCAAATTTATACCGAGCAACCTTCATGTAGATTCGACTGTTGTCGAAACAAAGTTATCGAATCTCGGGCTGAAAAACAAAAAAGCTTAGAGCCTGTTTAAATTTGTATGATAAAAAAATTGCTAGATAAATTTAAACAGGCTCTTAAAGGAGTAATTTCGGCCCCCTGATCTCCAGCCCCAAAGCAGCGTTCAGCTTATCGAGGAAATAGGCGGATAGGAGTGGGGATTCCACTTCCATATTCTGGTGAACGAAGAAGTAAAGCGATTGTAAGCCGGCATCACGCCATTCGACGATGCGATTAATCCAGTCATCGAGCCTATTCTTGTCTGTCGGATGGTTGGCACCGACATAGCGCACAAATGCTGTTGGCGTGGAGAGCCGCATGTGGAGCATGTCACGTCTACCAGCGGTATCGACCAATACATTGGCCACCTGATACTCGGCTAACAGGTCATATAGTTTTTGGCTGACTTGCTCGTCACCGAACCAATCTGCGTTGCGCACTTCCACCGCCAGCGGAATGGTTTTGGCAAATTTATTCACGAAAGTAGCTAAGCGATCGAAGTCCTTTGGCTTGAAATTGTCGTGCAATTGCAGGAAACTCATCCCCAGTTTTTCTTCGAAGAAACTGATGGCATCACAGAATGCTGTCATTTTTTCATCCACATTCAACAACCGACCGTAGTGGCTGATGGATTGGGGCACTTTTGGGAAAAACTTGAAATCATGGGGTGTTTTATTCTTCCACGTCTCCACCTGCTGTTTGTCTGGCGAATTGTAGAATGTGCCATTCAGTTCAATGCTGTTGAATTGGGTGGCATAGTACGTCAGTTCGTCTTTAGTGCCCCGAGGATAGAACCCTTTCAGGTCCTGTTTGTTCCACTTGGCACACCCGACATACACTTCCAGTGCCCCACGATGCTTGTTTTCACCCAATAACGACAATGTATCGGGATGAGTAGGTGGTAAGGTGAAGTCAATGGTTTCTGGATTATCTACGCTTCCGAATTTCATGTTGAATTGGGGTTTGGTGGAACGCGGAAGACGCGGATCGGGCAGATGACCACAGATGGCAAATATATCTGCGTAAATCAGTTACATCTGTGTCATCCGCGTTCCATTGTTAAAATCAATGCTTAAAATGCCGCACACCCGTCGTGACCATTGCTATTCCTTTGGCATTGGCCATTTCGACGGATTCTTTGTCTCGGATCGAGCCGCCCGGCTGGGTAATAGCGGTAATGCCCGCTTCGGCAGCAATTTCCACGCAATCCGAAAAAGGGAAGAACGCATCCGAGGCGAGCACTGCACCTTGTAAATCAAAGCCGAATGACTTCGCCTTCAAGATCGCCTGACGCAATGCATCAACCCGAGAGGTTTGCCCCACTCCACTAGCTGATAATTGTCCATTTTTGGCGAGCACGATCGCGTTTGATTTGGTGTGTTTCACAATCTTATTGGCAAAAAAGAGGTCATCAAGTTCCCGCGCAGAAGGCTTCTTGTCTGTCACCACCTCCATGCTGTCGGGCCCTTCGATCACATTGTCTTTGTCTTGCTCAATAATGCCATTCAAAAGGGTTTTGAATTGCTTTTTGGGCAACTCAATCGTTTTCCGCTTAAGCAATATACGATTTTTCTTACTACTTAATATGCGTAGTGCCGCTTCATCATAGTCCGGTGCGATTAACACCTCAAAGAAAAGCTTATTGATTTCCTCGGCAGTGGCTTGGTCTATCTGTCCATTGCAAATAATCACCCCACCGAAAGCCGAAACGGGATCGCAAGCCAATGCATCTTGCCAAGCAGTCAGCAAATCGGCTCGGGAAGCCACGCCACAGGCATTGGTGTGTTTTAGGATAGCAAAGGTTGGGGTATCAAATTCGTCAATGAGCGCCACGGCGGCATCCACATCCACGAGATTGTTATAGGAGAGCTCTTTGCCGTTCAGTTTGTCAAACAGTAACTCCAGGTTACCATAGAACACCCCTTCTTGGTGGGGATTCTCGCCGTATCGCAGCACTTGTGACGCCTGTTCGCTCCGCTTGAAGACCTGCAAAGGTTCCTCTTGGTTGAAATAGTTGAATATGGCCGAATCATAGTGGGATGATACATTGAATGCACGCTTGGCAAAATCCTTGCGGTGCTGCAAAAGCGTGTACCCTTCATTTTCGGAAAGGATATTTTCCAACAATTTATAGTCGTCCTTGGAAGCGATGATCACCACATCGTTGTAGTTCTTGGCTGCCGCTCGGATGAGCGAAATGCCCCCGATGTCGATTTTCTCGATGATGTCCTGTTCGGGTGCGCCCGATGCCACCGTTTCCTCGAATGGGTAAAGGTCAACGATGACCAAATCGATTTCGGGAATCTCATACGTTTGCAATTGTTCACTGTCGGCCGCCAAAGGGCGACGGGAAAGGATGCCTCCGAACACCTTTGGATGAAGGGTCTTCACGCGGCCTCCCAATATGGATGGATAACCGGTGAGTTCTTCTACCGGCACCACGCCATACCCCAGATCGCGGATAAACGTCTCTGTTCCACCGGTGGAATAGAATGTAACGCCGTGTTTATTTAGCAAATGAATTAACGGGGCAAGGTCATCCTTGTAGTATACGGATACCAATGCATTTTTTATCTTAACGGGGTGGCTCATGCGCTGTTTAGTTTATGAGCGGCAAAGATAATGTTTTATAGGGGAGCAATCAACCGGTAATCCCGTCAGACTACATCTTTTTCAATAAGTTTTCGACAATCCGGGGGTAGTGGTGGTGTTCTAATTGTTGTCCTTTGAATTTGATGACCTCCAAACCATCACCATTTTCAATTTTATAACGGGCTTGGTAAATAATCTCGCCTTCGTCGAAATGTTCGTTGACAAAATGGATGGTTATACCGGATTCTTCTTCTCCCGCATCCAATATCGCTTGGTGCACGTTATCGCCGTACATCCCCTTGCCGCCATAAGCGGGTAGGAGGGCCGGATGTATATTGATGATCTTGTTGGGATATTTCGCCAGTAGATTCTTAGGCACCAACCAAAGGAATCCCGCCAATACGATCAAATCGATCTCCAGCTTACCCAATACGTTGATAATGGAATCGGTGTGGTAAAACTCATGCCTATCGAAAATATGGGTAGGTACTTCGAAATTATCGGCACGCTGTAGTACATAGGCATCCGGATTATTCGTCAAAACAAGCGCTACTTCAGCCAGGTCGTGGTACTTGAAGTATTCCATTATTTTTTGAGCATTTGACCCAGACCCTGATGCGAAAATAGCAATTCGTTTCTTCACGTCTATTTCAATTAATCGTCGTATTTTTCCCGTTGATTGTACCCAAACATAGAAAAGTTTACTAACTAAACCAAACTTTTCAAATCTACGGCCGATAGCGAAGGAAAGACCGGAATGTATGGGATGGGCAAAAATAACCATTTATATCCAATGTCTATGTATCCTACGCCCGTGTCAAGAAATATTTAGACGATAAAGAATATAGATTAATTGGATGAATTGTATTTGAATTGTGACACTATAAAATGCATTTTGTTAATATAATTTCTTTCGAATTGCTTTTTCTTTGAAAAAATCATTAAAAAAATTAGAATTTGTTGTAAATATTAAATTTTGTTTTTTACTTTGCACAGCGTATAGCTTTTAACTGATATTAATTATCTTATTTATGTGTGGAATTATTGGTGCTTTTGACCTAGAAGTGAAGTCAGAAGAATTGCGCCCCCAAGTGTTAAAGATGTCGAAGAAAATTCGCCATCGGGGACCGGACTGGTCTGGCATATATAGCTCAGAAAGAGCTATATTAGCACACGAACGTTTAGCAATTGTTGATCCAAAATCGGGGCAGCAACCGTTATTTAGTGCTAGCGGAAATGTGGTACTTGCCGTAAATGGAGAAATCTATAATCACCAACAATTGCGAAATCAATTGTCTGGCTATCAATTTTCCACGCAATGCGATTCTGAAGTGATACTTGCCTTGTACGAACAAAAAGGTGCGGGCTTCCTAGAGGACCTCAATGGCATCTTTGCATTCGCATTGTATGACATTGAAAAAGATAGTTATTTGATCGCCCGTGACCACATCGGAATCATTCCGCTGTATATTGGATGGGATGACAACGGAACCTTCTTTGTGGCGTCTGAAATGAAATCGCTTGAAGGATATTGCAGCAAAATTGAAGCATTTCCTCCGGGGCACTACATCTACAGTGCAGAAAGCAAGGATATTCAAAAGTGGTACTCACGCGACTGGGAACAATATGAAAATGTGCAGGACAGCGATTCGGATATCGACGTGCTACGGAAAGGGCTCGAAGATGCTGTGCATCGTCAATTGATGTCGGACGTGCCTTACGGCGTACTATTGTCGGGCGGATTGGATTCTTCGGTCATCGCTGCGGTAACCAAGAAGTTCGCTTCTCGCCGCGTGGAATCTAATGACCAAGAAAAGGCCTGGTACCCTCGTCTCCATTCGTTCGCGGTGGGATTGAAAGGTTCTCCGGATCTGATTGCCGCGAAAAAGGCCGCTGACCATATCGGCACCATTCACCATGAAATCAACTTTACCATCCAAGAGGGATTGGATGCTATCCGCGATGTGATCTATCATTTGGAAACGTACGATGTGACCACCATTCGTGCCTCTACGCCCATGTACCTACTTGCCCGTGTCATCAAATCCATGGGGATTAAGATGGTGCTTTCGGGTGAAGGATCAGATGAACTGTTTGGCGGATACCTATATTTCCATAAGGCGCCTAATGCGAAAGAATTTCATGAAGAAACTGTCCGTAAGCTAGGCAAACTGCACCTATATGACTGCCTACGTGCTAATAAGTCATTGGCAGCGTGGGGTGTGGAAGGTCGCGTGCCATTCCTCGACAAAGAATTCATCGACATCGCGATGCGACTCAATCCGGAAGACAAGATGATTAAAGGAGGACGTATGGAAAAATGGATCGTACGCAAGGCTTTTGAGGATTACCTACCCGAAAGTATCGCTTGGCGGCAAAAAGAGCAGTTCTCTGATGGCGTGGGATACAGTTGGATTGATACATTGAAAGAACAAGCGGAGCAAAAAGTCAGTGATGAGGCACTCGCCGCCGCAGCTGAGCGGTTCCCCATCAATCCGCCGAAAAACAAAGAAGAATACCTGTACCGTTCAATTTTCACCGAACATTTCCCGTCAGAAACCGCGGCAAAGACCGTTCCTTCGGTAAAGTCCGTGGCTTGCAGCACGCCGGAAGCCTTGGCATGGGATGCGTCATTCCAAAACTTGAACGATCCATCAGGACGGGCCGTAGCCACTGTGCATAACGAAAGCTATGAGAAGGAGAGATTAGTATTAAGTACTTAGTACTAAGTACTCGTAAATTAGTGCTAAAAAAATAAAGGCCGGATGTCATTTCGATATCCGGCCTTGTTATTATCTAGCTACGCTACTAAATACTAGGTACTAAAACTACTAACTACTAAGTACTAGATACTAAGTACTAATTAAAGTGGTCTAATCCATATATTCCTGAAACTTACCGCATCGCCATGGTCTTGCAAGACGATTGGCCCGGCTCCATGTGCCTTATATTTGGGTATGCCGATGAATTCCGTGGGCCCATCGAGTTCGACATTGTTTTGAACGAGGACACCGTTGTGGATCACCGTTACGCGTGCTTTACTGATCAGTATGCCATCTTCGTTGAAACGCGGGGCTGTCCAGATAATATCATATGTTTGCCATTCACCTGGAGGACGCGTTGCATTGACCAGCGGGATCCGTTGCTTATATAAACTTGCTGCCTGACCATTGGAGTAGGTGCGGTTATTATAGCTGTCTAGCACCTGAACTTCGTATAGCCCTTGCATGAATATCCCACTATTTCCCCGTCCCTGTCCTTCACCTTTCACCGCTGTAGGGCTACGCCATTCAATATGCAATTGATAGTCGGTAAACTCCTGTTTCGTTTGGATATCTCCTTTGCCTCTGACGACAGTGAAAGCCCCGTCGGCTACGGTCCATTCGACGGGAGCGGATCCGTCTTTTTTGCTCACCCACTGGTCCAACGAAGTACCATCAAATAATACGGTGGCGTCTGAGGGCGCTTTGTCCGCATAGGTCGTCACAACACGCGGTTCAGGTTCCCATACTTCTGTTTCTTCCGGTTTCATTTTTTCTTGTTGTGCCAAGACTGGAATTGCTAAGAACCCGGCAACTCCAGCAGCGATAAACGATTTTAGATACATTGTAGATCTCATATTTAGACTTTCTGCTGTTGATTTTTTCTATTTCAGGCAAACGCATTAATGCCCGTGATGTCCATGCCGGTAATGAGCAAGTGTACATCATGCGTGCCTTCATACGTCACAACGGACTCAAGGTTCATCATATGGCGCATGATCGGGTATTCACCCGTGATGCCCATGGCGCCGAGAACTTGCCGTGCTTCGCGCGCCACATCAAGTGCGGTAGCCACGCTGTTGCGCTTGGCCATGGATATCTGGGCGGGCGTCGCGCGATCTTCATTTTTAAGGGTAGCCAGTCGCCACACCAACAACTGCCCCTTCGTGATTTCGGTCAGCATTTCGGCCAATTTCCTCTGCTGCAATTGGAATCCACCTATCGGCCTGCCGAATTGCTCGCGTTCTTTCGCATATCGAACCGCGGTATCATAACAGTCCATCGCAGCACCCAATGCCCCCCAAGAAATCCCGTAACGGGCTTGGTTAAGGCAACTGAGCGGGCCACGCATCCCCACGACGCCGGGGAGGATATTGGCTTTGGGCACGCGTACATTGTCAAACACCAGTTCACCGGTAGCTGACGCCCGCAGGCTCCATTTGTTATGTGTCTCCGGGGTGGTGAAACCGTCCATTCCCCGTTCCAAAATCAACCCCTGCACCTTACCGTCAGGGTTTTTGGCCCATACGACGGCGATATCGGCAAACGGCGCGTTGGATATCCACATTTTGGACCCGTTCAGGATCACATGGTCGCCATCATCTTCGAAGCGGGTAAGCATTCCTCCGGGATTAGACCCATGATTGGGTTCCGTCAGCCCGAAACACCCCATTAATTCGCCCGTGGCCAACAAGGGCAAGTATTTGCGTTTCTGTTCTTCACTGCCAAATGCATATATCGGGTACATCACAAGCGACCCCTGCACGGATGCAGTGGATCGGATACCCGAATCACCGCGCTCAAGCTCCTGCATCATGATGCCATAAGCCAGGTAGTCCAACCCTGCACCTCCATAAGTTTCGGGGATGGTAGGGCCAAAAAGACCCAATTCCGCCATACTCGGCAATAATTGGCGGGGAAACTCAGCACGTTGGGCATAGTCCTCGATAATGGGCAATAGTTCTTTGTCGACCCATTGGCGTACGCTGTCGCGAATCATCAAATGTTCTTCGCTAATGAGTTCGTCGAGTAGATAATAATCAGGTGCTTGGTACTGGCTCATATATTGTTATACTTGGTGTGCAAGTATACTGATAAAAGTTGGTTTATACCAGTTTATCTGCCGAGATAACATCCGATAAAAACGCCCCGCAAAGCACCTTTCTCACCCTTTAGGAACCGCTTGCAAAGCCGTCCGATTTACCGTAGGTTTGCATGCATGGGAACGATCCAACAACGGGTGGCGCTTACCGACCTGCGTTTTTATGCGTATCATGGTTATTATCCGGAAGAGCAAGTGCTTGGCAATGAATTTATGGTGACCATGGAGGTAAGGTTTGATCGGCAAGGGGAGATAGGCGATGAACTTGACCGGACGGTAAATTATGAAACGCTGTACAACATTGCCAAAGCGGAGATGCAGGCACCCCGTAAACTACTGGAAACCGTGGCCGAAGCCATAATGGGCCGTGTGCAGCAGGAGTTCCCATTCGTGCATGAAGTGGCGATCAGCATCTGCAAATGCAATCCCCCTTTCGGTGGCGACCGGGGCAATGCAACGGTCACACTCCTGTGGAATCACTGACCCTTCTCAGTAAACAGCGTGTTTTTCTTCGGTTTTTTCAGTGCTAACCACCCTGAACCATATCTCGTTGCATTGCATTTCGAAAGGCCTCCGGTATAGGCGTAGGCAATTGTGACGTGTAGTTAAACGCCACGCATACCGTCATGCCTTTGGCTACCGGGGTTTCGCGGCCGTCTGCAGCGATAGTTACCAACACATATTCTAAATCGAAGCTACTTTGGCCGATACGCGATGTGCGTACGTACACCTTGGCGTGGTCACGTACGGTGAGTTGGCGGAGGTAGTCGACCTCTGCACGGGCAATGATGATACCGAGTGCCTTCCAATCCCATTGGATGACTTCTCGCCAATACCTACTCCGGGCGATTTCAAAATAGGTGAGGTGCACGGCATTGTTTACATGCCCGAAAGCATCCATATCCGCAAAGCGAATCTCAATTGGCGATGAATAGTGAAAAGCTGAAAGATCCATAAGATGACAAAATGTCTTTTAAATTTTTATATTATATGTCAAAAAGTCATTAAATATATGTGTTTTTGCTATTGGTACAGGTTTTGGCCTGCCCTTATCAAAGTTAAACAAAAAATAACAGGAGGAATACAAAATGACATTGGTAAAATTTCAAGGAAACAAAAACAGGGGAGTAGATCAATGGGTGAATGACTTCTTCAACCCGATTTTCAACGAATCATTTTTGTCTGACAGGTTTATTTCCCGCGTACCTGCGGTAAATGTGGCGGAAACGAGCGATGCTTATCACATCGAATTAGCTGCCCCTGGGTTGGAAAAAGGTGATTTCAAGATCAATGTAGATGGAGATGTGCTCACGATTTCGGCCGAAAAGAAATCTGAAACTACCGACACCGACAAGAAGTACAGCAAACGTGAGTATAGCTACACTTCTTTTACCCGCTCTTTCACCTTGCCTGACAGTATTGACCACAGCAGCATCGACGCCAACTATAAAGACGGTGTATTGAAAGTGGCTGTAGGTAAAAAAGAAGAAGCAAAAGTCGCCTCAAGGTTGATTGAGGTAAAATAAGAAGAATTCGTGCACAGGATGATTAGTGGGTAACGGAAACGCCCGCGGAGCCGACACTGGTTTCGCGGGCTTTCTTGTTATTTGGCTACGGCATCCATGGTTACGGTGGCGATGTTTCGGAGCATGAACGTCTTTCCTCCAACACCATAATCCAATCGATTGATCTCAAAAGTGCTGGACAGTGAATACGTTCCGTCGGCGTTTTTCTTCATCTGAAACGGCAGGGTGACTGTTTTTACCACATCTTTAATGGTGAGGTCACCAGTGGCCACGTAGCCATCGCCTGTTGCTTTCACATTTTTCGACATAAAGCGTATCGTCGAGAATTGATCCACGTCAAGGTATTTTTCTCCCTTGGCATCACTATCTCTTTTTTTATGGTCAGTAAATACGGACGATGCCGCAATACTGATATCGATCTGCGTTGCCGATAAATTGGCGGGATCGAAGATAAACGTGCCTTTGGGTGCATCAAATGTGCCCTTGATGGTTCCGGCGACGCTACCGATGGTGAATGCAGTATTGCCCGAAACAATGCTCGAGGTCTGCGCATGGCTTATTGCGATGCATAAGGCAACAGCCATAGTGAGTGCGATACGTTTCATACGACGTGTTTTAAGTGTGTATCATGCGGTGGTTTCCAGGTAATCTTCACTTTTGGGCAATCGCTCTACAATGGTTTGCCATTCGTCAGGCAATGCGGTGAGCTTCCGTTTTGAGATATCCAACCAAGCGCCATCCACCGTGACCACAGCACATTTGGTGCCATCTGATTTGTAGATTTCATGCCGGAAAGAAAATCTGGAATTCAGCAAGTTATATTTGGTCATCTGCACGGTAACTTTCACGTATTCATCCAATTGGATTTCTCGTAAGTAAACCAATTCTTCGCGAAAGAGTATCGGGCCTATTCCAGCTTGTGCAATCCGGTCGAGCGAAAGCCCCATGCTATTCAACATATTGCTTCTGGCCTGCGCACAGAAATCAGCATAGGCTGAATGCCTCAGGTGCCGATTTGCATCGATTTGGGCCCATATCACCTGTCCTTCGTAGAAAATGTTTTCCATATCCAAACTTAGCATTTTTTTGATTCATCTTGCAAATTCTATTTTATGGAAACAATTCTTCACCTTATGCGTACATCATTTATAAACGGAAAAGGAGGATATGAATCATGGCTGAAGAACTAAAAAACAGGAAAGTAGCGATTTTAACAGCAGATGGATTTGAGGAAATTGAATTGACCAGCCCACGCGATTCCCTGCAATTGGCTGGGGCCACCACACACATTGTATCACCTAACAAGGATGCGGTGAGGTCAAAGACTGGCGATGAGTGGAACTTGGAGTTTACCGTGGATAAAACGCTGGATGAAGCGCGCGCGGATGAATATGATGCGCTGTTAATACCGGGAGGGGTTATCAACCCGGATAAACTGCGCACCAATGAAAAGGCATTGAATTTTGTAAAAGCTTTTTTCATGGCGGGGAAACCCGTCGCGGCGATATGCCATGGACCACAGGTGCTGATCGACGCGGGGGTAGTGAATGGGCGGGCCCTTACGTCTGTGAATGCCATCCGCAAAGACCTCATTAACGCCGGGGCACTATGGGAAGATAGCGAAGTGGTGGTTGATCAAGGTCTGGTAACCAGTCGTACGCCGAAAGATCTGCCCGCATTCAATGACAAATTGGTGGAAGAGTTTGCGGAAGGGAGACATGCGGGACAGCATGCTTAAGAGGTGATGATTCGCCATCTCATTTTACCCCTTTGACTGCCATTTTCAGCGTAAAGACCTTGTCTGTGGCAGTGATGAACAACACATCCCTTTCGGCACCGCCAAAGCATACATTTGCCGTCCAATTGGACGGCACGGGGATATGTGCGATTTTATCCCCTTTGGGATTATAGATGTAAACACCCTTTCCCGTCAAGTATATGTTCCCCTGCTCGTCGATGGTCATTCCATCGGAACCTTGGGGAGCAAAGAAGCTTTTGTCGGAAATCGATCCGTCTTGCTGGATGCGATATCGATAGATTTTGCTGTCACCGATATCGGCCACATAAAGGTATTTGCCATCTGGTGTGCCAATGATGCCATTGGGTTTTTTAAATTGGTCATCCAATTTTACGACCTGGCCGTTATGGTATAGATAGAGGGCTTGCGACTGCATTTCGGGAGCAGCGCGTGCCCAGTAATCCCGCTGGTAATAGGGGTCAGTAAAATAAATGAAGCCCGTGGTGGGAGACACCCACACATCGTTTGGCCCGTTGAACAATGAATCACGGTAGTTGACCGCAAGTTTTTCAACCTTCCCTTCCATGTCGATGCGCCACAGCTCGTACCGCTCATCCGCGCAGGCGATGAGGAACCCTTCATTATCGAAATACAGTCCATTGGACCGGCCCGCATTCTCCATGAATACCGACAAGTTACCTTCGGTATCGTATTTCCAAATCCGATTGTTGGGTTGGTCGGTAAAGAATACATTGCCCTGCGCATCCACAGCGGGGCCTTCCGTAAAACTGAACTGATTGCCCACCAATTGCAATTCCGCATCTGGCGCAATCTGCGCCATACAGTGACCGAGTATCGATACGAGGCAAAGAGCAAGTGACGTGATGTGTTTATTCATAACCTAAGCGCTTTCTAAGCTAAAATTCAGGGCAATATAGGTGTTTTGAGGCTAAAACAGAAGCCGGTCGACTGTTGAATGGTATTATTCTATGATTTTGAAATCTGTACGGCGATTAAGTTGACGTCCTTCTTCCGTGTCATTGCTTGCAATAGGCTGAGATTGGCCATAACCCGCGAAGCGCAACCGTTGTTTATCAATACCCGCCTGAATCAAGTAATCATGCACCGCTTTTGCACGGCTTTCCGATAGCGTTTGATTATGGCTTTCGCTACCCGTATTATCCGTATGTCCGCTGATCTCAATTCGCACCTTTTTGTTGAAGTTCAGAAACTCGACCAGGTTGTCCAGGTCGCTTTTGGATTGTGGCAGCAATTCATACCGATTGACATCAAAGAAGATGTTGTTGAGCGTTTCCGTACTTCCCGTCTTGATGCGGGACAAGGCAATGCTTATTTCGTACGCATCATTGATTTTCGTGCTGTCATCCAACGGATAATTTTCCGAAAAGAATAGGTATCCGGGGTATTTGATATGGAGTGCATACGTCTTACCAAAGGGTAGGGGGGCTAGAAAACTGCCATCCTCGAAATCCGCCCGTTCACGAAACAGCACATCGTCGGCCAAAATATCTGTCACCACGACTTCAGCTTGGATAGGCTCATTGTTTTCAGCATCCACGATGACCCCTTTCAAATAGGCCACGGGGTTGGGCTGTAGCGTTTCGTGCAATTCGAAGGAATAGATGTCCAGTCCGCCGATGGCATCTGGCCTCCGAGTAGAAAAAAATGCCTGTCGCCCATTCATGCTTACCGACAGTGCACTTTGCTCGTAATGATCGTTTATCGGGTAACCTAAGTTGACGGGCGGTTGCCAATTACCGTTATGATCCAATCTACTCTTGAATATATCCTTGTCGCCGAATCCGGGCCAGCCGTTCGAGGCGAAATACAAGGTAAGGTTATCCGCATGGATATAGGGTGAACTTTCGTCGTAAGGTGTATTGATCACCGGACCCAGGTTCTGCGGGATTCCCCATTGTCCATCATCTTGGAGGGTAGATTTCCAGATATCATAACCACCTTGGCCGCCTTGCCTATTGCTCACAAAATACAGCGTCCGCCCGTCGGCACTCAACGCGGGTTGCGCTTCCCATCCACGGGTATTGATGGGTGCGCCGAGGTTATGGGGTTCTCCCCAACCGCCACCTTCACGCCTAGAGACATAAATGTCACAACTTCCCAATCCGTCCGGTCGATTGCATCCCGTAAAGAACAAGTATTTCCCGTCGGGGGAAATGCAGTGAGCGCCCTCATTGTATAGCTCCGAATTGATATTGCCTTGGAGGAAGGCTGCTTCCTGCCACACATCATTGCTGTCTTGGGTACTTTCGTAGAAATTCTCCCGGTCGTTTATCTTGCGGGTAAAAATGATGGTACGTTGATCAGCCGTTAGCTTAGGGAAATATTCATCGTATGTACTGTTGATTGCCTCTCCTGGATTTTGTGGATGGAAGGGAAATGGGTTCCGAAGTGCCGCAATACTGAATTCACAATCCGCTATGTATTTTTCGGTTAGCCGCAGCCCCTTGGCGTCCACTCCCGGAGCGCTAGCATACTTTCGTAAGGCTGGTAACGCATCGGCATACCTGCCGATGTGCAAGAGGCTTTCCCCTAAGCCAAACCAAGCGAGGGATGTTAGCGTGGAATCTAGGCGGATGACTTGCGCATAATGGATGGCGGCTTTCTCGTAATTTTTTTGCCTCCGGTAAATATCCGCTAGCTGTTGGTGTGGTGCGGCAAAACCGGTATCCAGCGCGATAGCCGATTCCAACGAGGCAATGGCTTGGTCATATTGCCGGTTTTTCAGTTGATTACCAGCTGTCTCGTACGCTTGTTGCGCTTTTTTGTGGCTTGAACGCACCTGTGAAACGCCCTGCAATCCATGCAGCAAGCAGCATAGTAGCAATATGGCATATCGTAGCGTCACGTTTGGCACATCACTTATTTGCGTTTGAGTTCCCGGAGCAATTGCTTGGTCTCGGGGCTAAGGGCCAATCGACCACTGATAGCCGCCTGTTTGTAAAGCAGTTCATCCCAATGCTTGGTATCATGCCACAGCGTCCGCTTCAACGCGGTCAGCGCCTCTTGGTTTTTGCCCACCAATCGGTCACAAAACTGCTCGATCGCTTCATCCAATTCCTGTATAGTGGGGCGTACGGTATGGAACAGATCGTGGCGTTGTGCCCACTGTACGTCAAAAAAGACCGTCGGATTGAGCGACAGTTCGGTCAATGCCGAAATCCCGATTTTCCGTTCCACTGCTGGGGCGATCACGAATGGACCGATGTTGATACTGACCTCGCTGAGTTTGACGGCCGCCCGCTCGGTAGCGAAGCAATAATCACATGCCGCGATGAGCCCTACGCCGCCACCGACTGCCTTGCCTTGCACCCTGCCGATGACAAGTTTCGGAGACTTGCGAATGGCATTGATGACATCAGCAAACCCCGAAAAAAAAGCGGTTCCTTCTTCTTCATTGGAGATGGCTAACAATTCGTCAAAACTTGCGCCAGCACAAAATGTTCCATCGCCATCGCTTTGCAGAAGGATCAGTTTGGTCGTCGGGTCGTCGCCCGCAGATTGGAGTTGGCTACTCAATGCGCTCAGCAAAGCAGCGGGCATCGCGTTATGGTTGGGGTGACCAAAGGTAATCACAGCCAGCCCGTTTCCTTTCTTTACGGTATTTACGAATCCCGGTTCCATATCGCTAAATATATTTATTGCCGAATCTTTCTTTCACGTCGACCACGACTTGCTTCACGCCTTGTTCCTGGTCTTTCGGGCAGATCATCAGCGTATCTTCAGACTGCACCACGATGAAGTTATGGAGGCCTTTAATGATGACCAGCTTATCCTTCGGGCTATGGATCATGCAATTGGACGAATCGTATACAATGACATTTTCGGATGAGGTAGAGACATTACCCAAGTAGTCTTTTTCAGCTAACTCATATACCGAAGACCATGTGCCTAGGTCAGACCAGCCAAAGTCTGACGGAAGCACATAAACATTATCCGCTTTTTCCATGATTGCAAAATCGATGGAAATATTGACACAGCGGATGAAAGCCCCGGAAATAAACTTGGCTTCACGGTCGGAATTGTATACATCAGCCCCTTCCCGGAACACATCATTCATCTCGGTCTGGTACTTGTCAAAGGCCTTGATAATGGATTTGGCCGACCAGATGAATATACCCGCATTCCAAAGGAAATCGCCGCTTTGTAAAAAGGTCGTTGCCAATTCCAGGTTAGGTTTTTCGGTAAAGGTCTTCACTTTCTTGAAACCGGGCGCTGCCGTGCCCTTGCCATATTGGATATACCCATAACCGGTATCCGGCCGGGATGGTTTGATACCCAGCGTAATGAGCCAGTCATGATCCGCTGCGCACTTCAATCCCTTGACCACATCACTCACGAATACGTCTGTCTCGAGGATCAGGTGGTCTGCAGGAGCGATGACCATAACGGCATCAGGGCTCAACTGCTGTATTTTGTGGGCGGCATAGGCTATGCAAGGTGCCGTATTGCGCATAATGGGCTCCAATATCAGTTGCTGCTGCGACAGGCCGGGCAATTGCTCGCGAACAATGTCTGCGTATGAATCATTGGTGGCGACAAAGATATTCTCTTCCGGAACGATTTTTAAGAAACGGTCGTAAGTTGCTTGAATGAGCGTTTTGCCGGTACCAAGCATGTCGATAAACTGTTTCGGCAATTTTGTGCGGCTAACGGGCCAAAACCGGCTTCCAATTCCACCGGCCATGATTACGGCATAATGATTTTTCATTTCTTGTTGTTTTTTTCGCCGGGGCGTTTTGCTAACGTCACGTGCTGTTGTAGCATTTGCCCAGACGGGATTTCAGGTACGTGTATGGGTAGTGGGGCAACGGAAAGATTACCGCCAAAATGTACTGTTAATTTGTTCAAAGCAAAAGTCCTTTGGGTCAAAACGGTCGTTATGATATTTTTGATTTCAGAATTGCTTTTCACAAATATATTTTATAACTTTAGATATGCACAAAAATATGTTATTTTGTGCATTATTTAATCATTAGTCTATGTTATTTTGCGAAAGGCGGAATGGAAATAGAGAAGAAACTATTTGATAATTTACAGGATTTTTTTGGTTTTGACACATTTAAGGGTGATCAAGAAGCAATCATCACGAATATCTTACAAAAGAAGGATACGTTTGTTATCATGCCCACGGGTGGCGGTAAATCAATCTGCTACCAGCTACCGGCGTTAATGAGTGAAGGGACCGCCATCGTTATTTCGCCGCTCATTGCGTTGATGAAAAACCAGGTGGACCAATTAAGGTCTTTCGGAGGGGATGATAGCATTGCCCATTTCTTGAACTCCTCACTGAACAAGGGGGAGATCGCCCGTGTTAGGCAGGACGTGGTTTCGGGAAAAACGAAGTTACTTTATGTGGCCCCTGAGTCATTGGCCAAAGCGGAGAATGTCGAGTTCTTGAAATTGATAACGGTATCGTTCGTAGCGGTGGATGAGGCCCATTGTATATCGGAATGGGGACATGATTTTCGACCGGAATACCGGAAAATACGGCAGGTCATCAATACCATCGGAGATGACATACCGGTGATAGCGCTTACGGCAACCGCTACGCCGAAAGTGCAATCTGATATCCGCAAGAACTTGCAGATGAATGACGCAACGCTGTTCAAGTCGTCATTCAACCGACCTAACCTGTACTATGAGGTACGGCCAAAACGGAATGTGGTGAAGGAAATCGTGCGGTTTATCAAGAACAATTCGGGTAAATCGGGTATCATCTACTGCCTAAGCCGTAAAAAAGTGGAGGAAACTGCTGAAGTATTGAACATCAACGGCATCAAAGCGTTGCCGTACCATGCGGGGCTCGATGCGAAAACGAGGGCAGATACACAGGATAAATTCCTCATGGAAGATGTGGAAGTGATCGTAGCCACGATCGCTTTCGGCATGGGAATAGACAAGCCCGACGTGCGCTATGTGATTCACCATGACATCCCCAAAAGCATGGAGGGGTATTACCAAGAGACCGGCCGCGCGGGACGCGATGGGGGAGAAGGGCATTGCTTAGCTTTCTATTCGGAAAAGGATATCGAGAAGTTAACCAAATTCATGAAGGATAAACCGGTTTCGGAACGTGAAATCGGAACGCAAATCCTGAAAGAGGTCATCGATTATTCGGAATCTTCGGTATGCCGCCGCAAACAAATACTCCACTACTTTGGGGAAAATTTTGACGAGACGGGTTGTAACAGCATGTGTGACAACTGCAGTGCACAGCAAACACAATTCGAAGCCGAAACCTCCCTGTTGAATGTATTACGGTTTATACAAGAGCAAGGGGAGAAGTTTGACGACCACCACATCACCAATGTCTTTGTCGGGCAAAATAACCAACCGGTATCTTCTTATAAACACGACACACATCCGATGTTTGGTAGCGGCAAAGAGCTAGGCGTTGTCTATTGGAAATCGTTGATCAGGCAAGCGGTACTAAACAATTTCTTGGCAAAGGATATCGACCAATATGGTTTATTGATGTTGACCGAATCAGGAAAGCGGTTCATCGAAAACCCTTATGGGATTAAGTTCATCTTAAACAAACCCATGGAAGACGCCACTGAAGATGGTGGAGATGAGGCCGTGCAGCAAGGAGGAGGAGCGGTAGATACCCAGTTGCTGAAAATGCTTAAAGATTTGCGGAAGAAAATCGCCAAGCAAAAAGGCCTTCCTCCATTCGTGATTTTCCAGGATCCGTCCTTGGACGAAATGTGCACACACTACCCGATTACCATTGATGAATTGAAGCAGATACATGGGGTGGGAGCTGGCAAAGCATTGAAATTCGGATCGCAATTCGTGGCGCTTATCAAGCAATATGTGGAAGAGAACGACATCGACCGCCCACAAGACCTGGTCATCAAAGGTACCGCCAATAAATCGGCACTGAAAGTATCCATTATCCAGAATATTGATCGGAAAATCGGTTTAGAGGACATCGCTTCCGCCAAGGGGATTAGTTACGAAGATTTGCTTCGTGAAGTGGAATCCATCGTGAACTCGGGCACAAAACTCAATCTAGGGTATTTCGTCGATGAGATCATCGACGAAGACCGGCAGGACGAAGTGTTTGATTATTTTCGTGGTGCCGAGATCGATTCGATTGATCAAGCACTTAGGGAGTTAGGTACCGATGATTACACCTATGAAGAAATCCAATTGATGCGGATTAAGTTTATGTCCGAATTGGGGAACTGATAAGCTGGTTTAGCCGTTATTTCCAGAATTCATCCGGCCAGTTGCCACCCGCCTTTTCGGTGTGGTGTGCAGCTTGGATGGCGTCATAGGCTTCGGGGGATGCCATTTGTTGGATTTCATTGAACAAGGTGCGCTCCTCGAACCTGATATGGCTTTCCAATTCGTCTTCGATGAGGCTTAATGATTTTTCCGTGTCCATTTTTCCGGTAAATAGCCGCTTTAGCCGGCGGTGTTCTGCCAGTGCCCGTTTCACCAGTTTATTTTTAGTTCCTAGAATGGGAAAAATATCGCGCTCCTCTACCTCAAAATGAGATTCGAGGTGATGGCGCCAGAACCAATTCGCATACCGTTCGATACGTTCCAATGCAATACCACGGTTAAACCCGGTCCGTATTTTCCAGCAAAGCAACAGGCCATGGTGATGGTCGTGGCTCAGCGGTTGCAAAGCAGGGTGTCGCTTGAGGGGTTTTGCCGGCTTCGTACTCATATCGCTCATCCAATTTATTGTTTCTTCAACTGCTGACGGAGGACGACGGCTTGGTTTAATGTTTCGGACTTCGCCGCATACAACAATGTCAAGCGTTGTTCTTTTGCAATTTCCCGCAATCGGTCCAAGTCCGCTTCCACCGCGCGTAGCTCCTCAAGGTAACGCTGTTTAAATTCAGCAAAATGTTCTTCCTGGTGGTCAAACCATTTCCTCGACTCGGTGGAGGGAGCGACCTCCTTATCCCACTCATCGAGTTGTGCAGCTTCCTTTTTTAAGCCCCTTGGCCATAGGCGATCCACCAGTACACGATAGCCGTCGGCTGCCGACGGATGTTCGTAAATCCGTTTAATCTGTATATCCATTTCCTCGCGTGATGGTGTGCGCTTTCCACGGCGGTCATAGCAATGGCGTGGAGGCGCTATTTCTGTAATAATTTATTTTTTCATGGAATAGTTCCGCCATTCTTCCGGCCCTCCATTTGGCCTCCTCCGCCTTTTCTCCAGAAAAATGGGCATCAATGGTTTCATAGAAAAGTGTAAGCCATCGTTCGAAATGCGTCCATGATACCGGTAACTTGGCATGGGGGGCAAAAGGGCTGCCATAATACGTGTGTTCACCCAATAGCACGGTTTGCCAAAAGCGGTACATTTTTTCCAAGTGCTGCGGCCACTTGTCTTGGATGACATCATCGAAAATGGTCTTCAGTAGGTCATCCTCCCGCACACGCGCATAGAAATCATCTACCAATAGTTTGATGTCTGCTAGGGTCAATATCGCTGTGGTTCCTTTCATCGTCATATACAAATAATCACCTATCGTTTCAAAAATACGGCACCTTCGTTCAACCGAAGAGCTAGCTCCTGTACCGTGGTGGTTTCAAGCATGTGCTTTAGCTCATCGCGGATCGCTTTAAACTGGTTATGCACCGGACAGGGTTGCGACGCATTGCATTCCTTCAAGCCAAGTCCACAGGCGGTGTAAACACTTGGGCCATCGATGGCCGCTACAATATGGCTTAATTTGATCGTGGACAGTTTGTCTTGCCCCATATCAAACCCCCCAGTTGGCCCTTTCAGTGAATCGACAACACCGCTTCTCGCCAGTTGCTGGAGAATCTTTGCCGTGAATGCCTCCGGTGAATCAATGGCCTTAGCGATATCCTTCAAGCCGACCCGATTGCCTAACATTGATTGATACGCAATATGCAAAGTAGCTTTGATGCCGTATTCACAAGCCTTGGAAAACATTGTTTTGCTTCATTTTAACAGCAAAAATACGAAACATTATTGATTCGGATAAAATTATCCGAAAATAAATCACTGTCGTGCTGGATGCCCCACACTAACCGATACCGGTGCTAGATTTGCTAACTGGACTGAACATAAAAGCAATTCTGATGAATGCCTTTTGAAACAAAAAATACATTTTTGTAACTATTCGTCCTTCATGGACGGCTATATGGTAAACCAAATGAGATGAAAACACCCTTAATCCCCCGATCAATGAAGCGGTTAATTTTACTCTTATGCGTTACGGCCCAAACCATTTTATATGCCCATGCACAGCAGCCGTATATGAACCACACCGAACAACAGCAAGCCCGCATGGCGTGGTGGCTCCACGATCGCTTCGGGATGTTTATTCATTGGGGATTATATTCCGTACCTGCACGCCACGAATGGGTGCAGAACTACGAGCAGGTTGCGGGAGAAACCTATCGGGGCAACTATTTCGGTTTATTCGATCCCGACCTATATGACCCGAAGGAGTGGGCGGCGCAAGCAAAAGCTGCGGGGATGAAATATGTGGTGCTCACGGCCAGACACCATGAAGGGTTCAGCCTTTGGGATACGAAATACAGCGACTACAATGCTGCGAACACGCCTGCGGGGAAGGATTTGCTGAAGCCGTTTGTGGAAGCATTCCGCGAAGCCGGATTGAAGATCGGCTTTTACTATTCGCTGATCGATTGGTACCATCCAGATTTTACCGTCGATAGGGTACACCCGCTTCGAAACGATGCGGATGCAAAAGCGGGTAATGCACAGCGTGATATGGATCAGTACCGCCAATTTCTCAAAGATCAGATCACCGAATTACTGACGAATTACGGTAAGATCGACTTGCTATTTTACGATTTTTCATACCCGGGTGAGAATGGTAAGGGGCACACCGATTGGGACAGCGAAGGTTTATTGGAACTGACGCGGAAACTGCAGCCCGATATCTTGGTCAATGATCGACTTGACCTGCATGACCAGCCTGGGGGATGGGATTACATCACTCCCGAACAATTCATGCCCAAGTCCTGGCCGGAGCGCAATGGTGTTCGGGTGCCTTGGGAAACCTGCCAAACCTTTTCGGGATCATGGGGCTACCATCGTGATGAAAATACGTGGAAGAGCGCCAACCAATTAATCGCCATGTTAATCGAAGTGGTGAGCAAGGGGGGGAATTTGTTGCTCAATGTCGGCCCAACGGCCCGGGGTAATTTCGATGATCGCGCAACGGACCGATTAGCAGCCATTGGTCATTGGATGAAATACAACAGTCGGTCGATATATGGGTGCACCGCAGCGCCGGAAGGTTTCGACAAACCGGACAACTGCCTGCTCACGTATAACCCAACAACAAAGCGGCTGTATGTACACCTGCTGCACTGGCCATTCAAAACCTTATATTTGCCGAATTTCAAAGGGAAGGTAAAGTACGCGCAGTTTTTGCATGATGGGTCGGAAATCAAATACACATCGCGCACCTCAGCAGAACCCGGAGGGCATATGACCATTACCGCTGGCGAACAAGATTTGATCGTAGACCTGCCGGTCATCAAGCCCAATGTGGAAATTCCCGTGATTGAGTTGATATTGGAGTGATCTAATTGGAACGCGGATGACACTGATTAAGCTGACCTTCACGGATCCTTCTTTGTGTGGGGCTACCTTCATTGTCAACCGCTGGTTGCCCTTTGCCAATTGCTTATTGTTTACTGCCAACTCTTAACTAATAAATCCTTTCACATATTGCTTGGTCAACTCTTCCCTGGGATTGAGCAAGACTTCCTCGGTTGGACCGAACTCAACGATCTCACCCATGTACACGAATATGATATAATCCGATATGCGGCGTGCTTGCCGGAGAATATGCGTGACCAATACGATGGTATATTGCTCTTTAAGACGCACAAACAGGTCTTCTATTTTATGCGTGGATATGGGGTCGAGTGCGGAAGTGGATTCATCACCAAGAATGATTTCGGGTTCTACCGCCAGGCCCCTGGCCAAACAAAGCCGTTGTTGCTGCCCAATGGAGAGCTTTGCCGCAGGGGTATGCAATCGGTCTTTCACCTCATCCCACAGGCTGGTATCTTTCAGTTGCTTTTCGACTATGTGGTCCAGTTCGCTTTTTTTCCGGATACCATGGATCCTCGGCCCATAGGCGACGTTGTCATAGATGGACATAGGCAGGGGATAGGGGCGTTGCGATAACAAGCCCATTTTCTTGCGTATGTGGGTCACCTCTGCGTCCGGGGCATATATGTCTTCACCATCAACCAATACACTGCCCGAAACATCTACATTTGCGGTGTCATCGAGCAGGCGGTTGAATGTCTTCAACAAAGTCGTCTTACCGCATCCGGATGGGCCGATAATGGATGTCACACGCTTGTCGGGGATATTGATATTGACATCCTTGAGGATGTGATGCCCGTCAATGTGCACATTTAAGTTTTTGACACTGATAAGTGGATGCTGCGTCATGTTTTACGTATTGTGTTTAGTTTGTTTATTAGCCAAAAAATGCGACACGATCACAATGGCCAAGATGATGATGGTCAGGATAAGTGCCGAGGCATACGCCCTGCCCTGTACCTCAGGTATAGGGCTACTTAATTGGAAGAAAATCGCCAATGGCAGCGTAGCAGCTGGTTCGTCCACATATTTTGGGATATTGTCACTGAATCCTGCGGTGAACAATACAGAGGCCACATCACCGATACCTCGTCCGAAAGCCAACAAGATTGCCGTATACATACCAGGCCTGATCTGTTTGATGACGACTTTAGCCGCCTCCCATCGGGTCGCTCCCAATGAAAGGGCAGCGTGCTTCAGTTCTTTCGGAACCGTAGCGATTACCTCATCGAGTGTACGGACCAATATGGGAATAATCAACAGCGTGACCGCGATAATACCGCCGAGCAAAGAGGCGCGAACGCCTAGCCAAATCATGATGCTGAATGCAAATGCCCCATATACAATAGACGGGATACCAAATAGCACATCGTAAGCCAGTTTGGCTGACTTGCTCAGGAAACTGCCACTTTTCAAATAAATATTGAGGTATATGGATATTGGAATACTAACCAAAAGCCCCAGTACCGTTGCCCCGCCAGCCAGGTACAATGATCCGATAATGGCATTGAGTACCCCGCCTTCCTTACCGATATAAAAACCGCCTTGAGGCACTTTGGATACCATATCCCAGGTCAAGTACGGCATGCCTTTCACCACAATGGTGCCCACAATCAAAAATAAACTGGAACTAACCACCACACAGGCAAGTACCATCAATACTTTGAAAATTGCCTCTTCCGTTTTCCTTTTTTTTATGCCCATCAAGAATTGTATTTATGTTCTATGCGATTGAGGATGATGCGCGAAACCAAGTTGAACAAGAAAATAATAACAAACAGCAACAAGGCCGCAAACATGAGCGCCGAGTCATACAGTGGTATGGACATCATTTCCCCAAAGTTATTGGCGATCAATGCAGGTAGCGGATATCCACCATCGAATACCGATGACGGGGCGATCGGAATATTGCCGCAGACCATTAGCACGGCTATGGTTTCGCCAAAGGCTCGGGACACGGCTAACACCGTGGCGGCCACAATACCGGGCAACGCCCGCCTGAACACCACTTTCTTAATGGTTTCCCATTTGGTCGCCCCTAACGATAACGAAGCGTCTTTCAGTTCCTTGGGTATCG
Organism: uncultured Parapedobacter sp.; assembly: GCA_964498395.1. Classification (GTDB taxonomy): domain Bacteria; phylum Bacteroidota; class Bacteroidia; order Sphingobacteriales; family Sphingobacteriaceae; genus Parapedobacter. Next base: position 499,575 of record CAZCHE010000001.1, on the reverse strand, counting down.
TTCGCAACACCTCCGATACGATACTGACCAGTATCGGGAATATCATGACCGCCAGTACGACACCCCCGGTTAGCACCGTATATCCGCTAGAATATTCCGTAAACCGAGGGGCTACATACTCACGCACTATAGGAACCACAAAGAAAATCCCCCAAACCCCATAAATAACCGGAGGGATGCCCGCAAGGATATTCACCAATGGTAGGATGATGGTGCGCACACTCGATTTGGCGTATTCCACCAGGTAAATCGCGGTAAGCAGGCACAGCGGAAGGGCCACGACAATGGCAATCAATGTTACCCATAATGTACCCATGATGAATGGATAAAACCCAAACTTTCCCCTAGATGGTGCCCATTCACTGTCGCGGAATAGGGAAAACAGGCTATGTTCTTCAAACAGTGGGATGGCTCGCCAATATAAGCCAAGCGCGATCAATGCCACTACCGAAATCGAGGCTATAGAAAGAACGAGCATCGCATTAGCGATTAGTTTGTCTTTTATAATCCTAATGTTCACAATCAATTGAGTTTAGCTAATTCTTCTGCCAACCATTCCTCATGAAGGGGGATATAACCATTTTCAAGCAAGATGGACTGCGACTCTTTCGTCAACACGAATTTGATGAATTCAACAAGGACGATGTCGTCCGGCTTACCTTTAAGCAGAAATGACAGGTTCCGGGCTGGGGGAGAGGGGTATCTGCCTGCTGCCACGGCCGCTGTCAAACTATCAACATTGCCGTAAAAATCTTCCTGAGGCGAGATGACACCGTCATTGTCCAGATCGATGGGGATTACACGGATGCCGGGTGTTTGCTTCCTTGTTCTGAGGTCATATACATAATTAACATTATTGAACCCCATCGCCAATGGGTTTTTCTGTATCGCCTGAGCGATCCCCGGATCGCCGAAGATGCCCACACCCTTGAGGTCTTCTTGAGATTTGCCCAAGAAAGCGGCCCAGGTTTCGGCTGCACCAGCGGCGTCAGAACGGACATACACGTGCAGGTCGTCCTTCGAAAACGAATGATCGATATCATCCCATTTCAACCGATTCCCCTCCAAGAAAATTTGCTTGAATTCGGCTTGTTTAACCCCCCTTTTAAGTATATCCTCCAAGTTAGGATTCTGCTCGCTGATGGTGCCTACCACGGCATCCTTCGCTACATTGATTACATAGGCTCCCCGGTCATATTCCTGTTGATGGATATCTCTTGACACTAATCCGATGTCGACCATTCCACTTAACGCATCCGCGATGCCTTTACCCGCACCTCCCGCAGAGATATTGAATCGGACATTGGGATGGATGGCTTTAAATTCTTCGCTCCATAACACCACGAGCGGGTATAGTGCAAATGCCCCGGATATACTGACCATTCCTTGCAAGCCTTTTTCCTCATCCCAACTTGACGAATTTTTCGGAGCACACCCCCATTGAAGGGCCAAACTGAATACCAACAGCGTTAAACATAACCTCGAGACCCCATACGTAAATTTACTAATCCCCATATATCCTTATCACTATTCTTTGGACGTGCCAAATATATACAAAATAGGTAGACTTTATATGGTTTTACGAACAATATCTGCTGAAAACTTGGAGCGAAATCGTTTATTTAGCCAAGCAGAAAAGACAAAAATAAAATACAACAAGCATTTTAATCATTATTATTTTTTTGAAAAACAGAACGTTATGTCATTAAGTCAATTTGTTCGTTGTTTTATACTACTATTTCTATATACTTTAAGTATATTTGCCATGTGAAACAAGGAATTAACATGATGACACCTTATTGTATGGCCTTTGGGTAAGGTGGTGGCCATATAATGCATTCAAAGCATATTACGACATGACGGCCTCCACTAGCGATTAGGGAGGTTTTTTTATTTGATCGAGCAACAACAAACAATAGAAAACTAAACAACATCCATGCAGAGTTTTAGGACCGAACTGGAAAATCCGGTCGTAGCGAAAGAAATCATTGAGCTTGAGCGTAAAATCAGGCAATATCAAGAGGGGCAGATCACCGAGGAGAAATTCCGGAGCTTGCGATTAGCCAGGGGAGTGTACGGCCAACGGCAACCGGGGGTACAGATGGTACGGATCAAACTGCCTTTCGGCAAAGTGACGTTTAAGCAATTGCTTCGTATAGCCGACATATCCGATGAATATGCAAGCAGCAACTTGCACCTGACCACGCGTCAAGACATTCAAATCCATTATGTGAGCCTTGACCGAACGCCAGAGCTATGGGCCAAATTGGCGCAGGATGATATCACCTTGCGCGAAGCATGTGGAAATACGGTGCGTAACGTGACGGCGTCTCCAAATGCCGGGATCGATCCGGAGGAACCTTTTGATGTGTCACCATATGCCCATGCGTTATTCTCCTACTTCCTGCGGAACCCCATTTGCCAGGAAATGGGCCGTAAATTCAAGTTTGCTTTTTCGTCGAGCGAACGCGACACGGCTTTTACCTATGCCCATGACCTAGGCTTCATCCCAAAAGTCCGTATCATAAACGGTGCGGAAGAACGTGGTTTTAAAGTCATGCTGGGCGGGGGGCTAGGGGCCCAACCGATGATTGCGCATGTGGTCCATGAATTCCTTCCGGAGGACCAGCTTATTCCATATTCGGAAAGCGTGATCCGTGTGTTCGATCGTTATGGCGAACGCAACAATCGCAACAAAGCACGGTTTAAATTCCTTGTCCAGAAATTTGGCCTCGAAGAAGTATTGCGCCTGATTCAGGAAGAGCGAAGCGCCAACAAGGTGAAGTCATTTGTGATCGATCGCACTACGGTACCGCAACCCGCGCCACCACAGGAGACGGATATCGAAGCCGCATCGGCAACCAACCAACTGGCCTATGAAATATGGGAAAAAACCAATGTATACCCACAGCAGCAGGCTGGATTCTACGCGGTATATGTAAAAGTACCTACCGGTGATATTCCAACCGCCAAGGCACGACGGCTTGTTGAAGGCGTGAAGGGATATATCGCCGATGAAATCCGCATTACGCAAAACCAAGGGCTACTGTTCAAATTCGTAAGGAAAGACGCACTACCGCATATTTTTAACATACTGGACGAACTTGACCTCGCGGCACCAGGATTTGATAGCGTTGCCGACGTGACGACCTGCCCGGGCACGGACACCTGTAACTTGGGCATCTCCAATAGCACCGAAATGGCTCGGGTGCTCGAAAAGCTCATCTATGACGAGTACGCCGAACTCATTTATAATCGCGAGCTCAAAATCAAGATCAGCGGTTGCATGAATGCCTGCGGGCAGCATGGGTTAGCCCATATCGGCCTCCATGGCAGTTCGTTGAAAGCCGCTGGCAAAGTGGTTCCGGCTGCACAGGTCATGCTGGGGGGTGGCACATTGGGCGACGGGCTTGGCCGCGCCGCCGAACGCATTGTCAAGGTGCCATCCAAGCGGGTTCCCCAGGTGTTGCGGCTCCTGATCGATGATTACTCCGACAATGCCATCGAAGACGAACTTTTCCACCAGTATTATGAACGGCAAACGAAAGACTATTTTTACCGTTTGCTCAAGCCAGTGGCTGACTTAACGAACTTAGCGGATGATGAGTTTGTGGACTGGGGACACGAAGAAGTATTCCAAACCGCGATCGGCGTGGGAGAGTGTGCCGGCGTGGTGATTGACCTCGTAGCGACATTGCTTTTCGAGGCCGAAGAAAAATTAGGGTGGGCCAACGAAAGTTACAATGCCGGAGCATACGCAGACACCATATACCATGCCTATAGCGTATTCGTCAGCGCAGCGAAAGCATTACTGCTTGAAAAAGGCATCCATAGCAGTTCGCAGCACGCCATCATCAGGGATTTTGATGCGAATCTTGTTGAAACGGGGGAATTTTCTTTCCCAGGCAGCTTTAGCGATCGCGTATTGCAGATAAACAAACAGGAGCCGTCAGAAGTATTTGCCAAACGTTACCTCGTGGAGGCCATAGATTTCTACGAAACAGCCATGGCTAAGCGAGAAAATAAAGACATCGTAAATGCATAGTCTGACGTGACCGAATGCTACAACAACAAACAACGAAATAAACGCCATGAATATTCATTCGAAAATAACATTGGTAGGTGCAGGACCGGGTGACGCAGAGTTAATCAGCCTTAAAGGGTTAAAGGCACTTGCCAAGGCCAATGTCATCCTTTATGACGCATTGGTCAACGAAGAATTGCTGGAATACGCGCCCAAAGACGCACTAAAGGTGTATGTGGGTAAAAGAGCCAACTTACATGCGTACAGCCAGCAGCAAATCAATGAGATGTTAGTGGCCTATGCACGCTCTCATGGACATGTCGTGCGGCTCAAGGGTGGTGATCCATTTGTTTTCGGCCGTGGGGGAGAGGAGCTCGACTACGCAGCCGAACACGATATCCCCACCAGTGTGATACCCGGCATTTCAAGTTCCGTCGCATTAGCCGGACTGCAGGGGATACCGCTTACGTACCGAGGCATTAGTGAAAGTTTCTGGGTAATTACTGGGGCTACGACAGCAGGCAAGGTGTCTGACGATATCTATACAGCAGCTAAAACCGATGCCACCGTCGTTATCTTGATGGGGCTCAATAAACTCGATGAAATCGTTCGGATTTACCAACAGGAGGGGAAAGGAGCACTCCCCATTGCGGTGATCCAAAATGGTTCTTTACCCGAAGAAAAAATAGCATTGGGAACTATTGACACCATTGTAAGAAAAACCGAGCAACAGCAGATCGGTGCGCCTGCAGTCATCCTTGTCGGGGATGTGGTGGCCAAACACGAACATTTTTCAATACAACTAGACAAACGCATGGCGGTATGACAACACAAGCGAATAATGGCAATCAATTATTCCCCGTTTTTTTGCAGTTGAATCAATTGCACACGTTGTTAGTTGGGGGAGGTAATGTAGCGCTGGAAAAGCTCACCGCTTTGTTGGATAATAGCCCACATGCCACCATTACGATCGTTGCTGAAAAAGTGATTCCCGCGGTCAGCGCCTATATTGCGGCCTATCCATCGGTGACACTGCATGAACGCACATTTGAGGAAGGCGATTTGGATAACGTTGACTTGGTTGTCGTAGCGACTAATAATCCCTCTTTAAACGATCGGATTCGATCGGAAAGCCGCAAACGACATGTACTCATCAACGTAGCAGACAAACCCGATCTGTGTGATCTCTACCTTGGTTCCGTGGTCAAGAAAGGTCATTTGAAATTGGGGATCTCCACGAATGGCAAATCGCCGACGGTCGCCAAACGAATCAAGGAGTTGCTCCAGGAGGCACTACCGGAAGAGATCGATGAAACGCTGAACTACATGAGTCAACTGAGGAATCAATTGAAAGGCGACTTTACTGATAAGGTAAAAGCATTGAATGCACATACGGCCTCATTAATCGCATCAAAGACAGCAGATGAAAGTGTCAGTCAATGAAATAAAGGAATTAGTTGCAGGTAAATCGATAATAGATGCCTTGGCCAGTTTATCCGATCGCTTTCCTGACAAGATTGTTTTCTCAACCAGTTTTGGCATTGAAGACCAGGTTATTACGCACTACATTTTCAGCAATAATCTACCTATACGTGTCTTTACGCTAGAAACGGGCAGGCTATTCCCCGAAACCTACTATGTATGGAACCGTACATTGGAGATCTATAAAAAGGAGATAGAAACCTATTTCCCTGACACCCATGCGGTACAGCAACTGATCAGCCAAAAAGGGCCTTCCAGTTTTTATGAGTCTGTCGAAAACCGAAAGGAATGTTGTCGCATACGGAAAATTGAGCCTTTGCAGCGAGCGCTAGCGGGAGCAGCGTGTTGGATTACTGGCATACGTGCCGAACAGTCGGACAATCGCCAAGACATGGAGCAAGTAGAATGGGATAACATCAACCAGCTAATCAAATTCCATCCCATATACGATTGGACATTGGATGATGTAAGAGCCTACATAACAACACAAAACATACCATATAATCCACTACACGACAAGGGGTTTCCGAGCATTGGCTGTGCGCCGTGCACACGTGCGGTAAGACCGGGAGAAGATTTCAGGGCCGGCAGGTGGTGGTGGGAAGACAAAAGTAAAAAAGAGTGCGGGTTACATGCGACGTGACGGGTAATGTGCGTCGGGTCGGTAGCGTGGGCTAATCCGTGTCCACTTAACTTATTTAACTTACTTAACTGAAATACAAACAACAAACATGGACTACTTGGATCAATTAGAGGCGGAGGCGATACATATTCTGCGAGAGGTGGCCGGGCAATTCGAAAAGCCGGCGTTGCTATTCTCAGGAGGGAAGGATTCGATTACATTGGTGCATTTGGCCGAGAAAGCATTCAGGCCCGGCAGGTTTCCTTTTCCATTGGTACATATCGATACCGGCCATAATTTTCCTGAAACGATTACTTTTCGCGATGAATTGGTTGCGAGGTTGGGCGAAAAATTGATTGTAGGTTATGTGCAGGACAGCATCGATGCGGGAAAAGTCATCGAGCAAAGAGGCAAAAATGCTAGCCGAAATGCACTCCAAACCGTAACGTTGCTGGACACGATTGCCGAAAATGGATTTGACGCCTGTATCGGAGGTGCCCGCCGTGACGAAGAAAAGGCGAGGGCCAAGGAACGCATTTTTTCGGTACGCGATGAATTCGGGCAATGGGATCCGAAACGACAACGTCCAGAGCTTTGGAATATTTACAACGGCCGCATCCATAAAGGGGAGAACGTACGTGTATTTCCCATCAGCAATTGGACGGAGCTAGATGTATGGAATTACATCCGTAGAGAAAACATCAAACTCCCTTCCATCTATTTTTCCCATCAGCGCGATGTGATTACCAGAAACGGACAATTAATGGCTGCTGCGGAGTTCTTGAACATTGACCATGAAGATGTTATCGAATACCGCAACGTACGCTTCCGAACGGTGGGCGATATGACGTGTACCGCCGCTGTACCATCTGAAGCATATCATATAGATGACATCATTGACGAAATACGAGGTTCAAAGATCAGCGAGCGCGGCGCACGGATGGACGACAAGGTCTCCGAGGCCGCCATGGAGGAACGCAAGAAAGGCGGCTATTTTTAAGAGGGTTCATTGATACGAATAAGTATAAATCATATTACAATAATCTAAAATCCAAATGGATTTACTCAAATTCATCACAGCAGGTAGTGTAGACGACGGAAAAAGCACGCTTATCGGGCGATTGCTTTACGACACGGATTCCGTATTAGACGATCAATTGGAAGCCATCCAACGGGCGAATCGTAAAAATGATGATGGCACTGTTGATTTGGCCATACTGACCGATGGTTTGAAAGCCGAGCGCGAACAAGGGATCACCATTGATGTGGCCTATAAATATTTCCAGACAGCACGTCGCAAATTTATCATCGCGGACGCTCCGGGCCATATCCAATACACGCGCAATATGGTTACTGGAGCATCGAACGCCGATTTGGCCATCATTTTAATCGATGCACGCAAAGGCGTGATCGAACAAACTCGTCGACATTCTTTTCTCGTTTCTCTTTTGGCCATCCCAAACGTATTGGTCTGCGTCAATAAGATGGATATGGTGGATTATGATAAAGCAGTATTCGATAAAATCAAGGCAGATTACGAATATTTGTCTAATATACTGAATATCAAAAATATAGACTATATACCCGTCAGTGCGTTGAAAGGCGATAATATTGTGACAAAGTCTAGCAATATCTCTTGGTATGAAGGAAAACCATTATTGGACTACCTCGAAACCGTAACCATTGATTCACGGTCCATAGACCAACAGGCACGTTTCCCTGTACAATGGGTAATCCGGCCACAGACCGATGCGCTGCACGACTACCGTGGTTATGCTGGCCGCGTGGTAGGAGGGGCGTTCGAGGTAGGTGATAGGGTCACTGTGCTTCCCTCAGGATTTGGCAGTCACATTAGCCGTATTGAATTAGCAAACAAGGCGTTAAGCAAAGTTGAAAATGGTCTATCCGTGGTTATCCATTTAGCGGATGAAATCGATGTCAGCAGAGGAGACATTCTGGTAAAGGAATCCGAACAACCTACGGTTTCTCAGCAGTTTGAAGCGGAAATCTGTTGGATGGACACCAAGCCGCTCGATCCAAACCAGATCTATTTGCTTCAACATCACGGAAAAATCGCCAAGGTGAAAATCCAAGACGTGATTTGCCGATTGGATGTAAATACCCTAGAGAAATCCTCCGGAGCCCATCTTGGATTGAATGACATCGGAAAAATCCAGTTTAAATCTGCCGATCCATTGGCGTTCGATCGGTATATGGTTAACAAAGGCAATGGCGGTGCCATCCTGATTGATGGTCGAAACAACCTTACCGTGGCGGCACTGATGGTTACGGATATAGATTAAATTGTGAAAAAGATGAAAGCAAACACAGAACCTTGTGTCGAAGTCCAGATGATGATCTATTGCTGATTCAAAAGCCCGTTTTGCTGCATATGCGATTGGGAAACCAATGCAAACGACCAATATGCCGATCGCAAGTAAGACATTAAAAAATTGAAAGGGAGGTCAATAGGACAGCCCGCGCCTTTTACGCGGAGCCATTTTGTCCTATAATACACGTTATGTTAAATAGAATTTCTCGCCCTCTTCCCTTGCACTTATCTAAACATCGAATTGATGGCGTCCAATGTTTTGGTACCCGGACATAAATCAGTTTCATTAAGGGCGTTTAACGGAGATTCACTGGTGCGTAGCGTCTCGTGTAACTCATTCCTGTCGTTGTTGATGTAAATTAGTCCCGTCAGGATTTCATTATTGGCCCGGGCACGCTGCAAAATATTGATCGCCGAAACGCGATTCTCAGGATTCCAACCGTTGGCCAGTTTGCTCAGTTTCAATACAGCGTCGTCATGCAGCGTTACATGCGTGGATTCACCCGCTCCATAATCCACAATGATCTCCGGCTTCTCCGGCACATAATCTAGCGTTGCCGTGGCCTCGATATGCTCCCGCGCGTAGTCGTACGATTTGGTAGAGCCGCTATTATTGTTGAATGTCACACACGGAGAAATGACATTGATTAGGGAAAATCCCTTGTGGCTGATGGCTGCCTTGATTAATGGCACCAATTGCTGTTTGTCTCCGCTAAAACTTTGTGCCACAAAAGACGCACCCAGTTCCACTGCGAGACTTACCAAATCAATACCCTCAAATGGATTAGCTAAGCCCGCCTTACTAATCGACCCTTCGTCTGCCGTGGCCGAGTCCTGCCCTTTCGTAAGTCCGTAACAGCCATTATTCATCACGATATACACCATGTTCAGGTTACGCCGAACCACATGGACGAATTGGCCCATGCCTATCGACGCGGAATCCCCATCACCCGAAATCCCCAAATAAACCATATCCCGGTTCGCCAAATTAGCCCCCGTAGTTACGGAGGGCATGCGACCGTGTACGGAATTGAATCCATGTGAATTGCCCAAGAAATAAGCGGGTGTCTTTGACGAACAGCCAATGCCGGATATTTTGGCTATCCGATGCGGGGGTAATGAAAGTTCAAAACAGGCTTGTTGCAAAGCAGCACTGATACTGTCATGTCCACAACCGGCACATAGGGTGGATAAACCGGCTTCATAGGCCTGAATAGTGTATCCTAGGCCATTTTTGGCCAATTTGGGATGTCTAAAGCGTGGTTTTAGATAACTCATTGAGGTAACTGTTATGCTTTACAATATAATCCTGTATCTGCCTATAGATGGTGTCTGCCGTAATGGGCATCCCATCATAATGCAATACCGGAACGAGCTTCGTGGGATCGATATTCATCTCCAATACCATCATACTCTTCAATTGGGCATCCCTGTTTTGTTCTATCACAAAAATGAGCTGGTGTGACGCCACAAAGTCAACCACTTCGTCGCCAAACGGAAAAGCCCGGATGCGCATCGCATTGGTCAGCACGCCCTCCCCTTCCAACATATCCCGAGCCTCTTCAGCGGCATGGGTCGACGTACCAAAGAAAACCATACCAAAGGCACATTGCTCCTCAGCTGTGTAAAATTTAGCCGCTGGCACCAATTTCTTAGTCGTCTCCCATTTCACTTTCAATCGATCCATATTTCTTTTATACGCACCACTATCTTCGGTATAGGTAGCATATTCGTCTCTCGCGGTACCCCTCGTGATAAAGGCTCCCTTGGTTGGGTGGGCTCCCGGATGGGTGCGGTATGGAATGCCATCGCCGTCTACGTCCAAATAGCGCCCATAACGATCCATGGTTGCCAAATCGGATCCGGACAGAACCTTACCCCTATTATAGGTTCTCTGTTCTTGCCATTCGAAAGGCGGACTGACATGGTCATTCATGCCTAAATCCAAATCCGTCATGATGATAACGGGTGTCTGCAACATTTCCGCCAAATCAAAACTATCTGCCGTCATCGAGAAACATTCTGCCGGTGTAGCCGGAAATAGCAACACATGCTTCGTATCTCCATGCGATGCGTAGGCAGCCAACAGCAAATCGGATTGTTGCGTACGGGTAGGCATTCCCGTGCTTGGGCCCGTTCGTTGCACATCGATTAGGACAGCGGGAAGCTCGGCAAAATAAGCCAGCCCCAAAAACTCGTTCATCAACGATAGCCCAGGGCCACTGGTCGCCGTAAAGGCCCGTGCGCCATTCCACGTCGCCCCGAGTACCATGCCCATCGCGGCCAATTCGTCTTCTGCCTGTACAATCGCGTATTTCTTTTCCCCGGTATCTTTATCTATCCGATACTTTCGGGCATACTTGTCAAAAGCATCAGCCACAGACGTAGACGGTGTAATGGGATACCATGCCACCACCGTAGCACCGCCGTAAACTGCACCCAATCCACAAGCCGCATTACCATCGACCAGGATCCTATCAGTCAATAGCTTTCTTTTCTGCAACTGAAGTGTTAAGGGATAATCAAGGTATTCGGTTACATAGTCCATGCCCAACTTTAATGCGAGCAAATTATCATTCAATAGATGGGTTTTTTCACTAAATTGTTCTTTTACCAAGCGCTCGATTTCTTCAACATCCATATGCAGCAGCTTGGCCAATGCGCCAACATAAATTATGTTTTTCAAAAGCTGCCTGACCTTCGGATTGGCAAACGACCGATTGGCCATTTCCATCATCGGGATGCCAATATACCGGATGTCCGTGCGTGGCGACGGCACGGATAGCCGCTTGGTGCTGTCATAGATAAAGTATCCCCCCGGTTTCACGCAATTGACATCCTGCACCATACTCTGCGGATTTACGCAAATCATCAGGTCTACCCCCTCCCTCCTGCCGAGATACCCTTTTTCGCTTATTCTCACCTCATACCATGTCGGCGCACCTTGGATGTTGGAAGGGAAAATATTCTTGGGCGATAACGGGATACCCATCCGGAATACAGCTTTGGCGAAAAGATTATTTGCACTGGCCGATCCGGTACCGTTGACATTAGCAAAACGAACGACAAAATCATTGATCCGTATCATTGGTTTCCGGTTGTGTTCAAGGCTCATAGGCTAACGGCTTTAGCGGTGTTATAGAAAAACTTCTGCATATCCCACGCGGATGTGGGGCATCTTTCGGCGCAGAGTCCACAATGCAGGCAAACGTCTTCATCCTTTACCATGACGCGGCCGGTTTTGAGCGGCGGGGAGACCAATAGTTCCTGACTGAGGTTTTCGGCCGGCACCAACAGTTTTTGGCGGAGTTCCCCCTCTTCGGCGTTATCCGTAAAAGTAATACAGGCCGTAGGACAAATGTCCATGCAGGCGTCACATTCGATGCAGCGCTCCGTGGTGAAGACGGTCTGCACATCGCAGTTCAGGCAGCGCAGCGTTTCCTTATATGCGATATCTTGGTCAAACCCCAATTCGACTTCCAGTTTGCGGTTAGCAATAGTCGCGGTTTTCGACTCTTGCGGCACCACATAGCGCGCATCGACCACCACACTGCTGTCATAGCTCCATTCATGCATGCCCATCTTTTGGCTGACCAAATTCGTATGGGGTGCCGGGCGTTTGCCAACATCTTCTCCCTGGCAATATAAATGAATGGAGATGGCTGCTTCATGGCCATGTGCTACGGCGGTGATGACATTTTTAGGTCCAAAAGCTGCGTCTCCACCGAAGAACACCTCCGGCCGGGTAGATTGAAATGTTATTTCGTTTACCACGGGCATCCCCCATTTATCGAACTCAATCCCCAGATCCCGTTCAATCCAAGGGAAGCTATTTTCTTGACCGATGGCCACCAGCACCTCATCTGCCTCGATAAAGACAAGTGGTTCATCTGTGGGTACCAACTGCCTTTTTCCATTTCCATCATATACAGGCTCAACTTTTTGGAATTCCATGCCGATAAGCTTCCCGCTTTCCACCATGAATCGCTGGGGTACGTGATTGTTGAAAAATGTAACATCTTCATGCATGGCGTCCTCCTTTTCCCATGGCGATGCTTTCATCTCTTCAAAAGGGCTACGCACCACGACTTTCACATCTTCGCCCCCTAGGCGCCTTGCCGTCCGGCAACAGTCCATCGCCGTGTTGCCACCCCCCAATACGATTACCCTACGGCCTATCGAATGCACATGACCAAACGCTACGCTTGCCAACCATTCGATGCCGACATGAATAGAAGGGCCTCCTTCCCTCCTGCCCGGCAGGTCATCCAAATCACGCCCCTTGGGTGCGCCCGTACCAACGAAAATAGCATCATAGTCTTTTCCAAGCAGACCATTTAGGCTATCTACCCGAACGCGAAATTGTGTATGGACACCCAAATCCAACACATAGTTGACTTCCTCATCAAGTGTTTCCTCCGGCAACCTAAATGCTGGTATCTGGCTTCTCATCATTCCCCCGCCAGCTGCATGCTCGTCAAAGAGGTGCAACTCATAGCCAAGTGGCGCAAGATCCCTTGCGACGGTCAACGATGCTGGTCCAGCTCCTATTAACGCGACCTTTTTTCCATTGGGGGTAAAAGGCCCGTTTGGCATATACTTTTTTACATCCCCTTTGTTATCTGCAGCCACCCGCTTTAGCCTGCATATTGCCACGGGTTCTTCCTCTACGCGTACCCTGCGGCAAGCGGGTTCACATGGTCGATCACATGTTCTTCCCAAAATGCCGGGAAAAACATTGGACTCCCAATTAACCATATATGCCTCTGTATACTTTCCAGCTGCGATAAGACGGATGTATTCCGGAACGGGTGTATGTGCGGGGCATGCATACTGGCAATCCACTACTTTGTGATAATACTCTGGGTTGAGTACATTGGTGGGTTCCATCATCTTATGAGGTTTAATGGGTTTGTTATATTAATGTATTCGTTTAATCAGTATTATTGCATTTTATAATTGGAGTACGCATACTTATTGCCTGTTTGGCAGGCAAGCGGCGTGCATATCCCCAAATATAATAAGAAAAGCGTTTATTATTGTAAAAATCTATATATAAAACGTTTACCCCATTCTACAACACACAAACACACCATTTACAAATAACTGATGAGAACAATAGCCGAACTACCCCACCCCGATTTTAAGATCACCATCTTCTCCATGAACCAAAAATTCATCATTAAATTCGAGCAAGGCACATTGGAACAGGTTTACAAAATCGCTGAAGCCGATGTCACCAACGGCGTGGATGGTGTATTCCAACTGATTGATGACGTTTTCGCCCTATCGGTTTCCAAATGTTTCGACGAAATGCGCCGTTCGTTTATAGACACCTATAAGCGCAACGAGCATTAATGCAGATAAAATATACAATATACTTATTATCAATGATATATTATTAAAATATTTCAAAAACAAAATTTTATTCTGGATTTGAAGCACGAAAGCATGCCGAGAAAATCACCGAATAAAGTATAGGTTTAACAAGAATTAATATTTGGCTTATTATTAGGATATTAAAAATGAAACAAAATTTTATTTGGCGGCAAAATGCACCAAATTATTGCAATAATTGGTTGACGACCCACGGAACACCTACGGTAGCCTTTTCATCAATGCATATGATATTAAGGTCCGTTGCGCGAGCTGAAGCTTGAGGGTCAATGAAGTATTTCACCACTTCTTGTGGCGCTTCGTAAAGTAATCCGGCTGCCGGATAGACTTGCAAAGATGTTCCAACAACAAGAAAGATATCCGCTTGCCTACAAATGCCCAGCGCCTCCCCCATCGCGGGCACAGGCTCACCAAACCACACCACGTGCGGACGCAGTTGGCTGCCCAGTTCGCATCGTTCACCCATCCTAATTTCACTTCCATCAATGGGATAAGTCAATCTGGAATCTCGGCTAGACTGTGCCTTGGTAATCAAACCATGCAAATGAAGCACATTAGCCGATCCGGCTCTTTCATGCAGGTCATCGATATTTTGGGTCACAATCGTCACCTTGTATTGCCCCGCTAAGTCAACCAATGCGCGGTGTGCTGCATTGGGCTCCGCCTCGAGAACCGTTTTACGACGCATGTTGTAAAAATCCTGAACCAGTTGCGGGTTTTTGTTCCAAGCCTCGGGGGTGGCCACGTCTTCCACACGGTATCCTTCCCACAGCCCATCATCTCCCCTAAATGTTTTTAGTCCACTTTCTGCCGATATGCCAGCGCCGGTAAATACGACCACATGCTTTTCCATAACACAAGATAAGCGATTTTCCGGTGATTTGCGAACAAATTTAAGTTTGAAAGGTTTACCTTTGCTATCCATGATAGAATTGTATACCGACGGCGCGTCAAGCGGGAACCCTGGGCCGGGTGGTTATGGAGTTATTCTAAAATCGGGGCCACATTACAAAGAGTTATCCGCAGGTTTTCGCAAGACCACCAATAACCGCATGGAGTTACTGGCAGTGATAGTCGGATTGGAAGCATTGAAAAAACCGGGGCAAGATGTAGTCGTCTATTCCGATTCCAAGTATGTGATTGACGCCATCACCAAACGATGGGTCTATGGATGGGTACAAAAGGGGTTTGCCGGGAAGAAAAACAAAGACTTGTGGATGCGTTTTCTCAACGTTTATCGGCTACATCAAGTGAGGTTTGTATGGGTAAAAGGCCATGCTGGCCACCCGGAGAATGAACGTTGTGACCAATTGGCGGTTCAGGCATCCAAGGACAATATGAATTGGAAAATAGACAGCGTGTTTGAGACGGCGGAAAGCAAACTGCTTTAGCCATCGCCAATTTGCTTGCATTTTTCAAAATACCCATTTTGGGGTATTGATTGCCATTAAATAGTTGAGGAACTTAGCGTTGAAGAAACCCTATTCAATAACCATTTAGATTGCACCCAAAAATGAAAGAAGAAAGAGCAAGTAAATTGAAACTAATTCCCCTAGAATTAGCAGACATGATGATCAAGGCTTACGACAAAGAACGGCGATTGCCCGCGTCAGAAAAGCTGACCAAATCCTTGGGACGAAAAGTCGAGGATACCCAATCCGTTTGGATCAGCAAGGAAGCCTTACTCGAATTGTTCGAATTGAACAAAGCGGATGGCGTACGCCTTTATTTCGGGCTTGCCGACGACTATCCAGGGCACAAGCTTAAAAACGCCGAATATCGCAAAAAGCACACGGTCATCATGGTCGCCACACAGTCAAAAGACCCTAAAAATCCCACCATGGAAAACAGTGTAGACTGCCTAAATATCCCCAAGGGATCCGCCATCAGAAAAGGGAAAGACGACGCAACTGGCCCCTTACTGATGCCTATGGCCAACAGCCGAGCCGGAATGGCGGCAGACGATATTCCCATGTGCCCTCCACCATATACTAACGATGGATGCCTACTTCCTCTTGATGCGATTTAATGGATCGTTAGCGGCATGAGCGCAGCAACAATTGTTGTTTTATTCCTAATCCTGTTAGGAGGTATCATTGGCATCCTCAAACGGAAGTCATTGTCACCTCCTGTTTTAAGACTATTCCCCTATTTTCTGTTCTTCCAGTTTGGTTACCAGCTTTGGGCGGCATTGTACTCTTTTGTGGTGACCGTCCATAAGAGCAACTATTCCATATTCAATACGGCCCATCTGATTGTTTTCATTTTTTTCAGCATCTTTTTTTTCAGTATCATTCGTAGTAGACGCAAAAAACAGGTTGTCATCGCATTGGCGCTTTTCTGGCTTTTCTTTTATTTCTTCAATTTGTTTTTTACGCAGGGCATCCATGTCGTCATGACCCATTCGCGCACCTTAATGGGGGTATTTGTCGTGATCTATTCACTGCTTTATTTCCATGAGCTATTGACCGATGAAAAAAACGACAAAAACCCCATCTGGGATGCTTCATTTTGGTTCGTTACCGCCCTATTTTTCTTTTACCTTTGTAGCACATTAACCTTGTCGTTATGGAATTACTTGGTGATTAATAAAGTGTATATTGGATCCACATTATTGAATATCTTTGCTTTCCTTTTGTATTCCATGTATATCGCAGGATTTTTATTGCATCGGAACAATAATTCCGATCTCGACCCAAAAGACACCACCTAACCTTTTTACCATGCACCCCACAGACAGTGACCCGATCGTTATCGCTATTCTTTTCGCGAGCCTAATACTGGCTGTCGTCGGGGGGTTCATGTTTATCATGATCATCTTTTACCAAAAAAGGAAAATCAAGAACATCAAGGAACAGCAACAGTTAATAGCCAAATACGAGCAGACCGTACTAAAGGCTAAAGTAGAGATACGGGAGGAGACACTGAAATATGTAGGCCAGGAACTCCACGATAACATCGGGCAGCTACTATCCTTGATCAAATTATACCTTTCCCGTCCGGATACAAAACAAAAGACCGATGTGAAGCAATTGATAGACCAAGCAATCATGGATATCCGGCTACTGTCACAGAGCATGAACATCAATCGGGTAGAGCAATATACATTGAGTGATTTCATCGAACAGGAGTTAAGCAAGGTACACAAGGCGGGGGTCGTGCAGACGGATTTCGAAAACGAAGGGTTTTGTGAACCATCAAATATGCAAGATCGATTGATGATCATCCGCATATTCCAGGAATGCATCAATAATATTCTCAAACATGCAGATGCTAAGCATATATTTGTTAAATTAGCCATAGAAAAAGATGGCTGTATCTTGTCGATTGCCGATGACGGAATGGGGTTCGATATCAACACCGACCACCGTGGATCGGGATTGATCAATATCTACGACCGTGTCAAACTTATCGGGGGCACCATTCAAATGGCTTCCGAGATGGGTAAAGGTACAACTGTCAAGCTATGTATACCGAACGCTTAGCCTGATATCTGTAATGAATAACCAATGATAACGATAGCGATAGTTGACGACCACAAGTTGATGTCAGAAGGGATTGCATCCATCTTGCAATCCGACCCCGAGCTGTCCGTGGCCAAGATATGCGCGAATGGGAAAGAACTCATCGAATACCTAAAAACAGACACCGTTGATTTAGTATTGGTAGACTTAAACATGCCTGTATTGGATGGCCCCAGCACGATTCGTATTTTGAAAAATACGCAAGTGCAATGCAGAATCGTGGTGCTCAGTATGTATGCCGATGAGAATGTGTATGCCAGATGTAGAGAGATGGATATTAACGGATACTTGCATAAGGACTCTGATGCGCAACATTTAATAGATACGATAAAAGTCATCCACGCGGGGGAAAACCGGTACGATTATGACCATACCACTATGCGATCAGAGCATGCAGACCCCATTTTTGATGATAAATTCCTGAACAAATTCAAGCTCTCACGTCGTGAACTTGAAATCATCGGCTTGGTTCGCAACGGGCATACCAACCAGGAAATAGCCGATATATTATTCTTATCCATCCACACGGTCATGACTCACCGTAAAAACATCCTGCACAAACTAGACGTGCGCAACACCGCGGAGATGCTAGCATTAATCAATGGATGAACTATTAATGAGGAGGATATAAAAACAGTTAGTCAACCTAATCGCTATACACGTAGCGTATTTCATCGCGCAGGTTATAATTCGATGCCATGACCTCCCCGTATGCGCCAGCGCTTCTAATCGCAATCAGGTCGCCGCGTTCAGATGGGGGCAACAAAACTTCCTTACCAAAGCAATCGCTGCTTTCGCAGATTGGCCCCACGACATCGTAATGCATCAGGTTTCCCCGTTGTTCGGAAACGGCATCCAAACCAAGTTTTTCTATTTTATGATAGGCTTGATAGAGCGCCGGCCGCATCAATTCAGTCATTCCGGCATCTAGGATCAGGAAGTTTTTCTTAATCCCGTTTTTTACATACAATACTCGACTGACTAAACTCCCGCATTGTGAAACCAACGCACGTCCCAATTCAAAATGCACTTCCTGTCCAGGTTTCTGGTCGAGAAAATCAGCAAAAATGTCAAAATAGGATTGAAAATCTGGAATCGCATGGCTATCCGGCTCGTAGTAATCGACGCCTAACCCACCCCCTACATTCAGCACTTGTAACCGGAATCCACGCTCGTCAAACCAATTGTTTAGCTCATTAACTTTGACACATAGGCTCTTGAACACATTAAGGTCAATGATCTGCGAGCCAATATGAAAATGGATACCGATCAGTTCAACATGCTGGCATTGCCGTAACATTTCCACCGCGCTACCCAATTCCCATTGGGCAATGCCGAATTTGTTTTCGTCCAAGCCCGTGGTGATGTAATGGTGTGTTTGTGCGTCTACATTGGGGTTGATACGAAGGGCGACATTCGCTTTTTTACCTGCTTTTGCGGCTAGTCCGTCAATCACGCGAAGCTCTTGTACGGATTCGACGTTAAAGGCAAAAATATCGTTTTGCAATGCATATTCGATCTCTTTGTCCGACTTACCCACCCCAGCAAATACAATCTTACTTGGGCTAAAGCCCTTATCGACGGCTTTCTTCACTTCGTTTCCGCTTACACAATCCGCACCGAATCCGATCTCCCGGATGTGGTCGAGTACACGATCATTGAAGTTGGCCTTAAGTGCATAATGCACATGGAATCCGTGCGTGTCAGCGGCGGCCTTGGCCGTGCTTAACGTACGTGCCAACAAGGCCAAATCATAATAATAAAAAGGTGTTTCCTTTTTCTGGAACGAGTTGATGAGTGCCGGATTGAACATACCCAATTATCGCGTATTTAATTTAAAAAAGCCTGTTGTGCAATGACCGCAAGGCCTCCACTTTGTGTTCTGTTTGTAATAACATGGAAATGTTGTAATTGCTTCCCCCATAAGAAATCATTCTGACCGGGATATGCTTCACAGCATCCAACACCCGCGATGCATAACCATGCGTATCCAATCCGAAATCTCCCACCACACACACGATCGTTTGGTCTTTGTCTATCTCGACCGAACCAAAATCAGCGAGTTCTTTTTCAATATCGGCGAGGCAGGTCGTATCATCGATGGTCAGTGAGATGGCGACTTCCGAGGTCGTGATCATGTCTATCGGCGTCTTGTAGCGCTCGAATACCTCAAACACCCTTCTTAAAAAACCGTAAGCAAGTAGCATCCGGGATGAATGGATGCGGATCGCCGTTATACCGTCTTTTGCCGCAATGGACCGCACGACACCTTTGGCAGTTCCTTCTTTATTGATCAGGGTTCCGGCGGCCTGCGGTTCCATGGTATTCAGCAAACGCACCGGAACGTTATAACGTTGCGCAGGGAAAACACTTTGGGGATGCAGGATTTTCGCACCGAAATAAGCGAGTTCGGCAGCTTCATCAAAACTCAGGTTGGCTATCGGCTTGGTTCCATTCACAATGCGTGGATCATTGTTGTGCATCCCGTCAATATCCGTCCATATCTGGATTTCTGATGCACCGATTGCCGCGCCAATAAGCGAAGCCGTGTAATCACTTCCCCCTCTTCTTAGGTTATCAATCTCACCAAAAGAGTTCCGGCATATATATCCTTGAGTAATAAATAAGTTATGGTCACTTGACTGGAGTAACAATTCATTTAAGTGATCGCCGATGAAATCTATTTTTGGTTCATTGTCCTCGTCTATTTTCATGAAGTCCAAGGCGGGAAGCAGTTTTGACCGCACCCCTATTTCAGTCAAATGGAAATGGAAGAGCGTCGTAGAGATTAACTCACCTTGTGCCAAGATGATTTTCTCTTCGATTGGTGTAAACAGGTGGCTGGAAAAGGAGGAAATCAGATTGAAATGGTAATCGATAAGTTCCTTCCCGTTTTGATAGCCTTCATCCGTAGCGAAAAGCGCCGCGATCAATTCTTCGTACTTGCCGTGCAGAACGTCGATTAAGGTCTTCGCCTTTTCGCTGTCGCCTGCTGTAAATGCCTGTGAAATTTCAACCAAGGCATTAGTTGTACCGGCCACGGCCGATAACACAACTAGCTGTCGTTCCTGCGGATTAATGATGTCGAGTAACGACTTGATGCGCTCGGCACTCCCTACGGATGTACCCCCGAATTTTAGTACTTTCATTCGTGTAATCAATTACATAAAACCTAACAAGTTGAAATTCCTGTTAGGTTTTACTCAAAGTGGCACAAAGATAGCCAAACAGCCCTTCATGCTATCAAAAATAGTTAAATTTATTTCGTCAGGTGCTCGATGATCAGATTGGCCAACTCTTCCCCTATCCGTTCTTGCGCTTCGCCAGTGGCAGCACCGATATGGGGTGTCAGCGATACTTTCGGATGGGTAAGCAATACTTTCCTTGGGGTGGGTTCGTCGTCAAACACATCCAACCCGGCAAAAGCTACTTTACCACTGTCTAATGCCTCGATTAATGCAAGTTCGTCGATCACGCCACCCCGTGACGCGTTTACAAGGCCGACACCCGGCTTAAGCAATTCAAATTCCGCCTTGCCAATGATCGGCTTGTCGGTAAATGGCACATGCAATGAGATGAAATCCGATCGCTGTAACAACTCTTCCAATTCGACTTGTTGAATAGGCACGTCGACTGTGATGCCACCGGAAAGTGTCAATGGTAAGCTTTTCGGCGCTTCAAACAAGTCACTAACGATGACATCCATCCCTAAACCAAGTCCAACCTTAGCTGTTTCACGGCCAATTCGGCCGATACCGATTACACCCAATGTCTTCCCCCGAAGTTCCACTCCCTTCGCATACGCTTTTTTCAAGCCACCGAAATTAGTGTCTCCCTCCACAGGCATTTTCCGTTGGGAGTCATAGAGGAACCGCACCCCACTTAACAAGTGCGCGAACACTAACTCTGCAACAGATAATGAAGACGCTGCCGGTGTATTGACCACCGCTATCCCCTTGGAACGGGCGTATTCCACATCAATGTTATCCATACCCACGCCACCTCTTCCAATCAGTTTGAGGTTAGGGCACTGGTCAATCAATTCTTTACGTACCTTGGTCGCACTACGCACAGTAATCGCGTCGTATGCTTGCAATTTAGTGGATAACTCATCCTGCGGTATGTGGTTGGTATCTACGTTAAATCCTGCTTTTTCAAGCAATTGTTTACCCAAAGGGTCTATCCCATCGTTTGCTAAAATATTCATTTTCTTATGTTGGAACCTCGCGTTCTACTTGTTTTTTTCTTCAAATTCTTGCATGGCATCTACCAACGCATTGACACCGGTTATGCTCAATGCATTATAAATCGACGCCCTGAAACCACCCACACTTCTATGGCCCTTGAGCCCAACTAATCCCCGCTCCTTGGCTAAATCCAAAAATGCTGATTCATGTTCCTTTTTTTCCGTAATGAAGGTGACATTCATCCGTGAGCGATCTTCAGGGGCAGCCGTCGCTTTGAACAACGAATTGCGTTCGATCTCGTCATAAAGCGTACGGGCCTTGATCATATTCTCTTGTTCAATAACCTCCACCCCTCCTTTCTTTTGCAACCAACGCAAATTGAGCATGGAAACGTAGATGGAGAAAACCGGTGGCGTATTATACATCGAACCCGCCGCGATATGAGGTTGGTAGTCAAAAATCGTGGGTAAGGTACGACCGGTCTTGCCCAACAACTCATCTTTCACAATGACCAATGTTGCTCCCGCAGGGCCCATATTTTTCTGCGCTCCGGCATATATCAATCCAAAGTCGGCCACGTTAATCTTACGGCTTAGAATATCCGATGACATATCGGAAACAAGGGGAACGGGCGACTGCGGTGTATTGAAAACCTCTGTTCCGAAAATCGTATTATTCGAAGTATAATGGAAATACGCGGCATCGGTGGGCACCTCGTATTCCTTAGGGATATACGTGTAATTCGCGTCAGCAGATGATGCCACAACCGCTACCTGCCCGATTTTTTTGGCTTCTTTGATGGCTTTGCTAGCCCATGTACCGGTGTCCAGGTAGGCTGCCTTGCCGCTTTCCGGCAATAAATTGAGGGGAACCATCGCAAACTGCGTACTTGCGCCGCCTTGTAGGAATAGGATGGAATGCCCTTGCGGCACCGCAAGCAACTCGCGCACCAGCCGTTCCGTTTCTGCCATTACCGCTTCAAATTCCTTGCTACGGTGCGATATTTCCAAAATTGACAATCCGGTATCGTTGAAATTCAACACCGCTTCTGACGCTTCCTGAAAAACTTCTTGAGGCAGGATACAAGGCCCTGCGCCGAAATTATGCTTCATCTTATAATCCATTTAATCTGATAGGTATACCTCGATTTAACTGAGCGCAAAATTAGAAAATATTTATTGAAATTCATTCAACAATACCTATAATTTGTTGCGAAAAATTCAACAAAACTCAAAAGCCTTAATCAAGCTAACAACAGCACCTTCCATGCATAGTCGACATCGCCTGCGTCAAGTAGTTCGGCAGCTTTGCGGTGCAGGTGGATTTGAAGGGTCGCCTTGTCGCCGATAAACGCATTCAGGATATCCCGGATCTCTTCGTCGCCACGAATCACGTCTACCGCTTCCTCCGATGGAAACGACTCCACATTACCCAATTGCCCCAAATGGTTACCGGTCAATACTGGGGACAAACGGATATGCTGCGGCAATTGGTCGACCCCCATACCGAGGTTGCGCAATGGTTTTGCCACTTTAAACAAATTATCGGCCGTAACCCGGCAATACCAATCACCACCTAAGCGGGCCACCAAATCCAACTTAGCTTGGTCAATATGGTCATCTTCATCCAGCAATTCCTCGTGTACATGCATTTGCACCACTTCGGCCAGCACCAGGCTACCCGCCCCGGGGGTATCTGCCAAATCAATGACTTCCCGCACCTTGCACTCCAATTGCACCGGTGATTCTGCTACCCTCGGAGGGGTTACCAAGTCGGACGCTACCGCGGTAAACCCTGATTTCTCGAATTCATTCACATGCTTCGGATATTCGGTACTTGCCAATGACTGCTGTTGCACCATGGCATAATTCACGATATTGATCACCACTTCGGGTACTTCTTTGATATTTTCGATGGTATGCTTCGTACTGCCGTCACGCATCCGCCGCAGCGGGGAAAACACGCAAATAGCGGGGTTCTGCGATACGATATTGAAATAGCTAAAGGGGCTTAAATTTACATTGCCTGCTTTATCGATGGTGCTTGCAAAGCAGATCGGTCGCGGGGCGACAGCATGTTTAATCAAATTATCAAACTGGGGATGGGTATTGGGGTCAATGGTTTTCGTCATTCGATTATACTAACGTTGAAAAATACGATTTGGAAGTAGACAAAAATACGCAACTATTCATCAATCAGATAATAAATATCCAATACGTTATTGCGCTTCAAATCCGTGTGTAAGTAAAAGATCCGCTCCCCCTCGGCATGCAAGACGCGCAATACAGCGGTATTAGGAGGGATACGACCCAAGTTTTCAGCCCGAAAAATGAAGCGGTTGCGCCCAGGTTTCATCGTGACGCCTATCCGTTTCTTTTCTTTTTTCACTTCTTCATTCCGTAGTACCCAAGCCCCATTCACTTGCAGCGATACGATATCCCCGTCTGCGATTTGCCTGTCCCATAGTTCCAAGGATATTTTTTCAGTGCGGACATGCATCTCCCCAATAGGGATATTTTCCCGGCCTAAACTACTGGTTTTAGGTATTTTTTTTGGCAGGGTATCGATATCATTTCCGTGGTAGCGGACGCGCGCAACCATAAATGTAGCATATGCATTTGCCTTATTTGTAAAATCGAACACATGCTGCCCATCCCGCTCCGTCATCATGAGGAAACTTGCAGTATTGGGCGGTAAATCGCCATAATTATCCGCAAAGAACGTGATAAAGTTCTCCCCGGTATCCAACCTGATTTCAGCCGATAGGTCTGTCAAATCCCCTACTTCTATCCGGTCAACCAAGACGTTTCCATTGTGGACAATGGTAATGGTATCGCGGTCGTATCGTTCTTCATCCTGTATTGCCATCCGGATATTGGGATGCGTTAATTCAACAGGCTCATACACCCCATAGTAAATGCTGTCCGTATTGACAATTCTTTCCGTATTCGGGTGTTCCCACGGCACGTCACTAATTTTCCGCAATGTGATACTATCCCTGTACAAAAAATCGCGGATATGTACTTTTTGGTTGGTAAAGAGTTCGTCATCATATAACCCTTGCATGAAAATGCCAAAATTGGATATCCACATCCTGTTCAGGTGCAGTGTGGGAACATCCGTGTCCTGAAAATCAAGCGTACCGTTCAGGTACATCATCCATGCACCCAGCCCATAGGGTTCTTCGTGTATGGGATATTTGTTTCGACCAATACCCAACTGCCCATCGTTTTTCTTTGCCAATAAAACCTCGTATTCCCCAAAGAAACTACTATACTCCAACGTCAATTTGGCTGGATAAAGCGCTCCTTTAACTGGAGATGAAATATGCAATTTCATTTCAACCGGCGGGATATGCGGCCAGGGTTGATAGGTGATACCCCATTCCCCTACCCATTTATCACTTTGGGCAAAGCAATCTGAAACACTTGATATGAGCATTAAACCACCGATCAGCATCAATCTGTACAACGCCATATGACACTATTGGCTATTAAGCATTTTTACGGTGTTACGAAGCAACCCCAATCCGGTGACCTCCATTTCCACCACATCACCGGGTTGCAGCCATTGCGCGGTATAATCGGGATCGTGCAGCTTACCGGTGCCGTTCAGTTCAAGAAAACACCCGGTACCTACGGTTCCAGAGCCGATGACGTCTCCCGGATAAACCGCTACACCATAAGAAATGCGTTCGATGATTTCGGCAAACGTCCAATGCATATCCGCAAAATTACCTTTTGATACCGAGATGCCATTGACCTTACAGGTCATCTCCAATTGATAAGCGTTCCCGACATGCCCCGGTGGCGGAGGCGTTTTATATGGTGTTAATTCATCGGGAGTCACCAAATAAGGACCGATTACCGTGGCGAAATCCTTGCCTTTGGCCGGGCCAAGGCTGAGTTTCATTTCCGCTAGCTGGAGTTGGCGGGCACTGAGATCATTCATGATCATGTACCCGGCGATGTACTCATCAGCATCTTCGGCTTTGATGTTCCGACCACTTTTATTGAGCACAACAGCCACCTCTAACTCAAAATCCAATTGCTTGAAATGTTCAGGCATACAGTATACCTCTCCGGGGCCGAAAACGGCCTGGTGATTGGTAAAATAAAAAACCGGAAATTGATCAAATTCGGGAATCATGAGCACTCCCCTATTCCGTCGTGAGGTTTCCACGTGTTGCCGGAATGCATACGCATCGCGAAAGGATGAGGGTTTGGGTACGGGGGCTACGATACGCGGAGATTCCAAAGGCATAGTCATGCGTTCGGACCCTGCGATGACTTCTTCCGTTTCCCTCGCCAGCTCCATTGTCCTTTCTCCTCCAGCCAAGAAATCGGCCATGTTGTCGGGCAACCGGGGATTCGCTTCGTGCAGGTCATACAGTTGCTCACCTACGGCTACCCCTAATCTGGATTTATCGTGATGTAGATATGAGAATAATTTCATCTAAATCAACATGGAATTTCTATTGCTTACTCGATCCCGTATTTTTCCATCTTGTTATATAGTGTTTTACGGTCGATGTTAAGCATTTGGGCGGCTTTGCTTTTGTTATATTTTGCTTTCTGCAAGACATCCAAAATCAACTTACGTTCATGTGCCTCACTGTGCATACGCAAATCAGGATTGTCAGCAGACGGCACCGGTTCCGCCACATGCTGGTTTTTGATGGCATATACCATTTCTTCCGGCAAAGCTGATATTTCGGCTGTGGTGCCCGGCGAAAGCAGTACCATCCGTTTGATCACATTTTTTAGTTCCCGAAGGTTTCCGGGCCAGTCATAGGTATTAAATATCTCCTCGACCTCATTTGATAGCTCGGTGACGCTACGGCCCAATTCCTGATTGGCTTTTTCCACGAAAAAGTCGACAAATTCTTGAAAATCAGCACGTCTATCGCGCAAGTTGGGAACGATAATCTCAAATTCGTTGATCCGGTGGTATAAATCCTCCCTAAACTTTCCAGTGCCTAAAAGTTCCTCGTTTGTTGCCGCAATAACCCTAACGTCTACGCTGATGGTCTTATTGGCACCGACAGGTTGTATTACTTTTTCTTGCAATGCGCGCAGCAGTTTTACCTGCACATCGTAAGACAGGTTCCCTATCTCATCCAGAAAGAGTGTACCACCAGAGGCCTCCACAAATTGGCCCGTCTTATCGTTCAGCGCACCGGTAAACGAACCCTTGATATGACCAAAAAGTTCACTGGAAGCTAACTCCTTGGAAAGTGTTCCACAGTCAATCGAGACAAATGGTTTATCCGCGCGGGTACTCATCCGGTGTATCGAACGGGCCACGTATTCTTTGCCTGTACCGCTTTCTCCACGAATCAGCACGGACATATCAGTCGGTGCGACCAATCCGATATAATCGTGTAGCTTTTGGGCTGCTTGGCTACTCCCCCGCACGAAATCGGCCTTGTCAATGGCCCCTTGGCTCCCTTCATCTTGGGAAACAGCATACTGCTTCTCGGTCGACTTCCCTTCCAAGGCTTGGTTGACCACCATCAACAGTTCGTCGGGGTTCACCGGCTTGGTGATGTAATCAAACACGCCTTGACGAATCGCCTTTACCGCCGTGCGCACATCATTGAAACTCGTCATGATGATCGATGGTATTAAATCTCCCTGTTTGCGCATGGCTTCCAATACATCGAGCCCAATTCCGTCACCTAAGCGATAGTCCAACAAAATCAGGTGGAATGTCTCATTCTTCAGGGCTTCAATCCCACTTTTCACACTGTATTTCACGACAACCTCAAACCCTTTCTTCTTCAGAAAATTTTCAAGTATCGCAGCAAAGGTGGTATCGTCTTCTACCAGCAGAATATTGGCCATTGGTCAATGTTTAAAAGTTGCTCTTATGCATGTTTAGTATATCGAACGGTCAAAGCCCGCTTTTATTTTACTGCTCTGCCGTTTCCTGTTCCATATGGCGGATAATAGCCGATGCAAATTCACTTGTCTTCAGGAGCAATCCATCATCCATTTGGTTGAAAAAATCAACCGTTACGGTTTTCTGCAAAATGGTTGCCTGCAAGGCTCGTGTGATAAGGGCTGCCGCTTCATGCCACCCCATGTATTCAAACATCATCGCTCCGCTGAGGATCACGGATGATGGGTTCATGCTGTCCGTATCAGCGAATCGTGGTGCCGTGCCATGTGTCGCTTCAAATACCGCGTGTCCCGTTTGGTAGTTGATGTTTGCGCCGGGCGCAATGCCTATCCCTCCAACGATAGCGGCCAATGCATCCGAAATATAATCCCCATTTAGATTCAATGTAGCAATAACGGAATAATCTTTCGGATTTAGCAATATTTGTTGCAAAAAATTATCGGCAATGACATCTTTCACGATGACTTTTCCATTCGTGACGGCCTCTTCCAATGCTGCATCGGCTGCCTGTTCTCCTTCGGCCTCCTTGATCCGATCCCACTGGGGCCATGTAAACGTCTTATCCCCAAATTCAAACTCAGCTACCTCGTAACCCCAATTTTTGAAGGCCCCTTCGGTATATTTCATGATATTGCCCTTATGCACCAATGTCACCGACGGCAATCCATGTCCGATAGCATGTTCAATAGCCGCCCTGACCAATCGTTTGGATCCCTCTTCTGACACCGTTTTGATACCAATTGCCGTCGTAATGGTAAAGCCATGGTCGGCACCCAATTCCTCGGCAAGGAAGGCACCCAAACGATTACTATCGGTCGATCCCGCAGGGAATTCGATGCCGGTGTAAATATCTTCCGTATTTTCCCTGAAAATCACCATGTTTACCTGCTCAGGGTGTTTCACCGGCGAAGGAACACCCGCAAACCAACGTGTCGGTCGCTGGCAGACATACAGATCAAGCGCTTTCCGGATCGCGACATTGAGCGAACGGATTCCACCCCCAATGGGCGTGGTCAATGGCCCTTTGATGGCCACGAGGTGATCCTCAATGATCGAAAGGGTTTCATCGGGCAGCCACTCGCCCGTTTGTTGGTATGCCTTTTCTCCTGCAAGCACTTCTTTCCAGCGCACATTGCGCTGTCCGCCGTATGCCGACATTACGGCAGCGTCAAATACCCGCACCGAAGCCCGCCAGATATCCGGCCCTATGCCATCCCCGATGATGAATGGGATGTCTACATGATTTGGCACCTGCAATGTGCCATCCGCGTTCTTTGTGATTCTCCTGGCTACCGTGGGAATATCCATATTTATCGTTTTTGGAATTCGTTAATCGATCGGCTACTTTCGACGTAAGACC
This sequence comes from uncultured Parapedobacter sp., assembly GCA_964498395.1. Taxonomy (GTDB): domain Bacteria; phylum Bacteroidota; class Bacteroidia; order Sphingobacteriales; family Sphingobacteriaceae; genus Parapedobacter. Next base: position 470,743 of record CAZCHE010000001.1, on the reverse strand, counting down.
GGATTGGTTGACCCGAAAACAACCTGTCAAATGTGTTTCAAAGATAGCAAAACAAGTCGTCTTTAATCGGGTTATTTGCCCGAAACCCGGAGATGCCCTATTGGAATTGAATAGCCTTGATAGGACTGATCTTGGTAACAAAATAAGACGGAATCAGTAAGACCGCCAACGCGACAAATGCAACACCGGCATTGAGCAAAATGACTTCCAGCGCACTGATGTTTACCGGGATATAAGACACATAATAAGACGCCTCATCCAATTTGAAATACCGCGTCTGTCGTTGGAAAAAATATAATCCCAACCCGAGGACATTACCCAATGACAACCCTAACCCAATCAGATAGGCTGCATGGTACAGGAAGACTTTGCGGATGCCCCCATCTGTATATCCCAACGCCTTCAAGATGCCAATCATCGAGGTGCGTTCTAAGATGATGATCAGCAATGCAGACACCATATTGACCAATGCGACCACCATCATCAAAATCAAAATCACGACGGTATTGACATCCAACAAATCCAACCATTGGAAGATCTCGGGCAGTTGTTGCCGGACATTGATGGCATCGACGTTGATGGGCAGCAGGTCCTGGATGGTCTCTGTCAGTTCGTCAAGTCTCCCGAAATCACTTATCGAGACCTCGTAACCGCCCACTTCATTTTCCGCCCAATCGTTCAGTCGCCGGATAAGCGGCAATGAGCCGATCACATAGACTTTATCCAACTCCTCAACGCCCGTATTGAAGATGCCGACGATCTGGAACTTACGCCTCCTGATTGATTCCTGCACGAAATACATGATGAAATCATCTCCTACGGAGAGACGTAAGCGATTGGCAGTGTGTTGCGAAATCAATATCTCTCCGATGGCCTTGGTACTGTCTGAAAAATCGATTGGTTGCCCGGCCACCAATACATTCATGATGAACCCTTGGTTGTACGAGCTGTCGATGCCTTTCATCAACACCCCTTCCACCTCGTCATTCACATTGATGATTCCTGCTTTAGTGGCGTAGTGGTGTACTGAAGTGACACCCGGTATGGTTTTGAGTTCGACCAATTTTTCCGGCCGTAGTCGGAAAGGCATGTGCTCATAAGACTCGTTCAAGTCGTAGTTATTCAATGTGATATCACCAAAAAATCCCCGCTGCTTTGCAGCCACTTCCGCTTTGAATCCCTTAAGCACAGCCAGGGAAAGCAACATCGCTGCCAACCCTAATGTGATGGCCCCAATGGCAACCCCCACGATCAACTTGGAGAATGTCCGTTTGCCGGTGATGGCAATTCTTTTGGCTAAAAAATAAGGGAAGTTCAAGCCTCTTGATATCATTTTGTAACTTCGCAAAGTTAACGAAAATACAAAGTACGAAGCACGAAACACAAAATAATTATGCGCATTATATTCATGGGTACCCCCGAATTTGCCGTAGCGTCTTTGGCGGCATTGCTTGAAGCTGGCGAAGATGTGGTGGCCGTCATTACCGCACCGGACAAACCCGCCGGACGTGGGCAAAAACTGCATCAATCCGCGGTAAAGCAGTACGCCATCACCCAGGGGATTCCCGTATTACAGCCCGAAAAACTACGTGACAGCAGTTTTCTGAAGGAATTGAGGTCGTTTAATGCAGACTTGCAAATCGTGGTTGCTTTCCGAATGCTTCCCGAGGCGGTATGGAACATGCCACGATTAGGAACGGTCAACCTGCATGCATCCCTGCTTCCGCAATACCGGGGAGCCGCCCCGATTAACCATGCCATCATCAATGGCGAGACGGAAAGCGGTGTCACGACATTTCTGCTGCAGCATGAAATTGACACCGGCAATATCCTGTTTTCGGAACGAGTAGCCATAGGGCATGACGATACGGCAGGCGACCTGCATGACAAGCTGATGGTTGTCGGGGCTGGTTTGCTGACCAAAACCGTGAAAGCCATCGGCGACGGAAAGGCATTCCCCATCCCACAAGAAGAAATAGCTGCAGGAGCGGTTTTGAAGCATGCCCCGAAAATCTTCAAAGAAGACTGCCTTATCGATTGGCATAAGCCCATCGACGATGTATATAACTTGATCCGGGGACTCAGCCCCTACCCGACCGCTTATACTGTTTTGGACGGAAAGACCCTGAAGATTTTCAAGTCCTCAAAGGAAGAAACAACGGTAGGGCACAGCCCGGGCATACCTGATACGGATGGTAAGTCGTTTTTGAAATTCGCTTGTTTGGATGGTTATATCCAAGTAGAGGAACTGCAAATAGAAGGGAAAAAACGGATGGGCGTTTCGGAATTTTTGAGGGGTTACCGGATTTAATCGCCGGCATCCCGATATTCCAAAAGATCCCCTGGCTGGCAATCCAACGCTTTGCAGATCGCATCCAAGGTCTCCAGGCGAATGGCTTTCGCCTTACCTGTTTTCAGTATGGAAAGATTGGAAAGTGTAATCCCCACGCGCTGACTCAATTCATTGAGTGTCATTTTACGCTTGGCCATCATCACATCCAGGTTTATGATTATCGACATGGTTACGCGGTATTGGAAAATATATCGCGATTCGAAAATTCTGTCATCATGATACACGTTCGGGTTATTTTGTGCGAAAAAATAGATTAACAACCTCATTCACAACACAAAACACAAATCAAGTTAAAGCAATATTGTCATAATATTAACATATTCACGCACCAAAACTAGTATATTTTTTTTGAAAAACATATTATATTTATTGAGATACAATAAAAAATAATTACATTGCAATATAAGTAAAACATTTTGGCAGCATACTTTTTGGAACACTTTTTGAGGGTAAAGAAAAAGTGAAAATACCCCGATAATTTCCTCTAAATCAGACAACTTTTTCCAAAAAAATCAGTTATTAAGAGTAGAAAAGTCGTATTTTTGCAAACTTTTTAGGAAGAAAGGTACTTAATAGAATAGATGAGACAGCTCAAAATTACACAATCCATCACCAATCGTGAGTCCCAGTCGCTGGATAAATACCTACACGAAATTGGTAAAGTAGATTTAATCACGGCCGAAGAGGAAGTCATCCTTGCCCAAAAAATCAGGGAAGGAGATCAAGCTGCTTTGGAGCGTTTAACCAAGACGAATTTGCGGTTTGTGGTATCCGTGGCTAAGCAATACCAAAACCAAGGGCTTACCCTTGGCGACCTGATCAATGAAGGCAACCTTGGTTTGATTAAAGCGGCAAAGCGATTTGACGAGACCAAAGGCTTCAAATTTATTTCCTATGCCGTTTGGTGGATTCGCCAGTCCATTCTGCAAGCTATTGCCGAGCAATCGCGTATCGTGCGTTTGCCCTTAAACCAGGTAGGTTCACTGAGCAAAATCAGCAAAGCCTTCTCAAAACTGGAGCAAGAGTATGAACGCGAACCATCGCCTGAGGAATTGGCAGATATCCTCGAAACCACCGTCGACAAAGTGTCAGACACACTGAGCAATTCTGGACGCCATGTGTCCATGGACGCCCCTTTTGTGCAAGGTGAAGAAAACACCCTATTGGATGTGCTGGAAAACAGTGATCCCGATACCGACAGTACACTGATCGATGAGTCGCTTTCCGAAGAAATCAAACGTTCATTGGCTACGCTGACCGAGAGGGAACGCGAAATCATCGTGTTGTTCTTCGGACTCGGTTCCAATCACCAATTGTCATTGGAAGAAATCGGCGAAAAGTTCAACCTTACGCGTGAACGCGTGCGCCAGATCAAGGACAAAGCCTTACAACGGTTGCGCCACACCTCCCGCAGCCGGATATTGAAATCTTACTTAGGTTAACGGTTGACATTATTAAAAAAGCCCAGCGACACGTTGGGCTTTTTTTTGAGAAAAGCTGCCAGCCAGCGAGTGCCAACGCTAGCGGTGTTCCGTCAAAATACATTACCTTTACGGCATGAACAATTACGCGGTTATCTTTGATATGGACGGGGTCATCGCCCACACCAATCCCTATCACATGGAAGCCTTCAGGCAATTCTTTGACAACTATCAGGTTCCTTATACCAAACAAGAATTTGAGGATCACATGTATGGCAAGCACAACAGCTATATCATGAAATATTTCTTCAAACGTGACATCAAGGGAGCTGAACTCACCCGTCTGGAGGAAGAAAAAGAGGGGCTGTTCCGTCAGATATACCAGCACCACATCGCACCCGTTACGGGCTTCCTGGAATTTTTGTCCGCATTGAAAATAACGGGATTCCATACGGGTGTGGCGACTTCCGCTCCCCGCGCTAACTTGGATTTAATCATGGATGGGCTGGGATTCCAGCCGCAAATGGAATCCATATTGGCCAGCGAAGATGTGCATGCGCACAAGCCCGACCCCGAAATCTACCTGAAATCAGCGCACAACCTGGGTGTAAGGCCTGAAAACTGTATCGTTTTTGAAGATTCCCATTCGGGCGTATCGGCGGCTATAAACGCCGGGGCAAATGTTGTCGGCGTACTAACATCACACACCAAGGACCAACTTCCTCCTTGCCAATACTACATCCGCGATTATGGGGATATAAACACCGACATCGTCAAACACATCGTGTCATCGGGCCATGCCTAATCCGCTATCGTTATTGGACGGTGCGCCCGAATGGGCATTGTTTTTCTTTTGCGCCGTATTGATCGGCGTATCCAAAACGGGCGTCCAAAACGTGGGCACATTTACCATTCCCATATTTGCGTTGTTGTTTGGCGCTAAGGACTCGACCGGAATCGTCTTGCCGCTTTTGTGCATAGCCGATGCCATAGCCGTGGTTTACTACCGGAAGGCATTCCACCGCTCCTACATCCTGAAATTACTGCCTTGGGCCGTTGCGGGTTTGATCGTGGCGCTCCTAGCGGGGCATTGGGTACCCGAATCGGGCTTTAAAATCATGATGGGATGCTGTATACTGCTGGGCGTAGCGGTGTTGCTTTGGTTATCGAGCGTTGGTAAAATAGACGAAATCACCGGCTCCCGGTGGTTTGCCCCACTATTCGGTTTCATGGTTGGTTTTTCCACCATGATCGGCAATGCTGCTGGCCCGATTCTTACCGTTTACCTGCTTTCGATGCGCCTACCTAAATATGCACTCGTGGCCACGGGTGCTTGGTTTATCATGATATTGAACTTCCTCAAGATCCCCTTACAGGTATTCGTTTGGGACAATATTACCATGGCTGGGTTTCTGCTTGACCTAATGGCAGTGCCCTTTATCATCCTGGGCGGTTTCATCGGCATCAAAGTGGTCGACGCCCTACCGGAAAAGCAGTTCAGAACATTGATGGTAGCCTTAATCGTCGGATCCACCTTGTTTCTGCTGATTTAGCCCTTCACACTAACTGCTCCAATGCGATTTCATAAGCCCGGGAAGAGATCTTGGTTTTAGCCGGCGAAAGTCGATGGATATTAGCCAGTGCGTTATATATCACGTTGGAGACATCGGAAAAAATCGCATCGTCACTCATTTCCACATTGCGCTGCATCAAATAGGCAAATACCCGAGCCATGCCACAGTTTGCGATAAAATCGGGTATCAATGAAATCTGCTGGTCTACATATTCCATCACCGGCCCATAGAAGATTTCCCGGTCGGTAAACGGCACGTTTGCACCCGAGGAAATGACTTCCAATCCGTTTGCCACCAATCGAGACACGTGTTCTTTCGACACCAACCTCGAGGCCGCGGCAGGAACAAGTATCTCGGCGGGCACATCCCATATCCGTGCATTTGTTTCGTCAAACGATAGCATACCCTCCGCTTGGAGATTATTTCCCTTACGGTCAAGGTATAATTTTTGAACGGTTTCACCATCGAAACCTGATGCGTTGATCAAACCGCCACTCCGATCGATAATACCGACAATTTTCACCCCCATCTGAGAAAGGTAATACCCCGCGGCGGCGGCGACATTTCCCCAACCCTGGATAATGGCGCGTTTGCCTTCGACCTGTCCATCGAAAAGGGTGTAATAATGTTTAATGGACTCCGCCACACCGTATCCCGTAATCATATCAGCTACCTTGTACTTGCGCTTCAGGTCGGGCGTGTATGCTAAATCTTCAAGCACTTTGGACACGCCATAGCGCAATTGCCCGATCTGGTGTATGCGTTCATTTTCCCGAACGTTGAAATGCCCATGGAGCACACCTTCCTGTGGGTGCCACAACCCATAGCTTTCGGTAATGGGGATGACTTCGTGAATCTCGTCTACATTGAGGTCGCCGCCGGTGCCGTAATAGTTTTTAAGCAATGGCGTGACCACCTTATACCACCGGTCGAGCACCCCGTGCTTGCGTGGATCCAATGGATCGAAATTGATGCCGGACTTAGCCCCTCCGATGGTCGGGCCCGACACGGTAAACTTAACTTCCATGGTCTTGGCTAGCGACTCCACCTCATTGCGATCCAATCCCAATCGCATGCGTGTCCCCCCTCCTGCTGCCCCTCCACGCAATGAATTAATGACCACCCACCCTTCTGCTTCGGTTTCACGGTCTTTCCATTCGAATACTATTTCCGGTGCCTTTTCTTCAAAACGTTTCAGAAGTTCTTTCATATATTCAGTTAATCAGGTTTATCAATCGGCGCAAAGATAACCAAACTAAAAAGGATTAAAAACCATATGGGTGTTAATAAATAAAGCCTGCCGGAACTCCAGCAGGCTTTATCATCATCAACTTACTAACGATGGGGCTTAAACAGCCTCCTCGTCGTACTCTTTCACTTCTTTGTGTTCGTAGGCTTCCACCATCAATTCCTCTACAGGGCGCCCTTTTTTATCAAGGCCTAACCGATGTAGGATGCTGTCCATGATCTGGTACATCACCGGAACCACGATCAGTGTGAGGAATAGCGAACTAATCAATCCACCAATAATTACCCACGCCAAACCGTTCTTCCACTCCGCACTTGGTCCCGTCGCAATGGCGATCGGCAACATCCCGAACACCATCGCAATGGTGGTCATCAATATCGGTCGCAAACGGGCTTGGTTTGCCAATAACAATGCTTCACGCGTGGTCTTCCCTTCCGCCTTCAAGTGGTTGGTAAAGTCCACCAGGATAATCGCATTCTTGGCCACCAGACCAATCAGCATGATCAACCCGAGAATGGTGAAGATATTCAGCGTATTATTCGTCAGCGCCAATGCCAATAGCGCTCCGATAATTGATAACGGAATGGAAAACATGACCACAAACGGATAGACAAAACTGTCATATAGCGCCACCATGATAAAATAAACCAAAAGAATAGATGACAAGAGTGCAATACCGAGCGTTCCAAAACCTTCGGATTGTTGTTCCATATCTCCACTCCATACGTAACTAACTCCACTTGGAACAGGTATTTCACCCAGTTGGGCTTCCAAATCGGCTGCGATAGCGCTGACCGGCCGTCCGACGACTTGCGATTGTACCTTTACAGAAGTGCTTTTGTCCCTACGCTCCAACTGGCTCGGGCCAGATCCTTCGCGTATGGTGGCAAATTGCGAAAGTTTCACCAATTGTCCGAAGTTATTCGTAAACTGCAAGTTACTAACGTCATCCACATTCTTGCGATCATAGTCGTCAAAACGGATATTGATGTCATATTCGTACTCTCCCGCACGAAACTTGCCGTCCGTATTACCATTAAAGGCCGTCTGCATGGTACCCCCTACCGTCTGTAAGTTGATGCCCAATGCGGCCATTTTATCACGGTCTACTTCCACGGTAATCTCTGGGGTACCTCCTTCCACGGAAAGTTTTGCTTCTGAAGTACCCGGAATCTGGCGAACGCGATCCAAGATACCCTCCGCATAGGTTAATACGCTGTCTAAATCCGAACCAATGACGACCAATTCAAATGGCGCTTGTTCGGCGAATCCCACGATACTGATCGGCACTGTTTTTACCTTTGCGCCCACCAATTCCTTTTCCAATTCACGTTTAAGCTTAGCCGCGTAAATATTACCAGGGTCATCCCGTTCTTCACCAGAGACGAGTTTTACGGTAATCTCAGATTTATATGCCGTGGCTTGCGTTCCACCGAATCCGTCACTAGATTGTCCTACCGTCGTAATTAATGAAACGACCTCTGGCTTCGTAGCGATGAACTTCTCCGCACGTTGTGTCATTTGGTTGGTCTGCTCGATAGAGGCATCCTTGGGCATTTCGATCTGTACCAAAAATTCGCCACGGTCACCTTGGGCGAAAAACTCACCACCAATAAAACCGCCCGCAACTAAACCAAAAGACGCGAAAAACAAAACCAAAACGGTCACCAGCGTAATAATTTTATGGTTTAGTGACCATTTCAACACACCAGATACCCAACGAGTAAAACGGTGTAATTGGTTTTCAAACCACAAGATGAACCTACCGGAAATGGTTTTATTGGATACGCGCTCCAACTTACCAAACCGAGAGGTAAGCAAGGGAACAATGGTAAACGAAGCGATCAAGCTGAGGAGCGTCGCAATCACTACCACCACACAGAATTCCCGTAAGATGTCAGACACCATACCTGAACTGATGGCAATAGGTAAGAAAACCACCACGATTACCAATGTAATAGAAACCACCGTAAAGCCAATTTCCTTAGCCCCATCAAAGGACGCCCGTACCTTGTTTTTCCCCATCTCCATGTGTCGATAGATGTTTTCGATCACCACGATGGCATCATCCACCAATATACCCACCACAAGAGATAACCCCAATAGTGACATGAGGTTGAGCGTGTAGCCGAACAAATTGATTCCAATGAATGTGGCAATGAGTGACGCCGGTATAGCTACCATGACAATCACGGCGTTACGCAGACTGTGTAAGAAAAATAACATCACAATCGCTACCAACACAATCGCAAGAAACAAGTCAAAAATGACGGCATTGGCAGATTCGAGGGTATAGGTCGAGCTATCGTTAGCCACTTCGATTTTCAACCCTTCATTTTGGTAGGCATCCATTAAGCTAACGATCGCCTCCTGCGTGCCTCGGCTTACTTCCACCGCATTGGCATCAGATTGTTTCAGCACTTGGACGAGCAATGCACTACGTTGGTCGACACGGGCTATCTTGTCCACATCTTTTTGTGAATCCTGCACATCCGCGATATCACGCAAACGCACTTGGGCTCCACTGGCTGAGGTGCTAATGACCAAGTTGCGCAATTCTTCAACCGTTTTATATTTTCCAGCCAAACGCACCAAAATATCCTGATTCTGTGTCTTCACGCTTCCCGTGGGAAAGTCGAGGTTAGAGGTCAAAATCGCTTGCTGCACCTGCATGATGGATAATCCATACCCTTGTAACTTGGGTGCATTTATGTTGACTTGGATTTCCCGTTCTTGTCCACCAATTAGATTGACCTGGGCAACTCCCGGAACGCGTGACAGCACAGGCTGGACACGTTTGTCTATTAAGTCATAAAACGCCGCGTCATCCAGGGTGCCCGTTGCTGCGAGTGAAACGATGGGTAGGTCGTCCAATGAGAATTTAGCCAGTGATGGCGCTTCCGCGTCGTCAGGCAATTCCGACAATATCGCATTCACTTTTCGTTGGGCATCATTGAGTGAGTAATCGACATCGGCATTACTGTTAAGCTCAATGATGACCATCGAAAGACTCTCAAAAGACGTAGCATCAAGTTTCTTGATGTTTTCCAACGAAGCAACCGCATCCTCTATCTTCTTCGTCACCGTATTTTCCACCTCACTGGGTGAAGCACCGGGGTAGATGGTGGTAATGGACACCACACTCGGCGTAAATTTAGGGAGCAACTCGTAGTTTAACGAGAAATAGCTCATGATTCCCAGCAATGACAACGCGGTAAATACCACGATGACAATGGATGGGCGTTTTATCGAAATTTCTGCAATCTTCATGTCTTACTTATTGAAATGTTAGTCGAGCAAGGTTTCTACTTTCGCTCCATCCACTAAGTTAATCTGTCCACTGGTGATAACCGTTTCACCTTCCTCGAGTCCCCGCAGGATTTCCACTTGTTCGCCGAAAATCCGACCAGCCACCACATTACGCAACTGGGCCGAACTGTCTGCACTCAGCACATAAATCTGATTGCTGTTTACCCCACCAACAAACGAGCCCCGTGGGATAAGGATGGTGGGTTCCTGTTGGGGAAACTTAAAATGCGCCGTTCCATACATGCCCGCTTTCAACACGGAGGCCCCATCATTGTTTAGCGTAATTTCCACAGGATAGTTCAGGGTATTGTCAGCCTTGGCCGCAATGAACGAAACGGTGCCATGGAACTCACGATCCGGAAATACCGTGCTCGAAACCTGCACCTTGTCGCCTACTTTTAGGTTCACTACCTGCGTCTCATTGGCAGTGACCTTCAGTTTCAATTGCGATAGATCAACGATTTCAAACAGTTCGGTGCCAGCAGACAAATAGGTGCCCACCTCGATGCTACGGCTATTGATAATACCATTGATGGGTGATTTGATATTCGCGTCCGCTACTCGGCGATCGGCCTGTTGCAGCCTGATCTCGGCATTGCGAAGTTGAAGTTCGATTTCATCGAGCTGTGCTTGGGTCACTCCGCCGGTCTCAAAAGAACTCTTGTACCGTTGGTAATCCGTTTTCAATTTCTGAAGCGCGTCTTCTGCCGCTTGCTTGTCCAAGCTGGCGATCTCTGGATCCACCAGTGCCAATACCTGCCCACGGCTTACTCGGGCACCTTCTTTTGCCAATAGTCGGGTTACTCTGCCGCTGACTTCAGAAGAAAGGACGAGGTCTTGGTTGGCCGCGAAGTTCCCGTTTGCTGAAAAATCAAGCACGATGGGTTCCTTGCTCACCTTGGCGGCTTTCACCACAATGGCTCCTCCGGTTTCGGCAACGACCGCCGTTTTTGCCTCATTTTCCTTTTTGTTGTTGTTTAATACCCATCCAATGAGTGCCAATAGCCCTATTACAATGACGATGGTGATGATTACTCGTTTCATACTATGTTTGGTGATGATGATTTACTCGTTTACTAATGATTTGATTTGTCCGTTAGATTTTACCAATTCGATTTGCGCCACTTTATAATTAAGCAATGCCTCATTGTAGCTGTTCTGAGCGGCGACTAAATCCGTTTCGGCCGTCAATAAATCAGTCAGGTTGGCCAATCCGTTTTGGTAATTATTCCGTGTACTATTGAACACTTCTTCCGCGAATTCCTTATTCACACGTTGTGTTTCAATCGTATTCATACTATTCTTAATCTGTATCTTGGCATTTTCATAAGCCATATTTAACGCATTGGAGGTGTTGCGCAAGTCTTCATGGACTTTCCTCAGTTCCACATCGGCTTGGCGCACCCGAGACCGGCGTGCATTCCCATCGAAAATCGGGATCCTAAGGGTCAAAGTCACTGCTGACATATCAAAGTTGAGGGCCCGTGGCGAATACAGGTTAAACCGGTCGCTCTGCGTGTTGTACATGTAGTTTCCACCGAGGGATAAGCTCGGGTAGTATTCCGCTACGTAGGCTTTCCGTTGCAGCGCTAGCAGGTCTTCCTGTTTTCTCAACACCCGATAATTAATCAGGTCTTCCACGTTCACATTGCCATCCACAGATGCAAGTGCCGTCTCGTCTTCCAGTTTTGCAACTTCGGTATCGGGAATGGCAATCTGGGTATCTATGGGCATTCCCATGTAGTATTTCAACAGGTTTTCTTGCTGAACCACCGCATATTCCAGTTGTTCGCGCTGTGCCAACAAGTTGCTTTTATTCACCTTGATGCGATCGAGATCTATTTTTTTGGCCAAACCCAGTTCATACTGGCTACCCACCATTTTTTCCAACTGTCCGACACGTTCGATATTGGCATCGATGACACTCAACTGCTGCCGCGTAATGATAATCTGGTAGTAGTTAGTCGCCACCTGTTGGATCAGATTCTCCTCTGCCAATTGGGCGGATAAACGGTAGAATTCCTCCGAGCTCTTTGCTGCTTTCAGTCCGGTAAACACCTGTTGGTTGAAGATCTGCTGGTTCAATTGTACCTGAGACATCGCATTCCAAGTCTGCCCCGCCTTGATGGCGATGAATTCTCCCGGTTCGCCCCCGAAGGCCTCCGCCGGTAAGACAAATTGCTGGACTAATAAGTTATTGGTCAGCGTACTGGTCACATCGATCTGCGGCAAAGCAGATGCCCTTACCTCGGCAACCTTATATTTGCCACCCTCTATTTCCAAGCGTGCCTTACGCAACGCTTCACTATTATTCAATGCATATTGCAACGCATCTTGCAATGTCAGCGATTCTTGGGCTGATGCTAAATTCATCCCCAATAAACTAACGGATAACATGGTTGCGATATAGATCCTAATTGTCATTTTGGATATGTTCATATGATTAATTATCTGAGCTTACTTTTTTAATACCATTGATGAAAATGGCGGCAACTTGTTTCTGCCGTTCGACGATTGCTGCTATTTCTTCTTTATTCACTACAGGATGCGGGATGACATCATTGCAAAACATGGCTAATCCGCGAATAACCGACACATATAATTCAGACGTAAAAGTAACATCCATTGTTACAAGTTCTCCGCGGTCTACGCCTTTTTGGAATATATTGGAAATGTTCTCCACTTCACGCTTATACAATGCATTCGACAATGTTTGCCACCGTTCTTCGCTGATGTTCATTTCGTATAGATCGAGGACAAGCATATAATATTTGTTTAGGTATTCCCGTTTCAAATCCAACAAGTAGATCAGCCGATCCAATGTGTTTGGAATCCCCCCCAATGCTTGACCAATAACGGCCTCGCTTTCTTCCATAAATCCGTAGACAATGGCCTCTATCAACGAAAACTTATCTGGAAAATAGTAGTACAGATTTGCTTTCGATAAATTCAAATCCTCGGCTATCTCACTCATCGTGGTTTTCGCAATCCCGAAATGTGAAAACCGTTGTAACGCTGCTGCTATTATTTGATTTCTTTTATCGTCCAACACGCCTCCATTATTATCGTTTTAACATTTGACTATTTTTAAAAATCGGTCAAAAGTATAACTTTTAGAGATGCCTACAAAGAAAAGGTTACACCGGATGGCACACGACATTACATTATGACAATTGGATTACATAACCCTTTGTACGATGCAAAGGAAATACCCATCGTGACAGCCCTATGGCAGGGTCTTTCGATTTTTTGACCTTAGATTTCAGATTTACGATTGCGGGCCTGCGACCTCAGACCTACGACTAAAAACTTATCTAGCGAATGTCAGTTCATTTTGGAAAACCTTCGCATATTTACGCTTATCCAGTTTGTACAGCCGCGCTGCGCGATAGGAAACACCCCGCTGAAATTCGGGCAACTCTTTGAGGATATTATAATTCAGCATTTTCTTCCGAAAATTGCGTTTGTCAAGTTTTCTTCCCCAAATCGCTTCATATAACTGTTGCAATTGCGTGAGGGTAAACTTCTCGGGCAATAGTTCAAAAGCAATCGGGCTGTAGCTTATTTTACGCCTTACCTTTAAAATGCTTTTATCGATGATATGCCGATGGTCAAACGCCAGTTCTGGTAGGTTATTCAATGGGTGCCAAACAGCTTGCCTAGCATAGTCCGTCACAGGCTCAGGCTGGCTTTTTAGGTCATCCAATCGCAGCAGCGCATAATAAGCTACCGTAATGATACGTCCTTGAGGATGTCGCTTTAAGTCACCGAACGCATACAATTGTTCCATGAAGATCCCGCGCAGGCCCGTATGTTCATATAAGATTCGCTTGACGGCATCGTCGATCGTTTCATTATTTTCAACGAAAAAACCCGGAAGGGCCCACCACCCCTTAAAGGGATATTCATTCCGTTCAATAAGCAATACCTTCAACTCTCCTTCGTGGAAGCCAAATATCACGCAGTCAGTGGTAAACGTCGATTGTAAGTGTGGTAAATTTGCTTGCAAAGCTTTGACTATTTGTTTACTAATTGATTTTTATTCTTTAAGTTTGCTATCTTCAAACCTTCCAAAGTGGAAAAATATTTCTTGAAAAATTTAATAGTGTAACAAATACACACTATATTCGTGCTGCTAAATTACAAAAGATTATTAGAAAAGTGCAAAGTATAAAAAAAGTAGGAATTTTTACTTCCGGTGGTGATGCACCCGGAATGAACGCCTGCATTCGTGCAGTAGTGCGCACGGCATTACATGCTGGGAGGTCTGTCGTGGGCATCTACCAAGGCTACCAGGGGATGATCGACAATCATTTCGAGGAGATGAATAGCCGATCGGTAAGCAATATCATCCAATTAGGTGGCACGATACTCAAAACGGCGAGATGTGAAGCGTTTCGTACCCAGGAAGGCCGGCAGTTGGCATATGACAACATAAAAGCTGCCGGCATTGACGGCCTGATTGCCATTGGCGGTGACGGCACGTTCACGGGAGCTGAAGTTTTCTCGCGCGAACACGGCATTCCGGTGGTTTGTATCCCAGGCACGATAGATAATGATCTGTATGGTTCTGACTTTACCTTGGGATATGATACGGCCACGAACACCGTCATCGAGGCCATAGATAAAATACGGGATACGGCGGCTTCCCATGACCGGCTGTTCTTTGTGGAGGTCATGGGTCGTGACTCGGGCTGTATCGCATTGAATGCGGGTATCGCCGGTGGTGCAGAGGCGATTTTATTGCCGGAAAAGACGACGGCTATCCAGGATCTTTGCGCGCAATTGGAATTGGCGGCAAAAGGGAATAAATCGTCTACGATTGTCATTGTCGCCGAAGGGGAAGAAAACGGAGGTGCCTATAACGTGGCCAAGGAAGTTAAGGCCCGGTTTGACTTCTACGATACCAAGGTGACCATATTGGGCCATTTGCAGCGCGGCGGGTCACCCAGCAGCTTTGATCGGGTACTAGCAAGTCGAATGGGGTTTGCCGCTGTCAAGCAGTTGCTCGCCGGCACTACTCGCGTCATGGTAGGCTTGCGCGGCAATGAGATCAAAACCACCCCGCTCGAAGAGGCGTTAAACAACAAAGCCTTTAAGCTGAGCGAGGATATGCTTGAAATGGTTGAAGTATTGTCTATATAAATCATTTCGCTAATGATAGCTGTTGTTTTCAGTGGTTCGAGGTTTTCAGACTGGCGGTTAGCCGAGAAAGGGAAGATTGTGACGGGTTTTCGTACCATGGGCATCAACCCCTATCTGCATGACGAGCGTTTTATCCTCCAATTGCTCAACAAAAACAACAACCTGATCAATTACGCGGAGCAAATAAGGCGCATCCACTTCTTTGGGGCCGGTTCGTCTTCCTCCGAACGCAAGGAGAAAATAGCAACCGTCTTCCAGCAGTTTTTCAAGAACGCAAAGGTCAATGTGGATCATGATGTAAAAGCATCGGCTATTTCCACCTTTGGAGACGAAAGGGGTCTCATCGGCATCCTCGGCAGTGGCTCCAATGCTGCCTATTTCAATGGGAAAAAAACGGCAAACAATAACTTCGGGATGGGATACATTTTGGCCGATGAAGGTTCCGCTAATTGGATCGGACGCATGCTATTGAAAAGTTTCCTGAACGAGGTCATGCCCGACGATCTCCGGGAAAAATTCATATCCCGCTACCCGTTAGATCGCAAGCAAATACTCGATAAAGTATACAATCAGGCTAATCCAACATTGTTTTTGACGTCGTTTGCCGACTTCGTGATGGAAAACCATAAGCATCGGTTCGTCAAAAAAATCATATACCGGGGCTTCAAGCTATATATGGAAACCTATATGTTGCCCTTAACGAAACAATATCCCGAAGCGAAAGTTAATTTTACAGGCAGTGTTGCAGCGGGATACGAAGAGTGGCTGCGGGATGTTGCGGGCAGTTATGACATTCAAGTGGGCACCGTGGTTAGGGAACCGATACACAATTTATTGAAATACTATTTAAATAAAAACTAATAAAAGATGAAAATTGGAATCAATGGATTCGGTCGGATAGGCCGTTTAGCATTTAGAGCAGCCGTAAATCGCCCTGATGTCGAGATTGTCGGCATCAATGATTTGGTGGAACCAGACTACATGGCTTACATGTTGAAATATGACTCTACGCATGGTCGCTTTGATGGCACCGTAGAAGCAAAAGATGGTAATCTCATTGTCAATGGCAAAACCATACGGGTTACAGCCGAGAAAGATCCCGCAAACCTGAAATGGGATGAAGTGGGTGCCGAGGTGGTATTGGAATGTACTGGTTTGTTCCTGACCAAAGAAGCCGGCCAGAAACACATCGATGCAGGCGCTAAGAAAGTGGTATTTTCCGCACCAGCTAAGGACGATACCCCGACGTTCGTCATGGGCGTGAACCATAAAGAATTGAAGCCCGAACACACCATCGTGTCCAATGCTTCCTGCACAACCAACTGCTTGGCTCCATTGGCAAAAGTACTCAACGACAAATTCGGTATCATCGAAGGGTTGATGAGCACGATACACGCGGTGACCGCTACGCAAAAGACGGTTGACGGCCCTTCGGTTAAAGATTGGCGTGGAGGCCGCGGTGCTTACCAAAACATCATCCCCTCCTCTACTGGCGCGGCAAAAGCGGTAGGTTTAGTGCTTCCAGAATTGAAAGGCAAACTGACAGGTATGTCTTTCCGGGTTCCCGTAGCGGATGTTTCCGTGGTGGATTTAACTGCCCGCTTGGAAAAACCAGCCTCCTATGAGGAGATTAAACAAGCATTCAAGGAAGCCGCTGAGGGTGAATTGAAAGGAATCTTGGGCTATACCGAAGACGATGTGGTATCGCAGGATTTCCTCGGCGATACCCGCACGTCCATTTTCGACGCTAAAGCAGGGATTTCGCTCAATGACAATTTTGTCAAGGTGGTTTCTTGGTATGACAACGAGTGGGGTTATTCCAACAAATTGGTTGACTTGGTGGAGTTAATAGGTAAATTTTAACACCTGTCTATCACACTCATCAATACAAAAAAGCTCCGGGCACTTTGCCCGGAGCTTTTTTCTTATATCGTCTCCCTTAGTCAACGCTCATCATTGATCATATTACATCAAGAAGCCACCGCCAAGCAAATCATCGCCTTCGTAAAATACCGCCGATTGGCCCGGAGCAATCCCTTTCACGGCATGGTGAAAGTCAACTTTGATTCGGCCATCTTCTTCCACGATAGTACTGGTCATGCCAGCGTCTTTATAGCGTATCTTGGTCACCGCTTCTATCGGTTGTGCGATCGTGGCATATTTGACCAAATTCACATTCTTAACATAAGCTTCCTGCCGTTGCAATTCATGTTCATCCCCCAGCATCACCGTATTGCTTTCCGGTAGTATTTGGGTGACGAAAACTGGTCGCCCCAACGCAATGCCCAACCCTTTCCGTTGACCAACGGTATAATAAGGATAACCCTGATGCTTGCCGACTACCGTTCCATCGGTTAGTATGAAATTACCCGGTCCGATTCGATCGTCGATGTCTTCCACACGATGGCGTAAAAACGACCGATAATCGTTGTCAGGCACAAAGCAGATCTCATAGCTTTCGGATTTATTGGCAAGTTCCAGTTGGCCCATCTCCGCCGCCATTTGGCGAATTTCCGCTTTGGTGAAACTTCCCAACGGAAATTGCGTTCGGGCAAGGTTTTCCTGCGACACCCCCCAGAGTACATAAGATTGGTCCTTATGGGTATCTCTCCCTTTGGAAATCACATAACGGCCATTGTTTTGTAATCTGATATTCGCATAATGACCGGTAGCGATAAACTCGCAATCCAGTTTATCCGCTCGCTTGAGCAAAGCTTCCCATTTAATATGGGTGTTGCAGAGCACACATGGATTGGGTGTCCGACCGGCCAAGTATTCCTCCACAAAGTTGTCGATCACGAAATCGCCGAATTCGCTACGAATATCAAGGATGTAATGTGGGAAACCATAAGCTACCGCCAAGGCACGTGCATCGTTGATGCTGTCGAGGCTGCAACATCCCGTTTCCTTGGATGAACCGCCAGATGAAGCGTAATCCCACGTTTTCATGGTCAGTCCAATCACCTCATATCCCTGCTCATGCAGCATTACGGCGGCGACAGAACTATCCACCCCACCACTCATCGCAACCAATACTCTTCCTCTTTTGCTCATTTCCAAAAATTAAAATGCAAAGATACAGGTAATTTTTTTAACGGTCTGTTTCCGGCCTGTCATTTTATAGACAAGGGAATCAATCAATTGCTATTCATTGGCCGATATTTTTCAAAAAAAGTTTTCTTAAACCAAAAAAGACACTACATTTGCATTCCCAAAACAGCGGTACCATAGCTCAGTTGGTAGAGCAAAGGACTGAAAATCCTTGTGTCGCTGGTTCGAATCCAGCTGGTACCACAGAAAACCCCTTGTACGCTTTGTACAAGGGGTTTTTGCTTTTTATGTTGTCGGTTTCGTTGTCGGTTTAAACCGCCCCGCCTCTTTCCGGCGATAATTCCGTACCTTTGGAGCATAGCCGAGAGGCTGTAAATTTTAACCACATAAAAACCCCGCCATGTAAAGTGATGGGGGTTTGATTTCTATCATGTTCCCATGAACAACTCGGCAGGCAAGGAGAAATATTCTCGGAGCTTCCTCGCCGTTTTGAGCGTAAGATCCCTCCTGCCCGACAATACCGATGAGACATGCCCCTTGCTTCCGATGATAGGCTCCAGGTCTTTGGCCTGCATTCCGCGTTCTTCCATTTTCAGTTTAACCGCGGCTATCGGGTCTACAGCCGGTAAATGCACATGCCTGTCTTCGTAGTCCTTCACCAATACAAGTAGCAATGCTAGTTCGTCCGCTTCGGGGGTGCCTTCCTCCGCGTGGAATATCTCCAGTGTCCGGGCCATCGCCTTTTGGTACTGGTCTTCCGTGTTCAATACTTTCCAATCCATCTCTTTATGATTTGTACGTCAATATCCTTGTGTCGAACGCCACCGTCTCGGCATTTACCTTGTCGTATTCCCCATGTGTGCCAAACCATATCACATAGGCGGCCCGCTGATGGAAGTTCACCGACACGATCAACCTGTATTCATTGCCCTTGATGTTGAATATGACCCTGCCGTTGCCCACGACGCTGGCATGGCCATAC
Source organism: uncultured Parapedobacter sp. (assembly GCA_964498395.1). Taxonomy (GTDB): domain Bacteria; phylum Bacteroidota; class Bacteroidia; order Sphingobacteriales; family Sphingobacteriaceae; genus Parapedobacter. The sequence goes on along the minus strand of CAZCHE010000001.1, from coordinate 451,659 downwards.
ACCGCTTTCAACTCGTTGAAGCTACTGAAATCATGTTTCATGAACTCCCCGTACCACACCAGTAACGCATTCTTTGCCGCTGGGTATTTGTCCGCATAATACAGTATGGCCCGCTTTACGATGATGTTCATGCGCAACAAAGATAAGTAAAAGTTTTCAAAATGAAAACTTTTCATAGCGGCTTGACGCAAGGGGGGTGCGGCGCTGAAGTGGCATCAATACATCCATCGCGCGTCGTTTTCCATCACGTCCCTATACCGGAACGCGGCTACCTTTCTGATCAATTCTTTTGGTAATGGTTGGTCATACGGCAACTGGATGGTATCCTTACCTGTTTTAAGTACGGACAATTCATCCTGAAAGGGTGCCAGTGCCGGCCCCGTGGGCATGAATGTTAGGTGATTCTTGAATGCGGCGTACGAAAAAAGGATCCGCTTTTCAACCAAAACGGGCTGCCCCCATTTCAGGTCTTCGAACGCGTTGGGAGCAACTGACCTTAACAACGCGCGGAGCTCACCCAACTTTTCCCGGGCATGTTCCGGTGCCGCCTCGATGTATTCGTCTACTGTTTTCGGTTTTGAAGAGGACATCGTAAAATATCGGTTAAAAGCCTTCCATGTAAAAAACATTGAACCGATGCCCATCCGGGTCGGCAAAAAGAAATCCATAGTACCCCTCGCCAAACGCCGCCGGCTTCGAAATGATTTGCCCGCCTGCTTTTTCAACTTCTATTGCCCAGTTGTCGACTTGCTCGCTGCCGTTTGCAGAAAGTGTAAACACCACTTCGGCTACTTGCTGCGAATTGGCCAGCTCTATTTCGAGATTAGCTTCGAGCACATCATTCAGAAAAAAGTTGATGACAAAGCCAGCATCGCCAAAAGAAAAGCTAACCAATTCATTGGAGCCGTTTGTTCCATTTGGCTTAAATCCCAATTCCGTATAGAATGTTGTTGTCCGCGCCAAGTTGCTGACCCCTAAATTTGCCCAAATCATTTTCGGTTTCATAATCGTTGTTTTTTTGTGCATCCTTGAAGACGAGTACCGTCCATCATCTCCAGTTACTCTTCCGGAAGGAAACCAATATGACAAACTAAGATAAATTTCTATATGCAAATATAATCACGTGCATTTAGAAATTTATCGCTCTCTCCTCTGCCATTGAAAAGTTTTATTTTTAGAGGAAATTTAAGGTTTTATAGGAGTGGTCTTGCGGTGCAAAGGCGACGAGTTAGCGGGTCATTCAGGACAATCTGCACAATAGGAACACAAGCCTAGCATGCGAGCGGTTTTTTAGTTTACTATTGTCAGTTTGACGAAACATCATACAAATTCCATCTCTCTTCAGCAGTCATTAACACATAAAAAAAACCGCCATTCGCATGGCGGTTTTCTTGTATTCTCGCTGTGTTATCGACACGCTCCGTCGATACTCACGATTTTATCCCGATATGGATCCAACACTTCGCAATTGCTAATATCCAATTGCTGCAAATCCAACGAGGGGTCGCCTGCGCTTAGGTTTTCTACTCCGGGCGTGTCATTCAACAACGCGCCTTTGCTCATCAACTCAGCAATGACGACAAGTCTGTGACGCCGGTATTGCGGATATTCAGGCGGTATAATTTGGTAAAGCCAGCGATAGCAGCCAACCCTTCGTCACCGATTGGTTGAGCTCTTAAAATCATCTCCCCAAGGTTAACGTTTTTTGATAACGGACTAAGATCACTGATGCCAGGAGACGCCTGGTTGGCATTGAAATAGGTCAGGGTAGTGTACTCACTGATAGGCGATAGATCCGTCACCGGTGACTCATTCAGCCGCAAATACGTGACCTTTTTTAGGTCTTTGATGGGCGTAAGATCACTCACAGGATTACCACCGAAGTCTTGGAAGAAAGTTTGACCGTTGCGCCCACCAATGCCTCTTGGTCGGAAAAGCTAGTGACGGTACCGTGAAAAGTATGCTGTTGCGCGTAGGCAGTCGTTGTGGAAAGCAGTAAGGCAATTGCAAGCGTAAAAAGTCTCATCAAATTGTTTAGTCCGTTTATATGTGAAGAATGATAGTTTTTTGTTTGTTGCAAAAGTGACCAACACATATTATCTCTTTGTTAAATCAGGGTTAATAATGGCTTTTCACTCGGTTTTAACTTGTTAAGTTGCTGTTTCTTCACCTGTTTCATTTCTGATAATCATCTTTTTATCAGCTAGTTATTTTTCATGATCAATGCTGATTTGAAAACTGACTTACCCCCTATTCGCGATGGCATATTCCATCTCCATACGCTCATCTCGCGTTTCCTTTTCATTAACTTTGTGTTAACCAAGGTCAATACGCTACTTAGCTTTTCTGATTAGGGGATAGTGCTGGAAAGGTATGGGAAAATGCGTGTGGCGTACGATCGCCTTCTTTTTTCAGGAAGTTACAAGTTACATTTGCATCATCACTAAAAAAAACTATTTTTGTGCCATCCAAGGGAAATTAGCTCAGTTGGTTCAGAGCACTACCTCGACAAGGTAGGGGTCACAGGTTCGAGCCCTGTATTTCCCACCACCCATAACACCTTAGTCGATAGCAGGCTAAGGTGTTTTTCATTTTATAGGGATTTCGCGATATCGATCGCGCAGGCACGGCCGGAAAAAATGCATCCCCCTAAAAAGGTGCCTTCCAATGCCCGGTAACCATGCATGCCACCGCCGCCAAAACCGGCCACCTCCCCTGCCGCGTATAGCCCTGCAATCGGGTTTCCTCCTACGTCGAGCACTTGCCCACCGAGGTTGGTTTCCAACCCACCCAGCGTTTTGCGGGTGAGGATATTGAGCCTCACCGCTATCAACGGGCCATGTTTGGGGTCTAGTATCTTGTGGGGTTTGGCTGTTCGAATCAATTTATCACCAAGGTAATGGCGTGCCGAACGGATGGCATTGATTTGGGAGTCTTTGGAAAATTTGTTGTCGATTTCGCGGTCACGCGCCCTAATTTCTTCATGGATATGAGCATAATCAAGCAAGGTATTGCCCGCTAACTCATTCATGGCCGACACCAGTGCCTCCAAATTATCCCGCACGATGAAATCCGCTCCATGCGTTTTAAAACGCTCCACGGGTGGGGTAGCCGATTTGCCAAATGCCCGTTTCAGCACCTGTGACCATTTCTTATCGGTTAGGTCTGGATTCTGTTCGGAACCCGAAAGCGCAAATTCCTTTTTCAAAATCGCTTGCGTGAGGATAAACCAACTGTAGTCATGGCCCGTGCCCATCAGGTATTGGAGTGTACCCAAGGTATCAAAACCGGGATAGAGCGGCACGGGCAATCGCTTCCCCGTAGCGTCAAACCACATGGATGAAGGCCCGGGAAGGATACGGATCCCGTGGTTAGTCCATATCGGATTCCAATTCTTCAGCCCCTCGGTGTAATGCCACATGCGATCCGGATGGATAATATGGCCGCCTGCTTGGGCAGTGATACCCAGCATGCGGCCGTCTACATGGTCAGGCACCCCACAGACCATATGTTCGGGAGCCTTGCCCAATCGGGCTGGCCAATTCTGCTTCACCAAATCCATATTTGCTCCAATGCCTCCAGAAGTAACCAATACGACGGGTGCCTTCAACTCGAATGAAGCCTTCACCTCCCGATTACTTTTTTCACCTCGCTGCACGAAACTCTCTTCCAAAACATCGCCCCCCACCCCTACTACGCTTCCATTTACGGTCAATAATCGATTGACCCGATGGCGGAATCTGAATGTGACTAACCCGTCTCGCTGGGCTTTACGGACAGCGTCTACAAAGGGCATGACCACTCCTGGCCCTGTACCCCAGGTGATATGGAAGCGGGGCACGGAATTACCATGACCAATGGCACCATAGCCACCGCGCTCGGCCCATCCCACTACCGGAAAAAAGCGTAGGCCATAGCAACGCACATAATCGCGTTTTTCGAAGGTAGCGAATCGCACATAGGCTTCGGCCCACTTCCTCGGCCAATGGTCTGTCTCTCGGTCAAATCCTGCCGTTCCCATCCAATCCTGTAATGCCAATTCATAACTATCCCTAATTCCCAGCCGCCGTTGCTCGGGTGAATTGACCAAAAATAATCCACCGAATGACCAATAAGCCTGCCCTCCGATCGACTGCTCCGGCTCCTGGTCAAGTATAACCACCCGCTTTCCAGCTTTTGCCAACTCAGCGGCAGCGACCAAGCCCGCAAGGCCTGCACCAATCACGATTACCTGGGGTTGTTCCATTTCAATTAGATTTACAAGGTTGCATGTATCGCAATGCTATCCAAAGATACCATTCATTGCTATGCAAACAAAGTTGCTCCCCAAAAAGCAATGCCGTTGATTTTGAACGTTTGTCATTTTTTCCCTATTATTGGCTTACTTTAAGTGACATGGACGTACCAATGCACCAAACGGACGGTTTTACGATATACGCCCTTAGCGAATATGCGATTACCGTGGCATTTGACGACAAGATCGACCCGGATATCCTCCGACACATCTCCAAATTAAACACATTGCTGCAGCGCCGGCCATTTGACGGATTCCGTACGACGGTGCCTGCCTATTCCACACTGAGTATATTTTTCGACCCCATAAAGGTGATGCAATCGCCCCATCTGGATGGCATCAATTGTTTTGAGCGCCTTTCTAACTACCTGGCAAAAGTCAAAGACGACGCAATAGCGACGGAAATCCCCGAGACAGCGGCCATCTCCATTCCGGTTTGCTATGGCGGAGCGTTCGGCCCAGATTTGGACGAGGTGGCCCGACTGCACGGTATCGCTGCTCAAGAAGTTATCGATATGCATTGTGCAGCAACATACCAGGTATACCTGATCGGTTTTACCCCCGGATTCGCCTACTTGGGCGGAATGTCCGAAGCGTTGGCTACGGCCCGTAAATCCACTCCCCGAAATGCCGTGCCGACGGGATCGGTGGGAATAGCGGGCAAGCAAACGGGTATTTATGGACTGGAAACCCCCGGTGGATGGCAACTCATCGGCCGCACTCCTATGGAGCTTTTCAACCCCAATCGCACCCCGCCTACCTGGCTGAAAGCTGGAGATCGCGTGGTTTTCAAACCAATTGAGCACCATCAATTCACTTCCTACTGTATAACGTGATATGGGAATACGAATGGTGAAGTCGGGGTTGTTGACCACCATACAGGATATGGGGCGATGGGATCATTTGGGCGAAGGCGTACCCCTTTCGGGTGCAATGGATAATGTATCGGCTCGAATCGCTAACCTAGCCATCGGAAATCCTCCCGAAGCGCCGGTCATGGAATTGACTTACGGAGATGTGGAATTAATGACAGCAACTGACTTGCTGATGGCTTATTCAGGTGATGGGGCGGTCATGGTGGCCAAGGGATCCATCTTACCTACCGATAGGCCACTATTTATTCCTGCACGCACCCGTGTCCGATTCGCAAATAATCCAATAGGGAGCCGCACCTACCTGGCCGTGGGCGGTGGTTGGGAAGTGGCGGATGTACTGGGCAGCAAAAGCACGTACATCACGGCAAAATTCGGTGGTTACCAAGGTCGACCGCTGGAAAAGGATGACGTGGTCACTGTAAATCACCAATTGTCCGAGGTGTCTACGATCCTGTATAACCAGTTACAAGGCCCCATCATCAGTTATCCCCGTTGGAGCATTGCCCGCCGACTATTGTTATCCACCGACCGCACAAACATACGCGTGGTGCCCGCCCACGAATTTACATGGTTTGATGGCGAATCGGTGGTCAACTTCCTGTCAACGCCCTATACGGTCAGTGTAAACAGCAACCGCATGGGATACCGGCTAACCGGGAAAACCATCCGAAGGCTAGTGGAGAAAGAATTATTGTCTACCGCTGTTACTCCTGGCACCATCCAGGTTACCGGTGAAGGCAAATTAGTGCTGTTAATGGCCGATTGCCAAACCACCGGAGGCTATCCGCGCATCGCCCAGGTGGTTGCTGTGGATATGCCCTTATGTGCCCAACTCAAACCCGGCGACAACATTTATTTCAAAGAAACCAGTCGAAACGATGCTGAAAAGCTATATATTCACCGCGAAAAGCAATTGCACAAACTGGCGACAGCGATAACCTTAGTAATAACCAAATGACGACCATAGACTTGAATTGCGATATGGGCGAAACCCCCGGCAAACAGCCCGGTTCGCCAGATGAAGCATTACTTAACTATGTTTCCTCCGCCAATATTGCCTGTGGTTTCCATGCCGGAGATCCCGAACGAATGCAGCTCACCATCCAAGCCGCCCTTAAAAAAGGCGTGGCTATCGGTGCGCATCCCGGACTGCCCGATTTGGCGGGGTTTGGCAGACAGGAAACCGCCATTTCCCCAACGGAAGCCTATCAACTCACCATTTACCAGATCGGAGCATTGCATGGTTTTGCCAAAGCTGCAGGAGGACGATTACACCATGTAAAACCCCACGGCGCCCTATATAATATGGCTGCTAGGGATATGGCGATCGCCAAGGCATTGGTGGCCGCAATAAGTGACTTTGACCCAACGCTGATCCTATATGCCTTAGCAGGCAGCGCCATGGTAGAAGCTGCACGCGCAAAAGGTATCCGCGTGGCGGCCGAGGGGTTTATAGATCGGACGTACCAAGACAATGGTCTACTCACCCCACGAAAAGAAACAAACGCTTTAATTACAAATATAGAAGAATCAATTAGACAGTCACTTAACATCATCTTAGATCAGCAGGTCACTACGGTAACCAATCAGGTCATTCGATTGCAAGCAGATACGTTATGCATCCATGGGGATAGTCCGCAAGCATTGGAGTTTGCGAAGGCTGTACATGAAGCCGTCACTCTAGCAGGTATCACCATTCAACCACCACTTACCACATGAAGAAGTATAATTGGAGCGTTTTACTTGGCGCCGCGTTCCTGATGGCTACCTCGGCTATCGGGCCAGGTTTTTTGACACAGACCGCCGTATTTACGGCGCAACTCGGCGCTAGTTTTGGATTCATTATTCTGCTATCTGTGTTGATTGATGCCATTGCCCAATTGAATATCTGGCGGGTGATTACCGTTGCGGATCAACCGGCGCAGCAAATCGCCAACCGTGTGCTGCCCGGACTGGGCTACGCCATTGCGAGCTTGGTGTTTCTTGGCGGCATGGCATTCAATATCGGCAATCTAGCCGGAGCAGGCTTGGGGTTGAATGTGTTATTTGGGTTAGATGTGAGCTATGGTGCCATCCTCAGCGCAGGCATTGCGATAGCCATCTTCATCTATAAAGAAGCGGGTAAGGCAATGGATTGGTTTGCCAAGGGGCTCGGTTTATTAATGATTCTGCTGACGCTTTTTATTGCCTACAAAAGTAAACCTCCCATGGTCGAGACGCTATGGCGGTCTGTAGCGCCCACCCAATTCAGTTTTGCGGCGCTCCTTACCATCGTAGGGGGCACCGTTGGTGGCTACATCACCTTTGCAGGGGCCCATCGGCTACTGGATGCGCGGGTAACCGGCATTCAAAACCTGCCTGCTGTAAATCGAGGAGCCATCAGCGCCATTGGTATCGCCTCGTTGATGCGCATCTTATTATTCCTTGCCGCATTGGGTGTCATTAGCATGGGGCATACGTTAGACCCCAGCAATCCTCCTGCCTCGATTTTCAGGCTTGCCAGCGGTGAAATCGGATATAAATTATTTGGATTGGTGATGTGGTCAGCGGCCATCACATCGGTGGTGGGCTCAGCGTACACCTCGGTATCTTTTATACGCAACTTCCATCCGAAGATCACACAGCGGAACCGGGAGATCATTATTGGCTTCATTCTGGTTTCCTGTGTTATTTATGGCATCGTTGGTCAACCGGTTAAAACGTTAATCGTTGTCGGCGCCCTCAATGGGATGATACTGCCGATTGCGCTGGGCATCATGTTGGTAGCTGCGTATCGCCCAAACATCGTAGGCACTTACAGGCATCCACGTTGGTTGAGTATCGTCGGGGGCGCCATTGTCATCCTGATGGCATGGATGGGATGCCAAACAATTCTGCAGTTAGTTGGCTAGCAAAAGTAGTCCACGAATACCAAATAGCTATTCAAGTCATTTTAATGAAATTAAATTCCAAAATAAACAAATTATTCAAAATTAAATTTTGTTGTTTTATTTTTTTCCAATTATTTATGTAACTTGGGCCGATTTCAATCAGTAGCAGAAACGAGTACTATGGCAACATACAACTTACAACTGCCCCGAATGGGCGAAAGCATATCCGAAGCGACAGTGGTGAAATGGCTGAAACAGCCCGGCGACTACGTCGAAGAGGACGAACCAATACTGGAAATTGCAACAGATAAAGTGGATTCTGATGTACCGTCACCAGTAGCGGGCACCTTGAAAGAACAGTTGTTTGCCGAGAATGCCGTGGCGCAGGTCGGTGATGTTATTGCCATTTTGGAGATCGCCGGTGAAGCAAGCACAGAAACAACGGCTGAAAACACCGCAGACGAACCAGAAACGGTAGTCGATGAAATTGTAGAAGTGGAAATCCCCGGAACAGAACAATTAGCGCCGACTGAGCAACCGCAACACACCAAAGCGTCCGATGGCCGTTTTTACTCGCCTTTGGTCAAAAATATCGCCGCCGAGGAGGGTATTTCCATGGAGGAGCTTAACAATATCCCCGGAACAGGCAACGAGGAGCGAGTCACCAAGCAAGACATCTTAGACTATATCGCTGCTAAGAAATCAACGGTTCCCGAAACAACCGAAGAAACACCAACTCCGACTCCTGCTGAAAAAACTGAAGACCCTGTACCCCCTGCTCCTGTCGTGGTATCGCCTACCGATGAAATCATCGAAATGGATCGCATGCGTAAATTGATTGCCGACCACATGGTAAAAAGCGTTCAGACTTCACCCCATGTATGCTCGTTCGTGGAGGCCGACGTGACCAATTTGGTCAACTGGCGAAATAAGATTAAAGCCGCTTACGAAAAACGGGAAGGCGAAAAAATCACCCTCACCCCTATTTTCATTGAAGCGGTCAGTAGGGCGTTGCGGGATTTCCCCATGGTCAACGTCTCGGTTAATGGTACGCAGATCATCAAAAAGCGCAATATCAATATCGGTATGGCTGCTGCATTGCCTTCAGGCAATCTGATCGTTCCGGTCATCAAACGTGCAGATCAATTGAGCCTCGTGGGATTAAGCAAAGCGGTAAACGACCTTGCGCATCGGGCCCGGACCAATAAGCTGAAACCAGATGATACACAAGACGGCACGTTTACACTGACAAACATCGGTGCTTTCGGCAACATCATGGGTACGCCTATCATTAACCAACCCCAAGTGGCGATTTTGGCCGTAGGTACCATCACCAAAAAGCCCGCGGTCATCGAAACCGAACATGGGGATATGATTGGTATCCGCCACATGATGTACCTTTCATTATCCTATGACCATCGCGTGGTAGATGGTGCATTGGGCGGACGGTTTGTGCGTCGAGTGGCAGATTACCTGGAAAATTGGGATGTTAACCGCGAAGTGTAGTTATTGAACAAAGATAAAAAGAATAAAGAGCAAGAAATGTCCTTAATCATTGTTCCTTTTATCTTTACTCAACTCACTATTGAACAAAGATAAAAGGAATAAAGAGCAAGGAATGTCCTTAATCATTGTTCCTTTTATCCTTACTCAACTCACTCAACCACTCAACTATCCCCCAATCTCCCAACCACCCGCTTATACCGGATATACAGCAGCAATGACGAGGTAAGCAACCCCAGCGTCAATCCATACCATATGCCCGTCACGCCGATGCCCAGCACAATGCCCAGCAGGTAGGCAACGGGTAGGCCGATCACCCAATAGGCAATAAATGTAATCAAGGTAGGTATATTGACATCTCCCATACCCCGCAATATCCCCAAACCCACCACTTGGGTTCCGTCAAAAAGTTGGAATAGGCCCGCGATAACCAACAATTGGGCTGCAACGCTGATCACCACAGTATCTTTGGTGAAAATCCACGGCAAGTAATGGTTCAATACCGCAAACATCAGTGCCGCTACACTCATGAATACCAGCACGATGTGATAACTGGAAACGGCATAACGCCGTAGCCGGAAAAAATTCCGTTGGCCAACGCTGTTTCCGGTTTTGATAGTTGCAGCAGCCGCGATACCGCTAGCCATCATATAGGTCATGGCGGCAAGCGTAATCGCCACTTGGTGAGCGGCCTGTTCGTTGGCTCCGATGGTGCCTGCAATTACCGCGGCACCCGCGAAAGCACCAATTTCAAACACGTACTGCATGGCCACCGGCGCGCCGATTTTCAGGATGGATAGACAGCGCTTTTTGTCGATGCGAAAAACCCTGAACCGCGATAAATACCGTTTGAAATTGACCGAATGGAAAATATAAAGCCCCATTACCAATGCCATCAAACAACGGTCTATCAAGGTCGCATATCCTACCCCTTTTACACCCATAGGTGCAATCCCAAACATCCCCTTCACGAAAACAATGGCCAGCAATACATTCAGCACATTACCCCATATCGTGATGTTCATCGCTTGTTTGGTAAAGCCCAGACCTTCTGCAAATTGCTTGAACGTACTGAACACCATCAACGGTAACATGGATAAACACAGGATAAACAAGTAGGGCTTTGCCTCGCGCACAACCGCTGGATCCTGATCGAGGTGATCTATCGCCGCCATAGAGCCAAAATATACCAGGCAAAACAACAATATACCCGATAGGATATTAATCAGTAGGCTATTGGACAGCAACACCCCACATTCGGTATAGTTCTTTTTCCCATTTTCCTGCGCAATCAATGGCGTAATACCATAGGCAATTCCCAATCCGATGACCATCACGATCATGAACACACTATGCACCAATGATACCGCAGCAAGTGGCACCGTACCTGCAAAATGCCCCACAATGACGCTGTCTGCCGTATGGACAAGCGTATGCCCCAATTGGGAAATAATCACCGGGCCGGCGAGGGCCAGATTGCTCAAATAATAGGGCTTGTATCGTTTAAATCCGTGACGCAACTTAACTTAAAATATCAGGTCGGCAAAGGTACGAAGTTCATTCAGCATTGTAGGGGTATGTGAATAATCCGTGATGTAACCATCTAAGACACCACCAAAAACAATTTTTCATTGCCTTTTTTTCGCTTTCTGTTTCATGGTGAAAAAAAATGAAAAAACATATGGCGGGTTTTGCCCGCTCAATTGACTTATTATGTGATACACCGAAACAATGGATAACGCGACACTTGTTAAACTAATCGAAAAATACCTCAACGGAACAGCGACAGCAGTTGAAGAACAACAGTTAATGGAGTGGTATGAAACGACAGATGATCCAATCCCATTCACGGCCACGTTAGACAAGCAAACAAAATCGGCTCTTAAAGCAGAAATGCTCCACGAAATCAAGCAGGGATTATCAACGTCTTCAGCCAGGAGATCAAGTATCTTTGGGTTGAAGAAAACGACTTGGTTGACCATTGCCGCTGCTGCAGCAATCGCTGTGTTCTCCATCCGCCTACTCAACCGCCCAATCGACCATCAAATATCACTCAAAACAGCTTATGGAGAGGTGAAGGCCATCACCTTACCTGACCATTCTGAGGTGCTACTCAATGGAAATTCTTCCATAACCTACCAAAAAGACAGTGGGCGGGAGATATGGTTAGCAGGTGAAGCCTTTTTCAATGTTTCCCATCAAACGGACAAACAGCGTTTTCTTGTCCATTTAGCGGATACGTTGACGATCGAAGTCGTAGGCACCGAATTTAACGTACAGAACAGACCATCAGGGGCCGTAATTGCCTTGAAGAGCGGCCAGATTATCCTCATCAAAAACGACCAGCGCATTCCCATGCAGCCCAATGAGGTCATCCAAATCGGCAGATATGCCGCGGACGGATTCGAACGCACGACCAATGAAGACATCAATGACCAATTGGCATGGCAACATAACCGCCTCTTTCTGGAAAACACTACCCTCGCAGCGCTGTTGGATCAATTGGCAAATACCTATGGCATAGAAACCCATGTCACCTCAGCGAATCTAAAGGAACGAAAAGCGTCTGGAACCATCCCGATCGATTCAGACAGCGACGTATTATTGCATCATATATGTACACTATATGGATTGGTCATTGCCGAGACCAGTAATGAACGGCAATATGTTCTTACGGCCCCGGAATAAAAGGGCCGCACGATCCTAACAACGTATATAACTTAACACACAATGTTCACCGCATCGAAGTGAGGCGCTAGTCGTGCACCTAGCCGTCGCAACGGGTATGCTTTGCATTATTACTAACACAAATCAAACAATGCCCATGAACAGATTTTTTACCCAGACATGTGGGGTGATAGCCGGGTTGTTGGTAGCAGCGATACCGCTGAAAGCGCAACTCATGGCGAACCATGCGTCCTACAATCCGCCGAAAAAGGTGGTACATGTGAATAACCCCCGCACGATCCCATTGAAGGATGCACTGCGTGCACTTGAACAGGCCAACGGTATTTCAATCGCCTATCGCAGCGAGCTACTGGACGAACAATTGGTTCCAGCCGACATCGTCGGAAAAGGAAAAACGGAAAATGCCTCCGTGGCGATAGAACGCTTACTGGCAAACACCGAGCTCGCTGTTAAAAACAACGGAGGTGGGTTTTACGTCATCCACAAAGCGGAAAGGCAGCAACGGATGGTTACCGGAACGGTTACGGATGAAGACGGTGCCCCCATGCCTGGCGTGACTGTGACAGCGGTGGGAACCAATGTAACCGTCAGTACGGATAACCAAGGACAGTACCAAATTACGGTACCCGCCGAAGCCAGTTCCCTAATGTTCCATTTTGTCGGCTTTGTCGATGCCGTACAGGTCATCGGATCGCGAAGCGTCATCGATGTCCGTCTAACCGCCGACCAACTCGAGCTGGAAGAGGTCGTGGTCACAGCCGCCGGTATCGAACGGAAATCCAACACATTGGGATACTCGGTATCTACCCTGACTGCCGATAACCTGGCACAGAAAAACGAACCCGACCCTGTACGCGCACTCACCGGTAAAATTGCAGGGGTCAACATCCAAGGTGCCGGGGGCGTGGCAGGCGGGGCGACTAACATCACCATCCGTGGGAATTCCTCCCTTGGCAACAACAATCAACCCCTCTATGTAGTAGATGGTATCCCTTTTGACAATTCCACATTTGACACACCCGGCAGTACGCAGGGGAGTCAATCGACAGCAAACCGTTCCTTTGACTTGGATCCGAACAACATCCAGAGCATGACCGTACTCAAAGGAGCCGCAGCCGCCGCACTTTATGGTTCCCGTGCTGCCAATGGGGCCATCATTATCACCACGAAAGCCTCTGCCAAGCGTAGCCGAAAGGGAACGGAGATTACCCTTAATACGTCTTACTCCATGGAGGAAATCGCTGGCTTGCCCGAATACCAACAGCTATATGGCCAAGGCACTAACTTTGACTATCGCGTCGGCGTGTATGGGTCATCGGGATCGGCCTATAGCAGCCGTGATTTAGTACCGCACCCATTAGCCGGTGTCGTTTCGGCGGCAGACTTCCCAGAGTATTATGAAGCCGATGGCGTTACCCCTGTCATGGCTCCTTACCGTTCCTATGCAGGCAAAGCCCAAGAAGATTTCTTTCGTACCGGTGGTGTCCTTGAAACGGCACTCAGCATCAGTAGCGGGAGTGAAAAAGGCAACTTTACCGCAGGCTTAAGCCGTACCAAAAACGAAGGTATCGTGCCAGCAAATGATATTACCCGGACATCCATCAATGTCGGTGGAAATATCCGTATGGACAACAAGTTTTATGCGAGCGGTACGATCAACTATGTGATGACCGACCAAACTGCGCCACCCATGGGCAATGGAATGGCAGGCGGAAGCATCATGGCCAATCTGTATTACTTGCCCACGAGCTATGACCTTACCGGGCTACCCTACGAGAACGCAAACGGCGACAACGTATATGGCCGGGCGGGGCTTGACAACCCATACTGGTCAGCCAAGTACTCCCCTTCATTTAGCAATGTCGATCGTTATTATGGCAATTTCGTATTGGGATTTGATCCATTGGAATGGCTTAATATCCAAAATTCCTCAGGATTCAACGCCTATACCGATCGGCGTTTGAGCGTACTGGGTAAAGGGTCTTCGGTATATGCCAACGGGTCGATGGTAGCAGACAACATATACCGCCAGGAATTGGACAATACCCTGCTAGTGACCATCACCAAGGAGTTTGCCGAAGACTATACCGTGCGGGCGATATTTGGCAATAACATCAACCAACGGATGACGCAGCGATCGGTATTCAATGGCGATAATATCATCACCAAGGGCATACATGACATCAGTAATACCTCGACCATCACGCTAGGCAACCTGCCGAACAACCGCGCTCGGATCAAACAGCGATACTATGCCTTTTTCGGGGATATCACGGTAGACTATAAGGATTTCCTATCGCTTAACCTCGTGGGTCGTAATGACGTGTCCTCTACCCTGCCAGCCGATAACCGGAGTTACTTCTATGGAGGGGCAAACGGATCGTTCAATTTCACCAATGCATTTCAGATTTCCAACCGGATACTGTCTTCAGGTACTGTAAGGCTAGGTTATACACGGGTGGGCAATGAAGCCTCCCCCTACCTGACCACTAACGTATACAACACCAATATGGAGGCTAGCGGACTGGAAGCCCCGTTCTCAAATGGCGTGATTACCAATGTCAGCACACTAACATTGGCCAATGACTTGACGAATCCAAACCTGCGCCCGGAATTTATCACCGAATTTGAAGCCGGTACCGAATTGCAGTTTTTCGTACGCCGGATGAGCCTGGATGTCACGTACTACCATAAAAAGAGTACATCCCAGATTTTCACGGTCAACTCCCCCCCGTCCACCGGCTACACCCGCCGCATCATCAACCTGGGGCAGACGTCCAATCGGGGCGTGGAAGTGATGCTATCGGGCACCCCATTCAGGACTGCATCAGGTTTCAATTGGGATATCAGTGCTAACTTTACGCATAATGTCAATATGGTAGACGACCTTGGGGAGTATGCCCAACTGGTCTACGGCAACAATGTCCATATCCCGGGGCAACCCTATGGACAGATCTACCGTGCGCGTTACGCCCGCGATGATGAAGGCAACATCTTAGTGAATCCGCAAACCGCCAAACCGATCTCCTCGGGGGTAAGCGGACCCGTGGGCAACCCCAACCCGAGGTTTATGGCCGGATTAAGCAATACGGTTTCCTTTAAAGGCGTAACGTTAGATGTGCTCTTCGACTGGAAAGAAGGGGGAGCCATCTACTCGGCCAATGTCGGCGAGGCAATGGCACGTGGGGTAACCCGCGACACGGAAGATCGGGAGTTGCTTTATATTGGCCCGGGAGTTTTAGGCGATGTCAATACGCTGCAGCCACTATTGGACGAAAATGGCAACAAAATACCGAACAATACGGCAGTACCCCTTACTGATTACTATTTCTCCGGCGGGTTTGGCCCCGGTGGGATTGCAGAGGGATGGGTGTTCGATGCGACCGTATTCAGGCTCCGTGAAATCTCACTGGGGTATGCCATTCCCAGCAAGTGGTTGGAGAAATCACCTTTCGGATCTGCGTTCATCTCGGTAAGTGGTCGGAATCTATGGTTCCTCGCGCCGAATTTCCCGAAATACATGAACTATGACCCCGAGATCAGCACCGGAAGTGCGAATAATGCCGGTGCCGATGCGTACGGTGTACCCACGAGCCGCCGCTACGGCATTAACCTCCGGTTCAGTTTCTAATGTTAAGCAAATCATTTCCAACAGTTAGACATAAGGACATGAAAGAACATATCAATATCATATACCGCATATCAAGCCGATTGGGTGCTATCATCACCGTATTGGTGATGGCAGGGTGCAGTGCATTCGTTGACATCAACGAAGACCCGAATAACCCCACGGAACCCAACCTGAGCCTATTGCTGCCCTCCACCCAGCATTCGCTTGCAGGCCATTTCAATGGAGCCACCGCCGCTGGCGGGGTAAATGGCGGTGCCACGACCGTTTCGCAATACATCGCCTCGGGCAACCTCAACCGATGGAACCAGACCGGAACGACATTTTCAACCGCCTGGGCCGGGTTCTATACGGGTACGTTGCCCGATTTGGAAACCATTATCCAGGTCGGCACCGAACAGCAGGAATGGGGTTACGTGGGCATTGCCAAACTCGAAAAGGCATACCTGTATAGCATCATGGTAGACCTCTGGGGAGATATCCCCTATTCAGAAGCAGGCGGGGATTTTGGCAACCCCGTATTTGATGATGGCGCCACCATCTATAACAGCCTCTTTGACCTCATCGATGAAGGATTGGCCGACTTGAACCGCGGGTTTAACGTATCGGCATCCGCAGATATCTTTTACCAGGGATCGCAGGATAAATGGGTACGGATGGGTAATTCCTTGAAGTTAAAACTATACAATCAAATCCGGTTGGTTGACCCCAATAGGGCCGCCACGGGTATAGCGGGGCTCATTAGCAGCGGAGCCCCGCTCATCGAAGACAATAGCCAGGATTTCACTTTCCAATACGGCACCAATATCTCCCCCAACGCGCGCCACCCTTGGTTTGTCAGCTGGTATAATACCGGTCGGGGTGGCTATATCGGCATGCCGTTGGTCGAACGGCTAAAGGCACAAGACGACCCTCGGCTCCGCTACTATGTATTCCGCATGAATGAACGAGTAGGATTAGCCAATTCGATGAACGGGGAAGGGTATTATGGCCGGTTTCCGGGAGATGGTACGGCTTCTCCCGCTGACCTGAACACCCGCGCGATCGTAGGTATCTATCCGGCGGCGGGGCTGTACGATAACGGGATGATCCCTTCATTGACCGACGGCAATATATACCTCAATAACGCTGGAGCAACAACCGGAACGACCAACAATTCGTTCAAAATCGCACTGTTTACCAATGGAGACGGCACCGGGGCGGGTGTTTTACCGCTCATCACCAACTTCATGGTCAAATTTATCCGTGCCGAGGCAGCGCTCACCCTCCATACAGGTGAAGACGCCAAACAACTGCTGCTGGATGGCGTCACCGCACACTTGAACTTGGTCAGCACGGTGGCTGCCAATAATAGTGGGCCAGCCCTCTCATCGGCTACGATCGAAGGGTTTGTAGCACGGATCGGAACACAATACGACGAAGCGGACGACCAAGGAAAATTGGCGTTGGTCATGATGCAAAAGTGGATTGCCCAATACGGTAATGGCGTCGAATCCTACAACGACTACCGTCGCACCGGCCTTCCGGTATTGGAAGAGTTGCTCGCGCCGTTGGATGAATACCCCATGCGCTTTTTCTATTCAGAAACCGAACTCACATCTAACGAGACGGTCATCGGCGACCGGGACGCCTTGCAGCGTGCACAACAGTTCACCCCCGTATTTTGGGATATCAATTAGTTAAAAATACCGTGATTAAACACCGTAACAATACACAGACCATGAACAGTACACATCAATACAAAAACTACCGTGCTTGGGGCGGTTTATTGATCGCCCTAGGCGCCTTGCTGGTTAATTCCTGCAAAGACGTTACCTACGATTGGGAGAACTACAAGATTGCTGCCACCCCCAAGGTGACCATCAATACGGCTAAATCCGCCCTGCCTACTTTCGAAACGGCCAATGTCTCCTTTTTCAATATGGCAGATCCCGATTACGCGACCTCGCAAGAGTTCGAGTGGACATTAAGCTACTACGATGCCGGAGGGCGCGTACATGCCCAATCGATTGAGGTATACATCAGTTTCAACCAACGGGAATCCAGCCCACCGGCCTACCCCATAACCCTCTCTTTGGCCGAAGTATGGCCTAACATCAGGCAGTTCCCCCTACCCAGCACCATCCGCAGCACGGAGATGCTATATGAGACCGTGACCCAATTCCCAAAGACATTTTCGCATACACCGGCACAATTAGCGGAAATAGTTGGTATCGATTTGGCTACAGTTGAACCAAATGACTACTTTTTGTTTAAGTTTGCCATTACGATGACTGACGGAACCCGCATCGTGCAATTCCAAGACAATGCGTGCGATGAGTCCCGTGGGGAACCTTGCGATTGCCGAACAGGAGTACGATTCAAAAACCAATAAATTTTACACTTATGCTTAAACGTAAAACGTTCACTTTGCTTGCCTTTGTGCTGTTCTTGGCGCAAGCCATGGCACAATCCATCCCCACCCCGGAAGCGCATTTTGGGTTTTCCGTAGGGGATGATTACATGCTGACCAACTACACCCAAACCGAAGCGTATTTCCAAAAGGTGGCTGCAGCTTCCGACCGGGTTTCGATAGAATTGGCCGGAGTCACGTCGGAAGGTAGAAACCAATATTTACTGATCATCTCTTCCCCGGAAAACTTGGCCAAAGTAGGTACTTACAAGGAAATCTCCCAGCAGTTGGCCAGGGCTGAAATGGATGAGCAAGAAGCCCGAAAATTATCGTTGGCAGGCAAACCGGTGGTATGGATAGACGGCGGATTGCACTCAACGGAAACCGTCGGAACCACCCAACTCATCGAAACGCTCTACCAACTGGCGAGCCGTGATGATGTAGAGAACAAGCGGATTCTCGATGAAGTGGTTATCCTGATGTTCCACTGTAACCCAGATGGGCATGAACTTGTCGGGAATTGGTACATGCAATACGAAGATCCAAAAAAACGGAATAAAAGCATCCCCATCCTATACCACAAATATGTAGGGCATGACAACAACCGTGATTTTTACATGAATAACCTCATTGAGTCAACCACGATTTCGCGCTTGCAATACATCGAATGGATGCCGCAGATTATCTATAACCATCATCAGACAGCCCCTCCGGGTGCCATCGTAGCCGGCCCGCCTTACCGTGATCCATTCAATCATGTACTAGATCCGATGCTCATTACTGGGATTGACGGCGTAGGCGCCGCGATGATAAACCGCGTTAATGCCGAAGGGCGCCCGGGCTATACCCGGCTCAGCGGTTCGGTGTTTTCGACCTGGTGGAATGGCGGGTTGCGTACCACACCTTACTATCACAACAGCATCGGGATCCTGACAGAAATCGTGGGTGACCCCACCCCGATGACCATACCGTTGGTACCCGACCGCCTCATCCCTAACAATGCCACCCCATATCCGGTCACCCCACGTCCTTGGCATTTCAAAGACGCCATCGACTACTCGGTATCGCTCAATTATGCCATCCTCGACTATGCCAGCCGCTTTGGCGATGAATTATTGTACAACATGTACCGCATGGGGCGCAATTCCATCGAACGGGGAGAACAGGACTACTGGACACCGAAACCCAGCTACATCGCGAAGATAGAAAGTACCTATGCGGAAGACCAAAAAGACAAAAAACAGGAATCGGCAGACGACGGGTACTATGGAACGCGCAGCAACATCCCGAATACGTACTACGAGAAAGTATTCACTGACCCCGCGTTGCGCGACCCTAAAGGATTTATTATCTCGGCAGACCAACCTGACTTTCCAAGGGCCGTGGATTTCATCAATGCACTAGTCAAGTCCGGTATTCAGATACATCGTGCAACGGCAGCATTTAATGTAGCTGGAAAGTCGTATCCGGCAGGATCATACATTGTCAAAACAGCGCAAGCATTCCGACCACACGTCATTGACATGTTCGAACCACAAGACCACCCGAACGATTTCCAATATCCGGGCGGCCCTCCCGTACGGCCGTATGACGCCGCGGGCTGGACATTGTCTTACCAATTCGGTATCGACTTCGATCGTATAATGGATAGCTTCGACGGTCCATTTGAAGCATTGCCGTATGGCGAATTGCAACACCCACCCAAGGGTACCGTGAGCAAGGCTACTGGCGGATACTTACTAGACGCCCGTGTCAACAACGCATTCATCGCCGCTAACCAGCTACTGGCGAAAGGCGTTAAGGTATCGCGGGTCACGGCCCCCACAGACGGGTTAC
Organism: uncultured Parapedobacter sp.; assembly: GCA_964498395.1. Lineage (GTDB taxonomy): Bacteria > Bacteroidota > Bacteroidia > Sphingobacteriales > Sphingobacteriaceae > Parapedobacter. The sequence continues at coordinate 431,573 of CAZCHE010000001.1, read as the reverse complement.
CCGCAGGTTCGTTTTACGTACCCACCAGCGGGTTTGCCGTACTGCAAGAAGCCGCAGGCACATTGGGGCTGAATCCGTTGGCGCTCGCTAGTCAGCCATCCGCATTACAAGCCATCGCTCCTAGCCGCATCGCCTTGTTTGACCACTATGGAGGCTCTATGCCCGCTGGATGGGTGCGTTGGATGATGGAGCAATATCAGTTTGATAACGTTACCGTGATCTACCCACAAGACATTGATGCCGGAGATCTTCAGAAGAAATTTGATATTATCTTGTTTATCGGCAGTGGGATCCCACCCGTAGGTGGTGGTGGCGCCATGCAACGCGGGGGCCGTGGGCCTAACGCAGAAGATGTTCCGGAAACGTATAAGCACCTATTGGGTAACGTTACAGCGGAAACATCCATCCCCAAACTGAAAGCGTTCTTGGAAGCCGGAGGTACCGTGGTAACCATCGGAAGTAGCACGAGCCTCGCTTATCACCTTGGATTGCCCGTACAGAATGCCTTGGTCGAAAAAGGTGCTGACGGCAACGACCGCCCACTACCCGGAGAGAAGTTTTATGCGCCGGGAAGTATCCATCGGATCCACGCCGACACGAATACCCCTGCTGCCTGGGGAATGCCTGCGGAAGTAGACGTCATGTCCAGCAATAGCCCATTATTTACCTTTACCGATGGCGCAGCCACAGCTGGCCTAGTCAAGTTGGCTTGGTATGGTGAGGAAAATCCATTGCGTAGCGGTTGGATTTGGGGAGCAGAGTACCTTAAAAATGGTGTCGCGGCCTTCTCGGCCCCAGTGGGGAAAGGAACGCTTTACGCCTTCGGCCCAGAAATCACGTTCCGCGCACAGCCGCATGGTACATTTAAGTGGTTGTTCAATCAATTATATGTTGCGAAATAAGCAGACGCCTCATGAATAAACACCCATGGAGAAATACGGTATTGGTTGCTACCATCGTCCTATCGGCGATGGTAGCCTGCCAATCACCAACGACCAACTCAGGCGACACGGCCAACGATTCGCTAGCCATTGACGATCAATACCAGGATGAAATCACCCTACTGGCTCAACATCCACGGGTAAAAGAAGCTTTCGAAACAATCGAATCATTAAACGAAGAAACGATCCGAAACCTTATCCTGCTCACTGAAATACCGGCTCCTCCATTCAAGGAAGAAGTACGTGCACGCAAGTTTGCGGAACTATTGAAGGAAGTGGGTGCAGACTCCATTTGGCTGGATGCAGAAGGCAATGTACTGGCCTTACGCAAAGGTTCAGAAAGGAATAAAACCGTCGTCATCGAGGGTCACTTAGATACGGTATTTCCGGAAGGTACCGACGTAACGGTAAAATTCCGAGGGGATACGCTTTATGCACCGGGCGTAGGTGATGACACTCGAGGTTTGGCCATGCTGCTGACCTTACTGAAAAGCATGAATCAAGCATCCATCAGTACACCCGCCGATATCTTGTTTGTGGGTACAGTCGGTGAAGAAGGCGAAGGTGATCTCCGTGGCGTGAAATACCTACTGGAAAATGGCCCGAAAATAGATAGTTATCTTGCCCTTGACGGTGGAAGCATCGGCAACATCACCAATCAGGGCATCGGCTCTTATCGTTATCGGGTTACATTCAAAGGCCCCGGAGGCCATTCCTACGGAGCATTTGGCATTGTTAACCCGCATTTTGCCTTAGCAACAGCACTGAGTAAATGGGAAAAGACCGCCAGTGATTTGGTGGCAGAAGGAGGCCCAAAGACCACCTTCAGTGTGGGTGTCATCGGCGGTGGAACCTCTGTCAACAGTATTCCGTACGAGTCATGGGCGGTTATAGACATGCGTTCTGAAAGCGCTGACCAATTGGATCGAATAGATAAACTCCTGAAGGATGCCATTGCGGAGAGCCTAGCGACGGCAAACCAAGCCAAGGCTTCCGGTCAGGAACTCACGGTAGACATCGACATGATCGGCAATCGCCCGACGGGTACCGCGGCTCCCGAATCACCACTGGTGCAACGGGCTATCGCGACAGCATTGCACTTCGGCGAAAAACCGAGGTTATCGGCTTCGTCGACCAATTCGAATGCCCCACTAGCTGCAGGCATACCCGCCGTAACCATTGGCCGCGGAGGTAAAGGTGGTGGCGGGCATTCCCTAAACGAATGGTGGCTGGATGATAACGGAGATCAGGCCATCCAATACGCCCTACTACTGTTGCTTTCGGAAACCGGTTTAAACTGAACAAACCCCGCATAACACAAATGAATAATTATACACGTATGAAAAGAATCAAACAAATTCTATTGTTATTATGCACCGCACAATTGTCGGTGCTTATTGCTTTCGCACAGCAGATCCCTTCTCCAAAGGATCATTTCGGCTTTTTCATAGGAGAAGATTATCACCTGGCAAATTATACCCAAACCGAGGCGTATTTCAAAAAATTAGCGGCATCGGATCGGGTCAAATTAGTAGACATCGGTGAAACCGAAGAAGGGCGTACGCAATACATGCTGGTGGTCTCTTCTCCCGAGAACATGAAGAAACTGGAAGAGTATAAATCCACTTCCACCAAGCTCGCATATGCCGAAGGTCTGGACGACAACACGGCCAAACAGCTTGCCGCCTCAGGGAAAGCCATCGTCTGGATCGACGGTGCCTTGCACTCCACCGAAATGGTAGGTACCCACCAGCTTATCGAAATGGCTTACCTGTTAACCACCAGCACGGATGCGGAAACCACCCAGATATTGGACAACGTGATCGTATTATTGACGCACGCCAATCCCGATGGGCAAGAACTCGTGGCTAACTGGTACATGCGCAACAGCGACGTATCCAAAAGGGCAATGGACATCCCGGTATTGTACCAAAAATACATTGGACACGACAATAACCGTGATTTCTACATCTCGAACATGAAGGAAACCGAAAACATGAGCCGGCAGCTTTTTTTGGAATGGATGCCCCAAATCATGTACAACCACCACCAAACGGCGCCAGTTGGCGCGGTAGTGGCCGGCCCTCCTTATACCGATCCATTCAACTATAACATCGATGCACTGTTGATGACGGGAATCGATGCGGTAGGTGCAGCGATGATCAACCGGCTCAATGTGGAAGACAAACCCGGTTTCACCCGCATGAAAGGTTCCCCCTTCAGCACTTGGTACAATGGCGGTTTGCGCACCACGACCTATTTCCACAATGTCATCGGGCTGCTAACCGAAATCATCGGTAACCCCACCCCGATGGATATACCCGTGGTTCCTGACCGGCTAGTGCCGAACAACAACACGCCAAATCCGGTCACCCCGCAAAAAACATGGCATTTCAAGCAATCCATCGATTATTCCATTTCCCTCAATTACGCCATCCTGGACTACGCTTCCCGCCATCGCGAACAGGTATTGTATAACATCTATAAAATGGGGAAAAACTCCATCGAAAAGGGAAGCCGCGATTATTGGCAATTGACCCCCCGCAATATCGACCAGATCAATGAAACGTACCAGGCCGATATTGCGGCTGGAAAAGTGAAACGTGAGGAGGAGACTTCTTATTATGGCAGTAGAAGCCGCATTCCAACGGAGTATTATGATGGTATTTTTGCGAATCCCGACAAGCGGGATGCGCGGGGGTATGTCATCAGCGCAGCACAAACGGACTTCCCTACTGCGGTGAAATTCGTCAACGCGCTGATCAAATCCGGCATCTTCATCCACAAGGCTACGGCCGATTTCACCGTGAATGGGCAGCATTATCCGCAAGGCTCCTATATCATAAAAACGGATCAAGCGTTCCGCCCCCATATCATCGATATGTTCGAGCCGCAAGACTATCCAAATGACTTTGCCTATCCGGGAGGCCCTCCCATCCGGCCGTATGACGTAGCCGGTTGGACATTGGCCTACCAGATGGGGGTTGATTTTGACCGGATCTTAGACGGTTTCGATGGCCCATTTGAACGGTTACCACATGGTGTGCTCGAGGTTCCGCCCGCACAGAACATCCCGAATGCCAGCAGTGGATACCTATTGAGCACGCAAGTGAACAATGCTTTCATCGCCGTCAATGACTTGCTAGAGGCCAATATCGACGTGTACCGGGTATCCGAAAGCACACAAGGCTTGCCAGCCGGTTCCTTTTACGTGCCCGCCAAAGGGGCTAACGTACTCAAACAAGCGGGAATAGAACTAGGCGTATCGGCCGTGGCCGCATCCCGTACACCTGCCAATATGGTGAAAATAACACCTTCTCGTATCGCACTGTTTGATAGCTATGGAGGTTCCATGCCTTCCGGATGGGCAAGGTGGATGCTCGAACAATACCACTTTGACTTCAATCTTGTTTTTGCGCAGGAAATCGACGCAGGTGACCTCAAATCCAAGTATGACGTCATTCTCTTCATTGAAAGCGGTATACCTTCCTATGGTAGCGGAGCGGGCGGATTTGGTGGAAGAAGGACGCCGAGTGCAGAAGAACTACCGGCAGAATACCGGCACATGGTCGGCAGCCTCAGTGCAGAGAAATCCATTCCCCAGCTGAAAAAATTTTTGGAAGAAGGCGGTGCTGTGCTGACGACGGGGGCGAGTACCAGCCTGGCATACCATTTAGGGCTGCCGGTCAAAAACGCATTGACGGAAACGGTAAATGGCAAGGAAGTTCCGCTTAGCGGCGAGAAATACTACGTACCCGGAAGCGTATTACGGGTGAAAATGAACCCTGATATCGACGCCGCATGGGGCACGACCGAGTACCTTGATGTCTTTTTCAATAACAGCCCGGTTTTCCATTTCAAGCCCGAAGCGAAGCTCCAAGGAATCGAAGCCCTGGCTTGGTTTGATACCGAAAAGCCATTGAAAAGCGGATGGGCTTGGGGGCAAAACTACCTGAAAGACGGTATCACAGCATTCAAAGCCCCAGTAGGCAAAGGCCATTTATATGCTTATGGCCCGCAGATTACCTACCGGGCGCAGCCTCACGGTACGTTCAAATTGCTATTCAACGCACTGTACCAAACCCGATAGTTAAAAGCCTACTAGGCTCATTTATTCAAAAACCTAACAGGATTTCATCACCTGTTAGGTTTTTTTGTTTTTCTGGCGTTAACTTTACGTCTCCTAACAGTTGCATTTCAAATTCTATTGATTATATTTGTTCACACCCAACCAATTTGTTCCTGTATATAAATTGTCGCTAGGTTTTTATGTACAGTATGAGAACATAAAACGATGAAAAGTAAATTTGATGAAGAATCTGTTTTAAATCAATTCAGGCAAGGTGACGATCGAGCGTTCGAAGCCATTTACGAGTACTATTGGGAACGCCTATTCAACCAAGCCTATAGTCGCTTGCGCAATGAAAACGACACCAAGGAGTTAATCCAAGATTTATTTACAGAGCTTTGGCAAAAGCGGGATACCATTCAAATACATACCTCATTGGACGGTTATTTGCAATCTGCACTCAAATTCAAGATATTCAACCACATGAAGGCAATGCTCGTCCGGGAGAAATACGCATCGTCGATAAAACAGCTTAAATTTACGATGCCCAGCCAAGTGGAAGAAGAAATTAACTATATCGAACTGAATACGGCTTTGCAAGCCGCGTTGCAGCGACTTCCAGCGCAACCCCGGCATGTCTATGAATTGCGGTATGGCCGCGGCATGAGCTACGCGGAAATCGCCAATCTAATGCACATATCCATCAGTACTGTCGAAAAGCATATGGCGAAAGCCCTAAAATCCATCCGCAAGCAATTGAAGCGGTTTATCCCCTCCTAGCCGAAGGTCTATATCCCGTGTAACATTCCCATCCACGCGGCCAATTTTTCGTATCAACCCATGGATATCACAAAATTTACCCCTACCTTAGCGGTTACAAAATAGAGAACGAACTGTTATGTTGAGTATAGTATTGGGTTTCCTGAATATTGGAACAAGTGAGATGATGCTGATTATCGGGGCTGCATTGTTGCTGTTTGGAGGAAAGAAATTGCCCGAATTAGCGAGGGGATTGGGTCGCGGCATTCGCGAGTTTAAGGATGCGTCCGAAAGCATCAAACGTGATATCAGTGATCAAATCAACAATTTTGAAAAGGATTTGGATGTGAAGGACGCGATCGTTGACGATTCCTCGCCAAAGAAGTTGAACGAAAACAATCCTGCTGCCCCAGCAGGTACGTACCAACACACCCCTAGCCGTGAACCCGATTATTACGGCAGCCAAGGCCCTTATTATCACGACAACTATTCGCAGGATTCATCCGGTGGAACCGAAGCGACAGCGAGCCAATCTGCCGATGAAACGACGACAGCTGATGGGGCTACCCCAACCACTGAAACATCAGAACAACCCGTAAACGAAGAAAAAAACGCTTAGTCAGGGGTATCTAAAAAGGGATTGCGTTCTATCCGCTTCTTTTTTAGATGCTTTCCTCATTCTTTCATTGCTTTTTCTATTTCTATCTTTCATACATGACCCACGAAATCCGCATTTCCAAGGAGCTTGCTTTAGCTGAAAAGCAGGTCAGCACCACGATCGCGTTACTGGACGAAGGTGCCACCGTTCCATTTCTTTCGCGTTACCGGAAAGAGATGACCGGTAGCTTGGATGAATTGCAAATCACCCAAATACGTGATCGCGTACAACAGTTGCGCGAATTGGATAAGCGTCGGGAGGCAATCCTCAAATCATTGACCGATCAAGGAAAACTCACCCCAGCACTGGAAGCGTCGGTACAAGGCGCCGAAACGATGGCTAACCTGGAGGATATCTACCTGCCATATAAGCCCAAACGGAAAACCCGTGCAAGTGTTGCGCGCGAAAAGGGCCTCGAACCCCTCGCCCAACTCATCCTTGCGCAGGAGGGCGACGATATCATGGTTGCTGCGGAAACCTATATCGACATCGAAAAAGGTGTAAATGATATCGAAGACGCATTAGCCGGCGCACGCGACATTCTCGCCGAAACCATTGCAGAGGATGCCAATATCCGTGCGAAAACACGTGAGGTTTTTCTGGAAAGCGGAAACTTTGTTTCGCGCGTCGCCACCGGCAAAGAAGAAGAAGCCTTAAAATACAAAGATTATTACGAGTGGTCGGAACCATTGAAAACGGCACCATCTCACCGTGTACTGGCCATGCGCCGAGGCGAAAAAGAGGAAATGCTATACCTCGACATCGAGGTGCCCGAAGCCGACGTATTGCCCATACTTGACCATGCTTACGTGAAAGGTACGGGCGAAGCAAGCGCACAAGTGCGCTTGGCCATACTGGATGGCTATAAGCGACTGCTCAAACCTTCCATGGAAACCGAAATACGGGTGCTTACGCGTCAACGGGCCGATGAGGAGGCCATACGGGTTTTTGCTGAAAATGTGAGGCAGTTGCTGCTCGCCGCACCGTTAGGCCAACAACGCGTGATGGCCATCGACCCCGGGTTCCGTACGGGCTGCAAAACCGTATGCTTGGACGAACAAGGCGGGTTGCTGGAAAACACCACTATCTTTCCGCACACCGGTGCTGCCAAGGCCGATGAGGCTGCGAAAACCGTCCGTTATCTGGTGGAAAAACATCGTATCCAAGCCATTGCGGTAGGTAACGGCACTGCGGGTCGTGAAACAGAAGATTTTGTGCGTAAACTCGCGTTATCCGGGGTAACGATCGTCATGGTCAACGAAAGTGGCGCTTCCATCTATTCCGCATCTGAAGTGGCACGGGAAGAATTCCCCGACCACGATGTGACCGTCCGCGGCGCGGTGTCCATCGGGCGTCGGTTGATGGATCCGCTAGCCGAATTGGTCAAAATCGATCCGAAATCCATCGGTGTCGGGCAATACCAGCATGACGTCGATCAGTCCAAACTCCAGTCAGCACTGGACGATACGGTTGTCAGTTGTGTCAACGCGGTGGGCGTCGAACTCAATACCGCTTCCAAACAAATCCTGTCCTATATCTCTGGACTAGGCCCATCACTTGCCCAGCAGATTGTCAATTACCGACAGGAAAACGGTGCTTTCCGCAATCGCGAAGCATTGAAAAAAGTTCCGCGTCTCGGCGACAAAGCCTTCGAGCAAGCAGCCGGTTTCTTGCGGATACGCCATGCCGAAAACCCACTTGACGGTAGTGCCGTCCATCCCGAACGCTATCCACTTGTGCAGCGAATGGCAGCAGACCTCGGACATGATGTGGCCGACTTGCTACGTGACGAGCAATTGCGCAAGCAAATACCTTTACGCAACTATGTCAGCGATGGGGTCGGGATGCCGACATTGCAGGACATCCTCACCGAATTGGCCAAACCAGGTCGCGACCCACGGGAGCAATTCGAGCAATTCTCATTTACCGAGGGGGTCAACAGCATTACTGATCTGCGTATCGGTATGCGTTTGCCCGGGATTGTTACCAATATCACCAATTTCGGTGCTTTCGTCGATATCGGTGTCCATCAAGACGGGTTGGTACACCTCAGCCAATTGGCCAATCGATTTGTCAAAGATCCCAATGAGGTGGTGAAAGTACAGCAGAAAGTGATGGTTACGGTCACGGAAGTCGATGAAAAACGTCATCGGATTAGTCTTTCGATGAAGTCGGAAGACCGGAGCCAGAAGCCAGAAGTCCGCAAGTCGGGAAGGCAGAAAGACCGTAAGCCGAAACGCTCCACGCGGGAAGAAGACAGCATGAGCGCTAAATTGGCAGCGTTGAAGAGTAGGTTTGGGTCTTAACCAAACAAATCACTGCTTAAATATCGGTCACCGCGATCACATGCGATAAACACGATGACGCCTTCTTCCAATTCGGCAGCAAGCCGAAGCGCACTAGCCATGGCTCCTCCGGTGCTCGTACCGACAAATATCCCCTCCACCTTGGCAAGTTGCCTGGCCATATCGGTGGCCTCAGCTTTGGAAACATCAATGATCCGGTCTACCCTACCCGGTTCATAAATCTTGGGGAGGTAGGCTTCCGGCCAACGGCGGATACCCGGTATCGAAGACCCTTCCGTAGGTTGGCACCCAACGATGCTGATGGCTGGGTTTTGTTCCTTGAGAAACATCGAGTTGCCCATAATACTTCCGGTAGTGCCCATGGCGCTCACAAAATGGGTGATTTTCCCTTCCGTATCACGCCAGATTTCAGGCCCGGTGGCCTTATAATGTGCCAGGTAGTTATCCGGATTGGCAAATTGGTTTAGGATGAAATAATCATCCCATCCCCCGCGTTCCTCAGCGTAGTCACGGCAAGCCTCGATCGACTCCAACAAGGTGACTTTGGCACCGAAAGCTTCCATCGTCAATGTCCGTTCCCGGGTCGAATTAGCCGGCATCACCAACTCAATATCCAGACCATAGATGCTGGCGATCATCGCCAACGCAATACCGGTATTGCCGCTGGTGGCTTCGATCAGGCGGGTACCGGGCTTGATATCCCCTCGCTCCATGGCACTTCGGATCATATTGAGTGCCGCCCTATCCTTCACGCTCCCTCCTGGATTGGTGCCTTCCAGCTTCGCGTAAATGGTTACACGAGGATTCGTATTTAACCGTTGTATTGCTACCATTGGGGTATTCCCAATACTATCGATAAGCGTTGCCATATCTATCAATGCGTTGTCTTTGAGTCCACAATTTTAACGGTAGATTGGTGATACGCAGTGGAATAGGGAGGCACACTCGATGTAAGCCATACATTCCCACCAATGATGCTATCATGGCCAATGACCGTCTCCCCTCCCAATATGGTCGCGCCGGCATAAATGATCACCCGGTCTTCGATGGTCGGGTGTCGTTTCGTATTGGCCAATACTTTCTCCACGCTCAATGCTCCCAATGTCACCCCTTGGTACAGCTTCACATGATTACCGATGATAGCCGTTTCGCCAATCACGATACCGGTACCGTGGTCTATGAACAAGTATTCGCCGATGACCGCATACGGATGGATATCGATACCTGTGGCGGAATGGGCATGCTCCGTAAGGATACGCGGGATAAACGGAACGTCTAATTGCAATAATGCATGCGCAATCCGATAGAGCGAAATCGCAAAAAAACCCGGATAGGTACGGATGACCTCAAATTCACTGGTCGCCGCCGGGTCACCTTGGTATATGGCTGATGCGTCCGTGTACATCACGCGCTGCAACTCGGGCAGGTTATTAAAAAAATGCATGGACACCGCGGTATTATCACAGTCAGCACAAGCCTTTGTACGATCAAGGATGTTGACCAATTCTTCCCGTGACTGCGCAAACTGGTCCTTAAGCTGTTCGACCGTTCGATTGGGGTGCGTTTGGCGCTCCGGAAATAATAAGTCCAATAAACGCAATGCCCATTCGGCGATTACGCTATTTGGCGGAATATCCGTAATCTCCCGTTGTTTGCCATATAATCGATAGAAAAAATCGTCATTCATTGTTTGTTGCGTTAATCGTGGATAAAGTAATGAAAATTCAGGGGCATTGGCAACAATACGCCCGAAATATTACATTTCTATCACGGATAAGCAAATCATTGAATAAACAAATACCCTTAATTATTTTTTGTACCTTTGCGCGTTGAAAATGAGCAAAAAAGTCGCTTTTTATACCTTGGGATGCAAGCTGAATTTTTCAGAGACATCCTCCATTGGCCGGATTTTCCAGCAAGCCGGTTATGAAACTGCGCCATTCAATAGTCAGTCGGACATTTACGTCATCAATACCTGCTCGGTCACGGAGAATGCCGATAAGAAATGCCGCAAGGTAGTAAAAGAGGCATTAAACCATTCGCCCGATGCCTACATCGTCGTGGTGGGTTGTTATGCCCAGCTAAAGCCACGCGAAATCACCGAAATCCCCGGCGTGGATATGGTACTAGGAGCCGCAGAAAAATTCAATATCATTGAGCATATCAATGACTTAACGAAACAACCTAAAGCGATTATACATAATGCACCGATCACCGAAACCAACCAGTTCGTACCGGCCTTCTCCATTGGAGACCGCACCCGTACGTTTTTGAAGGTGCAGGATGGATGCGATTATTCGTGTACCTTTTGTACCATTCCATTAGCCCGGGGCGCCAGTAGAAGCGGTACGATCGACGACTTGGTCAGACAGGCGCAAGAGATCGCGTCATCCGGTGTAAAGGAGATCGTACTGACCGGTGTCAATATCGGTGATTTCGGGATACGAAATGGCCAGCGCGAAGATCGCTTCTTTGATTTGGTAAGGGCATTGGATACGGTGGAAGGTATAGATCGCTTCCGAATATCATCCATCGAACCGAACCTGTTGAGCAACGAGATCATTGAATTTGTAGCCAACTCGGAACGCTTTGTTCCGCATTTCCATATCCCGCTGCAATCCGGGTCAAATAAGGTGTTGGGCCTAATGCGCAGGCGGTATCGCAGGGAATTGTATGTTGAGCGCGTTGCCAAAATCAAGCAACTGATGCCTGACTGCTGCATTGGGGTGGATGTCATCGTCGGTTTCCCCGGTGAAACCCGTGAGGATTTCTTGGATACCTACCAATTCCTCAATGATTTGGATATCTCCTACCTCCATGTATTTACCTATTCGGAGCGCGAAAACACCATCGCCGCGCAGATGGAAGGTGCCGTGCCAGGTGCACAGCGTGGCGAACGGAGTAAAATGCTGCATATTCTTTCCGAAAAGAAACGCCGTGCTTTTTACCAAACCCAAATCGGCAACCTTAGTGAAGTGCTATTCGAAGGGGATGTAAAAGACGGTTACATGCATGGTTTCAGCCGCAATTACGTTAAGGTGCGGGCGCCTTACGACCCATTGTTGGTCAATGAGGTCATCCCGGTGAAGCTACACAGCATCACCGATGCCTGTGAGGTAGAAGTAGCGGAAATACCTGAATTACTCGCGCATTAAGCAATTTTATTGTTGCTCGCCAGCTGCTTTCGCATCCTTTTCGGCTTGTCGTTGTTGCTTCCTGAAAAAACCCCTGAACAAAAAATTATGCTGCAAAGCCTCCATATTCTGATCCAGTTTCTCCGTGCTTTGCTCTAGGTTTTCCATCGTTTTCTTGATACTTTCGGCCATTTCGGGGTCATTCAATAACACGCCGACCGCATTATCCGTGGCATTGAGTTTATCTGTGGCGTCACCCAGATTGGACACCAATGCAGAAGCAGTCTGCGTGATGCCCTGCAATTGCGCCACAGCCTCCCGCAAATTCGCATACACAACCGTATCCGTTAGCAAATCATTAACCAATGTACCTTCTGCATTCAACTTCTCGGTCAACTGTATAAGCGCGTGAGACGCCTTTGCTGTATTGGCAGCCGTAAGATTCAGGTTCGCGATCATTTGCTTAGTGTGCACCGCCATCAATGAATCATTCAGCGCAGCCCCTACGGTGCCCTCACCTCGCAATAGACGAGAACTCAATTCGCCAAAATTCCGGGTGATTTCCACCAGATTTTCGTTATTGACCTGCAAGGTCTCAAACAAGGCATCCATGCCAGCCCCCGTGGCAGATTGCAACACATCACCATTGTCAATCGCCGGTACATCGCCGCTCCCACCTTCAATGACAATCAGTTTATTACCGATGAAACCTTCGGAACCGATTTTAGCCACAGCATCTTTTCGGATATACTGCCTGGATTTTTCCTCGATGACCATCTCAATCTCTACTTCGTTGAGGTTTCTGAAATGGATAGCCTTTATCGTTCCGATCTTCACGCCCGAAAACCAAACGTTATTGCCTGCTTTCAATCCGCTGACATCATCGAATACCGTCGAAACCTTTACCGTTTTTGAGAAGCGGTTTTGCTGTCCACCCAATACCAATATGCCTGCCACCAATATGATAATGCCGACCAACACAAAAATTCCTACAATGACTGTACGTTTATTCTCTGCCGCACTCATAAGTTATGTGATAAAATTATAATCATAAAACGGCTTGACGCGTTCGTCATCCGTATCAAAAATATCGTCGAAACTCCCTTCACGTTCAAACTTGCCATCCAATAGCATCACAATCCGGTCGCCCACGGTTTTGGCACAGGCCAAATCATGGGTAATGATGATGGAAGATGTCTTGTATTTCTCCTGCACTTCATTGATCAATCCATTGATTTCGATGCAAGTGATGGGATCCAGTCCTGCCGTAGGCTCATCGTACAACATGATCTCAGGCCGGAGTATTAACGTCCGGGCAATACCGATGCGTTTCCGCTGGCCGCCAGACAGTTCGGAAGGCATCTGATCAATCGTATGCCATAATCCCACCGCATCCAATACATCTTCCACTTCATGGTCGATTTCGGCACGACTAAGATGGCGCTTGTTCCTCACCAACGGAAACTCCAGGTTTTCCCGAACCGTCATGCTATCGTATAATGCACTGTTTTGGAAAGAAAAGCCAATTTTCAATCGAAGCAACTGCAATGCTTTTTCGTTCAGTTCATCCACATGCTCACCCAATACCGTTATGGCACCCCTATCCGGCTTGAGCAAACCCGATATCAGCTTGATCAACACGGATTTTCCTGTGCCGGAGCGGCCAAGCACCACGAGATTCTCACCTTTCAGCAGGTGTAGATCGACCCCACGAAGGACGTGTAGGTTTCCAAATGATTTGCTTACACCGCTTACGGTGATCACTTTGGTATCATTATCGATATGCCCTCGTTTCTTCAACATAGCGCTAAGCTCGCATCCCCTGGATGATTTGCACAATTAAGATTTCTTCAACAAAGATAAGGAACATGGACATCACCACAGCCCAGTTAGCAGCTTTTCCCACGCCCTCTGTGCCTTTAGACGAGTTGAATCCATGGTAACACCCCACAATGCCAATAGTAAAGCCAAACACCACGGCTTTCAGTACCAACGAAAAGACATCCAAGTAACTGACCGCTTCGAAAACCTGCGAAAAATAAACCACGAAACTGGTATTTTCATGCTGGTTAACGCTTAGGAAAGCCCCCAATAATCCCACACAAGCCGTATAAAACGAAAGGATGGGTATGGTAATGGTGGTCGCCAATACCCGGCTAACCACCAAAAACTTAAATGGATTGGTACCTGACACCTCCATGGCATCGATTTGCTCGGTCACTTTCATGGATCCCAGTTCAGCGCCAATCTGCGAACCGACTTTACCAGATGCGATGAGTGCCGTAACCAGCGGAGCCAGTGCCCGGATAATGGCAATGGAAATCAGTGCGGGCAACCATGAGGTGGCACCGAACTCCGATAAAGAGGGGCGCGATTGGTTCGTGAACACGACACCCGTAATGAATCCCGTAAGCGAAATCAACGGAAGCGATTTCCACCCTACTTCGTAGCATTGCCTGATAATTTCTTTAAACTCATACGGCGGCCGTACCAATTCTCGGAAAAAGCGCATAACAAACCGGTGGATATTTCCCAGTTCGATCAGCATGCGTGCAATTTTTTTTAACATCAGGCGTATTTAAACGACACTAAAATCGATGGCCAGCCACCCACTTTTCGTATTTTTCAATTTGAAGCCACAAACTTAGATAAAATTGCTCTGCCATGCAATTGCTGCCCAAATATTATCATTTCAGTGACAATTTTTCATATTCCCCTACCCCATCTCACCCGTACCCAAGCCATAATGGGGGCGCGTAACATTTTCGTGTGCGCCAATCCAGCAGATTAAACCATTGGCACCACATCGCTGTCATACCAACAAGAAATTAACAGGATTGTTGTACTTTTTAAATCAGCAGGTCATGAAAACGTTAAAGAAAACCGGACTATTATTAGTGCTAGCATTTACCTTCATGGTATTTGCAGGAACAAAATTGGCAAAGGCTCAGCCCGGTATGAGCGTTTCCTTCCAACTGTTCTACGACCAACTCTCCCCTTATGGAGAATGGATTAATGATCCTGAATACGGATATATGTGGCTTCCCCATGTGGAGCAAGATTTTCAGCCGTATGCCACGAATGGCCATTGGGTGATGACCACCTATGGCAATACCTGGGTATCTAACTACGCTTGGGGCTGGGCACCTTTCCACTACGGGCGTTGGACATACGACGACTATTACGGATGGGCCTGGGTACCCGGATATGAATGGGGTCCCGCCTGGGTAAGCTGGCGTAGTGGCGGCAGCTACTATGGATGGGCCCCGCTTGGCCCCCGTATGAGCATCAACGTTAACATCGGTATTCCACACCACCACTGGGTATTTATACCCCAACGCCATATTTATAGCAACCGGTGGTATAGCTATCGTGCACCCTACCGGAATCGGGTAACGATATTTAACCGCACTACGATTATTAACAACACGTACGTGTACAATAACCATACTTATGTCAGCGGTCCACGTCGGAGTGAAATCGAACGGGCAACCAATAGCAGGGTTACTGTTCGGGAAATCAACAATGCCTCCCGTCCGGGCAGGGCAACGGTGAATGACCGTTCGGTCAGTGTCTATCGCCCTGAAATCGATCGTAACACCCGTGCATCAGCACGCCCTGCCCGTGTAGCAGATGCGTCAACAGTAAGATCGGCAAACAATACCCGTGACGCGGCAAGTACTCGCGCAGCAACAAACCGCGGTAATGCCAACAGCGATGCCGTACGTAGCCGTAGTAATGCCGCCACCGCATCAGGCAATACCCGCACGAATAATGCACGTGCGACAACAAACAATGCCTCCAGCCGCAACAACAACGCGGTGAGCCCGACGACTACGAGTCGCCCTTCGGCCGCTAGCCGTAGCACGACTTCAACCGCGCAACGGCCAACGGCCAATACGCAACCGGCAACGCGCGCAGCTACTGGAAATACCTCGTCCAATCGGACAAGTACATCCCGTGCGGCGACTCCGAGCAACAATACCGTTCGGGCCGCGTCAAAGGCCAGTCAAGGCAATACGAGTGTGCGACCGTCGACACGCAGCAGCAATACGAGTACAACTACTCGGGCACAACGAAGCAATACAACACCGTCGTCGCGCAGCAATGTTTCGAGTAGCTCGTCATCACGGCCGACAGTTTCGAGTAGCCGCCCCTCGACAAACAACAGAAGTAGTAATACATCAACTAATAGTAGAAGTTCCTCTTCCTCGTCACGCGGTAATAGGCCATAAATAAACAACTCAGCAAAAAAAGGGAGGCCTCGGCCTCCCTTTTTTTGCTTAACTTTACCTAAGTTTGGAAAAACTCGGTTTAACAACTATGGACAATAGCAGAAGAACATTCATCGGAAATTCACTCATGGGTGCCGCGCTTGCGGCAGGTATCCCCAGTCTGGTATCAACCGCTTTGGCAAATCAGCCGATAGCTAACAAAATCAACATAAAACCAAACGATATTATCTTGTTCCAGGGGGATTCGATCACCGATGCTGGCAGAAATAGGGAAAACAGCGAACCAAATAACAGCCAGGCATTGGGCAATGGTTATGCTTTCCTGGCCACGGCTAATCTCCTCCATGGACACCCTACCCATCAATTGAACATCTTTAACAAGGGGATCAGCGGGAATAAAGTCCACCAATTGTTGGAACGGTGGGATGAAGATTGCCTTGATATCAAGCCGAATATCCTCAGCATACTGATCGGGGTCAATGATTACTGGCATACATTGGGAGGTGGATATGACGGCACCATACAGGTGTATCGCGACGATTACCGAAAGTTACTTGATCGTACATTGGCAGCATTACCCGGTATACAATTGGTCATTGGTGAACCTTTTGCGGTAAACAATGTGAAAGCGGTGACCGATGCTTGGTTCCCCGCATTTGACGAATACCGGCAAGCCGCGCAAGAAATTGCCGATGAATATAAAGCGGCATTCGTGCCCTACCAACAGGTGTTTGACGAGGCGTCCAAAGAAGTTCCTCCGGCATATTGGACATACGATGGCGTACACACCACGTTAGCGGGAGCTCAATTGATGGCCGAAGCTTGGTTGAGTGCAGTGAGATGAAGGTAGCAGACGGAAGTCGGAAGACCGAAGTTCGAAGACGGGAGACCGAAGACCGAAGTCGGAAAGCCAACAAACAAAATGATTAACTCCATCCTGGACAACGATTTTTACAAATTCACCATGCAACATGCGGTGGTGAAGCAATTTCCTCAATCCAAGGCTCGTTATCAGTTTATCAACCGAGGGAAGCACAAATTCCCACCGGGTTTTGCAGATGAATTGCGAAAAGCCATCGCCGAATTGGCAACATTGCAATTGACCCAACGAGAAAAGGCGTATTTCGCTGCAACCTGTCCGTACATCGATCCCACCTACTTCGATTTCCTGCAGGGCTATCGCTACAATCCGGAAGAAGTCAGTATCCAGCAACATGGCGACGATATCCATGTAGCCATCGAAGGCTATTGGTACCGTACCATCCTATGGGAAGTGCCCATCATGTCGCTCATCTGCGAGCTATACTACGAGATGATGGGCCAGCGCCGGCAAACCGATGACCAGGTAGCCGATACAGCACGCCAAAAAATCGAACGATACCAAACACTTGGGGTGACCATTGCCGAGTTTGGCACCCGTCGCCGCCATTCATATGCCGTGCATCGAATGGTCGTACAGGCCCTCAGGCAATATGGACAAGACACCTTCATCGGCACGAGCAACGTCCACATGGCGATGCTGAACCAAACAAGGCCCATTGGAACCCATGCACACGAATGGTTTATGTTCCACGCCGCTAAGTATGGGTTCAAAATGGCCAATTTGCTAGGGCTGGAACACTGGTCTGACGTGTACCGTGGGGATTTGGGTATTGCACTGTCCGATACCTATACCTCAGACGTGTTCTTTAAGCAATTTGACAAGAAGCTTGCCAAGCTCTTTGATGGCGTACGCCACGACAGCGGGGATCCGCTCCTGTTTGCCGAAAAAACGATCCGGCATTACCAGCAAAAAGGAATAGCCCCGCTTTCTAAAACCATTATTTTTTCTGACGGGCTTAACTATGAAAAGGTAGCGCGTATCGCCGATTTTTGCCGGGGTAAAATTGGTATGTCTTTCGGTATAGGCACCAATTTCACGAATGACGTGGGGCTACCACCGATGAATATCGTACTGAAGATGACCGAAGCCTTTCCCGAAGAAGCAGAATGGACGCCCGTTATCAAACTTTCGGATGAACCCGGCAAACATACCGGAGACCCCGGTACGATTGCGTTAGCCAAACAAATTCTCAATATCCCTTAATATGGAATATGATGACGTATTGGGCAATGCGCTGCTCGACTACTCGCAAGGAAAACATGCGCACAAACTCATGCTCCACACCAGTTACGGCGAAGTTGAAGAGATGCCTACGGAAGAGTTTTTCAGGCAACCGGAGGACTTTCCCGAGTTAGAGTACATTGCGTTAGCGCTATGTGACGGAAAGGTGCTCGACGTAGGTGCCGGAGCAGGCAGCCACGCCTTATACCTGCAAGGCCAAGGCATGGACGTACATGCGCTGGAAATTTCCCCAAACGCATGTGAAGTCATACGGAAGCGTGGAGTACAGTACGTCATGCAGGGTGATATTTTCACATACACGGGCGACACCTATGACACGTTGCTGTTCCTCATGAATGGCATCGGGATCGCAGGGAATTTAGATGGGCTGAAAACCCTATTGAAGCACTGCCAAACATTATTAAACCCTGAGGGCCAATTGCTATTTGATTCATCCAATATCGCTTACCTCTACCAAGATGGCGGTGTACCAAAGCCACAAGGCTATTTCGGGGAAATCCGCTACCAATACCGGTATAAGGGTGCGCTTGGGACACCTTTTGACTGGTTGTTTATTGATCAAGAGACACTTATTCAAATTGCCCATGCCGAAGGGTGGATTGTTCAAGTGCTTTACGAAGATGAACATGACCAATATTTGGTAAGGATGGCGCTTCGCTCATCATAATACACAAAAAAAGGGGCTTGGAGCCCCTTTTTTAGCGTTAGAACTGTTTTGATTCACACACACGATTATACAAGCGGAACAATTCTGGGAAACCGCTGGTATGCCATATTATCGCCAGCCACCATTGGAAGTACCAATGCCGTCGGCGTTTGCTACTTGACCGAACGTATAAAAATCACTTAACCCAAAATTCTGGAGCGTAGCGGCCGGAATGGGCAGGTGAAGAGGGGTACCTCTTTGCAACAGATCCAATTTCCGCATTTCAAAGAATTGGACACCCATGCCTGTCGTATATAATTCCACATGCCGCTCGTGATGTATAGCCTCAATGATAGCTGCCAAATCAGCACCTACGGGAGCCAGCCCACCCCTGGTAACACGGGTTCCGGCATTAATAATGGCCGCCGCTCCCGCAAGGTCACCGGTATAGGCGCGGGCTTCTGCTCTTAACATATCGTTTTCAGCGGCAGCTACAATCGGCTTAGGGCCAATTGACGATACGTATTGTGCGTCATATCGCTTAAACCGGTAACAGGTGAAATGATAATAACCCCTGTCGGCAAGGAAGTCATTGGATGGCATGTACTCAAAATCCGATTCCAAACGGCTATCCAACGGATTTGCTGGCTCTGCCGGATGAGGGAAACTAGGTGAGTCTTCCCAATGTTGTGGCAGAGAAGGCTCCATCAAGTGGGCTACGTACATATCTGTTCTTCCCCAGCCCACGTAGGTTAGATAGTCCCCAGCTTCCATGTACCACCGGGTAGTACCATCCATTTGGATAATCCAATCGGAGGTGATCCCATTGTCTGCATAAGACATTACCCGTGCCCAGTTTACATTTGCTAAATCAGCGTTATTTCTGGGAAGATACGAAAGAATACGGGCAGCTGTTGTATTGATGATTTTTTTGAAATCAGCACTCGATACATCTGCCGGGGCGCCTAACCAACTCGCGGGTATGGTGAATGATGCATCAGCATAGGCCAATGCTTCGTCCAGGTAACCTATGGCGGCAGCAGCCACTTCTGTGTATGGAACGGCCGTGTCCAGCGATTCTTCAACGGTCTTAGTTTCATCTACCACATGGGCCCTGTCAAAAACCAACGCCAAGTTGCCGTAAGCCAGCCCCAAAGCGAACTTGGCAAATGCCATGGTACGGTCGGTTCCTGCTCCGTTTACGCCGATTTCCACGCCATTGCTGATCGCTCTCAGGACATTCGACGCCGTGCCAATGGCAGAGTACCACCTGTCATAAGAATCTGCCGTCTGGCCGCGGTTAGCATAAATGGGCGAATTGTCCCAAGCAAAATTACGCGGTTCCCATGACATGTCCCGCATGCCAAAGTTACCCCATGAGCAGGTCACGTTATCTGCCGCCGTAGCCAGCATCGCATTTACACCATTGGCTCGGTGTTCTCCCAAGAAAACTGCATTATAGAGACCCGATGCTACGTTTTCCACATCGGTACCGTTGGCATATACTTTTGCAAAATCCGGATTGTTTCCATTTTCGACATCCAGCAGATTGTCTCCGCAACCGACCATAACCGCAGAAGCAAAAGTAGCCACTAGTATTTTATGTAATCTTTTCATTTTTTTCAAGCTTTTCATATTACAAATTAAATCCCAGAGAAAACGCGAAATTGCGATAAATCGGGTTGGCACCAATTCCATCAATGGGCTGTCTCAATGTGCCCACTTCCGGGTCATAACCGGAATAATTCGAAATGGTGAGCACGTTCCTAGCAACAGCCTTGAGTGTAATGCCTTTTACCGTACCATTCAAAAAACCGGTCAGGGCACTAGCAGGCAACGTATAACCCAATGCCAATTCTCTTACTTTCAAATAACTAGCATCCTCTACCCAATACGCATTGGGGTTATTGGCATCGTACATACCAACAGTCCAATAAGAGGCGGCTTTCTTTTGATCATCAGGCACACCGGCCATATCCTGTACTTTCGAAACATTGTTGAAAGCCAGACGCTGATTATTACTATTGTAAACATCGCCTCCGTTTTTCCAATCCAAAAGAACGTAGAGTTGTATTCCCTTGTAAGTGAAGGTATTGGCAATACCCAAATTGAATTTGGCGTTGCCGTCTCCGATCTTGCCGACCCAAGCCTCACCATTTTCCTGGTATACAATCGGACGCTCATTCGTCGTGCCTTCGGTGCCGTTTAATATCACATAGCCTTCACTGTTTACGGTATAGTCGGAAATGGACGCTCCGGCAGGCAGCTGATTGGACATCTCCTCCAGGGTCCTTACCATCCTACGACCGTAAATCGCCCCATATACTTCCCCATTGGCGACACGAAATGCGTTTACATCCCCAGAATAGGCAGTCAAGTAATATGCGGGCCGGGGCAACTCGGTAATCTTCTGGCGCACTCTGGAAAATACGAAATTGGAGCTCCAGGAGAAATCGCTCGTTTGAAACCAGTTGCCCGACAAGGTAAACTCGAATGTGTTGGACTCCACGTTACCGGCATTCTGCCACTGGCTGGTGAACCCATCATTCAAGAAACCAATAAGGGGAATCTGCAGAAATTGGTCTTTCGTTTTAGACCGAGCATAAACACCCTCAAATGAGAACCTCTTCAAAAAGTCGACGTTCAATCCAAATTCAGTCTCGGCAGTTTGCGAAGGCTTCAAGAGCGTATTTCCCTTTTGATTGGCAGAAGCCACCCCTTGCGAAAGGGAGTAGACCTCGTACTGCCAGGAAAAACTAGGGCGAATACCCGCTGTACCGTAAGCTGCCCGTATCTTCAATTCGTCTATACCCGGAATGGTTACATCCTGTGATATCCGGTAAGCTGCTGACAACCTATAATAGGGGTTCCAACGTGCGTCAGGCCCGAAAAGTGACGAACCGTCATAGCGGAACATCCCGTCAAACAGGTATCTGTCCTTGTAATCCAAGCCTACGATAGCAAAATAATTCTGGGCTCTTTCCCTTGTTTGATTTGAAGAGGCACTGTTGATGTTGGTAAAGTTATTGAACTCCTCAATTCCGCTTACTACAAATTGCGATGCATCTGTACGATTGTATGTATAATGGCGATTTTCATACAAATACGATAATCTTGATTTTATATCCAGATCGCCGAATTTTTTGTTGATATTGAGTGTAAACTGTGTGTTAAAAGTCCTTTCCTCACTGTTGTCCTTTCTCAAGCTTCCGTCGTTATAAACCCCCGCGCTGTTATAGGTATCTTTGGGGTTAACCAAGGTGTACCTGTAATTTTCGATTTCCAGGGTTTGGGTTAGGTCCAAGTTCACCCAGTCAGCAAACCGGATATTGCCTGTATAATTACCTAGCCAACGACGTGTGTTATCGGTCACTTTCTGTTTATAAAGTGAGTACAATGGGTTGGTCACTTCGCCGTTAAAATGGTTTATCCGCACATTGTATGGTTGGCCATCCGGGTTATCGGCAAAGAGATCCATGTCTTTTTCCATACGTGCTACATTATAAAATATATTCGATGGTGCCTGCACACTCCGATTGATGAATAAGTTCGTGGCACTTACCCTGAACCAACTGGTGACATCCTGATCGATATTGAAACGGAAGTTTTGCCGCTCATACCCGTCCCGATGCCTGACTACCCCTCCTTGGCTGTTGTTTTCAACAGACAGGAAGATGTTGTTTGTCTCTGTCCGGTTAGACACACCGACATAATTGGTGTAGTTGATCCCTGTTTGGAATACATCTGCCGGATTAAACCGATAGACACCAAAAGGATTATCCATATATCCGTCATCATCAATTGCCCGCGACCCGCTAATGCCGGCATTGTAGCCGCCTGTATAACCTTGCGGATAGGTTACTCCTGCATATTTGGTATATTGGCCCTGGTATTGCTCCCAATCATCGGCAAGTTTGTATAAATGAGAACTGGAAGTTTCCAAATACTGCTGAAGGTTCTGAAATCCCACCTCATTCCTCACGGTAATCTGGGGTTTTCCGAAACTCGCACCTTTACCCCGTTTGGTCGTGATGGAAATAACCCCGGCACCTGCGCGAGAACCGTAGCTGGCTGAAGCGGCGGCTCCTTTAATTACCTCCATGGATTCGACGTCATCAACGTTAATGTCGGCTAAGCTACCGTTCATGATGATCCCATCAATTACAATAAGAGGTGACGAACTTACGTTCAATACGTTGTCCCCCCTAAGCAAGATGTCTACCTGTTGCCCAGGGGCGCCTCCCACTGAAGAGGACCGTAAACCAGCTACTTTCCCCGTCAACGCCGAAGAAAGTGAGGTGGCAGGCACCGCGTTCAGTTGAGCTTCTCCGATCTTGGTCACAGACACGGTCATTTTCCTTCTATCAGTAGCCCCCGCCACACCGGACACGATCACTTCGTCCAGTTGTTGGGCATCGGTTAACAAGGAAACGTTAACCAATGAACCTTCACCGACCGTGATACGCTGCTCCGCGTAGCCGAGATAGGTGAAAACTAATACATCACCGGTGTTTGCCACGATCGTGTACCGGCCTCCATCGTCAGTGGATGTAGACGTGGTAGAACCGTCCACCCGAATACTGACCCCGTTTAACGGCGAATTGTCTTCAGCGCTGACAACGGTACCGCTGATTCTCCTGTCTTGGGCATACGCCGATCCAATCAGCAATATACCCAACATGAAAAACCCAAGTAATTTTTGTTTCATGTGTTTTTGAATTTGGTTAATTAATTATGAATCGATACTATCCGAAAAAACGGATTCCTTCGCGGATACAACAGCATCCTCTACCTGTGTGTTGCATACATTTGTTTTGCATACGGCACCACAGGCCTTGTCCATCAATTAAGATGAATGAATGACAATGTTTTTTCTTCGTTTTTAATTCTTGTGGTCGATCAAACCGCGCCAATTGATGTCGCTTCCCTGGCCCGGTTAAATTTGAGTCGATGGTCTAGAACAGTTTTAGTAAACTTTTCTCAAACAAGTGTGTGTTTTGTGTGTGTTTGCCTTAATTAATATTCGCTTGCGTGAATTTATCTCGATTTAGGTGTGCTTTCGTACATTTTTATTAAGTGTTTTTATGTTTTACCCAATTAATGCATACATTATGATACCACTAACGGATACTTTTAAAAAAACACGCTTTTTTAAACCAAAACAACGAAACAGTCAAGAACAATTCAATCGCATAGACCAAATGTAAACTGATTATTACAAATAACCAAAATTTATTTTAATTTTTTTTCATCAAGGAACGGAAACAAGAAACACTAAGTAGGTTGTTTACACCACTCCACCAATAATTTCATGCATATACGCCCTTCATTCAGGACTAAAATTTAATCGGGAGGGGTCTAGAGACGCTGGTCCATCAAGCCTCGTGGCATCCACCACTTTGCTGTTCATTCAACTAGCTATTTATTAATCAGGAAAGGCTAATCCAAGTTGCCCGTTTGGAGGGCTGGGTGGTTCAGGTGCTGTATGAGGACGAGCACGATCAATATTTGGTGAGGATGGTGTCTTTGGTTTGATTGATCCACAGTATACGCTATCAGATATCCGGTCTTGCATGGTATCCCTAAACGCCGCATAGACATGAACCGGACCTTCTATCAAATGGAAATAAGGATAGTCAATTATGTGGCGCATTTCCCTCCGCTCAGCCCCGATATCTTGAAAAAAACGAAAACTGTCACCATCGTACAATAGCACCACCAGGCGGTCATACGGGCTATGCTTAGCTTCATGGTCCCAGCTCAGCACCAGCACGTTGCCCTCTTGCGTTGCCTTGCAGTTTACCGGTGGGGGCAATTGCCCCCTTGAAATCAACACCTTTTCCGGATTGACGAAAGGCTTGCCGTCGTCATCTACGTCAACCGCATTTTTACGGGTATAGGATTGCGCTAACTGGAAGGCCCCTACCCGGCTTCCCGCAGGTGCCTCGCGTTGGAATCCGAATTTCACATACGGTTTTATTCGGCCTAAAAATTCGGAAACCACCTTCATCTTCGCCTGATTGAGCAATTCCAATTGGCTGAATGGCTTGGTGCGCCGACCCACCGAGCGCATGACATTTTGCCCGCCAAGTTCATAACCGACAACGGAACCGATCTTTCCCTTGAACACACCGTTTATGCCCTGTTTCGCTATTGCCATTGTGGTTTCTTTGCTGCTGTGTCGCGAATGATCCGCCACTAGTTTACTACAAATTTACTATTAAAAATATAAAAACAACTATTAAATAATGATTTTATAGTGATATACCTTTATTAACCCTATATCAATACACTGTTATTACTTTGTTTATATACTATCAATATAGTCTAGTTATCGACTGAATACCAAAGAAGATACGAATAGAATGATAAGTGCGGCCGCACCATTCAACAGAAAAGGGCCACCAAAATGCTTGGCAGCCCTCTTCAAAGAGACCGAATGGTGGTTCGCTGAATTACTCAGCCTGAACGAACGTTAGTCAATCCACTCAAACCCTGTATACGGCACCAAGACGTCCGGTATTTTTATCCCTTTTGCGGTCTGGTTGTTTTCCAGAATGCAAGCCAATATGCGTGGCAACGCCAGTGCACTGCCATTGAGCGTGTGGGCGAGCTGGGTTTTCCCGTTTTCTCCTTTGAACCGCACTTTGAGACGGTTGCTTTGGTAGGTTTCAAAGTTGGATACGGAAGATACTTCGAGCCATCGCTTTTGCGCAGCGCTCCATACCTCCATGTCATAGGTCAGTGCCGACGTGAAGCCCATATCTCCCCCGCACAAACGCAATACCCGATAGGGCAATTCCAATGCCTGGAGCAAGGATTGCACATAGGTGCTCATTTCTTCCAATACGTTGTAGGATTTATCTGGGTGCACGAGTTGGACGACTTCGACCTTGTCAAACTGATGTAATCTGTTCAACCCACGCACATGTGCGCCGTACGATCCCGCTTCCCTGCGAAAACAGGGTGTATAAGCAGTATGCTTGATCGGAAAATCACTTTCTTTCACAATAACGTCACGGTAGAGGTTAGTTACCGGCACCTCAGCGGTCGGAATCAAGTAGAGGTCATCTACCCCCACATGATACATCTGCCCTTCTTTATCCGGCAACTGCCCCGTGCCGAATCCCGACGCTTCATTGATCAGGATTGGGGGTTGCACTTCCTTATACCCCGCTTGCTCAGCTTGGTCGAGGAAAAAATTGATCATTGCTCGTTGCAAACGGGCACCTTTGCCTTTATATACCGGAAAACCGGCTCCGGTCACTTTCGTGCCCAGTTCAAAGTCAATAATATCATATTGGGAAGCCAGTTCCCAATGCGGCAACGCATCTGCTGCCAAGTCAGGGTGTTTACCATATTCTAACACCACCTCATTATCCTCGGCCCCCGCACCTGCTGGCACGGATGGATGGGGTAAATTGGGTAAAAGCACCAGTTTATCGTACAAAAGCCCTTCTGCGGTTGCCAACTCATCCCCTAGCTTTTTAAGTTGCTCTTTATATCCACCCGAACGCGCTTTGATAGCTTCCGCCTCATCTCGCTTTCCTTGACGCATCAATTCACCAATCTGCCGTGCCGCGGTATTGGCCTCTGCCGAAAGCGCATCCGATTCGGTCTGGATTTTACGACGCTGCTCATCTAACGCGATGACCTCATCGACCAATTCCAATGCCTTGAAATTTCGGATGCCCAAACGTTCCACCACGCGCTCGCGGTTTTCACGGATATAATTAACTTGCAACATATTTTTTCACTAAAATAAATTGTTCTTTAATGGCAGTGAAGCTGTCATGATTTTTGAAAATCATGACGGTTTTACTTATTTTGTGTCGCAAAGATAGTGATGAAATACGAAGTACGAAATTAGAAGTACGAAATAACCGAACGACAGCAAAATGCTTTATTTAGTTCCCACACCCATCGGCAACCTTGAAGACATGACCTTGCGTGCGATCCGCACGTTAAAGGAGGCGGACATCATCCTGGCGGAGGATACCCGGACCAGCGCCCCCCTGCTCAAGCATTTTGGCATCGACAAAAAGGCCTATGCGCACCACCAGCATAACGAGCACAAAGCGCTGGCGGAAATCATCCGGTTCCTCCAGGAAGGGAAAACCGTGGCACTCATTTCGGATGCCGGCACCCCGGCGATCTCCGACCCCGGCTTCCTATTGGTCCGTGAAGCCATCAAGCACGGGATTACCGTACAATGCTTGCCCGGGGCCACCGCCTTCGTGCCTGCATTGGTCAGTTCGGGATTGCCGTGTGACCGATTTGCCTTTGAAGGGTTTTTGCCCGTGAAAAAAGGGCGTCAGACCCGTCTGAAGGCACTGGCCGATGAATCCCGGACAATGGTGTTCTATGAATCGCCGCACCGTCTACTTAAAACCATTCAGGAATTCATTGATACATTCGGATCCGAAAGGCAGGCTTCCATATCGCGTGAACTCAGCAAAATACATGAAGAAACAGTGCGGGGCACGCTGGCTGAACTCAAAGATTACTACGAAACACATACCTTGAAAGGTGAGTTTGTGATTTGCGTACAGGGATTGGGATAAAAAATGTGGGTGCTTATCTCAAATCAAGCACAATCGTCAAATTCTCTTTAACCTTGTCGGCCAACGGTATTGGGAGATTACCTACCTTTTTTATCAATCGGCTGTTGTCTATGGCACGTATTTGATCGATCATAATATCACAGTGCTCCCGCAGATTACTTATTCCCCGCTTAAGATGAACCCTCAGTATATCTGCATCTGCCTGTACGTTTGTAGTAATTGGACAAATAAGTGTCGATGGGTGTGGTACATTATTCAGTAAGTCGGTCTGCACCACCAAGACCGGGCGGGTCTTTCCAGGTTCAGTTCCAATACGGGGATTTAAATCAGCGATCCAAATTTCAAATTGCTTAACCTGCATAGTCAACCGCTTCAAAATCAGCAAGCACACTTTTGGATTCAGCGGCCACCAATGCCGATTCTCTTTTAAGCTTCTTCTCGAGTATCTCCCGTTTTTGAAGATTGTTATAATGCTCCAATGCCTCAGTGAAATACCGATTACGCGGTTTTTTTATCCGTGCCAGGATGCGCTCGGTTTCCGAGAAAATGGTCTCATCTATTTTTAGGGATATCGTTTTCATAAGCCATATCGCGTATCAAAACAAAGATACATTTTTTTGTACAAATATCAAACGGAACGGGTTTATTAGCCGATAACTCCCTATCTTAGCATGGAAAATGAACATCAATCAATATATCAACGACGGACAGGATCCCAAAGTAGTGGAAAAGCTCTTGTTGAAACTACAGGATATGCTCACTTCGGACGAGCGGGTGACCTACATCGCGGTGCAAAAAAAGCCGGCAGTTACGTTGTTCCCCGATACCGTGACATTGACAAAAAAGCGGATCTTTCTTTGCCGGTCGACCAAAATGGGGCTGGCTACCGACTTCAATATTTTACCCTTGACGGACGTTAAGGAAGTATCATTTAAAGAAGGTATTCTCGGTGCCACATTTATCGTCACACCTTTCGAGGGGGAAAATTGGGAAGTAGCTTATATTCCCAAAAGCCAGGCCCGTAAATTATACCAGCTGGTCAAGGAGTCGATGGAAAAGAATCTATTGGAAGAACCGACATTGAAAGTCCTACCCCCGGAGCCGGAAGACGAGTTGACACTGAAGCTCAAAAAACTGAAAACCCTATTTGAACGCCAGCTCATCACGCAGGCCGAATACGAGAGCAAGAAAAACGAACTCCTATCCCAACTTTAATCGTGAAGAAAAATTACCTGTTAGCGTTATCGAGTGCACTCCTATTGTGGTTAGCTTGGCCACCGATCCCTTATACCGCCCCGTTGCTTTGGGTGGCTTTTGTTCCTCTGCTATTGGCTTTGGAAGATGTGATGCGTGGAAATTACCTTAAAAAAGGCAAGAAAATCGTACTGTTGGGTGGTTTAGCAGGTGTCGTCTGGAATACCGCATCTATCTACTGGGTATTCAATGCCATGAACGCGGTCTTGCCCACCTATGCGGCCGCATTTGTAGCCCTTATCCCGTTTGGCCTTGCAGCCTTATTAATGGCCATTGCGTTTCGGTTATACTACCAATTGCGAAAACGCCGGAACATCGGTTTATCACTGGTCGGCCTTGTTTGTTTTTGGATAGCCTATGAGTACCTCCATCAAACCTGGGATCTGGCATTCCCCTGGATGACGCTGGGCAATGGGTTTGCCAATACCCATCAGTTGGTACAATGGTACGAATACACTGGGGTATATGGTGGAACGGTCTGGATTTGGGCAATCAACATACTGGTGTTTCTGACGGTGCTGTCTGTTAAAGACGGATTCCCCACTCGGCATCGATATCGACTGCTAGGCGCACTTGCAACGGTGTTATTGGTGCCTTCCGCTTGGTCGCTTTACCGCTATATTTCCTATGAGGAGCATGAAAATCCGTCCAATGTGGTCGTGGTTCAGCCTAATATTGACCCCTATGGCAAATTCGGCCCCATCCCTCCGGGGGAACAAATCGAAAACCTCGTCCATCTTTCTGAATCGGTCGCCCAGCCCAACACGGAATTCTTCATCTGGCCCGAAACAGCCATTGCCCATTCATTCGGTTATGAAGAGGATGAGTTTCGGCAGCATCCGCTATTTTTCCGCTTGCAGCGATTTCTTTACCCCTATAAAAACGGCAATATCCTTTCCGGCATCGAAAGCTACCGGACTTATGACCGTGCGGAGACCACCACAGCACGCGAATATGATGGGGTATTCTACGACCACTTCAATGCTGCCGTGTTCATTGAAAATTCAGCCAAATTACAATTCTACCACAAATCGAAACTGGTGCCGGGTGTGGAGCAACTTCCATTTGGCGAGACAATAGCTTTCATGAAGCCTTTATTCAAAGCATTCGGTGGTACGACGGGTGGTTACGGACGACAGGATGAACCGTCCGTATTCTATTCCCAAAGTGGTATTGGTGCCGCATCCGTCATCTGCTACGAATCCATTTGGGGTGATTATGTGGCCAAGTACATCAAGCAAGGCGCACAATTCATCGCCGTGGTCACCAATGACGGTTGGTGGGGCAATACCTCTGGCAAGGACCAGCACCTCGCCTACGCAAAACTACGAGCCGTTGAAACCCGCCGTTGGGTAGCCCGCTCGGCTAATACCGGTATTTCCGCTTTCATCAACCAGCGGGGAGATGTGGTTCAAAAAACCGAATGGTGGGTTCCGGCCGCCATCAAACAGGACATCAACCTCAATGAGGAAATCACATTTTATGTCAAGGCAGGGGATTATTTTGCCTATATCGGGTGTTTAGGCAGCCTGGTGTTTGGCATCTTGATTGTTCTTCGCGTAAAAAAAGTACGGAGTTAAAGGCATGAGGTCAGAAGTACGAAATCCCACTTCTGACTTCGTATTTCGTACCTCGTACTTCTAGCTGCTGATTTAGTACTTCTAACCTAATTTTATTTACCTTTGCACCATGCAAGTATATTTGGACAATGCGGCCACCACGGCAATCGATCCCGAAGTCATCAACGCTATGGTTGAGGTGATGGAAAACAACTTTGGCAACCCGTCTTCCATCCACGGACATGGAAGGCAAGTGAAAACCATTGTGGAGAAAGCCCGTAAAACCGTCGCTGGCTTACTGAATGTCTCCCCAGCCGAGATATTCTTCACTTCCGGGGGTACCGAAGCAGATAATACCGCCATCACCAGGGGAATCATCGACAATGGCATCACCCATGCCATCACGTCGCCATTGGAGCACCATGCCGTACTGCACACGTTGGAAGCGTTAGAGCAGAATGGCACCATCACCCTGAGCTTGCTTCAGGTGGATGAAAAAGGGCATGTGGATTTGCAACAGTTGGAGCAGTTATTGAAAGACAATCCCCGCTCTTTTGTGTCATTGATGCATGCCAACAATGAAATCGGCACGCTCTCGGACATTGAATATATCTCAGCATTATGTAAGCAGTACAACGCACTTTTCCATTCGGATACGGTGCAGACCATGGGGCATTTTGTACACGACCTCAACAAGCTGCAAATTGACTTTGTAACGGGTGCCGCCCACAAATTCCATGGCCCAAAAGGGGTCGGTTTCCTCTATGTAAACCATAATACCAAAATAAAGCCCTTCATCTACGGAGGAGCGCAAGAACGTAACATGCGGGGGGGAACGGAAAACGTCTACGGAATCGTCGGTTTGGCCAAGGCCTTGGAAATCTGCTATGCCCATATGGACGAACACCGGCAGTATATCCAAGGGTTGAAAGATTACATGATCGCCCAGTTGACCGAACAGATCTCCGACATCCGGTTTAACGGCGACATCCAAGCCGAAAACAGCCTTTATACCGTGCTCAATGTCTCTTTCCCATGTACCGATATGGCCGATATGCTGCTGTTTAACCTAGATATTTCCGGCGTCTCAGCTTCTGGCGGAAGTGCTTGCAGCTCGGGTTCGGATATCGGATCGCATGTACTCAAAGGAATTGGTGCAGATTCCAAGAGACCCTGCGTACGGTTTTCTTTCTGCAAGAACAATACGAGGGAAGAGATTGATTACGTTGTCGGTAAAGTACGGGAACTTTGCCTGGCGAGGGTGTAATTCCAAGTTTTTCCAAACAAGTGGGTGGTGTAACTGTTAGTCCTATACTGATCATCAATAGGGAAGGAATAACGGTATGGAATCGAGAAAACCAACGGCAAGCAAATCTACCACGAAAAAAGTAGACAAGCCCATAGAAAATAGTGAGAAAGACGAAAACGAGGTTGCCGCAAAAGTTGATCAACTTGTCGACAAAGAAAGTTTTGCAGACCGAAAACACAAGGAGAAGAGAAGGCACGATTCGCCCGGCGATATCAGCAACCCCGGCACTGTTTAGTAAAAACGAGGGGTCAATTTAAATAGATTTCTCCGGTATCATTGACAACTAGTCTCCGGCAATTTCATTCATCGTCATCATCCGTACCGGTAGCCGATCGATAAACCGCTTGCAGTTCGGATAATGCATGCATATCACGTTTGTTCCTTGCTGCTGATATGCCCGCTTCATAGACTGCTATCGCATCTTCTTTCCGATCCAGCGCTTCATATAGTTTACCTAGGTGATAATAGGTGCCCACGTATTCCGGATGATTGCCCCGCAAGTCTTCGTAATACCGCAACGCATCATCCGTGTGACCAAGTTTCAGGTATTCGGTGGCAATCGCGTACTTAAGGAAGGGGTCGTTAGGGCTGTCGGTTAAGAAATCGATTAATTGATTAAGGCGTTCGCTCATCACGGTATTTTTTTGTAACCACAGAGGACCCAAATTTCAACGCGCCCACTGGCGTTAACATAAAAAGCCGACGACGGGATTCGAACCTGCGACCTACGCATTACGAATGCGTTGCTCTACCAGCTGAGCTACGTCGGCATTGGCCAATTAGCCGATGCAAACTTAGTCAACATACCGATTATTTGCAAGTCCTTCGCATCCTGTTCTGCCAATTCCTGTTTCACCACTTTTATGTCGTTTTTGACATTCAATTACTCCCCCATTCTGCCTATTTTTAAAAGATATCGTTCCACAGCAGGCATTGCGTCAAAATTGTTCATAAATTAGCGGAATGGAAAGGCTCATTTACCTGGACAACAATGCCACTACCCCACTTGATCCAGCGGTATTGGAGGCCATGACCCCCTATTTCACTACGCTTTTCGCCAATGCTTCCAGCATCACTTACCGAGCGGGAAGAGCGGCTGCTTCCGCGGTGGAAAAGGCAAGGGAACAGGTATCGTCACTTATCGGTGCTTCTTCCAAGGAGATTTCCTTTACTTCCGGAGCTACGGAGGCCGTTAACATGGTGCTCAAGGGGGTATTCGAACATTACCGAACCAAGGGCAAGCACTTCATTACCTGCCGTACCGAGCACAAGGCCGTATTGGATACCTTCGCTTACCTCGAAAGGAAAGGGGCGGAAGTGACGTACCTGCCAGTAGACAGCCGTGGCACGATCGACTTGAATATATTGGAGGCGTCCATCCGTAAAGATACCGTCTTGGTTGCGCTGATGTATGCCAACAATGAAACAGGCGTCATCCACCCCGTCGATAAAATCTCGGCAATTGCCCACAAGCACGATGTGTTATTCTTCTCTGACGCCACACAGGCCGTGGGCAAGATCCCGGTGGATGTCACAGCCACCGATATCGATATCGGATGTTTGAGTGCCCAT
Source organism: uncultured Parapedobacter sp. (assembly GCA_964498395.1). Classification (GTDB taxonomy): domain Bacteria; phylum Bacteroidota; class Bacteroidia; order Sphingobacteriales; family Sphingobacteriaceae; genus Parapedobacter. Next base: position 398,442 of record CAZCHE010000001.1, on the reverse strand, counting down.
AAAATTTATGGGCCAAAAGGTGTCGGGGCATTATATGTAAAACGCAGGAACAAGCGAATACAGCTAGGAGCTTTGCTCCACGGCGGTGGTCAGGAAAACAAACTCCGAGCGGGAACATTGAACGTGCCCGGTATTGTGGGATTGGGCCAAGCGGCGGAAATTGCCAAACATCGCCTGACCGAAGAAGCGATGCGCCTTTCGAGATTACGTGATGCATTGGAAAAGGCATTGGCCAAATTGCCTGCTACATTTATCAATGGGCAAGGCACGCTCCGTCTGCCACATGTTAGCAATATGACGTTCAGGCACCTCAAAGCTGCGGAAATCATGGTTAATGTACCGGATATTGCTTTGGCATCGGGCTCGGCCTGCGTCAGTGGCACCCGAGATCCTTCGCATGTGCTCCTGGCCATGGGGCTTTCCGAAGCAGATGCCCACGCCTCCATCCGATTCAGCCTCGGACGGTTCAACACCGCAGCCGAAATCGATTCGGCCATCGGGCAAATCTCGTCGGCTGTGGAACAGCTCAGGGCTTCCTCCCCTATCTGGCAGATGCATGAAGCCGGAATTATTGACTGAATACACACATTTTAGGTATGAATCTTGCACAATACACCCTAAATTTCCGTTAGATTGGCTACAGAAAACAACATCTTGATCATCGGTGCATTCGATCGTTACAACTATGGCGACCTACTGTTTCCGTTGGTTATCGAAGAACAGCTGAAAACCTATGGACAGCATTTCAACGCTTCTTTTTTTGGCATTGTCAACAGTGATTTAAGCGCATTGGGTGGCAAACCTACGGCTGATATCCAGGCCTTTTACCGACAATGCGACCAAAACAATGGGCACACCAGCATCATCGTGGCCGGTGGCGAGGCGGTGGCCGTTACCTGGAACTCTCTTTTGTTGGCGCTGAATGCCTGGTTCAAACGTACCCATCGCTTCCATCACCGAATAAATAAGGTCATCGACCTGAATAAGGTAGCCAAGCGACTATTGCATGGTCAGACCGAGTTGCCTTTTGTGTTTGCCAAGTCGGATTTCAAGCATGTGAATAACGTCATTTTCAATTCCCTTGGCGGATCAGAGCTTGACCCCTCCATTTTTGGCCGATTTCCCAACCTGCGCGACAACCTCCAGCGGGTCGATTATTTCGCCGTGCGGGATCGCGCCACACAGGCGAATATGGCCAGTCAACACATCGAAACCCACCTGTATCCGGATTCGGCCGTCCTGATGTCCAAGTTTTATCCGAATACGGTGTTGGTCGAACGGGTCTCTACCGAGGTCAAAAACTACGTTGCTGAAAAGCAAGGCCAGTATGTCTTCTTTCAGATCAAAAACAACCACGCCAAGAACAATGAAGAGATCATTGCCAGACAGCTCGATTTGATCGCCGAGCACCCCGACACACATCTCTGCTTCTGCCCCATCGGCAAAGCGCTGAACCACGACGACCACATTGCCTTGCAGCGCATCGCGCCACAACTCCAAAAAGCACCGGCGGTGTTTGACGAGGTCAACATTTGGGATATCATGTATTTGATCGCCAACGCTCGGGTATATATGGGCACTAGCCTGCATGGGGCGATCACGGCCATGAGCTATGCGGTTCCGTATGTAGGTGTGAATGTCGTGAAACTCAACAGCTACCTGAATACATGGGGGATCGACGGATTGAACCACAAAGTCGCCTTGGATGAGCTGCACCAAGGATTCCTGAGCGCTATCCATGCCGACCAACTAGCGCTCGACCAATCCCGGGAAAAGCAGCTTCTCGCCGCCGAAGAATCATTTTCGAACATCCGAAAATTGGTATTTAAATAACCGTGTCCGATGAATGCACATCTCCTGGAACCGGAAGTCCAACGTTATTTGCAGGCACACGAAACAGCAGCCCCGACAAGCATTGCCCTCCGGAAAAGCCCATTTCCGAACGTGACGGCAACCGAATTGGCCCAACAGTTAGACGGTCGACAACGCAGCCGCAAAAAACTTCCGACCTGGCATCATACGTCCGGCATCTATTATCCAGAAAAACTGTCGATAGAACAGACTTCTTCGGAAGCAACAGCCGTTTACAAAAGTGAACTAATCCCGGAACAGTCACGTGTCATCGACCTTACAGGGGGATTTGGTGTCGACACCTATTATTTTGCAAAACGGGCCAGCGAAGTCGTCCACTGCGAGCGGAATGGATTACTTTCCGAAATAGCCAAACACAATGCTATCGTATTGGGGGCAACCAATATTGACTTCGTGGTAACCGACGGCCCCTCCTACCTGCACAACCAAGCCGAAAATGCCTTTGATTGCATATATATTGATCCATCTCGACGGGCAGATAGCCGCAGGGTTTTCCTATTGGAGGACTGCGAACCGAACGTAGTGGAATTACAGGATTGGCTTTTACTAAAATCCCCGCAGGTCTTCGTCAAGTCTGCTCCACTACTCGATATTTCATCGGCATTGAAGGCATTAAACCACGTGAGCGAGGTGCATATTGTCAGTGTCGACAACGAGTGCAAGGAGTTGCTTTTTGTGCTGGACCGGGAATATACGGGAAGCCCGGTGATAACGGCTACGATGCTGAGGAATGAAAGAAGGAACCGTTCGTTCGCGTTCCATGTGGAAGAGGCGCCGTCCGCCACGTCTGAATTCAGCTATCCGCAACAGTATCTTTATGAACCGGATGCTGCCCTCATGAAAACAGGGGCTTTCAAACTCATCGGACAACGCTACGGCATGGACAAGCTTCACCAACATACCCACCTATATACATCGTCACTTGTAAATCCCGATTTCATGGGCAGGATATTCCAGGTAGATCAGGTAATGAGTTATGCCGATTTCAAGAAACGCAAGGACACCATGCAAGCCAATGTCACCGCGCGGAATTTCCCCTTAAAACCCGAAGAGTTGCGAAAAAAACACCGAATCCGTGAGGGCGGCGACCGTTATCTCTTTTTCTGTACAGGTGTTAACGATACGCTCTTGGTCATCTTTGCATCAAAAAGCCCGTAGACGTTTGCCGGTGCTAGCAGGAATCCGGTAATTTGTGGGTATGTCCAAACAATCCATAAAACTTTCCGCACTTGACCTGTCCATCGTGATACAGGGAGGCAATGCCACGACGGCCATCGCCCGTACCGTAGAAATTGCCCGGCATGTCGAGCAACTGGGTTACGAACGCATCTGGTTAGCCGAACACCATAATATGGAATACGTGGCGAGTTCCGCTACTTCGGTGCTCATCGGCCATGTCGCAGGCAAAACCAACCATATCCGTGTGGGTTCCGGTGGTATCATGCTACCTAACCATGCCCCATTGGCCATTGCCGAACAATTCGGCACCTTGGAAACCTTGTATCCCGATCGCATCGACTTGGGATTGGGGCGTGCACCTGGTACCGACCAACTGACTGCAGCAGCGCTGCGGCGCAACAACATCAACACGGCTTACCATTTCCCGGCCGATGTCCGCGAACTGCAATTATACTTCAGCCATGAGAATAGTGACGGCCGTGTGCGTGCATTTCCGGGTGAAGGCCTCGACATCCCGATTTGGATACTCGGATCCAGTACGGATAGCGCCTATTTAGCAGCTGAGATGGGGCTGCCCTACGCATTTGCCGCCCATTTCGCTCCGGCTCAGTTCAAGGCCGCCATTACGCTTTATCGCGAGCATTTCAAGCCATCGCCATACCTCGCTGCCCCATACGTGATGGGTAGCGTAAATGTCATCGCCGCCGATACGGACGAGGAAGCACATCGATTAGCCACCAGCATGTACCGTTTGTTTCTAGGCATCGTTACCAATACGCGCCAACCCCTTTCCCCACCCGTTCCTTCCATGGATCCTTATTGGTCTCCAGAGGTGGAAGCGGCCGTCAGGCAAATGACGGCATATACGTTCATCGGGAACAAGGAAAGCCTCCACACCCAGTTGACCGCATTCATTGAAGACACCGAAATCGATGAATTGATGGTCACCGCCAATATCTATGACCAGGGTGCACGGCTGAAATCGTACACCATTTTGAAGGAAGCGCTCAGTAGGGATTAGAGAAAATATGAAAGATTACCCAATGGTGACAAGCCCATACATATTGCATATAAAAGCAAATTTAGCTAAGTTTGTCAAAAACGATCAATTATGAAGATATTAGTATGCATCAGCAATGTTCCGGATACTACGTCAAAAATTACCTTCACCAATGATAACACTGCCTTCAATACCACTGGTATACAATTCGTTGTAAATCCATACGACGAAATCGCCCTATCCAAGGCCATCGGCCTAGCCGAAGGCGGTCAGGGTAGCGTAACGGTCATCAATGTCGGCGAAGCCACCACCGAAGCCACCATCCGCAAGGCATTGGCTACGGGCGCCGATGACGCTGTGCGCGTGAATGCGGTTCCGCGCGATGCTTGGTTCGTAGCGCACCAGATCGCCAACTATGCCAAAGACAAAAACTTTGATTTGATCCTTACCGGACGGGAATCCATTGACTACAATGGTTCACAAGTAGCCGCTTTCGTGGGTGAGTTACTGGGCATCCCATCGGTCGCTACCGCCAAAAAAATAGAGATATCGGGTGGAAACGCTACCGTAGAACGGGAAATCGAAGGCGGCAAAGAAGTGCTTTCCATCCCGCTTCCCTTTATCGCTGGTACTGCAGAGGGAGTTGCAGAGCCCCGTATCCCCAATATGCGCGGCATCATGAGTGCCCGCACCAAACCCCTAGCCGTTGTCGATCCCATCGAAGTTCCCGTTTTATCCAAGGTGGTTAAATACGAGACACCTGAGCCAAGAGGTGCTGTCACATTGGTAGAAGCCGGGGAAGTCGAAAAACTCGTGGATCTATTACATAACAGGGCCAGGGTGATTTAGTTAGAAGACCGAAGTCGGAAGACCGAGGATCGAAGTCGGGAGACCGGGGGCCGAAGTTCGGGAACCAGGGAAAACCATAAATCAACGAATACACGAATCAACAAAAAGAAAAAACATGTCAGTTTTAGTATATACAGAAAATACCGATGGCACGTTCAAGAAATCCGTATATGAAGTGGTTTCTTACGCCAAAGCCATTGCAGACAACCTCCATACTGATGTTACGGCCATCTCCATCGGAGATGTAGATGCCGCCGAGCTTGCGTCACTGGGCAAGTATGGTGCATCACGCGTATTGGATGTGTCTTCAGACCAGTTGAAAAAGTTCGTCAACCAAGCGTATGCTTCTGTCATTGCCAACGCGGCCAATCACCTAGGTGCAAACTTGGTGGTTATCTCCAATTCATTCAGCGGTAAGGGCTTAGCACCACGCGTAGCAGCGAAGCTGGAAGCCGGTTTGGCCGATGGCGCGGTAGAGTTACCCACCATTGACGGCGATAAACTGACCGTGAAGAAAACGGCATTTTCAGGAAAAGCCTTTGCCATCACTGAGCTTTCCTCGGCAAAAAAAGTCATCGCGCTCAACCCCAATGCATTCGAAGTGCGTGAAACCGGTGGCGATGCACCGGTGGAAACCTTTAGCCCTGAAATAGGCGGTGGCGATTTTGCCACGGTCATACAAGATATCGTCCGTTCTACGGACAAGGTGACACTCCCCGATGCGGAGATTGTCGTTTCCGCGGGCAGGGGGCTGAAAGGGCCGGAAAACTGGCATATTATAGAAGAATTGGCCGAGGTATTGGGCGCGGCCACCGCATGTTCCAAACCGGTGTCCGACGCGGGTTGGCGCCCGCATTCGGAGCACGTAGGCCAAACGGGCCTTGCCGTAAGCCCAAACTTATATATTGCCATCGGCATCTCCGGGGCTATCCAGCACTTGGCGGGGGTCAGTTCATCCAAGACCATTGTCGTCATCAACAAGGATCCCGAAGCACCCTTTTTCAAGGTAGCCGATTACGGCATCGTAGGCGATGCATTCGAAGTGGTTCCCCAACTCACAGCCGCCATCAAGGCATACAAAGGGAATTAAGGTTTGCCATTTTCCGGAAATGCTGCTATCTTTATGCTAGAAATGCGATAACGATGGCAGCTTTTTCCAATAAGTATTTGCATCTTTGCTGCGCTCGCATTGAATTCGGACATGAAGAAGATCAAGTTAGATATTGTAGGGTTATCCTATAGTCAGACACAATCTGGGGCTTATGCATTGGTGCTGGGTGAAGTTTCCGGTCGGCGACGGCTGCCAATCATCATTGGGGGGTTTGAGGCGCAGGCCATCGCCATCGAGATCGAGAAAATGACCCCCAGTAGGCCATTGACCCATGATTTGTTCAAGACCTTTGCCGAAACATACCGGATCAAGATCGAAGAGGTCATCATCTATAACCTAGTAGATGGCATTTTCTATGCAAAGATCATCTTCAACGATGGCCATAAACACACCGAAATCGATGCCCGCACATCTGACGCCATTGCCTTGGCCGTACGCTTCAAGGCACCCGTATATACGTATGAATTCATCCTGGCTTCAGCCGGTATCGTCATCGAGGGCAACGACTTTGTATTCTTGGAAAACATCGAATCAACGGGAGGAGCCAATGACCCCGAAGCCGTATCTGCCCCCGAAACCTCTTCGTACTCGCGGATGACGGACGAACAGTTGCAAGAGACACTGTCCAAAGCATTGGCAGACGAGTTATATGAAAAGGCTGCCCGCATCCGGGATGAAATAACCCGTAGGAAGTCATCGTAATATGAAAAAGACCTACCCTACCACAGCCACTGACCACCGACAACAAACCGCCGCTCACATTTAACCCTATAAGTATGCCGATAAAATTACGCCTTACCGTGATGAACTTCTTCCAATTCTTTGTTTGGGGTTCATGGCTGATTTCCCTCGGTGGGTATATGTCGACTCAACTCGGTTTTTCGGGATTGCAAATCGGGTCGGTCTATTCCACGATGGGTATTGCTTCGGTGTTTATGCCCGGCTTGCTCGGCATCATCGCCGACCGGTGGGTAAATGCAGAACGGGTATTTGCCGCGGCGCATTTCATTGGCGCTGCGGCGCTGATCGCCGCCACCCGTGTGACCGATTTCCAATCGTTTTATAGCCTGATGCTTGTCAATTCATTGTTTTACATGCCGACCTTGGCACTTTCCAATTCGGTTTGTTACAATGTCTTGACCCGCAGGGGATTTGATGTGGTCAAGGCTTTCCCGCCCATCCGCGTTTGGGGAACGGTAGGGTTTATCGTAGCGATGTGGGCGGTCGATTTGCTCGATTGGACCAAAAGTGCCAACCAGCTTTACCTATCCGCGGGTGCAGGGTTGTTTCTGGGTTTATACGCCTTTACCATCCCCCCATCCCCACCCTTTTTGGACGAAACCCGTAAAAAATCATTGGTATCCTCCCTGGGGCTGGATGCTTTTGTGTTGTTCAAACAGCGGAATACGGCCTTGTTTTTCATTTTTTCACTGATGCTTGGTGCTGCTTTGCAAATCACCAATGCGTTTGGGGGGCCGTTTTTGGATGATTTCAAGCATACGTTCCCAGATTCCTTCGGGGTGCAACACCCCAATCTGCTGCTTTCCATCTCCCAGATTTCCGAGACGTTTTTTATCCTGCTGATCCCCTTTTTCCTGACCCGATTCGGTATCCGGAATGTCATCCTTTTTAGCATTATCGCTTGGGTGCTTCGCTTTGGCTTATTTGGTTTGGGCAATCCCGATGACAAACTTTACCTGCTGATATTATCGATGATCATTTATGGGATGGCGTTCGACTTCTTCAACATCTCAGGTTCTTTGTATGTGGAGAAAGTGGCTGAACCGAAAATTCGATCCAGCGCCCAAGGGTTGTTTATGATCATGACCAACGGATTTGGCGCCATCATCGGCGGCTATGGTAGCGGCTGGGTGGTCGACCATTTCACGAACGCCGAAGGTATCCGCAATTGGCCCAGCATTTGGTTTACATTTGCCGCGTATGCCTTGGCATTAGCGGTGCTTTTCCTACTGGTATTTCGAGGTAAACGCATCGAGGCCAAATAGCCCCTATCCCATTTTAATCTTGATGAGGCGGCTTTCAAATGCGATGAGCCAAATGCTGCTTACAAATGGTGCAGGATATATACCATGATAAAAAGTCCTTGCAATTCCGCCAATATTTCGGAAGTACTGTAGGTTTCCTTGCCAGCACAATCAGTGAAATGATGGTTAACAGCACTAATATGATAATCGTTACCGTGTAGGAAAGTGGCATGAGCGAATGGAATTTTCCTTTAGCCTCGGAATATGGCAAATCCTTGTACTTCTCCGACACATAAAACACCAGTGAAAGATAGGTGGCATTCAGCAATATCGAAAAATAGGAAATAAAATCAAGAACGTGTTTCATAGTATATTGAATATAAACACTAATGTAAGCAAATTATTCGGTCAATTACTGTTTGCAATACGTTTCTGGTCTGCAAAATCCGAACCCACATTTCCATCTTGGGGCACAGCAAACACATTCGATATCATGGATTAAGCAGAATATACTCGAATACCAACAGCACCCCTCATAATTGCCGCAGCATCCCCAATCGCTTCCCTCAAGACAATCTTCTTCCATCGCTGTTTGCACAAGGGAAGATTCCTAACATAGTTTTACTAATAAATATGGTGTTTTTCATTTACATTTTTGGTATTTCAATAAAAAACTAAAATAATTTGCATTAATTATCAAAAGATACTATCTTTGTATTGTTCGAATTATTTTCTAGACCCTAAAAAACCAAACCAATGAAAACAATCAAGATGCTAAAAAAAAGAACATTCAGGCACCTAGACGTCTCTGAAATCGAAGACCCGTTATTCCCTTTAATGGAATTATGCTGCAGTGAGACAACTTTAGATTATTATAGACGAGAGATAAATCTATTTACTCGAGCATCCTGTTGCCATAATATAAAATTCCGTCCAGTCGACTTCGGTTTAATGTATTTTGTATACAACATGCTTTGCAAGCATATGGAATTGCTATTTGTATTCATGCATCGATACAATGATTGGACGCTATCTCCTTCCACCTCCCTTTACCAATACCAGAAAATAGGAAACTATAAAACCGTCTACGATGAGGACATGTACCATGGCACCACGATGGAATTCAAAGCATTAAACAATGCCGAGTTTGTCGATCTAAAATTATTCATGGACAATTTTTTCCAATTCCAATCGCTAATGAACTGGCGGCGAACGATGGATAGCATGATGGATTTGGTTTTCAGCGAGGAATCGTTTGGCCAATTATACGACGAAGCTCAGCAAATATTCGAATACTTGGATAAACTCGGCGAAGCGATGTTCCTAGCCTACGAAATACATGGCAAAGCATACATGCTCGAACACCACGCCGATCGGTTCGGTATCAAGCGGGGGAAACCGGTTGACACCGAACCGACAAACCTTCCCGAAGGTTCTGCTGCACAAACGGAAACCCCTGAATCGGTTGAAAAAGCGGGGGAAGACGACAATGGAGATTAATCTCAGGAAACTGCCCCTCCTTCTTCGGGCGGCGAATACATGTCGCCCGGAGATTCTTTTCTTACAACAACCCCAACAGCGTTTCTCGATCTAATGCTCGGAAAAACGAATCACCGCTACTCACAAGCCCCTCTGCCAGCGCACTTTTCGTCGATTGCAATCGCAATACTTTTTCCTCCACGGTATTCGGTGTGACTAGTCGATAGGCCATCACATTTTTGTGTTGTCCGATCCGGTGCACACGGTCTATCGCCTGTTCTTCCACCGCGGGGTTCCACCAAGGATCGACCAAGTAGATCACTTCTGCTGCCGTGAGGTTCAGCCCCGTGCCCCCAGTCTTGAGGCTCACCAAAAAGACACGAACCTCGGGATCCTCTTGAAAGGACGCTACCACCTCCTTCCGGTTTCTGGTGCTCCCAGTCAAGCTGACATAATTCATCCCCATCTCGTCCAGCATCTGCCCAATCAACCGTAGCATGGATACAAACTGTGAAAAGATTACCACTTTATGGTAAGGTGCCTTATCCACTAACTGCTCCTTAAGTAATGCGATTTTTGCTGAAATGCCCGTATTGATCATCCCATCAGGTAATAAGGCTGGTGAATTGCAGATTTGCCGCAACCGGGTCAATCCCCGGAGGACATGCATCGGGCTTTTATCCAATTCCTCCCCGGAAAGGGCACAGATAAAATCCCGGAATTCCTTTTCGTATGCATCATAGATGTTCCGTTGCTGGTCGCCCATTTCGCTATACAGCGTCATCACCACTTTTTCGGGTAGATCGGCGGCAACCTCCTGTTTCGTACGCCGAAGGATAAATGGCTGGATTTTCCGCTGCAATTCCTGCCTGCGCTTTTGGTTTTTGAACTGGTCGATGGGCTTGCCGTACACATCCCTGAAGTACCGCCTATCGCCGAGCAAACCCGGACAGGCAAAAGACAATTGCCCATATAGATCAAACGAGCTGTTCTCAAAAGGGGTTCCGCTGATCGCCATGCGGTTGCGGGCCTGCAATAGGCGAACCGCCTTATATCGCTGCGATTCGGGGTTCTTGATGTTCTGGGATTCATCCAGGTAGACATAGTTAAACATCACACCCTTCAAAAAGCGAATATCGGACAATAGCGTGGTATAGGAGGTCAATACCACATCATATTGCCTGATTATCTCGGCCGTCTTCGGCCGGCCGGCACCGTACAAGATAAGCACCTTCAATGTCGGCGCCAATGCGGCCAGTTCGTGTTGCCAATTGAACACCAGCGTAGCCGGTACGACCACGAGGTCGGTTCCCTGCCGACCCGATTCCCGCTGCGAGAGCATGAATGCGATAACCTGAACCGTTTTCCCCAACCCCATTTCGTCGGCCAGTATCCCTCCGAAACTGAATTTGTCTAAAAAACAGAGCCAATTCAGCCCCTGTCGCTGGTAAGGACGGAGTTTTACCCGCAGCCCCTGAGGTTCGTCCATGGGTTGCATGGACTCGAAGTGATTGATTCGCTCACGGAATTCCCGGATTTCCTTGGCCACATCGTCAGCTAGCACAGCTGCATCATAGAGGGTGGTTATCGTTTCGAAATTGCTTTTCGCGAAACGGATGGTTTCATCGTCCACCACCTCCCCAGCCTGGAAATAGGCGGTGAATTTCGCTATCCATTCCTCCGGAAGAATACCTTGGGTTCCATCATCTAATACGATGTATTTGCGTTTATTACGCAGTGCTGCTTGGATTTTTTTGAGTGAGGCTTTCTTTTTCCCAAAGCGCACCTCATGGATGGCATTAAACCAGTTGATTCCACTGATCACTTTGATATCGATGCTTACACGATGTGGATTTAGCTTATTGCCACTCAATTCGTTGAATCCATACACCTCAATTCCCGCTTCGTTCCATGCCTCGAATACCGGCAGAAACCATTCTTCGTCAAGGAAATGCTTTTTGTGGAGATAGAAATAATACAGTTGGTTGTCTAACTGTTCCGGCAGGTAGGGATGCTGTTTGATTAATAACGTGATAAACGCCTGCTCGAACGATTCGTCACGCGGCACCATGAAATCATGGCCCTGTTCATCCACGGCTTTCACTTGTTTTTCCGTACGGATGGCCACCTCGGCCTCCCCGTAACGGACCACCGGGATGATCATCACGTGGCTACCAAAGTCAGACAGGTAAATCAACCGTTCGGGCGGCGTGGAAAAACCCGTCTCCACCAATTGGCGCTCGGTTCCGGGCTTGATATCCGGATACGTAATCCGGAGGTTGTCTGACAACTTATCCAACACCTGTCTTTGGAAATCACGGTATTTGCTGGCATGGATGAGCAATTTGCCGCGATGTTCCTTCAACAATTCGATCACGGAAAGCAGCGCAAGGTTGTCGACCAGGTATAGCGTATTTTTGAACAACAAGAAGTATCCGAATTTAAGCGGCAAATCATGCAGGGAATAGTGTTTATGCTCGATAGTGACTTCTCCCGAAATAGCATAGAAAGCCCCCTCCGCCCGTACACTGAGATTGGCATCGGGTAGCGTAATGATCTGTACGGGTACCAGTGTTTTGGTTGAAATGTTTTCGCTCCGTTGGTCATCGTGGTAATAGAATGGGTAAACGTGGCCATGTTTCAGGATGGCACGCAATGCATCCAGGTCGGTCAGGGTACGCCCCTCACCCCCAACCTGCTGGAATTTGGCAATAGCCGCATACAGTTTCAGCATATCCGTATCCTGTGTAGTCGCGACTAGGTCCAAGGGTTGTATACGTGTAAATGGCGCTTTTAAAGCACCCATTTTCGTTCGCTCGGCATCAAGCAATTCGACCACCAAATGCCGGTAATATTTGTGGCGGGAAATGGCAATAACCGTTCGGCCGACCAAGGGGGGTTCCGTCAATTGGGAGTGCGCTTCCAGCTGTCGGCCCAAATCCCGGAGTTTTCGGGATGCAAGGGGCAATAATCCGTGCATACAGGGTTGAATAACCAGTTTCCCGTCGACCAGGGCCGGCGACAAGTAGCGGTCAAGGTCAGGCTCATGTTCCAATCCATAGGCTACGGCAGCCTGTTTCAATTTTGCATTCCTCAACGCCGACCGGAAAAACACCCCCAACTCTTCACGCCGCAATATGGCGACCAATACGGCGGCCTCCCCCGCTGTAAGTAGGTCAGATTGACCAGGCGAGTTGCTGGAGACCACGATGTGGCCATCCTCCTGCAAGACCCCGATTAATGCTTCGTCACCGCCCAGCAAGCGCAATGCGAAAATCCCCGAATCCACTTTCAGCTCAAGAGACCGTACGGTCATCACCACCCTATTGTCTATTGTGGCTACTCCCCCGCCTGAAGATACGATCTCCCATTCGGTCAGTTGATCAACTCCCTTGTTGCGCAGGATAACCGTGTGGGTCGCAGTGAAATCGGACATTTGCGAATGAATCATGTTGGATATCGGCCGTTATTCCAATCCGCTTACCCCACCGGAAACGACCAACTTCATCGCATCCGTGGCACTCATGTTAAGCGGCTGTACCCGTTCGGTCTTCACGATGACCACCTGGCCCGCAAAGGAGTAGGAATATGGGAAGTAAACGACCACCTCCCCTTCCAAACCGATTTTGTCCAAATCCCGCTGGGTAAGGAACCCGATTTTTTTCAAGCCCGTTTCATTCACTTCCACCAATACCGGCTCATTGAACTTCTTGGCATCCCCCACAAAAGCCTCCGTGAAGTCCTTGATGGATGAATACAAGGTGTTGAACAAGGGTATTCGGTTGATCAGGTTATTAAACCAATTGTAGATAGGCTCGGTGACGACATTGGTAAAAATCATCCCCACGACCACCAACACGATGATCACGGTAAGGATGCCCAATCCCGGGACATAGAGCGGCCGGCCGGCATCATCTTCCCAAAGCCAGCTACTCAGGTTAAGCGCCGAATCAATACTTACTACAATCCATACGATCAAAAATACCGCCCCGGCGAGCGGCACCACCACCAACGCCCCTTTTATCAGGTAATTGAAAAATAATCGAACTGCTCTATTATTCATCTACTATATGTTTATTTTTTTGTTTTCATGTAATTCCATTCCCCTGCAATATAAACCTCGTACCGCTAACCTCGCCCTTCTAACGTTACACTTACCCATAAAAGTACACCCGTTTGACCCGTTGGGAAATGCCAGTCAGCAACTCGTAAGGAATCGTTCCGATCCTTTCAGCAAGCCGATCGATATCGCCAAAGACCACCACTTCATCCCCCTCCCGGGCGTCCACCTCACTGATATCCAACATGGTCATGTCCATACAAATGTCGCCTACGGTAGGCACAGTCATGCCATTGACCACCATATACCCTACGCCATTTCCAAAACGCCGGTCATAACCATCCGCGTAACCGATGTTTACCGTGGCAATGGCACTATCTTTTACCATCATCCCGCTCCTGCCGTATCCCACACTTTCCCCTGCGGGCACCTGCCGGATTTGGGTGATGGTCGTTTTCAACGTATTGGCTTGTTGCAGGGGCAATGTATCGGTTTCCCCAGTGCCGATCCCATATAAACCGATGCCTAAACGCACCATATCCAAGTGTGCTTGCGGCCAACGGCGGATACCCGCGGTATTGGCGATGTGCCGGATAATTGGGTATCCCAATGCCGAAGCCAGGCGAACCGTAAACTTATCGAAATCGGCTAGTTGCCTCGCTGTAAACGCATCGTGTCTGGCATCGCCAGAAGCAGCCAAATGGGAGAATACCGATTGGACGTTTACTCGGTTTGTCTGCACCAAGTAGTCAATCAGGTCTTCGATATCGGTTGTTGAAAATCCTAAACGATGCATCCCCGTATCTACTTTGATATGTATCGGATAATGCTCGATACCACGCATATCTAACAACTCCACAAAACGGCTCAATGTTTGGAAACTATACAACTCCGGTTCCAATCCATGCGTCAACAACGCCTCGAATGACACATCATTCGGGCTCATGACCATGATGGGCAACTGGATGCCTGCTTTCCGCAATTCCACGCCCTCATCCACATAGGCAACAGCCAGGTAGTCTACCTTATTGAATTGCAACAAATTGGCAATCTCATAACTCCCACTACCGTAAGAAAATGCTTTGACCATCGCCATCAGCTTGACAGCCTTAGGCAACAATGATCTGTATTGGTTTAGGTTATGTTCCAATGCACTCAAGTTGATTTCCAGCACCGTGTCATGTGACTTAGCGGTAAGCAAACGGCTGACACGCTCGAATGCATATTTCCTCGCCCCTTTTAACAAAATCAATTCGTCATGGAGCTGCAAGCCAGGTAATGCCCCGACCAATGCCTGCGTATCGGGAAATGCATGAAATTCCAGGAAATGGAATTTCGCACGATGGTTAGCCAAATCGGGGCCAACGGATATCAATTTACTAACACCACTGTTTTCCAATAACTTGGATATCTTCTTATAGATTTCCTCTTCACTTCCAGAGATACCCGGCAAATCGGACAATACCAAGGTACGTACGGGGTGCTGGTGTTGCTGTTTCAGGAAATCAAGTGCTATGGACAAGGAAGATAAGTCATTGCTATACGAATCATCGATAATCGTGCAATGGTTAATCCCTTTCTTCAACTGCAGCCGCATCTCAATGGTCTGCAGTGAGTTCATGCGATTCTCAATCACTGGCTGCTCATATCCCATCGCCAATAGCACGGCCCAGCAGCATATGGCATTTTCCCGCGAAGCGCCATCTATAAAGGGGATAGTGACGTGCACTTCCCTATCCTTATATCGGGCATAAACCCGGCACGTTCCCTCGCCGAGCAACTCATAGCGGATGACATGCAATGTAGCTCCCTGATCTTCACCCCATGTAATTTGTCGACCGCAAGGTGGTACCTGCTTACGATCAATCTGGGTTGATGGATAAATGGCCTGATGGCTCCCTTCAAACAGCAACAGCTTTTCCCGTACTTTATCGTCACGTGAGGCAAAGCCATCATCATGTGCCGGACCGATGGTAGTCAATACCGCGATATCCGGTTGGATCATCCGTCGCAATGCCTCCATTTCCCCCACTCGGCTAATACCAGCTTCAATAATCGCTAAATCATGCACCTCATCCAGTTGCCAAAGCGATAGGGCGACCCCAATCTGCGAATTGAAGCTTTTAGGGCTTCGTATGACACGGTATTCCGGCGAAAGCAATTGGTACAACCATTCTTTGACAATGGTCTTTCCGTTGCTACCTGTGATGCCAATGACGGGATACGTGAATCGATTGCGGTGATGGGTTGCCAAGGTTTGCAAGGCATCCAATGTGTTTACCACGATAATGAAGTTGGCTTCAGGGAATTGTTCCGTGTCGACCCTTCCGTCTAAAGCGACAAAATTGCGGACACCTGCAGCATACGCCTCACTAATATAGTCGTGGCCATCACGCCTACCCGCTAATGCAAAGAATAGTCCATGAACATGGTCGGCGAGTCTTCTACTATCGTATAGTAGTGTGCCCACCTTTGCTGTTTCGTCGGCAATGATGTATTTAATCGCAGGAATCACTTCCGCAATTTCACCAATGGTATAAGGGCGCTTATGCATATCAATGCCACGAATTTCAACATTTTTAGACAGCTTATCAGAATTTTTTCTCATTTTGGGGTATGGAAGACCCCAAAGAACGCAAACGGATAACCCTTACGCCGCAACAGGCCAAAGCTAAAGCCGAAAGCTATTGCGTGTACCAAGAGCGATCGCAACAAGAAGTACGCGACAAGCTGTACACATGGGGGCTCCATCAGGCCGATGTGGAAGCTGTCATTGCCGAGTTGATCGCAAGCAATTTCCTGAATGAAGAGCGGTTTGCGTTGGCCTATGCATCAGGCAAATTCCGGATGAAAGGATGGGGCAGATACAAAATCCGGCAGGGGTTGATGCAAAAATCCGTTTCGCCACCACTCATCAAAGCGGCTTTGGCGAGTTTGGATGAGCGGGAATACCGCGACAAACTCCGTACACTTCTTGAAGCAAAAGCTTCCGACATCAAGGAAAACCACCCGTACAAACGGCGATATAAATTGATACAATACGCCATTGGCAAGGGATATGAACGTGATTTGGCACAGGAACTATTGGGTGACAACGACTTATAAATCGGCGTGAAATTTTTAAAAAAAATACTTGACATGCGTGCAAAACTACCTATATTTGCATCCACAAACAGCAAGCGAAAGTAGCTCAGTTGGTAGAGCGCAACCTTGCCAAGGTTGAGGTCGCGAGTTCGAACCTCGTCTTTCGCTCCAAAACCCCGCTAATGACCTTAGTGGGGTTTTTTATTGCTATTGGAAAATGCAAGGTCTACATCCATAAGTTTTTCTTAAAATTGTTGTTGGATTATGGTTTAATTGTTATTTTTGCAAACCGAAAAAATACGGTGGGTATAGCTCAGTTGGTTAGAGCACTAGATTGTGGTTCTAGGGGTCGTCGGTTCGAGCCCGATTATCCACCCTCGGCAACAAGGAAGCATTCACGTTTGTGGATGCTTTTTTTGTTGCTGGTCGTTAGCCCGTTAAGCCTCTTATCTTTTTCGTGAATTGTTGATCTCCCTGTTAATTATGCCTTTTTGAGTTAAGGGGTTTTCAAAAAAGAAAAGAGGCAACCCCAGTACTTCGACTGGATTATGCCTCTTTTATCGTTTTCGTACTCGGAGCGGGAATCGAACCCGCACTCGCTTTAGGGCGAACAGGATTTTAAGTCCTGCGTGTCTACCAGTTCCACCATCCGAGCAGGTGTATTGGCCTTTTTTCGGACTGCAAATATAAGGTGTTTTGTGTATTTCCAGTGTTTTTTATTATTTATTTTTGGTCAGCTCGTTTGTGGTGGTGCTCTCGGCTTTTACCATGCAAGGCCAATCGGAACAAAACCCTGAATTTGCGGTAAGATACCCAGCGATTACTCGGGAAAACGTAATCGGTATAAAGACAAACCTATAACATTCGATAGCATACAGATGACGTGGATTTTTAGGTGTTCAGCAACCTCGCACGCTTGGCTATGACACCTAAAAATCCGCGTCATCGGCCTTCCATTACCCAATCAAACTAACACTCCGCTTCACGAAATTAGTCAATTCATTACCTGTCAGGAGCCCGCGCGACAGCAGTGCCAGGTCAAACGCCTGCTTAGCCAATTGCTGTTGCTCCTCTTCGTTTTCGCCCGTGAGGATACGTTTGATCAACGGGTGGTTACCATTTACAGTTACTTTATAGTTGTCGGGCATACTGCCGTAGAAACTCATGCCACCACCCGTCTGCGCCATATCTTTCATCCGCCGCATAAACTCGTCAATGGTCACCGTCACCGGCAATTCATTTTCACTCAGGGCTTCCACGGCTACTTTCATGTTGTCCCTTCCAATCGTTTTCTCGAAAAGCGAAATGGCCTTTTGGCTTTCTTCCTCGGTCAACTGCAATGCCTTGGTATCTTCCTTTTGGATGAGCTTGTCAATCACATCCGCATCTACTCGTTTCAATTGCGTCTTCTCCGCCTTCTGCTCCAAATAGGCTACGAAATGGCTATCGATCGGTGAGTCAAGCACCAATACATCATACCCCCTATCCCTGGCGGTAGCGATATAGCCGTCCTGTTGGGCAGCGTCGTTGGTATATAGATACACCACATTGCCATCCTTGTCCTTTTGGATATCCTTCACCTTTTCTGCATATTCCTTGAGCGTGTAGGTTTCGCTCTCGGTATTCCTCACCAAGCAAAAGTCATTTGCCTTTTCCGCAAATTTGTCGTCACTCAACATGCCATACTTCACAAAGAGGCTGATATCCTTCCATTTTTCCTCAAACCCTTTCCGATCGGTCTTGAACAGCTCCGCCAACTTATCGGCTACTTTTTTGGTGATGTGCGCGTTGATTTTCTTCACATTGCTATCCGCCTGCAGGAAACTCCTCGATACATTGAGGGGAATATCCGGCGAATCGATCACGCCATGCAACAACATCAAAAACTCGGGAACGATGTCCTTTACCTCGTCGGTGATGAAAACCTGCCGAGAATACAGCTTGATTTTGTTCTTTTGGATCTCGAAATCATTCTTCACCTTCGGGAAATACAAAATCCCGGTCAAGTTAAACGGATAGTCAACATTCAGGTGTATCCAAAAAAGTGGTTCATCCATTGAATACGGGTACAGCTCCCGGTAAAAATCCAAGTAGTCTTCATCTTTCAACTCCGATGGCGATTTCGTCCAAGCCGGGCTGGTGTTATTGATGATATTATCTACTTCTACCGATTTATATTTGGGCTTACCCTCTTCATCTTCCCCGTCAGGCTCACTGCTCGTACGTGTACCGAAACGAATCGGAATGGGTAAAAACTTACCATACTTATCCAATATCTCCTGCAACTTCCCTTTATCGAGGAACTCTTCTGAATCTTTGTTGATATGCAGAATCACATCCGTACCTCGCTTGGTACGATTGCCCTCGGTTATCTCGTACGAGGTGCTGCCATCACATACCCACCGGGTCGGCTCCGCTCCTTCTTGGTAGGACAGGGTTTGGATTTCGACTTTGTCTGCCACCATGAATGCGGAATAGAACCCCAGGCCGAATCGCCCGATGATTTCGTTAGCGTCCTTGGCTTCCTTGAATTTCTCCACAAACTCAGTGGCACCGGAAAAAGCGATCTGATTGATATATTTTTTCACTTCTTCGGCGGTCATACCGATACCATTATCCGAAATGGTGATCGTTTTAGCCTTTTCGTCAAAGGCGACGTCAACCGTCACATCGCCCAACTCACCTTTATACTGCCCCAGCGAGGATAACCGTTTGATCTTCTGCGTGGCATCAACTGCATTCGACACCAATTCCCGCAGGAAAATCTCGTTATCTGAATATAAGAACTTCTTGATAACCGGAAATATATTCTCGGTATGGATTGATATGTTTCCTTTTTCTTGCATAATTCTTTAATTTTTTGATTGACTCACAAAATCGCTACCAAGATACGTTCCATCCGTGAAAAAGCGACAGGATGACAGTAAAGGCACTGACCAGTTGACAAAAAAAACCCGCCATGGCTGCTCCATGGCGGGGTTCCTGTTATTTTCGCTAACTGGCGACCGAAAACGCGTGCCTCTTAAAAACTAAAACCAGTACTGACCTTGAAAAATGAATCATTGCCTTCCACGAAATCCCCACCCGCTGTCAACCTGGCAAATGCGCCGAATTTCGGAACCGAAAACTGAATATATGGACCAATCCATTGGAAAGCATCAGACATAGCCGCAGAAGTAGGGCCGCCAGTCAGGTGTTCAAAATGTGCACCGAAAGAGAATTTGTCACTCGCTTTATACCCTAAATTCGCCCAGTAGTGAATGTAAGCGTTCGTGGATCCGTTTTCAGGTGCTTTGTTTCTTAGTGGTGCATAATAACCGAAATACACCTCCCCTTCTGCCTTGGTCTTGTCTAGGCCGAGGATTAAGTTTGGCACGATACCATCCCCGAATATAGACGGCCCGGCCGCACCGCTTGAAAGCAGGTTACCTCCCGTCACACCGATATTAGGGTTAATACTAAAACCATCTGCTACATTAAAATTAGCCCCAATACCGAATTCTGTCCAATTCCCCCATCCACCACCGGTTCCACCGGACCAAAGAATGCCATAAAAAGTGAGGTCAACCGTTGGATTTATGGAATAGGAGCCCGAAAAAGCAGGTGCGAAACCAAAGAATTGGTCTGAAACTAGGGCTACCGAAAAGGAAACGTCATCATCTTGGGCTTTTACATTTGCCGTGTTTAACACAAGCAATAATGCACCGAACAATACTGACAACTTCAATGATCTTGTGAGATTTTTTTTCATAATGATTTTTTTAGTGTTTGATTAATGAAAAGGTATTTCCAAAGTAAAAATATTGGCAGAAACAAGAAGAAACATACGGGTCGAATGGCCATGCCGGGTCATCTCAAAAATTAATTACATTTTTTATCCAAAAACAATCATTAAACCAACAAAACATAGGTATTAATTTTCATAATTTATCAAAAAATAAGCAATAAAATTAAAAATAAGATTTATTGTAATGCAAATATGTATAATTATTTTAATAATTCAATAATATTATTGAAAATAATAGAATTATTTTCAATAAATAAACCATATTTTATATAAATGAGCTTATAATTTTACATATTTCTATTAAAAAAGCTAATTATATTCAATAAATAAAAATAATATCGGCGAAAAATCAATAAATTGACAAAAATAAAAAGCAAAAACACACACCAGAACAACTATACCCACAAAAAACAACAAAATATCAACAGCCTTATTCGAAACAAGCCATACAACGGCGGCAACACGCCACCGCTCAAGCAACACGGCACTTGCCCCGACTAGCGCTATTTAGGATTACAGCAAAAAATTTTAATTTTACGGAGCAAAAAAGCGGCGATGAAGAAAATCCTCTCGATAGACGGCGGCGGAATCCGTGGAATCATACCCGGCATGCTGCTCGTAGCATTGGAACGAAAATTAAAGCGTGAAAGTGGAAACGCTGATGCTGCCGTCGCTGACTATTTCGATTTTTTTGCCGGCACCAGTACGGGCGGCATCCTGATCTGCCTGTTGCTGTGTCCGGACGAACAACATCCATCGCGACCTAAATTTTCGGCACAGGAAGCGTTGGAGTTGTACATCACCCATGGAACCAATATTTTCAAAGCAGGCTTTTTCCGGAGATTGATGGCCAAATTCGGCCTCCTGAGCGAGCGTTATCCCAGCCACACACTGGAAAATGTACTGGAGAATTATTTTGGCGACACCAAACTCAGCCAATTGCTTAAACCGTGCATCATTACGGCATACAATACCGAGCTCAGGAAAACACATTTTTTCAGGCAACAAACGGCAATCGTCCGTGGCGACCAACGGGATTTCTTAATACGTGACGTATGCCGCGCAACATCCGCAGCACCCACCTATTTCAGCGTAGCCGAAGTCTATTCCGTTGCTGGCACCCGCTATCCACTTATCGATGGTGGAGTGTTTGCGCCTAACCCGTCCATGAGTGCGCTGGTGGAAGTAACCAAGGCATTCAATCAAACCAAGATCAATGACATCTCTATTCTATCATTGGGAACAGGTAGATCTCGGAAAGCATACGATTATGAACACTTCAAGAAAAGCCGTGCGGTATCCATCGGGCCTGCGCTGATCGATATCATGATGAGCGGTGCAGCAGAAAGCAGCGATTTCTTTCTAGAACAATTGTACAAATCCGTGGGGAAAGGCGAACAATATATTCGAATAGAACCACGTAACCTCCATAGTATCAGCGAGGGGCTTGATGCCGCAAGCCATAGCAATATCCAAAAGCTGGTTGCATTGGGTGACCGAATGGTCAGCGAAAACAACGAAGCACTCAATGGGATGGTAACTTGGCTTATCAAGGAAAAGGAAAAATCGTACGTAAGAGGCCCTTGGAGCTTCCTATCTGCCAAGGGTTGATGGTTGCCATCGGTCGTTTAGTCACGCGTCTTGAATCTAAAACCGATATATGGAAGAAAAAACAATTGCGCTCATTGCGCACGATGGTAAAAAGCCTGAAATGGTCGGCTTTGTAAAAGACCATATCGAGTTGCTCCGTGGGGCAAAGCTTATCGCTACTGGCACCACCGGCTCATACGTCAGGCAGACCGGGCTGGAAGTAGACCTAAAGTTAAGCGGGCCTAAGGGAGGGGATGCACAGATTGCCGCATTGGCTGCCGAAGGGAAAGTGGATGCCATCATCTTTTTCCGGGATCCATTGGGAAAACATGCGCACGAACCGGATATCCAAATGCTGATGCGCGTTTGCGATGTATATGATGTACCCTTGGCCACGAACCCTTCCACCGGCAAACTCATCCTTGAAGGCCTGATCTAAGACACGAACCGCAAAAGCAAGAATTACATTAAAAAAATAGCACATCGGCATGCATTTTAATGTAAGATAGTATATTTGCAGCTTCCACCAAGAATTGTTGCATGGTCAACACAGCAGACAGCATTGGATATTCACCCTTCAGGCATATTTCGCGTGAGGAATGGAAAGAGCTTAACGGCCACCTTTCCTACCCCATCGCCGACGCTGATCTCCACAGGTTGAATGCGCTGAACGAGCCGCTGACTATGCAGGAGATCGAGGATGTATATTTTCCGCTAAGCCACCTCCTGCAGATACACGTCGGCTGTTATCGACAATTGCATCAAAATGCCAATTCCTTCTTCAACAACAATACAAAACGGCTACCTTTCATCATCGGAATCGCGGGCAGCGTGGCAGCGGGCAAAAGCACCACGGCACGGGTACTCCAAAAAGTACTGTCGCTTGCGCCGGATAATCCCAAGGTCGACTTGATTACGACCGATGGGTTCCTCTTCCCTAACCATTACCTGGAATCGAAAGGGATACTCAACCGAAAAGGTTTTCCGGAAAGTTACGATGCCAGACAGCTATTGAATTTCCTTTCCGACATTAAATCAGGCAAGGAATTGGTTTCCGCTCCGGTGTATTCCCATTTGACGTATGATATCGTACCTGACGAGTTGCAATGGGTAGCCCAACCCGACATCTTGATCGTGGAAGGCATCAATGTCTTACAGGTCAATGTGAAGGGTAAACATCGGGGGCCCAGGGTATTTGTGTCCGATTTCTTTGACTATTCCATATATGTTGATGCCGACCCCACCAATTTACTGGAATGGTACATCCAGCGATTCCAATGGCTGCGCAAAACGGCTTTCCAAAATCCCAAATCCTATTTCCATCGTTTTGCCGACCTGAGCGATGAGCAGAGCACTGATATGGCAACAAACATTTGGAATGAAATCAACAAACCTAACTTAGTCAAGAATATCTTACCCACACGCTTCCGGGCAGACCTTATCCTGGAAAAGGGTAGCCATCATTTTGTGAAAAGTGTAAAAATCAGGAAAATTTAGCGATGCTGGATTGCTATTTCACCCCTTGCTCAGACTCGTAAGCGATAACCGCCCTAAACAAATCATCACGGATCAGCTTGCGTCGGTTATAACCTTTGGTGTTCGTCAGGAATTGCAATTTGTAATGCACCGCCTCTTTATTTAACCCGACTACCCGGAGTAGGAAAGTATCTTCGACGACGATGCTTTTATGCCGCTGCAAGACGTCTTTCAACCGCTTCTCCAACTCCGAGTGATTATAGGCAAAGGCGAGTGGCAATTCAAAGTCTATGGTGATTTTTTTTGAGTTTTGCAACGACTGGTTGATGATGCTCGCCGTAAACGCCGTATTATTGGGGATTAGCACCACATCGTCATCGTCGTTCCGCACCAAGATGTTGGCAAGCGTAATGTCCACGATCTTCCCCTGCAATTCCCCGATTTTGATGTTGTCGCCCACGGTAAACTGGTCAGAAAACATCAGCAATAAGCCGCTGATCATGTTTGTGATGTAATCCCTAAACAGCAGGGCTATGGCCATCGCGACGATCGTAATGCTCGTCAGGAACTCCCTGGGGTTGATGCCAAACACCAGCATCATTCCGATTGCCGCAAACAGCGTGTTTAATACCGTGGCAAACCGACTGATGCCCAATTCGTAATTTCCACGTACCCGGTCACTTTTCTTGCTGCGGCTTCGATATAATGAAATGAAGACGAAACGTGTAATGGAAATCAGGATACTCCCCGTCAGGAAAATATTCAATCCATATGCCACTTGACTCATCCTCGGGTTATCTTTAAACAGATCCTCCGCAAAGGAATAACCGATGGCCAGCCAAAGCACCACCTTCAGTATGAAGACTAACCAATCTCGGATAGCCCTCCGTTTAGTCGATTGCGCGTCCTGCACCATGGTTACAAAAATACATCATTTTCGTACGTAAACTTAATTTTTAAACCAAGCACTTAGGACACTCGTTCATAAACCATAAAGGTATAGCCATATTGATGCCGCTCGTCTGCCAAATGGCTTTCCGCAGAAACCAATACCCATTCCATCTCCTCCAATGCCGGGAAATAGCTATCTCCTTCCATAGCGGCATGTACGCGGGTCAGGTAAATCCGTCCGACCAAAGGCAAAGCCTGCTGGTATATTTCAGCACCCCCCACAATGAAAACGGTTGCTTCCGTAGTGCATAATGCCAATGCCTCCTCTAGGGAATGTACGACTTCCACCCCTACTGCGGCATAATCGGGCTGGCGGGTAATGACGATATTCCGACGATTCGGCAATGGTTTGCCCACCGATTCATACGTCTTCCGTCCCATGATGATGGTATGGCCGGAAGTAGTACGTTTAAAAAACTTCAGGTCATTGGGCAAATGCCATAGCAACTGGTTGTCTTTACCGATGGCACCGTTTTCGGCTGCTGCCACTACAATGGATAATAAGGGCTTGTCCATAATATCAACAAAACATCATACCGCCACAGGCGCTTTAATATGTGGATGAGGGTCGTAATTGGTCAGTTCGAAATCTTCAAATTTAAAGGCTAAAAGATCCGTAACGGCTGGATTGATGGTCATGGTGGGCAATGGCCTCGTATCCCTGGCCAGTTGCCGTTCCACTTGATCAAAATGGTTGCTATACAGATGGGCATCGCCGAGCGTATGCACGAAATCCGCGGCCTCCATACCACACACCTGGGCTACCATCATGGTCAACAATGCATACGACGCGATGTTAAACGGTACGCCAAGGAAAATATCGGCACTCCGTTGGTACAATTGGCAGGACAATTGGGGTTTATCCGTACCTTTTTCGGGATCCGCGGGGGCCACGTAGAACTGGAAAAAAGCATGGCAAGGCGGAAGTGCCATGTTTTCGATTTCTGCCACATTCCATGCCGACACAATGATACGGCGCGAATCCGGATTGGATTTTAGCTGGTGGATGATTTTCTCAATCTGGTCGATGTGCCCACCATCCGGAGTTGGCCAAGAACGCCACTGCGAACCATAGACCGGCCCGAGGTTCCCCTGCTCATCCGCCCATTCATCCCAAATACTCACCCCATTCTCCTTCAGGTACTGAATGTTGGTATCGCCTCTGAGAAACCAAATCAATTCGTGGATAATCGATCGCAAATGTAATTTCTTGGTGGTCACCAATGGAAAACCTTCTTTCAGGTCAAACCGCATCTGATAACCAAAGACACTGCGTGTACCCGTTCCCGTCCGGTCGTGCTTTTCCACGCCATTTTCGTAAACATGGCGCATCAAATCGAGGTATTGTTTCATTTCAATCGTTCCTTTTCGGGGAGTAAATATAGGGAGTTTTTGAACCGTTGGCTGGAAAAAGATATCCACAATACCTGTTCGATTCACTTTTTCTATCTTTGCTGCTGCATGGCTACGCATTTTGACCTATCATATATCGACCTTCCCATCGTGGATGTGTTACCTCAAGTAAAGTCAACGCTCGCCACCCATCATACCCTTATCCTCAGCACCCCACCCGGTGCGGGGAAAAGTACGATCGTGCCACTATCGTTATTGGGTGAATCCTGGCTAACCGACAAGAAAATCATCATGCTCGAACCACGCAGGTTGGCCGCCAGCAGCATTGCACACCGTATGGCGTCGCTATTGGGTGAACGTGTCGGTGAAACCGTTGGTTACCGGGTGCGCTTTGAAAACCAAACCTCGTCACGTACCCGGATCGAAGTGGTCACCGAGGGCATCCTCACCCGCATGCTCCATCAAGACAATGCACTAGCGGACGTAGGAATCGTCATTTTCGATGAGTTTCATGAACGAAGATTGCACACCGACCTTTCCATGGTCTTATGTCGGGAAAGTCAGCAGGTCCTGCGCCCGGATTTGCGCTTATTGGTGATGTCGGCCACATTGGATACCGAGCAGTTAGCGGCAATCCTCCAGTCCCCCGTAGTACAAAGCGAAGGACGTATGTTTCCCGTAAACACTATCCATACGGACGATGTGGATTTACATACCCTACCCGAACAATGTGCCCGAGCGATTCACCGCGCATTCCGGGAAAATAAGGGTGATATCTTGGCTTTTTTACCGGGTGAAACAGAAATCAGGAAATGCGAACAATTCCTCCTTGGTCAATTAGCAAATGTCACCATCCATCCGCTGTATGGCCAATTATCGCTGGCCGAACAGCATGCTGCCATACAACCTGACCGGCATGGGCGGCGCAAGGTGGTGCTCGCCACCGCCATCGCTGAGACAAGCCTCACCATCGAGGGGATCTCCGTGGTGGTCGATAGCGGGTACACACGCACCATGATATTTGACCCGCCATCGGGATTGTCACGATTGAAAACAGTCCGGATTTCCATGGATGCGGCCGACCAACGGGCTGGCCGTGCCGGGCGGCTTGGCCCCGGCACCTGCTACCGGATGTGGTCCATGGCAACGCAACAACGGATGGCCGCGTACCGCACACCCGAAATCGTAGAAGCCGACCTTGCCCCGCTGCTGCTCGACCTCGCGCAATGGGGAATACAAGATGTAGGAGCATTGGAGTGGTTGACCCCGCCACCTGCGGCTGCCATCGCACAAGCCAGCGATACACTCCACGAATTGAGTGCGCTGGACGGTTCCAAGATTACCCCGCACGGCAAGCGCATCCATGCGCTACCCTGCCACCCACGGATAGCCCACATGCTCCTTTTCGGAAAAGACAACGGCATCGCTCCCCTCGCTACGGATATCGCTTCCCTACTGGAAGAACGGGATCCATTGGGCAGGGAAGCCGGTGTGGATAGCTGCCTACGCATCGAGGTACTTAGAAAACACCGCACATCAGGAAACCAAGGCAAACGGTTTGACAACATCGAAAAAATCGCACGTTCCTATCGGAAATTGCTCGGCATACGGGAAAGCAATGAACTTTTCGACCCCTATCATGTAGGGCTTTTAATCGCACATGCGTATCCCGAACGTATCGGTAAATCCAGAAACGACAACAAAATCACCTACCAATTGGCCAACGGAAAGCGGGCCATCGTGCCCTCGACCGATGACCTTGCCCATGAACCATGGCTCGCCATCGCCCTCCTTGATGCACGTGACGGAACAGGGAAAGTTTTCCTGGCCGCTCCGGTTAATCCCGATGACCTGCTCCCCTTTGCCCAAAAAACCACCCGTATTATATGGGATACCCAACAAGGCGGCATCGTGGCGACCAGCAACCTCCGTATAGGCAGCATTACGTTAACTTCGGCACCACTTCCTATCCCTGACGAAGATACCGTTGCCGAGGCCATAGGTGCCGCCATCCAGCAAGAAGGCAAACAATTACTTTCTTTCACAGATGCCGTCACACAGTGGCAGCATCGCGTGCTTAGCCTCCGCCAATGGCGGCCTGACGAAGACTGGCCCGATGTATCCACGGATACCCTCCTCCGATACCCCGAGCGTTGGCTCCTGCCCTACGTAGGAAGTGTCAGGAAGGCGGCAGACCTGCGGAAAATCAATCTGCTTGAGGTGCTTCAGCATAGCCTCGATTACGGGAAACAACTCGCTTTAGATCAGCTAATGCCGACAACTATTCGTGTGCCCAGCGGATCGGCCATCAAACTGAACTATTCGGCAACCGGTGAATCTCCTGTTTTGGCGGTACGGCTACAGGAGGTATTCGGCATGCAGGAAACCCCTCATATCAATGATGGCCGCACACCGGTGTTGTTGCACTTGCTTTCTCCCGGATTCAAACCCGTACAGGTCACCGGAGACTTGAAAAGTTTTTGGCAAACCACTTATTTCGAGGTTCGGAAGGAGCTGAAAAGACGTTACCCCAAACATGCATGGCCCGAAGATCCACACCAAGCCGATGCGGTTCGCGGAGCGATAAGGAAAAAAATTTAGTACTTTTGGGCCGTTTTTAAACAAACAATTAGGCTGTATAATAAAACCAACAAACAATTCCATGAACAATCCCCTACTGGAGCCATTCCATACGCCGTTTCAAAGCGTTCCATTCGAATCGTTGAAAGAAGAACATTTCAAGCCGGCTATCCTCGAATGCATCCAACAGGCAAAAAAAGATGTTGCCGACATTGTCAACAATAGTGAATCTCCTACGTTTGCCAACACCATCGCTGCGCTGGAAGCGGCAGGCACACGCCTGAACATCGTATCGGCCACTTTTTTCAACGTCGATGCCGCGGAGACCAACGATGAAATCCAGCAACTTGCGCAGGAACTATCGCCGATACTTGCGGAATACAGCAATGACATCATGCTTGATGAGGGGTTGTTCCAACGGGTGAAACACGTCTATGAAGCCGACCACTCGGCATTGTCGCACGAGGACCTGCGGTTACTCGAAAAAACCTACAAAGGCTTTGTCCGCAACGGAGCACTGCTCACAGACGATGAAAAGGAAAAACTGCGTGAAATCGACAAGCAGCTGGCGGTATTGACCATGAAGTTTTCGCAACACGTGCTTCAGGAAACCAATGACTATACCTTGCATGTACAAGATCAAGGTCAGTTGGCAGGTTTACCCGATTCCATACTTGCCGCTGCCACGGAAGAAGCGAAAAGCCGTGGTCTGGACGGATGGGTATTCACCTTGCACTTCCCCAGTTTTGTGCCTTTCATGAAATATGCGGCCAATAGGGAGTTACGGAAAGAAATGCACCTCGCCGCCGGACAGCGGGCATTCAAAGCCAATGCAAACAACAATGAAGGTATTGTAAAAGAGATTGTTGACTTACGCCAACAGCGGGCCGATCTACTGGGTTTCGGCACCCATGCCGATTTTGTGCTGCAGGAGCGGATGGCTTCCTCACCTTCCTTGGTCATTGATTTCCTCAACGACCTATTGCACAAAGCCAAGCCCCACGCCCAACAAGAAATAGCCAAGCTACAGGCATTGGCAGCCGCCGATGGCCTATCGCCGATCATGCCATATGATCATGCGTATTATGCCGAGAAATTACGGGAAATCACGTTCAAGCTATCGGAAGAAGCATTGAAGCCCTACTTCCCACTCCACCGTGTCATCGATGCCGCCTTTGACGTGGCCAACAAACTATATGGACTGACGTTCAGGGAATTGGACAACATCCAAAAATACCACCCGGAGGTCACCGTCTACGAAGTGCTGGAAAATGGCAAACACAAAGCCCTCCTGTATACCGATTGGCATCCCCGGAAAGGCAAACGGGCGGGCGCCTGGATGACGGCATATCGGGGGCAGTACATATCCGACGAACAGCACGTTCGTCCGCACATTTCCATCGTATGCAATTTTGCCCGGCCAAGTGGCGATACGCCATCCTTGCTCACATTTAACGAAGTGACCACCCTTTTCCACGAATTCGGACATGCATTGCATGGCATACTCGCCGACACCACGTATGAGAGCCTATCGGGCACGAACGTGTATTGGGATTTTGTGGAATTGCCCTCGCAATTCATGGAAAATTATTGCTATGAAAAGGAATTCCTACAGTCATTTGCTAGGCACTACCAAACGGATGAACCCCTTCCAGAAGCGGAAATCGACAAAATCGTAGCTGCCGCAAATTTCATGGAAGGCTACCAAACACTGCGTCAATTGAGTTTTGGCCTGCTGGACATGGCTTACCATACCGGGCATTTCGATGAAACGACATCCATCGAGCGTTTCGAAAAGGATACGGTGGCCGAAACACAGCTATATCCCAATGTAGAAGGCACGGCACAGAGCCCCTCATTTTCGCATATCTTTGCCGGAGGGTATGATGCAGGGTATTATTCCTATAAGTGGGCGGAGGTGCTAGATGCCGATGCATTCGCGTACTTCAAGGAAACCGGGATTTTTAATCCCGAAACCGCCAGCAAATTCAAGAAATTGCTCAGTAGCGGCGGCACTGTAGACCCCATGGAATTGTATATCCGATTTAGGGGCCGCAAGCCTACCGTGGATGCGCTACTCAAACGGGCGGGACTAACATCGAAATAAGGTACATACATAAAGAAAATAAAAATGAGCGATCGAAGCAAAAAGATATTCCTTGCCATATGCATCATCATACCGTTTCTGCTGTATTGTTTCTACTATTACAGCCAGATGTTTAAAAATGCGCCTTACCGGTTTGCAGACCTTGAATCCATTGTGCTTAAATACGGGGAGGGCAAGGACCTTGTCAACCATTTCGACTCCGAAACCGGCCGTTACCAATTCCTAAACGTCCGGGATTCGCTCATGGTAGATACAGTCAGACTGCGCAAAGACGACCTGCAATACCTGCACGGCAAAGCGGCCCAATTGGGATTCTGGAACCTACCGGATGACATGACCACGCACGATCCGGCCGATGATACCGCCAACAGCCGACCAGTAGCCCGTTTCTATCTCCAGTATAACTACAAAGAGAAAAGCAAAGAGGTGACGCTCGATGCTGATTTCGATGGAAACCCGAAAATGCGCGACGCCGCCAAGTCGGTGATCGACGAGGTCATTCGGGTCATCAACGACGCTCGCGACCGTTAGTTATCGATACGCGGGGCAGCACCTTTTCCACTGCTCAGTGCAGACAACTTCAGGTTGCGGATATCATCCGAGGCCGGGGCCTCATATACCTCCAGTTCGAAGAATTTGATGGCTGCGAGCAAATGGTCGAAAATATCCGACATAATACCCTCATAAGCCGCCCATCGGATATCGGACGTAAACATATACAGCTCGATGGGCAGTCCGTGTTCAGTGGGCGAAAGCTGACGGACCAACAGCGTCATGTCTTTATGGATCAGTGGATTTTGCCGCGTATACAGGTTGATGTATTGGCGAAACAGACCAATATTGGTGAGGTTTCGACCATTGACCGGCATGGTTCTATCCACATGGCTTTCCTCGTTAAATCGATCGATTTCAGCCTGCCTTTCGTCAATATAAGCCGTCAGCAGTTCGATTTTCCTTAGCCGATCCAATTCTTCCCTGGTCAAATACCGAATGGATGACATCTTAATGTTGATTGCGCGTTTGATCCGGCGTCCACCAGCATTTTCCATACCACGCCAGTTCTTAAATGAATCCGTGATGAGGTAGTACGTGGGTACGGTCGTAATGGTTTTATCCCAGTTCTGAATCTTCACCGTATTCAGGTTGATCTCGATCACATCGCCATCAGCTCCATACTTAGGCATTTCAATCCAGTCACCCACGCGCACCATATCATTGGTCGATACCTGTATACTTGCCACAAAGCCCAGAATGGTATCCTTAAAGATCAACATTAGAATAGCCGAAGCCGCACCCAATGCCCCCAAAAAAGCCCATGGGGACTTACCCGTCACCATCGAAAAAATGATGATTCCGGCAATGAAAAACATAAAGATATTGACCACCTGTAAATAGCTATCCAACGGCTTGTCTTCGAAGCCCTGCTTGGTACGAAGGTGGTCACGTACCGATCTAAACAACGCCCGAAAAACCATCACCCAACCAAAGACCAACAGGATATCCACAAACTTGCGCACCGGGTCTACCCATGTCGGGAATCCCGAGAAAACCACGGGGATGAAATGAATCGAAACGATCAACGGGATAAGCCGGGCGAAATGGACAAGCGCTTTGTTGCGCACCAGGTAATCGTCGAATTTCGTGGTAGACTTCTTAGCGGCCGCCGTCAGGATATTGACAAATACTTTCCGGGCGATGAAATCGACGATGCCAAGCATAAGCAAGAGCAAACCAAGCAGCACAAAGAGATTGACGATATTGGCTTGGGCATCCGGCACGCCCCAATCGATAAGCAGGTTATATGTCCATTGATAGATCATGTTTGAAGACGCAATTAAGGAATAAGGTATTTCCATCATAGTGTTATTTGATTACGATTAAAATCAGTGGATTTGAATAAATCGTGAAGAATAAGTAGGCGACAAAGTTAAAAAATATGGTTGGATTATGAAAATTTGCCAGTGCTCGCATCGATATATTACGTGTTTCCAACGCCCCGCAGGCACCCCAAAAAACATTCGCTTATGAGCTAGAAATTTCTTAATTTCGCATGCGCAATATGCTATAAACATATTGCGCATCATTTTATTCATGAACTGAAATAAAATATGGCTGAAGAGACAGAAAACGACAACAACCTCGTACCGGCGAACGACCGGATCATCCCCATTAACATCGAAGATCAAATGAAATCGGCATACATTGACTATTCGATGTCGGTCATCGTTTCGCGTGCACTGCCGGATGTACGTGACGGGTTGAAACCCGTTCACCGCCGTGTATTATATGGCATGCTTGATCTGGGTGTGACTAGCGGAAAACCATACAAGAAATCAGCACGTATCGTGGGAGACGTGTTGGGTAAATACCACCCCCACGGCGATTCGTCCGTATATGACACGATGGTGCGTATGGCTCAGGATTGGAGCTTACGCTACCCATTGGTAGACGGGCAAGGGAATTACGGTTCGGTAGATGGCGACCCACCGGCAGCCATGCGTTATACTGAAGCAAGGCTCAAGAAAATCGCGGAGGAATTGCTCTCCGACATCAATAAGGATACCATTGACTATCAACTGAACTTCGACGATTCGTTAGAGGAACCCACGGTGCTCCCGACACGTATCCCGAACCTATTGGTCAATGGAGCATCGGGGATTGCCGTCGGTATGGCCACTAACATGGCTCCCCACAACCTCTCCGAGGTGGTAGATGGCACCATTGCTTACATCGACAACCGGGATATCGAAATCTCGGAATTGATGCAGCACATCAAAGGCCCGGATTTTCCCACAGGGGCGATTATCTATGGTTATGCCGGCGTACAAGAGGCCTTCCAAACAGGGCGTGGCCGCATCGTTATGCGTGCTAAAGCTGAAATCGAAACCCTGAAGAATGGTCGCGAGCAAATCATTGTCAGCGAAATCCCCTACCAGGTCAATAAATCAAATATGATCGAGCGTACGGCTGAGCTGGTCAACGAAAAGAAAATCGAGGGT
Organism: uncultured Parapedobacter sp.; assembly: GCA_964498395.1. Taxonomy (GTDB): domain Bacteria; phylum Bacteroidota; class Bacteroidia; order Sphingobacteriales; family Sphingobacteriaceae; genus Parapedobacter. The sequence goes on along the minus strand of CAZCHE010000001.1, from coordinate 364,980 downwards.
ATCTCTGCCATTCGTGACGAGTCAGATCGGCAGGGTATGCGCATCGTTTACGATATCAAGCGTGAGGCAAACGCCTCCATTGTATTAAACAATCTATACAAGTACACAGCCCTACAAACCTCATTTAGTGTCAATAACATTGCACTGGTTCATGGACGGCCGATGCTGCTTAACCTGAAAGACATGATCCACCATTTTGTGGAACACCGTCATGAGGTAGTGGTACGCCGTACCCGATTCGAGTTAGCAGAAGCTGAAAAAAGAGCACATATCCTAGAAGGATTGCTCATCGCGCTTGACCATCTTGATGAGGTTATCCAATTGATTCGCTCATCGGCAACACCTGAGGATGCCCGAGTAGGTTTGATGGAGAAATTCGGTCTTTCTGACATCCAAGCTAGGGCAATCCTCGACATGACGTTGCGCCGTCTTACCGGACTGGAACGCGATAAAATCAAAGAGGAATATGCCGAGCTGATGAAGACCATCGAATATTTAAAATCCGTATTGGACGATGAAGGACTCCGGATGAAAATCATCAAGGACGAATTATTGGAAGTCAGGGAGAAATATGGTGATGAGCGCCGCTCAACAATCGTCCATTCAGCGGAAGATATGCGCATGGAGGATTTTATAGAAGATGAAGAGATTGTCATTACCATCTCACATGAAAGCTATGTGAAGCGCACGCCACTGAGTGAATATCGCCGCCAAAGTCGCGGTGGTAAGGGGGCGTTAGGCACCAACACCCGAGAAGAAGACTTTACAGAGCACATCATTACAGCTTCGGCACATAATTACATGCTTTTCTTCACCGAAGCCGGTCGTTGTTTCTGGCTACGGGCATTTGAAATCCCGGAAGGTAGTCGTACTTCCAGGGGCCGGGCATTGCAGAATATCATCAATATCCCCAAAGAGGAGAAGATCAAAGCCTACATCAAGGTGAAAAACCTCAAGGACCAAGAATACCTTGAGAACAATTTCATCATCATGTGTACAAAACGGGGCACGATCAAAAAAACCTCCTTGGAAGCGTATTCACGCCCACGCGCAAATGGTATCAACGCGATTAATATCAACGAAGGCGACCAATTGCTGGAAGCATGCCTAACGGACGGGAATAGTGAAATCGTCATGGCACTACGCTCGGGAAGAGCTATCCGTTTCAACGAATCTACCGTTCGGCCGATGGGACGGACGGCCACTGGTGTTCGTGGAGTCACTTTAGCGGGGCCCGATGATGAAGTAGTTGGCATGATTAGTGTTAATAATCCTGAGGTGACCGTGTTGGTTGTGTCCGAAAAAGGATACGGTAAACGCACAGATATCGAAGATTACCGGGTGACCAACCGTGGCGGAAAAGGTGTTAAAACCATTAACGTCACCGACAAAACCGGTAAATTAGTGGCCATCAAGGATGTAACTGACAACGATGACCTGATGATCATTAACAAATCGGGAATCGTGATCCGCATCGCAGTCAGTGAATTAAGGGTGATGGGCCGCGCGACGCAAGGTGTGCGTCTCATCAGCCTGAAAGGCGACGATGAGATTGCATCGGTGACTAAGGTAGAACATGAGGAAGAGGAGGAAACGACCGACGAAGCATTGGAAAACAATGGAAATACCGATGAACATACAGCGGATGACGCTCCTTCCGAAACAGAAGAATGATAATTTGACCACATGAAGCAGCTAGTTCTCATTAGTTTCTTATTGGCGGCAGGTACTTGGCCAGTTATTGCACAATCCAATTTAAAGGAGGGTAACAATAATTTTGCGCTATACAACAAGACCAAGGATTTCAAACAACTGGAAGCTGCCCGGAAATTTGCAGACGAAGCGTACAAGACAAGGCGCGATTCGGCCAACTTCAGAAATAACCTGCTACGGGCGATGGTGTATAGCACATTGGCTGTGGTAGACTCTAACCGCGCACAGAAGTATCCCAGTGATCCGGCAGACATGGCATTGTCCTCACTAAAAAGGTTGAATGACAGGCAGTTTCGGCAAGAGCACGAGACAGAGATTAACTACGTCAAACGTTCACTGGCAAATGCGTACCTGATCAAGGCTAACCGTGCTGTAGCCAATGCTAACTATGAAGAAGCATTGGCGCAATACCACAAGGTTGATTCCATCAGTGATTCTGCCATTGATGTTAAGCATAACCTGGCTGTATTAAGCACGAAGACGGGCGGCGTGGATAATGCCGTCAAGCGTTATCAAACTTTTATCAGCCGACAGGAGACGTCCTCTCCGCTTTATATCTTGGAATTGGCTAGTTTGTACAAGGATAAAGGTGATACCCGTTCGAGATTTAACACCTTATTAACCGGAAGAGAACAGTTTCCGGACAATAAGGAAATACTTTTTGAGCTGATCAATTTATATTTGGCAAATGAATCGTATGACGCGATCGTTCCCTTGGTAGATGAAGCCATCGCGCATGAGCCGGAAAATGTAAATTTGAACTATATTGCTGGATATGCCAATGAAATGCAAGGCAACAGCAATGTCGCCAAAAAGTACTATGAAAAGGTCATTAGCCTAGATGCCAATAACTTTGATGGCAATTTCGAATTGGGACTGCTTTATTTAAGGGAATATGTCGATGACCCAGAAAATACAGATAAGCAAAACAAAGCGCAGGAATATTTGTTAAAGGCAAACCAGATCAAGCCTTCAGAAGTAAATGCATTGAAATCGTTAGCGGTACTATACAGTCAGTCCGGAAACGTTATTCAATTGGAACGGGTAAATAACATATTAAATCAACTTACAATACAGTAAATTACGATTATGAAAATGAAATCCATTTTATTATTAAGTGCGCTGATCGTTACATCATCGGCAGCATTTTCTCAAACCAGTAACCTAAGACGGGCGAAAGCGAGTTACGACAAGTACAACCAGGTTAAGTCCATCGGCAATGCGGAATTGGGTGTCGGTGATTTGAATTCGGCAAAAGAGGCCCTAGAGAAAGCCATCGAACACGAAAAGACCAAGGAACTGGCTGAGACGTGGACGTATTATGCATTGGTCAATGCCGATCTGGCTTTATTAGACTCCGCTGAAGCTGCTGAAGCCTACGTTCAAAAGGCGGTCGAAGCACGGGAAAAAGCATTAAGCCTAGACACCGACAATGAAAACGAACAAAATTTGGGTATCGTGGGTTCCATCCTGGCGCAACATGAACTCAACTTAGGTGTCGCCGCTTGGGACAGCCAGAATTTCGAAGGAGCTTACCAAGCGTTTGACAATGGGTTGAAATACTTGCCGGGCGACACCACGTTGCTCTATTATTCCGGACTGGCGGCCGTAAATGCCCAGCAATATGACAAAGCCCTTGCTAAATACGTGGAACTCGTTCCGGTAGATAGTTTTTCAAACAACCGGCAGATTATCCTGGATGTTTCACGCTTATACCTGATGCAGGGTGACACTACTAACGCCATCAAATACGCGGAAATAGGTGCCGAAAAATACCCAGAGGATGGAGAGTTGGCGACACAAAATATTGAGTTGAACCTCATGGCGGGCAACGAGGAAAAAATCATCAATACCATTACGGAGCAGATAGAGAAGGATCCCGATGCAAAACACTTGCATTATTACCTCGGTATCGCCCACAGCTCGACCAATGATCTGGAAAAAGCGGAAGCGGCCTACAAAAAAGCGTTGGAAATCGATCCGAATTACCTCGACGCCAACATCAATCTTGGTGGATTGATCCTCAATAGAGGAATTGACCATTTCAATACTACCAATAACGCAAGCCTGCCGCAAGCGGAATACGACAAAGAAATCCAGAAAGCGTTTGATATCTTCGATTCTGCCCTTCCCTACTTGGAAAAAGCAGTAGAAGTTGATAGCACGTCTTTCCTCGCATTGACAAACCTTAAGAAATACTACGAGATTAAGGAAGACCAAGCTAAGATCGATGAATTGCAAGCGCGTATTGACGCATTGCAGTAAGCATCAATACCAAGCATTTTAATGAATAGCCCGTGGTTTATACGCTACGGGCTATTTCTTTTTCAATGGCTTTGATCAGCGACGGTCCTTTGTAGATAAATCCAGTATATAGCTGAATCAAGGAAGCGCCAGCCGCGAGTTTTTCCAGCGCGTCTTCTGGACATTGTATACCCCCTACCCCAATGATTGGAAAAGCATGGTTTGACTTTTCCGCCAAATATCGAATCACTTCCGTTGCACGCTGGGTCAGCGGTGCGCCGCTTAGCCCCCCCGTTTGGGATATCAAATCAGCATCACTTTTTAATCCCGCCCGTGAAAGGGTCGTATTGGTGGCAATAACCCCAGCAATACCTGTTTCCCTGACGATGTCGACAATATCGTCCAATTGAGGGTTCGTCAAGTCGGGTGCTATCTTGAGCAGGATGGGCCTTGAAATCCCATCTTTGTTGTTTCGTTGCTGTAGCGTATTGAGGATATGCGTCAAGGGTTCCTTCTCTTGCAAATCGCGTAATCCGGGCGTATTGGGAGAACTGACATTGACCACAAAATAATCGACCACATCAAACAACGCATCGAAACACGTGATGTAGTCGTCTACCGCCTGCTCATTTGGCGTGGTTTTATTTTTCCCGATATTGCCACCAATGATTAGGTTTTTACGATGCTTTAATCGACTCAATCGGTTGGCAGCGACGTCTACCCCTTGGTTATTGAAGCCCATTCGATTAATCAACGCTTCATCGGGCACCAACCTGAATAAGCGGGGTTTGTCATTACCCGGTTGCGGACGCGGAGTCACCGTACCGATTTCAACAAAGCCAAACCCCAGTGCGGCCATCTCTTCCACATATTCAGCATTCTTGTCAAAACCTGCCGCCAGACCGATCGGGTTCCTGAACGTCAAGCCAAACACCTCCCGCTCCAATCGCGGGTCATTGAAATCATAGAGGGCTTTCAGCAACCGCTTGCCACCCCATAATTTACAAAATGACCTCAACCCACCAGAAACAGTATGATGAGCGGTTTCCGGATCGAGCGAAAATAGCAAAGGTTTTACCAGTTTATACATGGCCACAAAGGTAAGGATTGATTGTAGATTTTAGATTGTAGATTTTAGATTGCTGTGTACCTCGTCCCCTGACTTCGGTCTTCGGACTTTTTAGTACCTTTGTGCCCGGAATGATTGCAATAAATAACCTTACATTTGAAATTGGTGCCCGTGCATTGTATAACGAGGCCAACTGGCACATCAAGCCAGGAGACAAAAGCGGGCTGATTGGACCTAACGGTGCAGGGAAAACGACCTTACTGAAACTGATTGTGGGGGATTACACCCCTACATCGGGTACGATATCCATGGCCAAGGACATCAAGATCGGTTACCTCAACCAGGATTTACTATCCTACCAATCCGACAAAAGCATCCTGCATGTAGCCATGGAAGCATTCGAGCGCCAAAACCAACTGCATACAGAAATAGAGCGTTTGCTAGCGAAGTTAGAAACTGACTATTCCGATGATATTATCCAAAAACTTAGCGATAAGCAAACGGAATTTGAGGCGTTGGGTGGGTATCACATCGAATACCGCGCGCATGAGATACTCGCTGGGCTAGGATTTAGTGATGAAGATCAAAAGCGGACGCTATCCGAGTTTTCGGGAGGCTGGCGGATGCGTGTGATGCTTGCCCGGATCCTATTGCAAGCACCTGATATCCTGTTGCTCGACGAACCGACCAACCACCTCGACCTACCTTCCATCAAGTGGCTCGAAGGTTATTTGCAAGCATTTGAAGGCGCCATCGTCATTGTATCGCACGACCGCTATTTCCTTGACCGCGTGGTAACCACCACCGTTGAGTCGCGCCGTGGCAAGTTAAACGTCTATGCGGGTAACTACAGCTTTTACCTCGAGGAAAAAACACTGCGTGAGGAGATACAAGGCAACCAATACAAGAACCAACAGGCCAAAATCAAGCAAGAAGAACGCCTCATCGAGCGATTCCGTGCCAAAGCCAGTAAAGCCAAGATGGTGCAGTCACGAATCAAGGCCTTGGAACGCATGGAAAAGGTCGAGGACGTGGATGACTACAACCCCACGGTCAATTTCCGCTTCAAATTCAGCAAACAATCGGGGCGGCATGTAGTACGGATGGAAAACATCAGCAAATCATATCCCGGTATCCCCATCCTCGAACACGCAGACGCCATTATTGAAAAGGGAGATAAGATTGCGTTGATCGGGGCCAATGGTAAAGGGAAATCCACCCTGCTTCGTATCGTAGCCGATGCCGACAAGAACTTTACCGGAAAATGTGAAACCGGCCACAACGTGACCCGAACATTCTTCGCCCAGCACCAGCTGGAGGCATTGCACCTCGAAAATGAGATACTGAAAGAACTCCAAGCCTTCGCACCAAAACATACGGAAACCGAATTACGCTCGATATTGGGGTGTTTCCTATTCACAGGTGATGACGTATTCAAAAAAATCCGGGTGCTCTCCGGTGGTGAAAAATCCAGGGTAGCTTTAGCCAAAGCATTGACCGCCGATGCAAACTTCCTGGTACTGGACGAACCGACCAACCACTTGGATATCCAGTCGGTGAATATCCTTATACAAGCCCTCAGGCAATTTGAAGGCACCTTTATCCTGGTGTCGCACGACCGCTATCTATTGGACAATGTGGCCAATAAAATCTGGTTTATCGAAGATCGTGAAATCAAGGAATATCCGGGCACCTATCGTGAATATGAGGAGTGGCAAAGCAAACGATCCACGCCATCCTCGGTGGAAAAATCGACGAAGAAAGTAGCCAAACAGCAGCCCGTTGTGCAAGAGATGCCCAAAACAGATGATAAAAATAAACAGGCGAAGAAATTGCAACGCGCGCTAGAAGACATCGAACAGCAGATTACCGTTGCAGAGCGTGCCGTCAAGGACATGGAAGCACAGATGGCCGATGAGTCGCTATATAGTGATAATGGTAAATTGGCTACGCTAAGCCATCAATATGAAACCGAAAAAAGCAACCTGATCGATCTGCAACAAAAATGGGAGAAATTAGCGGAAGAGATCATGGAGCTGGAGGGTTAGCAACCTCCTTGATAACACGAATGGCCAAAGATGTTGAGAACATTATCCATATTGATCATACTAGCCCATGTACATGTAGGTTTGCTGGCACAAAAGCAAAAAAGGCAGCGCACTGCTCGTGAGCGCACCCCACAGCAGGAACTTGTGTATGACAATATCAACTATCTCCCAGCTATCAAGACAGTTCAACTACATTCCCTTGACCAAGAAAATGCGCTGCCAATCATCGAGCTGCATAGTGATGACCAATTGACACTATCATTTGACGACCTTCGTGGGGATGTACGCAACTACTATTTCAGTATTGAGCATTGCGACGCAAACTGGAAGCCCAGCCGGCTTTCCCCTCTTGAATATGCCAACGGCTTTAATGAAGACCGCATCACCTCGTACCAAACATCCGTTAATACCCTACAACCCTATACGCATTACCGCGTAAACTTCCCGAGCAGCAACGTAAGCCCAAAGTTGGCGGGCAATTACCTCCTTAAAGTTTACGAAGATGCAGATAAGAGCCGTTTGGTCATCAGTAGACGCATTTACGTGGTGGCTCCGCTCATGTCCGTATCCCCGCAATTGCTTCCATCTTTCGACGTGGCCAAGCGTAGCAAGAACCAAAAATTGAATATCAAGGTCAATACCGGTGGATTAACGGTAAACAACCCTTACCAGGACATCAAAATCCTGGTCATGCAAAACCAGCGCCCCGATGTCCAGCAATGGCTTACTACCCCATTATTTGTCAACCAAAATGAATTGACCTATAATGATAACAACACATTGGATTTTGGGGGAGGCAATGAATTTCGCTTTGTAGATTTACGTAGCTTGCGGTTAGCTTCCGAACATGTGGCTCGTATCGATTTGGACAGCACGGTCCGGGTGGAACTTATAGCCGACAAAAACTATGGTACCGCCACCTACGCTTCGGTGTTTGATGAAGACGGTGCGTTCTACGTTCGCAACCTCGACAAGGCCGACGCTGCTACCGAATCCGATTATGCGTGGGTCACGTTCACACTTGACGATGATATCCAAGACGAGGGAACCGTGTATATCGTTGGTGGCTTCAACAACTATCGGTATGACGAAACCAGCAAAATGACTTACCATGCCGACCTCGGCAAATGGCAGATCACACTCCTGCTGAAACAGGGATTATATGATTATGATTATACCCTGGTCAGCCCATCGGGTGAACCGAACCCGACTTTTTTCAGTGGCAACCATTTCGAGACCAACAACACCTATCAACTACTGGTATACAACCGCCGTCAAGGCACCTTTTGGGATGAGTTGGTAGGTTATGCCGAAATCAGTACGGGGAATTAACCATTAACAATTTCTCCTGAAGCATCCGCGAAATGCGGTTGAAATAGCGTTTCTGCTTGTATCCCATTACCCACTGCACACCATGGATCGCATTAGTGTGGAATATTTCGTCTGCCTCATTCATGATATCCGGGCTGATCTGTGCTTCGATGACCTCAAGTCCGTTTTCCAACGCCAACTCGATGACCACTTTGCGCATCACCCCTTCGATACACCCCTCGCTGATAGCGGGTGTATAGAGTTTCTTGTCATACCAGACGAACACATTTGAACTCAGCGACTCGCAAAGAAATCCCGCTTGGTTCAGTATCAACACGTCGTCTAGTCCTTTCTTCTTTCGGTAAAGCCCCGCCATCACATAAATCAATGCATTGGCAGATTTCAATTTGGATAGCTCATTGATTGGCTTCCTGTATTCCGAATACACATCTACGATCAGGCCTAGCTTGCGATGCTTTACATCATCCGGGTCAAGCTTGGAAACACTCATCGCATAACCCGCGATGTTCTGTTGCGGGCTATATAGCCCCCCACCCTCGCGATATACCTGCAACCGTACACGCACATGCTGCCCCTCGAGATTATTCTTACGGACCAATGCCGCTGCATGCGAACGAATAAATTGTTCATCAAAATTAGTGGGGTGTTCCAACTGTAGCATGCGCATCCCTTCGTGAAGCCTAGCGACATGGTGTTCGAGGAAGCGGATATCCCCATCCATCCACCGCATGGTCTCAAAAAGGCCGTCGCCATATCTGAATGCCCTGTTTTCGGCCGTAAGGATGGTTTCCTTCTCTGGTATAATCTTGTTGTTAAAATCGATATAATGTACAGGCATTTTGACTTGAAGATGTGATGATTGAATATTAAACCGTTTGCGAGGCGTATCCCCTCCATTTTTCTAAACATAAACGAAAATCATCCGGCAATGGTACGCTGAAATCCATTTTTTTCTTTGAGGTGGGATGGATGAACCCTAGGCTTTGGGCATGGAGCGCTTGGCGTGGTAGTAATTCAAAGCAATTCGCTACAAATTGCTTATACTTGGTGAATACCGTACCTTTCAGGATACGGTCGCCCCCATATACGGCATCATTAAATAATGGATGGCCTATGGACTGCAGATGCGCGCGGATTTGATGGGTACGTCCGGTTTCAAGCTGGCATTCAATCAGCGTCACGTACCCCAACCGTTCCAATACGTGGTAGTGCGTCACCGACCATTTACCTTTATCAGGGTCGTCATATACCGCCATTACCTTGCGGTCTTTGACGCTACGGCCAATATACCCCGTAATGGTGCCATCCTCAGCGAGGTCGCCCCAAACCAATGCAATGTATCTACGTGAGATACTATGATCAAAAAACTGTTTAGCCAGATAGGTCATTGCCCATTCGTTCTTGCCAATCACCAGCAGCCCGCTGGTATCCTTATCAATCCGGTGCACCAATCCCGGACGGCCATCATTGCCCGGCAATTGGGGGAAATGGGAAAAGTGAAAGACCAACGCGTTGACCAAGGTACCGGTATAGTTGTTATATCCCGGATGCACCACCATTCCGGCCGATTTGTTCACGATGAGCAAATCATCGTCCTCATAGCGGATATCCAATGGGATATCTTCGGGATAGACTTCCGTATCACGGGGCGGATGCGGCAACACCACCGAAATGACATCCGACGGCTTGACCTTGTAGCTTGCTTTCACGGGTTGTCCGTTGACCAATACCGTTCCCGCAACAATGGCATTCTGGATACGATTGCGCGAAGCGTTTTCCACCCTGTTCATCAAGAACTTATCGATGCGCAGCAAGGCCTGACCTTTGTCAACCACGATGCGCAAATGCTCAAACAGATCCTGCTCGTCAGCTTCCTGCAATTCCAATTCGTCTGCCATGCTGCAAACTTAGCGTAAAAAGCGTTGAAATTCTAGTAGATTTGCACAAAACGAATGATCACGCTCGATTTCCATAGCCCGGTTGAACCGTTAGACATCTCCCCTTTCTCGGAAAAAGGGCTCACCGTACATGTCAAGCGCGATGACATGATCCACCCGTTTATATCCGGCAATAAATGGCGTAAACTAAAATACATCCTCCGTACCGCTTCGGCACGAAACAAGACACACTTGGTTACCTTTGGCGGTGCATGGTCTAACCACCTATTGGCCACTGCCTGCGCAGGTGCCAAGTTTGGGTTCGGCACCACAGCATTCGTACGTGGTGAGCCTGTGATAAATCCCAGTCTATCGATGTGCAAGCTGTTCGGCATGGAGCTCCGTTTTACAGATCGTGCGGCTTACCGAAACAAACCTGCTCTATACGAAAAACACTTTGGTGGAGACGAGAAGGCGTACTTCATTGATGAAGGTGGTTTTGCTGTGGAGGGCATGCAAGGCTGCGCTGAAATGATAGATGAATTGGCGTTGGTATACGACCATATCTTCTGTGCCTGTGGCACGGGAACAACCTTGGCTGGTCTATATAAGGGAATAAATAGCAAGGGCTTAGGTTCGCAATTGCATGGGATCCCCGTACTGGCCGGAGGCGAGTTTATCCGATCGTCTATTGCCGAATGGTGCCCGGACACGGCCCCAGAAAACATCATCTTGCACACAGACTACCACTTCGGCGGGTATGCGAAGACTTCTGCCGAATTAAACAACTTCATCAAAGCATTTTGTGCACAAACAGGCATGATGATAGAACCCGTCTATACCGGCAAGCTGTTTTACGGCGTATCCGATCTGGCGGCCAATGGATACTTCCATGCAGGCGAAAAAATCCTCATCATTCATACCGGTGGCTTGACCGGCTTCCTAGGTATGCATGATCGGCTGACTTGACACCTCGACACCCGGCAACCGACCAAGACGCAAAAAACAAAAAAATAGGTTTAAACCGTTTAAACCCCGAAAGGCCGCAAAAACACGCATTTGTCGGCAAAAAAGTTTGTTCATGCCTGACCAAAAACCTATATTTGGACATAACCAATCCGTATAACTTATGTATAAATTAGCCGTTACACCAAGTCATGTACACCAAACGTTAGCCAAGCACATCCTTGCCGATGGATACGATATTGTGTTCGATATGGACAGAAGTCAAGGAGTGACCATATATGATGCGAAGTACCAACGTGCGTTATTGGATTTCTTTACGTGCTTTGCTTCGGTACCGCTGGGGTACAACCACCCCAAGATGACTGACGATGCGGCATTCAAAAAAAGCCTGCTAAATGCTGCATTAACTAACCCGTCCAATTCGGATGTTTATACCGTGGAATATGCACAATTTGTTGAAACGTTTAGCCGGGTTGCCATCCCCTCCTATCTACCGCATGCATTCTTTGTGTCGGGTGGTGCTTTGGCCGTTGAAAACGCCTTGAAGGTAGCGATGGATTGGAAAGTACAGAAAAACTTCAAAAAGGGATATAGCCACGAAAAGGGCACCAAAGTACTCCACTTCGAACGGGCATTCCATGGCAGGTCTGGCTACACGATGAGCCTCACCAATACCCAACCGGATAAGACCAAATGGTTTGCCAAATTCGATTGGCCGCGTGTCTCGCCGCCAAAATTGGTCTTCCCGCTGACACCAGAAAACTTAGCCGACGTAGAAAAACGTGAACACGCAACAATCGCACAAATAAAGCAAGCATTCGCCGACAATAAGGACGACATCTGCGCGATCATCATCGAGCCGATTCAGGCTGAAGGGGGAGATAACCATTTCAGAAATGCATTCATGGAACAACTGCGCGTACTTGCAGACGAAAATGAGGCTTTGCTTATTTATGATGAAGTGCAGACGGGAGTCGGGCTGACAGGTAAATTTTGGTGCCATGAACACTTCGGTGAACTGGCCAAACCGGATATCATCGCTTTTGGTAAGAAAATGCAGGTTTGCGGCATCTTGGCCGGAACGCGTGTGGATGAAATAGAAACCAACGTCTTCCATGTACCGTCACGGATCAATTCTACCTGGGGGGGAAGTTTAGCAGATATGGTTCGATCAACAAAAATCCTCGAAATTATCGAAGAAGACCATCTATTAAATCATGCCGAAAAGACTGGAACGTATCTGCAGCAACAATTGAACACCCTTGCGAACCAGTACCCTACACTTTCCAATGTACGCGGCAAGGGATTACTATGTGCCTTTGACCTACCTGACAACGCGGCCCGGGATACGTTCCTCAAAAAAGGGATGGAAAAAGGAGCGCTATTCCTCGGTTGTGGCGAACGATCCATTCGATTCAGACCTGCTTTGACGGTCAGACCGGAAGATATCGATAAGGGTGTCGCCATCATACATGAGTTGATGTAAGACTACGCAACGCTCCATCGAGGTCGGGGTATTGAAACTGATAACCCGCATTGCTGATCTTCTCGGATGACATCCGCGTGCTGGCGAGCAAGATCTCGCTCATTTGACCCATCACCATCTGCAACGCCCATTTAGGGGTATTGGGTAGCCAGATCGATTTTCCCAATTGCTTGGCGACACTGCGAACAAATGTGGAAAACCTGACCTGTTCGGGTGCGGCCAAATTGTAAACACCGTGGATCCCTAAATGTTCCAATGCAAAAAGGTAGACACCTACTGCATCCGCGACATGAATCCATGGCATCCATTGCTTGCCACTTCCGGGGATTGTGCCTAATCCTTTCTTTATCATACCCCCCAGGCGGCGATAAGCCCCCCCCTTTGCTGACAAGACCACGCCGCTCCGCAAAGAAACGGTGCGCAGCCCAAGTGCACGCCCTTGGTGTACAGCCTGCTCCCATTGCTGGCAGGTCTGCCCGAGAAAATCATCTGCTGGTGGTTGATCTTCTGTCATCAGCTCATCCCCCCGATCATTGTAATATCCAGAGGCCGAAGCGGAGACCACCGTTTTTACCGAATGTGATCCCTGTTTTTTCAACAAATCATAAATTAATCCAATGGAGGCCGTCCGACTCTCCAATATAGCCTGTTTACGATTTTTGCTCCACGGCAATGCTCCTATGTTCTCACCTGCGAGATGCACGATGGCCGCTACCCCATCGATGCAATTTGCGTCGACCTCGCCCGTCGAAACATCCCATTCAAAAAACCTGACACCCGGCAAAACACTGTGTCGTTTGACCCGGCTTAACGCATTGACGAAATAGTTGCGCTGCACCAGTTCCGCTACCAATGCAGAGCCGACCAACCCACTAGCTCCGGTAACCAAAACGCCTTTTTGTCCACCCATGTTCATCTATTTGGTGAATGGCCGGTTTCCGTCCGCCCCAGTGCCAAGTTCACGGCCGCGTCAAATGCAGTCAATTCGATGGGATACAGGGCAGTTAATCCAACCTTTTCACACAACAAATCCTGATGCATATTGGTGGTGAACGCCGCAGACACATCTTGCTCGAATTGATAGAGAAACCTAGCCATCCATCTGGTTAATGTAGTGCCTAATGCCGGTAAGGGCAAAATCCGTTTCCGCTTTTTGATAACCTCCAGGTAACGCTCGAAAACTTCCTGGTAGGTCATGATTTCAGGGCCACCGATATCATATGTTTTGCCATAAGTTCGTCGATCCAATATGATATGGTTCAGGTAGGCGCAGACATCGAGCAAATGGATAGGTTGACATCGGCTTTTCGCAAACTCATTGGAGATCATCACCAGTCGCTGTTTACCCAGCTTGGATAGGATATTCATCAATACCGACCCCTTACCAATGATATTGCTTACTCTGACGATGGTATAATTCATCCCACTTTCCCGGATATACGACTCAATATCGCTCACATGATCATCAACCAACTTCGTTACGTATACCAGATGCTCACACGCTGTCGATTTCAACGCCTGGATATAACGTTGCAACGCAAGCAGTTCCATTCCCGTACGAATGTCAAGTTCGCTAACCGGTGATTGGTTGAAATAGAATGCTGCGCCAATCTCAGCATCAAACTCCAAAGGGCGATCGTTACGTAACAGATCACCCTCTATCACTTCAATTCCATATTTCTCCGGCACATGTTTGTAGAAGAAATTCTTGTTCCGAATCATGCAACTAACTTGGTAACCTTCTTCCGCAAGGCAAACGGTTATATTTCTTGCTAAATAATTATTAAGGCCGGTAATCAGAACTTTCATACGCTATTCGTTACCATTTCAGTGTTCGGCTTGGTACAGATTATTACAATTGAAAGCCAAATAAGTTTCACTTCAATGTTGATTTTAGGCAAAAATAACATTTACGCATCAATCAGAATCTCGTTTTTATTGGTCGCTTCGCGCAACCTTAGTTAACCTACGGCTGCTGATAGGCAAATAGTAGGATGTATTTTCCTCACGCGGCATCCCTTTCGGATAAAACAAATCACCCGGGATACACGTTTATACAGGAATGAGAACGTCATTTTTTAAATTTTTGGTCAACGTCAACAATAAATTGTTGCCTAGGTATTCGGGCAAGGATCCGGCGACGCTTACCAAAGTACAGCGGGCGATATTGGGCTATCGGTATTGGGTATTGATCAATTCATTGGCATGATTTCATCCACACAGGGTTAGTAACCAATACCTATTCAGCTTACTTATTCAATGCTTTCCATCCGTGACTTTTTCTTTTTCACCCTCAGGTTAAGGAACTCGACCAATACGGAGAACGCCATGGCAAAATAAATGTATCCCTTAGGAATATGTTGATTGAATGCCTCAGCGGTAAGCGACACCCCTATCAGCAGTAGGAAAGCCAATGCAAGCATTTTTACGGTTGGGTGTTTATTGACGAAGTCGCTGATGGTTCCGGCAGAAACCATCATGATGATGACGGCGATGATCACGGCGGCAATCATTACACCGATATAATCGACCATCCCTACGGCGGTAATCACGGAATCCAAAGAAAAGACGATATCCAATATGATGATTTGCAATATCACATTGCCAAAAGTAATCGCCTTACCTTTCATCTCATGGGCTTCCTCATCCCCTTCAATCCGATGGTGGATTTCCGTCGTACTTTTGTAAATCAGGAACAGCCCACCTAATAACAATATTGTATCCCTACCAGACAAGTTGAGATACGTCTGCCATTTCCCGTTGCTGATATTGAACCAATCAGCCAGATTGATAAACGGGCCAGTAAGCGACATGACCCATTTGATGGAAAACAACAGCCCTACACGCATGATCAGTGCCAGGAATAATCCCAATTGCCGCGCTTTCCGCTGTTGGTTTGCGGGCAGCTTACCACTAAGAATAGAAATGAAGACGATGTTATCAATACCCAATACGATTTCCAAAACCGTAAGCGTAAGTAGAGAAACCCAAATCTCGGGGTTAGAAAGCCATTCCATATTGAAGAAACAATACGTAAAGCTACGTAATTGTTTTTGATTATTTTATTATCGGATTTCGATGGTCGGCTATTGACCACCTGCTTTCGGAAAGCCGCTTCCGGACTAGTGCAATTCCATCCCCTCGAAGTTATTTTCCTAGCCTATTCTCACTCACCTACTTCAACACCTCTCGCGAAATAACCAGCTTTTGAATTTCCGAAGTTCCTTCTCCAATGGTGCATAACTTGGAATCCCGATAGTATTTTTCGACCGGGAAATCCTTGGTATAACCATACCCACCAAAAATCTGCACAGCTTCCGTTGCGCATTTTACAGCGACCTCCGAAGCGTAATATTTAGCCATTGCCGAATTTTTAGTTACTTCTTTTCCCCTATTCTTCAAATCGGACGCTTGCCTGATTAACAGTTCGGCCGCTTCAATCTCCGTAGCCATGTCGGCCAATTTGAATGAAATACCCTGGAAATTAGCAATTGGTTGCCCAAACTGATGGCGTTCTTTGGCATACTTCACTGCAGCTTCAAATGCGCCTTTGGCAATCCCGAGTGCCAGTGCCGCAATGGAAATACGGCCACCATCCAGCACCTTCATGGCCTGCCGAAATCCCGTTCCTTCTTCGCCCAACAGGTTTTCCCTCGGTACGCGGCAATTGTCAAAAATCAGTTCGGTGGTCTCCGATGCACGCATACCCAGTTTGTTTTCTTTTTTTCCGTGCGTGAAACCGGGCGTTCCTTTTTCGATAACCAAGGCGGATACCCCATGGGCGCGGTTATTTTCGCCAGTCCGCACCATGACTACGGCGATATCCCCGCTTTTTCCATGGGTAATCCAATTTTTCGATCCATTCACCACATATTCATCGCCGTCCAATACGGCGGTTGTATTCATACGCAATGCATCCGATCCGGTGTTAGCCTCCGTTAAGGCCCATGCACCGATCCATTCGGCCGAAGCCAATTTAGGTAGCCAACGCTGTTTTTGTTCGTCATTGCCCCACGTAAGGATGTGTCCGGTACACAATGAATTATGGGCTGCCAACGAGAGGCCTACCGACCCACACACCTTGGCCACTTCAACGATGATATCAACGTACTCATGGTAGCCCAAGCCCGCACCACCATAATTTTCTGGCACGAGCACCCCCATGATGCCGAGTTGACCCATCGCCTTGAATGTGTCAATGGGAAAATGCTGCGCTTCATCCCATTCCATCACGTGGGGGCGGATATGCTTGTCTGCGAATTCACGAACCATATTACGTACCATTTCACGGTTTTCATCGCCCATTATTTCCGGTTGTACTTGCATCATAATCATTGGTTTTGCGCAATTATAAACAATATGGCAAGAAATACAAACCAAAGAAAATACCGCGTAATGTAGAATAAAATGGTTTTTGGTATGAATTCGACACAACCAAAAAGTATCGCTAGCAAAACCTTAATTTAAGTGCCTGAAAAAAAATCACAAAAATTAATGCTGCCTATGGGCATAAAACATACCTTTGGACAGAGGACATATCAAAAAATCAAAAAAATGATGAAGCACTTCATGACATCGGGGTTACTCTCCATTTTATTTCTCGCATGCGGAATGGTATCGGCTAAAGAACCGAGGGGAAAAAAAGACACCCCCCTGCCGCCTAACCAGCAACAAATAGTATTGAAATTCAACCTCCAGCCCGGAGATAAATACCTTTTTTCATCAGCAATGAATCAGAATATCGTACAGGATATGATGGGCCAACAAATGAACACCACACAAAATATGGTGTCAGACTACCTATATGATATCCAATCCATTGAAAATGGAATAACGACGATCAACGTAACGTTCAGTACAATCAAGATGGACATGGACATTGCTGGCATGCAACGCGTTTCCTATGATTCGAATGATCCCGATGCAGCTACTAGCGAGTTAAAGGCCTTATCTAACTTGGTCGGTCAATCGTTTCTCATGCAAGTCGATGCAACGGGGAGCGTCCAAAAAATTGACGGCCTTGCTGAAATTATAGCTTCAGTCGATGGGCAGCAGGCCGAAATGCTCAAGCAGAGTTTCGGTGATTCATCCATGATTCAAAACATGAACCAACTGATCAATATCTATCCCAACAAAAACGTGGGGCCTGGTGACAGTTGGATAAAAACTTTTTCTGGTCCAATAGCCGGCATCATGCAGTCCGAAGCCAGCTCAACATTTTCGTTGGCTGAGATTGAAGGTGATTTAGCCATCTTGAACACGGATGGGCAGATGAGCTTTTCGAAAATAGAAGGCCTGGGGGCTAACCCGATGTTACAAGGAGCGGAATTCAACTTAACCGGAACGCAAACGGGTACATTGGAGGTGGATATCAAATCTGGATTACCGGTATCAACCAAACTCAAGCAAAACATTACTGGAGACATAGATGTGCAAGGATTTCAAATCCCGATGACCATCGTGTCGGAGATGACGATTACAGGCAAAAAGCTGTAATCGTCATTCGTTTTACTAATAGCCTATGAGTGAAATAATCTGTGGAGAATAAGGCAATAGGCGTTCCCGACCATTCAGGAAATCGAGACTGATGATAAACGCATACCCTGCCACCTCTCCCCCTAACTTTTGCACCAGTTGGCTAGTGGCGACAACCGTACCTCCCGTTGCCAACAAGTCGTCATGAATCAGCACACGTGTTCCAGCGGAAAAAGCATCCTCATGGATTTCGATGGTAGCATTCCCATATTCGAGGGCATAGTCCTGTTTCACGGTTCGGTATGGCAGTTTCCCTTGCTTCCTCACGGGGATAAATGGCTTTCCTAACCGCTTGGCCAACATCAGGCCGAATAGGAATCCCCGGCTTTCGATCCCCGCTACGACGTCGAAAGACGCTGTATCCAAGCGTGAGACAAAGCTGTCCAAAATAGCGTTGCAAAGTTCTTGATCCTTCAGAATTGGTGTGATATCCTTAAAAACGACACCCGGTTTGGGAAAATCCGGCACATCCCTAATTACCGTCCTAAGTTGTTGGTCAATCATTTGAAATGGTTAAATACGGAGCAATTTTACGAAAAATCTCTTCATCCATAATGGCAATTCCCAATATATCTTCAAGTGCATGGTATAACCCATGCTGTTTTCGGTATTGTATGATCGCATTGGCCAACTTCGGACTGATCATTGGGTGGTCTTTCAATTGGTTATAATCTGCGGCATTGACATCTATTTTTCTAACAGCGGTGGTATCGACATAAACATACTCTTTGAGTCCGTTGAACCTCACGGAGTCAAAACCATACACATCCATCAATTGCGTGGTTTGGTGGAACCCCCCTAGACGATTCCGAAAACGGATAATACGCGAGGCGTACACCGGTCCGATACCGGGCAATTGTTGCAACGCTATTGAATCGGTATCATTTAAACTGATCAGCAGTGGTGTTTTGGTATCTGTTTCAGCGATTGGCTTGGCCAATGGCTCAATTCGTTCGTCGCTCGGTTGTGCCATCGCCCTATCCCCATCGTTTCTATCGGGCGCTAAACGGATATAGGGTTCAAGGCGGATATAATCGGCTTCATGTAAACCATATATTTTTTTCAAGTCTTCCTTTCTCCGAAAACGCCCACCTTTTGCCTCGTAATTCTTGATCACCCGTATCTGTCGATCGGAAAGCCCCAATCGCTTCCATTCGACAATAGGCAATCCGTTCGGATCGAATGCAACGTATTCGATTTCGTCCACTACCGGCCCGACAATGGGCAGTTCCCTTGTTTCCGGCAGGTGTAAATCGACTGCCTCGGTAGCCAGGAAACGTTCAATATCTTCGATGCGTTTGGGCAGGGTATCGTCCGTCTTCTGAATGGCCCATGCGCGATACAGATGGGGCATTACCCACAGCACAGACAACAATACACCAAACACACAAATACCAGTCAGTTCCCTTCGGCTGAAGGAAAAATGTTTTTCAAGCCAATTAAGCATAAGCTATCCTTGGGGTTTTGATACCCCAAGATAGCAAATTATTTGTAAATGCGGGAACTTAAACGTATACGCCATCTAACCTAATGCAAGACACGTACAGTCTGGCACGCACTTCCCTATACTAAACTCTCATCAATGGAAGAGAGCAAATCCTTATGGTTACTTGCTTTAGCCCGGGTTTTGGTTTTATGTTTATTGATCTGTCTACGCAGCGATTCTACTGCAAGGTCGGTTGCTTCTTCAAAAGATTTCGCTTGCCCCTTGGCAAACAATTGGCTACCAGGTATATTTAACTTTAACTCAGTCACTTTATTCGCTTCGTCCTCTACATTTTCCAATTTAAGATAACACTCTCCGTCGATAATCTGATCAAAAAACAAGTCGAGTTTGTTTACTCTTTTCTGGATAAATTGGATTAACTTCTTGTCTGCGTCAAACCGAATAGATTGCACAATAATATTCATGTTTCCTCCTTTTTTTAAGCCTTTGGATGGGCCTGTTTATAAATAGATTTAAGTCTTTCGACCGAGTTATGCGTATATACTTGTGTCGCTGACAATCCTGCGTGCCCCAGCAATTCCTTGATCGCATTCAGGTCAGCTCCGTTATCCAGTAATGCTGTAGCAAATGTATGCCTCAATACATGGGGGCTTTTCTTTTGCTGCGAGGATACCGCACTTAGGTAACGGGTTACGATATTGTATATTAACTTGGGATAAGCATCTTCCCCTTTTTTTGTAACGATTAAACGCCCTGAATTGTTGTCAAATCCCTGTGTTTTTTTTACATCGATGTATTGGTTGAGCAGCGCAAAAAGTGTTTGGTTTAGTGGCACCAGTCGCTCTTTGCTGCGCTTACCGAAAATGAGGATATTTTTGCTGTACGTATCGATATGGTGATCGCATATTTGCAATAGTTCCGCTAACCGGATACCCGTACCGAACAGCAGTTCCACGACCACCTTATCCCGCAGCCCCTCAAATGTATCAGCAAATACGCCATCTGCATCCAATAGCGACGACAGCTTTTCCTTATCCACCACTACCGGAAGCCGTTTGGGTGTTTTCAATGCTTTTACCAACGAAAAAGGGTTGTGGGATGCAACATCTTCCCGCATCAGGAATTTGTAATACGTACGCAATGCGGACAAGCTACGGTTGATACTGGTAGGGCTTTGGCCCGCTTCGAGCAACGCGGCCAAGTAAGCACGTGCATGGCGGTGGGTCACCTCACGCACATCGCCAATGGGGCTTGTGACTAGGTATTCGACGTACCGTTGTACCTCATGATGGTAAGCGACCAGCGTATGCTTAGCATAACGCTTTTCATGGGTTAGGAAATTGAGAAAACGGTCTATAAACATCGAAAACTACCTCTATATTCTAAAAGTTGAATATACAGATAGTTTTCTGAAGGTGCAAATAAATTGCCTATTTGGATTGGAAAAAATCCTTAGATAGTCTCTTGATTAAGGCCTTGTTTGTAAATAGCCTTCTTGATTTGTATACGACGGGTAACGGATTTCTTCTCGTACGCTTGACGTGCACGAAGCTCCCTCAATACACCGGTCTTTTCAAATTTCTTCTTGAAGCGCTTCAACGCTCTATCCAACGACTCTCCTTCTTTCACATTAACTATGATCATATCCTTTATACCTCCTTTCGTACTTTTTTGGACTGCAAAGGTAATATAATTATTCTATATTTTCAAAACTCTTTTTACATCAGGCCAATACGTTCCAGCAATGCTGGCAATGTATCACCTGTTTTAAGCAGATAGGCCTGTAAACCTAGCCTTTCGGCCGTGGCGATGTGTTGCGGACTGTCATCGACAAAAACCGTTTGTGCCGGTATTAACCCATGCCTATCCATCACAAACTGGAAGATTTCGGCATCAGGCTTACGCATACCCATCAAGTGCGAATAATAATCCTGTTCAAAAAAAGCCGCATTATCTGACAAACCATGCTCACGCTGCAGGTACTCCATGATCCATTGGTAGTGGATTTCATTGTTATTGCTGAGTAGAAATAGCCTGTACTTCTCCTTGAGCTGCAACAGCAATTCATGATGCCCCTCCCTAACGCCGATCAACAGGGCATTCCACGCCTCATCGATTTGCTCATCGGTGAGTGAAATATCATTACCCAATACTCGAATCCTGTCACGAAACTCGGCCGCCGAAATCGTTCCTTTATCAAATGAATCGAATATGTCGTTTTGTGCCAAATGGCCATAAATTTCCTTAAATTTGTTCACCCCTAACTTTTCAAATGCGCGCTGCGCCAAGGAAAAGTCGATGGAAAAGATAACGTTGCCATAATCGAGGATGATGTTTTTGATATTTTGCATAAAAATTTCAGAATATATGCGCAAAGATGTAAATTTGCAGCCGCAAAACAATATTGAATTGCATTGCGCCTATAGCTCAGTTGGTTAGAGTAGAAGACTCATAATCTTTTGGTCCCTGGTTCGAGCCCAGGTGGGCGCACGAAACAAAAAAAGGCTTTTTTCTCACGAAAAAAGCCTTTTTTTGTTTCATTAAGAAGGCGGTTTCTCTCAACCGTACAGATTGTAATCTTTCGAGACCTAAAAATTATGGTTATAGGAACTGTTAATGCGATGATAATAGCACATTTCGGATTTTATAACTGCAAATGACTTTAGAAATTTGTACTATAAAATCATGATGATGGAGACACAAGCAAACATCAATTATAATCGAATCGCCGAAGCAATTGATTATATAACGGAAAATTTCAAATTGCAACCCAATATCGACGAGGTCGCAGAGCAGATACATACAAGCCCATCGCATTTCCAACGATTGTTTACCGAATGGGCGGGTACAAGTCCGAAACGATTTCTGCAATATATTAGTGTAGAACACGCCAAGAAAATGCTAAAGGAAGAACAGGCTACGTTGTTTGACACCACTTTTGAAACCGGCCTTTCCAGCACAAGCCGCTTGCACGATTTATTCGTCAACATAGAGGGGATGACACCCGCCGAATATAAAAACGGTGGAAAAAATCTGCATATCAATTACAGCTTTGCAGAAAGTCCATTTGGCCCTTTGATTGTAGCTTCCACGGCGAAAGGCGTTTGTTATATGGCATTTGAAGATAATGATGAAACGGCGTTAAACAACCTCAAAGCAAAATTCCCCAACGCAACACTCCAGCGAAAATTAGACTTACTGCAGCAAAATGCATTATTTATCTTCCAAAACGATTGGGGTAAGCTCAACGAAATCAAACTCCATCTGAAAGGAACCGATTTTCAATTGAAGGTTTGGGAGAGTTTGCTGAAAATACCAATGGGTAAATTATCGACCTACCGCAACATAGCCGAACAGATGGGGAACCCCAATGCTTCGAGAGCCGTCGGCACAGCCATTGGAAGTAATCCCGTTGCCTTTCTAATCCCTTGCCACCGGGTTATCCAATCTTCCGGAACGTTCGGAGGCTATATGTGGGGGGTAACGCGTAAAACCGCCATCATCGGTTGGGAAAGCGCAAAAACATATTCAGAAGTTTAGCAGCGCAACCATGCAAGGTATGATTCAAAAAATAGAAAACGCAGATTGGCTACGCATCTCGGAGGCGATGCATCAAAATGGATATGCCATTATCCCAAATCTGCTATCAGACCAACAATGCGAAATGCTCAAATCCGAATACCATAACCCCACTGCTTACAGAAAAACAATAGTCATGGAACGCTATCGCTTCGGATTAGGCGAATATAAATATTTTAACTATCCATTGCCTAACATCATTCAGACCATCAGAACAACCATTTATCCGAAACTTGCACCGATTGCCAATGCTTGGTTTCGCGTTTTGAACATTGATAGGCAATTTCCGTTGAGCCACGCGGAACTCCTGCAACAATGCCACGAAAACGGACAGCAAAAAGCAACCGTTTTAATTTTGAAATATGGGAAAGGTGGTTTTAACACACTGCATCAGGATTTGTACGGCGATGTGTATTTCCCTATCCAGGTCGTATTGATGCTAAACGAACCCGATAAGGATTTTACAGGTGGCGAATTGGTGCTAACACAGCAAATCCCGAGGGCGCAGTCCAAAGCAATCGTCGTAAAACCCAAGAAAGGTGATGCACTCGTTTTTACCACCAATTTTAAACCTGAAAAAGGAACAAGAGGCTATTACCGGGTAAATATGAAACACGGTGTGAGTGAAGTAAAATCAGGCGAACGCCATACATTAGGGATTATTTTCCACGACGCAATTAGCTAAAATATAATATTGCATCATATTATTTGAAAGTAGCATACAAAAAGGGGAGAAAATGGATCTATTTAACCAAACCATAGATAAACACAAAAACTGGTTGCCATATGACGGAGTCGTAAATTATTACGGCAAACTATTTTCCGACGCACAAGCCAATTTTTATTTTGACAAACTACTGGAAACCATTGATTGGCGAAATGATGAGGCTATTCTATTCGGCAAGAAGATCATCACCAAACGAAAAGTTGCTTGGTATGGTGAGAAGCCTTTTGAGTACACTTATTCCAATACCACAAAGCGTGCCCTGCCGTGGACAACCGAATTAGTGGAACTCAAAACATTGATCGAAAACGAAACGGGCGAACATTTTAATTCCTGTTTGCTCAACCTCTATCATCATGGGGATGAAGGAATGGCCTGGCATAGCGATGGGGAAGCAGATTTGAAAAAAAATGGTGCGATAGGCTCCTTGAGTTTTGGAGCAGCGCGAAAATTTGCGTTCAAGCATAAGGAAAGTAAGCAAAAAGTCGAACTCGTTTTAGCACATGGCAGCCTTTTGGTTATGAAAGATGTCACGCAAACTTTTTGGTTACACCGGCTCCCGCCAAGCAAAAAGATAACCAAACCGAGAGTGAATCTAACATTCCGAACGATTGTGGAAAGGTATTGACCGTCACTAAACAACCGCTATAGCATCTTCTGGTTCTTAAACCAAGCGATGGCCTTACTGACCCCCTGTTCGATGGGATGAAAAGAGAGGCCTAGCTCCTGCGCTGCTTTGCGATTACTGTAATAATTTTTAACGCACAGGATACGCATATTAGCAGATGACAACGCGGTCTTGACACCTAGTGCCCGCAACAGGTCGCCAACATACCCAGCAGCCAATACGAGCGGTTTGGGGAGCGCGATGAGGAATGGTTTGCTTCCTGTCTGCGCAGCCAGTAGTCGGAAAAATTGCCGATAGCTTAGGTTATCACCAGCCAACAGATATGTTTCGCCATTTTTTCCTTTTTCCAATGCTTTAACCACGCCGATGGCGGCATCTTCCGCATTGACGAAGTTTTTACCGCCCGGCGGATGGAAAACCACGTTCTTGCCATACCCCATTAGGATAATCTTCCCAGAACTCGGTTTCCCGTCATACGGCCCAATCATGAACGTAGGGCTCACCACGACGACTGCGATCTGGCTCTTGGCAGCCAAGACCAGTTCCTGGGCCTCCATCTTGCTTTTTGCGTACCACGCGTCAATGAATGGTGATCGAGGGGGCGACATTTCATCACCGGGTGCATCCATTGTACCGTAGCCGGCAGTGTTTGAAGTACCGACATATACGATTTTTTTCACCTTGTTCTCGAGGGCGGCATCCACGACGTTTTGCGTACCCAACACGTTGACCCGATGGTAATCCGCATAGCGAAGGAGACTTTGGTCGGTTGTCGCCGCACAATGGATGACATAATCACAATCGTCCATAGCACGTCTCAGCGTATGGGTATCAGCAATGTCACCCACCGACAAGTCTAGGCGTTCGTGTAAAGGAAGAAGGAATTTCTCCGGATCCCGCACCAATCCCCTCACCCGGTAGCCACACGCCAACAAGTGAATGATGGTATTGGTCGCAAGCAGCCCATTGGCCCCTGTAACGAATACCTTCATGCGCGTTTGATTTCCTTTTTGATTGCTTTGGTGAGTAGCGGGAGACGGATATAGATCGGAAAAAACTTCATGAATAACCAAGTCAGTTTATTCACCCAATTGAGCATGATGAGGGTATCTCGTTTGAAAAGCTGTTTAACCGCAATCTGAGCAACCCTTTCGGGGGGCAGCAACCCCATGGTCGCGAAGAACCCTTGCTTTTTCAAGCGGCTAGCGGAATCCGCATTGGTCATCATCGGGCCGGGGTTTACCACGCTGAAAAACACGTTGCTGTCGGCAAACTCTTGGTACAAGCCGCGGGTAAAGTTATGGACAAACGCTTTTGAGGCTGGATACACCGTTTTATAACCAATCGGCCCATAAGCCGCTACACTCCCAACATTGAGTACATAGGCCTGCTCGCGTGCTATCAGGTTCGGCAATAACTGGTGCGTAAGCAGGGATGTGGCTTTGATGTTAAGTTGGATAATGCGATCGAGGTAATCGATGGATGCATCACTGAAGCTCAATGTTCCGCCGCAACCCGCATTATTGATGAGGATGGACAAATCGAAATGTTTATTTACCCATTCTGCCAATGCGACAATATTTTCCTTTTCTATCAGGTCGGTTTCAAAGATATGTGCTTCCTGCCCCAACTTTTCGATCTGGGTCGCCACAAAATTTAACCCTTCACCGGGAAGGCTGACCAAAATGACGTTGAAATTCCTCCTTGCAAGTTCTAATGCAAAAGCTTTTCCCAAGCCTTGACTGGCACCCGTAACCAGCGCATAAGGGCTGCGCGTTGTCGCCGAATAGGAAGGGCTCATCTGTTCTTCAAGGTGCTGCAGATATGTCATCGTATCACAAAAATACAATACTCATTGATTCAACAGCATCTTTTCACATGAAATATATGTTAATTTTTGTTAAATCAGCAGAAAACACCCACTAGCTTATCATCGCATCAATTCGCAGGCGGGTAATAACTTGATTCCATGAGCTCGTCTACATCTTTAAACCGTTTACCCGGTGTCAAGTATTTCGCTAGGAAACCGTAAATACGAAAACGCACCTCCGCCGCTGTTCGGGTATCCAGTCGGTCGAACACATGTCCACCGGGCATGTCGTCGAATATTTCATATTCAAACGATTTGCCTTCTGCTTTCAGCGACTTGATCAAGTGCTCCACCTCCAATACGTTGACATCCTCGTCGTTCGTGTTCGCATGCAGGAAAAGCGGGGTCTCCAATTTATCGGTGTTCCAAACTGGTGAACGCTTCCGGTATTCTTCCACATTTTGATCGGCGCTTTTACCCAAATGATAATCGGCCGAATACAAATCACGGTAGCGCTGGTTTTTATACCCCATCCGGGCAATCAGATCGCTAACCGGCACGCCTGCAAAACCAACTTTATAGGCTTTCGGGTAATTGAATAGGTTCATCAATGTAATCATCCCGCCATGGCTCCATCCTAAAATGCCCACACGGTCTTTATCGATAAACCTGTAATTTTCCAACATAAATTCCCGGCTGGCATAAACATCATCGTTTTCCAATCCACCATAGTCGATCTGCTCATAGAACCCTTTGCCATAACCACTGCTGCCCCGGTATTCCGGAGCCACCACCACATACCCTTGTGCCATCAGTTCCTTAACAATGTGCACATACGCCGTCCGGAAATTCCCGTGCACACCATCATGCGGCAGTACCAATAACGGGTATTTCGTGTTGGGGTTAAAGGGTTTGGGTATAAAGACGTATGTCTGGAATTTCAATGGATTACCGGCGCCCTGCCCGGTTGGGTTACGTTCGACTGCCGATGGCGGGCCAGTTAACAGTAACTTGTCCACGTAAGCAAACGGCTCGAGATCCAGTTTCCAATGGAGATCATCAATGACCTTATTCAACTGCTGAAATTGGTGTTGCAGGTTTTCAAACTGGTTTTGCAGTTGCTGATTGGGTTCGCCTGCCTGCTGGCCCTTGGAAACACGGGGCATCATCAGCATCGCAACGAAAAGCGCCAGTAACATCGCTTGGCGATAAAAATTGACCTTAAACATGTTAAAATTGATAACGTATACCTAATCGTATTTTTTTCACATATCCATCGGCGGCAGTTGCACCGCTTGTCCCGTACGTACCGACTCATCGCAGGCAAACGCAATGCGTAGGCTATTGATGGCGTCGGATGTCGGCTTTGACAAATCAAGGTCTTCCACGATGGCTTTTAGGAAGAACTCCTGTTCCCTGTTGCACAATTCCTGATGGTCTGGTTCATCTTCCATACTGATCCATTCGTCGGGCCGTGCAAATCCACCCGATTCATTGAGTTCGGCGTGGTGTAGCCTCAAGCGTTCCGTTTTGGTATGTGCTTCCACTGCATCCGATTTACCTTCTTGTTGGGCTTCTTCGGCAACGATGGAAACCGATCCTTTCGGGCCGATCACATCTTTGATAAAATAAGCCGTTTCACTGATCATCGGCCCCCATCCCGCTTCATACCAGCCAACAGATCCATCCGAAAAACGCAGCTGGAGCTGTCCGTAGTTATAATTCGATTCGGCCACCTCTTCCGTGAGCCGCGCACCGATGGCCGTCACCTGCAAAGGTCTAGCAGCCACCATCTGGCACATCACGTCGATGTAATGCACGCCACAATCGACAATCGGACTCAGACTTTTCATCAAATTGCGATGTGTCACCCAGGTCGCTCCGTGGCTTTGCTGGTTCAAGTTCATGCGCATCACCAGGGGGTTCCCTAATTGCTGGGCTTCTTCAACGAACCGCATCCAAGAGGGATGGTGGCGGAGAATGTATCCGACCACCAATTTTTTCCCTCTCTTCACTGCTGCTTCTTTCACCCGTATTGCGCCTTCAACCGTGTCGGCGAGGGGTTTCTCGATAAAGACGTGGCATCCCGCGTCGAACGCCATGATGGCGTATTCCTCGTGTGTGTCCGGATACGTCGCGATACACACCGCATCAGGCTTGGTTTGTTGCAATGCATCCGCATAATCTGCATATAAATCATACGTGCCACCCAATGCTGCATTGAGTACTTCTTTGCTCTTTCCCGTAGAAACCAATCCACAGATTTCAAACCCCTCCAATTGGTGGTAAGCATGGGCATGAGAGCTGCCCATGTTGCCACAACCAACAACCAGTACACGTATCGGGGGCGTATTTTGCTTATTTTTGATATTATCCATATTTTTCATTAAAGTGGTGGCGCTCACCTACAAATCACCTTTTTTCAATGCTTCGACAGCATAGTCACAGGCTCTCGCCGTGAGCGCCATATACGTAAGTGATGGGTTCTGGTTTCCAGTGGAAGACATGCAAGCGCCATCCGTTACAAACACATTGGGTACCTCATGCAACTGGTTCCATTTGTTCAGTACCGAAGTTTTCGGGTCGTGCCCCATACAGGCCGTGCCCATCTCGTGGATACAAGCCCCCGGATGCGAAGGCCGATCATACGTGCTAATGTCTTTCAGACCTGCAACCTCCAACATTTCAGCCGCATCGTTTAGCATATCCACCCGCATCTTCATTTCATTTTCCTTAAACTCCGCATCGATGGTAAGGAGCGGCAATCCCCATTTGTCCTTTTTCGAATGATCCAGCCATACACGATTTTCATAGTAGGGCAATGTCTCGCCCCAACCCGCCAGGCCCATGTGCCATTCGCCTGGCACTGTACGGGCTTCGATCTCCTCCGCATAACTCAACTCGGCAATATTCTTCTGCCATCCCGTGCGGCTCGCACTTCCCGACATTCCAAATCCCCTTAAATAATCGCGTTTTTCGTTCCCCAAATTACGATACCGGGGTACATATACAGATGCTGGTCTCCTGCCGGAATAATACACATCCTCGAAGCCTTCGAATCTTCCCGAAGCCCCCACCCGGAAGTGATGGTCCATTAGGTTATGTCCCAATTGTCCACTAGCATTACCCATCCCTTCTGGGAAGGCATCAGATACAGAATTCATCAGGATGAATGTACTGCCCAATGTTGAGGCATTCAAAAAGATGATTTTTGCATAGTAGTCTATCGTTTCGAGCGTTTCTGCATCGATGACTCTGACGCCCGTTGCCCGACCGGTCTCCTTATCGTACAGCACTTCGCTGACGACGGAGAAAGGCCGTAACGTCAGGTTGCCGGTAGCAACTGCCGCTGGCAGGGTTGCCGATTGGGTGCTAAAATACGCGCCATACGGGCACCCCCTGGCACAAAGGTTTCGGTTCTGGCATTTGCCCCTACCATTATACGGCACGGTTAAGTTAGCCATCCGGAAAATCGTTAGCACGCGCTCACGGTCGTAATGTTTTTCAATCCGCTTTTTCACTTCCTTCTCCACACAGTTCATCTCCATGGGCGGCAAAAATACGCCGTCCGGACACTGCGGTAATCCCTCTGCTTGCCCACTGATACCTGCAAACCGCTCTACGTAGTCATACCAAGGGGCGATGTCTTTATACCGGATGGGCCAATCAACCCCTATCCCCTCTTTCGCATTCGCTTCGAAATCGACTTCACCCATCCGTAAACAACCTCTTCCCCACATCAACGAACGCCCCCCCACCTGGTATCCGCGGAACCAATCGAACCGTTTCACTTCGACATACGGGCATTCTTCATCATTCACCCAAAAATTCTCGTTGTATTCATTATAGTGCCCATGGCGCGTTTGCACGGGATGGGTACGTCTTTGCTCATTGGTCAATTCGCCCCGGTGCTTGAATTCCCAGGGTTGTTTCAGCGCATTGTCATAGTCTTTGATGTGTTCGACATTACGGCCTCGCTCGAGCATCAATACCTTGAGGCCTTTTTCCGTCAGCTCTTTGGCGGCCCATCCACCACTGATACCCGACCCCACCACAATAGCGTCATAAGTGTTCGCTTTATCCGCGACAATATTTAAGTTCATAGTTGTCTGTTTAGTTTATGAAATGGGGGCTTACATTGCCCATGCACGTTGCCCCTTTTCCAGCGGGATGCAAGCGTGATAGTCGCCGGGAACGAAATCAAACGCCAATGCCTGCGTAGCTCCGATCTGCGACGAATAGTAGCCTTTATTGGCCAATTGCTTAATCAATCGGAAAAAATCTGCCCGGTCACGTTCAAATGCCTTTAGGATTTGCTCCCGCTTGTCGGCATCCAACTGTACAAATGATGCACCATGCTGCTGTTTCGCTTCGCTGGCGATAGCTGCCAACCCCTCAACGACCGATTCGCGTTGCTCTTCGGAATAACATTCATCCAGCATCATCAGTACAAACGGAGCCACCCCTGCGGCTTTCGCGCCGGGAATATCCGTGTCAGGGATCAGCGTATCACAGATGGCATCCATCAACTCCTGCTCTTTACCGCTGAAACTCCCATTCTTTTCCGCATTTCCTGTGCAGGACTGCTGCAGGAGCCCCCAAGAGGAAACGGCGACGGTACCACCTACCAGTGCAGCGACGCCCTTGATTGCTTCTCTTCTGTTCATTTTATGCTGTTCTTTTTTTTCTTTCGTTAAAAAATAAAACGATCACTAGCAACAAAGCTACTGAAATATAAGCAGGAACTAACCACACTCCCTCCCAGTTATAGGTGGTTTGGTTTTCCCCCACGATGACGTACTGTTCGGTCAGGTAACCAGAGATATACGATCCCAATAGCATACCCACCCCATATGTTGCGAAGGTAATCAATCCCTGTGCGGCGTTTTTCACCTGTTCACCGGCGACATTCTCCGTGTAAATCTGTCCCGTGACAAAGAAAAAGTCGTAGCAAGCCCCATGTAAGGCGATACCGAGCAATAACATCCACAGCAACCCATCTGCATCACCAAAGGCAAAGAGCAGATAACGTAATATCCAACACACCAATGCCACGACCAACATCCATTTTACACCCAACCGAATGAATAGTGCCGGGATGGCTAGCATGAAGATCGCTTCTGACAGCTGGCCCAATGTCATCTTCCCGGCTGCATTCACTACTCCAATATCATTCAAGAATGGATTGGCAAAATTATAGTAAAAGGTCAGCGGAATGCAGATCAGGATCGAAATCACAAAGAACACGAGAAACGCTCCATTCTTAAACAAGACCAGTGCATCTAGTCCCAATAGCGATCGCAAGGAGGTATTGTTTGATGGAACGGGTGGCGTATGTGGAAGCGTGAAACTGACCACACCCAACACCAACGATACAACAGCTGCAATATGGAAAATCAAATGTGAACCATCAAGACTAAAATAACCTATCAATAGCCCGGCCACGATCCACCCCACCGTACCCATGACCCGGATAGCGGGAAACTGTTTCCCCGGATCCGACACATGGCGGAAAGCAATGGCATTTGAGATGGAAATAGTCGGTGCGTAAAGCAGGGTATACATCAAGATGAGCCACCAAAAACTACCTAAATCAGTAGCTCGTCCCACAAAGAAAAGGACAAAGGCTCCCATGATATGCAATGCGCCCAACACCCGTTGAGAAGCGAAAAACCGGTCAGCAACCAACCCTACGAAAAATGGTGAGATGATAGCGCCGATGGAAAACGTGGCATAGGCCCCTCCCACATCCACGGCCCCTGCCTTTAAGTTAGTCATCATGTAGGTACCCATGGTCACGTACCACATGCTCCACACGAAATACTGGAGGAACATCATGGACGATAACCTCAAGCGAAGTAATATATGCATATAAAAAAACCCGTTAAACGATTAATCGACCGCGGCCATTGAGGAAGCCCACCAAAACGGGGCTTCCCAATAACCGCTACCTTTCACTTCTACACACTAAAATTAACCGTTAAAGGCATTGCGCAATACTTCCAAGCTCTTTGGCACGGCGATATCTGGATCTTCCTTACCTTCCATTTCCAATGACACATAGCCCTTGAAGCCTTTACGCCTGGCTATCTCGCCAATACGTGGATAATCCAATTCCAAATCATAATAATGGCCACCACCGTAGTAGGTTTTTGCCTGAATGATGTCAGCGTGCTCTACCAAACGCTCAAATTGGGGATAAGGATCACCAACGTAGTTGCCTGTATCCAGGTTAAGCCCCATGGCAGGTGAATCTTTCAATGCCAAATAGATCCGCTCAAGGTAGTCAATGTTAGAAGACAACCCCCAATGGTTTTCGATGGCCAGTATCACGCCGGCTTTCTCCGCGTCAACCAGGCATTCCGCCAATCCATCGATACACCACTTGATGGCATCTTCATCCGTGTAACCCGGTAACGGTGTCTCTATCCCCGTTTTGTAGTAATCGGGATTTGAGCGTCCTGTACCCCAGCTACCCGTGTTCATCCGGATGCAAGGAATACCTAGTTGTACGGCCAGTTGGATGCAACGACGGGTATGTTCGATATCTTTTTGCCGTGCTTCGGCATCTGGCTTAACAAAGCTCTGGTGGATGGACAGCATCGGTAGCGCCAATCCTGCATCGAATGCTAGTCGCTTCAGCTTGTTCATATAGGGGATCTCTTCGCTTTCCATCTGCCGATGTAGGATTTCCACCCCGTCAAAACCGAGCCGTGATGCATTTTCGATAACTCGCTCAATAGGGTATTTAACCTTTTCGAAATGCCAATACGAATAGGTGGACACCGCAAATCGTATTGGCGGGGTATACTTCTGCTGCTTCGTTTTATTCCCTTCGGAAGCCGACAAAACGCGGGGAGCTGCAATCGCGGCAGCCCCAACGACTGCTGCATTCCTTAACCAGGATCTACGTGATAATGATGAATTTTCCATGTTCATTAGTGTTGTTTATTGTTATTAACAAAAATATAGTAAATCTATTAAGATCAATTTGGGGTGACCAAACATCACTTAAAATGCTATGTTCAATATGACCGTGCCACTGACCGAATTTGCATTCGATTAATAGCCCGTGTTCTGTCTCAATGTTCCCAAACTCAAATCAATTTGAGTCTGTGGAATCGGAAAGTACTCGTGCTTGCCCGTTTGAAAGGTCGCAGGCCCATAGTAAGTATGCACCGCCTTTTCTTTTTCCCAATAAGCGGTCAACTCTTCGGCTGCGGTACCATACCTCACCAGATCGAAGAAACGATGCCCCTCCATTGCCAACTCAAGTTTCCGTTCGAACCGCACGGCTTTCCGGGCGTAATCAGCGTTAGGAAACGACGTGTACAACCCAATTTTGTAGTTTGCCGCCGGTTCGTTTGAGAACCCCCGCTCAGGAGCGTTGTCATCGATGTAAGCGCGTACCCACGTCGCAGGATTGCTCATTCGGTTGCGCACGCGGTTTACCAGTTCCATCGCCCGTGCTAGGTTACCCAATTCCACTTCCACCTCGGCCGCCATCAATAATACATCGGCAAAGCGGATGACCTTATA
Organism: uncultured Parapedobacter sp.; assembly: GCA_964498395.1. Lineage (GTDB taxonomy): Bacteria > Bacteroidota > Bacteroidia > Sphingobacteriales > Sphingobacteriaceae > Parapedobacter. The sequence continues at coordinate 330,983 of CAZCHE010000001.1, read as the reverse complement.
GCTAATCGTGGTATAAATTCCGTATAACGCGGTTGCATCCGAATAGACGCCTTCCTGGGCCTTATAGTAAACGGTTTTTATTGGCGCATAGGGTCCACCACTTGACTGTTCGCGCACGGCGGCTTGTCCGGGATGTAAGCCCCAATCCAAATAAGGAATACCACGACGGCCTACCGTCCAATCCAACCGAGGATCGAGTGCTGTTTCGTCGGGTGTAAACGACGTAGTGGAGGAAATCCCTTGGTCATTCTTGACGTCCACCGCGTTGAAATTATCCAAATACGGAAGCCCATTATTGTCCACACGGTACGAATTAACAAGGCTTTGGGAAGGTTGGAAAAATCCACTTCCTCCCGGAGGGCCCCAGTTATAGGGACCATTGAGCCGGTCACCGCGATTTCCATTTTGCCCATTCGAACCATCATTCACCGAAAATTGTACCGCGAATACCGTTTCCGCATTGTTGGCCCGCTCGGCATTGAAATTGTCATGGAAATTAACCAAGCCATACGTGACACCCAACGGATTTGTACCATTGGCTATCACGTCATCAAACAATGCTTTTGCTTGCGGATACTTGTGTTGGAAAAGGTATATCTTCGCCAAATAAGCCTTTGCAGCCCAGCTATTGGCCCTGCCTATCGCCGGTTGCGTGGCTGGAAGGTTTTCTGCCGCAAAAGCGAAATCACTTTCTATCTTAGGCCAGGTATCTTCCGTATTCGGCACGTTCAGATTGCCGTTATTGTAGCTGATACTTTCGTCGAGGAAAGGTATGTTATTCCACTTCTTCTTTGCCTCGAAGTGGAAATGGGCCCGCAAAAAACGAGCTTCCGCTGCTTTCAACGTCTTTTCAGCATCTGTCATATCATCGGCTAATTCCATGATACGGAGCACCTCGTTACACCGCTGTATCGCATCGTATAGCACACGCCATTCGCTGTTGAAAAGCCCGATGGCTGGATTTGTAGAAAACGTTTCTAAGGAAAGAATATCCGGAAGGTCACCTAATGTCGACCCTTTGTAGGCATCATCGGCTACCACGCTTCCAAATACCCAATTGGAACTGGAAATACCATTGCCACTTCCGGCACCGCCCACTTTATCCAAAAGGGAATAAGCTCCTATAAGTAACCCTTCTACCCCGGCAGCATTCGAAAGTGTTCGGTCGCTAAGCGTACCCAACGGGTCGACCGCCAAAAAATTATCACTGCATGAGTTTGCACCTAGGAGTATCAAAACACTCATGCTGTATGCCGTTACCTTTAAAATTAGTCTTTTCATATCAATTTATTTAAAAAAATCGATTAGTCGCCCTTAAAATGTAAAGCTTACTCCGAGATTATAGTTACGTTGATTGTTCGGGTAGTTACCATAATCTATACCGAACGCACTCTCCGTACCGCCAATCTCGGGATCCATTCCCGTATATTTGGTAATGGTGAACAGGTTAACTGCCTGGAGGTAAACTCGCAATTGATCGATTCCCAACCGTGAGAGCTGGTTACTTGCAAACCGGTAGCTGAGCATCACATTTCTCAATTTCAGGAACGAGGCATCCTCAATATAATAGGAATTGGGTACCGCGTTGTTACTGAAATTTGACTGGTTTTCAATGATGGGTGTTTTCGCATTCAAATTGTCAGGCCGCCAAGAATTATATAACAAATCCCGGCTCTTCACGCCTTGCAAGGATGGGAAAAAGTCTGTCCACCACCTTCTGTAGTTGACCGCATCATTGCCCTGGGAACCGTAAAAGAACATCGTCAGCCCAAACTGTTTGTAGTTTGCATTGATGTTCAGTCCGTAGGTAAAATCCGGATTGGGATCACCTATGAACGTACGGTCTGCTGTCGAAATCCGGCCATTGCCGTCGGTGTCGGCATATTTGAATCGCCCGGGGGCCGCTGCATCTTGTGTTGGTGAATTGGCCACATCTTCTGCATCCCGGAAAAGTCCTTCAACCTTGTATCCAAAAAATGCACCAACGGGATGACCCACTTGGTTCCGCACGAAATTGCCTGTCCGTGTCGAACCGGTATCAAAATAGCTATTAGGCAAGTCCACGACATTACTCTTGTAGCGGGTCACGTTCAACCCGAGGTCAACCTGAAATTCACCAGCTGTGAGGTGATAGTTGGCATTGAAGTCCACCCCTTTATTTTCGATGTTACCAATATTGACCGTAGGTAAAGCCGCCCCGCCAGCGGTCGCCGGTGACTGGTCTTCAAATAATAACCCATTGATTCGCTTTTGGTAGTACTCGACGGAAAGGTCTAGTTTAGAGCCCAATATGGTCATGTCTACCCCGATATTGGACAGTCGGTCTTCTTCCCATCCAGTAGCCAAGTTACCGATTCTACTCAACCTGAACCCTTGTACCGGGCTTGATCCCGATCCGCCGATATCATAATATGAATTTAGTGTACCGCCCACAGTACTGTTATACTGCGTGAACGCGTTACTTGGATCCACATTAAGCTGATTTCCTAAAATACCCCAGCTACCACGGATCATCAAATTATCTAACCAACTTACATCGCTCAGGAATGTTTCTTCTGAGGCTCGCCAGCCCGCCGAGAATGCGGGGAACAACCCCCAGCGATTCTGCTCACTGAAACGGGAAGAACCATCGCGACGAAGCGTTGCACTGACGATATACCTGTCGTTGAAATTATAGTCCACCTTTCCAAATTGCGAATACAGCGTGTATTTGGTCATGCTACTTTGGTTCGTGAAGTTGCCCGAGCCGGAACTCAAGGTGACGAAACTCGGGTCATCACTGAAATATCCCGCAGAACTACCGCCGACATTACGTCCAAAATTTTCGACGCTTTCCAAGCCAAGGAGTGCTTTTACCTGATGGTTTCCAAACTTCTGGCTATACTGAAGGGTATTGGTGAATGTCCATTGCTGCGTGTAATTCGCCCCTTCGGTGTACGTATTGATGGAATTGTTCTCTGCATCTTCGTATGTGCGCCGCAGGAAGTTATTGGTATATCCGCTTCTTACGAACCCACCGAATGTGGTACGGAAATTAAAATGTTGGAGGAAATCGATTTCTGCAAATACGTTCCCCTGTGCACTCCAGGAGTTATTATTGTAACCAGCGTTTCGCTCGGCTATTGCGTATGGGCTAGGACTTTGCCCCAATCCCCTCGCCCGTGTACCAGCATAGTTGCCCATCTCGTCAAATACCGGAATAATCGGCTGCATCATAAATGCCAGCATTACCGGATTTCCCGTATCGGATGTGTTCTGTACGCCGTTATACGATCTCGGGTTATCCCGTGTAAAGAGATAGAGGTTTTCACCGACCCTGATATTGTCCTTAATATTGAATGTCGTGTTCGCACGTACGCTATAGCGCTTCAGATAAGACCCCATCAGTGTTCCCTGCTGATTGAAATACCCAGCGGAGAAAAAATAAGATGATTTATTGTTAGCACTGGAAGCCGATACCGTGTGATCCTGTATGGGTGCTGGGCTGAATATCTCATGGAACCAGTCGGTTCCTTTTTTATTCGCCGGGATAATCTGATAAATGTCACCCCTATCCCAATCGATGTTGTAACTATCCAACTGCTCCTGGGTCAAGCCACCGATTACCCCGGTATTATTGCCGACCAAGATATAGTCTGGGATCACCGGGGTGGGCCCATTGCCGTATTGTACGTGACTGGGATTACCATTGGCATCTACCTGTCCGGAATTAATGAACGCTTTCCACGTTACATCTGCCATCTCCTGCGTATTCAACAAATCGAATACGTTGCCGCCTGGGGGTGTTTGGATACCATAGTAGCCATTGTACGTAATCTTAGCGGCTCCGGCTTTCCCTTTTTTAGTGGTCACGACAATCACACCGTTTGATCCGCGCACACCGTAAATGGCCGCAGCACCGGCATCTTTCAGCACTTGAACCGATTCAATATCATTGGAGTTAATATCCGTCAGTTCGCCTTGCACACCATCGATGATCACTAACGGGCTGTTGTTTCCGAATGACGTGATACCGCGTATACGGATGTTACTGGCAGAGCCGGGGCTTCCTGAAGTCGTAATATTCAGGCCCGACGCCCGGCCTTGTAGCATCTGCTCTGCGCTACCTGCCGGAATGCCCTTCATGTCCTCCACATCGACAATAGCCACCGAACCTGTAATTTCTTTTTTGGTTTGGGTGGAGTAGCCGACGACAACTACTTCTTCCAATATACTGGATTCTTCTGTGAGTACGATGTCTAGTACCGTTTGGGTACCTACAGAGACGATCTTCGTTTCATACCCGACATAAGACACCAGTAATATCGCGTTTGTTCCTACGGATATCCTGAAAGAACCATCTTGACCGGTGTAGGTACCCGTAGCCGAGCCCCCTTGTACAGACACGGATGCGCCACTCAGCGGGTAGCCCGCTTCATCTTTGACCGTTCCCGACACTTGGCGTGTGGAATCCTGAATCACCGTGCTAACCGATGGTTGGGAAATATTTTTCCGCGTGACCAACACCATCGACTTTTTAATGCTATACGATAACGGCTGGTTGGCAAAACATGCGTCTAGAATTTCGGTGATGTGGGTATTTTTGAAATCGACGGTAAGCGGTTTACTCCCTTTCAGATCGTCAAGCGCATATAGGAAATCATAATCCGTTTGCTTTTTCAATTCTTCGAGTACCCAAACCAACGAGACATTCTTTGCTTGGATGGTCGCATTTTGTGCGAATACTGCTGCTTTGACTTGAAATGTAGCTATCAGCATCAGTATAATACATAGCTTCATGGTTATCCAAAGTCTAGTTAGGGAATGGAAATTGATGCCGCTTGCCCAAGCGGCAAAAAAGTTATACTTTTGCATATATATTAGGTTAGTTAAATAATTGTTTCCGCAATTGAATGACCTAATCACAGCGTTTGCTGCTGGATGAACCGGAAGTGGTGGTACACTTTCGGTTTTTTTATGAGTCGAACTAAGACATAACGATAATCCTCCTTCCCTTTTGTTTAAATTTAAACCCTCCGATGGATCCAAAATATTCCAATAGCTCGCCCAACTCCCGATGGCGCGAAAACGTGCCGCCGAATAAGCGACCCGATACTTCACCCTGGAAAAATACTTCTACATCGTACCATCGGGAAATTTCCTTCATGATGCTCTTGATATCTTGTTCATGAAAAGCAAAATAACCGTTCTTCTTGGCCATGATATTGGCAATGTTGGCTTCCCCAATGACGATGCCAGCCCCCCCCTTTTGCCATGTCGCTTGCTGATTCGGCGCCATGTGCGTGGATGCTTCTTCTGCCGTCACGGTCACCACACCTTCAATCAGTGTGGTATAGTGGGTTTCTTCATCGTGGTAGGCCCTAACATTAAACTGCGTACCCGTCGCCGTGACTTCCATATCGTTGGCCATGACGATAAAAGGGTTCTCCTTGTCAGACACCACTTCAAAGAATGCTTCGCCCGATATGGCCACGCGCCGCTCTCCCCCAGCAAAGGTTGTAGGGAATTCTAAAGCCGACTCCGTATTCAGCCAAACCGAAGAACCATCTGGAAGTGTCACATTGAAATCCCTACCTTTCGGTACAACTACCAAATGATTGGATGGTTCATCGGGCAATTCCGCGCTCTCAAGATGACGACTGTAGCTCAGGCTATTATCCGACAGCTTTTTCACGACCACCTGACCAATGATCGATTCTTCACCAATGACCATACTATCGATGGGATGATCGACACCATCTGCTCGGATAACCAGCGCATGATGATTTTCGAAACGTAATGCTTGCTGCACTTCACTGACCATCAACTCGCTGGGGGAATCAGGGGAATCGTGAAAGTACCATATCCCCACGCTTAACACCACCAAAATAGAAGCAGCAATCGCTGCCAGCTTGCGGAAAGGGAAACCAGTAGGCGTATCAACCACCTGTTCAGTTTCGGCTGTCTCCAATAAATCCCGTAAGTGGTAACGTAGGCGGTTTTCCACCTCGTCTTCCTCACCGGGCTGCCATTCCCATTCTTCCTCAGCAGCCTGTTTGGTCAGCCAAAAGTAAAGCATTTGGCGTTCCTCATCCGTACAATTGCCCTGAAGATACCGTTCGACTAATCGATTTATTCTTTTCCTTTGCATTGGTCTATATGGCTGGCCCTTTCCATTGGTCTATATGGCCAGTTACATGTGCTAAGTGTATCGAAACCCGAAAAAGTAGTAGTAACAAAAACGAAAAATACATAAACCATTGTTTTTCAGCAAGAAAAAATAGTCAATAGATTTTTTAGGGAGTGGGTATCCGAACGGAAGTCGCTGGGAAACGCCCGCTGCTAACTAATAGCCAAGAAGCTTGGCCAATGTTACCACGGTTACCACGGAAGAATAGTAGGTTTTGCTCAGCTTCATGCGTAGATACTTTAGCGAAAAACTGATTTGCTTCCGAACGGTGTTTTCTGCGATAGCGAGTTTAATCGCAATTTCTTTATAAGAAAGCTGCTCGAATCTACTCAATAGAAAAATCTCACGCATCCGAGGCGGGAGGTTTTCGATTTCCTTATTGATAAACATTTCTAACTCATGTGCATCCAATTCTTCTTCCGTTGTTTCAATGGATTCTGGGAAATAAGAAGCCATCGTATCCAAGTAATTCCGGTGGCGAACGCTATTCTTTATAAACAGGATCGCTTTATGGTGCACCATGGCGTAAATGTATCCCTTCAGTGATTTTACCTTAGCCAATTGTTCGCGCTGCTGCCACAGTGAAGTGAACGTGTCTTGGACAATATCCACGCTCTCATCCTTGTCTTTAACCAACCGATTGACGTAAGCGTAAAGATCCTTCCAATAATAATCGAATAATACCGAGAATGCGCGCTTGTCACTGGCTGCCAAACCATCCAACAATGATGTTTCATCCATTTTTCTTCAACAAAAACCCCAATTCAGCTGAATTGCCTAAGGTATAATTGGTCGCGGAGTTAAATTAATTCGGTAAAGATAGTGCTTTTAGGTAAAGTCCAAAACAATTTGTGTTTTTCTTCTGGTGCAAACGTCAATATACAAGTCGTTTTCCGACGAGGCTGCAGAAAGGCATGGGAAAATCCCGGTTTTCAATTGGGAAACAGTCCTTATGTATCATGGCTAACTTTTGCCATTTCTATAAACTTTTCTTACATTTACGTGTAGTACAGAAAAGTGGTATGCACTATGTTCAATAAAAACATCCCGCAGGTGGCCAGTTTGCTCCTATCGGAGCCATTTATGCTTGACCCTAATTTCCAGCGTGCGGTCATCTTGCTATGCGAACATCACGTAGAGGATGGCACTGTCGGGTATGTGCTCAACCAACCGGCCACCATATCGCTTAGGGATGTCATGGATGATTTCCCCGAGGCTGATTTCCCGCTTTTCTTCGGTGGGCCAGTAGCCCAAGAGAGCATTCATTTCATACATAAATGCTACGATAAGTTGAACAGCGGTATCGGCTTGGGCAACGGCATCTACTGGGGTGGCAATTTCGAGAGCCTGCAAATATTGATTCGTAATGGCGATATCAGTAAAGATGAAGTTAAATTTTTCATGGGGTATTCGGGCTGGAGCCCCGGGCAGTTGGAGGACGAGCTTAACGACAATGCGTGGGTCATCAGCAACCATTACAATCCTGACATTACTTTCGGCAACGACGGGGAGAACCTATGGAAAGAGGCGATCGTTTCTCTAGGGCCGAAATATGCCCATGTCGCCAATTTCCCCCAAAACCCGATGTGGAATTGACTTGACATATAAAAAACCCGCAACATGATGCTGCGGGTGAATATGCTAAATACTTAACGGATACGGGCTAACTTAGTTCAGCTCCTACCCTTTCCAACAGTTTCTTGGTGGCCTTGATACCTTCTTCTTCGCTCAATTCATTGCCCTCATATTCAATGCCAACATATCCTGTGTATCCCGCGTCTTTCACGATTTTCAACATGCGCCTGTAATCGATGTTGGCTTCGTCTCCACGCTCATCAAATGCATTGGCCTTCGCGCTTACCCCTTTGGCAAAGGGCATTAATTCCTCAACACCTTGGTAACGGTCATATTCGTAGAAATTCCCAAAGTCTGGGAGGCTTCCGCAATTCGGTTTGTCCACTCCACCCAACACGGCACTCAACCAATCGCCATGCGATGAAGGGCCACCGTGGTTCTCCACGATCACACTGATGTCATGCTGGGCAGCAAATTCGCTCAACCGACCCAAACCATCGATGGCAGCGGCCTTGATCTCCTCGGGCGTTCCCTTACCTGCAGCATTCACCCGGATGGCATGACACCCCAGGAATTTCGCGGCTTCTACCCATTGGTAATGGTTTTCCACCGCTTGATTCCGCTCAGCATCAGACGGTGTTCCTAAATTCCCCTCACCATCCACCATGATCAATACATTTTTGACACCATGATCGGCTGCTCGCTGACGTAGATCAGACAGATAAGCCGTATCCTTAGCCTTGTCTTTAAAAAACTGATTGACATATTCTACCGCGTGAATATCGAATGTTTGGGCAGCTACTTTTGGAAAATCAAGATTATCCAATTTCCCTCCAAAAATAGTTTTGTGCAATGACCATTGCGCTAACGAAATATCAAAAAAAAGTGCGTTCTTTTGATTAAAAACCAATGGCTTGGCCACAGCAGGCAATACGGATAGCCCCAATGCTCCAACCCCCAAATGTTTCAAAAATGTTCTTCTGTCTGTCATCTATTTATAGTTATAAAGTTAGTAACTCCGTTCGATCAAATATTCCCCCAACCATTGGCCAGGACGTCTACTAAATGCATGGTTTTGACTGGCAATGCGTGCTTGTCAATATAACCTTGGAGGTGCAATAAACACGAGGCATCGGTGGATATAATATAATCGGCTTCCATTTCCATCGCACGATGCACTTTCTGCTCGGCCATGGCACTGGATATTGCATCAAATTTTACCGCAAATGTGCCGCCGAAACCGCAACACATATCCGTGTCTTTCATCTCCACCAACTCCAGTCCCTCTACATTACCCAGCAACTGGCGGGGTTCCGCTCGAATATGACACTCACGCAATGCCGAACACGCATCGTGATAAACCGCCCTCCCCTCTAATTCAGCTCCAAAATAGTCTTTTTTCAATACATTCACAAGAAAATCAGAAAGCTCGTGGATATTCCCTTGTATGGACCGGCAGCGATTATGCACCATGGTATTGGTAAACAAATCATTATACGCATACTTCACCATGCCCGTGCAGGAGGCAGAGGGAGAAACGATATAACTGTCGGGCGAGAAATCGTCCAGAAATTTGGTGCCTATTTTTTTTGCCTCATCCCAAAACCCAGCGTTATATGCCGGTTGCCCACAACAGGTTTGCTGCGGATTATAGCTGACCTGGCAGCCTGCTTTTTCCAACACACGAAGGGTGTTAAAGGCTGTCTCGGGAAACAACTGGTCAATAAAACACGGTATGAACAACGCTACATTCATCGTCTATCTCTTTCGTTCAAGCCTAAGCATCCGAAACAGTAATGCCAACCCCACTACAAAAAACACGCCTAAACACAAGGCCGAATAACGGATATTGTTTGTCATTTGCTCGATTAGTGCAAACGAAAACAATCCGATGACAATGGCGACCTTCTCGGTCACATCGTAAAAACTAAAAAAGGAAGCGGTATCTTCCTCATCCGGAGGCAACAATTTCGAATAAGTAGAGCGAGAGAGGGATTGTATCCCGCCCATTACCAACCCCACGAGTGCCGCCAACACATAAAACTGTATTTCGTGGTTAATGTAGTAGGCCGAAATACATACACCTATCCACACACAAACCACTAACATGAGCACCTTGACATTGCCAATGTATCGCGCCAAGAGCGACATCAGGTAGGCACCGGCAATGGCCACCAATTGGATAATCAGAATCGTACCGATCAACTTAGGTGCCCCTAAATGAAGTACTTTCTCGCCAAATGCCGCAGCGACGATCATAACGGTCTGAACACCCATGGCATAGCAGAAAAAAGCGGGCAGGAATCGTTTGATTTCGGGTATCTGCTTAAGCCGCTTCCAGACATCCACCAGTTCGGAAAAGCCTTTTTTCAGCACATGCTTAGTGATGCGTTGACCATTGCGGTTGTCCTTGGGCAATGTCCGAAACGGTATTTGTGCAAAAGCAATCCACCAAACCCCTACCAGTAAAAACGACAAACGTGGTGGCAAGCTCGGGTCGGTGATGCCAAACCATTCAGGCTTCAGTATAATGACAAAACAGATGATTTGGAGTGTTACACAGCCGACATACCCATAGGCAAATCCCTGCGCGCTCACCCGATCCTGTTGGTCTACCGTTGCGATCTGTGGCAGATACGAATTATTGAACAACACACCTCCCACATACCCCATTGCCGCTAGTGTCGAGCAGATAATGCCCCATTCAAGCGTTTCCAACTTAAAGAAAAACAACCCCATGCAGGCAATGCCACCCAAATAGGTAAATGCCATCATGAAGGATTTTTTATTGCCCTTGAAGTCCGCTATCGATGATAATATGGGCAATATCAGCGCCATGAACAGATAGGCAAAAGACAGTGAAAAGTTCGACAAAGCCGTATTGACTACCGTAAAGCCAAAAAAATTGACGCGGTCGCCATACGTCTCGGTAAACGTGATGGCCGTATAATAGGCAGGGAAAATCGTCGAGGTGATCACGAGGTTATAGGCAGAATTTGCCCAATCAAACATGGCCCATCCCCGTATCGTCGGCTTGTGGTTTTTACGTATTGACATCAGTGCTGTTGAAGCGGCTAAGATAGGAAATAGTTGGCTTTGATACGAAACCGATACCTCATAAAAAGGGGTGCCTACAACCATTATGGTTTTCGGGCACCCCGATGCTCCGTAGAGCATTGTTTTAATAGGTATGCTATGTCAGCTCACGCCCTAACCGTTCGAGCATCGCCTTTGTCTTGGCAATACCCTCATCAGCGGCGAGGCTATGTCCTTCGTACTCAATCCCGATATATCCCGCAAAACCGGCATCTTTCGCCAGTTTTAAGATATTACGGTAGTCAATACTGGTTTCATTGCCTTGATCATCGAAATCGTACGTCTTCGCACTCACTCCTTTGGCATAGGGCAACAATTCGGCCGTGCCCTTATAGCGATCGTACTCCTCCACGCATTCGGCGGCAAGGTACGCCTCGATGGTTTGTTCAGTCGGTTCAGCGCGCCTGATGCAGAAATTGCCGGTATCCGGTAATGTTCCGCAATTGGGAAGGCCTACAGCTCCTATCACCCGGCTCAACCAAGCGCCATCGGACGAGTAGCCGCCGTGGTTCTCCACAATGACGGAAATATCGAAATCCTGGGCAAAAATTGCCAGTTGGTGCAAGCCTTCCGTGGCATGCCCGGCTACTTCCTCGGCCGTACCCGTACCGGCAGCGTTCACCCGTATCGCGTGGCAACCCAGGTAGCGTGCAGCCTCCACCCATTTGTAGTGGTTCTCGACCGCCTGCCTGCGGTTATCCGCATCAGCATCACCTAAATCTCCCTCCAGGTCACACATAATCAGTACGCTGTCGATACCATTGTCATCGCACCTCGTTTTCAGTTCGTCAAGGTATGCCCTATCGTTGCCCTTGTCCATAAAAAACTGATTGACGTACTCCACAGCTGTTATACCGAATTTCTCCTTGGCATATAAGGGAAAGTCCAAGTGGTTTAACTGTCCACTGAACAGTGCCCGGTTTAACGACCATTCTGCTAAGGATATCTTAAAGAACAATCCCGCATCAGTCTTGGTGTTCCCCTGCTTATCCTGACGCGAGCCATCACAGGAAAGTAGTGGGTGTATCACCGGATATACCGCCAATGCAGCGATGCCCGTACTGATTCGCCCGATAAATGCTCTTCTTGTATTCATCGCCAGCGCTGTTAATAACCAGTATTTTGCACCAATGCACCCCCGCTACGGTCGATCTGCTCTTGGGGAATGGGGAAATAATTATTCCTGTCTGCAAATGTTAGCCCCCCATATGCGGCAATGATACTTCCCTCGAATGCGGAGTACGCTTCAAGCGTTTCCTTGGCGATGCCCCACCGTACAAGATCAAAGTATCGATGCCCTTCTAATGCCAACTCCAAGCGGCGTTCAAAGCGAATGGCATTCAATGCATATTCCTTTGAGGCAAATGCCGGATAAGGTTTTACATCATAAGCGGCGACATTGGCACCTCCCACCGTTTTCGGGGGGATATTGGCTGCCCTGACCCTGACATTGTTTACCCGTGCCAACGCATACGCCAGGTCACCTGTTTCAGCAGCACATTCGGCGGCCATCAGGTACACATCAGCCAAACGGATGATATTGACATCCAGTCCGGTAACATAATTAACACCACCAGACTGCACATTGCCCGGAAAATCGGCCTGGGGGATCATGTGCTTATAGCCCACAAATGGGCCACCGAAAGCCGGATCCCGTATCCAGTCATCGCCTGGCATGACGCCCCAATCTTTGTAAGGCACGCCCCGTCGACCTACGGTATAATCAAGCCGAGGGTCAATCGCTAACGTCCGGTCTACTTCATAGTTTGTTTTGGCACCGCCTGTAAGCCCAAAATCTGACTTATAGGGATTGTTTCGATAGGTGTTGTCGAGCATGGGCAAACCAGCTGCCGTCACCCGGAACGAATTGACCAAATCAAAACTGGGATTGAAGAAACCGCAGCAGTTGGCCGGCGCCGATCCGTATAGTCCGCCGAGCATGTCTCCCACGTTGGCATTGTCACCACCACCATTGGGATTGATGGCATGTTGTGCGGTGAAAATGGCCTCTGGTCCATTCTCGGTATTGATATTGAAGTTATTCAAGTACGGCAATCCCTCCAGATTGGGTTTAGCATCGATAACTTCTTTGAACAATACCAACGCCTCGGCGTGTTTGTTCTGATAGAGGTACAGTTTGCCCAAATACGATTTGGCGGCAATTCGGTCCGCCCTCCCCACATCACCCAACGGTTTTGTATCCGTCAAGTTTTGAACGGCAAACTGGAAGTCAGCCTCGATCATCGGCAATACATCCACATTATTAGGCACCTGTGCGGCCTCCGTGGTAGAAACCGTCTCGTCAACGTACGGGATGTTCTTAAATACCCGCCAGAGGAAGAAGTAATAATGCCCACGGAGCATTCTCGCTTCGGCTTCGATCTGTGTCGCCCGCTCGTCTGAAAATCGGTCACCATCTGATTCCTGCACGATCTTGAGTTGCCGCAATGTCGTGTTACAGCGGATGATCCCCTCGTAGTAATTGTTCCACATCGTAGACAAGTGCTCGTTTACACTGATGGCCGTATGCCGCTCGATATCGAACATCACGGCCTGATCTGCCAGTTCACTCCCTTTGTGGGCGTTGCCACCGGCCACCTCGCCAAAAAGCCATTGACTGGGCGCGGCCGCATAATTGCCCCACGTGCCATCACGATTGCCATTCATCAGTCCATAAGCCCCTATCAAGGCCCATTCCACTGCCTTGGTATTGCTCACCTGGTCATCGGTCAATTGCCCTTGTGGGCTTCGGTTCAGAAAGTCTTCGCTACAGCCCACCATGCCCACCGCCACCAAAACTGCGATAACTATTTTATACCCTTGTTTCATGTCGAATTTTTTTAATGTTTTAACCATATTTAACATACTCCATTAAAACGTAACGCTTAGTCCCAATAGGTACTGGCGTGGCACGGGATATACCCCCATATCTACCCCAGGACCAGAAAAGGTAGATGAATACTGGCTCACCTCAGGATCCATCCCGCTATAGCCGGTGATGGTAAACAAGTTGGTGGCACTGGCGTATACCCGCAGATTCGATACCCGGCCTTGGAATAACTGGTTGACGGGAAGCGTATACCCGACTTGGAGGTTCCTCATACGGAAGAAGCTACCATCCTGCACGTAATAGCTCGACGACTGGTATTCGATGGTCGGCGCATCGGCATAGGCCGAAGGCATCATACTAGTAGGATTGCTCGGGCTCCAGGCATCCAGCACCCGGGTACTGACAGCACCTGGAAACGCATAGAAGTCGGTATACTGCCGTGTGAGGTCAAATAAGTCATTCCCCTGCGATCCATTGAAAAACATATTGACATCAAAACGTTTCCATGAAGCACTCAGGCTTAGCGAATAGATGAAATCCGGATGCGGATTGCCAATCACCGTACGGTCGAAGCCGTCGATCAACCCATCGGGAGTGCCGTCAGGCCCCGAAACATCGGCAAACTTAAAGCCCCCCACGCGAGCGCCGTCATAAGATGCACTGTTGGTAATATCCGCCTCATTCTGGTAGATACCGGCCACCTGATATCCGTAAAAAGCGCCGAATGGGGCACCCGCTTTCAACACCGAAGTGGTCACACCACGCAGCGTGAGGTAGGGTTGTTCCGTCACAGAAGGAGCCAGCTGGACGATATCATTCGTATAGCGAGAGAAGAATACGCCTACGTCAAATTGGAAGGGGTTCTCTCCGGTCTGTGCGGTATAGTGATAGTTCAGCGAAACCTCGATACCCGCATTTTTCATATTGCCCGAATTGACGAATGGGGATGAGCCCGTACCCACCGCAGCGGCGGGTTGCGGCACAGGATACAATACCCCATTGGTACGTCGGTCAAACCATTCGACCGCACCATCAATCGTATTATTGAATAGCGTGAAGTCAAGTCCCAAGTTAATCGATTTCAGCTCTTCCCACTTGGCCCCTTGGTTGTCGTAATTATTAGTCCACAGTCCGCTGGCCAACCCATTGCCTCCCGCGATCGGGTAAAACGATTGGTTGACCCCCGATGCGTACCTTCTCATGAACTGAAAGGAAGGGATACGCTGGTTACCCGTAACTCCGTAACCTACCCGGAGCTTTAGGTCATCCACCCACGTCACGGTATTCATGAAATTTTCGCTGGACAGGCGCCAAGCCGCACTGGCGGCGGGGAACACCCCATACCGGTTATCAGGGCCGAAATTGGAAGACCCATCACGCCTGACGGTGGCCGATAATAGGTAACGGTCTTTAAACGCATAGTCGGCCCGCCCAAAAATAGAAAACAGCGCGCCTTCGGAACCCTCGCTCCTTCCCACCGTAACAGCAGCCGTGTTTAAATAATAATAATTCATATCACCGGCAATGAAAAAGTCATTCCCGTCACCGTTTAGTTGGTGCCATTTCGATTCCACCGCCTCGGTACCCGCCAGCACGGTCAAATCATGCGCGTCATTGAACACGTTTTTGTACGTAGCGGTATTCGTCCATGTCCACTCCGAAGTGTAGCCCTGCCACTCACCCAAGGTATTATTCGTAAGGCTACCTTCAGAACGCTCTGGATTTGGATATCCAATGGATTTACCATGATAGTTTTCGTAGCGGAGCCCGTAGGTGGTCCGGAAGCTCAGGCCTTTCGCTAATTTAATATCCGCAAAGGCACTGCCGAAAAACTGGCCGCTGTCATTAACGTTGTCCTTAGCACGGTATAGCACAGCTAATGGATTGTCCGCATTTCCCAATCGATTGCCGTTGGTACCGGCGAAATTGCCCATAATGTCATAAACCGGTATAATGGTTTGTATCCGGTAAGCCCAACCGATCGGGGAACCCTCCCCTTGGTATTGGCCCGCCGTGTTGACATTCACACCAAAGCCACTTCCCCTGGTATGAGAATACTGCATATTTTCGCCGATGGTAATCCGGTCATTCCACAGGTTAAACGTGGTATTACTGCGGATGTTATAACGCTCAAAACCAGTATATTTATACGTACCGTCTTGTTTGAAAGTGCTCCCGCTGACCGCATATGTGGAGCCCTCGCCCCCACCCGAGATACTCAACTGGTAATTCTGCATGGGCGCGTCGCGCGTGATGACGTCAAACCAATTGGTTCCCGCTTTGTTGGCCGCAGTGATTTGGTAAAACCGAGCAGGATCCATCGTATAATCGTATCTAGACGGATCTACATCTGCCGCGGTAATCTCGTGCCCTGTCCTTGTTCCCGCCAAGAGGTAGTCAGGCAGTACGGGCGTATTGGGATCCGATCCGTAATTGGTACCGGAGGTCTCGCTTGTACCGGGCGTGATACCGGCGTTCTTGAACCGATCATACACATATTCGGCAAACTGCTGCGGGTTTAGGAATTCGGGGAATCGGCTCCGATTAGGGCTCTGCGTGCCATAATATGACTCGAAAGTGACCTGTGGCTGGCCTTTCTTCCCTGTGCGGGTAGTAATGATCACTACACCATTGTTCGCCCGCGCACCGTAGATGGACGCAGCAGAAGCGTCTTTCAGTACCTGCATGGATTCGATATCATTCGCATTCAGCCACCCTAACTTTCCCTCATAGGGCATTCCATCGATTACATAGAGCGGATCGTTGTTGTTAATCGTACTGAAACCACGGATACGTATCTGCGGTGTGGCACCGGGTGCCCCGTCATTGATAATTTGCACACCGGTGGCCTTGCCTTGCAGGGCTTCAATCGGGCTTGCCGCGGGTTGTTGCTTCAGCGCATTTACGTTAACTACCGCCACTGAGCCGGTCAGGTCTTTCACACGTTGCGATGAATAACCCGTGACGACCACTTCATCCAACGCACTCGTTGATTCTTGCAAACTAATGTTATACACATTCCGTGTACTATCCACTATAAATTCCTGGGAGGCGAAACCGATATAACTGATCTCGATCGTTTCATTGGGTCTGACGACCAAGGAAAACCGACCATTATCATCGGTGCTGGTTCCCCTTACGGTACCCCTCACCTTCACGGCAGCCCCATAAATAGGCTGATTATCGGTTGCATTGGTAACGACACCGGTAATATTGAAATCCTGGAATATACTGTATAACAATATTTTGTTGTCATCTACTTTGTAAGCAATGCCCATCGGTTTCAAGACCTCTTCAAGCACGCCGGCCAAATCACTATTGACACTGGTAATCTTGATCTTCCGATCGGCTTTGATCGTAGAAGAGCTGTAAATAAAATGGACCTGCGACTGGCTTTCCAGCTCCCTGATCATATCCTTGATGGATATCCGCTGAGCGGAAAACGTAATCCTTTTGTCCAAAGCGCCTTGAGCGTCCGCATCATTGGCGTATGCAGACAATACCACGACTGAGGTGATAAAGGCGTATAAAAAGGTGAGTCTCATCGCTGTTATAATTAAAGCAATAATTCGTTCTTTTTTCATATTTTTGAAGAATTTATGGTTCCTACACGTTTTGAACTGTAAATCACCCGGAACAAATAGCTTCCGGGAGTTTTTGGCCGGCAATACCCCCATATTGCCGGTTTTTTTGTGGGTCAAGTTTCGTTTTTCATCATAATTTTTAGTGTGTTTGGTATATAATTTAGTGAGTAAGCTAACTGGTCAATGTTTGTATTTCAAGAAAATAGTGGTGCCCACCACCTCATACGTGGTATTGGTAACCGTACAGATAATATCCAATTGTTTGAATAACCCTATGCCGCTAATATCTCCGGTAAACGTGACTGCCGAGAGGTCATCACCTGCGGTCACGTTCAATGCGTAAAGATCACTGAGTGTTTTTGCCAAAGCAGGCATCGGGATGTCCTTGAATGTTTCGTACCGAATAGCATCTATCTTTTTGCCGATCGGTAACGGGTTTTCCATCACGGTTTCTTCAATGGTTTTTGGTAGCAGGACCGCTTTTTGATTGGTCGTAATCGATGCTTTTTCCGGTGCTGACATGATGCGTCTCACGAGGTTCCGGCTGCCGACATTGTAAAATACATCGACCTTTCCAGCATATACGATCACTTCACCCTTGATTTCGCCTTTTGGTGCCTTTATCTTGAATTTCGTGCCGATCACCTTGGTAATCATCCCCTCGTGAAAGACCCAAAATGGATTTTTAGGGTTGGCCGCGACCGAGAAAAAAGCATCTCCAATGAGTTTCACCTCCCTGTTTACGGCTTTGAATTGCTTGGGGTATTCCAGCAATGCTCCCGGATAAAGCTCTACAAATGATTCATCGGGGAGGATAATACTCATCGTCGTTTGTGTCTCGTTCTTCACGGTGATGATATGGCTATCCGAAGTGCTACCATGAGACACAAATGAAGGTTCGACTGGATAGCAAACGATTCGGAGGTAAACGAATGTACCCGAAGCAACTAGAAACACCGCAATGGAAGCTGCTGTGAGCCAAAACCAAATACCCCTTGTCGACCATCTTCTTGGGAGTTCGCGGGTATTATCCGGTACCGCATCCTCGTTGATTTGCTCATAAATCTTGTCCCATATGGCTTCTTCGACGACCTCCAGGTTTTGACTGGTAATCCTGTCCTCATGGCGTCCATCAAGCATTTGATACCAATGGTCTATCAATTGCTCCTCCTCCGGCGTACACTGCCCATCCAGGTACCGTTGCAATAAACGATGGAAATTCTCCCTGCTCATTATTTATACGGATTAAACTTAAATTTATTTGGCTTAAAGGGCGCTTAATACAGCATAACTACACCTTTCGATATAGTAAGTCTATCAAATGCCGACTATCCCTAAAAAAAAATTCTTTTTTTTAAAAAAGGAGAAGCAATACAAACGGAAGAAAGTCTTTTAATGCTACGCGCATGGTCTTCAGTGACTGGGTGATGTGGTATTCTACCGCTTTCTCAGATAGGTTGAGTTTACTGGCAATTTCCTTTATCGAGTAATGCTCCGAACGACTAAGGGTGTAGACCTCCTTGGTTTTAGGGGGCATCATCGCTACGCCCTTGTCGATTGCCTCATGAAGTTCTTTTAGGCGGATAGCCGATTCCGCGGTATTGGTGGCATCATATTGATGGTGGAAGGTATGGGAAATATAGGTTTCCTCATTTACCTGCGACCTCAGGTACGTAATGAATTTGAATTGTAGGGCCCTGAACAAATAACCGGATAGATTACCAATGACGGCTGATTTCCGCTTTTCCCATAGCGATACGAATACGGCCTGCGTCAAATCTTCTGCCAACGCCGCATCTCCCGATCGCCGTAAAATCTGAAAATAACACGGTTTCCAATACCGCTTATACAACAACTTGAAAGCAGCCTGATCATCTTGACTTATCTTATGAAGCAAATCAACGTCTGTTTCGACCATAGGGGTATTTTCCGGGTTTGTGTGTAATTGGTTGACACAAACTTAACAATTTAGTGACGTAAATACAAGAGGTGCCGACGATTTTGAGAACAATCTCTTGATTAATCATTCATTTACAACGTGTTCAATCGATTTCCTTACGTTGACATCGGTGTATAAATCGGAACCCAGCTATCGTTGACGATAATTAATTCCCGATGTTGGTGCTGCTGGTTTATATTCATATCTTTGTTCATCAAAAAAACGCATGGCCCTGGCCTTAATTGTATATGATTATAAAACAATCCCATCAAATGAAACGCTACTATCCGCTATTCAGCACGCTAATCACCGCTGTATTCCTATTGGCTTGCAAAAGCAACGGCCAAAATAACGATAACCAGCCGCCACGCGAAGGTGACCCGGTCGTCTCCGAAAAAGCAAGCTTCTATATTGATACATTGCATACCGGACTTGACAACCCTTGGGGCATGGCGTGGCTTCCTGATGGCCGCCTGTTAGTGAATGAACGTAAAGGTGAAATCCTGGTGTATGAAAACGATGCGTACAGCGGAAACAAACTGGAGGGTTTTCCAGAGACATATGAACGTGGGCAGGGCGGTTTATTGGACATTCAGCTCCACCCCCAGTATGCAGATAATGGATGGATATATGTGACTTATGCCAAACCCGGACAAGGGGGTGGCAGCACAACACTCATCCGCTTCCAATTAGAGGGGAACCAGATCACCAACTTGGAAGAGCTCTACCAAACCCAACCCTTGTCGACTTCGGGCGTGCATTTCGGGAGTCGGATTATATTTGACAACGACGGTTATCTCTACTTCAGTACCGGCGAGCGGGGCACCAAAGAAAATTCGCAAGACCTTTCCAATGACATGGGAAAAGTACACCGCCTCCACGATGACGGGCGTATTCCCAATGACAATCCGTTCGTAGGCAATCCGAATGCCAAACACAGCATCTGGTCATATGGCCACCGAAACGTACAAGGCATGGTATACGACGCAGCCCATAATATCATCTACGCTACCGAACATGGACCCCGTGGCGGTGATGAGCTCAATATTGTCGAAAAAGGGAAAAACTACGGATGGCCGGTCATCACCTACGGGATTGATTATAGTGGAGCCATCATATCCGAACTTACAGAGAAAGAAGGCATGGAACAACCCATCCACTATTGGACACCATCCATCGCCACCTGCGGACTACTGTTTTACACCGGTGACAAGTTTCCGGCTTGGCAAGGCAACATATTTGCCGGAGCCTTGGCCTTGACACATGTCGCTCGGGTGGAAGTTGCCAATGGCAAATATGTGCATGAGGAAAAATTACTGGAAGCCATCGGGCGTGTGCGGCAAATCGCCCAAAGCCCGGATGGCTATATCTACGTATTGACCGAAGGACCGGGCATGCTACTTAAGCTGGTTCCGGCCCAATAATGGTTGTTAACAATAATGGTTGTTAATCAGAAACCATGTATCTTTGCATATCATGAACGTTGATAAACTGTTAAAAAGGGCGCTTGATTTTGAATTTCTTTCGGCTGAAGAGGGCATTCACCTATATCACCATGCCGCTACAGCCGACCTTACCTATATCGCGAATGAATTGCGTAAGATACAAGTGCCTCACGGCAAAGTGACCTGGCAAATCGACCGGAATGTCAATACGACGAATGTTTGTATTGCCAATTGCAAATTCTGCAATTTCTTCCGCCGACCGGGCCATGAAGACAGTTACATCACCGACATCGACACCTATAAGCGGAAGATCGAAGAAACCTTCCGCTATGGTGGCGACCAACTCCTGTTGCAAGGAGGCCATCACCCGGACCTGGGTTTACGATTCTACACCGATCTTTTCCGGGAATTGAAGCAATTGTATCCCACGTTAAAGCTCCACTCACTTGGTCCACCGGAAGTAGCCCATATCGCAAAACTGGAGGGCATGAGCCATATCGACGTTCTTACGGCGCTAAAAGAGTCGGGACTTGACTCGTTGCCGGGTGCAGGTGCGGAAATACTGAATGACCGGGTGCGGCGACTGATATCAAAAGGCAAGTGCGGGGGCAAAGAGTGGTTAGACGTGATGCGCGCCGCCCACCAGATTAACCTGCCGACATCTGCCACCATGATGTTTGGCCACATCGAAACCATTGCCGAACGGTTTGAGCATATCGTATGGATACGGCAGGTACAAGAAGAACGCCCAGCGGGAACATACGGCTTCATCGCGTTTATCCCCTGGCCGTTTCAAGACGACGGAACATTATTAAAACGACTACGGGGCATCACCAACGACGTGACCGGCGAGGAATATATTCGGATGATCGCTTTGAGTAGGATTATGCTGCCCAACGTCAAAAACATACAGGCTTCGTGGCTTACGGTTGGAAAACGCGTGGCCCAGTTGTGTTTACACGCCGGAGCCAATGATTTTGGCTCTATCATGATCGAGGAGAATGTGGTATCAGCTGCGGGAGCCCCCCACCGCTTCACTTCCTCTTCCATCCAGGAAGCCATTCAGCAAGCAGGATTCGAACCGCAACTTCGTACGCAGAAATACGAATTCAGGGAAATTCCTGAAACCATGGAAGAACAGGTTATTGACTACTAATCGCCAACATTGCATTGGAAAACTTAGGTCAGCAAATAGAAGCCCTTATCTACGCTTCGGAATTTGGTATCAGTGTGCCTGAACTCAAACAAGTCTTGGAAGCCACTACGGGCATCGAACTGGATGAAACGGAAATCCTTGCTGCGCTCGACGAAATCAAACAAAAATACCTTCGAGATGACCAAGTGTTGGAATTGAAATTGGTCAACAATGGCTATCAATTCCTGACCAAACCAACCTATTACGAAACGATCAACCACCTACAGGCGCACCGCGCCAAAAAGAAACTCAGCCAGGCGGCGATGGAAACATTGGCCATCATCGCTTATCGACAACCCATCACCAAATTGGAGATCGAGCAAATCCGGGGCGTGAATTGCGATTATTCGGTACAGCGACTGCTAGAGAAAGAGCTGATTAAGATTATGGGGAAATCTGACGCATTGGGTAAACCCATCCTGTATGGCACGAGCGATTTGTTTATGGAGCATTTTGGCATTAACAGTACAGCAGACCTGCCCAAACTAAAGGAAATCGTAGCGGACGACAATACCATCGGCGAAATAACCGATTAACCGTGGCACGCGCCAAGTACGACCAATAACAAACGCAAACGAAGCAATAATCAACAAACTCACTACCAGCACATTAAGTGCTTCAATATTTTTTTCAAAAAAAATGATTAGAATATAAAAACTTGCTATTTTTATCGTAGTAATAAAACAACATTATACAACTAGACATTATTATGGAAATGCCAGTGATGCACGACAATGAACTAGCACTCTTGGAGGATGACGAATTTGTCATTTTGGATGGTGGGCCCGATGATGACGATTCGGATGATCTTTTCGATGATGAGGATGGGTTCGAGCTAGATGAACTCGATTCTATCGATGAGGATTTTGATGATTTTGATGATGATGATTATTGATAAAAATCCTCCGTATTTGAAAGATAACCATTACTCACCCCAATGACAGGATTGACCAGTATCGGCTAAATTCGCATAGCCGGCACTGGTCAATAACCAACTAATTCCGCGCTAAAAGGAGGTCTTTTCGCCCAGCCTAAGTGAGCTGCCGCATTGATTATTTGTTATGCAGCGACTCGTAAAGATCTATAACCTTTTTCTGTAGTTCGATCACTTCGGCATTACGCTCCTGTAGTTTTTTATTGGCAAATGCCAATTCCGAAGCATATTTCTTTTCCTCTTCGGAATCACTTGTGGTCAATAGCTGAACCACGGTCAATCCAAACAGCCTGGATATCTGATCTAGTCGCGATAGATTTACGTCCGTGATTCCGGTTTCAATCTTGGAGAAAGCAGGGATGGAAATGTCAAGCCGTTTCGCAACGTCCTCCTGGCTCCACCCTTTTTGATGCCTCAATAGTCTAATTTTTTTCCCTAATGCATTCATTGGTAAGATGATATACTAATCAGTTAATCCGATTATTTTCCTAATCGGGAAACGAAAATAGTAAAAGCGTTATTTAAATAAAAATTTATCGGCAAAATTGACCATGTTAACGCCCCCGTAGTTACCTGAACTCATGAACAGCAAGTTCTTACCCAAAGGGTCGGTATCTTCGAGGTATGTCCTCATGGTTTCCACATTGCTGAAATACAATAGATTAGACTGGTTGAATGCTTTTTTCAAGGTATCTTCGGAAATGGCTTCCGCGTTCTTCTGCTTCAATGTTTCTTGGTTGATGAATACCGCAGGGAATTCGGCTTCATGCATCGTATCTCTGTATTCATTCAGATAGGCTTCGTTGAGGCTACTATAGGTATGCAGTTCGATAATCGCAACGAGTGCTTTATCCGGGAATTGCTCTTTGACGGCTTGAATACTCGCCCTCAATTTTACGGGCGTATGCGCAAAATCCTGGTAAACCACGCTATCATTCGCACTGGCCACGTATTCCAATCGCCTGGAAGCCCCTTTGTATTGCTTGATTGCGGTGTAAAATTCCTCACGGCTAACCCCTAACCATTCGCAAACGGTAAATGCCGCCGCAATATTTGACAGATTATGCTTACCGAATACTTGTAACGGAATATCTCCGATATGGGTATGCATATAGGTCACGCCCTTATTAATGGTGTATTCAGGAGTGCGGTAGCCGTGTTTGTTGATCTTTGACTGGTCTTCAAGGACAATTTCTTGTAACTTTTTATCCTCTTTATTATAGACCAACGTGCCTTTCGGCTCGATACTTTTGATGAATAACCTGAATTGCTCCACGTAATTCTCAAATGTAGGGAACACATTGACATGATCCCATGCCACGCCACTTATCAATGCAATATTTGGTCTATATAAATGAAATTTCGGTCGGGGATCGATTGGCGAGGCGAGGTACTCATCCCCTTCTATGATGGCCATCGGGGCGTCTTTTGTCAACCTCACCATATACTCAAACTCATCAAGTTTCGCTCCTACGAGGTAATCGAAATCGCGACCGATTGATTTGAGCACATGCATGATGATACTGGTAATGGTTGTCTTTCCATGGCTACCACCGATGACCACCCGCAATTTTTCTTTCGTCTGCTCATAAATGAATTCAGGGTAAGAATAGATACGTATCCCTAATTCTCGAGCCTTCAATAACTCAGGGTTGTCGGCTTTAGCATGCATCCCCAGTACTACTGCATCAATATCCGTCGTGATCAGCTCCGGATGCCACCCCAATGCGGGGAGTAGCCCTTCCTTGTCAAGGTTGGTACGCGACGGTTCATAGATATGGTCGTCCGAACCGCTCACCAAATATCCTTTCTTGGCCAATGCGATGGCAAGGTTGTGCATGATGCTACCGCCGATGGCGATAAAGTGTACTCGCATAGCTATTCCCCCTTAATAAAGTAGCCGGCCGCCCAACCGTCCAATTCTTTGTAGCTTTGGTAAGTCAGTCCATTGTCTGCTGCAGCACCTTTAAGCACTTCCAGATCATCTCCCTGATAGAAACCGCTGATATATAGCTCACCATGGATTGCTAAGGATTGGGCGTAGGCATTCATTTGGTCTAACAAAATATTGCGGTTGATGTTTGCCAATATCGTGTCGAATCGCCGGCTATCAATCCACTCAACAGAACCACATTTCGTCTCAATGCCAGCTGCATCGTTCCGCAGCTTGTTTTCTTCCACACTCGCCACACATACCGGGTCATTATCAATGGCTAAAACCTCATCCGCTCCGAGTTTCACCGCTAAAATGGCCAATATTCCCGTACCACACCCCATATCCAATACCCGCCTCCCTTGGAAATCGGCGTTAAGCATATATTGGACCATCAATGAGGTGGTCTGGTGATGCCCCGTGCCAAATGCCATCTTAGGATCAATGACGATCTCATATGGATAAGCCGAACGGGGCTCGTGAAACGTTGCCCTTACGTAACAACGGTCGGCAATCACCACAGGCTCGAAATTGCTTTCCCACACCTCATTCCAGTTACGCGGCAGGATTTCCCTGATTTCATACATTACATCAAAGCCAGCCGGTTGATGGATCAGCAAGGACTCTAACGATTGCAGGTCAAGTTGCTCAGATGCAATATAGGCCGCAAATCCCTCTTCCCTGGGTTCAAACGTATCGAAGCCCCTAGCAGCCAACTCATGAATCAAAAGATCCTGTTGCCAATCCGCCCCCCCTTTACAGGTAAATATGACCTCGCTATATCTCATCGGGTATATTATTAAAATAGGCTTCGACCGTTACTTAGTTAAATACCTTCACGATATCGATAAAATCACGTGATTTCAGGGAAGCTCCACCGATCAGGCCTCCGTCGATATCCGGTTGCGCAAATAACTCAGGAGCATTTTTGGGATTACAGCTGCCTCCGTAAAGGATGGTGGTATCATCGGCAATTTCCTGTGTATATTTCCGGGCTATTTCATCACGGATGAACGCGTGGACCTCCTGTGCCTGCTCCGGTGACGCGGTGAGTCCGGTACCAATCGCCCAAACAGGTTCATAAGCCAATACTACACGTCCAAAGTCCTCGTTAGACAGGTGGAAAACACCTTTTTCCAATTGTGTCCGAATCACGTCGAAATAACGGTCGGATTCACGCTCCTCTTGCGTTTCGCCAATACAAAAAATAGGGGTCAATCCATGCTTAAGAGCGATGTCAACCTTCTTACTTAATGTGTAGTCATCTTCGTTGAAATAAGCCCGACGTTCGGAATGGCCTAAGATCACATGGGTTGCGCCCGTGGATTTGACCTGTCCGGCCGAAACCTCCCCGGTGTAGGCGCCTGATTCTTCCACATAGGTGTTTTGTGCCCCTACAGCGACTTGGGAAACTCCCTTGGCCAGCTGAGCCAAGCTGTGCAGATGGATAAATGGGCTACAGACGACGACCTGCTGATCACCGATGACTTCGTCCTTCGCCATATGTACGATTTCCGAGAAAAGACTTAACCCTTGTTGGTAGTCGAGGTTCATTTTCCAGTTTCCGGCAACAATTTTCTTTCGCATAATGATAATATTCCGTTTTAATATAGTCCTAATTTCGTATGCTAAATAACGCGTAAACGTACGGATTTATAATTGCTTTTCAAATTTAGGCAAACGACCAAATAGCATATAAAACTGCCTCCCGTATCCATCTGCTTTGCCAAGCAAAATAACGCTGCGTACTTTCCTGTAACGCGACTAAAATAAAAAAGTCCCGGTGAAATACCGGGACCAACGTTCATTTATGATCAGAACCGCCTGATTACTTGCTGTAACGGTTGCGGAATTTGTCGATACGTCCTGCCGTGTCAACCAATTTCATCTTACCGGTATAAAACGGGTGAGATGTGTGTGAAATTTCAAGCTTCACCAATGGGTACTCGTTGCCATCTTCCCATGTTACGGTTTCCTTGGTCTCAATGCATGATTTCGTAAGGAAAGCGTAATCGTTTGACATATCCTTGAAAACCACTAACCTATAATTTGAAGGATGCAAATCTTTTTTCATTTTATATCTATCTATGCGTTATTATAATTCCCAACTAATTAAGGGTGCAAAGATAGGTTATTCCTATCAAAATTGCAATATATTTTTTCAGCACATTACTCAAACCGAAGTTCGCCGAAAAATTGGGGGAGGTGGAAATTTGGTGCCGGGTGGTCTATCCTATTCCAGGATACATAATGTGGAATGGGCAACCCATCCCCACATTTGTAAAAATTGCCGGTACACCTCATGCCGTTTAACGCCGTTATCGCATTTTCCTGAAACACCGTAAACGGAATATCCAACAATAGGCTCCAATGCTTATCTACGCCAATACCCCCTTGGCTATGTATGGTACTGTTCGTCTTTACTTGCTCCACAACGTCATTGGCCAATTTTTTCCGTTCCTCCTTATTGGCATCACCGTAGGCGATTAATCCGGTTCCCATACAGTTAAATTCCAGATTGTAGTAGTTTGTGCCATCAAAAGAAAGGAAAAACTCCACGCAACTGTCGTTATACACCGGGTCATTGGTATTCCGGTATTCCGCTTTGATATGCTGTTCCTTCACATCGTACCTTAGCAGAATGCTGTCTTGGGTGTAGGCAATCTTAAAGCTCACGGTTGGCCGGTATGAATATGCTAACCATGATACTTCAGCCAACGCAATGGGCGCCAGTGGAGCCAGGGCCTCAACAAGCTGACCGGGGAGCGAACCATGGTGTATACCGGTTATATAAGGGATGCGTAGTTGTTTCATTTAAACATCGTTACCCACTGATGGTCTTTTTATTTAACCGTTGCAGCGATCGAACAATAATCTGCCTCAATTCATGCTCGTGCAGCTCAAGTTGTTCGACCAATTTGAGTTGTGCCCTTGTCCGTTGCAAATTGTGTTTAGCATGGTAGGTTTTATAGTAATGATCTCCTTCCAGAAAATCGGTGAGGAACCTCACCGCTTGCATGTAGGGCAATAAAAGCGCACCTTCGAGCAGTGAATCGATCTCATGCTGCGTTAAAAAGGGGTGCGCCTCTTCAAAGTAACCAGCTGTATACGCTTCAAATAAGGGGATATTCAATTTTACTTTTTCCAAATCTGCTTCATCTTCCGCCGCACCGTTGATGATCGTGCGTATGGCATCACCGAAATCATAAGCCACATAACCCGGCATCACCGTATCCAGATCAATCACGCATTGCGATTTATCATTTTCATCCAGTAACACGTTGTTGAACTTCGTATCGTTATGGGTAATGCGCACTGGAAGCAATCCGGCTTCCCCCATGTTAAGTATGGTATGCATGCGCGCTGCTCGTTGCATGATAAACGCTAGTTCATCCCCGACCTCACTGACCCGATTGGATACATCGTGTTCGATGGCTTCTTTCAGTTTTTCCAGCCGTTTGCCGATATGGTGGAAATTCGGCAGCACTTCATGAATCAGGTTCACATCCAAATCAGCCAATAAGCGCTGAAACTGCCCGAATGCACGCCCTCCCTCCTTCGCTTGACGAGGCGTTTCTACGATGTCGTAACTACGCGTGTTTGCCAACAAAAGAAACATCCGCCAAAAATTCCCGGCCTCATCCCGGAGGTAAGCCTCACCCGCCTTGGTCGGGATTAAGGTGAGTACCCGATCTTCGAGGTGTTGGACGTGGGCACCCAATTCCTGGTATTTCGACTTCAGGTGGCCGGTCACCAATTGAATATTTCGCATCACAGCGGGCACATCCTTGAATACATGGTGGTTGACCCGTTGCAATAAATACTGCTTCGCCCCTTCCTGGTCCGTTGTCACACAATAGGTATCATTAATGTGGCCAGACCCAAACGGTGAAACGCCTACCACACGACCTTCTATATCAAACGCTTCTGCTAAAACAGAAACCTGCTTCGGATTAAAACTGCTCATAAAATCATAAAAGGCGAAAAAGCTTCCTGGTTCAAAACAACGCGCAATATGCAAATTCATCCATTAATAACGGAATAAATTTGGCAAACAATCGTTTGCGCTATTTTTGGCTCGAAAAGAACAATCGTTTGCATTCAAATCTCGAACGCCCGAACGACACGGACGGGTTGCTGAAACGTTATAGGTGAGTGATTTGGAAGTACACGAAAGCACCGTGTATACATTGGTCGGTTAACGTCTTTAAATAAAAAGAGGGTGCCGTCAAAAGGAACTCGAAAGCCCTTTTACGGCACCCAGTCAAACATTTATTAAACAATTAAACGGCAGAGACGGTATCCAGCACAACAGGCGCAGCAGCCAACACATCATCGCTCGCCTTGCCTTCAAACCGCTTGAAATTTTCCACGAATAACTTGGCAAGCTGGTTGGCCTGCGCATAATATGCATTTTCATCCGCCCATAAACGTACGGGGTCAAGCACCTTGTCGGGCACATCGGGGCAGGCCGTGGGATAACGCAACCCGAAGACCGGATGGACCAAATAACTGGATTCCTTAAGCTCACCGTCCATTGCCGCCTTGATGATAGACCTCGTGTATGCCAATTTAATCCGGCGGCCTATACCGTAAGGACCGGCGATCCACCCCGTATTGATCAACCAGACATTAATCGCCGAATGAGCTAACCGCTCCCGCAACAACTCTGCGTAGTACGAGGGATGCAGCGGCAAAAACGCCTCGCCAAAGCATGCTGAAAATACCGCTTTGGGCTCCTTGATACCCACCTCAGTACCGGCGACCTTAGCCGTGTAACCCGACATAAAATGATACATCGCTTGGGTGGTGGAAAGCAAAGATACCGGGGGAATCACGCCGAAGGCATCTGCCGTAAGGAAGAAAATGTTCTTCGGCTCCCTCTCCATCCCGGAAGCGACATGCCCGGCAATATGGTGTATCGGGTAAGCAACCCGCGTATTTTCGGTCTTGGATGTATCTTCATAATTCGGCACGCGAGTGCTCGGGAAAAAATTGACATTTTCAATAAGGGCCCCAAAACGAATCGCGTTGAAAATATCGGGTTCCTTACTTTCATCAAGCCCGATGCACTTAGCATAGCAGCCACCTTCAAAGTTAAAGATTCCCTTGGCATCCCACCCGTGTTCGTCGTCACCGATGAGCAGCCGATCCTTATCGGCCGAGAGCGTGGTCTTTCCGGTGCCCGAGAGCCCAAAGAAGAGCGCCGCGTTCCCCTGTCTATCCGTATTTGCCGAACAATGCATGGACAACACTCGCTTTTGGATGGGCAATATAAAGTTCATGACTGAAAAAATCCCTTTTTTGATTTCACCGGTATAGCCTGTCCCCGCGATGAGAATAACTTTCATGGAAAAGCTAATGATGACAAAATTGGGGTTATGTAATCCATATTGTTCCGGATGCGAACAGGTAAAGCCCGGCGCGGCCAAAATGGACCATTCTGGCTGTGCGGCGGCATCGGGTTTCTCTGGCCGAATGAACAAATTGTTCACAAATATATTCTGGTAAGCTGTTTCCGTGATGATGCGTATATTGATGCGATGATCAGCATCGGCACCCGCCATCACGTCCCGAACAAAGATGTTTTTATCGTCAAAATAGCCTCCCACTTGCTCAAATAGACTTAAAAATGCGTCCTCTGAAATCGGTTGATTGATCGCGTTCCACCACACATCATCTTTCGTCACATCATCCCTGACAATGAACCGGTCATACGGGGATCGGCCGGTGAAATGACCGGTGTCTGCGGCCAATGCACCCGTTTCGGAAAGGATCCCCTCCCCCTGGACAATAGCGTTCTCTACCAATTCTGCAACACTTTTTTGATAGTGTACCTTTTCTTTGTTCTGGATAAAAAGGTAAGCCAGCGATGGATTTGCCATTTTCAGCATATTAATAGCTATTTTTACGTTTTTTAATGAATTAATGCGACAAATGTATGGATTAAAAAAACATAATTTCAAGTAAAAAATACTGAAAATCAGCTTTTTGTATATTATACACTAAGTTAACAAATTGAAACACAAGTTCATTTATCGTTTTAGCCGCTTGGATAAAAAAATAACACGCTTTTTCATGTAAACGTTTACGGGTTTTGCGGGGTAATCTTTATCTTTAGCAGTTGACCAAAAAGATAGTTTACTATGAACTTATATAGCATTGATACCGGCTTTTTTAAACTTGACGGCGGTGCCATGTTTGGGGTCGTTCCAAAATCGATATGGCAACGTACAAACCCGGCAGATGAACGGAATATGTGTACCTGGGCTACCCGATTATTGCTCATCGAAGAGGGAGACCGACTGATTTTGGTGGATACCGGCATTGGCAACAAACAAAACGAAAAATTCTTTAGCCATTATTACCGTCATGGCGATGCTACGCTCGACAGCTCACTTGCCGCGCGCGGCTTCCATCGGGATGACATTACGGATGTTTTCATTACCCACCTCCATTTTGACCATGTGGGTGGTGCTATTGTCAGGGAAAATGGCCTATTGGTACCTGCGTTCAAAAACGCAACGTATTGGAGCAACAAACAACATTGGGATTGGGCGTTGTTTCCCAATCACCGCGAAAAACCTTCCTTTTTGCAGGAAAACATCATGCCCATCTACGAAAGTGGCCAACTCCGTTTCGTTGACGTGGAAGACCGTGTAGATTTCTCGGAGAATATTGCTGTCCGATTCGCCTATGGCCATACCGATGCCATGATGCTGCCACAGATCAACTACCATGGCAAAACCTTGCTTTACATGGCTGACCTACTGCCTTCAGCCGGCCATATCCCCCTACCCTATGTCATGAGCTATGATGTGCGGCCGCTGACCACCATGGAAGAACGCAAACATTATTGGCAAGAAGCGGTCGATAACGAATATGCCTTGTTCCTGGAACACGATGCCGTCCATGAATGCTGTTCTATACAGCTTACGGAGAATGGATATCGGCTTAAGGACACCTTTTCGCTGAAAGAATGGCTATAAAAGTCGTATGCCGTGCACATGAGGAAGACGAGTACAGGAGGCGATATCACGGCATCCGCGCGAGCTCAATTCACAAGATACTTGTGATGTTCTCATGGTTTACCTAAGTTTGTGAGGAATAGACAGTGATAACAAACCAACGATCATGCAGTTATCTATCGTTTTAACCAATAAATACCGACTACTGAGTCTGGCAGCCATTGTGGATGTATTTGAAACGGCCAATCGCCTCCTCGAAGAGGACGGCAAGCCGCGTTGTTTTGACATCAACTTTATAGGCATCTCGGCGATTAAGGAACTTCCCGATAATTTTAGCCATATCCCCTACCTGCCCTTGGCTACTGACCAGTTCCATAACCTGATCATCATTCCCGCCTTTGGTTCCGTCGATCTGCCCCAAACACTCCAGGAAAACAGCCCTTTTCTGCCTTGGTTACAGGAGCAATACCAACGAGGAACTACCTTGGCCAGCATGTGCACCGGGGCGTTCCTCTTAGCGGCATCGGGCTTACTAGACGGCAGACGGGCCACGACACACATGGACGCGGCAGATCAGTTGGCTTACTGTTTCCCTAAAGTCGACCTCCAGTCAGACGCTGTGGTGACCCATGACACCAATATCTATACCAGCGGTGGGGCCACCAGCGGCTTCTACCTCAAACTGGCCCTCATACAAAAATACTGCGGCCGTGAAATGGCCATCCGCATCGCCAAAATGTACGCCATAGACATGGACCGGGTAAACCAGACCTATTTTGGCCATTTCACCCCCATTGAGGCGCATGACGACGAGTTGGTCATGCGGGTGCAGCATAAAATAAAAAACAAGTTTACCGAATTAAAGAGTATTGAGGAGGCTATTGCCGACATCCCGGCCAGCAGACGTAATTTCGTTCGGCGATTCAAGCAGGCCACGGGGTTAACTCCTATCCGGTATTTACAGAAAACCAAGATCGAGGCGGCAAAAAAACTATTAGAAAACTCGGAAAAAGGTCTTTTTGAAATCATGCTTGCTGCTGGCTACAATGACATGAAGAATTTCAGGCAGTTATTCAAGGACAACACCGGGATGACCCCAAAAGCGTATCGCGAGAAATTCGCCATGCGGTTTGAACCCATTATCAATTAAGTTGAACGCTGATGATACGGAAGCTAGGGATACACATGGATAAAACGATGGCGATGTTGCTCCATAAATCAGCTTGTCTTGTCGTTTCCTGTTTATTTTTGACCCCTTTTGCCTTGGCACAGCCCAAGCCGGGCAAGGAGAAAATCACCGTGCCCTTCCCCACGGAATATCGTTGGAAAGGCGCGAAAATACCAAAGGATACCAAAGCGATAAGGGGCACCGAATATACGATAAGGGGCAAAAACGCCGAAAATGCGGCCGTGCAACGGGTCACCGTCACGACCATCGACAGGCGTTACTATCCGATGAAGGCAGACGGGGCCCCTCAGGAAAAATGGGAATACGAGCGCGCGGGTTGCCCGGAAAGCACGCTTGACATCATCGACAGGAAGACGGTCGATGGACGAACAGCCATACTTTATGCGATTAAATCTGATACCGATGACGCGTGCGGCGACACTATTGCGCTTACTTATATCGCAGAGGGCCCTACCGCTTTCCATACGGTAGCGTTAAACATACCGAAAGAACAATTCACGCCAGCCCTGTATAAGCAATGGTGCGACCTGCTGTTAGCGAGCCGCATCGAGTAACTCCACCCGTTGTCCTGTTTGGGCTGACGTTCGCGCAGCATCCAATATCTCTACCACAATGAGGTTATTGGCTAACGATGACAAATCGTTTGCTGGAACCACTTCTCCTGCTAATACGGCCTTGAGGTAAGTCAGGTGATCATCAAAATAATGTGTGGCCAACGGCACCTGTTCCTGCTTTCGGGGGCTCGAATAAGCCAATAACGTGCGGTCATCCACTGCATGAAGCGATCTGTCTTCGCCATAGACATGCAGGTCTTTAATGCTATAGGGCCAATCCCACGAAGCCTGCACCACGCCAGTAACACCGTTTTTATATTCCAAGACAATGGTGGCATCGTCGTCCACATACGGATAAACCGTAGGTTTCAGTTGCTTGGTGACTGCCGTTACCGCAATCGGTCGCTCGCCTCCCATTAACCAAGTCATCAAATTCGCACCGTAACACCCAAAATCAATTAGCGCCCCGCCTCCATTCTTCTCCGGATCTGTCAGCCAAGCCAGGAATGCTTCGCTACAGCCAATTTCCCGGGGCCCCTGGTGCCCGTCTTTTACGGCCACTTTTTTCAGTCGGCCGACATAACCCTCATCTACCAATTGCCTTAACGTTTGGTTACTTTCATACCATGTCGTTTCATAATTAGTCAGCACATACGTGCCGTATTGTTCGGCTAACTGGGCGATGCGGCTTGCCTGCTCATAAGTTGTGGCCAGTGGCTTTTCTACCATTAAAGGTATCCTCATGGGTAAGCAGACTTCTGCCACGTCGATGTGTTCTGAAATCGCATTATAGGCCAATACAGCATCAGGTTGGGTATTTTGCAACAGCTCTTCTACCGTATCAAAAAATAGTGACGCCGGCAAGTTATAGGATTTTTGATACCTGCTCACTACCTGCGCATCTGGCTCGGCAATCCCCAATATATCCACCTGTCGATTTGTATAGGCACGAAGTAATACGTGCGCGTGGTCGTGACTCAGTCCAGCGACCGCTACCTTCAACAAGTCTTGTGCAAAGGCTGGAGTGATGGTTGATGTCCAAAAACAGCATAATAAAACTAGAAAACTACGGATTGGCATTATCATTGTATTTATCATTTTATTAAGTAATACAAGTTTTTAATGGGGAAAATCATTAAAAGCCAAGTATATGCAAAAAAAGCGAGTATTGTGCATTAATTTCGTTCCACACGGTTCAATATAATTTGGCGGATAATCCCTACTTTTACAAAAAACAGATTAAATTGATATGAAAACTATAACGAGTTGTTTGTTAGCGTCATGTACGATTCTATTGGTTATCTCGCAACAAGCATGCGGACCCAAAAAAATGGTACTCCAACCTGCCGCAGAGGTGGTGGAAAATGTTAGGGATGAGCCCGTCCAGGTGGCTGAAGAAACTCCCAAGGCCACTCCCATCGAAGAAGCGCCGACGACTGTGCCCGTTGAACCACCTAATTTCAATTTCAATAATATCTTATTCGAATATGATTCTCACGTACTGAAGACCGATTCTTACGCGACCCTTGACCAAATAGCACGGGAAATGCTCAAGGATGGATCAGCTACGTTTATTATCGATGGACATGCATCTATCGAAGGTACTGCGGCTTATAACATGGAATTGTCCATCGACCGGGCGAATGCGGTCAAGTTGTATCTGGTGAATTCGGGTATTGGCGCAAATAACTTGACAGTTAAAGGCCATGGAGCGACCCAACCAACGGCCTCCAATGATACAGAATCGGGAAGAGCCTTGAATCGTCGGGTAGAAATCAAGCTGGCAAACCCATAGATCCGTGGCGTTTTTTGTATTTCGTAGTTCGTAGTTCGTATTTCATGCCTATCTTTGCCGCAAGATGTCAGATTTGAAATATAACCAACGGGGCGTATCTGCAGGCAAAGAAGATGTACATAACGCTATCCGGAATATTGATAAAGGGCTATTTCCCAAAGCGTTCTGCAAAATCATCCCCGACATACTAGGTGGTGATGAAAACTGGTGCAACATCATGCATGCCGATGGTGCCGGAACAAAATCGTCATTGGCGTATACCTACTGGAAAGAAACCGGAGACGTTTCGGTATGGCGCGGCATCGCTCAAGATGCCATCGTGATGAACCTTGACGATCTCCTGTGCGTGGGCGCTACGGACAACATCTTATTGTCGTCTACCATCGGGCGCAATAAAAACCTGATCCCAGGGGAAGTCATCGCTGAAATCATTAATGGTACAGAAGAAATTTTGGCCGAACTCCGTGAGTTGGGTGTTGGCATCTATTCTACCGGCGGGGAAACCGCCGACGTAGGTGATTTGGTACGCACCATCATTGTAGACAGCACGGTGACTTGCCGGATGAAACGCGAAGATGTCATCTCCAACCACCGCATACAAGCAGGGGATGTCATTGTCGGATTGGCATCCTACGGACAGGCGTCTTATGAGCGCGAATACAATGGTGGCATGGGGTCTAATGGATTGACTTCCGCCCGTCATGATGTATTCCACAAGCGCATCGCCAAGCGGTTTCCCGAAAGCTACGACCCCGCTGTACCCGATGAACTGGTTTTTTCAGGGAGCAAATCATTAACTGACCCGATTGAAATCCCCGGTCATGGCTCGATTACGGCTGGGAAACTTGTCCTTTCCCCCACCCGCACGTATGCACCCGTGATCAAACCCATATTGGATAAGTACCGCTCACAGATCCACGGCATGGTACATTGCAGTGGAGGAGCGCAAACCAAGGTGTTGCATTTTATCGATGATGTGCATGTCATCAAAGACAATCTCTTCGATATTCCACCATTGTTCAAACTCATCCAAGCCGAATCCAACACCGATTGGAAAGAGATGTACAAGGTGTTTAACATGGGGCACCGGATGGAACTTTACCTTCCGGAATCCATTGCGGCTGACATCATCGAAATCGCCGGGCAATTGGGCATCGATGCACAGGTCATTGGCCGAGTGGAACCATCAGCGAAAAAACAGGTCACGATTTCTTCTTCGGTTGGCGAATACAGCTATCATTAAATCTAACACCGCTTTTATCTGGTCTGCGTCACTATGGCTACCAAGGCATCGATCAATTTGAAGACTATTGGCTGGAAAGAGACGGTCGATTTACCCGATCTTGGTTTTATAGGTGTGCCAGCCAAGGTCGATACGGGCGCGCGCACGTCGGTATTGCACTGCAGCTATATCCAACTGGTGAAAAAAGGCCGAAAGCAATATGTTGACTTCCGCCCTTTGGATGACCGTTTTGGAAAACAGGCCGATACGTATACCTTCCCGTTCCACAGCGAGCGTAAAATCAAAAATTCTTTTGGCCAAGAAGAAAACCGTTATATCATTAACACCAGGATTTCGCTTTTTGGTGAGTTGTACGATGTGGAATTATCCTTACGCGACCGTTCTGGTATGGAATTCCCCCTATTGATTGGCAGAAGTTTCATTAGGAAAAAATTCTTGGTTGACGTTTCACGGTCAAACCTATCGCTGAAAAAAACGGCAAAAAAAGGGCAGTAACGAAACATAACCTATCATTTATTGTTTTTATCCATCAGTAATCCCTACAAAGCAAGGTAAACAGTCCCCATGTGGAGCTCGCTCATTACCATTAGCTAAAAATATTCCAAATGAAGATAGCTGTATTATCCACGACCAAGAGTTTATACTCTACACGCAGGCTTGTAGAAGCGGCCGAAACACGTGGGCATGAATGCGTGGTCATCGATCACAGCAAATGTTATGTCGGCATCCAGCAAGGCAAACCAAGCATCCATTATAAGGGCCATGACGTCTCGGATATCGATGCTGTTATTCCCCGCATCGGTGCGTCGGTCACCTTCTACGGTTCGGCTATCGTACGCCAATTTGAGGTGATGGGTGTCATATCCGCCAATCCAAGCCAGGCGATTACCCGCTCGCGTGACAAGCTCCGCTGCATGCAAATCCTATCCGGTTCGGGCATCGGAATGCCCATTACGGGATTTGCCAGAAACACCCGCGACGTGGATGACTTGATAAAAATGGTAGGAGGCCCACCATTGGTCATCAAATTACTGGAGGGCACACAAGGTATCGGGGTGGTCTTGGCTGAGACTAAAAAAGCGGCTTCTTCCGTTATTGAAGCATTTTATGGGCTTGGAAACAATATCCTCATCCAAGAATACATCAAAGAATCCCGTGGTACAGACATTCGGGCCTTTGTGGTGGATGGCAAAGTGGTGGGCGCCATGAAACGCACCGCTAAGGAAGGAGAATTTCGTTCGAACCTGCATAGGGGTGGCACCGCCGAAGTGATTAAGCTCAACAAAGCCGAACGAGAAACAGCCATCCGCGCATCCCGGGAGCTTGGGCTTACCGTATGTGGAGTAGACATGCTGTCGTCTGACCGTGGACCGCTAATACTCGAGGTCAATTCCTCTCCGGGATTGGAAGGTATCGAGCAGGCTACGAATAAGGATATCGCCGGTGAGATCATTGCATTTCTCGAAAGGCAGTATATCCTGAAGAAACAGACGAAAAACGAGCGGAAAAGTAAGGCCGGGCAAAAACTTTAGGGTGTTTGGGTGAGTTAAGTAAGTTAACTTACTTAACTCACCCCACTACTAAACCAAATTCCGTAACTTTACGACCGACACCAATTGTATCCATGAATACATACAATAACCCTATTCTGGCACGGCTTCCATTGCATTTGAAGCAATACATCGTAGCGCAACATTACGAACGATATACCCCGATCGATCAGGCGGTGTGGCGGTATGTCATGCGGCAGAACTACAGTTATCTAAAGGATGTGGCTTATTACCCTTATATTCCCGGGCTACGGGCTGCGGGATTGAGCATCGAACGCATTCCGGATTTGCAGACCATGAATGACAACCTGAAAAAGATCGGTTGGGGGGCAGTCACCGTCGATGGCTTCATCCCTCCGGTGGCCTTCATGGAATTTCAGGCGCACCACGTATTGGTCATCGCTGCGGATATCCGCCAGTTGGAGCACATTGAATATACGCCTGCCCCTGATATTATTCATGAATCTAGTGGGCATGCACCTATTATCGCAGAGCCAGACTATGCCGAGTACCTGAGCTATTTTGGGGAAATCGGGAGCAAAGCCATGTTTTCATACAAGGATTTCGAACAATATGAAGCTATCCGCAAACTATCCATATTGAAAGAAAGCCACGATGCGTTACCGGAAGAAATCAGGGCTGCGGAGGCCCGACTGGAACAGATCCAGACGAATATGGGGGAACCATCCGAAATGGCACTGCTAAGCCGGTTGCATTGGTGGACAGTCGAGTATGGCCTGATCGGTACCCTAGACGATCCCAAGATCTACGGCGCAGGATTACTTTCCTCCATTGGCGAAAGCGCGTCGTGCATGCAAGCGGATGTGCCCAAACTCCCCTACTCACTCGATACCGTGAATTATCCGTATGACATCACGAAACCCCAGCCCCAATTGTTCGTGACCCCGACTTTTGAGCACCTATTGGACGTCTTGGAGCAATTTGCCGACACCATGGCTTTCCGCGTGGGCGGTAAACAGAGCATCGATAAAGCCATCGAATGCCAACATGTATGCACGGCCGTCTACAGTTCGGGATTGCAGGTATCCGGTATATTCGTCAAAACAACTGCCGATGGCCTGCATTATCTGCAAACCAAGGGGCCAACGGCGCTTGCCGTCAACGGCAAGCAATTGGATGGCCATGACAAATCTTACCATGCGGATGGCTATGGCTCGCCCGTAGGGCGGGTCGTCGGACTGCACAAAGCATTGGAAGACGCCTCGGAAGTGGAACTTGAACACATCGGCATTCGGATTGGCGAACAGACTTCCATCCGTTTCGACTCGGGCATCGAAGTAACTGGTGTGGCCACGGCCATCACCAGGGTACACGGAAAAGTCGTGTTGATTTCTTTCGATCATTGTTCCGTGACGCACATCCCTACCGGACACCTTTATTTCAAGCCTGAGTGGGGCATTTACGACATGGCGGTGGGTACCGAAATCGTTTCGGTCTTCTGCGGAGCGGCAGACAAG
Source organism: uncultured Parapedobacter sp. (assembly GCA_964498395.1). Lineage (GTDB taxonomy): Bacteria > Bacteroidota > Bacteroidia > Sphingobacteriales > Sphingobacteriaceae > Parapedobacter. Next base: position 291,506 of record CAZCHE010000001.1, on the reverse strand, counting down.
GATGCGTTTGAGCAAGTGGCGTTGGTTTCAGCAGCATATACCCCAAAGGTTGAATACGATGAACGCACCAAAAGGCTCCACGGACATTATGCCGCTGTCCGCAAGATACGGGAATCTGGCCAAGGTTTTGAAAAACTATCATCCATTTGGTCGGCCATTAAACATGACCATGAGGGGGATTGGTTATGCGCACTGGAGTTATTGGAATTGTTGAAACACCATGGCCAGGCACTTGGAATGGCCGAAGAAATCGAGCATTGGCTCGCCCATAAAGCTGCCACGCAGCCGGAACTCACGAAATTGGTCAAGGATGGGTTCAAGTTAATAGAAAACCCTGAAATTGATGTGCTTAATTAAGCACGGCCATTCAGGCGTTGGCTTGATTGAACCCTTCGCGAAACAGGATTGTGAATAAATGTTACGGCATGTCCGACGATAACGCTATATTTACCCATCTAAACGTATCATAACGATGATCAGCAGCATATTGAATGCCATTAACTGGAATATCGACCCCGAAATATTCAACATCGGTAGCTTCGGCGTACGGTATTATACCCTCTGTTTCCTATTAGCCTTTATCAGCAGTTACGTGCTGATGCTGCGTATTTTCAAACGCGAGAATAAGCCGCAGGAGTTATTAGACCAATTGAGTATCTATATTTTCATCGGCACGTTGCTAGGTGCACGCCTTGGGCATTGCTTATTCTACGAATTTGACTACTACAAAGACCATCCATTGGAGATGATTTTGCCCTATACATACGTAAACGGCAAGTTTACCCTGACCGGATTCCACGGTCTAGCCAGCCATGGCGGGGCCATCGGTATCCTCGTGGGCATTTTCCTTTTCTGCCGAAAAACCAAGACGGATTTCCTATGGATCACGGATCGATTGGTGATCGTGATCGCGTTAGCGGGTGCGTTTGTACGCCTCGGCAATTTCTTCAATTCGGAGATCATCGGCTTGCCAGCCGATTTGCCTTGGGCAGTGGTTTTTGAGCGCGTTGACCAAATCCCACGCCATCCGGCCCAACTCTATGAAGCCATTGCATACGTGCTCATCTTTATCCTGCTGTGGAACATTTACCATAAACGATCCCCCCTGAAGGCCGGTTTTATCTTCGGTATCTTCCTGATCACCTTATTCGGCGCTCGCTTTGTATTGGAATTTTTCAAGGAAAACCAGGAAGCCTTCGAGGACGGCATGAAATATAACATGGGACAATTATTGAGCCTCCCGTTTGTCGCCATGGGGATATACTTGGCCTTTCGGCCAGCTAAGAAGCAGGTGAAAAATGGAAAATAATCACCGGTTTAAAAAGCTTTCAATCGCCAATCGGTAGCCATCTAGGCCGAAACCACAGATAACCCCTTTGCAGTTCTTGGAAAGGTAAGAATGGTGCCGATAGGATTCGCGGGCGTACACGTTGGAGATATGAACTTCAATGACAGGGGTCGTCACGGCCGCAATAGCATCAGCGATGGCCAACGAAGTATGGGTATATGCCCCAGCATTCAGGATAATGCCAGATACAGCAAAACCAACCTCATGGATCTTGTCAATGATAGCCCCCTCGTGGTTGCTTTGGAAATACGATAGGTCTACTTGTGGATATTGCGCACAAAGCTGCTCGAAGTACGATTGGAAATCTTCACTACCATAAATACTTTTCTCCCGTACCCCCAGTAGGTTGAGGTTTGGCCCATTAATGATGATGATCTTGCTCATATCCTTGCAATATCCGTAAAATACCGGAAATTCTAAAAATCATAATAAAAATTGCGGAACGAACCACGCAATCCCAATGTAAACATCCCGGTTTGGTGATGCCTGCCCAATTCAGGGATGCCGTGTCTCCTATACGTCGCTCCGGCCTCAATCCGCAGGTTGTACTTGGGGTTAAACAGGTAGGATATCCGTCCATCGGCATACAGCAGATTGTTGCCGACACCTTGCGCAATGGTATTCCCATATTCATTTGAAGGGGTCAGATACGATTTGAAGATATCCTTACCAAAATTCGAGGTGGAATCAGGATCGGTACCAAACTGTCCCCAAGTGCCTTGGAACGAGAAGTCAAACCGCTTGTATGAGTAGTTCAGTATCCCGACCAACTCCCTGAAATTAGCACCCCAAGGGTGTGCTAAAGGTTCGCCATAGTTGCTATAATTGCTCACCGGGTCGAAATGTGTGTAGGTATATGGGCGAGCGGTGTTGTATTCGGTCAAGAAATTCAAGTCTTTGATGCCAAATGCATCGAACCCCCGGAATCCGAGCTGGGCTGCCCATTTGTTCGTCACGTGCCCATTGGTAGAGAAAAAGTTTTTGGCTACGAATTCGCCTAGCAGGAATTGGCCGTAAACGGAAGCATTTTTCAGTACCTTGTACTTGGCGTTTAACCCCAAATGCATCTTATCCGGGGAGGAAGTATTCGTTACCTCTACAGGACGCAGGAAAATAATCGGATTGAAATAGTTAAAATCAAATCCTCGGCGGCCCGCCGCATTTCGGGCTCCCCAAACCACGGATTGGAAGAGGCCGACCGACAACCGGTTATCGACATTCCAATCCAAGTATTGGAATGCCCCCCACTTCCAATTGTCGCCGCCCCGTGTGGGTAAGCCCGTAATCGGGTCATAGGTATTCGAACGTGGGTGCATGGGATCCAGCATGTAGGTCCACATACTCAAGTACTGCACGTTACCGATGGTTCCGGTCAGTTTCAGTGCCGTATAATTCGATGAGACATCCGAAAGCAGTACCGACCGATAGCCATCGCCAATGAAATTCTTATCATAAGCCAGCGTTACGTTCAGGTATTGATTGACCGTGTAGGAAGCCACCGCCGAAGAATACATCCAGTCACTTTTATTTGGATTCTCATAGGAGGTCTTTCCATGGCCTTGGCCCGGGGTGATGGCATTTTCAAAGATATAGTCGCGGAGGTATGTGGGGAATACGGCTTGGTTCTCGAAAAAATTGACATACAAAAAGAATTTATCGCCAACGGTTAAACCTGCCTGCGCCCCCCTCGTATTGAGCCAAGTGGTTTTGCCTCCGCCCGCGAAATCACGACCAATCTGGAAATCGGGCAAAAAATCGGCATAGAAGGTATGATCGTCCTTTTTGATGTCAATCAAGTGCTCGTTATAGAGTTTACGGCCCCACCATGACTGCCGTTCGGTAACCCCTAGTTGCATTAAGGAATCATACCGAAACCGTAGCGCGCTGTCAATGACCATCGGTTTCAACGCGGTATGCATACGTGTATCTGCGTGGTATAGGGTATTGTTCAGCTTCTGGTAAAAATGATAAGAATAAGGTTGATAGGTCGATTGGGCCCTAGCCCATTGCACACAGCATCCTAAGATAACCATGGCCGACGTCATATAAAAGAAACGATTGTGTAAAAGTCTCACCATAACGAAGATCATTCAGCCAACAAAGATAACATTGCTTACCAAGAATTAAGCCATTAATGTAGCAGGAAACAAAATTTAACAACTTTGCCCACGGCCATTGCAAAAAGTGTCTGCTAAAACGAATATGCATGACTAGGCCTATGCTTTTTTTTTGCATATTGCGCCTTGAAAGGATGCTGTACATATCCTGCCTATTAAATTGACAACGCGTAATGATACTGATATGAAAAGAAGAACATTTATCCAAAACACGGCTTTGCTCGGTGCTGGAATTTGGGCGAGTAAACTGCCGTTAGCCAACGCTTCCCAAAATTTCCCCGACGTTAGGTTCCCAAAAGACCAGCGGCATTTCTCTAGCGAGACCATTGAACGGGCGATTGCCGAATTCGGCAACCATGCAAGCAATAAGGAACTGGGGTGGCTCTTCAACAATTGCTTTCCCAATACATTGGACACCACCGTTTATCCCGAAAATCAGGATGGCAAATCTTACACCTATGTCATCACTGGCGATATCGATGCCATGTGGCTCCGCGACAGCTGCGCACAGGTATGGCCGTACCTCCCGTTCATGAAAGATGACGAAAACTTACAGCACCTTATTGCGGGGCTAGTCAACAAACAAAGCCAATGCATCAATATAGACCCCTATGCCAATGCTTTTTATAACGATCCCACCAAGGTCGGTGAATGGGGCAGTGACCACACGGACATGCGGCCCGGCATCCACGAACGCAAATGGGAGATTGACTCGTTGTGCTATCCGATACGACTCGCCTACCACTACTGGAAAACCACGGATGACACCACACCGTTTGACGCAGCATGGGTGACGGCACAACGGCGTATCCTCAAGACGTTTAAAGAGCAGCAACGGAAAGAAAACCTTGGCCCATACCGATTCGAGCGCACGACAGCACGCGGTACGGATACCCTCCAGGTAGACGGATACGGTTACCCGGTAAATCCGGTGGGCTTGATTTGTTCGAGCTTCAGGCCGAGTGACGACGCCACCATTTTCTCATTCTTGATCCCGTCTAACTTGTTTGCGGTGATCAGCCTTCGCCAGTCTGCCGAGATGCTGGCCAACATCGCCGGTGAGCAGGCACTGGCTACCGAAATGCTCGACCTGGCCAACGAGGTGGAAACTGCCGTGAAAGAATACGGGATTGTAGACCATCCGATGCATGGCCGCATATATGCCTACGAAGTCGATGGCTTCGGCAGTTACATGATGATGGATGATGCCAATATCCCGAGTTTGCTATCGCTCCCCTACTTGGGTGCCGTGGATGTGAATGATCCGATATACCAGCGTACACGGGCGTATGTCCTATCGGAAAACAATCCGTTTTTCTTCAAGGGAACGGCTGCCGAAGGCATTGGTGGGCCCCATATCGGCCGTGATATGATTTGGCCCATGGCCATTACCATGCGCGGGCTAACCTCCATCAATGACCAGGAGATCAAAGCCTGCATCGAAGCGTTGAGAAGTACCCATGGCGACACGGGTTTCATGCATGAATCTTTCCATAAAGATGACCCTAAAAAGTTCACCCGCAAATGGTTTGCTTGGGCCAACACATTATTTGGCGAGTTTTTATGGAAAACCTATAAAGAAAAGCCATATTTGCTGAAATAAAACAGATATGAGGCGAAAGGCATGGGCCCAATAGGCATATTCGATTCAGGCTATGGCGGATTGACCGTCTTTCGAGAAATCGTCAAACGATTGCCCCAATACGATTACCTGTATTTGGGAGACAATGCAAGGGTGCCGTATGGAACACGCTCGTTTGACACGGTATACGCCTATACCAAGGAATGTGTCGAGCAATTATTCGAGATGGGGTGCCATTTGGTTGTCTTGGCGTGCAACACAGCCTCGGCAAAGGCACTCCGTACCATCCAACAGCGTGATCTGCCGAACTATCCCGATCTACGCAAGGTACTGGGTGTTATCCGGCCCACTACCGAAATCATCGGTCATTACACGACCTCCAAGCATGTGGGCATACTGGCTACATCCGGTACGGTCAAGTCGGAATCCTATCCCATCGAAGTCAGCAAGTTCTACCCTGACGTGACCGTTTACCAACAGGCTTGCCCACTGTGGGTACCCTTGGTTGAAAACAATGAATTGGATTCGGCCGGTGCGGCTTATTTCGTGGAACGGGACGTGAAGTCGCTATTGGAACAGTCGCCCGATATTGATACCATCGTGTTAGCCTGCACACATTACCCGTTGCTTAGGCCGTTGATCGAGCGGTTCGTTCCCGCCCATATCCAGTTGCTTTCACAAGGCGAATTAGTGGCCACTAGTTTAGCAAATTACCTACATCGACATCCCGAAGTGGAAGCGTTATGCGATAAAAAAAGCACCATCCGTTTTTTCACCACAGATAATGCCCGGGAATTTGAGGAAAAAGCGGCCAGATTTTACGGCCAAGCCGTCAAAGCACTTGAAATTAGCGTCTAGCGCCAGCTACTTACCGGTAACGATGGTTACTTCAACCCGACGGTTTTTTTGTCGCCCCTCCTTGGTATTGTTGGGCGCTACGGGTTTACTTTGCCCATAACCATTTACCGTAATCCGGTTTTCACTAAACCCTTTCTCCACCGCGTGTTTTTTGACCGATTCGGCCCTTTTCTCTGATAACCATTGGTTATAATCTTCCGTACCTGTAGCATCCGTATGACCATCTACAATCAACGAAGCATCGGGATAATCTTCCAAGAGGTTTATCAATTTGTCAATTTCCTTCTTTGCTTGGTCAGTGAGATAGGAAGAATTGAGTGGAAACAATACATCTGAATCGAAGGTTACTAAAATACCCCGATCCGTGGCCGACGCACTTTCGAAATCACGCTGCACATGCTGCAACCCATCCGTAGTACCGTCTATGGTCACTTGGGCCCCCGGATTGACTGCCATTTTCTTGTTTTTGCAAGAAAAGAATACCGTGGAAAAGGCCGTCAAAAGCAAAAAGAAAGTATATCGTTTCATTTGGATTGTAAAATTATATGGTGTCGCTGTTGTTTGTAAAAATAGGAAAACATTGTGAATTCGGTGTTAAAAATAATCACTCGACCACGAAATGGTTTTCGATGACTTTTTTGATATCCGGATGATTGGAAAACAGCTCCCATATCAGCCCGCTCCGTCCATTTTCGATCATCACCACCGCTGCTGCTTGGTTTAAGCTGTCGTATTCATCGGCAATGGCATCGGCATCCGAGGACATCCATTTCCGAAAACCGTATTCGGTAAACAATACGTTTCCATAGTCATTATATAGTGTCCTGATTGACCTGACCGCCTCTTCCGGAATATAGCCATAGCTGGCACAAGCAATGGCCGGGTTAATGGCTAAAGCTGGATGCTCCAAGGTATCCGACAATGCATTGCATCCCCATAAATCCAATGAAATGCCACAGCCACGCTCATTATCCCGTCGTTGATAGGCTTTAGTCAGGTTAATGTTATTGGCATAGTAGTCCGCAAATTTATCTTTCTTATTTCTCGGGTCGAACGCCAAAAACGGCTGGTAGGCCTCCAATAAGGATTCATCTATGCTTCCTACACGGATATCCAAGCCATATAATGTGGTATCATTGGTGTACGTCGATTCCTGGTATTGCGGTATAATCGTATCCTCCTCGTGCTGAATATTCACCGAAAACAATTGGTTTTCCACCAATTCCATGGTCACGGGATCATCCACCAATTCTCGGGGCACCCCTAACCCTTCTTCGTATGCCACAGGAGGTATCGCGTGCTCGGGAGAAGCTAACGCCAATAGATACCCGATGAAATCGTCGCCGAACCCGCCCAACGGGAGCGCATCCTTAAAACCGACAACGGGCGACCACCTATCGAGCAAAATTCCCTCCTGCCCCCCGATGGTAAACCGGTTCCATTCGATACCATTCCAGACCGCGTTGATCTTCTCCGTTAGTGAATCTGCCCCTTCGCCAGCCCCGACGATATATTGCTGCGCCGCTAACAACCCCTGCATTAAAAATGCAGTTGCTTTGACATCCCCCTCTGGTACAGAATCGATGGCAAAGATTCCGTTTCCCGTGCGGCCATCCAACAGTGCGGGAAACGCCCCATTGTATTTTTCAACACCCTCCAAGAAGCCCAGTATCCGCACCAACCGATTGGTGATTACCGAATGGGATACAAAACCACGTTTAGCGGCTACGATATAGGCCAAAATGCTTAAACCGGTCTCCTTTACGGACACCGTGGCGTCGTCAATGCCAAAACTGATGGCGTGCATGCCACTATTCACTTCGACCCTTTCCATAAAATAATTGACATGCGCTGCTTGGATGAAATCCAGCAATTCTTCGTCTCCGGCAGTTTTCGTTTCCGCTTTCAGCACGCCAGAGAAAGGCGACTCCAAATAGTCGTAATCCACCCACGCGATTTTATAATAATAGGTCTTATTGGAATACGGAACGAAATCAGTGCCCTTTTGGACAAAAACAGGTCGAATGGCAACCGGTTCAAATTGTTGGTTATCTTCAGACCGGTAAATCTTGATGTACCGGATACTAGGTGTAAGCGGCAATTGCCAGGTCAAGTCGACATGCCGATCATAGGCCTTTGCTGTGGTTAGCACCGCCGGCGAAGACAATTTAGCACTCGGGGGGCTAGCTGGCAAAAATTCGACTTGATCGACATACAACCAGTGCGTACCATCGTCTGCCCCCCCCTGCTCAAAGCGTATTCCACAGATCGCATCCGTTAAATGCAAACCAGCCACATCTGCCAGGGGAATCTTTACATTTAACCACATATTCGACTGGAAATCGGAAATATAGCTAGCCAAATTGATCAGCGTGCTTTCCGAATTACCCTCCTGCGTAATCACCAGCTTCGGAAGCATATCCGCATGCGTGTTTGACACGACAAACAATTTAAACGCCAATACATCCCCGTTTTTCGGATGATAATACCGGGAGGAATCGGCATAGTTGATGCCGACGTGCCAGTCGCCTTTGGAAGATGATGTATATTTCAGCGAGAGGGCGTTGCCGGGTGTAAAGAAAACAGAATCCGACACCGGCAGCCTGCCTTTGACATTTTCCACCCAACTTAAGCCGTCGTAGTGGACTTGGCTGTGCATATAGCTACCCGACAAAACACTGTTTTCAAACAACACTTCGGGATAGGTATCTGCCGAAGCGGCGGCAATCGTTGCCAAAAAAACAGAAAAGTATAACGTAACCGTTCTAACCATAAAGCGTGATTGAAACATGGTGACACCAATCATTGAATAACAAAGTTATGCAAAAACCAAGCCATCTCGATGTTCAGTTGTTAAGTAGTAAGTCATTAGTCGTAAGTCTTGGAGACGGAAGACCTGAAGTCAGGAAGTTAGGAAGATGGAAAGCTTGAACATGTTAACATATAACTAAACCCGTGTAAATCCGTTCAATCCGTGTCATCCGTGTTCCATAGCATAAACTGGCTGCTGATTGCCGAAAGCCAACAGTATTTTTAAATAATCAATACAATTCCCTAACTTAGCACCCTGATTTTGCAAGAACCACGTATATGGATACAACGTTTGATTTTGAAAAGCCAATCGCTGACCTGCAGATGCAGATCGAAAAAGTGCATCAAGTAGCCGAAAAGACCAAAGTGGATATGAGTGCTACATTGGTAGAATTGCAGGATAAATTGGAAAAAACCAAACACCAGATATACAATAACCTCACCGGATGGCAGAAAGTGCAGATGTCACGCCACCCTGACCGCCCCCAGACACTTGACTATATCAGCTTGATTTGCGAGGAATTCATCGAGCTCCATGGTGACCGGAATGTGCGGGATGATAAAGCGATCATCGGCGGCTTTGCGACGATCGATGGCCAATCCGTGATGGTTATCGGCCATCAAAAAGGCAAAAATACCAAGGAAAGGCAATTCCGTAACTTCGGGATGGCCAATCCGGAAGGCTATCGCAAAGCGCTCCGCTTGATGAAATTGGCGGAAAAGTTTAACAAACCCGTCGTCACCCTCATTGATACCATGGGCGCTTATCCGGGTATCGAGGCAGAAGAACGGGGCCAAGGGGAAGCCATCGCGCGTAATCTTTTGGAGATGTCTGTACTGAAAGTACCCGTTATCTGCATCATTATTGGTGAAGGTGCGTCAGGCGGTGCATTGGGCATTGGAATTGGCGACAAGGTATATATGCTTGAGCATACCTGGTATTCTGTCATATCACCCGAATCATGCTCTTCCATCCTATGGAGAAGCTGGGATTACAAAGAAAAAGCCGCTGAAGCCCTAAAGCTCACTGCGGCCGATATGCTAAAGAATGGACTAATCGATGGCATCATCCCCGAGCCACTGGGCGGTGCTCATCATGCTCCTGAGCAAATCGCTGATGCTGTAAAACGGCAACTGCTTAGCGATCTCAATATACTCCAAAAGAAGCCAGCGGATCTATTGGTTTCCGAACGTATCGATAAATTCAGTAAAATGGGCGTGGTGGTTGAATAACCTATTCCCCGTTATCCACTTATTCGATTGCCCTATCCAGGTGTACATATCCCCCATCGACATGTATCAATTGACCGGTGGTATGGCCTGACCGGTCGGACAACAAAAACACCACGGTATCGGCTATTTCCGCAGTAGTGGTCATGCGTTTGCCCAACGGAATGCGCTGGGTAATCCGCTGCAAGGCCGCTTCGGGGTTGGGCAGTGTTTTCAACCAGGTGTCATACAATGGTGTATAGCACTCCGCCACGATGACCGCATTTACCCGGATACCAAATTCCAACAATTCGACCGCCCATTCCCTTGTCAATGCATTACGGCCGCCATTGGATGCGGCATATCCGGAGGTGTTTCCTTGTCCCGTTTCGGCGGTTTTCGAACCGATGTTGACAATCGCCCCCTTACTTGCTTTCAGTGCAGGCAATGCATGATGGGCCATGAGGTAATAATGGACCAGCGATCGGTGCAGGCTATCCATAAATTTTTGGTAATCACCGGTTGCCAATCCTACACCATCATTTACGCCCGCATTGTTAACCAACCCGTCGATACGGCCAAATTGATCGAGCGTAAGGGCAACAGCCCGCTCACAATCCTCCGGGCGGGTCAACTCCGCTTCAATGCAAAACGCTTGCCCTCCTAACGATTCGATTTCTTGCTGAACCACCTCGTTGTCGGCCTGTTTCCGGCCCACAACTACCGGTATCGCTCCTTCCGTCGCCAAGGCCAATGCAATGCCTTTGCCAATCCCCTTGGCCCCTCCAGTGACGATAATGACTTTATCTTTCAGGTTTAAATCCATGATACGTTTATGCTATAAGTGGTAAAAAATGGCGGCATTCTTATACCAAATCAATTCCTGCTCCTCGACAGGCAAATGCGCGATCGCATGCTCCAATAACGCCACGACATTGCTGTATTCGGCAGCTAACAAGCATACGGGCCAATCCGAACCAAACATCACGCGATCGACGCCAAACACCTCAATCATATATTGAATATAGTAATTGAAATCTGCTGATTCCCAGTCACTCCAATCAGCCTCTGTGACCATTCCGGAGAGTTTGCAATACACATTTTTATGCTGGGCAATGGCTTTCATCTGTGTGGCCCACGGTTCATGTTCGCCAGACTGGATACCTGGCTTTGCCAAGTGGTCTATTACAAAAGCCTGGTCGGGAAAATGTCCAATGAAGTCCAGCGTAGCGCCTAACTGGTGCGGCTTGACAAGTATGTCGTATGTATACCCGTATTTACCCAACGCTTCAATGCCTTTTAGGAATGATGGGCGAAGCAAAAACCGGGGATCCTCCTCCCCTTGCACGATATGGCGGAATCCTTTGAGTTTATCAAATTGACGAAACTCCTCCAAGCGGTCGGACAAGTTATCGGCTTGTAAATCTACCCATCCCACTACCCCCTTAATGAATGGATACCGAGTGGCCAAATCCAACAGGAACAGCGTTTCGGCTTCCGATTGGTCGGCTTGCACCGCTACACAGCCCGATACACCGTTTGCCTCCATTAACGGATACAAATCGGTTGGCATAAAATCACGTTGGATAGCCGCCATATCATCGGTAATCCACGCATCCCGTACCGGATCGTAACGCCAAAAGTGCTGGTGCGCATCAATTCTGTCCATAGCCCCCCTTTCCAAACATTAACCTTGGTAGGCCTTCACTACCTGACGGGAGATGCCTAGCCCATCCGCACCCAACTCCACCACGTCGCCGGGTTTCAGGTAGATGGGTGGATTGAAACCAAGCCCCACACCTGCCGGTGTACCGGTCGATATCACATCCCCGGGCAATAGCGTCATAAATTGGCTGACATAGCTGATGATATATGGCACGCGGAAGATCAGGTTGCTGGTGTTGCCATCCTGGTAGGTTTGACCATTGACGCTTAACCAAAGCCGGATATTATTGATATCAGCGATTTCATCTGGTGTAGCCAGAAAAGGGCCGATGGGTGCAAACGTATCGCATCCCTTGCCCTTGTCCCAAGTACCACCGCGCTCCAACTGGAATTCCCGTTCGGATACGTCATTATGCAGCACATATCCAGCCACATAGTCCAACGCTTCACGTTCTTCCACGTAACTCGCCTTCCTGCCGATCACGATGCCAAATTCCACTTCCCAATCGGTTTTGGTGGAGTTTCTAGGGATGACAATATCATCATAAGGGCCAGCCAACGAAGTGGTGGATTTCATGAAAATAATCGGCTCGGCAGGTGTCTGGGCACCGGTTTCCTCGGCATGGTCACGGTAATTCAGTCCAATGCAGAGTATCTTCGATGGGCGTGCAATAGGGCTTCCCAAACGGGTGCCATCCGGCACAGGGATTAACTTACCTTCATTGGCCTTCACGAATTCCTCCAATCGGATAAGCCCATCATCTTCAAAAAACTGTTCATTGTAGTCCCCACCAAATGCAGAAACATCATAATTCACATCAGCTAGCTGTATCCCTATTTTTTCCCGGCCGGGATCGCCATATCGGATTAATTTCATGTTTTGTGTTTTTTATCGGCTTTCGGCGATCAGCCGTCAGTTCCTAGGCGCCGTTATTTAATGTTAAAATCTTATGTCTTGCTTCTTACGTCTTGTTTCCTGCTTCTCTCGTCTAACTCACTTCAGTAATTCCTTACCGCTCAGGTGTTCAAAGATAATCTTGTCCACCGGCGACACCAAATCAATATCTTTGTAACTGAGCCAGGTAATCTCTTCTATTTCATGGCTTGGGTTCAATTCTCCCTCGTAGTTGGCTTCGTAACAGGTCATTCGTACCAAAATGCCGTCCGCGTGCCCATCCGCCTGTGCCATAAAAGAACCCATATACGTAACGGAATCCGTTATCAGTTCAACACTCAACTCTTCTTTTATTTCTCGGCTCAAGGTTTGGATATCCGTCTCACTCCCTTCCCTTTTTCCTCCCGGAATATAGTATTGCAATTTGCCTTTCGATTTACTACTTAATATCTTCCCTTCATGAAGCTTAATATAAGCCACTTTGTCAATTAATCGATGGCTAACAAGTCTTTCCAATTCGTTTATCAAACTTAGTGGAGATTCGGTAACAATCAATAACTGCTTGTCGCTTACAGACAAAAACCCGTGCTCGACCATGGTATCAAGTAATCCCAACAACTGATTGTAATAGCCATCGATATTGAATACCGCACATCTTTTATTAGCAAACCCTATTTTGACATGCGCATAGACTTCCAACAACTCGTCTAACGTACCCAAACCACCCGGCAATGCAATGAATGCATCCGACAACATCATCATCTTTGCCTTCCGTTCAAATAAGTCATCGACAATGATCATCTCGCTGATTCCCGGATGATGGTCTTCGTGTTCAATAAGCCTGTTCGGCCTAACCCCGATAACTGTTCTACCATGTAAGAGGAAAATATCAGCTACGTACCTCATCAACCCAGCATTCCCTCCCCCGTAAACCAAATGATAATCCGCTGCTATCAACTGCTCGCAAAGCACGTTGACTTGTTCCTGTATGCGCTGCGAGAAACCGGTACGGGCCCCGCAGAATATGCAAACGAACTTCTTCATCCTTTTATTTTCAGCTTATTTCTCGACCAGCTATCTCGTGTCACACATCTCGTGTCTGATAGCTAAAATCCAATCAATTATTCAACTTGATAAACCCACCGTCAATCGGATAGTCATTCCCCGTGATAAACCCTGCATCGTCTGAGCATAAATACAATGCCAAGGCCGCGATTTCTTCGGGTTGCGCCATGCGGCCAATAGGCTGGCTTTTCGACAACGTGTCAAACATCTCCGCTTCTCTGCCGGGATAATTTTTCGCCAGGAATCCGTCGACGAAAGGTGTGTGCACACGGGCAGGGGAAATACTGTTGCAGCGTATCCCATAATGGAGGTAATCACGTGCCACGGACAGCGTCATGGCGTATACGGCACCCTTACTCATGGAATAGGCAAAGCGGTCGGTCAGCCCTACCCAGGCGGCGATAGATGCCATATTGAGGATAGCGCCTTTGCCCTGTGCTTTCATCAACGGCACCACCGCGTGCAACACATTATACGCACCTTTGATATTTACCTGGTATATCCGATCGACATCCGCTTCGGTCGTGTTTTCCACATTCCCCACGTGGGCGATACCAGCATTATTCACCAAAATATCCACGTAGCCAATAGCATTGACGGCAGCCAACACCTCGCTTTGCTTACTGACATCGCAGGCGTGCACGGCAACCTTCCCTCCAAAAGCATTGATCTCATCCACCAATGCCTGGGTTCCAGCCGTACTCAATTCCAGCACATGCACCCATGCGCCCTCCTTAGCAAACAACATACTGATGGCACGGCCGATTCCGCTACCACCGCCGGTAATCATCGCAGTTTTCCCCGCTAACTTCTTATTTGACATATCTCCATCTAAAATCTAAAATCGTCAATCTAAAATCCTATAGTGATATTCCCCTTCGCCACGGGATAAAATCATCTTGCCCTAACTGTACCGCTTTGGGTTGTGTATGGCCGCTGGCCACCTCAACCACAAAGTTGAGTATGCGATGGGCAACCTGCTCGATGGTCTCTTCACCCTCGATGATGGTACCGCAATTGATATCGATGATATCGGGCATCCGCTTGTATAATTTCGAATTGGTCGATAGTTTCACCACCGGTGCTATGGGGTTTCCCGTGGGTGTACCCAACCCTGTGGTGAACAATACCACATTAGCCCCTGCGGCAACTTCAGCCGTCGTGCTCTCCACATCGTTTCCCGGTGTGCACAGCAGGTTTAATCCCGGTTGGTTTGCCACACCTGGATAATCCACCACAGCCACTACCGGCGATGTCCCCCCTTTTTTCGCCGCTCCCGCCGATTTAATGGCATCCGTGATGAGTCCGTCACGGATATTGCCCGGGGAGGGGTTGGCGTAAAACCCTGACCCATCCGCTTCCGCCTTCGCATTATAGGTTTTCATCAGTTCCATAAACCGCAATGCGGTGGGTTCGTCGATGCATCGATCGCTCAGTTCCTGCTCCACCCCACATAATTCGGGGAATTCCGACAGGATGACCGAACCGCCCATGGCCACCAGCATATCCGACACATAGCCCAATGCCGGGTTCGCCGAAATGCCCGAAAACCCATCGGAGCCACCACATTCCAATCCAATGCATAGTTTGCTCAATGGAGCGGGTTGCCTCCGTTGCTGATTGGCTTGCATCAGTCCTGCAAACGTATGTTTCAAGGCCTGTTGGAGCAGGTTTGTTTCGGTGCCCAGCAGTTGCTGCTCAAAGATATACAACGGCTTGTCAAAATGGGGGTCGCGCTTGGCAATTTCCTCCCGCAGGATGGACGCTTGCGCGTGTTGGCAACCCAAGCTCAACACGGTCGCCCCTGCCACATTGGGATGCGTGATATAGCCTGCAAGCAATCCGCAGAGCGCATCCGAATCTATTCGGGTACCGCCACAACCCATCTCGTGGTTCAGGAATTTGACGCCATCCACCTGCGTAAACAAGCGTCTTTTGTCTTCCTTTTCTTGGGTTGTGCCGATATCGACATTCAATAGTTCTTCGACCGCAACGCCCGTTTCATACAATTGGATGAGCCGATCTACTTCGGGTTCGTAATCGCGCGACCGTTTCCTATATCCCAGCTTTTCCTCCAACGCATTCTTCATCACCAACACATTCCTGTTTTCACAGAACACCAACGGGATGACCAACCAATAATTGGCCGTGCCGACCGCTCCGTTTGCGCGATGGTACCCCATGAATGTCCGTCCTTCAAAAGCCGAAACATCGGGTTTCTGCCAGTCCAACCGTCGCTCACCCAGCTTGAATTCACCTGCTGCATGGTGTATGTTTTGGACGGTCAATGCTTCCCCTTGGCGCAATGCCACATTTGCTTTGCCCACCAATACTCCATACATACGCACCTCACCCCCAGCCTCCAACGGTTCGAGGGTGAATTTATGTTTGGCTTTCACCGGATCGACCAAATTGAAATGCGTATCGCCGAATGTGATGGTTGTTCCAGGTGCCAAATCCTGCAAGGCCACCAATACATTGTCATTCGGGTGTATTTGCAAATAGCGTTTTGCACTATCCATGCTATCGTTCAAAAGCACTAAGTTCGAAAATTTTGTCCATTACCACCCATTTTTCTCCGGGTTTTGTTCCAGGGATCGTTCGCTGGTATCGCCCCATCAATGCCTCCCACTCCTGCACACGCGGATTCGCCGCATCGGCCGCGGCCTTTTGTTCGAATGTAAAGCCGTCATCCGTTTCCATGATCATAAACAGGCGATTTGAAAACCGATAGATCTCCATCCGCTGTATCCCGGCATCCAGGATGGACTGTTCGATTTCCGGCCAAACTTGCCGGTGCCACTGCTCGTATTCGGCAATCAATTCCGGATCTTCTTCTAAATCCAATGCTAAGGCATATCTTGCCATGTTGTTTGTTTTAATAGTTATTGTTCTCCAAGTGCATCGGCAACCTGGCTGTTTTTGTTATTCCAAGCAAAGAGTGCTACGACAGCAAAGCAAAGCAATACGACATAGTATGCCAGTTGGAAACTTCCCGTCGAATCCGATAACTGCCCCAAAACCGGAGGTATGGCCGCCCCACCCACGATGGCCATCACAATCAGGCTAGAAGCGGATTTCGTATCTTCACCGATCCCTTCCACGCCAACGGCAAAGATGGTCGGAAACATGATAGACATAAAGAAAGCAATGCCTATCGATGCATATAGCGTGGTCAGACCCGAACCGTAGATAACGATGAAGGTCAGCAAGATGGCAATCAGTGCATAGGCAAACAATAGCTTCGTAGGCGATACATAGCGCATGAAAAAGGTGCCGATAAACCGTCCCAGCATGAAGGCCAAACCCGCCATACCGGCATAATATTTTGCCTCAGATGGTGCTATTCCCGATACATCGGTGGCAAACATCACCAAAAAACTCAACACACATACCTGAGCGCCGACATAGAAAAACTGAGCGACGACGGCCCACCTGACATTCCTATGCCGAAATGCCCTGAAAATGCCGCTTATACCCCGGCTTTCCTCCTTGATATCGGGTAGTTTGGTGAATAGGAACAAGGCCGTCACGGCCAAAATAATCAGCCCCAAAATCAGGTAAGGCCCCTTGACCGAAGCGGTCTCCGCTTGGATATACGCATTCCGGACTTGTTCGCTCAACGCCGCGATTTCTTCTGCCGACTTGGGTTCTTCCGTCAAAATGAACTTGCCACCAACGATAGGTGCCAAAAATGCAGCAAGACCATTGAACGACTGGGCAAAATTAAGCCGTTGTGTGGCTTTGGAAGGGTCGCCCAGTACCGTAATGTACGGGTTTGCGGCAGTTTCCAAAATAGTCAACCCACAAGCCACCACAAACAATGCTCCCAAAAAGAATGCATAATTAATGGTATTGGCCGCTGGAACAAACAGGAAGCAACCCACCGCAAACAACAATAACCCCACGATAATGCCCGCCTTGTACCCAAACCGCTGCATGATAAGCCCTGCGGGAATAGCCAACAAAAAATAGGCGATAAAGACGGCAGAATCAATCAATGAAGCCTGAAAATGCGTCAAACTGAATACATTCCGAAGGTGGGGAATCAGGATCGGATCAAGATTGTGGATAAACCCCCAGAAGAAGAACAAAGATGTAATCAGTATAATTGGGAACCACGTCGTTTGTTTTGTCATAATCGTGTTTACTTAGATTGGCCAGCATTGTTCAGACCATACAAAGAAACTAAAGTTCTGGTACAAAACCCCTCGGCATCTTAACGATATATTAAGCTATGTTAACATTTTTCTGCTACTATTGGATTATTATACGTTTATTTGAATGAAGTTTGTCTGATTTGTGAAGAATCGACATCGCTTGGTTGTACCAATTATAATTCGCACGCAATGAAACCGCAGTTGTTAAAAGTAAGCACCGGGCCTACGCACTCCTTCAGCGCGCGCCGCGACACCGTACCTTACGTCAACAATCGCTGGCATTATCATCGTGAAATCGAACTGATCCACTTTGAAAAAGGCGGGGGTACGCAGTTTGTCGGCGACAACATCCGCAATTTCACGTCGGGTGATGTCGTGCTCATCGGCTCGAATCTACCGCATTATTGGAATTTCGATAGCAGTTATTTCGAGTCCAGCAGCCGAAAGGAAGCCGATGTTCGTGTCGTACATTTCAATGACGACTTTTGGGGGGATGATTTCCTGAATCTCCCCGAAAACACCAGCATCAGGCAGTTGCTACAACAGGCCAAGCAAGGCATCGCGGTCTTTGGGTCGGCCCGCAAGCAGGTGCAACGGCTCCTAGCCGATTTACTGGCCGCCGAAGGCACTGCACGCATCCTATTATTGGTGCAAGCCTTGACCATCATCGCCAATACCAAGGATACCCAAACCCTTTCATCGGTGGGATTCAACCCCCATTTCCAGCACCGGGAGAAAGACCGGATAAACAACATCTACGACTTCGCCATCCAGCATTTCAAGCAGAAGATTTCACTCGATGAAGTCGCTGAAGTGGCTGGTATGAGCAATAATGCATTCTGCCGCTATTTTAAATCCCGTACAGGCAAAACCTTTTCGCAATTCCTGATTGAAATTCGGGTAGGCCATGCCTGCAAACTGCTGATCGAGAATAACCTCAACGTCAAGCAAATTTGCTACGAAAGTGGGTTCCACAATTTCG
Organism: uncultured Parapedobacter sp.; assembly: GCA_964498395.1. Classification (GTDB taxonomy): domain Bacteria; phylum Bacteroidota; class Bacteroidia; order Sphingobacteriales; family Sphingobacteriaceae; genus Parapedobacter. The sequence goes on along the minus strand of CAZCHE010000001.1, from coordinate 272,814 downwards.
CTGGATTCCACAAATACTTCAAGCAGATCACTGGGAAAAGTCCTTTGAATTACCAAAGGGCTTATTTGAAATGACTTTTTTTGCTATTTTTATTGGAGAAAGTGCAGTACGATGATGTGTGTTGACATTCCAACTAAAATAGCATCAGGCCTTAACGATGAAAAACACTATTTTGACAAACGCGCATGACGTTATCCTTTCGCTTTTTGGAGGTATCCATCCATTAAGCCCAGGTTTGGCGGATGCGATTAAGCAACATAGCGAGATTGCCCAGTTCAAAAAAAAGGAACATTTACTCCAGCTTAACGAGACCAGCAAATCCATTTACTTCATTGTCCAGGGCGCGATACGCACCTACTATGTCGACAAGGACGGCAATGACATCACTTCTTGGTTATTATTTGAGGGTGACCTAGCCATCTCCGTATATAGTTTTTTCAGCCAACGCCCCAGTTTTGAGGCCATGGAGGCCCTTGAGGACTGTGTGTTGCTTGCGCTGTCTTACGAAAAACTATCGCTATTGTACCGGCAATTCATGGAATTCAATTATATCGGCCGCTACCTCACCGAACAATACTACATCCGCAGTGAGGCGAAGGCAAATGCCTTACGCATGCTGAGTGCCAAGGAACGGTATCTAGACCTATTGGACAAGCATCCCGAGATCATCCGCCGGGTCTCCCTTGGCCATATTGCGTCGTTCCTTGGCATCACCCAGCCTACCCTTAGCCGTATCCGCGCGAGCATTTGATTTTTTGCCTTTTGTCAAAAGTTTTGTCAAACCATGGATTTAGCTTTGCAGGGAACCAATGCTGAAAAATATGAAAAGAAAGAAACCCTCTATCCAAACTCAGCCTCATCCGAGGTTATTTGTGGTGCTATTCACCGCGATGATGCTGATTACAATCGGCGGTTGCGAGAAAGAAAAAAACGTGGCGCCAGTAGCGCTAGATCCGATAGCGGAAGCCAGAACGTTCTTTGAAAAACAGCTGGCGACCAACGAAGTGAACCCCACCGGGCGTTCTTTTCTCCCCAACGGGCTCTTGGCTAGCCGGAACGTCGATTGGACCTCCGCTTTTTACCAACGGCAGGGAGACACCACTTCGGTATTCGTGCCCGTTCGGTTTCCATTTCCATCCGATTGAAAAGCGGCGGCCTGGAAAACGCCAGCCTGAACGGATTGGTCTTCCTGCGGATGACCGACCCGGGCAACACCGACCGGCTCACCGCGGAGATGCTGACCCTCATCCCCGGCAGGGAATGGCTGGATGGCGAACCTTTCGAGGGCGGCATCATCGTGGAAGACTGGTTCGACCCCACCAGCAACTACTTTTCCTCGGCCCCAGGTGATGGGAAGAAGCCCCTGCTGAAAAGCGGTCTGTCCGGGGACATCGCCGACGTACAGGCAGCGTCATCGGGATGCGTGATTTACGAGGTGTGTGTCGGCGAGGTCATGACCGGCCTGCCACCGTGGCAGCCAACCGTTGTCATGGGCAAACATGCCGCAATTCAGGCCAGCGGCGGTCAATCCAACGAAATATGCCACTCCAACACCTATTGCCCGCCAGGCCACGGCGGGGGACCGGGTGGCGGCGACATCCCAACAAATCCACCGCCCGGAGACGGCGGAGGAAATAGTGGTGGAGGAGAAAGTTATGGAGGTTTAACATCAAACCAATATGTAGAACTCATGAACTTGGAATCTATCTATAAAAGCAGAATGACAAGTGAGGAGTTAGAAATATACAATAGTATGAGCATGAGTTACAAATACGCATATCTTTCCAATGCCTATAGAGCTGAGGAATTATCAGCCTCTCTTTATCCTGGCAACACTCAATGGAATGGTTTGGGAGATGCTTTCAGACATGCATTTTTTCACGCCTTGAATTCCGTAAGTATAGGGATTGAATTAAGTAAATTACTTGGCGATGCGCATGAGGTAAATACGCCACAAAACAGTACCTTAAAAAAAGAGATGGATTTGTTTAATAACGCTGTTGGCAGGTTATTTGAGACTCAAAGAGCAATCGGTCAGACTCCGCAAGATTTTGTGAAAACCGCATTAGAGGCGGGAGGGCTACGATATTTGACACCGTTAAATCCCAATGGTTCTATAATACCGGGAGTTACAGAACTAAAACCAACAAATCAATAATTATCAACTATAAAGTACTTCTCATGAATAATCACATTATGAAAACTAAACACGTTTTATATATTGCATTCTTTTTCGTGACAATCCTCGTCATATCTTCCTGCAATGCCCGAAACCGAGGTGAATGGATTATCACAGATGTTTCGAAAGACACTATTTTAACAGCCGTGACTAAAGTGAAAAAATGCAACAGGCTTATCTTAGAAATAACAGGTGAGACTGATGATTCCATCAAGATTAATTCAATAGAGATTCAGGGAGGAAAAATCTTGGACACTATTACTTATGATTGGTATTATCCAGAAATCACCGTCCCTTATGAAGCATACAAAGCTACCAAGGGATATATTAAAATAAAATATTATCTTCCTGGCAATAGGTATTTTTAGTCTCAATACTTGACGATGCAATCACCGATTCATATACATGTCCAATAAAGGGATTGTCAGAGGTTCTTATCATTTTCACTCCCTGTTCGAAAAGAATTGGTACTTTATCGAAAAAAGCAGAAACCGATTCACAAAATTTTCGCCATTGACCATGAAGAAAAAGCATGTCGTTTACTTGATGCTACTTGCTGGAGGTAGCCTATTGATTTTCACTACAATTCCATTCTTTCATATCTATAAAACTTATCTGAAAGAGGATAAAATCACTATCGAGACCCCGGAAGGCTACACCAATGATGCGAGCCAACTCAATCTCACCAAAATGGATACCATCATTGATGTAGCCTCGTCAAAAGCGGCCATCGAAAACCAGCTCAGGGATCTCATTGCCTACAGCAAAACAAAAAATATCCCAATCTCCATTGCGGGGGCTAAGCATAGCATGGGAGGACACACCATGTACCCCGATGGCATACTCATCAATATGCGTCCGTACAGCCATATGCAAATAGACTTGGACAATAATACCATAACAGTGGGGGCTGGGGCACTTTGGGCAGATGTAATTGACTACCTAAATGGGTATAACAAATCTGTGGCGGTCATGCAGGCATTCAGTTCATTTTCCATCGGGGGATCCATCAGTGTAAACGGCCACGGATGGCAGAAAAACACCCCTCCAATATCGTCAAGCGTGGTTTCCTTTACGCTGATGGATGCCAATGGCGAAATCATCGCCTGTAGCCCGACCCAAAATCACGAGCTATTTGGCTTGGCTATAGGCGGATATGGATTATTCGGGATAATCCTTGATGTAACACTAAAAATCGTAGACAACACCAATCTAAAATTCATTCGCCACGAAATTAAATCATCCGAATACCTGGATGCGTTCAAAAAATACGCAAGCGATGACAACAGTGTCGAACTTGTATTTGGCCGACTCAATATAACCAACAAACGGTTTCTTGAAAGCGCCACACTAAATGTTTTCAAAAAAACAGACGAACAATCGGATATAAACGACAAAAACATTTATAGCCGAACACCCACCGAGGCCAAGCGATTGGTTTTCAGAAGCACGGTCAATAGTGAATATGGAAAACGATTACGTTGGGATTTAGAAACTACATTAGGCGTATTTGCCTCTAATCAAACCGTAACCCGAAACCAATTGCTAAATGATGATGTTAGTCTCATCGAAAACAAAGATTCCAAATCGACCGATATTTTACAGGAATACTTCGTTCCCGAAAGGCATTTCAACACCTACATCGACGAACTGAAAGCAGTTCTTCCACACCAAAGCATCGATTTGCTAAATATTACCATACGGGATGTCTATCAGGACGAAATCAGTTACCTCAACTACGCAAGGGAAAATGTATTCGGATTTGTGTTCCTTTTTAACCAAAAGAAAACAACTCAAGATGAAGAAGCCATGAAAGCGCTTACCGATGTATTAGTTCAACTAGCCCTCAAGTATGAAGGTACATTTTACCTACCCTACCGGCTACATGTAGATAAAAGCATCATGAAAGCGATATACCCGCAAGCCGATGGTTTTTTCAATTTGAAATTGAAATATGACCCACAGGAAGTATTCAAAAATAACTTTTATACCTACTATAGGTAGTCTCCTTCAACACACCGCAATGGCACCCATCCTGGGATTTTATCCGACTTTATATTGGGTAATCGTATCCGCCATTCGCCATCCGAGCACTATAGCTATTGTCCTCGCTGCAGTTTTCTTGTTGCTATCCGCCATTACCGGCTATGGTCTGGCGTCACGCTTGAAACATCACAGACCTTGACAAGGCGAATATGGAGAAAACACCTACCCCATCGAATTAAAAACCCTCGCTGAAAATCGTTCGATATATCTGTCGAGCCACCGTTGCTACTATGTAGATGGCCATTTTCTCGTACCTTTCCGTCACGAACTCCTACCTTTCCATCACAAACACGTACCTTTCCGTCGCTAACTCATACCTTTCTATCGCAAACACATACCTTTCCATCGCAAACACGTACCTTTCCGTCGCTAACCCCTACCTTTCCATCACAAACACATACCTTTCCATCACAAACACGTACCTTTCCGTCGCTAACTCGTACCTTTCCATCGCAAACTCCTACCTTTCCGTCACAAACACGTACCTTTCGTCACGAGCTCATACCTTTCTATCGCAAACACATACCTTTCCGTCGCAAACACATACCTTTCCGTTGCGAACTCATACCTTTCCATCGCTAACTCCTACGAGAAAATGGCTAACTCCCACCTTTCCGCCGCAAACTCCTACGAGAAAATGAACAGTTTTTTCAAGCAAAGCCGCTTAGGCCATCAAGCACCACGTCCATTTATCTCAAACGTCAATGACTAGTCACTGATTTATTTCTCCAAACTCAATGAGAACGGGAAATCAGCCACTTGTGTTCCACGACTGGTGTTAGGTGTATCAACCATATCGAAGTGCAATACAGCCCCATCGATCAAGTCACCGTGCTTAAAGAAATTTTTACCGTAATCGGTACCGTTTACCTGGACAGACTGGATGTATTTATTATCCTTACTATTATTGGGCGCATTGATTTCCCAAGTTTTACCATCCGACAACTTAACCGTTACTTTCTTGAACAATGGTGCCCCGATTACGTATTCATCCGTAGCCGGCGTGACGGGATAGAAGCCCAACGCCGAAAACACATACCAAGCCGATGTCTGCCCATTATCCTCATCACCACAATAGCCATCTGGTGTAGGCAAATACATCCGATCCATGGTTTCGCGTACCCAATGCTGCGCCTTCCATGGAGCCCCGCCATAGTTATACAGGTAAATCATGTGCTGTATCGGTTGGTTTCCATGTGCGTACTGCCCCATATTAGCGATTTGCATTTCGCGAATCTCATGAATGGTGAAGCCGTAATAGCTATGGTCAAATATAGGGGGCAACTCAAAAACAGAATCCAGTTTCTGTACAAACGCCTCATGCCCTCCCATCAGTTGGGCTAATCCCTCCACATCCTGGAAGACCGACCATGAATAATGCCAACTATTGCCCTCGGTAAATGCATCTCCCCATTTAAAAGGATTAAACGGCGTCTGGAAATGGCCATCTTTGTTCTTTCCTCGCATTAACCCCGTTTCCTTGTCAAACAACTTTTTGTAATTCAGGCTACGTTCCCGGTACAAAGCGATTTCGTCGGCAGGGCGGCCCAATGCTTTTGCCAATTGGTAAATAGCGAAATCATCATATGCATACTCCAATGTGCGCGCGGCATTCTCATTGATTTTTACATCGTATGGCACATAACCTAGCGTTGTATAATATTCGGCTCCGGCACGCCCCACAGCGGTGATGGGTCCGGCGTTATTGGCTCCCTTCAACACCCCTTCATATAATTTCTCGATATCATATCCGCGCAGCCCCTTGATATATGCATCTGCGACCACCGAGGCTGAATTATTGCCCACCATGATATTGCGGTAACCCGGGCTTGCCCATTCCGGCAGCCACCCGCCTTCCTTATACGTATTCACCAAGCCCTCCTGCATTTTCTGGTTGATTTCGGGATAAACCAAGTTCAGAAACGGGAACAAAGCCCTGAATGTATCCCAAAATCCGGTATCCGTAAACATATATCCCGGAAGCACCTCGCCGTTGTACGGGCTGTAATGTACCACGTTGCCATTGGCATCGTATTCGTAAAACATGCGGGGGAAAAGGATGGTACGGTATAGGCAAGAATAGAAGGTACGTACCTGATCAATTGTTCCTCCTTCTACCAATACTTTGCTCAATTCGGTATTCCAACGGTCTTTCCCCGCTTGTTTGAGGGTTTCAAAATCTTTCTCCCCCACTTCGCGCAAGTTCAACTCCGCCTGCTCATGGCTAATGAAAGAGGATGCCACCTTCGCCTGCACTTGGTCTCCTCTGTTGGCAATGTTAAAGCCTACTATCGCACCCGTGTGGTCGGCTTGTATCTCCAATCGATCATCTACCAGTATCGAATCTGCAAATGTGCCGACATTCGTGAATGGGCGATCGAATACAATAACAAAATAGTTCTTGAAATTTTCAGGCACACCACCACTATTGCGGGTGGTATAGCCAATAATCTTGTTTTCTTCCGGAATGACTTTCACATAGGAGCCCCTATCAAATGCATCGACCACGACGAAAGCACTATCGGTTTTTGGGAAGGTAAACCGAAAACGGGCGGCCCGTTCGGTAGGCGTGATTTCCGTGGTCAGGTCATGGTCCGCCAAATAGACGCTGTAATAATGTGGTTTGGCTACCTCCGCCTTGTGCGAGAACCAGCTTGCGCGTTCGTTTTCATCGAATGTGCGTTGCCCGGTAATCGGCATGATGGAAAACTGCCCATAGTCATTCATCCATGGCGACGGTTGGTGGGTTTGCTTAAAGCCACGAATCTTATCCTCGGTATAGCTATACAGCCAGCCATTCCCCATTTTTCCGGTTTGGGGCGACCAGAAATTCATCCCCCAGGGAAGCGCTATAGCGGGATACGTATTACCATTGGACAGTAACGGCACCGATTGCGTTCCCATGAGGGTATTGACATAGTCTACCGGGCTGTCTACGCGGGTTACTTCTTGTGCGTTAACTTGTAAAAACAGTGCAACAGCAGCAAATAGGATTAATAACGGTCTCATACGATATAAGTTTGTTTTAATAGGGGTTTACATGGCTATCATGTAAATTCAGTTTGCTAAGATGGTAAAAAAAACGGAAAATGAAAATGCTAAAAGTATTTAGCAATATTATTGGGGTAGACCTTTATACCTAAAGAAGAACCATTGCTACATACATAATAATTTGGGGCTGGAACTATACAAATACCCGCGAACCCGAAAAATTAACCCTAAACTCCATGGGTGTACAGTTTTTCTTCCGCCTGAAAATGCGATTGAAGTTTGAAATATTATTAAATCCGCAATTATAGGCAATCTCCGCAATATTTTGATTGGTATCGATCAACAAGCGCGTGGCATGCCCCAAACGAATCTCATTAAGGCTTTCCACCACGGTTTTTCCAGTGCTCTTCTTGACAAATCGGCTGAACGAAGCTTCATGCATATTGGCCTGTGCAGCCATCTCCGAAAGGCGTATAGGTTTGTTGTAGTGTGTATTGAGGTATTCAAACACCCGGGCGATTCGCCTACTGTTAGAATTTTCCAATTGATCGTCAAATCCTTCACTACTTAACGTACACATGCCCGTCGATTTGGAAAGGTGGTGTAGGATAGACATGAGTTCAAGAACCGAATCGAAGCCGGTTTTATCCTTCAGGTCAAGTATCCGATTTTTGACGGAAAAGATGGTGTCGGCCGAGAACAGTATTCCTTTTCGTGATTTCTCAAGCATCGTCCGGATAAAGCTCAATTGGTTCTTTTGCAAAAACTCCTCGTGAAACAAATTGCGGTGAAACTGGATGGTCACTTCCGTGATATCCGTACGCTCGCATGCCCCATCAAACCATCCGTGGTACAGATTGGACCCTACTAATACCAATTCGGCTTCACCAATGCTTGCCACATGGTCGCCTACGATGCGTTTGGCTCCTTTCGCATTCAGAATCAGATTCAACTCGTATTCCTCGTGATAATGCAATGGAAAATCAAAATGTGTTTTCGATCGTCGAAACAGTGTGAAACAATCGCTTTCAGTAAGTGGCGTTACTTCTCGAGTGATCTCAGTTTTCATGGTCAATCTTCTAATGTGATAATTGGCGCAACCAAATGTAATAATAATACCATAAACCAACAGCACAAAAACATCAAATGTAATGTATATTGCAATATGTTTATCACAAACTGCAAAAAAAGTATTATCGTCAGATGACCAACAAGTGTAAGTTTGCAGCGTAATAACCAGTTAAGCATCAACACGTGATAACAATATGAGAATCATTGAAAACAACAATACACTATTCAACCAACGGTTGGAAGCCATTACCTTGATGCATAGGCAGCTTATCGAACGAAAAAACGAGCCCGTGCTTCCGGGAAACGGTATTTTCAATCGCTATAAATACCCGATTCTAACGGCTGCTCACACACCCCTGTTTTGGCGTTATGACTTATCACCGGAAACGAACCCCCACCTTATGGAACGTTTTGGCATCAATGCGACATTCAATTCGGGTGCGATCAAATGGCAAGGCAAATACCTACTCATCGTCCGTGTGGAAGGGAACGACCGGAAATCGTTCTTTGCCATAGCAGAGAGCCCAAACGGCATCGACCAATTCAGGTTTTGGGACTACCCCATTATTTTACCCGAAACGGAAAATCCCGAAACCAACGTTTACGACATGCGGCTTACGGCACACGAGGACGGCTGGGTCTACGGAATTTTTTGTGTAGAACGCAAAGATCCAAATGCGCGCCAGGGAGATTTATCAACAGCCATTGCATCGGCGGGAATCGTGCGTACTAAAGATCTAAAGACATGGGAACGTCTCCCTGATTTGGTGGCATCGAGCCAGCAGCGCAACGTGGTATTACATCCCGAGTTTGTGGCAGGCAAATATGCTTTGTATACCCGCCCGCAAGATGGTTTCATTGATGCCGGCAATGGCGGGGGCATTGGCTGGGCACTGGTAGATAGCATGACAAACGCCGAAGTAAAAGAAGAACGCATCATCAACGCAAGGCATTACCATACGATCAAAGAGCTAAAGAACGGAGAGGGGCCTCATCCCATCAAAACGCCAAAGGGATGGTTACACATTGCCCATGGTGTTCGGGCTTGCGCTGCTGGGTTACGGTATGTACTTTACCTTTACCTGACCGATTTGAAACAGCCAGACCAACTGATTGCCGAACCGGCCGGGCACCTGTTGGCACCAATGGGTGATGAACGGATCGGCGATGTATCAAATGTGTTATTCGCCAACGGATGGATTGCCGATGATGACGGAACCGTGTACCTTTACTACGCCTCATGCGATACGCGAATGCACGTGGCGGTATCTAGTATCGATCGACTGCTGGATTATTGCCTTAACACCGCGCCAGATGGCTATCGCTCGGCCTCATCTGTGGATGCGCTGGTAACATTGATTGACAAGAACCTCCAAACAGGGAATGTAGGAGCACGTTAACGGCACTGCGAATTCACGATTATGTAATGACACCGATGGATATACAACGCGTTACACTAAAAGAAAAAATTGGCTATGGTTTCGGAGATGCCGCATCTTCCATGTTTTGGAAACTGTTTGGCATGTACCTGCTGTATTTTTACACCGATGTGTTTGGCATCGAAGCTGCGGTGGTGGGCACCATGTTTTTGATTACCCGCGTTTGGGATTCGCTTTTCGATCCAGTGGTGGGTGTCATCAGCGACCGCACGGAATCGCGATGGGGCAAATTCAGGCCTTACTTGTTGTGGGTAGCCATCCCATTCGGCATAATCGGCATACTCACGTTTACCACTCCCGATTTGTCTGAGACGGGCAAAGTCATCTATGCATATGCCACTTATTCACTGATGATGATGGCTTATTCACTGATAAATGTGCCATACGCCTCACTGCTAGGCGTCATCTCGTCAAATCCGAAAGAACGAACTGCCTTATCTGCTTATCGCATGGTGTTTGCCTTTCTAGGCAGCATATTGGTGCTGGTGCTCATCGAACCCTTGGTAGACTTTTTCAGCAACCTTGGCGATATGGTAGACCTATCGTTTGGGTGGTCCATGGCGGCGGTGGTAGTAGCGGGGATCGCGGTGGTGTTTTTTCTCTGTACTTTTTTTTGGACCACCGAACGGGTCAAGCCCATTAAAGCGACAGGCAATACCTTACGGGAAGACATCAGCGATTTATTTAAAAACCGTCCTTGGTGGATCCTGCTAGGGGCTGGCATTGCCGCCTTGATATTCAATTCCATCCGAGATGGGGCAGCGGTCTTTTACTTCAAATACTATGCTTCGGTACCTGAGCATTTTAATGTAGGTATCTTTGGGGCAGCATTATCACTCACCACCGTCTACCTCGTGTTGGGACAAGCGGCCAATATCCTCGGTATCCTACTGGTATCACCCGTCTCCAATCGAATAGGCAAGAAAAACACGTATTTGGGGGCCATGGCTTTTGCCACGGTATTCAGCATCGCATTTTATTTCATTGATCCAGCGAATATAACAATGATGCTGATCCTCCAGGTATTCATCAGTGCCTGCGCTGGCAGTATTTTCCCTTTGCTATGGTCTATGTATGCAGATATCGCCGACTATTCCGAATGGAAAACTAATCGTCGGGCTACGGGCCTTATTTTTTCATCGTCATCCATGTCCCAGAAATTCGGGTGGTCTATCGGTGGGGCCATGACGGGGTGGCTGCTCGCCTATTTCGGGTTTGAGGCCAACGTGGCGCAAACTGCAGAAGCCCGTGATGGGATACGCATGATGCTTAGCGTCCTGCCTGCTATCGGCACGATACTATCCGTGGTATTCATTGCCTTTTACCCCTTAAATGAAGAGAAACTGAAACGCATCACCGCCGAATTGGCCGAAAAAAGAAATACATGACCAATTTTCGCTCCGTTTTAGAAAACAACATCCTTGATTTTTGGGCGACACACATGGTAGATCGTGAAAACGGCGGTTTCTACGGTCGTATCGACGGACATGGGCAATTACATGAAAAAGCGAACAAAGGTGTGGTGCTACATGCACGAATCCTTTGGACATTTGCGGCCGCCTACCGCCAACTAGGTAACCCTGAATACAAGGGAATGGCCGACCGCGCTTTTCACTACCTCGTTGACCATTTCATAGATAACAAGTACGGCGGCGTATATTGGGAGCTCGACCATACCGGCCGCCCCGTGAACACGAAAAAGCAAACCTATGCGCAAGGCTTTGCGTTGTATGCCTTTGCGGAATACTACCGCGCAACGGGATGTCCCCGAGCATTAACGCTAGCAATGGAATTCTTCCATACTATCGAGCGCCACGCAGACCATACATTTGGCGGATACTTCGAGGCGTTTACCGCAGATTGGAACCCCATTGACGACATGAGGCTCAGCACGAAAGACGCCAATGAGCGGAAAACCATGAATACGCACCTCCATATATTGGAACCCTATACCAACCTTTTACGTATATGGAACAACCCTCAACTCAAAACCGCGCAACGTAACTTGATCGCTATCTTTACCGATCGTATCCTAGATCGGAACACGGGGCACCTTCAATTGTTTTTTGACGAAACCTGGCGCATAAAATCAACGCTGATTTCCTATGGGCACGATATCGAAGCCGCTTGGTTACTACTGGAGGCAGCCGAAGTGCTGCGTGACCCCGGGCTACTCAACAAACTGGTTCCGATAGCCATCCGCATCGCTGATGCGGCGGCCAAAGGCATCCAACCAGATGGGAGCCTGGCTTATGAACGGGATGGGCACCATCTAGACCTCGACCGCCATTGGTGGGTACAAGCGGAGGCCGTGGTTGGGTTCATGTACGCATTCAAGTATACCGACAATACAAGCTACCGTGATATCGCCAAAAAAATTTGGGCATACATCCAAGACCAATTGCTAGACCACGATCATGGCGAATGGTATTGGAGCCGCACGGCTGATGGCAGCATCAACCGCGACGATGATAAGGCTGGGTTTTGGAAATGCCCCTACCACAACAGTAGGTGTTGTCTCACGCTCATGGCACTCATCGGTGACTAAATTCAGTCCTCCGTACATCATTCCAGCACCAATACCCGATCGGTATGGGCTGGCAACGGATATGCCAATAGCCGAAGGTATTCACCGTCGAGCCGAAGGCCGTCCAAGCCAAAGAAGTCACCAGATTCGCAGTCATAAATACGGCGCTCTCCCGGAAGCATCTGGGCGCTCCACCGTACTTCCAAATCTGTCTCCCTGACTTCACCTGTGGGATTGTATAGGTATATATAGGTTTTTGATCCGCACTGCACGCCATAAACCTCGATATCTGGCGATGAAGAAAAAAGCTTAATCGGCGTAAATGTACCGCCACCCGAAGCTAGCATGTCGTCCAATATCACTTTCACCCGGTTGAAATAGCGATCGGTACCGCGATTCTCGAAATACTCCCACCACCACGATAACGGCAATATCGGCGTCGGCGAGAAAAGCCCGTACCAAAGCCCTCGCTTGTAATCGCTATCCATTCCTTCAGCAAAATCATCGAAATTCAACTGCCAATCCCATTCGTAGCCAAACTCCCCGATAACATACGGTTTCTGAAATCGCTCCACATATAGTTGTGTAGTGGACCCAATGGCCGAAGTATTACGATAAATGTGTTTTTGGTTAAAATCGATTTGCGGAATGCTATTCAGGCCATCTAGGTCACGATGCGAAATACTGGTGGTCATCAAATGGCCATGGACATCTATCTGACTGAGGTATTCCGCCATTTCCTGATGCCATTGCACAATGTGTTCGGCAGGTATAGGCTGCTCCGGATCGCGAAACTGGATGTTATCGATTTCATTGAAAAATTCCCACGCAGCGATAGACGGGCTATAACCCCACCTACCCACGATAAAACGCAACCTATTGCGGTATTCCGCTTTCGAAACGGGGTCTGTAAAAAAATCGGCTATACTTACCTCATGGCGCCCATGGTCGCGGTGGTGCGTGCCCGGCCCTAGCGTCAACATGAAATAAACATCCAGTGAATCGCACAATGCCACTAGCCGATCCAGTTTCTCCACAGCACTGGAATTAAAGTATGCTGTATCGTCGATATAGCGTGCATTATTGATACCTGTTTTCCAATCGAGGGGGAGATTCCATGAACAAATCCATGTCCGGAAATAATTACCTCCGGTAGCCTTGAGCCGGGGCACCATGTACTCGTAATTAAATTTCTCTTGCTCATGCAACTCCTTGAAGAACCGAGAATCGTCTTCGATACGTGACTCCCATGCAAGGTTTTGCCCAAGTCCACGAAACGGCTTGCCGTCATCAAATCGGAAGCCCCATGCATCGCCCGCCCCCAAAAACCCTTTACGAGCAGAAGGCCGAACATCGAGCACCTGCATTTCGGTTTCACCAATCGTTTGCCCAGCCTCATGCAACACAAACCGATAGTGATACTTTCCTTCTTGTTTTGGCGTAAAACGAGCGCCCCACGCTGACAGGTGGCCGGGCTTACCCGAGATGTAATATGCAGGCTGGCTAATTACTTCCCCATTGGGAGCGGTTAGCTCCAAATCTAACATTACCTCCTCCTTAAAAAAAGGATTCGACCAATTGGCAATCAATTCGACTTCCCATTCTACCTTTCCATATTGCTCCACGCTCCCCTCGTGCCGTGTTATTCCTTGTATTTGCGCGTGTATTGTATAGGTGCCAAATAGTGCTACGGCAAAAACGAGCAATTTTTTCATAACCGTATATTTTTGTATAAGTGCCAAAACTAGCAGGCCAAAACAAGCAAAAGTAATAGTATCCTTGCCAATCCTGATGCTTAATTGACGAGCACCTGCCCAACAAGCAAAAAAACGACGCCCCTACCCTAAAATGTTAAAATCATACGAATACAGCATATATATTTATCTAGACTACAAATCGTGTATTTTCATATCAATTCAGCACATTTATACATAATGATTATACTTTTAACGGAAAAACAACAATTATCAACGACTATTTTTCACAATATTATGCAAAAAAAGTATTAGTATCAGTTGGGCAAGTCGGTTACTTTTGCCATATCTTAATGACCAATTTGATATCCTTATGTATTCACAATTATTAAAAGTAACCCAACTACTCGCGCTTACGCTTTGCATGGCATTCCTTGCGCTGGGCCAAGAAACCAAGCACATCCAAGGGGTTGTCAAAGACGAAAATGACCAACCTGTTGCTGGCGTGACCGTAAAAGGAGGTAACACCACCGTAACCACGAATGACGCTGGTGAATTCGATATTTCAGTATCCTCCGATGCCAGTATCCTCCTCTTCAACCATGTAGCCATGGAACCCCTAGAGGTGTCTATCGGTAATCGGACCTTTTTTGATGTCGTGATGAAATCATCGTTTACAACGTTAGACGATGTAGTGGTCGTCGGTTACGGAGCCGTACGCAAAAGCGACCTAACGGGATCAGTAGCCACTTTACGGGGCGACAACCTCAACCGCACGCCCGCTGCTTCAATGGATCAATTGTTGCAAGGTAAGGTCGCTGGGTTGCAAGTCATCGTGCCCAGTGGCCATCCGGGTGCCGGAGCAACCCTTCGAATCCGGGGTACCAGTTCATTGAGCGGCTCCAACAGTCCATTAGTAGTGGTCGATGGCTTCCCTTGGGGCGACGGAGGTGATCTCCGGCAAATCAACCCCGAAGACATCGAGTCAATCGAGGTGTTGAAAGATGCTTCTTCCGCTGCTATTTATGGCTCGCGTGGGGCCAACGGGGTCATCATGGTAACGACGAAGAAAGCCCGTGCCGGTACCCCAAGGATTACGTTGAGCACCTTGAATACCTTATCCGTGCTAGCGGTGCAACCCGATCTCTGGCGCGATCCCGTAGAGGAAGCTGTATATGCCAACGAAGCCGCATTGAATGGGGGTACTCCTCCAGGCCAATTACCTTACCTAGGCCAAGTACGTAGTGGAGTATACCACCCATCTATCGCGGAACTTCGTGGACTTGAGCCCAACAAACCGCAGTGGCCCCACAATACCGATTGGTTAGATCTGGTATACCGTAATCCATTTTCGCAAAGCTACACATTAGGTGTGGACGGAGGGTCTGAAAACACCCGATACTCCATGTCGGGCAATTACTATAAAGAACAAGGATTAGCTATCAATAACGACTTCGACAAATATACCGGGCGGCTTAATCTCGACCAGAAAATCAGTGATGCTGTTTCAGCCGGTACCAACATCATCCTCACCCACACGCAAAACAACGGGCAGGGGCTTAGCCCCGGACGGTCGCGTATTTTCCCCGTGTATGATGAAGATGGCAATTATTTTCGCATATCAAGCATGGATTTCGGCAATCCGATGGCCGTGGCTAACGAAGTGTTGAATACCAACAAAACCATCGATGTGCTTGCCACGGTGTTTGCTAACATCCGCTTCACGGATTGGCTGTCATTCAGGACACAACTCAGCACCAAGTACGGCAATTCGGTAGGCGATATATACGAGCCGTCGACCGTAACCTTCAGGGGTTACGAAAATACCGGTTTCGGCCAAATCAGCAATTACAACAATACGGAACTGGTCAACGAAAACTACCTGACCATAGATAAACATTTCAACGAAGACCATTACCTCAACATTGTGGGTGGATTTTCCATCCAGAATTCGAACACACGCACCAGCAGCCTCATCGGGCAGAACTTCGTAAACGACAACCTCCGCAATGAAAACCTCAATAGCGCGGCAAACAAAGTCATCAACAACAACCTATACCGTTCGGCGCTACACTCATGGTTCGGCCGTGCCAATTACACACTCCAGGACAAGTACCTGTTTACAGTGACTGCCCGGGCGGACGGCTCAACAAAGTTTGGTGCCAACAACAAATGGGCTTTCTTTCCATCGGGCGCTGTGGCTTGGAAAATCAATGAAGAGGAGTTTATCAGGTCTCTCGGCATCTTCTCCGAGCTGAAACTCCGCGCTAGCTATGGGCTCACGGGCAATCAAGGGATATCCCCTTACCAAACGCTCGATCGCTTCGGCACGGACCGCTACTATACTGGTGCGCAAAATGGATTCCTTACTGGTTTCGGACCTGGGCTAGCCAGTGGAAACAACGAGCAGGGCCTCACCATCGTCGGCGGATTGGGCAATAGCAGCCTCCGCTGGGAGACCACTCGCTCACTCGACGTAGGCCTTGACATCGGTATCCTCGACCAGCGATTTACACTCACTGCAGATTATTACATCAAGCGCACCAGCGACCTGCTGCGGCAGCGTACCGTATCGCCCTCATCGGGATTCGACCAACAATGGGTAAATGACGGCGAAATCGACAACCGTGGTATTGAATTGGGGCTCCATGCGCGTATCTTACGCGAAGGCGAATTTACGTGGAACCTTGGCGGCAATTTCACGCTCAATCGCAACAAGGTCATCTCCATGGGTGAAAACGATCGGGTGGTCACCGGCGCGCTCATCGAGATGATCCGGCAAAATGCCAACCACTTCATCGTGGGCTATCCCATGTATAGCTTCTACGGTTACCACGCCAACGGCATCATCCAAACCCTGGACGAGGGTCTAGACGCAGGCCTTCTCGGCGTAGAAGCACAACCCGGCGAAATCAAATATGTGGACCTCTCTGGACCCGATGGTACGCCGGATCGCACCATCGATCCGACCTACGACCGTACCGTCATCGGAGATCCCACCCCAAGCTTCCTGTACAGCATCAATACCGACATGCGCTACAAAAACTTCGACCTAGCTATCCAACTTTATGGGGTGTACGGTAACGATGTGTTTGACTTGCAGAAAATGACACCTAGCCGCCAAATGCTTCGCTGGACACCTGATAACCCAAATAACGATTACCCAAGGGCAAACAACACGCGTGGATACAAGGCATCAGACTTTTTCATCACTGATGGATCTTTCCTCCGTGTGCAAAACATTACATTGGGTTACAACGTGCGTTCGGGCTTCGTCAAGGGAGTGAGTAGTATCCGGTTGTTCTGTTCTGCCAACAACCTGTATACGTTTACCAAGTTCAATCCTGGATTCGACCCAGAAGTTGGCGAAGACGGCATCAACTGGGGTAACTATCCTCGCCCACGCGCATTCTCACTCGGACTTAATATCGGATTCTAACCAAACGACCATTGTGATAACATCATGAAAGCAAAAATATATACAACAATACTGGCAGCAGGGATATTACTGGGCAGTTGTGCTAAGCTGGAAGAAAAGCCCTATGGGCTAATCAATACGGGATCATTCTATAAAACGGAGGCAGATGCCCTTTCGGGCCTAATCTACGCCTATTCCATCCTGCCGGAAGTGGGCTATTACTCCAGGGGCTATTACATCGTCACCGAGTTACCCACTGAAAACCTCACCCATAAACCCGATGCGGGACAGGCCAACGCAGAGCTGGACCAATTACGTACCACATCCACCAATGCTGACCTCGACAACATCTGGACTTACGCCTATCGCGGGGTAGCCCGTGCAAATGCTGTCATTGCGCACGTACCCAATACCCCCAATATGCCCCAAACAGGTATCGACCAAATTGTGGGCGAGGCCTATTTTCTGCGGGCATTGCATTACTTCAACTTGGTAAGGCTTTTTGGACAAATCCCCTTGCGGTTGGACCCTTTGGAGTCTGCCGAACAGATTCCCGTAGAAAAGTCACCCATTGCCGAAGTGTATGACGTGATCATCAGCGACTTGGTGCAATCCGAATCGCTAATGACATTATTCAAAAATGATGAAGGCCGGGCTAACAAGGTGGCGGCACAATCGCTATTGGCCAAAGTATACCTTCATTTGGCATCATCCAAAGCATCAGGCTCGGTAGGTTATGACTTCGTAACCGATGCCGAGCAGCATTACACACAGGCCCGTGATTACGCAGACAAGGTGATCAACCAACAGAGCGCTTTTGGTTTTACCGACTGGCTTCCCGATATCTGGAATGTAGAAATTTACAAAAATGCGTCGATTTCCGAGCATATTTTCGATGCCGCTGTAGATCGCTTAGGCGAACGCGAAGGCAACTACACCAAACTGCCCAACATGTTTTTGGCAGACCCTGGCTTTGACATGCACATCGCATATGACCCTATTGACCCCAATAGTGAAACCATCTACATCGGCCGTGGTTGGAACCATTTCCAGACCGAAGCGGCCATTTACAACAGCTATGACGATACAGACAAACGCAAAACGCAACTCATTGTATCATCGGTAATCAATCCGGACGGACAAACCATCGAATTTGATATCAATGACTTTTCGCGGCCCTTCTCGCGAAAGTACATCGATCCCCTTCGTGATGCCGATAAAATGAGTGCCAATTCTCCCGTCATCCGGTATTCAGACATCCTGCTGGTGTATGCGGAAGCCTCCGGCCCTACTACAGACGGATATGCAGCGGTCAATCGCATCCGCCAACGGGCAGGTTTGCAACCCCTACCTGCCGGCTTAGACATACAAGCCTTCAGGGAAGCCGTGGTAGCCGAACGGGCACTCGAGCTGGCTTTCGAAGGGCACCGCCTATTCGACTTGCGCCGTACCAACGCCATGGAAAGCGTATTAGTACAGCAATATGGCAAAACCATCACCAGTGGTGCCTATTTCTTTCCTATTCCACAACGTGAAATCGATTCTAACCCTTTGATGAACCCTTAAACGACATGACAATGAAACGCATACATCCCTTAAGAATATCTGCCGTACTGGCCCTTGTATTGACGATTATGTCTACGGCTTGCAAGAAAGACCCCTACAAAGATGTCGTGAGCCACGAGCGTTCTATCGAAGCCTTCTCGCTGGGCGAAGGGTTGGTACAGGTAGGCCCTGCACAGGTAGACCACGCCACCGCCACCGTATCAGTAAGTGTGCTCATGCAGGAGGGCACGGATCTCTCGCGCGTTACTCCTATTGTGCAGCAATCCTACCGATCCACGGTCAGCCCTGCTTCGGGAGAAGCCGTAGACTTCGCCGCCAATGGCAACAGCTATACCTATACGGTCACCGCTGAGTCTGGAGAGAGCCGCGAGTGGACCGTAGCCCTCACTCTGTTCGAGGAAAGTATCCTGGGCGCCTATTCAGTGCAACGTTTTGTCGTATATGGCGGTACGGGGCCGGAATATGGCGGTGGAGCAGTAATGGACATGACCGACAAACCTTGGCTTTGGCCTGAAGCTGACGGCCCGCAAGCCGAGTATGACAATACGCTCCAATTCGAGTTTATTGGCGTCACCGACGATGGAAACACCTATGGCACTTTCATAAACGATGCAGGTGTCGATGGTTCTTACGCGAACTTCCTCTACGTGGCCAACCCGCAAACCGACCTGAATCCGTTATACCGAAAAATACCCACGGAACAAGGCACCTGGGAGCGCGACTACACGGCTAACACCATTACCTTTACCTTCGCTGATGGCACCACTAGTGTGGGCGAATTCGTAGGCGCCGGCACACAGGATCTGGGCAATGGCCTCAGCAAACAAATCACCGATCATTCACTGACATTCAGCTTGACTGGTAGCGATGATTGGGACAACATTTATAGCGATTACGACAAATTTGTCAAGCGGCCGCGCCGGCTATGGATAGATATCCAGAAAATCGATTAGATCGACCCTTTACATTTTTTAATTAACTTGCGACACCATGAAATTGATTCTATTTAGCACACTAGCTCTGATTAGCTTTGTTGCCCTTGGGGCCTGCAAGGACAAGCCTGGCATCCAAGAACAAGAGACCCAAGAAGAGGAAAAGCCCAATACAGGCTTCAAGAGTCTTGATTACCTATACGAAATATCTGGCCGCAAGACCGTGGCGGGCATCCATAACCGCGAACCCAACGCTACGCCCGCACGGTGGACGGATGAAATCTTTAACACCACGGGTAAATACCCTGGATTATGGAGTGGCGATTTTCTGTTCCAGCAAGACAATATCGATAACCGAGGCACCATGATTGCCGAGGCATTGAAGCAGTGGAACCAAGGAGCCATCGTTAACATCATGTGGCATGCCTGTAACCCGGCGTTATCCCAACCCTGCGGCTGGGATGATGGGCAAGGTGTATTGAGCAACCTCAACGATACCCAATGGAATGAACTCATCACCGACGGAACCCCACTCAATGACCGGTGGAAAGCCATGATGGACGAAGTATCCATATACCTGGCCCAACTTAGGGATCAGGGGGTAGAAGTCCTTTGGCGTCCATTGCACGAGATGAACCAAGGCAAGTTTTGGTGGGGCGGGCGCCCGGGACCAAACGGTACCCGCCGTCTCTACCAAATCACCCACGATTACATGACGAAAACCAAGGAACTCACTAACCTGATCTGGGTATGGAATGTGCAAGATTTCCAAACATTAGACACCGATGTGGACGCCTACAATCCCGGCGATGCGTATTGGGAGATTGCATCATTGGATATTTATGATGATGCAAGCGGCTTTTCTGATGCCAAATATGCCGCCATGGTACGGGTGGCCAATGGCAAACCCATTGCTATCGGCGAATGCCAGAAATACCCAACAGCCGCGCAACTGGCCACCCAACCTCGGTGGACATTCTTCATGGGTTGGTCTGAATTGGTCTACGAAAAAAATAGTGATACTGAACTGCAGCAATTGCATCAAGCGGAAAATGTGATTACGCTCGATGAAATGCCTAATTGGTAACTTGCTTTCCAACGAACACCAATTATTTATTCACTTAATGATGATATGCCATGAAAAATTCATGTTTAGCCTTTCTATGCCCAATTTTTCTCGGGCTGTCTGCCTGTCAACACCACGAACTGTTGGAGCAGGCTCACCATGCTCCGCTATCAGCCGAAGCCCCAGTAGCTATGCTGAGTACAGCAGGCCCACTGGACGTTACAATTGCTGGAAGCAAATTCCAAGTTAATGGCAATGAGATTTTCTTCAACGGAATCAACACTGCTTGGCAACCACAAAGTGATTGGAGCCTGGATTTTCTCGGCAAAAACTTCAATTACACGTGGTGGAACAATGAGTTTCAGCGTTATCAAGACAATCATATCAATCTGGCTCGTATATGGATACATGGATCGGGCAACTCCAGCCCCAGCCTCAACGGCGATGGCTTGGTCACCGGTGCAAGCGCCCAATTTTGGCAAGACATGGATGATCTTGTGGCCATCGCCAGTAGCAAGGGTATCTACATCATGCCTACCTTTTGGTCCTTTGATATGGTGAAAGACGAGGGAAGTTGGTATTACAATCAGTTCCGAGATATCATCACCGATCAAAATAAAACCCAATGGTACATTGAATATTTTCTGATCCCGTTTTTGCAGCGCTATGAAAATGAACCTTACGTAATGGGTTATGACATTTGCAACGAGCCGGAACACATGTGGCGAGATGCCAATTGTGGATACCTCCCACGCGATCATGTAGTCCGTTTTGTGGCCATGTGCGCCGCAGCCATTAACACCTATAGTGCGAAACCTGTCACGGTAGGCTCGATGTGGATTATTTTCAACAGCGATCGTTACAGCGGTTGGGATTCTTATGGCGGTAACAACTACAGTAACGCATCCCTACAAGCACAATACAACAATCCAAACGCCTACCTTGATTTCTGGTCGCCGCATTGGTACCAATGGCAATCTTCCAGCGGGCCGTTTGAAACATCAATCGGCTATTGGCTAGACAATGGGGCTCGTCCAGTACTTATTGGCGAAACGCCGGGCTACAACGTAACGCCATCCACGCATTCCAATTGTTGCGGGTGGAATATCACACTGGCCAACTACTATAAGCAGTCGTACTGGAATGGCTATGCTGGCGTGTGCGCTTGGAAAAATCCCCATGAAGATGATGGTTATGGGGCATTTGCCACAATTACGCCCGGTACAAACGATTTCCATTATCATTACCCTCATTTGGTGTATCCAAACAGTACGCCATAAATCCATGGGGTTAAGCCTTGTTAACCCCCAGCCGCAGGCTGTACAGCCTGCGGCTTACACCATTCGAAATAAAGCTATCCTTTCTTATATCAACCACCAATCACTAAACACATCTTAAGAAACATTTTGATTACTAATAAAATTAGTATTATGTTTGCTATTCCAATTCGGGAATGGCATGGCTGCATCAATAGACAACAGAAGTGAAATCATCGGCCGATTGCAAAAGGATATTTTGCGTTGGCAGGGCTTTGCTCCACCGGAACACCCCAAGGACAAAATCGGTCTTGGTCCCGTGGAAGGGGCCTTCCCGAACGGCGTGTTTCCCATCCGTGCGGTACACGAATTCATCAGCGGATGCCGGGAGGAAAGCGCCGCCACGAGCGGCTTCATTGGCGGGCTGCTATCCCGTCTCATGGACGGTGGCAAAGTATGTCTTTGGATCGGTACATCGCGCCTGCTATTCCCCCCGGCGATCAAGACTTTCCATGCAGCACCTGATCGGATCATCTTCGTCAACATGGCTCGCGATAAAGACGTGCGCTGGGCCATGGAAGAAGCACTCAAATGCAAAGGCTTGGGAGCGGTGGTCGCCGAACTCCCGGAGATGGATTTCGCGCAGTCGCGCAGGCTACAGCTAGTCGTGGAGAAAAGCGGGGTGACAGGGCTCGTATTGCGCAGCACACCACACCATATCGGTGCCACAGCCTGTGCCGCGCGCTGGCACATCAAACCCCTGCCCAGTGTGTGCATAGATGAGGTGCCGGGCGTGGGCACCCCCCATTGGGAAGTGGAATTACTAAAAGTACGCAACGGCAATGGTGGGCGCTGGCAAATCACATGGTCTGATGGGCACTTCGTGTCGGCGGTACGGCCCCCACAAACGAATGGGAGACCTGCCCAATGGAAGAAAATTAGTTGATTGGCAATGAGAAAACGCTTCGCTTCGATATGGCTACGCTACCTTATGACGGACCGCATGGTGCTACAGCGGCCCGAACTCCACGACGTGCCGTTTGTGCTGGCCGCGCCCACGCATGGGCGCATGGTGGTGACTGCGGCAAATCCCCTAGCGGAATCACAGGGAATATCCCCGGGCATGGTGGTCGCTGATGCCAAAGCTTTCTTGCCGGGGCTTGAAGTCATCGATGATCGACCAGGCCTAGCCGGGAAGCTATTGGAGGCACTCGGCCTGTGGTGTCTCCGCTATACACCATTCGCAGCCGTCGATCCACCGGATGGGCTGCTCCTGGATACCAGCGGCTGCACCCATCTGTGGGGCGGCGAAAAACCTTACCTGAAAGCAATCGTATCCAACTTTCGAAAAAAGGGATTCCATGCCCGAATGGCTATGGCCGATACGATGGGTACAGCCTGGGCCGTGGCTCGCTTCGGCAAGGTGTCACCCATCGTGGAAAGCGGCAGGCAACGGGAAGCCCTGCTATCACTACCGTCCGCGGCATTACGGCTGGAATCCGACACGGTGGAACGCCTGCACAAGCTGGGGCTGCGCACGGTGGGCAGTTTCATGGGGATGCCTCCTGCAGTGCTCCGTAGACGATTCGGCGAGACGACGCTGCTGCGATTGTACCAAGCACTGGGGAAGGAAGATGAACACGTCCAGCCCCTGAAACCCATATTGCCTTATACCGAACGGCTACCCTGCCTGGAGTCCATACGAACGGCGGTGGGAATCGAACTGGCGGTACAGCGACTGCTGGGAGCACTTTGCAAGCGACTGTCGGGCGAGGGCAAGGGCCTGCGGACAGCCGTGCTGAAATGTCACCGTGTGGATGGTAAAACCGTACAGGTGGGCATCAGCACTAACAGGCCAACCGCCAGCGTACCACACCTTTCCAAGTTATTTGCCTTGCGGATACCGAAAATCGAACCCGCACTGGGAATCGAACTGTTTGTACTGGAAGCCCCCAAGGTGGAGGACGCCGATCCCGTGCAGGAAGCCTTGTGGGGGGAAGCCGCAGGACTGGAAGACACTTCGCTGGCTGAATTGCTTGACCGCCTGAAGGGGCGCGATGGCACCCTGGCCATCAACCGCTACCTGCCCGATGAACACCATTGGCCCGAGCGCTCCATCAAACTGGCACGATCTATCGGCGAACGCCCCGCCATCCCCTGGCCCAAAGACAGACCACGCCCCACGCAGTTGCTCGCCAAGCCGGAACCCGTGGAGGTGGCTGCACCAATACCAGACTACCCGCCGATGCTATTCAGGCATCGGGGAGAGGTGCATACTATCAAGAGGGCTGATGGGCCGGAACGCATCGAGCGGGAATGGTGGATGGACAAGGGCGAACACCGTGATTATTATTATGTGGAGGACGACAAGGGCCGCAGGTACTGGCTGTTCCGCTCGGGGCACTACGGGGATAACCACCCGAGCCAATGGTACCTACATGGCTTTTTTGCTTAGCGCCTGTTTGAAATTTATATGATTAGAATTTTTACAGGCTATTTTTGAGCGAATCAAGGCAAATTTCACAGTGATAGCAGGAAGCCTATCACGAGAAATTTAATCTCGTCTCAGACGAGACCAAAAAAAATGATTAGATAAGTTTTAAATAGGTTCTTCAGAACAATGGCTTATGTTGAATTACAAGTAACGACGAATTTCAGCTTCCTACGAGGAGCATCGCACCCCGAGGAACTGGTGGAACAGGCCGCGGCATTGGGCCATGCCGCCATTGCCATGACCGATCGCAATAGCTTTGCCGGTCTCGTGCGTGCACATACCGCAGCGCGTAAGCACCGGATCCGTCTCATTCCGGCCTGCCGACTTGACCTGCTGGATGGGCCGAGCCTGCTGGCCTACCCCACCGATCGGGAGGCATACGGGAGGCTTTCCTCCCTACTGACCATGGGCAACCGCCGCGCGGAGAAAGGACAATGCCACTTATACAAGGAAGATGTATATGCATACAGCAAAGGCATGGCATTTATCGCGGTACCACCAGATAAACTGACAGCCTCTTTTGAACTGGAATCCGATTACATCCAGCATATCACAACATATCGGGAGGCCTTCGGCAGCCACCTATGCCTCGGTGCGACACGCACCTACTCAGGTGATGATGCCAAGAAACTGTTTCGCATCCACCAACTGTGCAAACAACTGGACATGCCCATGGTCGCGCTAAACGATGTGCACTACCACGTGCCGGAGCGCCGTGAATTGCAGGATGTGCTGACCTGCATCCGGGAGAAATGCACCATCCAAAATGCCGGATTCCGATTGCATCCCAATGCAGAGCGCTACCTCAAGCCGATGGATGAAATGGAACGACTATTCCGGCAGTACCCCGAAGCCATCCGAAATACCCAGGCACTTGCTGAGGCATGCTGCTTCTCTTTGGATGAACTGAAATATGTATACCCCGAGGAGCTGACCACTGACAACCGCACCCCGCAAGAGGAACTTGTGCACCTCACGTGGCAAGGTGCCCGAAAGCGGTTTGGCGAGGTCATCCCCCAGGCGATACGAGCCACTATCGAATATGAGTTAGCCTTCATTGAGCGGAAAAACTATGCGTCCTATTTCCTCACCGTGAATGATTATGTGCGTTTTGCACGAGCACGTAAGATCCTGTGCCAGGGGCGCGGCTCCGCGGCCAA
Organism: uncultured Parapedobacter sp.; assembly: GCA_964498395.1. Lineage (GTDB taxonomy): Bacteria > Bacteroidota > Bacteroidia > Sphingobacteriales > Sphingobacteriaceae > Parapedobacter. The sequence goes on along the minus strand of CAZCHE010000001.1, from coordinate 246,975 downwards.
TTCAACGGTCTGCTACTGCCTGGGTATCACCTCGGTCGACCCCTCGAAATTCAGGCTCCTGTTTGCCCGCTTCATGTCGGATGCCCGGGATGAACCGCCCGATATCGATGTGGATTTCGAGCATGAACGCCGCGAAGAAGTCATCCAATATATTTATGGTAAATACGGGCGCGACCGCGCGGCCATCGTGGCAACGGTTACGCAGGTACGTGCCAAGGGGGCTATACGCGACGTGGGCAAGGCCATGGGTTTATCGCTGGATGCCGTGGGTAGGCTCTCCGGCATCATCAGCAGCCATTGGGATAACCACATCGACCTCGACCGACTGGCTGAACAGGGCTTCAATCCGGAGGATCCGCACCTCCAGAAAGTAGTGGCGCTAACCTATCAATACATGGGCTTCCCCCGGCAGCTCGGGCAACACACGGGTGGTTTCGTCATCACACAGGGTAAGCTGCACGAGCTATGCCCCATCATCAATGCCCGCATGGAAGACCGCACGAACCTGGAGTGGAACAAGGATGACCTGGAAGCGATGGGCTTCCTGAAGGTCGATGTGCTGGGATTGGGCATGTTGACCTGCATCCGAAAGGCGTTTGATCTGGCCAAGGCCCATTACGGCCTCGACCTTACCCTGTCAGACTTCGAGGAGGATGACCCCAAGGTGTACGAAATGATCAGCCATGCCGATACATTGGGTGTATTCCAAATCGAAAGCCGGGCCCAGATGTCCATGCTGCCGCGCTTGCGCCCCCACAATTTCTACGACCTGGTCATCGAGGTGGCCATCGTGCGGCCCGGGCCGATACAAGGAGACATGGTGCATCCCTACCTACGGCGGCGCAACAAGGAAGAACCGGTGGAATACCCATCGGAAGAAATCAAGGAGATACTCAAAAAGACATTAGGTGTACCCCTGTTTCAGGAGCAGGCCATGGAAATCGCCATCGTGGCTGCCGATTTTACTCCCGCCGAAGCCGATGAACTCCGACGTAGCATGGCCACCTTCAAATCCAAGGGTGAGGTGAGCCGCTTCCATAGAAAGATGGTAGACGGCATGGTCAAAAAGGGATATTCAGAAGATTTTGCCAACCGTGTGTTCCGGCAGTTAGAAGGCTTCGGTTCCTATGGCTTCCCGGAAAGCCATGCCGCTTCGTTTGCCTTGCTGGTATACATCTCTTCATGGATCAAGTGCTACTACCCCGACATCTTCGCGGCCGCCCTCCTCAATAGCCAGCCGATGGGCTTTTACCAGCCCGCACAAATCGTGATCGATGCACAGCGGCATGGGATAACGGTGCTGCCCATAGACGTGAACCACTCCCATTGGGATCATACGCTGGAAGGTGAATTCGGCAAACAGCACCATGCCTTGCGCCTCGGGTTCAGGCAGGTAAAAGGATTGAGGGAAGGGGACATGGCCCAATTAACCGAGGCACGTGGCCATGGATACCCATCTATCGCGGCAATAGTCGATGCCGGCGTGCCATTATCAGCCATGGAACGGTTGGCCGATGCCGATGCGTTCCGCTCCATGGGTGTCGACCGTAGACGGGCCCTTTGGGAGGTATCGGCATTGCAGGGGCGACCCATTGCTTTGTTTCAGGGTCACCCATCCGAAAGTGTCGCGGAAGGCCAGATGGAATTGCCTTTGATGACCCCGAGCGAGCATGTGGTGCAGGACTATGCCAGTACAACACTATCCGTCAAGGCCCACCCCGTGAGTTTTCTGCGCGAAAAGCTAGATTTGCTGCACGTAACCTCCACCGGCTCGCTATCCAATATGCGCGATGGTATGTATGTGAAGGTCTGCGGCATGATTACCATACGGCAACGCCCGGGTACGGCCAAAGGAGTACTGTTTGTGACCATTGAAGACGAGACAGGGTTTGCCAACTTAGTAATATGGGGCAAGCTATTTGAGAAATACCGACGGGAGATTCTGCAAGCCAAGCTGCTGATGGCAACGGGAAAACTGCAAATCGAAGGCGAAGTGATCCATATCATTGTGCAGCATTGTACCAACCTGAATGGATGGTTACGCGGACTGGCTGCGCCGGAAGATGCCGAAGCTACCGGAGGGGTATTCCATAAGGGCCGTAATTTTAAATAAACGAACCCCCAAACTAACCGATGCGCTGCAAGAAATCTTCCAAATCAAGGTCTTTATCCAATCCAAATTTCTGCTTCAATCGGTATTTGAACATCCGCACACTTTGCGGCTCTACATGGAGTACTTGCGCAATCTGCTTGGTTGTCATTTTCAGATACAGGTAAGCACAGTATTTCAAATCGAGCGGTGTCAACTTCTGCTGGGCCTTTTGCGACAGGCGGCCGAAAAAATCGGGGTGCAACTCCTGTATCTGCATCTTGATATCTTCGAAATCGGTACGCACCAGCATTTCTTCCTTCAGCAACTTCTGGATGTTACCCGTATCGCCTTCTCGGATTTTATCCTGGATTTGTTTCAGCATGTCGTTTTTATGCTCGATGATCAATGAATTGGTCAAGGTTTCCTTTTCCAATTGCTGACGCTTCAAATCCAGCAATTCCTGCTCGGCTTTCAACCGCGCTTGCTCTTCCTTTTCCAATCGGATCTGGAGCGCCATCTGACGTTCGGCCTCCTCCTTCTCCTGTTGGAGTTTCTTCTCGCGCTCGATGGAATACCGCAGCTTGAAATGATAGGACGAAAACATGAAAACGACCCCAAACAGCAGCGCAACTGCGATGCCTCCATACAAGTAATTTTGGCGCTTCCTGAATTCGGCACGTGCATCCAGCAACTTCAACTGCTGGTCTTTCTTTTCGGTTTCATACTGGATTTCCAGTTTCTGGGCATTCAACAACTGCTGTTCGTCAAACGACTTCCGCAATAACCCCTCGGCCCGTTGCTGGTAGTCCAAGGCCGATTTGATATCATTTTTTTTCTGTGCAATATCCGCCAAATCTTTATTGACCAGGTATTCGAGCCTAAAATAATTCCCTTGGTCGCCCATCAGTTGGCTAAGCCCTTGCAATAGATATTGCTCGGCAAGGGGGAGATTACCATCTTGCTTGGCAAAACCGCTCCTGATGCCAAACACATTAATCCATTTTTCGGCAGAAGCTTCCTGGCTACGCAGCCGCTCTTCGGCGAGCTCAAGGTATTCAAACGCATGCTGCTTGCGTACGGCAGCTTCCTCGGGGGAAAAATCCAAATAATAATTGGCAAGGTTGATACAGGTAATGACCGCCGTATTGCCACTCACCTTTCCGGGGTGTGCTTGTTGAAGGGCAAAAGCTTTGCCCAAATAAAAGAAACTGCTATCCAGTGCCGCTACCTGGCGCGTCTTCCTGTACCTAGCCAAATACATGCTGGAAATACCGTTACTGACATTGGCCTGCAAGTTGGGGTTATCGGCCTTGATCGCGTATTCCTCACAAATCCGGATGTATTTTTCCATTTTTTCTTCATCGTTCCACTTGCTGTACGTGCTATACAGGAGGTAATTGAGGTAATATGCCGTGACGGGGTCTTCATCGCTCCCATCCAAGTATCGCAGGCCAGTAAGCGCATCTTCTACTACGGCATCTGGAATGTTGAGGATATTGTTCAGGAAAGCTTTGGCACGGTAGGCAACGGCTTTCGAAGTATTTTTATCCGATTTCTCAGCATTTTCCAAGCTGAGGTCGAGCAAGCGCTTTCCATTCAGAAGACTATCTATGGACGAGTACAACCCGCTTTGGTAGGCGTAAAGGTAGGCCAGATCGTCGGGTGAGGTGGCCACACGAGCAGCGGCATCCAATACACCAATCGCTTCCTGAAGCTTGTTTTGCAATTGCAACTGTTCAAATTCAGCCAGTGCGGCCCGTGTAGGTGCTGAAACGTGCTGTGCTTGCGCAACTAGGCACGGTGAAAGGAAAAACAACGATAGGACGATTCGGAACAATTTCATAGGGTTTGCTATCTCACCAACAAATTAATGAAAAATTACCGTTCGAGCGAAATGAGCCGGACGAAAACCATGTAAACATTTTGTATATACTGCTATTCGGATCAGTAGACAGTTTGTGAAGCCCATAACCGATACCGTTTGGATTTTTCTATCCAATTTCGCACCAAGTTTCCATATCATACAAAAATGGATTCATTTGATTTTAATATAAAAACTAACGGTTAAGATTATGCAACAGTTACAATTCAAGCCATTCTCAAAAGAAATGCTCATCGAGGGCTTAAGGAAGAAATTCCCCCAGTACAAAATACAGACGAGCATGGGCACCCTGCAAGTGCGGACAAGTGGTTTTACCATCACGGGTAATGTACAACTTAAAAATAACCCGAAAACCGGTCAGGTCACCACTTCGACCAATCTGGATATGGCCTTCGTCTACTTGTTTGTCATGCTACCATTGGGAATCTATATCTTGGCAAAAAAGGAAAATACCAAGCGATTGGAAAATGAGGTGATACAAGGATTGAAGGAGATTTTGGAACCGGTGGATTGAGCTACTCGGGCCACGGTCGGCTAATCATAACCGAAGGCATAGGATAGCGAAAGGCCATGGTTATTGCCCAATACCGGGCTTTTGAAGCCCACGCTGTAATGGTAAATAATCCGCAATTGCTCGAGTGGATAGCACCCTACCAAAAAAGTCATCGACGAACTGCTGCGGTATCCGGCACCGACCTCAAATTTACGAGCGAAATGTGCCGATAGGTTCATGTCAATCTGCATCGGTGCCCCCCGTTCGTATTTGACCAATACACTGGGGGTAATCATATTTTCCCGATAAAGATCGGTGAAAAAACGGTAGCCGAAATAACCGTAAACCGGTGTCGAGAGATCCAGATCATCTCGTGACACAAAGCGATCGCCTAGCAAATTAGGAACGGATAACCCCAGATAGAAGCCCACGCGATTGTAAAGCACACCGGCCCCGATTACGGGGATGGTTTCGGAAAGGTTTTGGGCAAACTCTGGATCGCCTTCCACACCAAGGTCCAATAGGTTTTCATGAAGGCGCTGCACCCCTGCGGTCATGCCGAAGGAGAACACATTTTGATCATAAACGGCCCAATATGGGCGGTTGCGTTCATGGTCAAAATAGATTTTATACGAATAGGCTAGTACAGCGGTTGTGGCAGAAGTGACCCCTATTCGGTCATCGATCATTGCGGCTCCCAATCCCATTTTGTCTTTCGCCAAAGGCGTGTGGAAACTCATCGACGAACTGCGCGGCGTGCCTTCGATATTGCGGGTATATCGATTGTGGTTCATGCTGATGACCGATCCCTTCGCCATTCCGGCATAAGCCGAGTTGATGACAAACGGATCGTAATTGTACGTGGCGAATAGTGGTGTCTGTTGGCCAAAAATGATACTTGGAATTCCAAACGCTGCGATTACTGCAATGATATGATATATTCTGATTCCCATATTAACGCTTGATGACCAACATCCCTTCTACTTTCTTCATTTCCTGATTGTCTCGGTATTGGATGGCAAAAAAATAAGTACCTGAAGGCAGCATACCGCCGCCTAATCGGGTCAGTTTATTGGCGTTCCCGTCAAATACCCGAGATTGGTTGTCATAATTCTTGAGCTGGAAGACCAAGTCTCCCCACCTGTTGTATATCGACACGGTGTTATCGGGATAATGCTCGATACCGTCTATTTCCCAGAAATCGTTGATGCCGTCACCATTGGGGGAAATGCCATATTTCGTTCTGTCGATATGGTGCTCCGGTTCCTCCTCTGGCGGGGTATCGGGTATAATCAGGAAACGGAGTATTGGGCATCCGGCGGCTTCGCCCGTTACGTTGAATGGGATAACCGATAAGAAATAGGGCGTATTGTCGGCGAACGCAAACGCGGGGTAAAACGTGGTACCCGTTACGATGATATTATCGACCACCTCTGTGCCGCCGAGGGTCGTACCAATGGAAACGCGATAGCCTTCGGCGCCATCTACGGCTACCCAAGCAATACCTTCATCTAGCGTACCGCTACGTTCTCCGTCTTGTGGACGGATAATGGTGGTGCAATCGGGGGCGGGTGGTACGACCTCCACTACCTCCGTGGTGAAACTGATCGCTGCGCAGCCCGTGGCCTCGCCTGCCGTGTTAAACGGGACGACCGTCACGTAATACGTGGTATTCTCTTCCCAACCACCGGCTAGGCTGAATGCCGTGCCGGTCACTTCCTCCCCATCCACGACGTCCATGCCACCGGGAGCCGTGCCGATGGAGATGCGGTAGCCTTCGGCCCCGTCCACGGCCGTCCATGTGATCACAGCATCAAGGGTGACATCTTCGGCACCTTCAACCGGAAAAACGATGGTGGTGCAATCGGGAGCGGGTGGCACTACCTCCAATTCCTCTGTGATGAAACTGATCGCTGTGCAGCCCTCGGCCTCACCCGCCGTGTTGAACGGGATGACCGTGACGTAATACGTGGTATTCTCCTGCCAGCCATCGGCTAGGCTGAATGTGGTTCCCGTAACTTCCACGCCATCCACCACATCCGTACCGCCGGAAGCCGTGCCGATGGAAATGCGGTAGCCATCGGCCCCGTCCACGGCCGTCCACGTAATCGTGGCATCGAGGGCAACATCTTCGGCACCTTCAACCGGGGAAACGATGGTGGTGCAATCGGGAGCGGGTGGCACTACCTCCAATTCCTCCGTGGTGAAACTGATCTCCGTGCAGCCATCGGCCTCGCCTGCCGCGTTGAACGGGATGACCGTCACGTAATACGTGGTATTCTCCTGCCAGCCATCGGCTAGGCTGAATGTGGTTCCCG
>CAZCHE010000001.1:506-240090 GCA_964498395.1 uncultured Parapedobacter sp. | reverse complement strand
CGGCCGTCCACGTAATCGTGGCATCGAGGGCAACATCTTCGGCACCTTCAACCGGAAAAACGATGGTGGTGCAATCGGGAGCGGGTGGCACTACCTCCAATTCCTCTGTGATGAAACTGATCGCTGTGCAGCCCTCGGCCTCACCCGCCGTGTTGAACGGGATGACCGTGACGTAATACGTGGTATTCTCCTGCCAGCCATCGGCTAGGCTGAATGTGGTTCCCGTAACTTCCACGCCATCCACCACGTCCATACCGCCGGATACCGTGCCGATGGAAATGCGGTAGCCATCGGCCCCGTCCACGCCCATCCACGTAATCGCGGCATCGAGGGCGACATCCGTGGTGCCGTCTGTTGGGCTTGTGACGGTGGTGCACTCGGGGGTGGGTGGCTCGATCTCCAATTCCTCCGTGGTGAAACTGATCTCTGCGCAACCCGCGGCCTCGCCTGCCGCGTTGAATGGGATGACCGTGACGTAGTAGGTCATGTTTTCTTCCCAGCCATCCGCTAGACTGAATATGGTACCGGTCACCTCTTCCCCATCCACCACGTCCGTACCGCCGGATACCGTGCCAATGAAGACACGATAAGCAGTAGCATTGGATACGGCGTTCCAGTCGATCACCACATCAAGGGGAATGTTAACCGTACCGTCGATTGGGCTACTGATGATCGCACAATCGGGGAGCGTAATGGTTGAGGGATCGATTTCGTAAGCACCCAGGTCGAGGGCCGCTCCTTGGACTCTCGGATTCCCGTCCAAGTCCGTTGAGGATCCAGCGTTGACATCGGAAACTTCATTAAACAGCTCATCATCACCAGCATCGATTGCCGGGCTTGCAGGCTGTAGCCTAAAATCGTTGCTATTGTCGACAAATAACGGATTGACACCCATTTGGTTATTTGCTCCTGCATACTCCTGCAATATATTTCGACGGACATCCCTCGAACTTAAATCCATATTCAAATCTTCCGACTGAATATCAGCGAGATACCCCCCAGCCTTCGCCGTATTTAAGTAAAAAATAGAGTTGAAAACATTGGTTTCACAGTGATTATGCTCTGACTGTACAAGTCTGGACATAATCAATGCCGTATTCATATTCCGCACAAAAGTAGTATTCGTAATTTCAATAAATCTATTATTGAATATCGCGCCACCTTTATCTATAGCTTGATTATCAACAAACAGCGAACTTATAACCTTTAACCCCTCTTCACCATAGTTATAGATCGCTCCACCAAAATCTGCCGTATTCTCTGAAAATTGTGTGTGTTCAATGACTGAAAGCTCAGCAAAACGGTGATTATATATCGCTCCTCCCCTATCTTCGGCCTGATTGTTCTCAAAACGTGATGCACGAACTTCAATCCTTCCGAAGTTCGATGCTATGCCCCCACCGTCTATGGCTTTATTCCCCACAAAAGTGCTGTTACTGATACGAGTAAAATCGTTGGGCACATATAGTCCGCCACCGTCCTCTCTACTTTCATTACCCTCAAAAAGACAATTTTCGAAACGCGTATTGTCACCCCAGTCATGTACAGCCCCCCCCGCATATCGTGAATAATTATCTCTGAAAATAGTATTGATGATTTGTGTATTTTCTCCAAAACGGACATGAATTGCCCCTCCACCTATATTCGACTCCGTTTGACTCCCATTCTCAACTACGCTGTTACCTTCAAATAGGCAATCCTCTATTCGGATATTGTTACATGACCAAAGATATATAGCGCCTGAACCAATCCGGTGTGCAGAGACGTTATTCCGGAAAACACAATTGGTTATCGTCACATTTTCCCTCGCTATGCGAATAGCACCGCCACCGGAACCATCATTCACGTGAGCCCCTGTTGCAGCAAACCCATCCAAAAAAGTCATCCCATCTATCCAAACTCCTGCTGCATTAACAACCATGATCTGATTTGCGCCCCCACCATCCAGCACCGATGGATTGGCAGCGATATTTCGAGTCGTACCGTCGCCGGTATACCCACCGTTGATGGTCAACCTTTGCGTTACGATCAAGGTAGTGGTGATATTGTACGTTCCGCCAAGCAATCTTAACTCCGTGTCATTTGAAGCCGTCGCTATCGCATCCTCCAGACCGGAAGGATTTGTCCAAGAACTGCCATCACCCGTACCATCAGGAGAAACGTAAATTTGCCCCAAGACAAGGTTATATGACAGGAAACAAAAAAACAAGAGACCGATACGCTGCATATTGCCACCATTACACCCAGCCGATACCAAGCAGGACTCACCTTGGCATCCGACCAGTTTTCATAAGCTCGTTTTATTAAACTTGGGTCAGAAAACGATGGGGACAAAGTTATAAAGCCGGGAATCCAGCAACTAATCTTACCTGTATACACTACATATACACCCCTTACCATCGTATATACAAAGTATCTACAGCACATCTTAAAATCCCTGAAATCCGCTATTTCCGCTCCAAACACCTTTGCGTACTTTTGCTCGCATAATTGACTAAACGATAGAGATTGAATATGCTTAAGGCGAAAAAAGACCATTATCCATCGGCTACGTTGGCTTGTGCAAGCTTGCTATGTGGTGTCGGTTGCTTCCTGTTATTTTGGTTCGGGCCGACAGATTGGCTAGATGCTGTTCTCTATGCTTATTTGTTTTTCTTCGGTGTAGCAGTGATATTGGGTGGATACAGTCTGTGCATCAAACGTAGCACACGTGGGTGGACGGCAGTGGTGGTTGGTTTGATTTTCATCATCCTATTTTTAATCGGGGCCTATATACTTAGTAATATGCGTATCATATAATCATGATGAGAATAGTTAGATTTTATTGACTTTAGTGTTTGAGCGCAGAAATGTCTACGACATTTTGGATATTTTTGACGAAGCATCTACGATAATTGTTCCGCATGGCAAATTCTCTTTCTTTTTTCTCCTACCACTTACTGGTGAAAACAGCCCTCCCCGTGTTACTTCTCGCCTGGCTGGTACCTTGTTCGCTCCGGGCACAGGTGGCCAAAAAAGATTCATTAGAACGAGTATTGGGTCAAGCGGATTTACCACTGGGCGACCGGGTACTCACCTTGGGTCGCTTGGCGGCACACCATTACTTTGCCGGTGAAAAATTGAAAGCGGACAAATTGCTAGGAGAAGCGTTGGAATTGGCCGAGACACTGGCGGACAAACAGTACTTGGCCAGGACATTGGCCATACAGGCCATGCAATTGCGCATACATGGTGATGAAACGGCCCAAACGGTGCTGCAATCGGCATTGACCAAACTCGATGAGACCACCAATCCGAGTACAAAAGGTTATGTGTGGTACGCCAAGGGCTGGTTGGAGGCACGCGATGAGCAACCCACGGAAGCCGTTGCCAGCTTTATAGAGGCGCTCCGTTACTACGATGGCAGTACGGACCTTTCTGATATGACCGTCAAGTCATCCATTTTTTCGGAACTGTATAGTATCTACGGGATATGGGAAGACCTGGAAAATATGAGGAAATATGCCCGTCTCGGGCTGGACAACGCAAGAAAATCCGGTGATGCGGACGCATTAGTGATGGCCCTGTATTCCTTAGCCTACACGCTAGAAGACCAATATCGGAAAAAACCGACAGATAAGCACCTTTTGGATTCCGCTGAATACTACTACCGCTTATCCGTGACGAACTTTCTGACGAATGAACACCGTATTTCCACCCGTTCCCAATTACCATTTAACGCATTGGGTTTGGCTAATCTTTATTCCGAATTCTATCCGTTAAGTTATCAGGATAGTGCCAAACGGTATTTGGATATTGCCTTGGAAGAAGGATTGAAAACCAAACAGTACACCGTGGTGGCAGGGGTGTATGGCATCTTGAATGAATATGCCCAACGGGAAAATCGATGGGATGACGCCGAGCAATACCTTAACCAAGCAGCAGCTTACTTAGCGCAAGACGAGATGCCTGATTTGGGTACACTGACACGCCTCATGCAGGCCCTGGCCGGCGTGGCGGAAAATAAGGGCAATTATCAATCGGCATTGGAATACTATAAAAAATACCTGGAATACTATGAGAAGCGCTTCGATAACGAGAAGATGGCATTGGGGAAAGAACTAGAAATACAATATGCCACTGAACTGAGGGAGCAGAAACTGGCCTTATTGGAGGAACAAGTGGCCCATCGCAAGAAACTCAACCTCATTTATATCCTGCTCTCGGCGACCACCTTCATCGCATTGGTATTCTTGTTGGTGGCCTACCGACAACGCTCCAAGGCATTGAAACAGCAGCAGCGCCTGCATCAGATGGAACTGGACAACATCAAACAAGAACACAAGATATCCTTGCTCTCGGCAATGATCGACGGACAGGAAAACGAACGCGCACGCATCGCCCGCGATTTGCATGACGGGCTTGGTGGTTTGCTTTCGGGCATCAAAATAGAACTTTCGGGTGGCATCGTACCGTCCATTACCGGTGATAACACCCAAAAACTTATCCAAAATGGCCTGCAGCGCATTGATATGGCGGTGGATGAACTTCGACGCATCTCGCGCAACATGATGCCGGAGATCCTATTGCGGTATGGACTGGACGAAGCGCTGAGAGAATATTGCCAATCGCTCAAACGGACGGGTATCAACATCACATGTCAGGTGTTCAACTACCAAAATGACTTGATGAAGAATAGACAGGTCGTCGTGTACCGTATCGCCCAGGAACTGATTAATAATGCTGTAAAATATGCCAAATCAAGCCATATTTTAGTAGAACTTAGGCAAGATGGCGATAGCCTTTCATTGACCGTGGAAGATAACGGCGTGGGATACGACATCAGTAAAGCACGGCAGCAAAAGGGTTCGGGGCTACAAAACATCGAGGCACGGGCGATATTCCTGAATGGCACCCTCCAGATTGACAGCACACCGCAAATGGGTACGTCTACTGTGTTAAATTGCCCCATTGCTTAAAAAAGGAATGACCATGATACAGATTTATATCACAGACGACCACCCCATTGTATTAGACGGATTGAAAAACTTGATCAATTCCCAATCGGACATGTTGTTGAAAGGGTTATTCACGAATGGTATGGACACGCGCGAAGCATTGAAAAAGGAAAACCCTGACGTGCTGCTGCTCGACATCAACCTGCCGGATATCAGTGGCATCGAATTGAGTCGTCAATTGCGCGACACTTACCCCAATCTCCGCATCATCATCCTGAGCATACACAATGAAAAGGCTGTTATCGGCAGTGTATTGAAAAACAAAGTGAATGGCTACCTACTGAAAAATTCCACGGGTGATGAGATTATCGAAGCCATCCATCGGGTGATGAACGGCGAGACGTACCTCTGCCGACAGGTGCGTGAAATATATGATAACATCCAAGGATCAGGCCCAGCGTCCGTTCCCGCCATCACTCGGCGGGAAAAAGAAATACTTTCCTTGATTGCCGAAGGGTATACGTCCTTACAAATTGCCGACAAATTGTTTATCAGCGCCCATACGGTGGATTCGCACCGCAAAAACCTGATGGAGAAATTTGAAACCAATAGCATCGCGGTTGTCATTAAATTGGCCACGGATTACAAGCTTTTTTAGCTAATATTAATACCTGTTTATATGATCTCCCTCGACAGGCAGATAGCTTCCGTCTTCGTTAAGGTAACGCCATTTATCCTCAAAGTAAACCAATAAGGGGAAAAGCGAATCACCTTTACCCCTATCTCCATACATGCTTACTGTCGGTAGGTACATGCCCTCAAACTGCGGTTCAAACAGGATTTCACCTTGGATACTTGCCAGCCCATATTTTTGGCTTCCCCCACTCCTACGCTGCGATTTTTCGGGTATCCGCTGTACCAACATCAAATACGGTTGATCAAGGATGGGTTTTATTTCCTCATACTCGGCCCGAATAAGCATTTTCCCGGTAGTCAAATCACCCAAACCAAAAAGTGGATAGCCATTGGTATCCATCCGTACTAGGATTGCCCGGTCACCGATATCAAACTGATATGCATTGTAATACAGCATATCATCCACAAAATATTCTTGCGGAAAGATACGTTTCCCTTTCTTATCGATGAAATAAGATTTCAGCAACCCGCGCGTATACTCCCCTTCGCTCACCAGCACATAGTCGTTTCCAACCATACGTGCTTTAGCATACTTCAGTGGCATCACTACCCCGCCACTTTCATCAATAAAACCTATGCCATCGGCCGACTGCACCTGCCCATATCCATCTTCAAAGCCGTAGAACAACCAATTTTTGGGTTTTTCGGAAGCATCGAGAAGCGAGGAAAACAAATATGTCTCATACCGCCTTGGCAACACCTCTTTTTGCTTAACATGATACAATTGGCCTTGTTGACCGTCGTGGGATACCATTAACAGGTTCGTTGAGCCCGATACCGTGGCTACAAACGGATAAGCTAATTCTTCCATCGTTTTACGTTCCGCATCGAAAACAGCATATTGCACCTCGCCTATGTTGCCTTTCTCCACCAAATACTGTTGACCGCCAATCAGTTCTACCCTGTTTAACAACGTATCGTGAAGTTTATTGCCATCCAGATCATAGAGGCCAATGCCTCGAAACCCGTCCTCAAAAGCTTGTATCACGATATTTGCTGAGCTATCCAACAGCTTGAAATATTGGTCGAAACTTGCCGGAACGATCTCTTTACCCTGTTCCAAATCGTAAAGGCCCCATTTTCCGTTCACCTTGAACGCCAGAAGTGCCTTCTCCTGGGCATCGAACACACCATAATCCTGCACATCAAACGGCAGGATACGTTCACCCCCCACATTGAACAATGTCTTAACACCTTGCTTCTCTCCCACGATGACCTCCCCTCCTTCCATCCATTCATTGCGTTGCGACAAAATGTCATAAAACGCCGGTTCGTAAAAACGGTCATGCTCCGCAAAATACAACCCGTAATAGGCCTTTTGTTTGATGCGAAAAACCGCAAGCCCTCCGCTGCCTGATGAATAAAAATATTCATTGACATGGCTGATTTCGGCATGTTCCATCGCGATTAACGGTTTTAATGATCCTTTGTGGAAAAGATAGGTTTGCGTACCTTTTTTCGCAACGAAATAGTCGTCATAGACATAAACCTCTGCATACTCGACAGGCAATAAAAGTGTGCCATCCGCCCCGATGATCCCTTTCTTCCCATCTTTACCCGCTATTAAGTAATTGCCATAATAGCCCAAATAGGAATTATCATTGGGCGAATCCAATTCATCGTATTCAAAAGGTACGGCCAATTTTCCCTCCCGGTCGTAAGCACCGAACAACCCGTTTTTTTGAGTTACCAACATGCCTGAAATCAACACCGTATGTGGTAAAGTGGCATCGAAAACCTGTTGAGTAGGGATATGGACGATTACCTCACTGTCCTTTTGGAAAAAGGATTGCACCCAATTATCACTGCGCATCGCACGGTGTTCGTGTTCGTAAGCGAAAGGCACCAGCACTTCCTCCTCCCAACTAATGATGCCCCATTTCCCATTCTTTTTCGCATAAACGTATGGCGATCTCACCGAACAGCCTCCGCAGTAATCGAAACCTTCGTAAGCTTGTTTCGTCACGATCCGGCTCTTGGACTTGCTATACAGGTGCCATTCACTGTTTTGCTTCACATCAAAATACTCCCCATCCAGATAGCCGATATCATCAAAAAATGGCAACATACGCCCATCGGGCAGATAGAAAGTCTTCTTACCGCCTCGGTGCAATGCCCAAAACATCTGGTATTCGGTGTCGATATAATCGTACTCGGCGGGCACCAAAAGTTCCCCGGCGGGCGACAACACCCCATGCTTGCCGTCCTTTTCGAAGATTATCACGAGGGTCGGTAACGCGCGCGTACCGGTTTTTTCACGCTCCTTCTCGTATTCCTCCACCTGATAGGCATCACCCAATACCGCATTGCCCAGCACACTGATTTTCTCACCTTTTGTATTGATATAATAACGCTCGTTGCCATTGCTGACAGCTGCAAAACCGTTTTTAAACGGTGCCAAGGTAGTTGTATTTGACAGTGGCGGTGCTACATCGACTACGATTTGCGCATTGCCGTACACGGGTATCAGCAAAGCACCCATCAGCACACCATAACCTAACTTAACTATATTAATTCGTTTGTACATCTTGTTAGTCTTTTTCGTGTTAATAGGTATATGCTTTTGCGCGTATCGGATACCGCTTCCCATCTTGACGCATAAAATAATGCCACTCATTCTCCTTGACCAGCAAGGGCCAGGTCTTTTCCACTCCCTCGGCGTTGGTACGCACCATCTCATAGCGCGGCTCAATCACGACACGTCCGTCCGATGTCATCAATCCAATCTTGCCCCCCTTTTTGATTTGCAAGTAAGGCCTGTAATCGCTCGATTCGATATGGTCGTATTCGGTTTTCAATACAATTTCCCCTCTCCTGTCAATGAGTCCAAACTTATCGCCTTGTTGTACCTGCAAGAGGTACGGATCATTGGCGTGTGCGTGCACCGAATGCCATACCGGAGGGAATACTTCCGCACCCGCGGAATCGATCAGGCCAAATAAATAACGGGAACCGCCAAACCAAAAACCCGGATCGTTACCTCCGCCCTCCACTTCTTTACCCACCAACGCATGCCCTCCGAAAAAACCATCTACCTGCTCGTAATAGGGGAAACGTCGTTCGCTTCCGGTTTCATCTACAAAGAGATTTGCCTCACCGGTATATATCTTCTTTAAGCCGACATGAAAATCGTACGGATCCCATCGCTCATTTTCCGGGAATCGGATATGCCCGAAATTCTTCCTAATGCTCCATTTCGGGTTTTCATAGATCACCTTCCCAGTAGTATCGAGCAATACATATATACCATCGCCGTACTCTTTTTCCCGCTCTGCCAATAACAGGCCATTATTAAACATCCTAGCCTCTTTAATGCCTTCATCGAAATCCAACACGCGCTTGCCCTCCGCGTCGTAAAGGCTAACTTGAGTGCTATAATCCCCTTCCCTCCTGATGGCCTTGAAGTAGCCTTCATTCAACCATTCAATAGATTGAGGGCACGGTTCAATCACCCAAGTTGCCTTCTTTAGGTCAAAAAGCCCAATACGAGCAGGGTAAACTCCGTCCTCCCGTTCGTCAAGAACATCGACATACCGCTTCAGCAGGTCAAAACGAGTTTCAATAGCGTTTGTATTATATTGGTAATGGCTTCTATGTCCGTACTGTACTGGCAACAATTCTTTTCCAGATGCTTCAAGAAAGCCCATGGCGTCGTCGCGATTGCCAACGATAAAATATGCTTTACCGTCGTAGTCGTACGGCGTGGTAGACGTATGCGTTCCAACCGGTACTATTGGATGGCCTTCCCAGTCAAAGAGGCCAACCGTTTTATCCTTATACCCACGAATATAGTATGGAAGACGATCCATCTTGGCTTCATATTCAATACGCGCCTCATGCGCCTGGGTGATGGTATTGCCCCGTTTAGTATAAAACGCAGGCTCATAAATAACCGCATCTGTCTTTACCCGTCCATCGGCACTGACAAATTCGACCCGGTCAAAGTCCGTCGGCAACACCCAACGGCCATGTTCATCCACCACCCCATTTTTTTCACCTTTCGTCACCTGATACAGGCCTCGCACGCTAGTTCGCAATGAAGCAAACTGCGGCTCAAACACCACCTTTCCTGATCGCGGGTCGACCAATCCAAGCAGGTCGTTTTTCCTAAACGTGAACAGGTTACCACCTTGCCCCGGCTGCAATGCGGGGTAATCCCCTTGCAGCATCACATTGCCCAAACTATCGTACAAGGTGGCCACACCGTTCGTGTATCCGCAGATATAGGTGGCATCCACGATACTCGGAAAAAATATGCGTTCTTCGGTTATCGGCACGACAATGGCTCCGTCTTTTTTGGCTATGCCAAACTTACCATCTTGCCTAACCTCCACATAGTTATCAAACTGGTAAGTTTTATTCACTTCTTCGTAAACACAGAGGTTCAGCAGTTCGCCCGTGGCAGCATCCAACCAACCCCAGCGGTTATCGTTGGCTACTGCTATGAGCTGTTTGTTGATGACTTTCAACTGCTCGTATATTGGTTCAGCTAACACTTGCCCATTGGAATCTGCATAGCCGTAAAGCCCGTCTTTCTCGAGCGAGACAAATTTGTAATGGTAAGGAATCCCCTCGTACCATTGTCCGTAGTAATCACTTTCCAACCTGATACCATCATAAGCAAACGGAACGATGAGCATACCGTCATCCCGAAGCACCCCATAATTCCCATCTTTTATTACCACTGTCATACCGGCGGCCTGATTTTCCACCTCGTCTATCAGCAATTCGCTATCCAAATGGTAGTAATATTTTTTTCCCTCTTTTGATACATTCACCAATGTATGGCCATAACTGCTAAAACCCACACTTTCAAACTCCTGCCATTCGTACCCTTGTGCAAACACATTAGCAGCGAAAAGGGTAAAGCAGGCAAATAGCAGGTTTTTTAATATTCGTATCATTTTCTATAAACAATTGTTTTGTGATTGAGCTAAATTAGTCAAAAGCAATTGCCCGGAAAATCACGGAAATTGGGGATTTTCGCGCTGCGCGCAGGTTTGACCAACGCGCTACCGAGGGCATGTATTGTGTCTTTTTATTGGTTTGATTATACCTCATGATAGCGCGATGACCACTCCACAAGTTGACTGCGCGTTCAGGAAAACGCTGTCCAGATAGGATACAGAAACTCCGTAACCCGAGTAGAATTTTGTTGTGTTTTTTTCCCAATTTTTAATACTTACCTTTATCCTAAATCCATAACCAAGAAATATTGCTCATGAATCGCTATCTTACCCTTTTATTCTTACTTTTTCCCTTCACTGCCTTTTCGCAGCACCTGCCTTCATTTGAAGAAGTAATCTCGTTGCGCGGTGTGGGAGCAGTCCAGTTGTCGCCCGATGGAAAGTTGGTGGCATACACGGTGCAAAAAGCCGATTGGAGTGACAACCGCTACGATACCGAAATATGGCTATGGCGCGAGGGAGGTGAACCTTTTCAAGCCACCAATACCCCGAAAGGTAACAGCACGGCCCCAATCTTTTCCCCGGATGGCAAATGGCTGACATTCTTGTCAGACAGGGGCGATAAAAACCAAGTTTATATCATGCGCACAGATGGTGGCGAGGCGCGCGCCATCACACGCGAGGAAGAAGGCATCTCCTTTTATGATTGGCATCCGGAGGGAACAAAACTGGTATTCGTCAAAGCAGAAAAGGAAGATCCATCAGTAAAAGAACAAGAAAAAAGATATGGAGCCTTTGAAATAGACGACGAGAAGTTCACCCGCTCCCATTTGTGGGAAATCGATTTAAACCCGAATATGAGCGATCCGTCAGAACTCCCTTGCTATGAAACGGTAGATTCCCTAAAAGCGAAAGCTGGTTGTATCGAATGGCCCAAAGCGAGGCGCATCACGGAGGGAGAATTCACCGTTACCGGTTTTTCCATTTCGCCAGATGGCACCAAAATCGCCTTTAGCCACCAGCCTGACCCCCTCATTAATTCTTTCTACAAATCGGATATTTCAGTGGTTACCCTGGCGGACAAGCAGGTTACTCCCCTTGTTGCCAACCCCAGTGCCGATGCGGTACAAGACTGGTCGCCTGATTCGAAAGAGGTACTTTTCACCAGCAATTTGGATGATACAACCTCTAATTTTTACACCAACTCAAAACTCTTTGCTATCCACGTGGATACGAAGTCATCCCGCCAATTGGCAGAAAACCTAGACGAGAACCTTGGTGGATTTACTTGGACGAGTTCGGGTATTTACGCTGCCATTTGGAACAAAACCAAAAGACCATTGTACCGGATTGATCCGGCAACAGGGGATCACACGACCTTTCTTACCGTGCCGGAGCAGGTATTTGGCATTTCATTTTCGAAAGACGGGCGTAAGATGGCCTTTAGCGGCAGGAATGGCGACCAATTGAACGAGGTATTCGTCTCAGCGGTGGATAATCTACAGCCCTTGCAGGTTACGGCGATGTCAAAGCAGATCGCCAACTGGAAAGTGGCGCAGAGCGAAGTCATCAGTTGGGAAAGCCATGACGGAACGCTTATAGAAGGCGTGCTGCATAAACCCAAGGACTATGATCCATCCAGGAAATATCCGTTGCTGGTGATGATTCACGGAGGTCCGACCGGTATTGATACGCCCACCCCTGTACCGGGATACGTCTATCCCATTCTGCAATGGCTGGATAAAGGATGCCTGGTATTGCGCCCCAATTACCGGGGTTCGGCCGGGTATGGAGAGCAGTTTCGATCGCTGAATGTAAAGAACCTGGGCGTTGGGGATATGTGGGATGTGATGAGCGGAATCGAATACCTGGATAAAAAAGGCATGATTGATGGTCTTCAGCAAATGTCCGAACTGATTGAACATATCCATTAACAGATCCGAGACCGCGTGCAGGCGGCGGTTGAACCGGCTCTTGCTCAGCATATCGGGGACAAAGCCGCACAGGGACATGAAGCCCCGGGCATTGTCCTGACGCCCTCCGAAATATAGGGCAGAGACCAAAGCCGTTGTAATTACCTCGCTATCGCTCATCTGACGGCCAGATGGCTCATTGTACCCTATCATTTTCAGTAAATCGTCCACAATACAGTAAATTGATGTAACTTTATCTCCTGTGAGCATCTCTTGAATCTTTTTAAGCTTAGTACCTCAAATTTATTCATTGGTGCTCACTCTTTAAAATATCTCCTTAACTAGCAACTTGGGTTAGTTAGAATTGTTTGGGTTTCTTTTTTTGTCCTGCAAATTCCGCAATTTCGTCTATACGTTTTTGTCGGGTGTCAGGTCGTTTGGCGAGGACAATCCATTGCAACATCATTTTTCTAACTGTTTTGCTTAAACTTAAAAAATAGTCATTTGCACCTTTATGTTTTCTAAACGCTTTTTCTAAGTCGTTGGGGATTATCAATTCTTCAACTTTATCTAAGATTGTCCACGAACCGTTTTGTTTGGCTACCTCGATGCTTTCGTAACCTGCTTTTGTCATCAATCTATTGTCAATCAATCGTTGAACTTTTTCTTTGTTGATTTTTGACCAAGTGCTTTGGGCTTTTCGTTTGCTGAAATATTGATGTGATGTTTCTTCGTCTATTTTGATTTTCTTGCTGTCTATCCAAGCAAAGCAAAGGGCAACATCAACCGCATCGCTCCAACTGATTGAATTCTTTTTTGAGTCTTTGACATAGAAAACAAGCCATACGGATTGTTTTGAAAGATGATTATTTTCTAACCACTTTCTCCACTCTGTAAGGCTTGTCGGATAAAATATCTCTGTTTCCTGCATTATTACTTTACAACCGTTGCTTCCAATTCTACGGTTAATGTAGCAAAAAGTCCTTTCACTTCAAGCAATGTAGTAGCTTGTTTAATCCCATACTTTTGAATGAACGGCACATAAACGTCCATACAAGTTGTGAAAAAATCTTGTGATGATGTGGTGTAAACATTTAGCCTTACAATATTTTTACATTCGTAACCAGCTTCACTTATCAATTGTTCAAGGTTCTGAATGGTTTGGATAAGTTGTGAGCGCATATCAGCATTGCTTGGTACACCGTTACTGTCAATAGCTACTTGTCCAGAACAGTAAAGCGTTCCTGTGATATTTTTTACCTCTACAGCTTGTGCTGAGTTTGTTTGTTCGCCCCATTTCCAAGGGTCAATTGTTCTTTTTTCCATTTTAAAATTGTTTTACTTGTTAACTGTATTGCAAAATTAAAATAGGATAATGACAGCCTTATGTCAGGGGTATAAAAAATTAGTGATACTTGTCAAAGTACTCTTGTAAAGTCATTGCGTGTGGTTCAAACTTTTCGGTAAGGATTTCCAACTTTTTTATTCTGTCTAATCGGAAAAATCGAAATTCTTTTCGCAAACGACAATACGCCACCAATAACCAATTTTCGGTACTAAGTAATGCAAATGGTTCAATCAGTCGTGTTGTTGTTTTGTTTTGCTCGTTAGTGTAATCAATTTTTGTGAGGCAGAAGTTTGTTAAAGCAAACTGCGAGTCGGATAAATTGTTACTGTTCCTTTTCCGGTTTATGTTTTGGTCAAATCGAGTTCTTTTGGCAAGTAGGTTGGCTTTGTCTTTTACGCTGTATTTCAAAACCGCTTTGATTTTTTCAATAGCTTCCGAATAGTCTTTGACAAACGAAGCATCTTTATTTTTGAGTACTAACTGTTCTGCCAGAATCAAAGCATTTGCTTGTGCTTCGGTAAACATTATAGGTGGTACTCTGTAACCCTCCATTAGCATATAGCCTTTCCCTTCCTCTGTCAAGATAGGAACGCCTGCCTGTTCCAATGCTCTTATGTCCCTGTAAATGGTTCGGACACTTACAGAAAATTTATCTGCAAGCTGGGATGCTGTCAAAAGTCGTATGGTTTGTAACTGTGTTAGGATTGCTGTCAGCCGTGAAAGTCGCTTGGTATCGTTGTCATTCATTCGTCAATTGATATTAAAATCAATTGCAAAAATACAAATTCTTTATCCTCAACTTCTATTTTCTAGCCAAACCCTGCCGTGCTGTCTTAATTTTTCGTCCATTATGACTTTATAATGGTTGCAAAAGAAATGTACGAAACGTATGTTTTTACGGTACATACCTACACTTATGTATTGAATAAAAAATACAAATAAATCACCCGAATTTATAATTCTGCCAAATCCCGCCTTTCAAAGCTTTTTACCAAATGGTAAATAAGACAAACCATATTAATTATAAATTGCCATTATGGAAGAAATGATTCAATACGTTTTACAATTTGGAATGCTCAACAAGCAACAAATTGAACTTATAAGAAGTAAAGGGAGATTATTGGAAGTAAAAAAAGAGGATTACTTTTCTGAAGCTGGAAAAATTCCAAAGCAGGTTGGCTTTATAGTTGAGGGGGTTATTCGTGGCTGTTATTACAATAATAAGGGCGAAGAAATCACCCGTTGTTTTATTAATGAAAACAGTTTAGTTTGTGATTACATCAACTTTGAGTCAAATACTACTTCCTCCGAGTATCTTCAAGCTATTACGGATTGTAGCCTTGTTGTATTTTCCAAAAAAGATTGGGAAGAACTCTCACATATCATTGTTGGGTGGGACAACATTAAAAATAAAATGGTGCATTTATGTATGCATCAAAAATCAAGGAAAGGTCCTGTAATATCGCAAGACGCAACGACAAGGTATTTAGAGTTTATGGAAAATTACCCATCCCTCATCAATCGTATTCCACTGTCATATATCGCCTCATATTTGGGTGTAACTCAACAATCTCTCAGCAGAATACGAAAAAACATCTAATAATCGCTTTTTACCATTTGGTAAATGACACCTGAATTTAATACTTCAATTTTGTATTGAAATTAAAAATTATAAAATATGAAGACAGTATTAATTACAGGAGCGAACAAAGGTATTGGATTTGAAACTGCACGACAGTTGTTACAGCGGGGATTTTTCGTATTCATAGGAAGTCGCAACTTTGAAAGCGGTTTGGAAGCCGTAAACAAATTAAATCAGGAAGGATTAACCCATGCACAGGTAATACAATTGGATGTTACCGACCCGAAATCCATATTTGCTGCCCGTGAAGAGATTGGTGAAAAGGTAGATGTTTTGGACATTCTCATCAATAATGCGGGAATTAACGGAGGAAGCGCCCCATATACTGTTCTTGAATCCACAAATGAGGAATATCTGGATGCACTTAGAACAAATGTAATTGGCGTAGCTGATGTGACGAAGGCTTTTATAGACTTGTTGAGGAAATCCTCTGAACCAAGAATAGTCAACCTAAGTACCAGCGTTGGCTCTCTAGCTTTACAAAGCGACCCGGAATGGCCAGCATACAGCTATGCTAAATACGGTGTTTATGCTGTATCAAAGGCTGCTTTGAACATGTACACAATACAATTGGCTTATGAATTACGTGATACGAATTTTAGGATAAATGCTGTTTGTCCAGGACTAACGAAAACCAATTTTACATTTTTTAATGGCGGTGAAGTCAGTGTTGCTGCAAATAGAATTATTAAGTATGTTCTAATTGATAACAATGGGCCAACAGGTAAGTTTTTTAGCGAAGAAACAAATCCGTTAACAGGTGAAATTTCTTGGTAGAAAACGAATTGCAATATTGTATTGGACAATCATTCCGTAAATTATTCAATCAAAAGCCACTCAATATGATAGTATCCGCCCGACCAAGTGCATATTTTTTGAGCGAGCTATAATGCAGAGCTTTGCTGTATGAGCAAAGAAGAAAAAAGAGAAAAGATGTTGTCACTGGTCGCTGACTGGAAAGCGAGCGGATTGACCCAAAAAGCATTTGGAGTATTGCACGGGATCAATGTCGCGACCTTGGGTTACTGGGTCGCCAAGTCCAAAGAACAGGAATCTGGCACCAACGGTTTTATTGGGATGTCCTTTGAATATGAATTAAGTAATGTCCTGTTGGAAATACTTCAATGTTGAATTCAATTGCTTTGAGCAAATGAAACGGATATAAATCAACTGTTTCAATCGTAAAAACATTTTGATTAAGATGTTGCTTATAATGCTTGGACAATTCTTGTTTCAGAAGTGTCGCAATTAGATTTGAGATGAGTTGAGTGTTATTGAACGGTGTAGAAATTGTTTTTGAACCATTTACACGATACTGTTTTGTGGATTCATCAGCAAGTTTGGAAAATGTAAAAAAGCAAGTGTCTTCAATATCGTAAAGTAGAAAGCCCGATTTCTTTTCAAGCCAATATTTTAGCTTGTCTTTTTTGGTCTGGTCTTCAATAACCCAATCCAAATAGTCATATCTTGATAAGGTTATGCTGTCAATAAAACCTCTTCTTGTCGTGAGAAAAGCTTCCGCCATAAGGTCAATTTTGTTTTGTTGTTAGCAAGTCGTTTCTGTTTATTTACTATTGTCCGTTCAAATTTGAACTGTCGCACATAAAATGGCACATAACGTTTTTCGGCTTGGCGTAGTGGGGGCATTTAGCACTGCACTTGATACGAAGCACGAACGCTCCAATTTAGCAATAATGTTGGTACGAAGCACGTCCGCCCCCATTACGCCAAACCCTTGTTATGTGCAAGTGCTTTAGTCCAGTAAAACCGTTGATTCTGTTACTCTTACTTGGTCTTGCAAATAATCGTCAGCCAAAAGATGTTTTAGTTCGGGATGCCGGGCAAAGGTTTTGACCACAAACGGACATAGCGGATAAATTTTTGTTTTACTTTCTTCCGCAAACTCCACCAATCTGTTGAAAAGCGGAATACCCAATTTTTGGTCTTTAAATTCTTCGTAAACCCTTGTACCGTTGGCAAGCAGGTTGCCGTTGTCCAACCATTTGTATTGAATCCACCCTGCTTCCATTCCGTTGTCTAAGATAACAAAGAATCTCCCTTCTTTGCCATCGTCATATTGTTTGAAATTCATTTTATTTTTGTTTTTAATTGATAATAGATTTCCTCGATTCTGAAAAGGAAGTGATTTTTTGTTCACTTGGCAAATCGTTCAAATGTGGAAATTTTCCCTGACGAAAATCTCGATACATCTGTGCGATGTCTTCCATGGTATCTGCTACAAAAGGTCCGTGATGAACCACAGGAACATTATGAGGCTGTCCGGCATACAATACAAAATGCGTATCGTTTTCCAATGCTTCAAATTGTATTTCGGTCTCGCCGTCTGCAGTCGCTTTATCAAGCCAACCCGCTTGTTCGGCATTGATGATTTTGTCGCCTGCTTTCACACTGCCTTTTAATACATATACCAAACCATTATAGTGCGATGGAATTTCCTGTGATACCACAGCTCGGTTGTCTAACCTGAAGTCCACCAAAGTAAATGGCGTATGGTTTTTTAATGGCGAAATCAATCCGTTACTGCTTCCGCTATAAACACGAATTTCGTATGTATCGGTTTTAATTTTGGGTACGTCTTCCAATAGCATTCTTTGTAAGAAAGGTTGAGCGTATCGCTTTTCGGGCGGTAGTACCAACCACACTTGCAGCATACGAAGTTTTTGTTTGGAAGTGATTTCTTCGGTGTGGATAATGCCTTTTCCGGCGGTCATTAGTTCAAAACTTCCCGTTTTCCAATCTTTTTCATTGCCTTCCAAAACCAAGCTCAAGGTTTCAAACCCAGCGTGTGGATGTGCTCCTCCTACGGGTTCTCCACCAGGAAGATTCAGACTGTCGTCCATAAATAAAATAAAAGGGTCGCTGTCTTTGTAAGGTACACCGTCCAATACCGCCATTGCACGATGTCCTGTTCCCAAAAAACCATTATGCCAATGGTTTTGGGTTATTTTTGAAATATTTCTGCGTATCATCATTGTTGTACTTTTTTAGTTAAAAAAATCCTTTGCTTCAGTTCGGGGAAACGAATAAACGCCGTAATCCAAAGCAGCATTTGAAAAATAACCGCCATTGCTATCGGTTGTTGATGTTGCAAATGTGTGACGATAGCACCGCCCAAATAAGCTACTAACAGCATTGCTCCCAAAACTCCAGTTCTTGGAATAATGAATAGTATCAGTGATGTTATTTCAATAATCCCAATAAACTGATACGTGGAGGCATCAATCCCGAACGAAGAAGCCTGAGCCAAAGCTGTTTCGTTTTGCGTAAGTTTCATAAAGGCACTCATTGTGAATAGAAGTCCTAAAATGATGGTCAATGTCCATCCTGTGATTTTGATTGTTTTTTGTGACATAATTTTAATTTTTAAATTCTGATGCAAAATTCAGAATAAATACTATACCTTTGTAATCTGTTACAAAAAGGATAGTACTTACAAAAAGAATAGTATATGGCAAAACACACGGTAGAAAGTTGCTCAAAAGCCAAAATGGCTATCAGAGATACGTTAGATGTAGTAGGTGGAAAATGGAAGCTGGTATTGATTTCGGTTTTACGAAGCGGAAAAAAAGGGTTTAATGAGTTGTCAAGAGAAGCAGGGATTTCTCCACGCATTTTATCAAAAGAATTACAGGAACTGGAAATGAACGGATTGGTCAGCCGAAAAGTCTGCGATACCAAACCTGTTACGGTGCAGTATGAATTGACACCTTATAGTGGAACGTTAAGCGAAGTCCTGTCTGCTATGGAAAAATGGGGTTATCAGCATAGGAACAAAATTGTTCAGGGGGTTGAGTAATTGTCAAACTGGCTTATGGTTGTCTTTCTGCAGTGGTTTGGTAGCATTGCACATAACGGTTCGGGGCTTTGCGAAGGATCGGATTAGAAAGACGAAACTTTCAACTTGGCACAAACGTAGTAAAACTATTTTTTCTATTTGCTAAATTACAAAAAAGAGCAAATAAAAAATGGTTTTTGCGGATTAAATGCACAAAAGTTGAAGTTTGCACTTAACCCGCTCTTTTGCAAAACCCTTGTTAGTGGCTGGGCTTTTATTGTTTATTAGTTGAATGATTGTCTAAACTCCAATGGTGTTTGATTGGTCTTTTGTTTGAATAATTTACTGAACGATTGTGGATGTTCAAAGCCCAATTTGTAGGCAATCTCACTTACCGACAAGGTGCTTGTACTCAATTGCAGTTTGGCATATTCAATCAGTTTGTTTTGAATATGCTGCTGGGTATTTTGTTGGGTGTGTAACCGTAAAAGTGTTCCCAAATAATTAGGCGAGATGTTTAAAGTCTCTGCAATGTTTGTTACTGTTGGAATACCGTTTTCTGATAAACCGCCATTGTCAAAATAATCTGAAAGTACTTTTTCAAAACGTTCTAACAATTCGTGGTTTGACTTTTTTCGGGTGATAAACTGACGCTCATAAAATCGTTCGGAATAAATAAGTAACATTTCGAGTTGAGCTATTATAAGTTCCTGACTAAATTTGTCTATATTAGACTGATACTCCTGTTCTATTTTCAAAAGAATATCAACGATAATTTTTTCTTCTTTGTCCGAAAGGAAAAGAGCTTCATTTACGGAATATTGAAAAAAATCAAAGGATTTTATTTTTTTTATCAATGATGTATTCCACAAAAAATCGGGATGGATGAGCAATAACCAACCTGTCGGCTCTGCCACAACATCTGGATTAATTTCCAATTTCAAAAATTGAAGCGGTGCAATAAAAGATAAAACGCCCGAATCGAAATCATACTGCTGTTGTCCGTAATTGAATTTAGCATTGACATTCCGCTTTAAACCAATGGTGTAAAAGTTCTGAATCCATTTCACCTTGGTTGTATCAAAGGGATAAGAAACCGTGCTGTAATCAATCAAACTAATCAAGGGATGCTCGGGATTAGGAAGATTACAGAACGAATGGAATTGGGCTATTGAATTAAGGCGGAATGTTTTTTCCATACTGCTAATTTACTTTTTTTCTTTGTACAAAATCATTCCTGCGTGATATAAAATACCATCTCTAAATTCTCCGTCTGCCGTAAAGCCTGTGTCGTCTTTGTAATCAATATGATTTTCTGAAATGGTATAACTGCCCTGATAAGCACTTTTGCGATTTCCACGAGCCTCATCGTATCGGTTATTCGGCAATAGTTCGTGACGAATATGACCGTCTGCCGTTACCCACATACCGATATAATCTTTGGTTTCTTCTATAGTTTTGTTCATTGTTGTTTTATCATTACTCATCAAAATTGTTAGTTCGTGCGTATCTAAAAATGCAGTACAGGTTGTGATTTTGCCCTCTTTCAACTGCATTTTCCATACATAGTAGTTTTCATAAATTTCATCGCTTTGGGTGGTTGCATTTGCCTTGAAGTGAAGCCAAACAAAGGAACTGTCGGCCGTAAGACTAATGAGTTCGGGCTTCAAAGGGGTTTTGAATTTTCCTATAATTGGATTTACGGCACGTTCCATAAAATCGGCTTTCCCACGATAAATTTCCGAAACAGGTGATTTGCCACTAACTATCCATACAACGTCATCGGCTAAGAGCTCAAAAAAGCTTGCTTCGCCCTTTTTCCATTTGTCAAATTGAACCGATACTATTTCTATCGGCTCATTTGTTTTGGGATAAATGGAATGTTGTGCTTTGGATGTACATCCAATGGCATAACATAAAAGTGTCAGGATTAAAATGCGGTAGATAGTGTGTGGTTTTTCCATTGGTCAACGTCTTTTGTGATTATTTCAATTTTATTTTTCAGAATGTCGTACGCATCACCACCCAACAGTAAGTGAACGGGCGGATTTTCTTCTTGGCTGATTGCAATCAATACATCCGCGGCTTTTTCAGGGTCGTTTGGCTGACTGCCATTAATGCTTTCAAGGTGTGCCTGTTCGGATTGTCGGGCAGT
The DNA here is from genome assembly GCA_964498395.1 of uncultured Parapedobacter sp. GTDB lineage: Bacteria > Bacteroidota > Bacteroidia > Sphingobacteriales > Sphingobacteriaceae > Parapedobacter. The sequence continues at coordinate 218,696 of CAZCHE010000001.1, read as the reverse complement.
TTCATAATCTTGAATAGGCGATGCAGGTGTCTTTACAGAATCTTTGGTCAGAAAATCGGTACGGAAATATCCCGGATAAACCACGGTAGCGTTCACTCCAAATGCTTTTGCTTCTTCGGCTAATGCTTCGGTAAATCCTGCCACTGCAAATTTGGTAGCACAATAAATTCCCCAACCAGGAAAACCTGCAAATAATCCTCCTACCGATGAAATATTAAAGATGTTGCCTGATTTTTGGTTTCTTAAATAAGGCATCACATTTCTGACAACGTTCAAGGTTCCAAAAACATTGACTTCGAAATTCGCTTTGGCTTCTTTGTCTGTCAGTTCCTCCAATGTACCAATCTGTCCGTAGCCTGCATTGTTTACCACCACATCGATTTTGCCAAAATGTGCAATGCTCTTTTCAATGGCACTCTTCACATCGTCATTGTCGGTTAAATTTACGGCAAGTGGTAGGAATACATCGGTAGTGTTTCCTATTTCTGCCGTTAGCAATTCGGGATTCCGTGTTGTAGCAACTACACGAGAGCCGTTTTGCAATAATTTTTTCACTAAAGTAAGCCCCAATCCTTTTGACGCACCTGTTACAAACCATACTTTTTTTGCTTCCATTTTTCTTAATTTTTATTTGTTTAAGATGATGATGCAAAAATGGGGCGTTACAAAATGTCTAACGTAGCTATATCAATGAATGGTGTAGTTAAATCGTGGGTGGGTTTTAGCCTTGCCACTAACGTTTTGGGGCTTTGCGAGGGTGGCACTCTTTAGTACCAACTTTCTTGCGAAGTACAACACTTCAAATATAAGGGAAACTTTCTTACGTAAGCCGTTTCCTGCCACTCTTGCAAAACCCTTGTTAGCGGTTCGGGCAGTTGTTTTGTTCAGATTTTAAATTCATAAACGCTTAAAAACCTATCTTTTATTTTACTCTCCTTACTTTGGATTATTTTTCCACCCATTTTGGAATAAAATCCGTCAGCATTGGGTTCTGAATAAACTTGCAAGGTGTTGTAATTGTTGTTCATAGCCAGTCTTTTGATAAACTCAAAAGACTTTTTGCCAAATTCTTTACCTGTGTTTCCCGGTAGAAACCAAAAATGGTCTAGTTCAATAAACTCATCCTTGGGCACAAGAGAGAAAAAGCCTACGTAATTCTGATCGTCGAATATTTTAAAAACTTTGTTTTCTTCGATATAAGAGGCTGTTATTGTCAGGTCGTTTGTCCACAAACTCATTTGTTCATCTGTGTAATTCCAAATTTTCTTGGACATAAAGGCCGTTTCGGTTAACAATTTTGAGTCATTTTTTATGGCCTGTTCAAATTGTAAAGATGAAGTGTTATGTTTCATTCTTTGATGCTGTTATCATGCTTTTGGAGGGATTTGGCTTGTTGTTCTTGTTGAAATTCCAATTATGCAAAATCCGTCTGTCATATTTTTTATCTAATTTTTCTGTTTGTTATGGGGTTTGTATTACACTTGAAACCAACATTTTATTTGTAACGTTTTGTGCCCGCTAACTTTTTACATACAAATGCCACTGAATCCCATAGTTGTCGTTTATAATGCGCATTCTATCTCCTGTGTCAATTTCATTCGGGTCAAAAACCTCTTGCCCGCCAATTTTTAGCTTTTCAGCTATTTCGAGGTGTTCTTCAGGATTGTCAAAGCTAACGCTTAACCCTACAATATTGCCGTTAGTATAAGTTTCGGAATCAAAGCCGTCCGACACGAAAAAATGCACGTTTTCAGCTTTAAATTCAGCGTGGGCAATCTTGTTTTTGAAGTCTTCGGAAACCTTGAAAGGTGTTTCAGAAAATCGTTGCAGAAACAACACTTCTCCTTTGAAGCAGTCTTTGTAAAATGCCAAGGCTTCCTCGGTTCTTCCTTGTATGGTAAAATAAGGCAATAATGTTTTCATATCTTCTTTTTTGTGCAAATTTCTGAAACAGGGTAATGGGAAAATTGAACGGACTTGCTATTTTATGGATTTGCCCGGTTGCACGCCAAAAGCGTTAAGATAGGTTCTGTTGAAATGGGATTGGTCAGAAAATCCGCCCATATATGCTGATGTTGTCAGGTTTTCCTTATCGGTTACGATTGCCTGTAATGATTTAATCAGCTTTTTGTGCAACACGTATACTTTGAAACTTATTCCTGTTTCCTGTTTGAAAAGATGAGAAAAACGATAGATGGATATGTTGTTGGTTGAAGCCAATTCACTCAAATCTATTTGTTCGGAATCCCATATTAAGTCAATGGATTTTTTTATTCGCTCATCTATGAATCGTTTTGGAGTGTCTTTTGCAACTTGCTTGATAATGTTTTCAATGACTGTTTCGGTAAGTTTTTCGGAAGTGTCATTTGTATTGCACCATTGCATTAGGATTTTAGCTATTTCTTCGGTTTGTTCGGGTGTTAATTCCTCAAACTCCTTGGTTTTATCCAAAAGAGCTGACCCTTGGGAAAAGAAAGGCTCTATATGTACAAAAGCGGTTATCGTGTTTGGGTTATAGGTGTATTTTCTGTTTGTATTGGGTTGGGAAATAAGTCCTGATGTTGTAATTTTTTGGCTTTCACCTTCAAACTCAAATTCATTGTTGAAAGACAAAGCAATAGTTATGGCTCTATGTTTATGCAGTTTTGAGTTTTCAAGCCTGCCTACATAGATACCTCCAATTTTAGAAAACCCTATTTTTAGTCGCTCTTTCAAAATTATTTTCACTTAATGTTTTCCTGTGGTTTTGGGCCGAACGTTGCCTGACCGCTAACGTTTCGGGGCTTTGCGTTCGGGCGGGCAACCGAAGCACAAAAGCTGGTTTTATTACTAATGCTCAATTGAAAAACTACTGTTGAATTTTGCACTTCAGCCCGCCTGACGCAAAACCCGTGTTAGCGGTTCGTTGTTTTTCTGTCATATGTTTTACTATTGTCATTCTTGTCTAAAAACCCGTCTGCAATTTGTGAAACTAATGAATGATTAGAACTCCAAGCATAATAAACTTCGTCTGCCCATTTTTTTATTATTTCAACACATTCGTCTGCCGTTGTCGCCTTAGTCAAGTCTTTTGCCGTTATGTTTCCCCTTTCCAAGGGTTTTGGAACAGCAAGAAATTCATTCTGCCTGTTTAATTTATATTCATTCAAATAGTCACTTAGTAATGGAGATTTTTTGTAATCCCATTGTTGTTTTTTGTCAAGTATTAAATTCAGTCTTGTCAAGTGAAAATGATTGCTCCACCGTCCGTGAATTTCTGGATGTTGCAAGGCGTGTGCATCAACGCTTAAAAATCTTGAAATGTGATATTCCGAATTATTAAAGTCTAAAAGTTCAAGTCCATTGTTGTAATTGTCCATACAGTCAAAAATGCCTTTTTGATAGTCTGCACCGCAAAACTGACATTTCCCTTTGTCGAAAAGTGTCACTCCATTTTTCCTTGCTTGGTCAATAAAGTCTTGCATTTTTTGTTGTCTGTTTGTATTTATGATGTCGTCTTTTGCAATGACCGCTACGCCAATGAGATGTTAGCGGTTCGTTGTTTTTCTTCCATCAAAAGTGTTTAATTGACAGCATTTCCTGTGTTCAAAATTATTAGCGTTTGCCCTACGCTGAATTATTTTAGATAAACGTCTCTTCTGTCAGGAACATGTTGTGCTGCTGCCAACCACCATTGTTCGTTTTCTTTTACCAATACAAATAAAGCTAGTTCATCAAAACTTCCAGGTTTTATTCCCGAGTTTGACATATTTGGAATTTTAGATATTCTCCGTACATAAGCTATTGCCACTTGCTCTGAAACGAAGCGTATATGCTCTGCTTCGTATTTGGCAGCTCCTTTCATAGGTGTCACAGAAGAAAACATTTGTTTGTGAATTGAATGAATTTGTTCATAACCACTTGCAATTGCTGCAAATGGACTTCCCCACAGAATATCCTTGGCAAAACGCTTGTTGAATAACTCTACATCACCCGTGTCAATTGCATCTTGTAATTCGGAAATAAAATTTTCGATTGGTGATGTGTCGTAAGGGGTTGAAATGTTTGGTCGAAGGTCACTTGTCATGTCTTGTTGCTATTTTATTAGTTTGTCATTAAAAATCTTGCATTGCTTTGTCTGTTTATGTGGTCGTCCTAACAATGACCGCTAACGTTTTGGGGCTTTGCGATGGTGGGGCAATCGAAGCACAAATCTTCAATTTTGCACAACAGTTGAACCGAAGAACTACCGTTGAACTTTGCAGTTTCGCCCCACTATCGCAAAACCCTTGTTACCTGCAGTCTTTTATTGTTCACGTCTAAAACCACTCATTTGAGTATCCTTCAATTACTCATCGAATATTTCGAATACCATTGTTAGGCACAATCTAAATTACAAAAATATCCTTTGTGAAAAAAAAGCAGGTTGTTGAACCTGCTTTTTTTATAATAGTCTTATGCAAGACTTTGTCCTATCGGTAAGTGGGTGCTTAATACAACCCTGTTCCAGAGGTTGATTGTAATTATGGCAGTTATAATATCTGCAATTTGAGTTTCGCTAAAAAACTGTAATGCGGTTGAATAGGTGTCATCTGACAATCCATTTTGATGGATTAATGTTATCTCTTCCGTTATCGCCAACACTACTTTTTCTTCTTCCGTAAAAATATCTTCAGCCTCTCTCCAAGCATTCAGTAAAAAAATGCGCTGATTTGTTTCTCCACTTTTAATTGCGTCTTGAGTGTGAATGTTGATACAATAGGCACAGCCATTAATTTGTGAAGCACGGATTTTTATAAGTTCTTTGGATGTTTTAGATATAGAAGCCTTTGAAAGATACATTTCTAGACCAACCATCGCTTTTAGTGCACTTGGTGCAACTTCCTTAAAGTTAAATCGTTTTTGCATTATATAATTCTTTTTAAATTGTTTACTGCAAAATTGGAAAATAAGGAAATAAAAAAACTTAAACTGGTTTAAGAAAGAAGCCTCTTTCGGATTTCGCTTAAATACTCGGGAGTGAAACCTAGATAAGAAGCGATTAAATATTGGGGAACACGTTGCACAAATTCGGGATGATTTCTAACGGCTTGGAAATAAAATTCTTCTTTTGAAAACGAAAAAAGAAATTTAATGCGCTTTTGAGCCGCTGCATAAGCCCGCTGGTAAACAAAACGAAAATAGCGTTCCATTACAGGAAATTCTTTTAATAATTTTTCCTGTTTATCTGGAGTAATATACAATATCGTAGATTTTTCTACAGCCTGAATATAAAATTCCGTAGGAACTCCGTTTTCGTAGGCAAAGTTATCTGTAAGCCACCAAGTTTCAATGGCAAATTCAGTGGTTTGTTCAGTGCCTTTTTCGTTGATGTAAAACTTTCGTAACAAACCGCTCAAAACAAAATAATGATGCCTGCAAGTTTGCCCCTCTTCTAATAGGTTTTCTTTTTTGGCGACCTCTTTCGTGTCAAAGAATTTTTTGATTTCTTCAAATTCATCGTCAGAAACTTTTGCGAATTTAGTTATATGTTTTTTGAAAATTTCGGACATCTTTGATTTACACGATTTGGGTTTAAGATTGCAGGTAACAGTTCTTTTTCACGAAACTAATATACAAAAATATTCGCTAATCCATCTCTATAGACGAATTGCGTGTCACAAGCATTAAATATAATGCAATACGTTATTATTTAACCGTTTAATTAATTTAAAAATCATGAATAGCGAAACAAATCTTATTATTTCATCGTTATTGTAATTATGGAAAGCGAAGTTATATTGAAAACATTTCAAACAAAATTGAATACACAGAGATATGCCAAGAATACTATTAAGTCATATATGGACTATGCTAGCCTATTTTTGAAGCATCTCAATGAATATCCATCCTTAAAAGATGTGCCCGTGAGAGCTATAGAATCTTTCATCAATGAAAAAGTTCAAAAAGAGTAGATCAGTGTTTCCTATCAGAAAGGTTTAGTTGGAGCTATTAAGAAGCTATACGAATTGACACTTAACCAAAAGGTTCAGCTCGATTACTTATATCCCAAAAGATCGTTTTCTAAACTGCCCAAATTCTTTTCCAAAGAAGAAATTCGACAATTATTAGATAGCACCGACAATATTAAGCATAGAGCAATATTAATGACCATTTATAGTTGTGGCTTACGCCTAAACGAATTGCTGAACCTCAAGATAAAAGATATACGATCTTCTGAAAAGATTATCCGAATCAACCAAAGCAAAGGTAACAAAGACCGGATTGTATCCTTACCAGATAAATTACTGTATATTTTAAGAGATTATTATTTGGTTTATAAACCTACAAACTACCTTTTTGAAGGAGAAAAAGGAAATCGATACAGTGAACGTAGTGTGCAACTTGTATTGAAAAAGTCATTAGCTAACGCGAAAATAAAAACCGAAGGCACAGTACATACATTACGTCATTCGTACGCTACACATTTAATTCAATCTGGTATTGATGTCCGAATTGTTCAGGAATTGCTCGGTCATGAAAATATAAAAACAACCATGATCTATACACACATTACCGATATTGATAAAAAGCGCACCCCTAGTCCACTTGATTTTTTATAAATTCCCTAAAAAACGCTTGACACGCATAATTTTATATAACCTATTTTATCTTAATATTGAGCTGAGAAATAAACATATTCAGTCCGAAATATGTCCGAAAATAGAAAAAGCCACTGATAATCAGTGGCTTTTGTCGGGGTGGCAGGATTCGAACCTACGACCTCCTGCTCCCAAAGCAGGCGCGATACCGGGCTACGCTACACCCCGTTTCCCGTAAGGGTTTGCAAAGGTAAATATTAATTGCAAAACTGCAAATACTATTTCATAATTCTTTTTTGAAAAACGGTTTCCATTTTCAAAAAATAATCCCTAATATTGCAACTCGATTTTTACGGGATAATAATCGTCATTAATTACTCAAAATCATGGATTTAGTAAAATTTGTAGAAGAGCAAGCGGTAACAAAAAATGAGGTTCCCGCATTCAAAGCCGGGGATACTGTTAGCGTACACTATAAAATTCGCGAAGGAAATAAGGAGCGTGTACAGGTTTATCAAGGTGTTGTCATCCAACGCAACAGCATTGGTGCCAACGAAACATTTACCGTACGTAAAATATCCAACGGTGTAGGTGTGGAGCGTATTTTCCCTGTCAATTCCCCCAACATCGAGAAGGTTGAGGTCAATAGCTATGGAAAAGTTCGCCGCTCAAAATTGTATTACCTCCGTGGACTTACCGGCAAAGCTGCCCGTATCAAGTCCAAAAGGGTTTAATACTTCAAAAACTTTAAACGTGAGGCTATCTTCATTAACAAGATAGCCTCTTTCTTTTGCCCTATCGTTTGCTATAGGAAGCTGTAACGGAACGAGTAGTTTGCCGGATTATGGTTAGCATCGTGATAATAACCAAGCACTTCCAATTTCACGTACTTGCCTGCAGACGTCTTCACCACCACGATGCGACCCGGGATAGGGTTGATGCTATGATCTGTCATATTGTATTCATACCAACCATTACCACTGCCCGTGGGAATGGCTTTCTCTTCACCTGAATCGGATTTGAGCCCCGCATCGGGCTGTTTCGTCACTTGGTCGAATGAGGTGTCTTTCAACAATACCGCCGTGGTCTTGCCGGTACCGCTACTTCCCCCATTTACCAAAATGGTCGTGCGGTTAAACGCGATATCCCAAACGCCTGAGGCATCTGCCACTTCCTTACCCGTGGTTAAGTTGAAATAGGCCGTCTTGTTCGATGCATCAATATGGCGAATGGTTTTGACCTCCTGTCCGTAAACAACCGTGCACAGCAATACCAGTGCAATCGGCAACAATATTATACGATTTTTCATGAAGCAAATATAAACATTACCCATTTATTGTTTATAATCAATCTAAACAAATAGTCGTGATAATCGCTTTAAAATCAAAAAACAACGCCGAATTACCTCTTTTTTGCTTATTTTGCTCCCATGTTTACCCCTTATTTAAAACAAACTTTTCGAATCCTACTTGCCGTTTATCTAATCATTAGCACTGCCGCTTACTTATTGCCCGTCCAAGCCCAATACGACGAAGCTACGATCGACCGTCTGCTGATCACGCCGAAGACGTATTCTATATACAAGACCGATGAAAAAATCCATGTCGACGGCAAATCAGAGGAACAGGACTGGAAACATGCCCCATGGACGGATACATTTATGGATATCGAGGGAACCATTCGCCCTACCCCCCTCTTGGACACACGCGTCAAGATGCTTTGGGATGATCATTACCTCTATATCTACGCGCAATTGGAAGAGCCCCACATTTGGGGTACCATTGACCGGCATGACGCCATTATCTATCTACCACGACAACGATTTTGAAGTGTTTATCCAAAACACGGAATATGGAAGTGCGTATTATGAGATCGAAATTAACGTGCTCGGCACCATTCTCGACCTATTCATGCCAGCCACCTACCGTGCCGGTGGCAAGGCGCTGATTTCATGGAATCTCCAAGGATTACAAAAAGCCGTACATATCGAAGGCAGTTTAAATGACCTTTCGGATGTAGACCGCTTCTGGGCGGTGGAGATGGCTATACCTTTTACCAGCATCGCTCAGTTCGGGCAACGCCCCATACCGCAGGCAGATGACATTTGGCGCATTAATTTCTCCCGGGTGCAATGGCAGCATGACGTCGTGGACGGCAGTTATCGGAGAAAGGTTGACCAGCAGGGGAAGCGATTGCCGGAAAACAATTGGGTATGGTCACCACAAGGCATCATAGATATGCACGCACCGGAGCGCTGGGGCTATATTCGTTTTGACAAAAACGCACCCCATGCCGATAGCCCCACTACATTTGACCTCCCCGTCCGTGAACGAGTGAAACAACGGGCTTGGCTCATCCATTACCTCCAAGTAACGCATAAACGCTTCCATGGCACTTACACTTCAGAGAGGGAAGGATTACTGGGCAAACAATGGGAAGGCAAGCTGAACGGCTACCGGCTTGAACTATCAGCCGGAAAGGATTGGTACGTAGCCAAGGTTTTTTCGGAGCGAGAGCAGCTTTGTTTTTCCATCAACCAATATGGGCAACTTAGCCTTTCCGCATTAGATGACGATTGACACCACCGTTACCTAAACTTTTATGGTATTAAACAACCAATAATAATAAACAATGGATAAAAGAACGTTCATCAAATCGGCGGTCCTCGGTGCCGCCGCTGCCGGTCTCTCTCCTTGGAAGACGCTGGCCCACCAGCAAAATAAACCTACGGATGGTTTCACCTATTGGGTATGGACCAGGCCAAATGAAAAGGACACGGATAAGGAACTGGCTGCCCGATATAAGGCATGGCATGATGCCGGAATCGTGGGTGTATTCTTCGAGGCATTCGACGAACGGCACTTCCGCCTAGCAAAGGAACACGGCATGCAGGCACATCGATGGATGTGGACGCTTAACCGGGGCGAAAAGGAACTCTTGGAAAACCATCCCGATTGGTACAGCGTGAGCCGCACGGGAAAATCCTGCGCCGACAATCCGCCGTATGTGAATTACTACCGTTTCCTATGCCCTTCGCATCCCGAAGTGCCCAAATACCTGCAAGAAAAAGCCCGTGAACAGCTGGAAAATCCCTACGTGGATGGGCTGCACCTCGATTACATCCGCTATGTAGATGTGATACTACCCTCCAACCTATGGGATCAATACCAGCTCGACCAAAGCCGAGAACTACCCGAATACGACTTCTGCTACAGCACATACTCCAAAGCGAAGTTCAAGGCAGAAACGGGTGTTGACATTGACACGGTAGAACGACCTGACCAAAGCATCTCTTGGCGCAATTTCCGCTACCGTGAAGTTAACAATATCGTGAATGGGATAGCCGAAGTGGCCAAAACCTACCAAAAACCACTCACTGCAGCTGTATTCCCAACCCCGGAAGTGGCCCGGCGCATCGTTAGGCAGGATTGGACAAACTGGAACCTTGACGCCGTTTACCCGATGATCTACCACGGGTTCTACCGTGAGCCCGTAGGGTGGATCGGTGAGGCGGTATACGAAGGGGTCAACCAACTGCACGGCAAATTTCCGCTTTATGCTGGTTTATTTCTATCTGATTTTACTTCCATGGAAGAACTCCGCAAGGGAATACAGCTTTCCATGGAAAACGGCGCAGCCGGTATTTCGCTCTTCGGACGAATGGATGATGAGGTGTTAAAGACACTTAAAAACTATAAGTCTTCCTTGTAAAAAATGGTCATGTCATGAAAAGGCCCGGCAATTTTGTATACAAAATTGCCGGGCCTCTTTACGGTTGGACTATCGATCAGTCCTGTTCACCTACTTGCTTTCGCTAAGGCCATATTTGTATTCGTAACGCTCAAACAATTGCTTATGCAAATCATCCAGATTGATATCCCTGCCTTGGATGAATGCTCTTTCAACGGTATTACCGAGCATATCCAATGCATCTCCTTCCGAAATGAACAAATTGGCATCTTTACCCACTTCCAATGTGCCGGTCTGCCCATCGATACCGAGTATTTTGGCTGTATTGCTGGTGATCGTGGCCAGTGCTTGTTCTTTATCCAACCCATAGGCCGCAGCCGTGCCCGCCATAAACGGAAGATTACGCTGTTGCCAAAACCCATCGATGCTGTAAGCCACCAATACTCCGGCATCTGTCAGCAGCTTGGCTTGCTTATAGGGGAGGTATACGTCTACATCCGATGAATACGGGAGCGAATGCGATTGCCGTATAATAACGGGCACCTGATTGTCGACCAATAGCTCCGCCACCAAATGGGCTTCGGCACCCCCTACCAACACCGGGCGGATACCGTGTCGTTTCAAGGCGGATACAGCCGAAATGATATCGGAAGCCCGATTAGCGTGCACATATACCTTTCGGTTACCATTAAATACCGATTTGAACGCATCGAAGCGTGCATTGGTAGGATGGCTCCCTTCCAATGCAGCATAGGCCTTGGCTTCTCCTAGATAGTCTTCCAATGCAGCCACTTCCTGAGCTATTTGTTCTTTCTGTGCATTGGGATTGGCTCCTCCTCCCCCGCCAAACCGCGCAAAACGTACCGTTGGCCAATGGATATGAATACCCTCATCTGCTTTGTAAGCTGCATCTTCCCAATTCCAGGCATCCAACTGCACGATGGACGATTGCCCGGATATCAACCCTCCTTGGGGTGTGATCTGCGCGAGCAAAATCCCGTTTGACCGTAAGGTATTGATTACTTTGGAGTCTGTATTATAAGCAATCAACGAACGTACATGCACATTATTCTCCCCAACTTCCGCATAATCTATCGTTGCTCTTACAGATTCGACTTCTACCAAGCCTAAATTGGTATTGGTTGCGATGAAGCCCGGATACACATGCTTGCCTTGGGCATCGATCACGATGGCACCTTCGGGCAAGTTGGTTACCCCACCAACGTATGTGATTTTTCCCTGGTCAAAAACGATGGTTCCTTGGTCGATGACATTCCCATTGCCCACATGTATCGTGGCACCGGTAATGGCAATCGCTCCTTCTTGTGCCTTTGCAGGATATATGGTGGCTTGCGCATTTACCGCGTGAACCGCACCAAACAACAAAGCCACTCCTACTATATATTTTATTATCGCTTTCATATCTTAACTATTTGGCTACCTAAACTAATCCATGTGATCTTCAAACTCGCCGACTTCCCCAATCGTATCGCAGTGGTATTCCATATTGGGCTGGGCTACCGGCCGTTGGGTCACTCCCCCATTACCTTTCGCTTCCAAAGATTTACGGATGAGCCTTGCTTTTTCAGCGATGAGCGCCTGCTGTTTCACGGCATCTTCATCGATATCCCAATATTTCACACCGTCTACAAAGGTTTTTTCAGCTTTCGCGTAGATAGACAATGGTTTATCGCTCCAGATGACCACATCCGCATCCTTGCCGGGGGCAAGGCTTCCGACACGGTCATCGATATGCAGGATTTCGGCCACATTCAATGTTACCATTTTCATGGCATCCTCCTCACTCACCCCACCGTATTTAACAGCCTTTGCAGCTTCTTGGTTCAGTCGGCGGGCCATTTCCGCATCATCGGAGTTGATAGCGGTCAGCACATTGCGTTTGTGCATGAGATAGGCATTATACGGAATGGCTTCTTGCACTTCCATTTTATAAGCCCACCAATCGGCAAACGACGCGCCTGCTATTTCTCGCTGCGCCATCTCATCGGCCACCTTGTATCCTTCGAGGATGTGGGTGAATGTGTTTATCCTAAAGCCCATGCGATCACCCACGTGCATCAGCATATTGATCTCGGACTGCACGTAAGAGTGACAGGTAATAAAACGCTTATTGTCAAGTATCTCCACCAGCGCATCCAAGCTCAGATCGCGTCTCAGCGTCGGGTCATTAGCCGCCATCCGTGCTTGATACTCCTTCGCCCGTGTAAAGGCATCTACAAAAACCTGTTCTACCCCCATACGGGTTTGCGGGAAACGTGTCCCGACAATGCCCCAGTTGCTTTGCTTGACGTTTTCACCTAGAGCGAATTTGATGAAAGTACCACCATTTTCAAATTTCAATCCCTCGGGATGCTGCCCCCATCGCAATTTGATCAACTGGGCTTGTCCACCAATAGAATTGGCCGAGCCGTGTAGCAAGTGTGACGCGGTCACCCCTCCGGCAAGTTGCCGATAGATATTGATATCTTCTGAATTGATCACATCGCCGATGCGCACTTCGGAAGTCACCGAATGTGATCCTTCATTGACGCCCCTACTGATGGCAATGTGGGAATGCTCGTCGATAATACCCGCCGTTACGTGTTTTCCGGAAGCATCGATCACCGTTGCGCCAGATGCGGATAAGTTGTTGCCAATAGCCTTAATTTTACCGCCAGCCAGTAGCACATCAGCATTTTCCAAAATACCATCCGCTTCATTCGTCCATACGGTAGCATTCTTGATCAGGATGGTTTCTGCCTGTGGTATTTGCTTATTCCCATAGGCTACAAATGGATAAATGATTTCCCCCTCCGCGAGCGATTTCGTGCGAGGGCGTTGCCTACTGCCCCCTTTTGCCGTATAGGCAGCACTGTAAGTTGCGGTCCACTGCGAGACACCGCCATCCGGCAATACCAGCTCACCTTTCAACACCGAAGGGCTTCCATCTACGATATATCCGCTGATACGGGTAGTACCCTGTTGCCCCTTGGGGTTGAAGCTCAACGAAAGCAAGTCTCCGTTACGGGAAGCCGTTACGCGTGTTTCGGTCGTATCGTTGCCGATCTTCAAGTGTGCATCTAATCCGGTTCGGTTATCCTGAATGAAAAGCTTGGCATCACCGATACCTGGCAATTGGGTTGCATACGCTCCCGAGATGTCGCTAACATTGGTTTTTGTTGCGACAAACTTTTTTCCCTGCACCCAGTTTTCGTAAATAACCGTTCCTTCTTTAAACAAGGTATCGCTGGTAATGATAAAGTTAGCTAGTTTTCCTGTCTCTAATGTGCCCAGTTTATCCGACACCCCAAGCATTTCAGCCGGCACCTCCGTTAACGCGCGCAATGCGCGATCCGGAGACAAACCATTGTCCAATGCCAGGCGGAGGTTACTCCAAAAGTCGCGCAGGTTATCCAGCCCGATAGACGATATCGCAAAACGAATGTCCGCTTGTTCTAACAAGGCTAGGTTAGCGGGAGCCATCTCCCAATGTTTCAATTGGGCCAGCGTCACGTTGCGTGCATCCAGGGGATCCTCTACATCATACGCCTTCGGGAAATTAAGGGGCACGATTAAGCTGGCGTTGGTCGCTTTCACATCGGCTATCCGTTGGTATTCATTGCCACCGGTTTTAATAATGTAATGCTTGCCGAATTCCTTGGCGATCTTGTCAGCCCGAAGGATATCCAATAAGTCATCCACTTCAAAAAACTGGGGCAGCGACTGCAACTTGCCAAACGCTTCGAGCGAAATGTTGTATTCGTCGGCTTGCTTCGCATACCACTCACTATCGTAATACGTCTGCCGGAGCAATGCGATCGTACCCATCAATGACGAGGGGTAACTGGTTTGTGCAGTGCCTTTGCTAAAGGAGTAGTGTGCACCCGCATCAGGCAGTAGGATTACCTCATTTTCGCGGGCATCACCCAAAGTTGCCACCACGGAACTACCCCGCGCAATCCCATCACGCACGATGGATTGTACCGTGCCAAAGCCAATCTTCTTTAGTTCTTCACCTTGCCGCTGATCCACCGCAAAAGTCGATTTAGCAGAGACTTCCGGCCGAATAGCTTCATTCCAACCATAGGCTCCCCGCTTATTCGACTCAAACACTTGCGCACCGCGCCCGAAACCCCCACGCCCGCCACTTTCGCGGCTATCCCTAGGCTGGCCATATTCGCTAAATGCGTCCACAAAAGACGGGTAAATGAATTTTCCTTGTAAATCGATGGTCACATAACCCGTGGGAATCGCCTGATTCTTACCCAGCGCTTCTATCCGCTGTCCTTGCACCAATAAGGTACCCCCTTGGATAATCTGCCCCGCTTTTACAACGATATTTGCATTCGTAAATGCAAATAGCTGTGGTCGTTCGTCATGAGAACCGTTGACCGGGAAGGTTTCTTGGCCCACTAACGTACCCGAAACCCACCAAAAACAACAAAAAAGTAGTAGTCTTTTCATATTTTATCAGTGATTTAGCCCAAAATTAACCTATTGGCACGGTTTATCATAGGAAAGTTTTTCGGGTAATATGAAAGTTACGCATATCATCGCCAAGACGAACCAGCTATATTGGTATGAAAAAATCTTCTCGGCATCCGAAAAAAAGCGTACCTTTGTACCCCGTACATAAACGTGATGTTTTTAAGCTTTTTGGCTTGGACAGCGTATAACATACCCAGATTTTGTTATGACTAAATACATTTTTGTTACGGGCGGCGTTACCTCGTCGTTAGGGAAAGGTATTATTTCTGCGTCCTTAGCTAAACTTTTGCAAGCGCGGGGTTATAAAGTAACCATCCAGAAATTCGACCCTTATATCAATATTGACCCGGGCACCCTCAATCCTTATGAACACGGTGAATGTTATGTGACCGAAGACGGTGCAGAAACCGACCTCGACCTCGGCCACTACGAGCGTTTCCTCAATACCCCCACTTCCCAAGCCAATAATGTGACTACCGGGCGTATTTACCAATACGTTATTGATAAGGAGCGTGAAGGTGCTTATCTTGGTAAAACGGTACAGGTCGTTCCACACATTACCGATGAAATCAAACGGCGGATGTGCCTGCTCGGCAATGAAGGAAAATATGATATCATCATTACCGAACTCGGGGGAACCGTGGGCGATATCGAGTCATTGCCATTTATCGAAGCCGTACGGCAGTTGCGTTGGCAATTGGGCAGTAATAATTCCCTCGTCATCCATTTGACGCTCGTACCCTTTTTGGCAGCGGCAGGTGAACTGAAAACCAAGCCCACACAGCATTCCGTTAAAACACTATTGGAATACGGCATCCAACCAGATATTTTGGTATGTAGAACGGAACACCGCCTGAACTCCGATATACGCAAAAAACTGGCGCTATTCTGCAATGTCAACGTCAATGCAGTCATAGAATCCATCGATGCACCGTCCATCTATGACGTTCCGCTGCTAATGCTTAAGGAACAATTAGATAAAACCGTCTTGACCAAGCTCAAGCTATCCACCAAGAACGAACCCGACCTGGAAAACTGGAAAATGTTTTTAGGGAAGCTGAAAAACCCGACAGCTGAGGTGACTATCGCCTTGGTGGGAAAATACGTGGAATTACCAGATGCCTATAAATCCATCAACGAGGCCTTCATCCACGCGGGTGCCATCAATGAATGCAAGGTAAAAGTCAAATACATCGCCGCAGAAAGCATCAATGAAAGCAATGTGGAAGAGAAACTGAAAAGGGTATGTGGCGTATTGGTTGCACCCGGATTCGGCGAACGCGGACTGGAAGGCAAGTTGGCAGCCATCCGTTATGTCCGTGAGAACAACATTCCCTTTTTCGGCATCTGCCTCGGCATGCAGTGCGCAGTCATCGAATTTGGCCGCAACGTATTGGGCCTGAAAAACGCCAATAGCTTCGAAATGGACCCCAAAACCAAACACCCGGTCATCAACTTGATGGAAGAACAGAAGAAAATCAAGAACATGGGGGGAACGATGCGATTAGGGGCATATGACTGCGATATCAAAAAGGGCACGAAAGCCACGGTCATCTATGGAAAGAACCGGATATCCGAGCGGCATCGCCACCGGTACGAATTCAACAATGACTACCTCTCCCAGTATGAAGCCGCAGGCATGATTGCGTCAGGCATCAATCCGAAAAACAACCTGGTGGAAATCGTGGAGCTCAAAAACCACCCATTTTTCGTGGCCGGACAGTTCCATCCAGAATTAAAATCAACAGTTGCAAATCCTCACCCACTTTTTGTTAGCTTTGTAGCCGCTTCCTTGACCCATGGTGTAGAAAAGAAGCAGAAATAACTCAAAGCGTGTTGGAAACACATATAGTCATAGCGTAAATTAAAAATGGATAGAAATACTCTGATAGGCCTCGTTTTAATTTTTGTCATCATTGGGGCATCCGTCTTTTTGATGAAACCATCGGAAGAAGAATTGAAGCGTGAGCGCCAATTACAAGATTCGCTTGCCCGCGCGCGGGCAGGTATTGAATACGTCGAACAAGATACCGCTACGGTAGCACCCGCAGTGCTTGATTCCACCATTCTCAGCGGACCATTCGGCGGAGCTATTGCTGGCCAAGAGCGTATCGTTACCCTCGAAAACGAGAAAATAAAAGCCAATATCAGTACAAAAGGTGGCCGAGTCAAATCCGTTGAGATCAAAGGTGAAGAAACATATGATGGTCATCCACTAGTATTGTTTGAAGGCGACCACAATAAATTCGGCCTCTTTTTCTCCTCCGCAGGCAAGAATATCGCCACCAACGATTTGTTTTTCGCGACATCAGGCAATGATATCCAGGTAAGCGGGCAGGACTCTGCTTCCATCACTTTCCGGCTCACGTATGCGGCCGACAGGTATATCGACTACATCTATTCCATCAAAGGCGACGACCATAACCTAGGATTCACCATCGTGACCAAAGGCATGCAAGATGTGGTTGCTCCCACAGAAAGCCAACTGGTGCTCAATTGGGAAACGGCCCTGTACCAAAAGGAAAAGGATATGAGCAGTGAACGGCAGCGTTCTACAGCATACTACGCCTTGGCCGACGGGGATACCGACCACCTGAGTACGTCAAAAGATGACGAAGAAGACATCAAAGACAACATCACATGGGTATCATTCAAGCAACACTTTTTCTCCAACGTATTGGTTGCTGACAATGGGTTCGATGGTGGGAAAGTCAATGTGTATACCAGTGCGGACGACCGTATCGTCAAACTGTTTTCCGCTAACCTGCGCCTCAATTTCAACCGGCAGGACATCAACACCTACCCCATGCATTTCTTCTTCGGCCCAAACCAATACAAGGTCTTGAAAGCGCATGGGCATGGATTGGAAAAACAAATAGATATGGGCTGGGGGCCGATGAAATGGATTAATCGCTTCATCACTGTTCCCGTGTTTAACTTTCTGGATGGATTCCATTGGAGCTATGGCTTGGTCATCCTGATCCTCACGGTATTGCTTAAATTAGTGCTTTCACCACTTACCTATCGTTCGTATGTGTCGATGGCCAAAATGCGGGTATTGAAACCGGAGATGGATCAAATCAAGGAAAAGGTGGGGCAGGATAATCCGACGCTATTGCAACAGGAATACCTCAAACTGTACAAGCAAGCCGGTGTCAATCCATTAGGGGGATGTATTCCATTGCTCCTGCAAATGCCATTCACCATTGCGTTCTTCTTCTTTTTCCCCAATCTATTTGAATTGCGTGGTGAGAGTTTTCTATGGGTAAAAGACCTTTCCACTTACGATTCACCGATCACTTTCCCGCCGTTGCCGATCATCGGTATGTCGCACATCAGCTTAATGTGTATCTTGATGACCGTCACCACGCTCATTTCCACTTGGTACAACAACTCCATTTCGGGAGCCACAGGCCAAATGAAGTATATCGGTTATTTCATGCCGCTGATTTTCCTTTTTGTACTGAATAGCTTCCCGGCAGGATTGAACTACTATTATTTCCTTTCTACCGTATTCACCTTTGGCCAGCAGATCGTGATCCGCCAGATGATCAATGATGACAAGATATTGGCCATCATCGAGGCGAACAAAAAGAAACCGGAAGCAAAGAAGAAATCAAAATTCCAGCAACGCATGGAAGATTACATGCGGCAACAGCAAGGACAGGCTAAAGGGAAGAAGAAGTAGGGCTGGGAGACGGGAGACGGAAGACCGAAGTCGGGAGACCGGAGATGGGAGTCCGAAGTCCGAAGCTGGTATTTCTGACTTCCGTCTTCGGACTTCGGACTCCCGTCTTCAAGCCTCAAACAAACGCACTGAATCCGGTAATCGACCTTCCGACAATCAAGGAATTGATTTCTTTCGTACCTTCGTACGAATAGATGGCTTCGGCATCTGCCAAAAAACGGGCGACATTGTACTCAAGCAATATCCCATTACCTCCCATCACTTCACGGGCCTGACTCACGATGTCACGGGTACGCAATGTGCAAAATACCTTGGCTAGCGATGCATGCTCATCCCTCAGCATTCCGGCATCTTGCAATTCGGATAATCGGTATACCAAGGTCTGCATCGCAGTCAGGTTGGACAGCATTTCCACCAAGTGGTTTTGAATTAACTGGAAGGAAGCGATCGGCTTGCCGAATTGCTTACGCTTGCGGGTATAATCCAATGCATTTTCATAAGCACCCCGTGCACATCCCACTGCCATCCACGCTACCCCAGCTCGGGTTAACTGCAATACTTTCGCCGTGTCCTTGAATGAATTGGCCTGTTGCAACCGGTCGCTTTCCGATACCACACAATCCGTTAGCGTAATGAGCCCATTCTGGACGATAC
Organism: uncultured Parapedobacter sp.; assembly: GCA_964498395.1. Taxonomy (GTDB): domain Bacteria; phylum Bacteroidota; class Bacteroidia; order Sphingobacteriales; family Sphingobacteriaceae; genus Parapedobacter. Next base: position 199,616 of record CAZCHE010000001.1, on the reverse strand, counting down.
GCAACGCCATTTTGCCTTTTATTTTCTCGACTTCAAAGCCCGGAGTTCCCTTACGCACCAAAAAGCCTTTTACCTCTCCATCATCCAAATCCTTGGCCCATATCACCGTCACGTCGGCAAAGGGGGCATTGCCAATCCATTTCTTCTGTCCATTGAGTACCCAACCCCGTTCCGTTTTCCGAGCAGTCACCGTTAAGCCCCCTGCAGCACCCGATCCGACCTCAGGCTCCGTTAGTCCAAACGCCCCGATGATTTTTAGTTGTTGCATGGCCGGCAACCATTCTTCCTTTTGCGCTTCAGAACCGCACAAATATATCGAGCCCATCGCTAAACCACTTTGCACGCCGAAGAATGTGGCTACAGAGGCATCGACCCGCGCGATCTCCATGGCAATAATCCCTTCCATCAGCGACGACCTACCCGCACAGCCATACCCTTGGTAGGTTAATCCACAAATATTGAGTTCAGCTAATTTGGGGATGATTTCAAAGGGAAACTCGTCACGCAACCAGTAATGGTTGACCAATGGCTCTATTTCCTGCTCCATAAATTCCCGCACCTTCAGTTGCAACGCCCGGTCTTCTTCATTCAAGCGTAGCTGCAATTCATAGAAATCGCCATTGATGGGCGGCAGCGCTTTCTTGGGTCGCCCGCCATCCATCATCTTCATCAACCCTTGCAGCTGCTTATCGTCCAATTTCGAAAACGAATCCATCACCTTCGGCAAATCCACTTTCCGCGATAGTTTATCGAGTTGTTCAAAGTCGACACTTTTGAACAATTGGTATGCTTTTTTGATTTTCGAGAACATCAGCGTCTATATTTTAATTTAGTAATTAAACAACCAACCTGGCAAATAGTTCAGGGCTAGAAGACCGGAGCTAGAAGACCGAAGACGCGTGACAAACTCCTGTCTTCGGTCTTCCAGCTCCGGCCTCCCATCACGTCTGTATCACCCCTACATTAAACGGCTTCTCGATAGGCGATTGGTTAGCCGCTTCGATGCCCATTGAAATGACCTTACGGGTATCCAGCGGATCGATGATACCGTCTACCCAAAGCCTAGCGGCAGCGTAGTACGGCGTAGTCTGTGCATTATACCGTTCCGTGATTTCATTGAGCAGCGCTTCCTCCGTCGCGCCATCCATTTCCGTTCCTTGTGCTTTCATGGATGCGGATTGGATTTGCAGCAATGTCTTGGCTGCTTGTGCGCCGCCCATCACGGCAATCTTTGCCGATGGCCATGCATAAATCAGCCGCGGATCATACGCTTTGCCACACATGGCATAATTGCCAGCGCCATACGAATTGCCCACCACAATGGTAATCTTGGGTACGACCGAATTCGCTACGGCATTCACCATCTTCGCGCCATCTTTAATGATACCGCCATGTTCGGCACGGCTACCGACCATAAAGCCCGTCACATCCTGTAAAAACACCAAGGGAATTTTCTTTTGGTTACAGTTCATGATGAAACGGGTAGCTTTGTCGGCCGCATCCGAATAGATCACCCCACCAAACTGCATCTCCCCTTTCTTGCTTTTCACTACTTTACGTTGATTGGCCACGAAACCGACTGCCCAACCATCCACCCGACCAATGCCACATACGATGCTTTGGCCGTATAAGGCTTTGTATTCCTCAAATTCAGAGTTGTCTACCAATCTCAGGATAATCTCTTTGGTGTCATAGGGTTTTTCTCTGGAAGAAGGTAATATTCCATAAATATCATGCTCATTTAGCTTTGGCGGAGCAGATTTAATCCGATCGAATCCAGCATCCTTCGGTTTGCCCAGCATACTCATGATGTTACGAATAGCATCCAAGCATGTTTTGTCATCGGGGTGCTTATAATCCGTCACACCCGAGATTTCACAATGGGTGGTTGCCCCGCCCAGCGTTTCATTGTCGACCGATTCGCCAATGGCCGACTTAACCAAGTATGATCCCGCTAAGAAAACGGAGCCGGTGCCTTCCACGATCATCGCCTCATCGCTCATGATGGGCAAGTACGCCCCACCGGCCACACAGGCTCCCATAATAGCAGCAATCTGCACAATCCCTTCGCTACTCATCCGGGCATTGTTACGGAAAATGCGACCGAAATGCTCCTTATCCGGGAAAATCTCATCCTGCATGGGTAGATATACCCCAGCAGAATCCACCAGGTAAATAATCGGTAGGCGATTTTCCATCGCAATTTCCTGCGCCCGCAAGTTCTTTTTTGCCGTCATCGGAAACCAGGCTCCCGCTTTGACCGTCGCATCGTTGGCGACCACCACGCATTGCCTGCCAGACACGTAGCCGATACCGGTCACTACACCCGCAGAAGGGCAACCACCTTGAGCCGCATACATCCCATCGGCAGCCAAAGCTCCGATTTCCAGCCATGGCCGGTCGTCATCCAACAGATAGTTGATACGCTCCCGAGCCAATAACTTTCCTTTGGCTTTTTGCTTTTCGGCAGCCTTGGTACCTCCTCCGACATACACCTTCTTCAACCGATTTCTCAACTCGGAAATAGCCTGTTTATTCAGGTCTTCATTTTGGTTAAATGCTAGGTTTATCATGGTTCACAAGATACGGCATTCTTTTTTATCTCGCAAAGACGTGGCCACGCCACTAAGGTCATACCTCCAAAACCAACTTCCCGATAAAATCCCCAGATTCCATCTGTCTGTGGGCTTCCACTGCTGCTGAAAGCGGAAAACGATGGGAAATAATTGGCTTAAACGCCCCGTTTTCCACCCATGGCCACACGTGCTGTTCCACGGCATTACACAATACTGCTTTGAAAGCAGCGTCCCGGCTCCGCAAGGTGCTTCCCGTCAGTGTCAGTCGTCTCCGCATCAACGCCATGATATCGAACGCAGCTTGCTTACCCCCCACGGCGTTGATGAAGACCAACCTGCCGTCTTCCGCAAGCAATGAAAGATTTTTCTCCAAGTAAGGCACCCCGATGCTATCCAAGATCACATCTATCGGTATACCGGCCAACCGCTCGGCAAAATCTTCTTCTTGATAATTGATACAAATAGTAGCCCCCAAACGTTCACAGGCATCGGATTTCTCACGAGATCCCGCCGTGGCGTACACCTTGGCCCCAAACAGGTGGGCTAGCTGAATGGCAGTGGTACCGATACCGCCGGAGCCACCATGTATTAACAACGTTTCTCCCTCTGCCAACCTCCCCCGCTGGAAAACATTATGCCACACCGTAAATACCGTCTCCGGGAGACATGCTGCTTCAGCAAAACTAAGTATGGGGGGTATAGCAAGGCAGTGCGAAGCATCTACCACAACGTATTCTGCATACCCACCCCCGGCCACCAGTGCACAAACCCGATCTCCCGAATTCCATCGGGTCACCCCTTCGCCACAAGCCTCCACGACTCCCGCCACTTCCAAGCCGGGGATATCTGCCACCACACCGGGTGGGGCCGGGTATTTACCCTTACGTTGGAAAATATCCGGCCGATTTACCCCCGCTGCACGGACGTTTATCAGTATTTCGGTTGCCTTAGGGATCGGTTTTGGACGTTTGGCGAGCTTCAACTGATCGGCATCTCCGTATTCGGTAATGACTATGGCTTGCATCATGATTTCCTACCCGGGTATTTTTGTAAACGAATATTCAACGACAGCATGAAATAACGCGCCAAACGATTGTTGCGGGCGTCCAATACATACGTATCCAATACTTCGCGTGTGATCCCCGTATTCTGGTTAAACAGGTCAAAACCCTGTAGCCGCAACAGGGCCATGTTATTCCTTAAGAACGTACATTCAATATAAGCATTTAGTAAGGTCGGATTGACATTGACCAAGCTGTAGTAACCGGTGTTAACCCGGTGCGAAAGGTCGAAGCCCAACGCCCAATTGTCCGAAAGGTAGCTCTTCCCCGCTAGGCCCACTAGAAAGGAGTTGGCATCCGTCTTATCGGCGACCCGCGAAGAGTAACGCGCGCGGTTAAACGTATAGCTAGTGTTCAATTCGGTTTCGATCACATCCTCCAATGCAAATCGGAGCTGCATGGCTTGCGAATAAATGAAATTTCGTCCATAATTCTTCTCATCATTGATATACGATACGTTATTCACATAGTCTGTGGTACCGTTTAGGTTGAACTGGAAATAATCGTTAAATATTTGCGTACTGTACATGTAATAACCCCTAGCGTCAAAATAGCCCGACGAATTGCGGAAACTGGTTTCCTGAACGGTACTATTGGGTACACTGGTGCGGTTGGTCACAATCTTATTTTGCACGTGGTTTACCGATAATTGCGCCTCAAAAAAATGGCTTTTTCCGATTTTAGTTTGACGAAAACGGGTGGTAATCCGATTGATAAACTCGGCTTTCAACTCGGCATTACCGATAATGATATTCTGTGAGTTGGTGATATCCCGCACGGGTTGTATCTGTGAAAAATTAGGTTGGTGGTTGGTACCCAAGTAATCGATCGACCACTCACTTTCATCATTGATCCGGAAGCGGAAGCCAGCGCTTGGAATCAAGTTAATATTATAATGCCTAGTTTGCGTATCTACGGTCAACGTATGGCCCTCCAGCAATAGCGGCTGAACAGCAAACCCGAGCGTATATCTTATCCGTTTATTTTGCTCCATTTGATAGTTGAATCCTACCCGGTTGCTCTGGAAAAAATAGGAGTAGTCTACGCTCAGTGAATCGACAAAAAGCTCCTGCCCCAAATCCCAAACACTACGGCGACTGTCGATAGCCGTGTAATTGTATTCATAGTTTACTTCCAGTATCCCATTTTTGTCGATTGGTTCCACAAAAGAGGCTTTAAGCCTACCTACCCGACTTCGATTATCACTTTTCACCTGCTGTTCCAACGAATAAATATTATTGGGATTAGGTAGGCCTGTGACGCTGTTGAAGCTCTCAAAGTAATCGTTTACATCTTCAAGCCTATTCCTCTTGGTGTATTTTCCTTGCATATTCAGGATGAATTTGCGGCCCGGCTTGTCAAACATCCTGGAATACAGCACATCCATATCAAAGTTAGGGGACGACATCCGCTCTTCTGCCGAATATTTCCGCTCATTGACGAGTTGCCCACGTTGGATGCTGTCCGTGCTGCGATGGTCAGAGCTATTGCTATTATAAGACAGGCTAGGACTTATCTTCACATAATTACGATCATCTAATTGCGCTTCGACATCCCAAGCCATCAAATGGCTGATATTATCGGTATTCACTTGCTTTTCACCCTGATTCGTGATGGAATAGAACTCAAAAAAAGTTTCTTGGAGGGAGGTGCCTTGGGTGAAATTCTTCCGGTTAGTGAAATTATATTTCCCATAGACGCTTACCTTATCTGTCACGTCATCCGAATAGCTGACACCTGCCGAGTTCGTGATATTCACCCCATCTACCGGATCCATCATCCCCGTTAGATCCGTATTGCCACGTTCCCGAATCCCCCCGCCACTCGGTGCACCATAGCTAAAGAGGCTGGTATTGGTATTGTTAAATGAGCCGACCAACGAAAATTCCTGCCCATCATTGAAGTTGTTAACCCCCATGCTCCCAATATACCGATCTTCCGTACCGCCGCCTCCGGTTACCTGCCCAAAGAGAATACGCTTCTTATCCTCTTTCAAGACGATGTTCAGGATAGTTTCCGGTTCCGCATCCTTCACGCCCGTTCTATTCGCGACATCACCGTAATAGTTAATCACTTGTATAGACTGAATAAATTCAGCAGGCAGATTACGAGTTGCTGTCAGCACTTCCCCCCCGAAGAAATTCTTACTATCCACCTGTACCCTGCTGACCTGCTTCCCGTGGGCGATTACCGTGCCATCCCGCCGCACCTGGATGTTGGGCAGTAGTTTCAACGATTCTTCTAACAACGAATTTTTCCGCACGTTATAGGCATCCATGTTGTATTGCACGGTATCTTCCTTGACAACAATGGGTTGCACGAGGTTTATCACAACTTCGCGGAGCAATGTCTGTTGTGGGCGCAACATGATCGGCAATAACTGAATGGAAGGTGTAGGTAAATTCGTCTGGTACGACCGATCCAATATCTGATAACCAATCATGCTAAAGGTGAGCCGAAACTCGGGGCCGATGACATTGGTAAACCGAAAGGAACCATTTTTCGCAGTGGTGACCAGCATCGTATCCAATATGGAAGAAAGACGCACATTCACGCCTTCCAAGGGTGTTCCAGCCGTGTCAATGACAATGCCTGTAATTTCTTTTTGCGGATGCTGGCTGAATGCCTGCACCGACACAAAAAGAAATACCAGTATGGGCAACCTATATATTACTTTCGATGGCAACTTTTTATCTGGATATATCAACAGTGAGGAATGTACTCCATGTCATTTATTCCGGTAAAAGGTCTAAATCCTCTTCCATCTATAAAGAACGTAAGATAATACATAATCCTTATGTCTGCAAAAAAAATCGGGATGTCCTCTTTTAAAAAGACATCCCGATTACATAGACTTTTATTATCAATAGTTATCCCTCATAGGATACTTTGGGGATATGCTTATCGATTTCCCAACGTCCTGTGCCGTCTTCACCGATCACGTCAAACATCTCCAAAATACGCCTAGCCACGTACTCTTCCTCGATCTGTTCTTCCAAAAACCACTGAATGAATTGGAACGTGACAAAATCCTTCAATTTGATGCACTTATCTGCAATGTTATTAAACTGTTGTGTCACATACATCTCTTGTTCCAACATTTGCTCGAATACGGTGCGGAACGATTCGAAATCTGCGGGAACATTCACGATTTCAGGAGAAATCGCCCGTCCTCCCCGATCGTTGACATAGTTAAATAACTTCAACATGTGTGTGCGTTCTTCGTCAGACTGCTTCGCGAAGAAATCTGAACTGAATTGATACCCTTGATCATCACACCATGAAGACATCGCCAAGTAAACAGCTGATGAGTGTGCCTCAACCTGAATCTGCGCATTCAATATGGTTTCTATTTCTTCGTTCAACGAAGTCTTTAATCTCAATAAATCTTTCATAATATTCGTCTTTTAAAATATAAAAGCCAGACAACTGCCTTCCTTTTATCTTGTTGTACAAAAATACGAAAACATCGCAGCAAACCACTTAAAATAAAAGCAATACAAATTCAGTCTAAATTATGGGTAGTCGGCAATATTGCCTTTCGAAATAGGCTCTCGCCTGAGGCTAGACTAACTTCTTATTCATAGGCGATGCGGCTTGGGGTAGCTCGCAGGCATTCATTGATGACGCTATTCAGTTCAATCATGAACTTGGCCCCTTTCAATAATTCCCTAAGGTTCAATACGTCATTGACATCTAGCACAAAACAACGAGGGGTACGAAAGGGCATGATGATCGTAAAATCAGCAGTGCGGGATGAATCGATAATCATGGCTGAAATATCCACTTCATCTACTTTTCGCTTGAAATTAAAGAAATCACCCACTTTGAAGGCTGTTGTGCTGCCGGCAAAATCCAACCAATAGCAATTCTGCCTACTGCATTGGTAAACAGCACCGTGGTTCGTTTTGTAAACTTCTTCGAAGTTGGCTAATGGGCAAATCATCATCCGAAATGAGCGTTAATCGGATGCGAAGATAAACATTATTTATAATCAGTCCAACTAAAATTGAAAAAGTGCCCAACGCAAGGATGACGTGTCATCTCCATGCATTGGGCACTACATTTGATATCAGCTGCTACTCCCTAAAGCAGGCTATTCCGATCTACTTTTTCTACCGTACTTCCGTCTTTCAGCGTCTTGCTGATGGCATTAAAGGGCCTGGAAACCACCTCATCCCCTTCTTTCAATCCAGAAAGGATACGAATATTGGTGTCATCCTGAATACCGGTGGTTACCTCCACTTGTTTTACTTTACCTCCTTCATACACAAAGACGTATTCTTTTACGCCTCGTCCTCCCGGCGCAGCAGCGACACTTGTAGTGTCACTACCGTCTCCCGACGAACCACTATCATTTGCACTTGCCTCGCGAGTGGTCACTGCCTGTATAGGAACGACCAAGCCCGTATCTTGCTGCGTATGAATATCCACAGTTGCAGATAATCCTGGGCGGAATGGCGATGGATTTGGTTGATCTTTCTTTAACAAATCTTCATATGAATCAGGCAATATACGCACTTTTACATTGAAATTGGTCACTTGATCGGTACCTGCCGTGCTGGTCGTAGCGGTAGCGGCGGTCGTTGAGGAACTGGCTATTTCCGTAACGATTCCCTTAAACTTCCTTCCTTGGAACGCATCCACTTCAATCGTTGCGGTATTATTTAACGCCACACGGTTGATGTCGTTTTCATTGACTTCAACGACAACCTCCATGGAATTCATATTTGCAATGCGCATGATTTCCGTACCGGCCATCTGCGCTGTTCCAACCACGCGCTCGCCCAGCTCTACTTGCAATAGCGATATCACCCCGTCAACCGGTGCATAGATGGTGGTACGCGCCAGGTTGTCTCCAGCTTCCTGAACAGACGCTTGAGACTGGTCGATACCGTATTTGGTCGCCAGTACGTTTTGGCGCTGTGCTTCGAGGTTTGCCCGTGCACTTTCATAATCTGCCCGCACCTGATCAAATTCGGCTACCGAAATAACCTTTTTGTCAAATAACTCCTTATTACGGTTGAAAATGGCTTCCGTATTGGCAAAATTCACTTCCTGCTGCTTCAACTGCTGTTCTGCCGAAGCGAGGCTGGCCCGTTGCGCATTTAATGATGCGACCGCCCGCTCGTATCCCGATTGCAGAATATCTGGGCGTATCCGACAAAGAACCTGACCCTTGATTACCACATCGCCTTCCCTGACATTGAGCTCCACAATCTCGCCCGAAACTTCGGAACTCAATTTCACTTCCACCTCAGGGTGAATCTTTCCACTAGCGGAAACCTGTTCATTTACCGTTTGCTTCGCTACCTGGTCTGTAGACACCTTGATCACATCACCCTGACCAATCCAACCCATTTTATTGGCGATGATCACCAATACCAATAGGACTGCCGCACCGATCAGCACGTATTTGAGTGTATTTTTTTTCTTTGCCATTGTATTTATAGCTGATTTATGATTGTTTATACTGTTTGTTTAATTGTCAAAGCTTATTTCATTGCCCAGGTAAAAGTCAATGACCTTACTCCGGAAAATCAAGTCATATTTCGCCTGTATCTCGTCAAACTCAGCTCTGTTCATATTGGTTTGCGCCGTAGACAATTCGATGGCATTGGCCAAACCGACATCAAACCGCTGTTTGATCACCTCAAAGGCATCCCGAGCAGATTCGAACGCGGTTTCGGTCGAATGGTAACGCTTCTCGGCCGAACGTAAATCCAATACCGCTTGGTTTACTATTTTATTCAAATTATTCTTTGCCAAACGCTCATTGGTCAACGCGTTCTCATATCCGATTTTCGCTTTGGTCACATTGATGCGTGTACGCAAATTGTTAAATATCGGAATGTTCAACGTAAAACCAATGGATTGGTTATTATTCCTCCTCAACTGTTCTTCAAACGGCCCCCAGATTTCGATAGCCTGTGATGAATAATTGGTTCCAATGCCGCCATTCATCGACAACGAGGGGTAGTACCCACCTTTGGCAATATCAATATTCTTTTTCGCTACCAATGAATTAAACTCCGCTTGTTTAATTTCTGGGTAGCTCACTAGCGCTTCCTGGTATACCTGTGTGGCCAAGTAATTGCTTTCAACGATACTTACATTGGGAATATCAGGAGTTTCCAATGTAATTTCCATCGCAGGGTCCATCTCCATCAATTGCTTCAAATTAAGCATGGAGATCTCGTAGGCATTTTGTGCCGAAGTAACGTTCAACTCGTCGGTAGCCACCTGGCTTTTCGCTTGCGATAAATCTGCCAACGTGTTATTCCCCACCCCGAAATTGGCCTCCGCCACCTCCAATTGCTGACGCGATAGCGTTAACTGCTGTTGACTCGCATCTAGTAACCCTTGGTTCGTCAATGCCTCCAAATAGGTCGTTACCACCGAGAGGGTTAAATCATTTTTCATCCGCTCGATATTGCTGTCGTCAGCTAATAACTGGTACCTGTTTGCTCGAATCTGGTTGACTTTCTGGAAGCCAGCGAACAAATCAACATTGGAAGAAATACGCCCACCGGCAGAATTGACCGATTGCGTTACCAAACGGCCGGCTGTCTGGTCAAAAGATAAACCCCAGCTAAACCCTCCGTTGGCCGCGGCATTTAACGTGGGGTATAAGTCCGTTTTTGCTTGTTTCAAATCCTGTTCAGACAATGCATACTGAAAATGTGCTTGTTTTACCTGGAGATTATTTTCCAACGCTTGCTCAATCGCCGTCCTGATTGAAATCACTTGCTGTGCAAAACCACGAGCAGAGGTCAATAAAATCAAGCATAAACAGGCTGTTGAATACGTTGCGAATAGGAAGTTTCTTTTCATGTAGCTATGGATTACCGTATTGTTTATGTTCAGTCGTGTATCTTTTATCATCAAAATACTATCTTTACCCACGTTCTATATTTTACTGCAAACGATGTACGCTGTCAAGGCTCCTTTACTTTTACAATGGGCTTACCCCACACTCACCTGGCATCGCAGTCGGGCTGAAAAGCGCATTTTTCTCACCTTTGACGACGGCCCGATACCGGATGTTACACCAAACATCATAAATACGTTAAAAAATTACGACATCAAAGCCACTTTCTTTTGCGTGGGCGAAAATATAAAAAAACATCCTGATTTGTTTGCCACGTTATTGGAAAACGGGCACCGTGTCGGAAATCATACCTACAACCACCTTAAGGGATGGAAAACAGACGATGACGCCTATCTTGAAAACGTCGCCAAGTGCCAAGCTTTGATGCAGACCACCCTCTTCCGGCCACCATACGGACGTGGCAAGCGGTCACAATATGCAAAGCTTAAATCCGACTATGAAATCATCATGTGGGATGTGCTCAGCGGGGATTTCGACACGCGACTCGCCCCTGAAAAATGCCTGACCAACGTGATCAAACACACCAGAAACGGCTCCATCGTCGTGTTCCACGACAATGTTAAAGCCATACCGCGCGTCACGTACGCTTTACCACGGGCCATCGAGCATTGGCTGGCCGAAGGATACGCATTTGGGGTACTTTAAATTACTGAACCACGGTCGTCACCTGCGAAACAGTGTGTATGCTGAAATAGCCAAGCGCACCATAGAATACCGAAGGGGGATTGGCCGGTGCGGCCGTACCGGGGTTCGTCGACTGCACAGCGTTCCAGAAATCATAAGTTGCCTTATCAATGCACTGCATGCGTACGACCACCAAATCACCCGTGGTCAATTCCGTGTCGAAATCGACCAAGTCCTCGGTTACATACTTCCCATCATTGAATTTGTCGTTGGTTACATAGACCATTTTAAACGGGCTACCGTTCACACTTTGTAAGAATAAGTAATAATTAGCCGTATCTGGTGGATCTCTATACTTGACACTGACAAACTTCCGTTCCTCTCCAAACACATTACCTACCGTGGTTCCTACCGAATCGATCACAACAGGTTGGGGCATTGAAGCGGTAGCCGTGAACTGCTCACCATCAACCACCACGAGTAGTCTAAATTCGGACCATAGGTCAATCACGTGCCCTCCCACAGTGAGGTCATCTGCCTGCGGAGCATAATGACCAGGGCTGACTTCCTGGAAAGTAGTATACCCTTCCATACCTATCAGCATAACCTCCGCTCCCGAAACCGGGTCAAAAGGTTGCTCAGCCGCAAACGGCACGGTCCGACTAATAGTCACCCTAGCTTCTTCAAAAACAGTTACATTGGCAATGATCACCAATTTTGGCGACACATCCTTCAGATCAATATCAATCACATCTTCACAGGAAGATAGTAATGCAATGATTAATAAGGTAATATATGATGACCATTTCATTTCGTTAAAATTTAAAATTCCACGTCACTGAGGGAATGATTCCGAACAAAGCAATCCGATAGGCTTCCGTAATATTTGGATTATCTTCATTTTCCCTGAAATCAATGATGTATGCGTTTTTTCGATGATAAGCATTGTAAATTCCAAATGTCCAACTAGACTTAAACCGTTTGGTGGCTTTCGATTCCCACGTCGCCCCCAGGTCAAGCCGGTGGTAATCGGGCATCCGATACCCGTTTCGTTCGGTATAATACCAAATCGTTTCTCCTTCCACCGCATATTTACCGCTCGGAAACGTTACTGCATTACCGGTGCTGTAGACAAAAGTGCCAGAAATATTCCATTTGGGTGATAACTGATACATCCCTACGACAGACACATCGTGCGTGCGATCTTGCCGGGCGACAAACCAATTCCCATCGTTGATGCCATCAAATTGCCGTTCGCTCCGCGATAGCGCATAGCTTATCCACCCGTTGAGCCGGCCTTCTCGCTTCTTGATGAACCATTCCACTCCATATGCTCGACCGACACCATACAACAATTCCCCTTCGATATGCTCATTCGCTTGAAGATCGGCCGCATCACGGTAATCGATCTGGTTTTGCATATGTTTATAATACGACTCGACCGAAAATTCGTAAACATCTTCACCAAAATTCTGGTAATAACCCAATGCCACCTGATCGGCCAACTGGGGTTTGATGTTATTGCTGCTCATCACCCATGCATCCGTGGGCAAGCTAGACGTCGAATTGGATAATTGATGCAGATTCTGCGTATTACGGTTATAGGATAGCTTCAGGCTATTATTTCCCTGCAATTGGTAACTAAGTGACAGTCGAGGTTCTAGGTTTAGGTAATGCTGCACCACTTGTCCCCTTTTGTACTCCCGGCTTTCTACCGGATCCCCATCGCGGTCGTATCGGTGAAAAGTACCGGGGCCAAAAAGCAGGAAGTTGTTAATACGGACGCCGTAAACAAGGTTCAACCGATCCAATGGCTGCCACTCGTGTGAAAGATAGGCCGCTAATTCCATTCCGCTCCGATCGTCAAGCCGCAGGCTATTGACCGGTGTATTTTGGTCCGCGTCGATGTTAGCCGGAGAAATTCGCTGCTGCAATAAGTTTACGCCAAAACGCCACGTATTTTTGCTATTTGCATAAAATTGAAAATCCTGTTTTACATTATAGTTGCGTATCCGAGAGGCTATAATGAAATTGAAACTGTCATTGTCAATATCGACGTTGTAATTGAAATTGCTGTACACCAATGTCGTATTGGTAAACAAGCGGCTGTTCAACACGTGGTTCCAGCGCAAGGTCGTCGTGACGTTGCCCCAGTCGAAGCCAAAGAGATCGGAATACCCCAATACATCTCGCCCGAAGTAACCAGATAAGAAAAGCGTATTCCTGTCATCAAGCCGATAATTCGCCTTGGCATTCAGGTCATAAAAATACAAACGGCTGCTGTTGATGCTTTCGTCATTGGATAATTTCAGGAATAAATCGGCATAAGTTCTCCGCCCACTCACCATAAACGAGCCTTTATCTTTGACGATGGGGCCATCCACCTTCAATCGAGAAGCGATAAGCCCGATCCCCCCTTCGGCACCAAATGCCTTCTTATTCCCGTCAAGCATGTTGATGTCCAGCACCGAGGCCAATCGCCCCCCGTATTGGGCAGACATCCCTCCTTTGTACAGGTTAACTTCCTTCAGGGCATCAGAATTGAAGGTAGAAAAAAAGCCGAACAAGTGGGATGCATTGTACACCATGGCCTCATCCAGCAGAATCAAATTTTGGTCGCCCGCTCCGCCCCGAACAAAGAAATTGCTGCTCCCCTCACCACCTGCAAGTACACCGGGGAGCAACTGGATGGTTTTCAATATATCCTGTTCACCCATTAGCACTGGCACATGCTTGATTTCCTGTACATCGACCCGTGCCACACCCATTTGCGCATCCCGTACATTGTCACGACTACCCGACCGCGTGATAACCACTTCATCAAGCAGTTCGCCGCTCCGAAGTTCCATATCGATGCGCCTGTCTGCCACCAACTCCACAGCAGTCTCCTCGGCCTCATACCCTACATGCGAAAACGCCAACAGGTGGTTCCCTGCGGGCAGCGTCAGCGAGTAAAAGCCATAGTTATTGGTTCGCGTGCCTATTGATGGATTATCTTTTAACCTAATGCTGGCGCCGATCAGTGTCTCCCCCGTTTGGGCGTCACGAATGTGGCCACTGATGGTGTAGTCTGTCTGTCCGGATACAACAAGGGAAAAGCAAACAAGAACGTTAACCAAAATTAAATGAATACAGCGAGGTACCGCTACAACGATCATGGGGAAACAGCTAATAATCAAACGCAAGAGCTAAAAATCACCACAATAATACATGCTTTCTTCACAATTTCTGTAGATTTTTGAAAAAAATATCCTTTTTTTGCTATTTAATAATAATTATGTAACCTCCAATAAAACAAACATGGAAAACACAAAAAAAGGATTGTCGATTATGCTATCTGTAATGTTGTTCGCCGCGTGCGGTCCAGGACAAGCTAACGACAATGAAAAACAAGAAGAACCGGAAAACGATGGCTGGGTATCGCTGTTCGACGGGGAAACAACCACGGGCTGGCACAATTACTTGCGGGATACGGTATCCGCAGCATGGACTGCCGAAGGTGGTGAATTGCGCTTTAACCCTGACGTAGAACGGAACCAACGGGGCGATATCGTTACTGATGGCGAATACGAAAACTACGAATTGGAGTTGGAATGGAAAATCTCATCCGGTGGCAATAGCGGCATCATCTTTAGCGTACATGAGGATTCCACATACGGAGCTACCTACCTTACCGGTTTGGAAATGCAAGTACTGGACAATATTGATGCTGGGGATAATAAAATCGAAAATCACCTCGCAGGGTCGCTCTACGACATGATAGGCAGCCCAGCGGTATCCCAACCCAAACCAGTAGGTGAATGGAACCACGCACGTATCTACAAAAACAATGGACAAATCACCCTATGGCTTAATGGTGTGCAGACAGCCGATGTAACCATTGGTAGCCCTGAGTGGGAGGAAGTGCTGGCGGCCAGCAAATTCAGCGATTGGGAAGGATTTGCCAAATACCCCAAAGGTAAAATCGCCCTGCAAGACCACGGTGATGTGGTGGCTTACCGCAATATCCGGATAAAAGAACTTTAATATATCTTCAATGGTCAATGGTTACTGATGTGAAGCTCCGTGGAGTATTTCCCAATAACCATTGACCATTATCTATCAGCCATTTTAGATGTCTGGTTAATTAAAGCCCATAACGTCTTTTTTCTTCTTCGACCTAAACTTCTTCGGCATAGCAGCCACAATCTCTTTTTCCAACGCGATAATCGCCTCTTTTTTCAGAAAGTTTTGCGTGGTGACCATACTGATTTCCCTTACGGGTT
The DNA here is from genome assembly GCA_964498395.1 of uncultured Parapedobacter sp. Lineage (GTDB taxonomy): Bacteria > Bacteroidota > Bacteroidia > Sphingobacteriales > Sphingobacteriaceae > Parapedobacter. Next base: position 184,198 of record CAZCHE010000001.1, on the reverse strand, counting down.
CAGGTGATCGAAAATAACGCACCCGAACCAGTTGATCTTCGTCAAAATCAGCAATGCTCAATTCGGGTAAGATGGTACTTCCGGAATTCACATCGACCATTCGTTTCAAGGTTTCCACGCTCCCGGTATTGTATTCAAAGGTTCCTGCCGGTTCCATGCTGCGTTTGCGCTGGCAGATATTCAATACCTGCCCCCGCATGCAATGCCCTTCGGTCAGCAACCACAACTTGTCTTCCAATACATCATCAGGGGTTACCTCCCGTTTATTGGCTAACTCGCTTTTGGACGACAAGTAAGCGACAAACGGTTCGTAAAACATGGGGTGCTCCACCAATGAAACATCATACGTGGGTGTGGAAAGTATTCCGCAATCCAGCAATCCCAATTTTAATTCGCTGATGATTTTTTCCGTGGTGTACTCCCACACCTGCAATTGCAGTTTGGGGAATTTCTGCATGAAGCCGCCCAATACCTTGGGCAATAAGTAAGGTGCAATGGTCGGGATGACACCTATGCGTAACTCACCGGCTAAATCCCCTTTCTTTAACTGTACGATTTCATTGATTTTACGGCTTTCGGTGAGCACCACCCGTGCTTGCCTAATGATTTCGATACCCACTTCAGTAGGAACGATGGGTTGTCGGCTGCGATCGAAAATACGGGCGCCGATAGATTCTTCTAGCTTCTGTATCTGCATGCTTAAGGTAGGCTGGGTGACAAAACATTTTTCGGCTGCCGCCACAAAACTACGGTAAGTATCCACCGCTATAATATATTCCAATTGTACTAGTGTCATGTTATCAATTATATCGATGTAAAGATAAGAAAAACAATAGGGGATTCCTACGGAAGGCCGGCGCTAACCCGACGTGACTATTTCATACTCCCTGTTTCCCGGAAGCGGATATGCCAGTCAAACGCTTCCTCCAAAATATGCGGTGTATGGCCTCCCCTCAACTGGCACGCACGGTCGAAATACGATTGCAGTTCCTCCTTATAGTCCGGATGCACACAATTATCGATAATGGTTTGGGCACGTTCACGCGGAGCCAGTCCACGTAAATCGGCCAACCCCACATCGGTAACGAGGATATCGACATCGTGCTCAGTATGGTCCACATGCGACACCATGGGCAGTACATGTGAGATACGGTTTTCCTTGGAGGCGGCCTGCGTGACGAAAATGCTGAGGTAAGCGTTCCGGGCAAAATCACCTGAGCCACCGATGCCATTCATGATATTGGTGCCGCTGATATGTGTAGAATTCACGTTTCCATAGATATCAAACTCTATTGCGGTATTGATGGCAATCACGCCAAGACGACGAATAAGCCCCGGTGTATTGCTGATATTCTGCGGCCGCAGCACTACCCGGTCCTTATACCGCTGTAGGTTGCCAAATACGCGATCGTAACATGCCGATGAGAGGGTAATGGACGATGCCGAGGCAAAACTCAATTTCCCGCTATCCAACAAGTCAAATGTGCTATCTTGCAGTACCTCCGAAAACATACGCAGGTCGTAGAAATTACTGTCATTGAACCCTAAAAGCACCGCATTGGCAACCTTGCCAATACCCGCCTGCAAGGGCAATAGGCGGTCCGTGAGAAGCCCCTTCTTTACCTGATCTTCAAAAAAACGCAGTAAATGTTGGGCAATGGCGATGGTTTTTCCATCAGGGGGAGCAATATCCGCAGGGCTGTCCTGGATATCGGTGAATACGATAGCGGCAACCTTGTTCGGATCCAATGGAATAGACCTGCGTCCTATTCGATTCTCCGGGGCTAGAATCGGAATGACATTACGGCGCGGATAATCCTCTGGTTGGAAAATGTCATGCAGCCCATGGATGGATTCAGGCACCTTGGTGTTGATTTCAATGATCACTTTCTTCGCCAATGCTGCAAACGTAACCGAATTGCCTACCGAAGTCGTGGGAACGAGACTGCCATCGCGTTCGATAAAGGCTACTTCTATCACCGCGATATCCACCGGGGGCAAGCTTTGGTTATGCAGAAGTTCGGCACTTTCACTGAGGTGCTGGTCGATGAAAAGTACTTCTCCTTTATTGATCGCCTCGCGAAGCACGCGGTCAACCTGAAAGGGCATCCGTTTGCTCAGCACGCCCGCACGGGTGAGCTTCGCATCGGTATCATGGCCCAATGACGCACCGGTCATTAGCGTTATCTTGATCTCTTCCTGGGCAGCGCGTTTGGCAAGTGCATCGAGTACCACTTTACTATCTCCGGACTTCGTAAATCCACTAGCTCCGACCACCATCCCATTTTCGAACAATTGTGCTGCTTGTTCAGCAGTGGTAACCTTATCGATTAAACGTTCGCATTTTATCCTTTCGTATGACATGTATTGAGCGTTTGATTCCACCATATTAAGTCACAATATTAAGCGTTAAATTCCAGTTACACTTATTACATTGCGTCATAAATTTATCCGATTTCGACAAAAAATCACTTTTTCTCATTAAATTAGCCCATGATTAGCAGACGCATTCCTAGGCATCTTGAATGGAAAAATATGTAAACAGGTACTACATCACGGAGGTGGACCGTTACCCGGACACTATTTATTGCCACCACGCCGTAATGGGCGAAAAATTCATTCCCGAGCACGAACATAAAAAAGGCCAGTTTCTTTATACCGAAGGAGGAGTCGTCTACCTCAATACGCCCGATCAGTCGTATTTCTTACCTGCCAGGCACTACATCTGGATTCCGGCGGGCGTGCGCCATAGCATCCACCCGAGTTCACCCGACGTCATCATGCGCAACCTCTATTTTCCAGTGTACGCATGCGATGATGTCTTCTTCAGCCGGACAGCCATCTACCCGGTAGACGATTTATTAATGGAATTGATGATGTTTACCAATCGGTGGAACGGCAATATCCAGCCGGAAGACGAAAGCAGGTACAGCATCGCGAAAGCGTTTAAGATGTTGTTGCCTGAACTGGGCAGGAATGCCTTGCCATTGGCTTTGCCTTATCCGGATGACTCCCGACTAATCAAAATTGTGGAGTACCTCGATAAGCACATCGCGGACAATATTAGTTTCAAACACGTGGCGGACCATTTCGGCATCAGTGAACGTTCCTTGGCCCGCCTATTTCAACGGGAGCTTAACATGTCTTTTATCCAATATTTCACCATATTAAGGATGCTGAAAGGACTAAAACTGCTTTTGGATGAAAAGCTGAGCATCAATGAGGTAGCGGCAAAGGTGGGGTATAGTAGTTTACCGACCTTCAGTAATACATTTACCAAAATCATCGGGGTACGGCCAAGTGAATATGTGAAGCACAAGAGTTTGTGGGGTAAGTAAGCCCGCCGGCTTTTTATCCCGTCAGTTTAGCAATTTATTACTATCTTCAACGAATTGAATCAATAAAATAAGTAACCATTACGTTTTCATGAAAGTAACCCTCATCACATCTGCCGCATTGGCCATCGCCGTATGTGCATGCACGAACTCCGCGCAGGAGACGAAAAAAGAACTTGAATGGGTCCAACTATTCAATGGGCAAGACCTTGATGATTGGACCGTAAAAATCGCCAAACACGAAGTAGGTGAAAACTACGCGAATACCTTTCGCGTGGAAGATGGCCTGTTAAAAGTACGCTATGACGGGTATACCGATTTCGACCAACAATATGGGCATATTCATTACAACACACCTTATTCAGCTTATCTCTTGCGGGTGGAATACCGCTTCACGGGCGAACAGGCCCCCGGCGGTGAGGGATGGGCGTGGCGTAATAGTGGAGCCATGCTGCACGGCCAAGACCCACACACCATGCTGAAAGACCAGGACTTCCCGATTTCCATCGAAGGACAGCTATTGGGTGGCGACGGCACCAACGAACGAACAACAAGCAACCTCTGTACGCCCGGTACCAACGTGGTAATGGATGGGGAATTGTTTACCCCCCATTGCGTCAACTCGTCCTCCAAGACCTACCATGGTGATCAATGGGTGACAGCGGAATTCCTCGTATTGGCCGACTCCGTGGTACACCATATCCTTGAAGGGGATACGGTGCTCACCTACTACAAACCACAGATTGGCGACGGAAGTGTATCCAATCATGATTCTGCGGTAAAAGAAGACGGAAAACTATTGAAAAGTGGGTATATATCCTTGCAGAGCGAAAGCCATCCGATTGATTTCCGCAAGGTGGAACTGCTGGATCTGGCGCCATACATAGAAGACCAAGCCAAGCTAAGCCAGGTATTGGAAACCTTGAGAAACACCCCTTAAAAGAAAAGCCGCCCTGAGATTTCCTCTGGGCGGCTTTTTGAATCGAACTACTTGCGATTTATTTCGACAAGTTATTTACGAGCTTCGTCAACTTTGATTTATTGTTGGAAGCTTTGTTTTTATGGATCACATTTTTCTTGGCCAAACGGTCAAGCATGGAAATCACCCGTGGCAATAATGTTTTCGCTTCTTCCGGAGAAGTCGTGTTTCTCAACTTTTTAATCGCATTACGGGTTGTCTTTGCCTGATAACGATTTCTTAAACGCTTCGCAGCGTTTGATCTAATCCTTTTGAGTGCTGATTTATGATTTGCCATTTATATTTATTAGCTAATATTATTTTTCGCCTTTATTTTAAGTCCGCAAAGTTACCATATTCTTTTTAATATCCAAAACTAAAATTAGCAATTTTTCCTGCACCCAGAAACTGCCTTTCGGACTTCCCGACTTCCATCTTCCATCTCCCGTCTTCGGACTTCCCAACTTCTTCCCTATCTTTGCGCCAAATGACATACAAGAAACTTTCCATGGAGCAATTGCGTCGGCCATCTGTCGAGCGCTTCAAAACACAGGAGAAACTCCCGGTGGTAATGGTACTCGATAATGTACGCAGCATGCATAATGTGGGTTCCGCATTTCGTACCGCAGATGCCTTTGCATTGGAATGCCTGGTGTTATGTGGCATTACGGGCACCCCGCCCCACCGCGAAATCGAAAAAACAGCGTTAGGGGCTAGCCAATCCGTCGCATGGGAACACTCACCTGGTACCGTTGAGGCGATCCAAAAATTACGCAAGGAAGGTTACCGCATATTGGCCATAGAGCAGGCCAAAGGCAGTGTGCAACTCCAGCAGTTCGCACCGATACCTGATGAAAAATACGCGCTGGTATTTGGCAACGAGGTACACGGTGTATCCGATGAGGTGATGCAACTGGTAGACGGATGCATTGAGATTCCCCAATCCGGCACCAAACATTCGCTGAATATCGCGGTTTCCATCGGCATCGTCCTTTGGGAATTTTATCACAAAATATATCGCTGGAACGAAGATTCAAAATAAAAGCGTTTTATCTACTCCAAACGTTTCCACATCTCATCTCAAAATCTTAGATTTCATCGATCAACACCTGTTTTTCAGTGGCTGATGAGAGACCGGCAAAATTACTTCTATAGTAAACCCACTATGGTGCTTCCGTCAACTAGTGGAAGCTTGAACTTCGATAAAAATAAACACTTGTAGAAAAAAGCAATTTTGCCTAAGTTTGCGGTGCAAAAACCAGAACAATGAGTGTATTAGTAAATAAGGATTCTAAAGTAATCGTACAAGGCTTTACAGGTAATGAAGGCACTTACCATGCCTCGCAAATGATTGAATATGGCACCAATGTGGTCGGTGGCGTAACGCCCGGCAAAGGCGGCCAAACACATTTGGATCGCCCGGTATTCAATACTGTACAGGATGCCGTAGACAAAACAGGAGCCAATGTCTCGATCATTTTCGTTCCACCTGCATTTGCCGCCGATGCCATTATGGAGGCCGCTGCTGCCGGTATCGGGGTAATCGTATGTATTACTGAAGGTATTCCTACCAAAGATATGATTCAGGTAAAATCCTACCTGAGCGACAAAGACTCGAGGCTCATCGGGCCAAACTGCCCAGGTATCATCACTGCTGACGAGGCTAAAATCGGCATCATGCCGGGCTTCATCTTCAAGAAAGGCAATGTGGGCGTCGTGTCCAAATCGGGCACATTGACTTACGAGGCAGTCGACCAAACGGTGAAAGCCGGTTTGGGCATCACCACAGCCATCGGTATCGGTGGCGACCCCATCATCGGCACCACGACCAAAGAAGCGGTGGAGCTGCTGATGAATGACCCTGAGACGGAAGGCATCATTGTTATCGGTGAGATCGGTGGAGGCATGGAAGCCGAAGCAGCTCGTTGGATCAAAGAAAACGGAACCAAACCTGTAGTGGGCTTCATTGCCGGACAAACTGCGCCTCCGGGACGCCGCATGGGCCACGCCGGAGCCATCGTGGGTGGTGCAGACGACACCGCCGCTGCCAAAATGAAAATCATGCGTGAATGCGGTATACGTGTGGTAGAATCACCGGCAGAAATCGGCAAGGCAATGGCTGAGGAATTGGGCGTGAATGTATAAATAATACAACTAGTATATTTTGTATTATCAGATAATGAGGTGCTGGAGGATTTCAGTACCTTTTTTATTTGCTGCTATTTCTCAAAAAAACCGATACTCCCCCCTACCCAATCCAGATCTTGGTTATATCGCACGCCAATCATCTTCCCCTTGCTGATCCGTGCAAGGTTATGGACCAACACGGGACGTGCAGCGCCCTTCTCCCAAAAATACATCATGCGCAACTCACACTTGGCCATACCCGTGGGCGTTTGTACCACCGGTTCGTAAGCGACTTTCCGCTGCAGTATCCATTCTTTCGGATTAGCTATCGCTGCGACATCAGCCTCCTGCACATCAATGATCACGCCTTGGCCGGCGAAGGAAAACAATGGTTTCAGGACATAATTTTCCAAGTCATCAGGAAGTTGTGCCACCTCACTCAAGAAGCGTGTCTCAGGTACGAAGGGCGATCGTAAAAATGGCAAGGTATATTTACTGATACGGTAAAACCAGTTGGGATGCGGCAGCCACTCCACATCCAGTTCCTGCGTAATATCCACATATCCTGGCAATTGGTTTTTCTGCAATTCAAAATCATCAGAAATCATCCGGTTGTAAATACGTTTTACCTCCGTCTTTTGACCATTGCGTAAATAATAGAGTTTTCGCCCTTCTTGGATAAGGTCAGATACACATACAGGTTGCACCCCGGTATAATCCTCGGTGAGGTAAAAGTCAATTTTGGTTTTCTGTTCCTGGGGCTTAACCTCCAATAAAACCACATGTTCGGGCTCATGCCCATCCAATATGATTCGTTTCAGCAATGCTTGATAGCTTTCCTCATCATAACCGCTGAAATAATTATCAAATCCCGCCGGGATATCGTACGCCTGCCTGTATCCACGCGCCAGCAATTCCTGGAAGAAAAACATGGTCGGGAACCCCTGCATTTCAATTAGTTGGGGAGAAAGCTGCCCATCTTCGTCAACGCATACGGCAAAATCAAAACACATCAGATCGCAGTGCTCGTCTTCGTTAGGTACAACAAGGTGTTGCGGGATCGCACCTTCGGTGAGTTGCTTAAAGTGGGGTTGCAAAATCGTATCGACAATACCCTCACACGCGCTGACCAGCTTATCTTTGAATGAACGCGGCAAAAAGACCGGTGTCTCAGCTACTCGAAAGGAAATGAATCCGGGATGAGGTTTATCCAAAGCCGCCAATAATGCATGATACTTCTCGGTGGAAAACGCTTCATTGAACGATTGGCGAATCGATGGGATCATGGTTATGAGTGATTAAATCAGACAGCGGCTTCCTGTGATTCGCAGCATGATTGACGAGCAACATCCAAAAAAGTAGGGATGACTAACTGTTGCGTCAACATGATCTTGTCAGGGTCTTCCAAGTGCAACAGCATATCTTCGTATTTGGCTGCTCCATGTTGTTCGACCACTTTCTGTTTACGTTCTTCATCCAACAGGTGCTTGCGCATGCCATTGGCATCAGCTTCAGGATGAAACTGCGTACCGATCATTTCCGGCGAAAAACGGATGGCCATCACCGCGCGTTCGAGCGGCACATGTGCACGCTCTTTTTCGATAGCCAATACTTCGCCGCCCAATGACCGCAGTTGGCCTTCATCTACGCCAATCACCTGCCAATCACGGCTATCCACGGTGTAAAACGGATCCGGAAGCTGTAAAAATAATTCCTCGGCATGTCCAGCCAATGTTTTGTGCGTGGGAAACACCCCGAAAGAAGTGGATTTACGCAAACAGACGTTTCCGACATGGAAGAACCTGCATGCCAACTGGAAGGAATGGCAAATGAAGAACACAAATTTCCGATCTGAAGGCAAAGCCGTTTCATTATGCGCGTACAAATCACCTATCAACTTGAAGTACCTTTCTTCCCATAGGCTACCATCATCTTCAAAAGGCGAACCTGGCCCACCGCTCGAAATGTACACATTAAACGATGTGTCCGGCAGTTCATACCGTTGGCGTATGTCAAACTCTTCAATATGCAACCGCACATCATTGTCAGCTGCATAACGCCGCAGAATATCCCTGATGTTTCCCATCCCCTGATTCGGGTAGCCGTTGTTGAGATCCAATACCGCTACCCGCAAGTCATGCCCATTCAAATTCATGCTGCAAAGATAAAAAGATTATTTTGTTTGGATTAATTCCCGATTTAGCGGCAATCGCACATCACTACGCCAAAAACTGCCCCTGGATATAGTCAACGACCGCAACCAAACTTTTGCTCTCTTCATAAACCGCCAATTGCCTATCGGCACCTGTACCGTTTTCCAGGATATAGGGCACGTAAGCAATAGCCTCCCGGCTTCCCAAATCATCGACCACATCATCCACGAAATCCAACAACTCATAGATGAGCGCCCGCGTATTCACCTCTTTTTCTTTCCCGAAATCGATCAGCAATCCATCCAATCCGTACCGCGACGCACGCCATTTATTCTCATTGACCAATGAGCGCTTGTAGATCATGTAGTTCATGTTTTGCGTACGGAGTTTATACAATTTAACACATACGGCCTGAAAAAGGGCCGCCAATGCCATCGTATCCCGTACGGTGAGCGGCACATCGCAGATGCGGAATTCAACAGTATCATAAAACGGGTGTACCCGCAGATCCCACCATACTTTTTTGGCGTTGTCAATGCAATTCGTCTTGATCAACAGATTGATGTAATTGTCGTACTCCTCGATGGATTCAAAGTAATCCGGGATTCCCGTACGGGGGAACTTGTCAAACACCTTCGTACGGAATGACTTGAATCCCGTATTACGTCCTTCCCAAAAAGGCGAGTTGGTCGACAAGGCGAAGATATGCGGAAGAAAATAACGCACCGAATTAGCGATGTGGATTGCCATTTCGCGATTTTCCATTCCCACATGCACATGCAATCCGAAAATAAGGTTGGATCGTGCGGCGTCCTGCATCTCGTTGATAATCTCAAAATAACGGGGATTGTCGGTAATCAACTGCCGTTCCCATTCTGAAAAGGGGTGCGTACCCGAAGCCCCGACAATGAGGTCGAGTTCTCCCGCTATCTGCGAGATCGTAGATCGTAACAGGTACACATCTTCTTGCGCTTCGTGGATGTTGTGGCAGACCGAAGTGCCTACCTCTACCACCGCCTGGTGCATCTCCGCTTTCACCTTATCCTTTAATATCTTTTGGGAAAGCTCCACGATCTTCTGATCGTGAGATTTGAGTTCACGGGTGATGGGATCCATCACCATGTATTCCTCTTCGATTCCAATGGTAAACCGATGTATATCCATGTTGCAGGTTTATATAATTGGTTAGTAACGTTCTTAACGCGCGGATCAACCGCTAACCTACGAAGTCTTTTTTGTCGTTTTTTTAGGTGCTTCGGAGGCAACTTTTTTGATTTCTACCAATGGTTGCTTGTTTACCGCGGTCCCGACAAATTTGCCCCAAGTCAGGTTGTCCATTCCGGGTTTATAGGCCTTGGCCTTTTCAATGGCAAATTTAGCGGCATGCTCTACAACCCAATGGAAGTTTTCCTCGCCAACCGAATGGATATCGGCATCCGGAGCCGGGTTGCAGAAGTCAATGGCGTAAGGCACCCCGTCACGCACGGCCAGTTCCACGGTATTGAAATCATATCCTAAGTATTCATTAATCTTGATGACAGTGTCTTTCATGGTTTTGAGCAAGCTCCGCGAAGGCGAAAAATCAGCCACATAACGAAGGTGATGCGGGTTACGCGGCTCATACGGCATGATGCGGACATACTTGCCACCGATGCAATAACAGCGGTAATATTGCTCAAAGATGATTTCTTCCTGTAGCATCATCACCAACTGGCCGGTCTCGCGATGCTTCTCATTGAATTCATTTTGATCATGCAATTTGTATACATTTTTCCAACCCCCACCGGCAAACGGTTTCATATAGGCCGGAAAGCCTACGTATTCAAATATCCCTTCCCAATCTAGCGGATATGCCAGGTTGCGGAATGATTCAGCCGAAGTGTCATCGGGCAAGTCATAGGATGGCAAGATAACCGTCTTGGGTACCGCCACTCCGATTTTTTCCGCCAATGCATTATTGAAGAACTTCTCATCGGCACTCCACCAGAATGGATTATTAATAACAGCAGTACCCGATATCGCCGCATTTTTCAAAAATGCACGATAAAAAGGCACATCCTGTGAAATCCGATCGATAATTACTGCATAGTCCGTTGCTTGGGCCTGTACGACCTTGTCTATGCTGACCGCTTCGGCAACAATGCTTTTCCCGCCGGTAACGCTATTCACCTTGTCTATAAACGCTTGGGGAAATGTATTCTCCTTTCCAAATAAAATTCCAATTTTCTTCATACGATATGGTTTTTGAGACAATTACTAGTTATTCTGTTTAGAGTAGCGATAAATAATGCGGGAACATTTCCAACCATATCGGCCAATCATGTACCGCTCCCTGACGAATATCGAGCCAGTGGGATATATGCTTATGGTTTAATATAGTTGAAAGTTGCTCATTCTGCCCACGGCAGATATCATGCTCACCCACACCCAATACGATATGAAGGTTCCAAAGGTTCGGATGGTTCGCATCTGGAAGAAAATCCACCGGATTATTGAAATACACATTGTCATCGTAATATCCATCCACTTGCGATTTGATATCGAAAGCACCACTCATGGAAAACAGTGCCCTTACATTATCGGGATGCCGGAATGCGAAATTGGCAGCATGGTATCCCCCAAAACTACATCCGGCCACCACCACCTTTTCATAGCCCGTTTCGTACCTAATTCGTCCGACCAACTCCTGAAGTACCATTTGGTCATAGAGCCCATGGTTATAAGCCCGTTCGGCCGGATGGATACCTTTATTGTACCAGCTCAGTTCATCGATGCTATCGGGGCAATACAACCTCACTTTACCCTCTTGCATAAACCAATTTGCCGCTTGGATAAGGCCACGGTCTTTTGCTTCGAAATAGCGTCCCATGGATGATGGAAAGATGATAACGGGCTGCCCGTTATGCCCAAATTCGAGCATTTGAAAATCTCGGCCCAAAATGGGTGAATACCAGTTGTGGAAATGTTCTTTCAATTTTTGTTCCTTGAATTTTCATGTAAGATATTATATTTCCAGAAAAACAAAAAATATTTTTATCAATCCATTTTCACCTTCCCAAACGCCACCACTATTCCTAACAAATTGACTACCTTTGCCCTCATGCTATCCGATACCGAAGAGAATTACCTGAAGGCATTGCTCCGTATTACGGTTGAGCAAGATAATGCAGGCGAAGCCGGCACCAACCAATTGGCGGGCAAACTCAACGTACGCCCCGCCACAGCCACCGATATGCTCAAGAAACTGAAAGAAAAACAATTGGTCAACTATCAGAAATACGGGAAGATATCGCTGACGGATACCGGACGTGACTTGGCCGTAGCCATTGTGCGTAAGCACCGCCTTTGGGAAACTTTCCTCTTTGATAAATTAGGATTCAGTTGGGATGAAGTACATGACGTGGCCGAGCAATTGGAACACATCAAATCCGAAAAATTGGTAGAACGGCTCGATAAATTCTTGGGCTACCCTCAATTCGACCCGCACGGCGACGCCATCCCAACCGCCGATGGCGATTATGTGAATGAAGCACGACTTACACTGGCGGAGGCTAATGTCGGAAAAACTTACACAACCATTGCCGTCAAAGACAATACACCCTCATTCCTACAGTACCTCAGCCAACTGGGTATCGGTATCCACAGCCAAGTGCAGGTATTGCAGAAATACGAATTTGATCACTCGATGACGCTGGGTGTGGATAGCACCAAAATCAACATTTCGGACAAAGTAGCTCAAAACATCTACTGCAAGTCCCTGTAGTTAAGCATCAACAAAAATGACATTATCTTCAGCGATCAATATCAAGAATAAAAAGGCACATTTCGAATACCATATACTGGACACCTATGTAGCGGGTCTCCGGCTACTTGGCACGGAAATCAAATCCATCCGGGAAGGCAAAGCCAACATCAATGACTCCTTCTGCTCGTTTTTCGATGATGGGCTCTACATACGCAATATGCACATCGCCGAATACTCACATGGTTCTTTTTATAACCATGAAGCCAAGCGGGATCGCCAGCTCTTGCTTAACAAAAAGGAATTGAAAAAACTGAGGGCCAAGGGGGAGGAACGCGGCTTTACCATCATTCCCTTACGCATATTTATCAGCCAGCGGGGTTTTGCCAAGGTTGAAATCGCATTGGCCCAAGGGAAAAAAGACTTCGACAAGCGCGACACCATCAAAGAAAGGGATAGCAAGCGAGAACTCGCCCGGGTGATGAAACGTTAACCTTGGAATCCGCTTTTAGTCTGGTTCAATCATGAACAACCAACTGGTAAGCGCCGGGCGTAATCCCTTCGTGTTTTTTGAATATGCGCACGAAATAGCTCAGGTTGTTGAAACCTGAGCCGAAGCAAGCCTCCTTGATGGTATCGCGGGCAGCCAATAACCGTTTTGCGCAATTGATTCGTTCGCGGATGACATATTCCATCGGGCTGATCCCCATTTCATGCTTGAATGCCCTGAAAAAATGGGGTTTACTCATGTGCGCGACTTTACTCAGTAAGTCGACCGTCAACTCTTCCGTGATATTTTCACGTACGTAGGTAGCGATCCGTTCCATCCTGCCGCCCGAGGCAAACTGGACATCACCGCCTACGGCATACCGGTTCTGCAATTGCATGATGCGAATCAGCAACTCCTTCAGCGTAAGGTCTGCCAAAATATCCTTGTGCACATTCTTGCTTGTTCCAATTCCGATGAGCTTATTGATCAACATTGCCAATTCTCCGTTATTGTAGAAATGGTATTTGTCAAACGTCAACTGCCAATGCGCCTGATCCAAATCACGTGGATATCGTTCGTTTAAATAATGGATCGTATCCATGATTTGACTGCGGCCTATCGCTAATGCGGTGCATTGCGTGGGTTCTTGGCTACAAGCATTGGGGAAATCGATTTCCATCCGTACGGAAGGGGGTACGATGACCGTTTCCCCTGGCAGGTAGTCAAATCCCGGTTTCCCGAAAAGATGCATCACCTTTTTACCACGCAGCATACTGGTAATGACCAGGTCATCAAACTGCAATGGCACTAACTCACTACGTTTGTAGGTCTCGAATACATTGAGTTCACAATTGTTCAAGGTGTACGCTCGCCGGTTTTCAACCAACGTCCGTAACTCTCGGTCTACGCTTAACCGCAATGGGGCCAATGGATGTCTCGTCGCCATAATATCAATCGTTACGTTGTATCACGCTAACTTATTCAAAACTACCGATAACACACGAAAAGCAACGACAATTGTTGTCAGAGAAATGTCATTACGCAAATACGTACCCAAAACGATAGCATTGGGCAATAACATGATACGATTGTGCTATACATCCCTCCCCCTACCTTGTATTTTTGATAACCAATAACTAATTATACTGTAAAACCACTTAAAATTTAATTGAAATGGGATTAGTAGAAAGGCCTTCGTTCAAAGAACGATATGACAATTATATCGGCGGGAAATTCGTGCCGCCGGTCAACGGGAAGTACTTTTACAATATTTCACCCATCGATGGAAAACCTTTCACGCAGGCCGCGAGGTCGAGTAAGGAGGACATCGAACTGGCATTGGATGCAGCACACGAGGCGTTTAAAACCTGGAGCAAAACCGCACCTACTTACCGCAGCAACATACTGCTACAGGTGGCGCAGCGAATCGAGGATAACTTGGAATACCTCGCGGCAGTCGAAACCGTTGAAAATGGCAAAGCCATACGCGAAACCTTGAATGCCGACCTGCCGTTGGTCGTTGATCACTTTAGGTACTTTGCAGGGGTTATCCGTGGAGAGGAGGGCACCATAGCCGAGCATGACGAAAACACGGTAAGCATCGTTTTACACGAACCTATCGGTGTAGTCGGACAAATCATCCCCTGGAATTTCCCCCTGTTGATGGCGACTTGGAAAATCGCTCCAGCATTGGCCGCGGGTTGCACCACGGTCGTGAAACCAGCCGAGCAGACACCAGCCTCCATCATGGTATTGCTGGAGCTCATCGGGGATTTATTGCCGCCGGGTGTACTCAATGTCGTCAATGGTTATGGCATCGAGGTCGGTAAACCTCTGGCAACCTCGCCGCGTATTGCAAAAGTCGCATTCACGGGTAGTACCACATCAGGGCGCCTCATTATGCAATATGCAGCGGAAAACATCATCCCCTCTACCATGGAACTTGGCGGCAAATCACCCAATATCTTTTTCAAGTCAGTGGTCGATGCCGATGACAATTTCCTTGATAAAGCCGTAGAGGGCGCGGTGCTGTTTGCGCTAAACCAAGGTGAGGTTTGTACCTGTCCATCACGCATATTGATTCAAGAAGACATCTATGACCAGTTTATCGAGCGGGTCATCCAACGGACCAAAGCCATCAAAACACTTCACCCACTCGATACCGATAGCATGATGGGTGCGCAGGCTTCCAATGAGCAGTTCCAAAAAATCATTTCCTATCTCAACATCGGCAAGGAGGAAGGAGCCGAAATACTTACCGGGGGTGAGGTCAATAAGCTGCCCGATGAGCTTGGCAGAGGGTATTATATCCAACCGACCATTTTCAAAGGGCATAACAAGATGCGCATCTTCCAGGAAGAGATATTCGGTCCGGTGGTTTGCGTGACCACCTTCAAGACCACCGAAGAGGCTATTGAAATTGCCAATGACACGTTATATGGACTCGGTGCAGGCGTTTGGACACGGGATGCCCATGAACTCTACCAGGTGCCTCGTGCGATACAAGCTGGACGGGTGTGGGTAAATCAATACCATGCCTATCCCGCACATGCACCCTTTGGCGGCTATAAGAAGTCAGGTTTCGGACGCGAGAATCACAAAATGATGCTCGATCACTATCGCAACACCAAAAATATGCTGATTTCATATAGCAAAGACAAATTAGGATTTTTTTGATGTTTGATTAATGGCAGGTTGGCACCGATTACCCAAGCAGGTTAGGTAAGAAGGTGCCACACCTGTTTTTTGAACAATCCCTTCTTTCTTATTGAAAGTTGTAACCATTGCTAACGATGACAAAACGAATCCTAGCTACCCCAGACGCATTAGCCGTCATCCACAGACTGCAAGCCGAGTACGGTGAATTGATGTTTCACCAAAGCGGAGGATGTTGTGAGGGCTCCTATCCACATTGTTTCGAGAAAGGTGGATTCCTTATTGGAGACAATGATGTTTGCCTTGGGGAAATCGCAGGGTGCCCATTCTACATGGCCCGCGACCAGTTTGAATATTGGAAGCACACACAACTCACGTTGGATGTGACCGAAGGCCGGGGGGCAAGTTTCTCGTTGGAAAGCACGTTAGATGTCAGCTTTATTATCCAATCTCGTTTATTTACCGAAGCCGAACTGAATACATTGGAACCCGTTGGATAATGCGACTACAAAACGGGCACCGGCTGCTTATTCTCATCGATGGCTACAAAGGTAAACGTACCTGTAATGGCCAGTTCCCGCTCTATATGGTACATCTGTTCCACATAGATCTCAACATGCACCTTCAAGCTGGTTCGCCCGACGTGCACCACCTTACCCACCAACTCCACAATGGTTCCGGCAGGAATCGGTTTGGTAAAATCTATCCGATCTGAAGAAACCGTAACTAACCGTTTGCGGCAGAAACGAGTACCGGCAATAAAGGCCACTTCATCCATCAGCGCCATGGCTGTGCCACCATATAACGTATCGTAGTGATTGGTTGTATTGGGGAAGACCGCTTTGAAAATATGGGTTTCTGCGTGTTTGATACGTTCTTCCAGGGAATTTGTTATGGTTTGTGTCATCGGACTTTTTTACCCGCAAAAATAAACAAAAAACCCAACCACTTGATACGATACTTCGATACCAACAAACGAAGTAGCATTAATCGATCAGTGGTTAATGTCAATGCCTATCCCTTTAAGTAACATAGAAGCATTGAAAATGGTACATTCACCAGATTTTAGTTTGTAATCAAACAGCATTTCGCCTTCGCGCACCTGGATATCGAAATGATAATTCGCCAGTATATTCGGATAGGCTTCAGCCAGTTTGGCCAATTGCAAATCATGGGTGGCCACCATACCGGCGCCACCATCGTCGATCAATTGCTTGATGATGGCTTTGGATCCGAGGTATTTGTCCATGGAGTTTGTTCCCCGCAGCATCTCATCGATCAGGAAAAACGTATCAGGTTGGTTCCTTACCGTTTGCAGGATCATGTTTATCCGGTCGAGCTCTGCTTTGAATGTCGATGTACTTTCATTCAGCGAATCCTTGATACGCATATAGGTAACCAATTTAAACACCGATAGTCTCATGTTTTCCGCACAAACCGGCGCCCCGCAAAAAGCCAACACAGCGTTACTTCCAATTGTACGTAAAAAGGTGCTTTTACCCGCCATATTCGAGCCCGTGATCAGGGCGACCCGATGGCCATCCATCGCATAGTCATTGGCTACGGACACCGAGCGGGAGATCAATGGGTGAGCAAGGGCAACGGCAGCGACGTAAGGTTTATCGGCAGCAACTATCGATGGAAATCCCCATTGGGGATAGTTACGATGCAGCGTGGCGAAGCCGACCAGTGCTTCAAGCTCGGCAGCCACATCAAATGCTTGGAGAATATCCCGACCATTCGATTTGCGCCAATCCAGAATGGCAATCACTTGCCTGAAATCCCACAGCAGGAACATGTTGAGTAGTGAGCCGACCAACATATTCAATCGATAATCCAGTCGGTCGATCAAGGTGCCCAACTCACGAAAAGCAACCGAAACCAGCCGGTTATCCTTTCCCACACACAACGTATTGTACAATTCGCCTCCCCGCTGGCTCCGCCATTCCCGGTTTTCAACCAAGGCGAATGACGCCGCAAATGCCCCTAACACACGCCCTGCTTTGTCAACTTGGCCCGCCACGCGGTTTACTTTCGCACCATAACCAATTGATACGAGCAGATGCACTACCGCGAGCAATATAACGATGTTTACCCCTATCGGCACAAAAAAAGCCAGTCCAATGAGTACCCCCATTATCCAGGGCACCAACTTGACATAAAACCGCATGAATTGATTGCCAAAAAAGGTGTTCTCGTTAGCCAGGAATGCTGCAAATTGCTGCTTAAAATTCTCCGGTCGATTCAGGTTAAACAACAGTTTGGTTTGGAATTGTTGACACCAATCAACATCCATACCTAATTCCTTGACCACCTCTTGCCGTTTGATGATCGTAGCTGCATCAGCAGGTGCAGAAAACCAGTCGGCCAATAAGCGATTGGCCTGGAGTGTGGCACCCCGGTTGACCAATGCGAATAATGAGGATGCGCCAAATATGTCTAAGTCATCCGTATATGGATGGCGGCTATCTTTAAAGGGTTCCCCGTCTGCATAGCGGTTTGGCTTCCCATCAAGCATATCCAGTTCATTTTGGTTGACCGCCAAGAAATCAGCCAACGCCATACGTTTGGCTTCCAACCTGCTCTGTCGCCACACCAATCCCATGAAAACAACCACTACCGCAAAGAAAAGCAACATGACCAACCAGATATTTTCTGACTGCACAGCCATGAACAGCGCCGCACCTCCGCACACGATCGTTGCCAAGCGCAACAGCGCGTTGCCATTGATGGACTTCCGAAGGGCAGCAAGACCTTGTTCGGAATCCGACACATTTTTACGATAAAGATCAATGATATTATTACTCATTAGCTCGTTTTAAAATTGCGTATCAGGCGATATCCAATATCGGACTTTCCGACCTCCCAACTTTCGGACTTAACCAATCTACTCACTTAACCAATCAAAAAATCACCACGCTTGATCTCCTACCAATGGTACAAAACGGAATGTATCCAGTTCAATCCGTTCGTACTCCTGCTCCCCTACCCGGATAATGGTCAACATCTTCTGTTCCTTTTCATCACCAACAGGAATAACCAATACCCCTCCAATTCGAAGTTGTTTCAACATAATTTCCGGCACAAAGGGGGCTCCAGCGGTCACCAAAATCTTATCGTACGGCGCATGTTCGGGGATACCTTTAGAACCGTCACCAAGAAAGAAGTTTGGCTTATACCCCATATAGGGCAATACCTGAATGGTCCGATTATATAGGTTCCGCTGCCGCTCGATCGTATAAACCTCTGCACCCAATTCCAACAAAATGCAGGTCTGATACCCCGATCCGGTGCCGATTTCCAGCACCTTGTCGCCCGGCTTGATGTGCAATAACTCGGTTTGATAGGCTACCGTATACGGTTGAGAAATGGTTTGCCCATCCCCTATGGGAAAAGCAATGTCTTTATAGGCCTGGCTCCAAAAAGTTTCATCGAAAAAAAAATGTCGGGGCACTTTGCCAATCGCCTCCAATACCCGCTTATCTGCGATTCCTCGCCGCTTCAATAATTCCACCAGTTGCTTGCGTGCGCCCCGCTCCCGGTAGTTGTCAACAAACTTATACGCCATTATGCTCCAAAAATAACATTTTTGGTGGACGATTCGATAATCGTGTCGAACACCATATCATATTTCCAATCATACATTCGATATATTATTTTATTTGCTATTTTCGCACTGTATAAACACATATATTTATACTTGATGAAGCATATCGTTTTGTTTGTGATGTTGTGTATCGGTGCTGATTTTGCCTTAGCACAGGTGACGAAGATTGATACCGTAGCCTATCCCGACCCCATTTTGCCCAAAAAGCGAAAATACAATTTTAATACAGATTATTGGTATACTGTTGCGGTCAGAGCATATGCGTATGAGCAATTTCCCTCCATACTCAACCAGCCATCTGGCCAGCCCTTTCAGACGTCATACCTCAATGGCATTCTGTTTAAGGTTAATGACAACCAAATTGGGTATCGCCTACAGGCAGCATATTTCGACAAAGACATCTCGTTTGACAACGAATGCGACGGATGCGCCACTGCCAATGGTGGGCTAAAAAATACTACGGTTAAAATAGGTGTCGAGAAAACAGTCAACTATTCCCGGTTCCAACCTTACTTTGGTACCGATATCGGCTTCATGATACAACGATTCAATGGTATTGTTGGACCAATTGCAAATCCTACGGTGAAAGCCGAAGACAGTAAAAACGCGCTATTGGTATCGCCCCTAGTTGGGTTCAAGATTTACGTAGTTCCTCGCTTGGCCGTGGGTGTAGAGGCCAACTTTACGATGGCCTATACTTATCAGAAATCAAACCAATATGCTAGATTGAAGGATTCGGAGGGGAACTACACCGATAAGGTTGAATATGAAACTATTCCAAACCAAACCAAACGCTATCGTTGGGAGTATTTCTTTGCGCCGGTTGCTGCTATCACCCTCCAGTATAGTTTTGGGCTGATCAATCAATAAGGATCTACGTCCACCTGTACACGCACGCCTTTGTTGGCCTTGTTAGCTTCAAAGTTCAGGAGGGTGGCCTTTATCAATTCCTTTACTTTAGCCATACTAGTGCCAACGCGTTCTATCTTCAATAGGATACTATAGATGTAATAATTGCGTATGCGCCCCACCAGTGGCGCTTCAGGGCCGATCACCCGATGCGCTAACCCTTCGCGTAATGATGCAGCCAATCGCTGCGCAGCATCATGGGCACCTTGCGGCTCTTTATGTTTCACATCGATTCTAAACAGGCGGCAAAAGGGAGGATAAGAGTAGTTTTTCCGCTCCGTGATTTCCGCCAAAAACATCCCCTCGTAATCGTGGTTCATCACCTGTTGGATAATGCGATGATTGGGGGTATATGATTGGATGATCACTTTGCCACTATTATTTCGTCTCCCAGCACGTCCACTTACTTGGGCCAGTAGCGAAAATGCCCGTTCATACGCCCTGAAATCGGGGTAGTTGATCAGCCCATCGGCATTAATAATGCCGATTACACTTACTTTACCGAAGTCAAGCCCCTTGGCAATCATCTGGGTACCCACCAAAATGTCATACCGATGTTCATCAAACGCCTGAAGCACACGGTCAAAGCCGTATTTCCCCCGGGTCGAATCCAAATCAAGGCGACCTACCCGAGCATTCGGGAGCAGCAATTCCAGTTCCTCTTCAATCCGCTCGGTACCGAATCCCTTGCTCTCGATGTGGGTAGAACCACATGCGGGGCATACCTGTATCGGATCTTCCATAAATCCGCAGTAATGGCAGTGCAATTTGCCACTGCTCTTGTGATAAGTCAGGCTCACATCGCAATGGATACATTTGGCGATGTACCCACAGGTTTTACATTGCAGCAACGGGGTATGCCCCCTCCTATTCTGAAAGAGGATAACCTGTTGCTGCTGGGCAATCGCTTTTTCCATTTCCTGCAAGAGCGTGCCGCTGAAATAGGAGAACATATTGTCCTTCCGGCTCTCCTCGCTGATACTGACCGTGGTAATCTCGGGAAGTCCGGCATCGCCATAGCGTTGCTTCAGTTCCACCAATCCATATTTGCCCGAACGCGCATTGTAGTAACTCTCCACGGCCGGGGTTGCTGACCCCAACAACACCTTGGCTCGATGGATATGGCCAAGGTAGATCGCCGTATCGCGCGCATGGTAGCGTGGGGCCGGGTCAAATTGCTTGTAGGACGTCTCGTGCTCTTCATCGATGATGATAAGCCCTAGCTCCCAGAATGGCAGGAACACGGCTGACCGCGCACCGACCACCACCTGGTATTCGTTATTCAACACCTTATGCCACACCTCGGCCCGCTCGTTATCATTGAACCGCGAATGATAGACCCCTAACTTGTTGCCAAAATGAAGGCGTAACCGCTCGGTGATTTGGGCGGTAAGTGCTATTTCGGGCAATAGGTACAATACATTCCCTCCTTTGGCCACTGCCTCCTCAATAAGCCGTATATACAATTGGGTTTTGCCGGAAGCCGTGACGCCGTGCAGCAACACCACATCTTTTTGCGTGAAACTTTCCTTGATTTCGGCAAATGCCGTGGACTGGGCAGCGTTAAAAGTAAATTCTTCGGTGATTTCGATGTCATCACCATCCAATCGGCTCACCGCCCGTTCTTCCAATACAAAAATCCCCTTGTCGACCAAGGTTGCTATCGTTGCGGCACTACTACCACTTGTTTCCACAATCGCTGATTTGGCCACTTCGGGATTCGAGCGACTCAACTGGAGGTATGCCAATACGGCGTCTTGTTGCTTAGGTGCTTTGCCTAAGGAATCCAACAAAAGCTTCTTACCGACATCATCTGCAAAATCTTTATGCAGCCGGACAAATACCTTCTTCTTGGCTTTATACTTTGGTGAAATTTCTTCGGAAATCAGGATTAGCCCTTTCTCGAAAAGCCTTTTCAAAATGGGGAATACGGTCTTCTGCCCAAGCAGCTTCACGATATCGCTTACCTTCAACTCGGGTGAAATATCCAAGGCATCCATGATCAGGTATTCCTTGTCATTCAGTTCGCCACAATCCGCCTCACGATTACCGGCAGCGATAATCCGCGTTTCACTTGCCAGCTTCAGGGCGGCAGGCAACGCGGCCTGCATCACTTCTCCCAATGTACATAGGTAATAATCAGCAATCCAATCCCATAAACGCAATTGGGTATCCGCCACGATACGTGATTCGTCCAATACATCGAGGATATATTTGGCTTCGTATAAGGTTGGGGGTTGCTCCGTAATCCGGTAGACGATCGCCGAATAAACTTTGTTTTTGCCGAATTGCACAACAACACGTTTACCGACAGCAACGCTTGCGCATAGCGCATTCGGAACACGATAGGTGTATGTTTTGGAAATGGCCAATGGAAGCACTACCTCCACAAACAACGTCGTGCGTTCATGACCATTACCTTCGGTAAATTCAAGCATAGTGAAAATCAAAACACGGTATACCGACCAACGACTGCACCGCAAACCGGCTCGAAGACGTGGTAGACAAGATCTAGCCTTTGTTCTTGACAGCAGCTATAAATAGCCCCAACCAACCCAGAATAAAACAAAGTCCCCCGACAGGCGTGATCGGCCCTAGGACAGCAGGTTTTCCAAAGTTAGTAAGCGTATAGGTACTCAATAGATACAGCGAACCGGAGAAAAACAAAATCCCCAATGTAAACGACACATAGGATAGTTTGATAAACGAGTTCTTTGCTCTAGAAAAAGTAGCCAAAAATAGCAATGCGAGGGTATGGTAAAAATGGTAATCTACGGCGGTTTCCCATGTTTCCAAATGGTCTTCACTTATTTTGTCTTCCAGTCCATGGGCACCGAAAGCACCCAATATCACGGCGGATAGGCCAAAGAAAGCGGCAGTGAGTATAATCCGTTTGTTCATCGGTATTGCAATGATATATGTAAGGCCAATCAATTTAATTTGCCAAACTTAGGTAAAATTGAAGTGATATGCAAGATGGCAGGATGTCCGGAAGTTAAGGGGCATGGCGTCGAAATACGGCTTGGCTGTTCCATTAAATACGATGCAACAATGTTCGTGAACATTTTGGGTTCGGCACTTTTTATGCTAGGTTTGTAAAGGATGAAGAACACGATTATCATTACTTCGGTATTGTTTGTCGCAGTGGTGGTTGCCTCTATTTTTTACTTCACCGATCTCAGCCAAGGCGACCAATCCAAGCGGAAACCTTTCACACATATTCCAGAAGACGCGGTATACGTGGTGTCTTTTAGGAATGACAAGGTAGTGGACGATATCTTTGCCGGATTCGAATTGTTCAGGGCAATGCTTGGGAACGACCACTTTCGGAGGTTATTGTATCTCCGCACCAACTTATTACGCGATGAACGGATTTCACCGTATACCGATGGACAGGAAGTGTTACTCTCCTTTCACCCCACAGCCACGCACATCGACTACCTGATGGTGATCCCATCAACCAAGAAGTTAACACTCGAAGCACTTTACGAAGAAATAACAACCATCGATACAGCATATCAATTGCAATGGCCAGATTCTGCTCACCGATCGTTATTGCAAATCCAGTTGCCGGATGGCATGCCGCCCCTATTCATTAGCCAACAAAAAGGGATCCTATTGGCCAGCTTTACGAAAGAGCTGGTCGACCGGGCCATCGATGATACCGTTCCCAAGCTACCTGATGAAGCGATTACGCACTTCATCGATGAAAGCAGTGGCAACACTCCGCTTTCATTATATGCTAACAACGACCACCTTTTTACATTTGCCGCTACGTTGATGGGCAGCAAACCCGGTAATTTCATTGGGCTGCTTCAGGAACTTACGGGGTATTCCGCACTGCATATGAACTTTAAGAGTGACGCATTGATGTTTAGTGGCAATAGCCTGCTGGATACCGATACCACCAACTATTTGTCGCTCTATAGCAAGCAACAGCCTATCGAACTCACGCTACGCAATACATTCCCAAACCAAACAGCCATTTATGCTTCTTTCGGCATAGCTGATTATCCCTTATTGCATCGCGGCATTACCACCCTACTGGAAAAACGGGGGGCAATAAATCAGATGCGGGAACAACACCGGCTCATCCAACAATCGTCTGGCCTGTCCGTCCAAGATGAACTCCTACCGCAATGGGGTGATGAATTTGCCGTACTGGAATTGGCCAACCGCGAGCAGTTGGCGATCATCAAGGTCAAAGATTCCCTTTCATTTGCCAATACCATCCAACGAATCAGCACGGCTTACCCCCAAAACATGTATCGTCTCAACCATTCCAACCTGCTTTACTATAGTTTCGGCGATCCCTTGCAGTCGTTTACCCGTCCTTATTTCCTGTTGATTGACGATTTTTTTGTATGTGCCAACCACACGAGTACGTTACGACGCTTCGAAACGGGTTATGCCGAACAAAAAACCTTGGCGACTACACTTGGCTATATCGATTTTGATCGTCTTCAAGCCAACAAGGCCAATATCTCAGTCTTTGTCAACCAAGAAAACGCTGCCCGTACCATTGCCAGTGCATTGAAAACGCCGTATCAATCAACCTATTCCGATGAACGGCACTTTGGTTACCAACAGTTTTATGCTTGGTCATTTCAATTATCGGGTGCCTCGGAAGGTTTTTTCGCCAACCTTTATGCAAAATACACCAATCAAGACAGTCCTGGAACCACCCCCGAATGGACATTTAATCTAAATGGCCGCTTGATTAGCACGCCCGCCGTCTTACACTATAACGACACGAGTCGATTCATTCTCGCACAGGCGTCTAACCATATCCTCTATGCATTGTCTCCCGATGGAAAGCAGCTTTGGAATGCCCAATTACCCGGCCCGATATTGGGCAATATCCATCAATTAGCCGATCGCAGTATCTTGCTCACCACTGCCAAACGGTTGTATCGATTCGATACTGATGGCGATCCGCTACCGGGGTTCTCGCTGACATTGCCCCACGATGCCACTTACGGCGCTACGGTGTATGAGAACGGCCAAGACATACGCTTGTTTGTGCCCGCTGGAAACCGCATACTAGCATATGATACCCAAGCGAAAACGCTCCCCGGCTGGGAGAATAAATCGATCAATGGCGATATCCTGTTTGATATTAAAACGGCATACCTCGATGATATCAATTACGTCGTTGCTATCACGGATGCGGGGAGATGCTACTTTTTCAATTACAACGGCAGCTTGGTTCGCATGGTAGACACCAAAATTGGCAATGGTTTTCAAAATCCCATGGGAATACACACGGTTTCTGATGATGCCGATGCATCATGGGTCATCACTTCGGATACGACCGGCACACTCATTACCACACCATTCAGACAGGATCCAATAGCGGAAGAAATCGCATCATGGACGGCATCACACACATTTGATGTGGCAAACATTACGAACGGCTCGACACCCGACCTGGTGTTTACGGATCACGGGCAGCTATCGGTATACCGCTATCATGACCGGGGATTGGTATACCATTACGACTTTGGGCAACCCATCGCCGGCCGACCTCAATTTTTCCAAAATCCCAACGGTACACAGCAAATCGGCATTGCCACGGAGGGAAACCATTTGTTGTATGTGTTCAACACCGATGGAACGGTAGTGGAGGGTTTTCCAACGGAGGGTAACCCCGGATTTTATTATGGCAACCTCCATCCCGATGGACGGAGGTACTTGATATGCAGCAAAAATGACCGACGACTCCATGTCTATCGGTACTAAGCTGCATTACCGAGGCTTCCTATTTATTCATCCGTCTTCCGCAACTGTAAATCCATGGTTTTTGTACCTGACAAAGGTCGGATACCCATTTCTGGGGTATTGGTATATTGTGCGGTGATACGCAGCACCGTCTGTTCTTCGTTCCCTGCAGGAGGCCGTGCCACCACCGTTCCTTTTGCGGGAAGCGAACTGCGCTTCGTACTTTCGTCCTCCGCTAATGACATGATCCATTGTACAATCTGCCTTGCTTCGGATTCTTTCATATCCGGATGCGCTGCCATGGCAACCTCTCCCCATACACCGCTTCCACCTTGCATGACCTTTTCGATCAAATAACTATTTGCCCCACGTTGGCCTTTGTAACGTGTAGCCACTTGCATATATGACGGCCCCACGCTAGGTTCGTCTATTTTATGGCATGATTGACAATCAGAAGCCATCATCAGGCTCCTTCCCAACACGATTTCAGATACCTGCTGGTGACCCAAGGATGCGCCAGCTAAATCCGTTCCCTTAATGTAATCGATGGCTACCACCAAATTAGCAGGATCTATTGTGCGTCCATGGTCGTCTACCTTCACTTCGTAACCGATGGTTTCCCCTACGTCGTAGAATCCGGAGGTATTGGTCAGCACGATATCTACAATCGGATTGTCATTCCCGGCATATACCAATATCGGGTTACTTTCGGCCTTTCCCTTGGATGGGTCTTCCACAACAACACTGATGGCGTATTCGCCTACCCGATCCAATGTATAGGAAAGCGTAGGTTCATTGGTGCGTTGGGTTACTTCCCCGATTTTCCAGGTATACGTCAGCTTGTCATTTTCGTAATCCGTGGCTTCTACCGTGGCATTGATCGTAAACGGCACTTTCCCATTAGCGTTCTCCACGGTAATCTCACCCACTTGCGGCGGTAGGTTGCCCGCGATATAGTCGATGCGGACAATACCGGCATCTTCGTTTTTAGCAAACCAACCCTTGCCATATTCCAATATATACAACCGTCCATCTTTGCCCACCTCCATATCAATAGGGTTGGCTAATTCGATTCCCTCCATAAACGGTTCCATTTTGTCAAAATCGCCATTGGGCAACATGGTCACCGCCTTAATCCAACCCCGTATCCAATCGTATATGATCAACTTACCATCGTAATAATCCGGATAGCGGGTTGCCTTGTCAAATAGATCTACATAATACACAGGGCCAGCCATGGCATTGCGTCCACCCGAACCCACTTGGGGGAAGTGCTCGGACCCCGCATACGGATACCAGATGAAAGCCGGTTGTGCCGGCGGCAAGTCTTCTAACCCGGTATTGTTTGGCGAAATATTTTTGGGTTTAGCTGGGTCAAATAGCTCTCCATGACGCCCTGTAGCGTAATCATAAACACGGTAGGCATAATTATCACCGATGAAGAGTGGCCAGCCGAAGAAACCCGCTTGCCGGGCCTGGTTTACCTCGTCATAGCCACGTGGCCCACGGGTATCCAAGCTGTCATTTGCTGCGTCCGGCCCGACATCACCCCAATAGAGGAAGTGGGTCTTGGGATCTACCGAGATACGGTATGGATTCCGGCCACCCATCATGTAAATCTCAGGACGCGTCCGTTCCTTCCCTTGTGGGAACAAGTTGCCTTCGGGGATTTCATAACTACCATCCGGCAATACCTTGATCCGGAGAATCTTGCCCCTTAGGTCATTCGTATTACCTGAACTACGGCGAGCATCGTATTGCTCGAAGCCCGGGCGATCATCCAACGGCGCAAACCCCCTGTTCTTATAAGATGGGTCAGGTTGATCAAATGGCGTACTGTTATCGCCGGTAGACAAATACAACAATCCATCGCTACCAAAGGCAATGGAGCCTCCAGTGTGGCAGCAAATATCGCGTTGCGAATAAAACTCAAGCACGATTTTTTCTGTACTTGTATCCAATGTATCCTGCTTATATACAAAGCGCGACAACCGGTTTACCGAGGTATCCGTTGGGCTATAAAACGCATAGATATAGTTATTCTGCTCGAAATCGGGGTCAAGTGCCAATCCCATAAAGCCCTCTTCAGCATTTACATTGGGCACCTCGGTCCGATGGTACACATCCAAGAAACCCACTTGTTCCACGACTTGGCTTTCCTGCCGAAACAGCATCAATTCACCGCGTCGTTGTGCAACTAAGATGTCGTAGTTAGGCAGTATGGCCATTTCGGTAGGTTCAAATAGTCCACCTTGATGCAATTGCGTTTTGACGAAGCGCTGCCTTTCGGGCACTGGCCGGCTTTTTGCCTTGCGATAGTTCAGCTTATGGTTTTCGCCAATGGCGTATTGGATACCACCTAAAATATGTTTGAGGTGCAGGGAATCTTGGAACGATTCAGCTGAATGACCTAACGCCGTGAAAAACGACCGCCCTCCGTCATAGTCGTGGTACCAAGCCATCGGATGGTCAGCGCCATGCTCCCCTCCTTCATAACTGTTTTCATCAATGGTGATCAAGACCTTGATATCCGGAGAAAGCTTCGCGAAGTTATACCACTCATCATGGTACGTAAATATTGCAGGTAACGCCGCAGTTGCGGGATGCGAATGATCCACGACATGCAATGTTGCCTCTTGCGGAGCAGGATGGTTTTTGAAATACCCCCCGACCAAACGGCCATACCAGCCCCAATCGTATTCGGTATCGGAAGCCGCGTGAATACCCACAAAACCACCTCCGGCTTGGATATATCGCTCAAATGCTACCTCTTGGTAATGATTAAGCACATCGCCGGTGGTATTGAGAAAAACAACCGCCGAATACTTCTGTAAACTATCCTCGTTGAACCAATCAGCATCGGTAGTCGTGTCTATAGCAATCCCATTTTCTTCCGCCAAACGAATCAACGCTTCGTTCGCGCTGGGAATGGACTCATGGAAGAATCCAGCTGTTTTGCTAAATACCAGTATTCTGGGTTTGCCACTACGCTTGTTGCATGATGATACCATAACAGCAAAGGCCAACGCAGCAAGAAGCAAAAACGATTTGGCATTACCTACTTTCAAAAGATGTTTCATATTGAGGTTTGTCATTTTTTATCTGGTTTGCAAAAATGAAAAATTCCACGGTCATTTTGTGTGTGATTCTCAAAAAAAAGGTAAGTTTTTTGGTACATGTGCAAGTTTAGGCCTTAATTAACCTTTGTGCCAGATGCAAGCACCTCATAAATACGTTGCCTATGGCTAAAAATGAAGGTAGATGATTTATTAAACTCATGAAAGCTATATTTTAATTCTTTATTCAGACATTTGTACGATAAGCCAATACCGATATGACAGCGAAGAAAATAATGGGTATCATCATATTGATTGCAATTGGAGGAATTGGCCTTTTTATCTTCATCCTTTATGCGACGATAAAAACCAAATCAACCAATATCAGCAAGTACGAGCCGTTCAACGAATGGGTAGGCAAAACCGCAACGTTAAATAGGGAGACCATTCTATTCATCGACAAGCTACCAATGTACAAAAACAGCACCTATCCCTACGTAATGCTTGATAGCCTGCATCCCATGTGGCAATACGCAGAAGACCGAAAAAACCTAGCCGAGCCCGAATTAGTGGAGATTACTTCTTTTCCTGCCGGAACAACACTGAAAATCGAGAAAGCCATACAATACACGAACGGGGTCTCCGGTTCATCTTATCCGATGGTATTTGGCACCGTAAGCCAAAGCGGAAGAGACTACAAAATCGGTTACCGGTGGGGATCTCAAAATATGAACAAAGCCTTTGCCAACATAGAGGAGTGTTGGCAGTTCCACCAAGCGCCATGGCAAACCCACGCGGACACGGCTTTCTATGCCTTGCCGGAAGCGCATTGGTGGTAATCGATCATAAAATAATGAAAAAGCAATGCGAACATTAACGATTTACATAGCCACAAGTTTGGACGGATATATTGCCAAACCAAATGACGACCTTAGCTTTCTAAAATTAGTAGAAAAAGAGGGTGAAGATTATGGATACAAGGCATTTACCGAAACCATTGACACCATTATTGTCGGCAGAAGAACTTACGATTGGGTGCTTAAGGAAATAGGCCCTTCTTGGTACGATAACGGCGAGCGAAGTGTATACGTTATCACGAGAACGGAAAGACCAAGCGTTGGCAAAACAACATTCTACACGGGAAACCTTGGTGAATTAGTGCAACGACTAAAATCAGAAAACGGAAAAATTATTTATTGTGATGGCGGGGCAGAAATCATACACGAACTCTTGAAAGATGATTTGATTGACGAATTTGTTATTTCAATCATTCCGGTATTGGTCGGTGACGGAATAAGGCTTTTCAAAGACGGAAGACCTGAACAAACGCTTGAATTTGTGAAAGCAAAGACATTTGAAACGGGGTTGATACAGTTACATTACAAACGAAAAAAATAAACAGTAAACCGCCAATGCCGTCTTAGCGAAATGCGTGAGTTACGCTCTGTTACAGAGTCTTTTAAAGACAACAATACAATGGACAAATACGAAGAAACATTTAAAACTTGGAATAATATTGCTTCTTTATATCAAGATAAGTTTATGCAATTAGACTTATATAACGATACTTACGATTATATCTGTAATTCCGTTACCAAACCGAAGGCAAAACTATTGGAAATTGGTTGCGGACCCGGAAATATCACCAAATATCTCTTATCCAAAAGACCTGACTTTGACATTTTCGGAATTGACATTGCACCCAATATGATTGAATTGGCAAAGAAAAATAATCCGACAGCAAGTTTTGCCGTAATAGACAGTCGACAAATTAACCATCTTGAAACAAAATACGATGGAATTATTGGTGGATTTTGTTTGCCCTATTTATCGCACACCGAAAGTAACGAGTTAATTGCTAACGCTTACGATTTATTAAACGAGAATGGTTTGATATATTTAAGTTTCGTGGAAGGTGACCCAGCCGAATCGAATTTCAAAGTTGGTAGCGGCGGTAGAGTCTATTTTTATTTTCACAATCTGGACGATTTAAAAAAGCAACTCATTAAGACTGAATTTGACGAAATAGAAACCTTCAGGATTAAGTATAAAACATCGGAAACAACATTTGACATACACACCGTACTAACAGCGAAGAAAAAAACATCGGACAACTACCTATCAAAGCCTTAATTAACTAAACCATTTTACGATCCATGCACCAATGCTCTTTGTCGCGATGCCCGGTATCTTAACGTTGTGCTTTACCGCAAATTCTCGCCTAAATTCCTTCGCATATTTCCAGTCTTCATGTCGCTTTCGCTTTATCTCCCTATTCTTGGTATGAAGGCTACTTTCGGCCCTACGTTTATAGTAGTATATGGCGTCAGGCACCAGCACAATTTTCTCCGCAAAAAAGATTGCCGGAAGCGAGAATAACAAATCTTGTATGTACCTGCCTTCTATAAAGCGGAGCTGATGCCGATTAAGGAAAGATTTGCGGAAGACATATCGCCATACATAACCATAACGGCCCACCTTGGTCATGGATAATTTATCTTCCGTAGCCAACACCACCAGTTTATCCTTATATAAGATGGTTCTGTGATCCCTCGCTTCATTGACCATGGAAGATACCGCTATTTCAGCATCGGTCTCGCCCAACGTCTCCATCATTTTTTCGTAATACTGCTGATTGATCAAATCATCCGCGTCATGGAAATGTATGTACTCGCCCTGGGCCATGTCAAACCCCACATTCCTTGCAAAAGAAGCCCCTCTGTTTTGGTCATTGACCACTAGTTTTATTTTCGATGAATACCGTTGGGCTATTGCCCGTGTATTGTCGGTAGACTGATCGTCAACCACGATGATTTCTAAATTCTTATAGCTTTGAAAGAGGATATTTTCAATGGCCTGAGCGATATACTTCTCCCCGTTATACACCGGGATGATGACAGAAATACATTTTTCTTGATCAACGGCATTACGTTTCATGCAAACAAATGAGGTTAATTGAAAGTCAACCACAAAATAATACCACAATTGCCAGATTACGTTCTCTGTTCCTAGGTCTTTCTTTGGTTTAAGATCCCATGTTTTATGGGCGCCTGCGAAGTAGGGATCGACATATTTTGTTTTTAACCATTTGCAAACTTGTTTTTGCCACCAAATTCTTCTTTGTAGGGAAAAACTCCTCCGTTTGTTTGCAGGCTTCATGACACAAAGGTAGTGAATTAATGAAATAATCTTGCCGCTTTGTGATTGATGACGGTGTTTGACCGAACGAAGTAGCGTGATTGATTTTACACGGGATTTTCACTAAATGATCTTGTAAAAGAAATCGTTAAAATCTGAATTATTCATCTTTCCCTAAATGCTGTGGGCGTAGCTTTTGTCTGGCTTTTGAAAAAATTGGAAAAATAGGCCTGATCTACAAACCCAAGTTCAAAAGCAATTTCTTTTATAGAAATGTCTGTTGATTGAAGAAGCCGTTTAGCTTCCAGCAGTACCCGCTGCTGAATCAATTGAGTCGCGGATATACCGAGATGTTTCTTACAAAGGATATTCAGGTAATTAGCGGATATATGGAGTTTTGATGAATAAAAAGCAACTAGCTTTTCTTCTTTAAAATGCCGTTCAATGAGCATATTAAATTTCGCGAGCCTGGGATTTGACTGATATACCTTAACATCAGCAAAAAGGTTCTCGGCCTCTTTGCTTACTATCGCGGCAATGACGGTGGCTCTTGCGCTAATCAAATCTTTAAGAGAGTTGTCGGTATGGAGTTCATCTTTTATGGCATCAAACTCATATTTCAATAGGTTGAAACTAGTATCGGTCAAAGGAATAACCGGATGATTGATGTAATTCGTAAACGAAAAACGAAAATAAGGGGCAAAACGTTCAAAAAAAACACGGTCAATCATCAACTGATACCCTATTGTTTCAGGTTCAATATCCCATCGGTGTACCTGACCGGGAAATAATATGTGTATCTGCTTGTCTGCTATCAGATAATCGCGAAAATCGATCGTGTGAACCCCTCTTGCGCTATCAAATAATATGATAATAAAGAAATCGTGTTTGTGTGGCTTATCGATGTGCCGCTCTCCATGTAGCTCGTTAAACAGCAGTTCGTCTCGGCCTGTCAACTGACTTTTTCTGAATTCTTGAATACCGATAACCGGCACATACTTACTTTCATCTGATGACGTTGCCATTAGCCCCTTTTCCCCCTTTTTTAATGTTCAGGAAAATTAACAAAAAAGTGTAAATTCATGACTAATCATTTATCGCGATGCCATCATGTGAGCCATTCTAACCGATTTCTTTGCGAAACCTATCTCGATTGCTTGAAAGATTCATTCCTATTGATGTCGCTGTGATAAATCTTTCAAAGGTTGGAATGAATCCTACACATCGCGAGGCGCGTGATTAATTAACTTTGTATCAACAATTTTTAATCAATGCGTACATTAGGAATATCCCGTAAAGGTTTTTTGAAAAAATCCGGATTAGGTTTTGTCGGAATGGCTATGATACCAGAATTATTGAATACTAAGGGCATTTCGGCCCTACAACCAGCAGACGAAGGGAACAAGTACATTGGAAAAGACTATACGTTAAAAAACGTAAGGCTGGAGACCGGTTTCGAGTATGAAGACGATGAAGTCATCCGCACCAAAACCGGGTTGTTTTCGATTGCCATTAGTAATGGAAAAATCAAAAGCATTTCTGCCAATACGCCAACCGATTCCAATGCCATTGATGCCAAAGGATTATTGATGCTCCCCTCCTTTAAAGATATGCACATCCACTTGGATAAAACCTTTTATGGCGGGGCATGGCAGGCTACAAGGCGAAGAACAGGTGGTGTAAAAGGGATGATCGCATTGGAACAGCAGATCCTACCGGAGATGCTTAAAACATCTACCGATCATGCGGAAAAACTGATTGAATTGCTTCAGTCAAAGGGTTCATCGTTTGCAAGAAGCCATGTAAATATTGAACCTACTTCAAAATTGCAATCGCTGAAAAACCTTCAAAAAGCACTTGAAAACAAAAAAGACAGTTTTGGGGCGGAGTTGGTGGCATTTCCGCAACATGGTGTTTTTTATACCGATTCGGTTCCTTATTTAAAGGATGCTGCACAGATGGATGTTGATTTTATTGGAGGCTTGGACCCCTATAGCATCGATGGCGCCATTGAAAGATCGATCGATTTTACCGTTCAATTGGCATTGGATAATAACAAAGGAATCGATATACACTTGCACGAATCGGGAGAATCGGGGTTGAAAACAGTAGAATACCTTATAAAAAAAGTTAACGAAAATCCCGTTCTAAAGAAAAAGACGTTCATAAGCCACTGTTTTGTTTTGGGAAAACTGGAACAACAGCAGCAGGAAGAAATAGCGGAACAATTGGGTGCCGCCGACATCGGAATCGTATCTACCATCCCTTTTGGCGGACTGATCATGCCGATACCTATTTTATACAAGCACCATGTTACCGTACTGACCGGCAACGACAGCATCATTGACCATTGGAACACCTGGGGAAGCGGCAGTGTACTGCAGAAGGCCAATCTAATGGCACAGCTCTACGGCTATGCCACCGAATTTTTATTATCAAGAAGTCTGAAGCTGGCAACAGCTAACATACTTCCATTGGACGACAACGGCAAGCAGCAATGGCCGAAGGTGGGCGATGCCGCAGATGTGGTACTTATTGATGCAAGCTGTTCGGCAGAAGCGGTATCCCGAATATCGCCAGTAAAATCCTTGATCAGCAATGGAAATATTGTTTATTGATACTACAGGAGACTTCAGCCCAACTAAATCCACTCACTACGTTTCCGTTTCCTTGTGACGGATTGCCTCCGCTTTGCTTCGGCGATCCCATGGGGGAGGCTTCAAACAATAGGAAGCCATTTGCTATGCTCATTCATTTTTCCGTTTTCTGCTTTCGTTTGAGCAAGTTCACGAAAGCCCCAAACGAAAAAACCCGACTTTCGTCGGGCTTCCTATTGTTCGGCGGAAAGGGAGGGATTCGAACCCTCGATACGGTCATCCCGTATACAGTCTTTCCAGGACTGCTCATTCGACCACTCTGACACCTTTCCAAAAGTGGTTGTAAGGGCTGCAAAAATAAGCGTTTATTTTAGGATTTCAAATGAAACCGGCATAAATTGCCATAAACTCTTCCCTACTCCAGTTCCTTTACCCGCTTTTGCACATATTCGACGAAAACCCGTTCATCCCCACGTGGTTCCTGCTTAAGATACAGGCGATAATAACGCAACGCATTTTTGGGGTCCTGGAGCTTTTTGTCATACACAATCGCCAGGCTATAATAATGAATCGGAACGACATCAAACTGGAAACTGCGTAAATAACTGGATACGGCGGCCGAGGGCTGGTTCGCTAAATCGTGCAAATCCGCCTTGCGACCATAGTAAAAAGCCGCATTGGGTGATATGGCCAATTCCAATACCTTGTCCATGCATTCCAGTCCCTCCTTGTAACGCTTCAATGCTTTATAAGCCATAGCCAAATAATAGTAATCGAGTTCAGCTAATCCGTCGTAGCGCTCGATCACTTTTTCGTAGGTCTCTCTACTGCCAATGAAATCATCGATTTGGAAATACCCCCTCGCTAACAGGGTCAAGACCTGCAAGGTCTCCTCCCCCCATTCAACAAGCTGCTCGCACCGCTCTACGACTTCCAAATAACGTTTGAGTTTCTCCGCAACCTGTGCTTTGCCCAATACCAGCAGCCCATTCGTTGAATCGGATTGCAGAGCAACCATCAATACGGTATCGGCCTTGTGATAGGCGCTGTCCGTTCGTAATGCCAAACACATCTGGGCAAAATCAAAGGCAATATCACCATCTGAAGGCAGCAATTGGTTTGCTCGTTCCAAATAAAGGAAAGCTGCCGGTGAGTCACCCAGCCGCTTCATGATGCTGGATAATGCCGTGTACGCCTGCACATGCGTGCTGTCTACCGAAATCACCTTTTGGTAATAATCGGCCGACAGGCGTATACGACTACGCTGGGCATTGACGAAAGCCAGGTTCATCAACGTTGGGATATCCAGGCTGTCCAGCGCATAGAGCTTCAAATAATAATGTTCGGCCCTCGGGTTGTCACCTGCCATCCGGTAACAGTAAGCTAGTCTGTTAAGTACCGACCGATCTGTCACCGTATCCGGGTAAAACTCTTCCAGGTACATCGCCGCTTCTCTGTATCGCTGGCTCTGGTAATATTCAAGCAACCTGTCGTTATCCGGCACACGGTTTTGGGCGTATCCCACTAGGCAAAACATGGAGAATAGGTAAACAATGCAATAAGTACGCTTCATGATCAAAAAGATATCATTTTTCAACTAAAACCTTTGCAATATAACTAAAATATTAGTTTATCAAATAAAACCTTTTCTTTTTTCTCTTGTTTTATTAGTGGAACAACATATTTATCGCAATGGATAAACTGAAGAAATTTGAACTGATGGAGAAAATAGTCCGCGAATTGGAGGACTTAAAACGAAGTCAACAAGCCGTATTGGAAAAAATCGGCAAGATAGAAGTGGACAACATCGAATTGGGCGATGGTCGTCTTGAAAAGGTATTACCCGATATCTACCAACGTACGGCCGACAACTCGGATGCCATCAACGAATTGCTGAGCGCATTTGCGGAAAAGACCGACAGTTTTGCGGAGAAAAACAACGTGGAGCAATTGAAGCAACAACAGGAAATCGACAACACCCGCAATACGTGATGCCGTCAGGCGGTTTCTTTAACCCTCAATACTGCTATCGCTGCCAAGACCATCAGGCTTCCCGCCATGACCAGTGAAAAAATTGGTTGTCCAGCAAATAGGTATTTCACCATATACCCACCTAGAAAACCATTGATGATTTGGGGGAATGTGATGAAGAAATTGAATATTCCCATGTACACTCCCATCTTCTTGGCGGGGATACTACTTGATAAAATCGCGTAAGGCATGGCCAGGATGCTCCCCCACGCCATACCGATACCAACCATGGGTATCAATAGGTAATCGGGATTGGAGATAAAGAATAGTGAAATCAACGAAATACCCCCTGCGGTCAGCGAAAGCGCATGGGCCCCTTTACGGCCGTAGCGTTTGGCAATAGCCGGGAGCAGCAACGCGTAAATGGCTGCCACCCCGTTATAAACGCCGAAAAGTATCCCTACCCAGTTGCCTGCATCGGCATAAAGGGAAGAAGTGGTGTCGCCTACTGGCACACCATATACATGCTGGGCGATGGCCGGCGTGGTAAATACCCACATGGAGAACAGGGCAAACCATGAGAAAAACTGCACCCAGCCCAATTGTTTCATCGCTTTGGGCATTTGAGCAAAATCACTGAATATCGCCAACAGGCCCTTTCGCGCTGCGGGTTCGATGTCTACCTCCTTTTGCTTTTCAAAATGATCTAATTCCTCGGGTGTATACTCGCGCGTGCTCACGACCGTCCATAGCACGCTCAACACCAACACCGCAGCGCCGACATAGAATGAATACAGCACATTGTCAGGCACATGCCCCTCCACCGCCGTTTTGGACACCCCCAGGTACTCCGCAAACACATAAGGCAGCCAAGACCCTACCACGGCACCTATACCGATCAGAAACGACTGAACGGAAAAACCGGCACTTCGCTGCTCCTCGGGCAATTTGTCGGCCACCAAGGCACGAAACGGTTCCATCGCCACATTGAACGATGCATCCATAATCATCAGCATTCCCGCGCCGATAAGAATTGGGGGCAACACCGAGGCAAGCACCGCCGCATTTGGCATCAGCACCAATGCAATGGCAGACAACAATGCTCCCGCCAGAAAATATGGACGCCTGCGCCCCAGCTTAGTCCATGTCCGATCACTGTAGTGCCCTACGATGGGTTGTATGATCATACCTGTGAGTGGTGCAGCCAGCCAAAATAGTGACAAATGCTCCACATCTGCTCCAAACGTCTGGAGAATACGGGAAGCATTGCCATTCTGCAAAGCAAAGCCAAATTGGATACCCAAAAAACCAAAACTCATATTGATGATTTGGGATAGGCTTAATCTAGGTTTACGGGTTAGATTCATATCGTATGTTTCTTAGTACATCAAAATTCCAATATCAAAACGCCACTTGCCGGTAATTCCAACGGTAAGCCTGTGGATATATCGGATAACGTTACGACCGGGCTGTCATCCCAAAGCAAATCGCGAAAAGTGATTTCCTTTTCAGACAATCCAAATTCCTCCACTACATCACGTGGGAACTTAACCAAAAGCGACTTTGGCTCGCGCTCGAAATTGGCGACCACCAATACCCTTTCCTTCGCCGTAAACCGAAGATAAGCATAGGTTTTATTGGTCAATCCGCTCGACCCTCCGTCTGCATCCGTTAATTCATAAAATCGGCCACTATTGATAGCGGGGTGTTCACGGCTAATATGGAGCAATTTTTTGTAAAAACTGCGTAATTCCTGTTCTTTTTCATCCAATCCTCCCCCGTCGAATCGTCCACCATTCACCCATTTTTGGTGTTGGGGCACTCCCCAGTAATCAAAGATGGACGTGCGGCCGTCATCACCGCCATACCCCTCATCACCTACGGCCGGTTCCCCTACTTCCTGCCCTGAATAAATCATCACTGGGCCAGTAGACAACGTAGCCGTGACCACCATTGCCGGCACGGCCAACCACGGATCTCCCGCAAAATGCGGCGAAGCGATGCGTTCTTCATCATGGTTCTCGAGAAAGCGCAGCATACGTGACGAAAAACCCCGGCTTTCTTCATTCCAGACGAACCGAATATCAGCAACATTGGCTTCGGGCTCGTTTCTAATCAGTTTTTTCAACCCATCATACAAGCCCACTTTGTCATATAAATAATCGAACAAGCCGCTCTCCAGAAAATTGCGGTACTGGTTACGGTCGTAAGCCTCCGCAATAAATAGCATATCGGGATATTCTTTTTTCACTTCGGTAATCACCCAATTCCAGAATTCCACCGGCACCATTTCCGCCACATCGCACCGGAAGCCGTCCACGCCCTTTCCAGCCCAAAACAATAAAATATCACGCATCTTCAACCATACCGGTGGTTTGGGATCAAAATAGGCTTTGTTGTCATCTTGCACGTCCAAACCGTAATTGAGCTTGACCGTTTCGGACCAATCATGCAGTGACGGTTGGGATGAAAAGACGTTGTTGCCCGTCACCTTGGCCGGAAATTCATCAAATTTCCCATCCTTGAGCGGGCTGGAGAATGCATCGCCCCCAGCGTTATACCCCTCGGGCATTATAACCGATTCGTCGGGGATATAGTAAAAATCATTCGTTGGACTAAACGCAACGCTGGTATCGTCATCCTCCCCAAAATCTCGCACACCAGCCGGTTTGGCATCCGATTGGTATGTACGGGCCACGTGGTTCGGGATGAAGTCGATGATGACTTTCAACCCTTGTCCATGCGTACGTGCCACCAACGCCTCAAACTCGTCCATCCGCTTAGGCACATCAACCGCTAAATCAGGCGAAACATCGTAATAGTCTTTAATCGCATAAGGTGAGCCGGCCCGGCCCTTTACGATATCGGGGTCATCTACCGCAATGCCGTAAGCGCTATAGTCGGTCATGGTCGCATGCTCAATCACCCCGGTATACCAGATATGGGTAATGCCGAGGGCTTTCAATGCTTCCAATGCCTCGGGCGTGAAATCGTTGAACTTGCCGCTTCCGTTTTCCGCAATTGATCCGTAGTACTGATTTGTGGTGTTTGTATTCCCGAAATGCCTGACCAACGTCTGATAGATGATCAATTTATGGTCGGTCACCACCTCATCTGTCGTGTTAGCCGGATCGAGTGATGCGGCATTGTCTTGTGGATTCCCACATGCCGATATGCCCAAAACCATTATCGCTGTTATTGATTTCCAGATGCTCGTATTCATGCTTGCTGGTATTTTGTTGCTGAAGCCGTCGCTTGCGGCCCAATGGTTAGTGTTTCACCAAAGATATGCACGGACACGCCTTGTTTTCCGTTGTTGGTAAACGCGACATGTGCCTTAGCAACACGGATGGTTAGTTCTGCTCCCCTAAACCCGATTTTAAAGCTATATGATTGCCAATTATCGGGCAGCATGGGATTGAAATGCAACTGTCCATCGGCTACCCGCATACCGGCAAACCCTTCGACGATGCTCATCCACGTGCCCGCCATGGAGGTGATGTGCAATCCATCTTCAGTATCGTTGTTGTAATCATCCAGATCGAGCCTTGCGGTGCGCAGGTAGAACTGGTAAGCGCGTTGTTCATCGCCCAGTTTGGCTGCGAGGATGGCATGTAGGCATGGCGATAACGAACTTTCATGCACGGTAAGCGGCTCATAGAAGTCGTAGTTGCAGCGGATGGTTTCCTGGTCAAATCGCCCCTCGAATAGGTAAATCCCTTGCAGCACATCGGCTTGCTTAATGGCACTGGAACGCAATATGCGATCCCAGCTCCAATGTTGGTTCAATGGGCGCTGATTGGCTGGCAATGCATGTACTGGCACCAGTTCTTTGTCGAGAAAGCCGTCTTGCTGCAAGAAAACACCAAGTTTTTCGTCTGTGGGGTAATACATGTTGTCAATGATGGTCTTCCACTGGCGCGTTTCCGCTTCTTCATCAAAAGCTGTCTTTTTCACGATGTCACGATAGCGATCCGGTGCCGAAGATCGTACCTCGTCCAGTGCCGCTAGCGTGTATTCCAGACACCACGATGCAATAGTATTGGTGTACCAGTTGTTGTTGACGTTGTTGTCGTATTCATTTGGGCCCGTGACCCCGAGTATCACGTATTGTTGCCTTGCCTCACTCCAATTGACCCGCTGCGCCCAAAATCGGGAGATGCCGATCAGCACTTCCAGTCCGTATTCTACCAAATACGAATGGTCGCCCGTGTAACGGATATAATTGTAGATGGCAAAAGCAATGGCACCATTGCGGTGGATTTCCTCAAAGGTAATCTCCCATTCATTGTGACATTCCTCCCCATTGATGGTCACCATGGGATACAGCGCGGCTCCTTTGCTAAATCCTAATTTTGCTGCATTTTCTATGGCTTTTTGCAGGTGCTTATAACGGTATATCAACAAGTTTTTGGCAACGTTCTGCGGAGCGGTAGCCAAGTAAAACGGTAAGCAGTATGCTTCGGTATCCCAGTAGGTAGACCCCCCGTATTTTTCTCCCGTAAAGCCTTTCGGTCCGATGTTGAGGCGATCATCCTCACCGGTATAGGTCTGGTACAATTGGAAGATATTGAATCGGATGGCCTGCTGGGCCGCCACGTCACCCTCGATGAGGATATCGCTTTCTTGCCATTTGCTCTCCCATGCTTCGGCTTGCTCGGCCAACATACGGTCAAATCCCTTGGCAACGACACCATCCAAGTATTCCCACGCGCGATTTTCCAAAGCTGCTTTTGGATGGTTTTCGGAAGAAAGGTTCACGACATATTTGTAAAGGGTAAGGGTTTGTCCTACTTCGATGGGTACCTCGACGGCTTTTCCGACGAATTTATCCCGCACCACATCCTGCTCCACAATTGAGAACGGCATATCATCCACCGAAACCGCATAATGCATGGCCGTGCTCACCCAAAAATCGGTCTTCTTTGTACGCAGCGTCACCATCGCGCGATTTCCCCTGCTTTCCTTCGAGACTTCTTCCCAGAATTTCTCATCGTAGTTTGAATCTTGGTTTTTGACATCGCCGTCGATATAAGGAGTTATGGTTAAGATTCCATTGAAATTACGTGCCGTAATCCGGTAACGGATGGCGCTAGCTTCGTCATCCACCAAACTGCAAAAACGGGTGGATTCCACCATGATTTCTTTGCCATTTCCCAGTCGGGCAGTAAATGTGCGTTGCAAGTACCCCTCACGCATATTCAGCACGCGCCTAAAATCCAGTACCTCCGCTTCGTGCAAATCCAACTGCTCCCCATTGACATGGACATCAATCCCAATCCAGTTCGCTGCATTAAGCACCTTGGCAAAATATTCGGGATACCCATTCTTCCACCAACCTACACGGGTTTTATCGGGGTAATACACACCCGCGATATACGAACCCTGAAGGTGCTCTCCCGAGTAATGTTCTTCGAAATTCGCCCGCTGGCCCATCCGGCCGTTGCCGATACTGAACAGGCTTTCCGATACGTTATTTAACGAAGGATCAAATCCCTCCTCGATGATATTCCACTCGTCGTGTATAATGTAGTTTTTCATGTTTAAATGTTCAAATCAACCACCCCACTAACCACCAAGTCCGCTCCCTGCAAATCACTTTCCTTACCGATCCCCACCACTTGCATCCCCGCGGCTTTGGCCGCTTCGATGCCCGCCTGCGCGTCTTCAAATACCAAACAATCCCCCGGATGGATTTCCAATAATTGGGCTGCCTTGATAAATACCTCGGGGTCGGGTTTAGAGGCCAATACCGCATTGCCATCTACCACCACATCGAAGTAATCTAGGATATCGATGCGCCTCAAAATCCGCATCGCATTTTTACTGGCTGAACCGACCGCTGTTTTGATATGGTTTGCCTTGGCGTATTGGAGAAAATCAAGCACACCCGGCAACACATCAGAATGGGTCATCTGATCGACCAATTCGAGGTACCAATCGTTTTTTTGCGTCGCGAGACGTTGTTTCTCCTCATCAGTACACACGACCCCACCCCAATCCAACAGGTACTCAAGCGACTTCATGCGGCTCACTCCTTTGAGTTGTTCGTTCTGCTGCAACGTAAAATCAAACCCCAAGGTCTGGGCCAATCGCTTCCACGCTTGGTAGTGGAATCTTGCGGTGTCGACCAATACCCCATCGAGGTCGAAAATGAATGCCTTTTTGGATTTTAGCGCTACGATTTGAGATTTACGATTTACAGGATATCTCATCTCCTTACAATAATTCTAATACTAATGTGGTCTTTTCCTTCAACTTGATGGGCTGCGCAAGGTCAACGATTTCGCCCGTAATGATGTTTTTCGCTTGCGTGGCGGTTTTGATCCGTTCGTCAAAACGGCCCGTCGCTACGGCAACCTCTTTTTCATCGGTGTTCATCACCACCATTACTGTTTTATCATCGTTGTACCGGAAATATACATACACGGCATCTTCTGGTACGTATTGCATCATTTTACCGGTTTGTAAGACCGGGTTTTCCCTGCGGTAATTGGCCAATGCTTTCACATGGTCGAAGACTTCTTTTTCAAAGGCGTTCCGACCGGATTCATTGAATTTATCCACTGTATCCGTGGGCCATCCACCGGGGAAATCCTCACGCACTTTGCCGTCCGGATCTGCAAAGTTCTTCATCCCGATTTCCGCACCATAATACAGTTGCGGAATGCCCCGCGTGGTAAAGAGCCAAGATAATCCGGATTTATATTTGTCTATGTTTTCGCCCACTTCCGAGAAAAACCTGCTTTTATCATGGTTATCCAGAAAAACTACATTACGGTACGCATCTTCATACACGAAGTCATTGGCGAGCACGCTATAGAGCTTATTCACCCCGTCAGTCCATCCGAAGGCACCATTCATCGCCTCAATAATGGCAAAATGTGTCTGGAAATCGGTAACGCCGGGCATGTGGCTATCGTAGTTTTGGTTGATCGTGCTCCCTTGGGTATACACCGCTTGGTTGGGTACGCCATGCACCCATGTTTCACCAAAAAACGTCAGGTCAGGATATTCGGCCTTGATTTGCTGGCCCCACTCGGCCATGTAATTCAGGTCGTTGTAGGCATAAGTATCCAGCCGGAAACCATCCACGCCCGCATACTCAACCCACCAAATATGGTTTTGTGTGATGTAATTGCGCACAAAAGGATTCCGGTGGTTCATGTCGGGCATACTGGGCACAAACCATCCGTCACTCATGCGTTTCTTATCCGCCTCAGAGGCATAGGGATCAAATAGCACCTGGTCTTTATACGTCGTATTGGTATATTCCGGCCATTGGTTGAGCCAATCGTGCGAAGGCAGGTCAAGCACCGTCCAATGCCGCAATCCCACATGGTTATGTACCAAATCTTTGACTAATTTCATCCCCCGTTTATGGAGTTCATCCGCCAGTGTTTTATACAATTCGTTGGTACCAAAACGAGGGTC
The DNA here is from genome assembly GCA_964498395.1 of uncultured Parapedobacter sp. Taxonomy (GTDB): domain Bacteria; phylum Bacteroidota; class Bacteroidia; order Sphingobacteriales; family Sphingobacteriaceae; genus Parapedobacter. Next base: position 140,305 of record CAZCHE010000001.1, on the reverse strand, counting down.
GATCTGGTAATATTCCGTGGCCGCGTAACCGTGGTATGATGCCTGCTCCATATCATTGGTCAATACGGGGTTAAGCCATACAGCCGTTATACCTAAATCTTGCAAATAGTCTAATTTATTGATAATCCCCTGCAAATCACCACCATGTCGATAATACATGGAGTCACGGTTGAGCGTGGTTTCACGCATCCCCTGCACCACGTCATTGCTGATATCGCCGTTTGCGAAGCGGTCGGGCATAATCAGGTAGATAAAATCCTCGCTGGTAATGCCTTGCGCTTTTACCTGATCGGAATCCCGTTGACGCAACTCATATTCGTATATCAAGGGTATGGCTAACCCTTCACGATTAAACACGATATTCACGGTGCCTGCCTGAGCAGATGACCTGATATCCAAATCCAAGAACAGGTAATTGGGATTCTCCACACGGTGCACCTTTTGTAGGGTCACCCCCGGATAATCAACCGACACATCATGGGCCGCGATATCTTTGCCATATACCATTAATTGCAGGCTAGGATTAGCCATGCCCACCCACCAATGGAGGGGTTCCACTCGGTCGATGGCGGTTGGTTGTGCATAACCCCATGTACCCACCACCATCAAAAGGGCACACCACAGCAATCTCATCATTTTTTTCTCGTAAACCATGACTGTAAATTTCATAAGCGGCCAAAGCATTTGGCTCTGGCCGCTTTGTCTGTTATTTTTTTGTGATGCTATAGACAAATTTGGTTGGATCCCGCAAATCAAGTATGATTTCATATGTTCCAGCCTCGGCAACTGGGATGTTGTCCGTACCATAACTTAACACAAAAGGATCATCATCTGGATGGTGGCCAAAATTGACACCCCAATCATCATTTGCCCGGAATTTAAATTCACCTGCAGATAATGCGACTGTAATCTTCCATACCCCATCCTCGACAGCATACGTCATGTCCTGATCGCTATCCCATCCTCCTGGAGTTGCGTCGCCAATGACTCCCCAATTCATGATATCTGCACGCCAAGTAAGGTCGTTCAGGTTGACCGTGACGCGATGGAAACCAGCCCCATCATGCTTGATATTATCTCCACCACCTAACGTCAATTGGTTACCTCCCGGACTTCCGTAATCTGCTTCGCACCAACAGGGTACAACCGTCAGTTTGAACTCATTGGAAGCGTCAGGGAAATACACAAATCCCTCAAAGATATCTTCAAAATTGACATCCGCTAGTTGTGGGGCTGTCTCTGGCGACCATCCCTGATGGCTACCCGGCACATAAAGTAGCGGTATCTCCCTAAATGTGGAATACGCTGTCACCGTCATGGTATTCACCGCTGAACTAACGGATGTAATGTTATCCGATATGGAAGCCAGCACACGGTATATCACGTCTCCCGGGCTTTCCGGCTCCAATCCCAATCGGAGAACAAGGGCATTGAAGTCGGCGACGGCATACGTCCGGCTTCTCTCATTGCCTAAATCCACATTGATCGCGTCTTCAAAATCTGTTTGATTGGCTGCAGCAAACTGCAACGTGTATTTGATAGCAGCCTGATAGCCATAGTCGGCTTCCGACCAGGAAAAGGTAATACTATCCGTGGTGGCCTGCTCTTCCAACAGTACAAGAGCCGCAGGGATACTCCCAAATTCGGGAGCAACCCCTTCATTAGCCACAAGCCGTTGTTCATCTTTTTTACAGGCTACCAACACAAATAGCATCGTGCAGATGACTGTAATCTTATTTAATATCGTTTTCATCTTAAAACTGATTGATGGGTATAACCATTGCCTATTTTAATATCCAGGGTTCTGTTCCAAATTCGGGTTTGCCGAACGATCCGTTGCCGGAATGGGAAACAGATTGAAATGCCCCGCCACACTGCGGCCATCCCGTATCCCACCTTTCCACTGCCAAGTATAGTCTCCACTCGTATATCGGCCATAGCGGATTAAATCCGTACGACGTTGCCCTTCCCAGTACATTTCCCTACCTTTTTCATCGAGCAAAAAGTCTAATGTCAGCTCATTGGCTGCTATATTTCCCGAATTATCACCGTAAGCCCGTTGCCGCAACAAATTGATATACCCCAATGCTGTAGGCACATCGCCTCCTGCACCACCACGCAAAACTGCTTCGGCATAATTAAAATAAGCCTCTGGTAACCTGAACAATGGAAAATCAGTATCCGCGAACTCTTTGTTAGGATCTGAAACAGCTCCCCCGTCAGATCGGATGTTTCTAAATTTAGTCACTCCATAACCTTCCGTAAATACCGATAGGTTACTGATGTCAAGCTCCTGCCCATCCGTATGGAAAAGCGCCCGGCTATCGCCGGTGGCATCCCAATCACCGAATAAACCGGGAAGTGCCCGTGTACTACGGATACCTGCCCATCCCGAATTGACGCCATAATTGTTCACATCCATATTCCCGCCGATGGAGGCATGGATAAGAAATGATGTGCCGCCGAATGTTTTGGCATAAAGCCCATCATAAGGGATCGCGTAAATGATCTCCCCATTGCGCGTGTGATTATCAGCCATGAACAACGTTTGGTAATCACTTTCCAACTGATACCCTGCATTGATGACCTTAGCCGCACTGGCAATTGCCTCATCATACCTCGCCGTACCGGCATACACCGATGCATTGAGGTATAACCTTGACAAGAGCAACCAGGCCGCGGCTTTATCCATACGTCCATATTCGTTCTGGCGAGGATCCTTCAATTCCTCTTGTACCGATTCCAACTCCGTCCGAACAAATTCAAACAAATCCGCCCGGTTAATCTGCAAAGGCACAAACGTACCCACCGGGTCGGTATCCAACATAAAAGGCACATTCCCATACAAATCCATCGCGACGAAATAACTGTAAGCACGCAGTAGCCTCGCTTCGGCACGGAAATACCGTGCTTCTGCCAAATCACTTTCCGAAAAACCTTTGCTATTCAGCTTTTCGTCAGATGATTCACGAATAAACTCATTGGCTACCGAAATACCATAATAAAGGCGATTGTACAACCCCGTCAACATCGGATTAGCAGCAGTCCAGTTAATCGTGTTGAGTTCAGGTAGGCCAGGGTCATTCCAAGCCACTTTAGCTTCGTCTGTGGTGAGTACCTGCAAATTCCAATACAAGCGCAAAAAGTCTGAAGTACCCTCATCGATTCCAGCCACATCGCCATTCCCTGCTGGGCCAGTACTCCCCGTTAAAGCAAAATTCGCATACACCTTTGCCAAAGCACTTCGATACCCCGGCATGTCTTTATATACCTCTACTGAGGTAAGGCCATAGATCGGTGTCCTGTCCAGGTCTTTCGTACACGAAACCCCGAGGAGAACAATCGCTATCCCTACAATGGCTTTTATATTTCTTACAACATTCATGATCTTAATTCTTTAGTTGTCGTTTACAATTAGAAATTTAGGTTCAACCCCAACTCAAACGTCCGGGGGCGTGGGTAAAAATTGTTATCGATCCCGCCTGCTATTTCAGGGTCAAGACCGCTGTATTTTGTAATGACAAAAACATTCTGTACGGTAAGGCCAACCTGCAACGTGGTTTTACCCCTACCAATACGGCCCACGTCGTAGTTGAGGAATGCATTGTCCATGCGAAGGAATGATGCATTCTCGATATAATAATCCGTCAGGTATTGGTTATTGAAAAAGTGTGTCTGCAATACGTTGGTGGAACCATTTGTCAAGAAGCCATTTGGATTCAATATTTCACGATAAGCAGCATAATTGGATACAATATTGTTGTACATGTAGTTACCTAAATTGGCCCGCAATGAAAACCCAAAACTCAACTTATCATAAGCAAATTGCGAATTAAACCCAAGAAACACACGCGGTTCGGGTGATTGATAACGATATCGGTCGTTTTCGTTGATGATTCCATTGCCATCGCGGTCTTCGTATACATCTTCTAGCGGATTGCCATTGCCATCATACACCTGGCGGTAGGCAAAGAACGAAAACGGTGAATATCCTACAGAATGGATTTGCATGGTATTGCCCGTTCCACCGGAAATACCGCCTACCCACACCCCTTGGTAATTCGGATCGTCTACTTTGGTCAGGTTTTCAATGTTGATCTTATTCCAGGTCAAGTTGAAACCGGCATCCCAACGGAAACGACTGGTATTAATCGGATTTGCATTTAACGTCAGCTCAAATCCGGTGCTTTGCATGTCACCAACATTGGTCATGATTTGATTGCTGAAATTCGAACCCACTGGAATAGGGATCACACTCAATAAATCCTTTGTTTTTTTCAGGAAATAATCGACGCTACCTGAAATTCGACCTTCGAGGAAGCCAAAATCCAACCCCGCATTGTATGTAGCTGTTTCCTCCCACTTGATGTTTTCATCGTAAGCATTGGGGCGGTATGATATATAGTAATCATTCCCAAACTGGTACATGGCCGTGCTGTCACTTTGGGTGTAGCCCGGTAGATACGGGTAGTCCGACAATTCGGCAGGCATTTCCTGCTGACCGGTCACCCCATATCCCAAACGCAGTTTCAAGTCCGATAAAGAAGAAGATGTGTTTAAGAAATCTTCTTCGGATATACGCCAAGCAAACGCTAACGAGGGGAAAGTACCCCACCGGTTATTTTGGCTGAATCGTGAGGAACCGTCGCGACGCAACGTAGCGGTCAGCAAATAACGGTCCTTGTAGCTGTAGTTAACCCGACCAAACACGGAAATCAGGGTGTTTTGTGTCTTGAACGGTACACCCGCCGGTTGGTACACGCTGCCATCCTCGCTGAGGCTAGGGAAAGTGGGTGATTCCCGTATCCAATCCTGGTAGCTATATCCCAATGTGGCATCGATGCGGCTATCGGCATCAACCAATTCCTTGGTATAGTTCAAATATCCTTCCAGCAACTTATTGGTTTTGTTTTGTTCATATTGGTCTCTTTGCCCCCTTCTTGCAAAAGCCGAGCCTGCAAATGCGGGAACATCGATTGTACCCGCTGCCCGCGAGATATCATATCCCAAATTCAAATTTGCCCTCAATTCGGGTAAAAAATGGAAGCTGTAATCGAACTGCATATTGCCGATGCTTCGCTGTACCGTACTGAGATCCTTACGCAGTTCTAACAAAGCCAACGGATTCCGAGGTGCCTGCGGATTAGGTTCACCTGTAGAAGGCACCAGCCATTCAAAATAATCGCCATAACTATTTGAAGTATGTACAGGCTGGGTGGGGTCAAAACGCAATGCCCCCGCTATCGCTCCTTGATCAGCAAAACGGCTGTTGGAAATACTTCCTTTCAGGTTCACATCTACTTTTAGATGATTATCCAGAAATCGGGGGCTGAGGTTAAGTGCACCTGACGTCCTTTTCAGATTGGAGGTTTTCAAGATACCATCTTGGTGGAGGTAACCCAAAGACAACCGATACGGCAGGTTTTTAATTCCTCCCGTAAACGAAATGTTATTGTCTGCCGAATAGGCCTGTTGGAAAATCTCTTTCTGCCAATCCGTGTTAGCCGTACCAAGCAAAGCCTTTTGCGCGTCAGTGCTTTGCGGATACGTATTTACCACCTCACGCATTTGGTCGGCTGTAAGTACATCGATGAAACCTGTACTGTAGCCAAGCGAATGCCGGGTATTTAGATTGATTTGCAAATCATCGCTCCTACCCCGCTTGGTGGTAATCAATACCACACCGTTCGCTGCCCTCGAACCATAGATTGCCGCTGCGGAAGCATCTTTCAGGATATTGAACGATTCGATATCATTCGGATTGATCATGCTTAACGGATTGCTCACTCCTGAAATACTATTATTGTCTAAAGGCACACCATCAATCACAATCAACGGGTCATTGCTGGCACTCAACGATGAGCCACCACGTACCCGAATCCGGCTCCCTGCACCAGGCGCCCCACCATTCGAAGTAACCTGCACACCTGCCACCTTGCCCATGATAAGCTGTTCGGGTGTCGTGGCGGGTCCTTTGTTGAAATCCTTGGTCGTCACCGATGTGATGGAACCTGTCAGGTCTTTTTTCTGTTGGGTTCCATAACCTACGACCACCACCTCACTTAACCCCTGGAAATCGAAAGCCAGTGTGAAATTTTCAACCACATCACCGGTCACTTGCACCAAGCGCTCTATGGTTTGATAACCGATAAAACTGACCACTATCGTAACTTCTTGTTGACTGATGACAGAAAACAGGTATTCCCCTTCTTCATTGGTGGAAATCTGTTGGTTGGTTCCTTTAAGGGATAGCGATGCTCGTGGCAAAGGGTTTCCCTCGCTATCGACCACCCTACCACTGATGCTCCCCCCTTGTCCGAAGGCAAGCGTCGTTGCCCATAGCAACAAGAATGACATCAGCATTTGCTTTGTGTAATTTTTCTTCATCTTGTTAATCATTTAATATAAGTGTATGTTGGTTATTCATTTAATTTGGTTTTGCTGTACACATGGTATTCACCCGGTGCCAACGCCCTTTCGTAACCTGCGGAAAGGGTCACGGACCCGCCGGCGGTATTATCGTACCAGCTGCCGCCAGCCAATTGGGGGATACTGGCCGTCCTCGTCTGCACATCAAAATTGCCTACCACGATAACCTGCTGGTTTCCATGGGTTAGACTGATGTACTTGACTGCCCCCGCCAGATCATACTGGAATTGGCCATTCCTGAATACCTCATTATGGGTTTTGAAGCGGATCGCCCGGCTAAACGCCTGATACAGTTCCCTCCGTTTGCCCGTATTGTATTCCCAAAGGATGGGTTTCTCTCCCGTCCGGCCATTCTCGTCGATCGACCGGTCATATCCCAATTCACCGAATTGCCAAATCATTTTCGGGCCGGGTGCCGAAAAGAGGAATGCAGCCGCCATTTCCATACGTTTCAATGCCGTGTTCGGATCCTTGGTGTCATAGTCACCGGCACTATTACCATACTGCAAATTCTTGTACATCAGACGCTCTTCGTCATGGCTTTCCATGTAACTAATGAGGTTGGGTTCGTTAAACCCGTGCTCCGTATGGAACAGTCGTTTGAAATCCGATTGGTCAAGCCATCCCATCGTTGCTTCGTTAAATGCATGGTTCAGGTTGTTCCACAGCATCATGCCCGCCGCTGCAAGTTCCTGTTCTTCGCTATCTTCCGCGAAATGCTCGAGTATGACATAAAAGCGGTTATCTATGGCGCGCATGAAGTCATTGTATTCCTTCCATATCGCCACGCGCGAGGCGTCATAAGCACTCCATGGCCCTACCGCTCCGTCAGAAGTGCCCGAGTTTTTCTGGGTAAACCCTTTGGAGAGATCGAATCGGAACCCGTCTACACGGTACTCTTCCATCCAAAACTTCATCACGTCTTTTGCAAAAGCCTTCGTATATTCGCTTTCATGGTTGAAATCATATCCTACATTGAAGGGGTGTGTCGGCTCGGGGTTGAACCACGGGTTGTTTGCCGTTGGCCTGCCATTCTCAAAATAAAGCTGCACCATGGGCGATTGCCCAAAGGAATGGTTAAGCACCACATCCAATATCACCGCTATCCCACGTCCATGGCATTCATCAATGAGTTGTTTTAAGTCATTTTTAGTACCATAGTATTTATCGGGAGCAAAATAGAATGAAGGGTTGTAACCCCAGCTTGAATTGCCCTCAAACTCGTTGACCGGTAGCAGTTGCAGCGCGTTCACCCCCAGATTTGATAAATAGTCCAGCGTATCAGCCAATGCTTTATAGTTGCGGGCTGCGATAAAGTCACGCAGGTGCAGTTCATAAATCACCAAGTCGTGCTGATGAAGGCGCTGGAAATTGCCATGGCTCCACGCATATGTTGACTCATTTGCTTTCACGACACTCACGATCCCTGTTGTTTTTCCCACCGGATACGGTTTCAATGTGGGAAATGTACTACTGGGAATATACTGGTCATGGTCCGGATCCAGCACCAGCTGGGCGTAAGGGTCAGCTATGCGGAGTTGGCCATCGACAAGAAACTGGTAAGCATATTCCTTATTGGGATCAAGCCCGGTGACCTCCGTCCACCAACGCTTGCCATCTGGAGTACGTTTCATGAAACCTCCCGACCCGGGTGTCCAGTCGTTGAAATCGCCGATCAAATAAACCGAATTTTTCTCCGGAGCGGTCAGGGCAAATATGGCTGTGGTACCGCCATTGCCAAAGGTAACGCCATTAGGTGCAGCGCCCTGCGGAAGTTCGGCGACCTCAGGCTCGCCCGAAACCAATATCGTGAAGCTGCTTTCGCTTATCTGACCATCTGCAGTAGCCCTGACGGTAAATGTGTAGGGACCTGCCTCACCGAACGTATACGATTCGTTGATATTCATGGCATCTGCTGTAGCAATAGGTTCACCATTGACCAAGAGGCTCAATGCCGATTTACGGGAAGCAATGGCCTGGAGTTCCAAGGGCTGTCCTTCCGTCCACGCCGTTGACACCGGTTGGGGATCGAACAGCGGTTGCATGGTGGGTGAAGTAAAGCGCGCCGCCAATTGATCACTAGCAAAAACAGGCATGAAAATATCACTTCCATCGGCGTTACGACCCACTTTTGTTCCATCGACGTTCCTGAATACCATGGCAATTTTATGTATTTGTTCTCCAGCGGGAACCCCAAAATAAGTCCTGGGGTTGAATTTAAGTTCATAACTATCCGCGCTGACCCGATCCATCCGGTTAGCTGACGTATTCTCACCCCAATCCGTTTTGACATACTTCCAGTCGCCGGCCCCATCACTTGATTGGGTGATCACGCCGATATGTACGTATACATCCCCCGTATGGCCCTGCAGTTCTGCATTGCCTTCCTTACTGTCAAAATGGATGGTCACCTCATCGCCGTCATTCGGAAATGCAGGTGTAAACGTAAGCAGCCCAACTTCGTTAGGCCATACGAGTGGCTCTGATTCCGGTGTACCGCCATCCGTTAGCTTTTTGCATCCTATAAACACGCATAAAGCCAACAAGCACAATACAAAAATGGTGTTATTCATCACTGCTGAATCTGGTCAATAATTGGTGCAAAATTTGTCAGATTTTGCCTTTGATTATTTTCGGGAACGTTCCCGAAAGTGATGTAAAGGTAGACACGTGGTTTTAAATTCCAAAAAAATCTAGGTATTTTTTTTCACCAACCCTGTACTAGACTCGCGTTCGATGAGCATCGATTTAAATATAATATGCTCATCATCAGTAGATTGAAGACCATCATGAATGGCTTGAAAAAGTACGGAAGCCGCTTTGGCCCCCATGTCGAAAGCGGGTTGTGTAACAGTACTCAATGCCGGATTCAACAAATCGGCTATTTCCAAACTGGAGAAACCGACCACTTTCAATTGATGTGGTATGGATATTCCTTCACGCAGGCAAAATCGGTAGGCCGCGACCGCCAAACGCTCTACGGAAGCGAAGATACCATCTGGCCGGAACCGATGGAATGCATCACGGATACGTCGCTCGATTTCGTGTTTTTCGTTTGTACATTCCACGACGAGATCGTCGTCCAGTGGCAAACCAGTATCCCGCAGGGCATCCAGGTATCCCTGCAACCTGATTTTACCAATGGATATCTGTTTATTGACCACGAGGTATGCCACTTTTTTACATCCATTGTCCAACAGGTGCTTGGTCGCACGATAACTGCTCTCGTAATCGTTGGCGGTGATCCGTGTGGCCTTTACGTCGTCGTAAAAACGATCGAAGAAAACCAATGGAATTTTCCGCTTTGCCAACAGTTCAAGATAATCATGTTGGTACTCCTCTCCCGAAGCAGACATCACCACTCCCTCTACCCTACCGTTACAGATATCGGTCACGAAAGCCGCTTCCTTCTCATAGTCATCATCCGTCACGTAAATCAAGGTATGGTACCCATTGGCCCTTGCCTCCCGTTCGATACCGTGGATAGCATGCGAGAAAAAGTTGTTTGCAAACTCGGGCACCACAATGGCAATGGTTTTGCTCCTGCGGTCACGTAGGTTGCTTGCATACAAGTTGGGCTGGTACCCCAGCGACCTTGCCGTATCCAAGATACGTTGCTTGGTTTTAGCATTAATGTCACTGTTCCCTCGAAAGGCCCTTGAAACGGTCGATGTCGATAATCCGAGTTTCTCTGCAAGTACTTTGATGTTTACAGTATCCATCTGGAGCTTCCTTAAATTGAATTGCTGTTACAATTATACGATAACCACCACGGTTTATTACATGTTACCCAAAACAAAAAGTCCTGACTGCGGGCAATCAGGACCTGTTTTAAGTTTATAATTAGTTGGTTTGCGCAATAAAAATATGGAAAATTAGGTAACATTGGCAAATAATTTATCCAAAAAAGTCACACTTTTTTCACCAAACAACACAACATTCTGTTAAACAGCTAGATAAAAAAGAAACGCTTATGATCTAAACACCGCTAGCCGACATAAAAAACCGATGAAAATATAACAACTGATACGGAATGGATTGTTGCCAATAATCCCAGTTATGTGCCCCCGGTCCGGTAATATAGGTATGGGGAATGTTTCTATCCAACAGCTTTTGGTGTAGTCGCTCATTGACGCCGTAGAAGAAATCACTTGTGCCGCAGTCGATGATGAGCGCCAGTATCCCGGGTGTAAGCCGATGCAATTGGTTAACGACCGTATATTCATCCCAACGGCCGGGATATTCCGAATAACTCCCCAACCGCTTAGCCATATCCCAATTCAACGGGAAAGGACGGATATCCACTCCCCCTGCGGTACTCCCCGCTGCACCAAACACATCCAAATGCCGCATGGCTAAATATAACGCGCCATGCCCGCCCATGCTCAATCCGGTGATGGCACGCCCATCCCGATGCGGTATGGTCTTGTAATGGGTATCTACCCAAGCCACCAGTTCCTTCGCCACAAACGTTTCATACTTAAACGACGCATCGACAGGGCTATCCCAATACCAACTGCCATATCCACCATCCGGGCAGACAATCACTAGTCCATAGTGGTCGGCCAAGTTCTTTATTGCGGGAGCCTTGTTGACCCAATCAGCATAATTGCCGCTATAGCCATGTAATAGATAGACAACGGGCAAAGAATCTACATCGGCATAATGTGCAGGTGTTATCACTACTGTCTTAATGTCTTTTCCCATTGCTTCACTGTGCACGCTTAGGGTGTCTACCTCGGCCGAATACGCCTTGGGAATCGTTGCAAGGCACACGAACAACCATACCGCTAAACAGGCCTTCCGGGTAATCGCCTTCACTCCAGGCAGGGTCGATTTAATGGTACAAGTGTACAATAATAGGACATCATTTTTCATCGTCAATCGATTAATTGCGCTTATTTCGTTCATAAAAATACAGGATGGCATCCATTCCCAAGGCGGCTTCACTTAACGTATAATAGCCATTTCCATCACGAGCAAACGTGATCGCCTCGCCCTGCGGTTCCGGAATGTAGGGTTGCCGTTGCGCAGGCCTTTTGAACATATCGATAATGGACTCGCCAGGCTTTCGTTTCCAATACAGCACCATCAATAGGTTTTTCATGAGCACTTCGCTACCATCCGGGCTGATATCCGCCGCCGTGACATAAGTATAGGGTAAGGTCAACTGTTTGCGCAATATCAATGTGTCTGTCGGCTGCTCCGTAAGTGCCGCGCTATACACCCCTACTTCTAACTCCCGTTTACTAATGACGTACAGGCGCTTGTCTAGGGGGTCAAAAAACAGCGATTCTGCATCCCTTGGACCGTCCTCGTATTGAAGCACAAACGAATGAATGGATGCAGCGGGTATCGTATCGATTATCTGTCCGGTGTTACCTAATCGGGGCTCTTCAAATACATGTATCGTCACATGGGGGTGTCGGCCTCGATTATCCCCAATATCCCCCACCAGTAAGTAATGACGCCCATCTCGCTCCATCATCCCAATATCCTCCCAGTCGCGGGCATCAACCCCTTCTAAGTAAAACGTGGCTCGATGCCTCGCCGAATCGTCGATTAGGAATACGCGTGCCTTGTCCCCGCTATCGTTATGCGTCCAAAAATGATTGCGGTACGCCGCCGATGCCACCAAGCCCGATGCTTCATTAATCTGTACATTCGTAATTTTGCCCTTTGCATGCCTGTTGCCAAACACCAAGGTATCCTGAGCGTGCAGATACGAGACCATCGAACCAAGCACGGCCAAGGCAAACCATCTCCATATTAATCTCATGTGGCCAAAATACGAATTAATCCCGATGGTACATGCTAATGGATACTTGTCGGGTGTACGACAAATTTCCAATTTTCTCGTGAAGTAGGTCTTTGCGACTTAAAAAATTCACGCAAAGCCGCTAAGGCGCAAAAAGAGCCACTTTGCGGCTCTGCGTGAAATAATAGATTCGCATTTTGTTAGGCATCCGTATCTGCTGTGTATAGTTCAGGTTAATAATGTCAGCAGCGTGTTCTATTTTTCACTTTCCATACCGCTTTCCACAAGCCGAAAATCATCGGACATCTTATCTTTTTTCCAGCGCGCTAATACCGGCTGCTCTAATTTAAATTCCCGGTATTCGTCAGGGCTCATAATGGGGATACCTGACACAATGGGATAAATTCGCTTACACTCGCTGCAGCATAAAATCCCCTCTAAGATATTTTCCTGAATGTCCTTTGATACGACTGTTAATTCCAGGTCGGCTTTGTCAAATGAACAGCAAAGTTTTTCGATCGTTTCTATTTTCATCTTGAATCGGCGTTTATTTTTTCCTGATATTTTTTTAGTGCCTCAACGGGTTTATCGGCGTTCATGATTCCGGATACGACAGCGATACCTGAATAATTCAATTCATTCAGCCTGTCCATATTTTCCGGCCTTATTCCCCCGGCCAAAAAAATCGGCAGTGTAGTGATTTTCCTCGCTTCGTTAACGGTATCAAACGCTACCAATTCACAACTATTAGCCGTCGATGAAGGAAACATGGAGCAAAAAGAAATATAATCAAGTCCGTTTTCATTCGCCCATTTAACGATGGACAGATCGTTCGTACAGGTGATACCCGTAATCACTTCCCGACCCAATTCAGCTTTCAATTCCAGTATATTATCCTGTTTTTCATCAAAATGCACCCCATCTAAACCGGTCTGCTTTACGAGTTCCCATCGATTATTGATCAACACAGGAAGGTTTTTAGCATGGCACAAATGCACGACCTCATCAATGATTTCCACCGGGTTTTCATCAGGGTTGAAGTTATCCCATAGTTGTATGGCTGCAATTTCTTCGTGGAGGATCTCATTCAACTTGCCGAGTAAGACCCGTCGATTCGTCGCTGGGTCCACAATAAGATAAACACCACGCTGTATCTTTTTTCTCATTTCCAACCTTCTTTTAACGCATTGAAAAATGCGGACCAGTATGGGTCTGTTTCCAAATACCTTAAATCGCGTTTCTCTCCGTCTTCAACAAGTGTTATCCCATAGTGCTTTTCGCATAGTTCACCGACTTCCACACAGGGGATACCATGGTTAGCCAAACGGGCAATCACTTCATCAGCACCTTCTTTTTCACAGGCGATGACCATCGCGCCTGCGCCGATGCAATACCTCGGGTCTAAATCGAAGATATGGCAAACTTTCTCCTGCACTTCCCCAACAGGCAATTTGTCGTTGTAAATAACAGCTCCGTTTCCTGAAGCAACGGCCAATTCATAAATGGCACCCAACACCCCTCCTTCTGTGACATCATGCATGGCTGCAATCGCTGAATGCCCGCTATTTTCACCTACGGCGATCAGCGCGTCTTGCAAGGACGATGTATGGTAAAATGATTCGCAAGCGTATCGGTATATTTCCGTTCCTGCGCTATGCTTTACCGTTTCTGGAAAACTCATCGCCAGGATTGCCGAAGACGATAATGCACAGGTTTTGGTGACCAAGATCGCATTTCCCGATTTTGCTGATGTTGACACTCGTAATTTATCCTTAGGTGCTACGGTAACTAACGTTCCGCCTCCGGCAATGGTAGAGTTTTGCCCCTCGATAAAACCGGTATGCCCCCCCGTAATGGCAATTTTTATCGCAGAACAAAATTTATGGATGTACCCCCAGTAGGTATTGAAATCACTTTTCGAGAAAGATGAAGGAAGATTTAGAACAAACTGACCATACATGGGAGCATATCCTGTGGTTGCCATGTCGTTTGCCATCAGGTGAACAGATAACCACGCCGATTCCTCCAAACCCAATGAGGGGATAAGTGACAACGGGTCACTGGTTAATGCCAAAGCCATATCCCCGGGCAGCTCAATGATAGAAACATCTACGCCAAATTGCGGCCCAGCAATCACTTCTTCACGTTGATGACCGCATTTGTTATCGATAAATCGCTCAAATAACTGATATTCAATTTTACCTAGTTTTTCGCCCATCAGTCCACATCCTTTAGTTGGATATACAAGCCAAAAAAATCACCAAATGGCAGCCCCCACTGTTGGACAGGAAACCACTTGGGAAGTCCGGTGCACGTCCAGTGAATGGAATACGTTCGTCCTTCAAGTGCTTGATGGATGATGTCTGCTAGTTTTTTGGGAGAGTAAAAAGTCGCCGTTATATAGAAAGGATTTTTCCCGAATAATTGCTGGATTCTTCTTCTTGCCACTTTGGTGGAATAGCGGTTCATCATCCCCATAGCGATGCCGTATTTACCTACCCTGGCCGCTTCACGGATTACTTTTACTGGGTCTTTGTAATACTCAAAAGTGGTAATGAACGCCAGCGCATCAAAACTATGGTCTTTAAATGGCATGTGATGAGCATCTGCCATGACCAAATCACCATCAAAAAGGTATTTTGCCTGAGATAGCATGAGCGGGGAAATGTCACCTCCGGTGGCTTCGATGCCTATTTCTTTCCACCACCTTGTAAAACGCGCCGTACCGCAACCAAATTCCAGCAATGTCTTGATGCGCTTGTCATTGGAAACAAGCTGCTCCATCACCTTCTTTTGCCAGATTTCGGCGCGCTTATACCGCCCCTCATACCACTGCTCATAGGTATCAGTGTGTTCACGATTGAAAAACCATTCCGGTCTTCCCTGCCAGTTTTGTTGACCTTTCGGTATTAAGTCAGTTGAAAATTTTTCTATATCCATTGCTGTTATTTTGCTCAACAAAAAACTCCATCCCCGGAAAACACCAATGGAGATGGAGTTTGAAATAGAATCTTTCAACTAGCATCCCTACGTTGGCATTATCCAAATCAGGTATCGGGTTTGTTCTCAGCCCCGCCTAGGCGGGGCACCCCGTGCTTTTGTGTGAGCAAACTTAGCTAAATTCCCTTTTATATGCAATTTAACTACGTTGTATATAAAAGGGAATTTATTCGCTGCAGTTTGCTTTCATCGGCGCTCATGATTGCTTGCCTGTGGTATACAGGCTGCGCAGTTATCGGTCTCTCCTCTGCCGCTAAGAGACAACCCTACAGAGGAAATATACATAAAACATTTTTCTATCTTTGCATCACCATACATCACGAAATATGTTCGTACACCAGTTTTACGATAAAGGATTAGCCCATGCGTCTTATGCCATAGTAAGTGAAGGATCGATGGCTTTGGTTGATCCGGCACGCGATCCTCAGCCTTACCTGGATTTCGCCGAGCAACACCATGCGCGTATTTCCGCGATTATCGAAACCCATCCTCATGCCGATTTCGTAAGCAGCCATTTGGAGTTGCATCGACTAACTGGGGCCGCTATCTATGCTAGCAGCTTGGTGGGGGCCGAATACCCCCACGAACCCTTTGATGACGGTAGTCAGGTCAGGGTGGGCAAGGCCCGTTTGGAAGCCATCAACACGCCCGGTCACTCTCCGGATAGTATCAGTATTTTGCTTTTTGATGAATTCCAGCAGCCTTATGCGGTGTTCACTGGAGATACCCTGTTTGTCGGTGATGTCGGCCGACCGGACTTGCGCGAAAACGTGGGCAATATCACCGCCAAAGCTGAGCAACTAGCCCAACAACTATATCATTCCACCCGCCAAAAATTAATGACTCTTCCACACCACGTGTTGGTCTACCCCGCCCATGGACCGGGTTCGCTTTGCGGAAAAAACATGGGTGAAGACCTATTCAGCTCCATTGGCCGGGAAATCAATGAGAATTATGCGCTACAACCCATGGCTGAAGACGAGTTTGTTTCCTTGATTACTGAGCGACAACCGTTTGTACCCAAATATTTTGAATACGCCGTATCGCTCAACAAACAAGGGGCAAAAGGATTCCAAGCGAGCATTGGCACACTACCAACTATCGAAGATGCCCATGACCTGGAAGACGGCGTGACCATCGTCGATGGACGGCCGGCAGATCAATTCAAATCCGGCCATTTGCGTGGTGCCATCAATATACCCGACGGATTGAAATTTGAGACCTGGCTGGGATCCGTTATCAACCCAAACGAAGCGTTCTACTTGGTTTCAGACAGCATCGATCACTTACAGCTTCTTGTGGAAAAAATTGCCAAAATCGGCTACGAAGGGCATATAAAAGCATTGGTTATCGCCCAAAGCGGGCCATCCGTTTCTGCATCATTTGACCCAAAAGCATTTGCACTACACCCCGAACACTACACAATAGTAGACATCCGAAACCTATCGGAAGTGGAGGAAAATCCCATCTTCAGCCATGCAATTCACATCCCGCTGCCCGAGCTGCGTGAGCGAGCACATCTGCTCCCCACTGACAAGCCGATTGCGGTACATTGTGCAGGGGGCTACCGTTCGGCCATCGGATCGAGCATCGTTGCCGCTGCCTTGCCCAACGCATCCGTTCAGGATGTGAGCACACATATCTTGGACTTTACACTGACAAGTTAATGTGGAAGGTCGTTAGCATATTGATGTTGGCGTTATGTATTGGGCAAGAAGAAGACCCGACGTTGAATCCAGAATATGCAGCCAGGCTAAATAGCGTTTACAGACATAGTGTTCCGTCCGTCACCGTAGGCGAATTGAAATCGCTAATCAAATCAGGAGCTATCCTATTGGATACCCGCGAGCAGGATGAATTTGAGGTCAGCCACGTCAGACATGCGCGGCATGTGGGTTATATCTGGTTTGACATGCGCAAGGTGTATGATATCCCCAAGACAGACACCGTAGTCGTGTATTGCGCCATTGGCAATCGCGGTGAGCGCATCGGCGAAAAGCTGCAAAAAGCAGGTTACCAGCACGTTTACAACCTATACGGGGGTATTTATGAGTGGATCAACCAACGGAATCCGGTTTACAACACCAACCACATACAAACCACCGAAATCCATATTTACGATAAGAATTGGGCACAATGGCTTGAACAGGGTACGCGCGTGTATTGAAAAGCAAAAAACAACGCTCTGTTCGAGCGGCTAAAGCGTAACGATTCTCTTAAGCTATTGCATGTTCTTTGGCAGCCAGGTAACGTTCGGCTTCCAACGCAGCCATACAGCCCGTTCCCGCAGCGGTAACGGCTTGGCGATAGACATGGTCTTGCACGTCGCCACAAGCGAATACACCCTCAATGTTCGTCTGTGTACTATCGGGCTTCGTGATGAGGTAGCCATTGGTATCCATATCCAATACTCCCTGAAACAGTTCGGTATTCGGCTTATGACCAATAGCCACAAAAAAGCCAGTTATTGGAATAAGTGTTTCTTCCAAGGTTTGGTTATTCTGCACTAATACACCCGTGACACCCTGTCCATCCCCCACGATTTCCTTGGCTTCAGTATTGTAGTGAATTTCAATAGTTGAGGTGTTCAGCACCCGATGCTGCATCGCTTTCGATGCCCGAAATTCATCACGCCGCACCAGCATGTGCACTTTACTAGCCAATTTTGCAAGGTAGGTAGCTTCCTCAGCCGCGGTATCCCCCGCACCCACAATGGCTACTTCTTGTCCTTTGAAGAAAAAGCCATCGCAGACCGCACAAGCCGATACCCCGAAGCCGTTATATTTTTGTTCACTTTCGAGCCCTAACCATTTGGCCGTAGCACCGGTAGCAATGATCACAGTTTCAGCCGTAACCGTCTTTTCGCCGTCGACCACCACCTTATGCACATCCCCCGAGAAATCGACCGATGTGATGTATCCAAACCGGATATCGGTGCCAAAACGTTCTGCCTGCTTGCGCAAATCCTCCATCATCTGCGGGCCCATCACGCCATCGGGATATCCGGGAAAATTATCCACATCAGTGGTTTGCGTCAATTGGCCTCCGGGAACCATACCCGTATACATCACGGGTTTCAGGTCCGCCCGCGCGGCATAGATGGCGGCAGTATAACCGGCAGGGCCGGAACCAATGATTAAACATTTTAAGTGTTCGGTTTCTTGCGACATAGCTACTCCTTAATGAGGCACAAAAATACAGCTTTATATCCGCTTATTCAATAACCGTTTGTCAATCGTGGGTAAGTAATTGTGGTGTCAAAAACCTCCCCAACTATTTCCCGAATTTTTCTTGCAGATTTTTCAACATATCGTTGGTTATCGGGCCACCTTTCCGTTTATGCGGTTGTTGCGGGGGCTTATGACCCGCTTTGGCCTCCTTCGGTAGTGCGGTGTTTTTACGCGTTGCCGGTGGTGGCGTATCCACTTTAGGTGCCGCAGCACGCTGTTCCTTCTGCTTGGCTTTAAAACGCTGCCAAATGTTATCCACGCATTTTTTGGTATACAATGGGAAATCTCCCTGCATCATCCAGGAGTAATAGCTTGGCTCAATGGCGAAAACCTCTTCAACTGAACGCCCCTTATGCTTGCCGAAATTAAATACTTCTTGTCCTTGCTCGTCAAAGACCATCCTTCCGGCGAAATCAACCGGCCGACTCAGGTTTGTGAAGCGGTGCAAGGCTTCCACGTCATTGACCACTGGAACAGATTTATTCCCTTGCTTATCCTCCCATTCGGTATCTTGGTATCGCTCCAGTTGTGACTTCAACACCGCATACGTGGCCGCCACGTCATCGGCTGCTTGGTGTGCATTGTCCAGATCTTTCCCACAATAAAACCGATATGCAGCCTTCAATGTGCGCTGTTCCATTTGGTGGAATATGTTTTGCACGTCGACAAAATACCGGCCTTCCAATGAGAAATTCACACCCGCACGGATAAACTCTTCCATCAACATCGGAATATCGAACTTATTGGAGTTGTAGCCCGCTAAATCGGCATCCCCGATAAAATCAGCGATATCCTGCGCGACATCCTTGAACGTCGGTGCGTCTTGGATATCCTTGTCATAGATGCCGTGGAAAAGCGATGATGCTAGTGGGATCGGGATCTCGGGATTGATTTTGAGTGCTTTTGACTCTTCATTTCCGTCAGGGAGCACTCTTAAAATGGCGATTTCGACAATCCGGTCTGTCGATACATTTACGCCCGTGGTTTCCAGGTCAAAAAATGCCAAGGGGCGTTTCAATTTAAGGTTCATGCGTTTTACTTATTCACGGGATAATTTGAGGAATGGATTTGTTTCACTAAAGATCAGCTAAATATCAGTATGCCTAACAGGATACCGATAATCATAATTACGTATAGAAGCACCTCATTTCCGGCAAATCGCTTGTATTTTGTCCAGAAACTGTAGTCCTCTTCGTCCGAATGTTTGGTCTGCATCGTGCAACAAAGGTAAGGATTAAATATAAAAATGCCCGCTATCTTTAATACAGAAATGAAAACTGTGCCGAACAGCTATTGACCAGTAGAAAAATTATCCAACACCTTCATCACTTCATACCCTTCCTGAGCACTGCAAGGATTAGGGCCTTCACCCCTGAAATAGGAGACAACCGCTGCGATCATGGGTTGCTGCACATGAGCAAGCGGCTCAAATCGGAAATGTTGAATACCTTGCTCATTCACGAACTCAATGGGTTGATAGTCGAATATCGAGAATGAAACCCGCCCCTCGGAACCCACCACTTCACAGCGATCAAGGTGTTCGCTGACGTTAAATGCCCATTGCCCCGTGAACAACACGTCATTTTCAAATAAGATTTGGCCTGATACTGCGTCATTTGCAGCATAGCGCTTTGCTTGATTATGGGAAATGCCTTTGCTGTAGGCCATCGCGCCGAAAAAATGATGCATCAAATCGATTTGATGCGGTGCCAGATCATGGAATAGCCCCCCACCCGATTGCCCTGGGTTTAGTCGCCACTGCATCCCCGGGGCTTGAAGGGCCTCATCAGAAAGCGGTTGCTGATAATATCTCAAATGGACAACTCTCGGCGTGCCAATGTGGGCGTCTATCAGTTCATTTACTTTCTTGAAATAAGGTTGCTCCCTTCGGTAATGGGCCACACTAAGCCTTCCATCGTATGCTTGTTGGTGTTCCAGAAGTTCTTTGGCTTGCAGGCTATTTAGCGTCATGGGTTTTTCGAGGTATACGGGTTTCCCTGCACGCATGGCTGCAGCAGCATAAAATGCATGTGAATCTGGTGGTGTAGCGATGTAAACCGCATTGACCCCAGGGTCGTCGATGAGCTGCTGCGCGTCGGAATACCAAGTGGGCACCCCGTGCCTCGCTGCATAGCTCTCCGCTTTTGCTGCATCACGGCGCATCACGGCCACTAGCTGCGAATGCTCAATAAGCCCAAAGGCCGGGCCAATTTTCACTTCTGTCACATCCCCTACGCCAATGATACCCCATTTTATTTCCATCGTGCTTGCTTGTTAGTCTCTTCCCAAACTTAGATAAAGTTAGCTCGATATGCAAACGATAATAAGGTGAAAGAAAATGCAACGTTATTCGCCATCGGCTGTTTCCATCGGTGCCCAGGAATGCTATGCAGTTATCGGTCGCTATTCTGTCCAAATTCCAAAAAAAAGCGTATCTTTGCACCATCCTCCCAAGTGAATCCTTATTTGACAGGATACAGGTGTCGTCATACATTCAACACCATTTAAAAAGAAAATAATTTGCAATTCGACTCATTAAATCTTTCCAAATCGATATTGTCCGTATTGGAAAAAGAGGGATATCATTCCCCTACCCCTATTCAAGAAAAAGCGATCCCCGTTGTGATGCAAAAGCGGGATATATTGGCCTGTGCGCAGACCGGCACCGGTAAAACAGCCTCATTTTCACTGCCCATCATCCAAATGCTGCTGGATAGCCAGCACCAAAAGCCCAATGGACCACAGGCATTAATCTTGGCTCCTACCCGTGAACTGGCCATACAAATCGGTGAAAACATCGAGATATATGCTAGCCAAACCCCCATCAAACATACGGTGGTCTTTGGGGGTGTATCTGTTAATAACCAAATCAGTGCCTTACGCAAACGGCCGGAAATATTGGTAGCTACCCCTGGCAGGCTGCTCGACCTGATCAATCAGCGCGCGTTACACCTCCATTCCGTTCGTTACCTGGTGCTCGACGAGGCTGATCGGATGCTGGATATGGGTTTCATCAAGGATATCAAGAAAGTCATCGGACTAATCCCGCAGAAGCGGCAAACATTGCTATTCTCGGCCACCATACCCAAAAACATTGAAGAACTTGCGCAATCCATCTTAACAAACCCCGAACGCATTGCCGTTACCCCTGTCTCATCGACGGCGGAAAAAATAGATCAATTGGTCTTCCCGGTAGCCAAAACGGATAAAGTGGCCCTGCTAGCGCACCTCATCAAACAGGAAGGGAAAAGTCACATCCTGGTATTTTCCAGAACAAAACACGGCTCGGACAAGATCGTCCGAAAACTGAAACAAGCAGGTATCTCCGCAGAAGCCATCCACGGCAATAAATCGCAGCAGGCACGGCAAAAGGCGTTGAGCCAATTTAAAGATGGAATGATCAAGGCATTGGTCGCTACAGACATTGCCTCCCGAGGCATCGATGTGGACCACTTGCATCTCGTGATCAACTATGACCTGCCTAATGAGCCGGAAACATATGTGCACCGCATCGGACGAACGGGCCGGGCAGGTGCTAGCGGGCGGGCGTGGTCTTTCTGCGACATGGAAGAGCGCGAATACCTGTGGCAAATCCAACAACTTATCGGCAAACAGATCGAGCAGCAGATCGACCACCCCTACATAGATGGTGTGGCCGCCCCGTATATACAGCCCAGGCAACAGCCGGCCCAACATGCCCGGAAAAAGAACAAAAGGAGGAAACCGCAATCCAGACGCCCGGCAGCATAGTGCCTGACTAAGACCCTTAAATTAACTAACATATTAAATATGGCAGAAACGTATAATAAAAAAGAACGAACAAAAAAGAAACTCCAGAAAAGGAAAGAAAAAGAACAGCGCCGGGACGAAAAACGGCAGGAATCGGGCAATCAGCAGAAAAGCCTTGATGATATGCTGGCCTACGTAGACGAAAACGGAAACCTCTCTACCACACCACCGGATCCAAAAAAAGTGCAAAAAATTGCATTAGAAGATATCGTAATCGATACGCCCAAGGGATCCGAAGTAGACCCCGATGCCATGTTAGTGGGTGTCGTGTCGTATTTTGATGCCTCAAAGGGATACGGGTTTATTGTAAATGAACAAACGCAGGAGCGGGTATTCGTCCACATCAACCAATTGGCCGACCAGCAAGTCAGCCTCTCCACGGGTGACAAAGTTGAATACAAGGCCTCGAAAGGCCCCCGCGGATGGCAAGCTGACATCGTGCATAAGCGTTAGTTAAGCCCTTCCTAGCTGATAGATATGCTTGAGGTGGGAAACAAAGGCTTGTCCTAGGGTGCGATGCTCTAAGTAGGTGACACCAAACTCCGCACAGGTAGCCTTTACCAACTTGTTAATCGCAGGGTAATGTACGTGGCTAATCCGTGGGAAAAGGTGGTGTTCTACTTGGAAATTTAGGCCACCAAGCAGCCAAGACACCGTCCGGCTGCGGGTGGCGAAATTAGAGGTGGTGCTCAATTGGTGAACCATCCACTCCTGCTCAATCTTGCCTGAGCCCACGTTTGCTACGGGAAACTGGGTGCTTTCCACCACATGAGCCAATTGGAAAACAACCGCTAAACAAAACCCACAGGATACCCCCACGATCAACCAGCCCACTAACGCGGGAAGCCAGCCGACGGCGATAACCGGAATGGCAAAATAAACACCCAAATAACACAGCTTCGTACCCCAAAAAATAAGGTGCTCACGTATGGGCATCGTTTTACGATCTGCTTTTACGCCCATCTTGCCGCTAAAATACTTTTCAAAATCCTGAAACAGTACCCAAGCGATATACGATATCCCGTACAGCACGAACCAATATACAAACTGGAACCGATGAAACCGCTTTCGGGGTTGGTCTGCATGCATGCGCATGAATTTCACATCGATATCGTGGTCAAGACCATCCACATTCGTGTATGTGTGGTGGCTGATATTATGTTTCTGCTTCCAGAAATAGATGGTTCCTCCAAGCATGTTTAATGTGTAGGCCGAAATAGTGTTAAGCCATGCTTTCTTAGAGAAGCTTTGGTGACCGCCCTCGTGCATGATATTGAATCCGATGGCCGCCAGGTTAACTCCTAACAACACGCATAATAAACAAGAAGCCCAGATCGGCAGCGATACCGTCAATAACGTCACATATAACCCAGCAGCCAAGATCAATAATATGATGCTTTTGAGATAGAGCCTCCTGTTTCCCGTATTGGCAAGGTTTTGGGTCTTAAAATAGTCATTTACCCGCATACGAAGGGTGGTCGCAAAAGGTTTGTTGGTACTTGCAAAACTGGTCTTAGCCATGTATAAATTGTTTATTTAAATAATTCCCGAAAGGTACGGTTTCGGCAACCGATATAGCGATGCTGTGTGGAATTTAACATTCTTTAACATGCCGCGCAGAAATTGATTTCAAAAAAAAAACCATTCGGTATATGTAGCCGAATGGTTCGTATACAATAGTTGAAAAACAGATTTAAATCAATTTGACATTTACTGCATTTGGGCCTTTTTTGCCTTGTTCTACTTCAAATGAAACGTCATCGTTCTCACGAATACGGTCTTTCAACCCCGAAGAGTGAACAAATACCTCACGTCCACCATCGTTTGGGGTGATGAAACCGAATCCTTTGGTTTCATTGAAAAATTTTACTACGCCTTCTTGCATGGCACTTTTGAATAAAAAATAAATAGAATAATTAATTGCGCATAAAGTTAAGCATTTTTTCGACAAACCACTATTTTTCTGATTTTTAGTTGACAACGAGCCCATTTACGTTATACATCGCACTTGATACTTGCTAATCGACCCGAAACACCACGAAAAGAATCAGCAAAATCACGCAACTTACTGCGCAAAAGCTATGAGTCTGTTTAAATTTGTATGGTTAAATTTTTTAAATTCGCCACGGAGACATCAAAGAGACTACCGAGGATACATGCAACTGACCAAGCTCGAAATAAAAGGCTTCAAAAGTTTTGGCGATAAGATCACCATCAATTTCGATGATGGGGTAACGGCCATCGTGGGGCCAAACGGGTGCGGTAAATCGAATGTAGTAGATGCGATCCGCTGGGTGCTGGGCGAACAGAGCACACGTATGCTGCGCTCTGAAAAGATGGAAAACATCATCTTCAATGGCACCAAAAACCGCAAGCCGGCCAACCTAGCAGAAGTGTCTTTGTCTTTCGACAACACCAAGAATATCCTACCCACGGAGTTTTCCCAAGTGACCATCACCCGTAAACTGTACCGCAGCGGTGAAAGCGAATACCGCCTCAATGATGTCAAGTGCCGCCTCAAGGATATCACAGACCTGTTTCTCGATACGGGAATTGGAGCAGACTCCTACTCCATCATCGAGCTGAAGATGATCGACGAAATCATCAACAACAAGGAGCATTCCCGCCGCAACCTCTTTGAAGAGGCTTCCGGTATCTCCAAATACAAAGTACGCAAAAAGCAGACGCTCAATAAGCTCAGGGATACCGAAAACGACCTCGACCGCGTGGAAGACCTGCTCTTCGAAATCGAGAAGAACCTCAAGACACTGGAAAACCAAGCCAAGAAAACCGAGCGCTACTACCGGCTTAAAGAGCAATACAAGACACTAAGCATCGCACTGGCCTCCTACCGCATCACCCATTTCAGTGAATCGCTGGCCAAGCTTGATGAGCAGGAACTGGCCCAACGCACCGAACAAACACGTATCAGTGCCGGAATCGCTACATTGGAAGCCGAGCTCCAGCAACTCAAGCAGGATAGCTTGGCCAAAGAAAAGAACCTGGCTACCCAGCAAAAAGCCACCAACGAATACGTCTCCAAAATCCGGGCCTATGAAAGCGACAAAAAAGTCAAGAATGAACAACTGCGCAACCTGCAAGACACGGAAAGTAGGCTGAGCAACGAACTGGCACAGGACAAACAGCAACTTAACCATGTGCTGTATAATATCAAACGGCTCAACGAGGAACTTTTTGAAGAGCAACAAAAGTTAGACAGTATTACCAGCGCACTGGCGAAGCAAAAGATAGAAGTAGACGAGTTGCGCGGACAACAACAAACGGCAAAAAACAAGGTAGATGCAGCAATTCGCCAAAACAATGAGTTGCAAAACGAGATTTACAAGCTCGAAAAGGAAATCGCCGTGCTGCATATCCAACGCGATGCCTTGGAGCAAGAAAGTCTCCGCAATGTAGCAGACACCGCATCAAAGGCCACGGAACTCGACCAATTCAACGTATTGATGGCCGAGTTGGAAGTACAGACCGAATCCCGCCAACAAGAATACGATGCAGCGTTGCAGACGGAAAACGAATTGCAACAGCAAATCGTCAATACGGAAACACTGATCCAGTCATTGAAAGACGAACTGAGTCGCGATAGTCGGCAGCTCGATGCCAAGCAAAACGAGTATAACCTCACCAAATCATTGGTGGATAACTTGGAGGGCTTTCCGGAATCCATCCGCTTCTTACGCAAAAACGCAGGATGGAAAAAACAATATCCACTCTTTTCGGATGTGTTGTTTTGTAAAGAGGATTATCGGATCGCCATCGAGAACTACCTCGAACCCATCATGAACCACTACGTGGTCCAACAGCAAGAAGAAGCCGTACAGGCCGTTCGGCTGTTAAGCGATTCAGCCCGGGGTCGGGCAAATTTCTTTGTGCTGGAAGCGGTGAATAGCCTACCTTTACCCGCACCCACGACAACCCCAGATGATCGCTTAATCCCCGCATTGGATATCATTAGCGTCGAGGACCAATACCTTCCACTATGCCGTATACTGCTGAATAACGTTTATCTGTTAAAGCCAGACGACGAAAAGGAGCTGGAAAGCAAGCTCCCCGAAGGGGAAATCATTGTTCTCCATAAAAGTGGTAAGTTCAGCAAAAACAGACTGGGTCTTTCGGGCGGTTCCGTGGGGCTCTTCGAGGGTAAACGCATCGGCCGGGCCAAAAACCTGGAGAACCTGTCCAAGGAAATCAAATCACTATCCCAACATATCGCTAAATTGGAAACCCGCATCACCGAAGAAAGCCAAAGGCTGACTTCGTTGAAAGGAAGTTCGCAACGTCCGCTTATCGAGGAGTTGGGTCAGCAACTCAACCGGTTGACCAATGAGTTGGTGTCGGTGAAAACCAAACAAGAGCAATACCAAGCGTTCATCACCAATAGTCAAAACCGTAAGCAAGACATCGAGCAGAAGATGACGAATATCTCAAATGAACTCATTGATGCCGAACCACGCTTGGAAAAACTGACGATCGAAAAAGAGCGCAGGGCCACCGACCTACACGAATTGCAGGGAGCATACCAAGCGCTCTCCGAGATATTGACCGAGCAGTCCACGGCGTACAACCAAGAAAATATCCGCTTCCACCAGCAGCAAAACAAGGTATCGGGCATCAATAAGGATTTGGAGTACCGCGAAAGCCTCCAAGAGAATTACCAGAGCCGCATCACCAAAAACAGCTCGGAATATGAGATCGTGCAGACAGCGATCAAAGATACGCTACAACATGTCGATGATTCGGACGAAGACCTGATCGCCATGTATGCCCAGAAAGAAGCCTTTGAAAAAGGGTTGCAACAAGTGGAGGAAGATTACTATGCCTCTCGTGGAAAAATCAATGAAACCGAAGCACAAATCAGCCATTTGCGGAAGCAAAAAGACCATGCAGATTTCTTGTTTAATGAGCTACGCGACCAAAAAAACAACCTCAAACTCGACCTTAATGCATTAAAGGAGCGGCTGTCAGTCGAGTTTTCCATTGACATCAATGACCTCATCAATCCAGCTGAGAAAACGGCAATCGCCACTGAACCGGAAGAAGACGAGGAAACCCTCCGACAAAAAACAGAGAAATTGCGCAGGCAACTTGACGATTTCGGCAGCATCAACCCCATGGCCATGGAAGCCTACCAGGAAATGAATGAACGCTATACGTTTATCATCAAGGAAAAACAAGACCTGCTGGACGCCAAAAACTCGCTGCTTGAAACGATCCAAGAGATCGATGATACCGCCTGTGAGAAATTCATGGACGCATTTACCCGTGTCCGTGAAAATTTCATCAATGTATTCCGCTCCTTGTTTAACGAAGAGGATACGTGCGACCTTATCCTGAGCGACATCGATAACCCCTTGGAATCGGACATCGAAATCATGGCCCGGCCAAAAGGCAAGCGCCCATTGTCTATCAACCAGCTTTCCGGTGGGGAAAAAACGTTGACCTCAACCGCCCTATTATTTGCTTTGTATTTACTAAAACCCGCTCCATTCTGTATTTTCGACGAAGTGGATGCACCACTTGACGACACCAACATCGATAAATTCAACAACATTATCCGCAAATTCTCAGATCAGTCGCAATTTATCATCGTGTCGCACAACAAACGCACCATCGCCAGCACCGATATCATCTATGGGGTAACGATGGTGGAGCAGGGCGTATCTCGCGTGGTGGCCGTGGATATGCGCGAGGTGGCGTAGTGGATCGCCAAAGTACGTTATTCCGCAAAACGCAATAAATCTGCCTTGGCTAGCCGCTTGCCAAACCAACCTCGGTAACGAGTAAGTCTATCCCATAAGCGTCGGTTAGGGTCTTTCTCGCGCTCGCCGCAATCGATTACCTCGCATGACTTACGCAAACGCGCATATATACCGAAAATCAAAATGGCACGCATCACCTTCCTGTATTTCAGCAGCAAATATTCTGCATACACATGCCCCCAGATTTCCACCACCAATGAATCGTCACTGATAGCAAGCGGCGTTCCTTGGAAAAGGGCATAATCTGCCTTAATCAGCCGAATCAACTCATCGGTAACCCCGTTAAGGTCAACGTGCATCAGCCGCTTCAATGCGTTGTCATTGGTGATTCCGATCAATCCTACTTTAAAAACCACCCTGACCGAACAGTCCTGTAGGAGATAATATTTTTCCATTTTGGGAGGGGCTAGTCCGCATGCGAGCGTTGCCTGACGGCCTCGTACAAGGCTACGCCGGCAGACACCGATACATTGAGCGACCCAATCGAACCCGCCATTGGGATTTTGGCCAAATGGTCTGCTATGCGAATCAGGTCATCGGCAATACCGTGTTCTTCCGATCCAAGTACGAATGCCGTGGGAACCGTGTAATCGGGTTGATATAAGTCGCGATCCGTCTTTTCCGTGCAGGCCACCAATTGGATGCCCGATTCCTGTAAAAACTTGGCTGTCTTAGACAAGCTATCATGTCGGCACACGGTGATTTTATACAGGGCACCCGCCGAGGTTTTGATTGCATCGGGGTTGATTTCAGCCGAACCTTTCTTGGGCACGATGATGGCATGCACCCCTACGCATTCGGCGGTGCGGGCGATCGCCCCCAAGTTACGTACATCCGTAATACCGTCCAATATCAACAACAAAGGCACCTCGCCGCGCTCGTAAATCGATGGTACGATGTCTTCCACACGCTGATAGGTGATGGGTGAAATGACCGCAATAACCCCTTGGTGGTTCTTGCGTGTCATCCGGTTCAGCTTCTCCACCGGTACCTGCTGATAGCCGATGTCATGCTGTTTCAGCAATTGCTTCAATTCCAAGAAAAGCGCTCCCCCCAATCCCCGTTGCACAAACAGCGATTCGATTTCCTTTCCGCTGTCTATGGCCTCAATGACTGCCCGGATACCGAATACCTGTTGATTCGCTTCCCTTTTCTCTTGCCGGTCGTACCGTTGGTAATGTTGCATGTGATGGATTTTGGGCGAAGTTACGCATTGTCTGCCCCACTTGCAATTTCAATTAAGTGAGCACACCCAGGCTTCGCTCGATGATGCCTATACATTCGTCCAATTGCTCCTGGGTAATGACCAGCGGCGGTGCAAAACGAATTTTATCGCCATGCGTCGGTTTGGCCAAGAGGCCGTTTTCTTTCAATACCAGACACAATTCCCACGCTGCTTCGGGATTTTCATGGTCAATCACGATCGCATTCAGCAACCCCTTGCCCCTTACCTGCCGGACATTCGGATGATGGAGCGCCGTTATCCGTTCCCTGAAATAGCCACCCAATGTTTCCGCTTTTGCGGCCAGGTTTTCATCCTTGATAACTTCCAATGCTGCGATAGCGACCTTGCAAGCAAGTGGATTACCCCCGTACGTAGAGCCGTGTTCACCAGGCTTGATGCATAACATTACTTCGTCATCAGCCAAAACAGCCGATATGGGTAGGGTGCCCCCACTAAGTGCCTTGCCCAAAATAAGGATATCTGGACGCACACCCTCATGGTCGCAGGCCAATAACCTACCCGTACGGGCCAACCCCGTTTGGATTTCATCACCGATAAACAGCACATTAGCTTGCTTGCATAGCGCGTATGCACCGGCCAAATACCCATCATCCGGTACATAAACCCCGGCTTCCCCTTGAATAGGCTCCACCAGAAATCCAGCCACAGTCGGATCTTCCAAGGCTTTCGCCAAGGCATCCAAATCATTATAGGGAATCACCTCATATCCGGGCATAAATGGACCGAAACCATCGCGCGAAGTCGGGTCAGTACTAAATGATACCACATTAAGCGTTCGTCCATGGAAATTGTCCTCCACGGTAATGATCTTTGCTTGATCGGCCGGAATCCCTTTTTTGTCATACCCCCACCTACGCGCTAATTTCAGGGCGGTTTCCACCGCCTCCACCCCACTGTTCATGGGCAGCACCTTGTCATATCCGAAATACCGGGTGATGTACTCAGCATATTCGCCAAGTAGGTCACTGTGGAATGCGCGGGAAGTCAGCGTCAGCTTCTGCGCCTGCTCAACCAATGCCTGCACGATCTTGGGGTGGCAATGCCCTTGGTTAACCGCCGAGTACCCCGACAGGAAATCGACGTATCGCTTTCCGTCGACATCCCAAAGGTATATTCCCTCCCCCCTTTCTAATACAACTGGCAATGGATGGTAATTATGGGCACTGTAGGCCAGCTCCCGTTGGATAAATGCTGATGTTCTGGATGAATCTTGATTGATAACTGACATGGGCCAAAGTTACTACACTT
Source organism: uncultured Parapedobacter sp. (assembly GCA_964498395.1). Lineage (GTDB taxonomy): Bacteria > Bacteroidota > Bacteroidia > Sphingobacteriales > Sphingobacteriaceae > Parapedobacter. Next base: position 109,828 of record CAZCHE010000001.1, on the reverse strand, counting down.
TCCCAAAATTGTTGCATAGCCCTTTCAACAAATGCCGTTATATTTGCTTTTACCAAAACGCAAAGACATGAAATTCGCCGCCTTTTTTATTCGTTTGCCCATCGCCATGTCATTCCTCGGACACGGACTCGTGCGCTTACCAAAATTGCACGCTTTTGCTAACGGCATGGCCGAGCAGTTTGTTGATACGCCGATACCTAACGGTTTGGTATTAGGTTTCGGATACCTATTGGTCCTAGCAGAATTTATCACGGGGATTTGGTTAATCAGCGGCCGGTGGTTGAACCAGGCACTCATCACTGGACTGGTCATCATGACTGTCCTGATTTTTGGGAGTTCGCTCATCGAAAACTGGAATGCGGTATCCGTACAACTTATCCATAGCATTTATTTAGGTGCCCTGCTATACATCGGTGATATCGGGCGGAACCGGTAGCAGCGCACCATTAATTATCCAACCGGCAAAGACCATTAGGTCATACCATTGTCGTTTTTTCATGATGTACACTCATCCAATTGTTATATATGTTATTTTTGCTGACGGTGTTATTTTTTATAACAACGTAATAGCATGGGTATATCAGAACGAAAACAGCGTCAGCTGGAAGAAGTCAGGGCCACGATCCTCAAACAATCGTGGCAAATTGTGGAGGAAGAAGGTTGGCAGGCGCTCTCCATCCGCAAAATAGCGGACGCCATTGAGTATAGCACCCCAGTGATATACAAACATTTCGAAAGCAAGGACGCCATCATAGAAGAATTCACCAAAGAAGGCTACGCTTTGTTGGCCGAAAAGCTAAAAAAGGCTACCGAACAGCATAACACTCCTGCACAGCAATTGCTCGCCATTTCCCATGCCTACTGGGAGTTCGCTTTTCACCATGCCAAGCATTACCAAATCATGTTTGGTTTAGGCATCCCTACATGTGAAATGATCCATAGCATTGACGAGATGAAAAATGCAAGTGACGTCATCTCCTCATCGATCAAACGAGCCATCGAAACAGGGAATAGCCCCGATGCCGATAGCTACCTTAAATCGCGAACATTTTGGTCCATTTTGCATGGAATGGTAGCCATTGAAATGCTATCCGCCCAAGGTAACCCCAACAAGACGCGACGGACACTAGACGATGCGGTAGAGGGATTTATCAAAGCAATTATGCTATAAGTCATCACTCAAATTCAAAAATCATCATACCATTCAATTAATTAAAATAATCATATTATGCAACTATTAGATGCGTTGAACTGGCGTTATGCCACAAAAAAGATGAACGGACAGCCCGTTCCGCAGGAAAAAGTCGACAATATATTGGAAGCGGCCTACCTCGCCCCCACTTCATCGGGATTACAACCGTTCAAGATCATCATCGTCACTGATCCCGAAATGAAAAGCAAAATACGGGAAATAGCCTACGATCAAAGCCAAGTTACCGATGGTTCCCACGTATTGGTTTTTGCAGCATGGGATAACTACACGGAAGAACGTATTGACAAGATATTCCAGCATACTGAAGTCGAACGCGGGCTTCCCAAAGGGAGCTTTTCAGATTACAAAAACCGCATAACAGCCTTATATACGCAACGTCCGGCACAGCAAAATTTTGAGCATGCGGCACGTCAGGCATACATTGCTTTTGGTCTTGCCATAGCTGCCGCAGCGGAACTTCAAGTAGACGCTACCCCCATGGAAGGATTTGACAACGCTGCCCTTGACGAATTGCTGCGATTACCTCAACAGGGGCTTAAAAGTGTAACGCTCCTCCCACTGGGTTACCGCGACCAAGAAAACGATTGGCTGGTAAACCAAAAAAAGGTCCGCACACCCAAAGACGAATTTTTCCAGCAGATTGCCTAATACAGGCAAGGCTAGCCCTTGGACATTTATTGAGGTATCCAAGGGCTAACCCATAATATACTGAAAACGGTTTACCACCATCAAACACCGCACACATCATGAAAGTAGAAATTTGGTCAGATATTATGTGCCCGTTTTGCTACATCGGAAAGCATCACTACGAGGCGGCACTCAAGCAATTCGGCGAAGCAGCAGCCATTGAATTGGAATGGAAAAGTTTCCAGCTCGACCCTGACCTTCCACAAGGCACGGCATACGAAAGCGTTTATGAATACCTTGCTGAACGGAAGGGGATTTCCCGTGCACAGGCCGAACAAATGACGGAAGGCGTCACACAAGCAGGCAAACAGGCCGGCTTGGAATTGAATTTTGACCGCTCCATCGTCGCCAACTCCTTTGATGCGCATCGATTAATCCATTTGGCACAGGAAAGCCATCTTGGCAATGCACTCAAAGATGCGCTCTTCCGCGCCCACTTCACCGATGGGAAAGATATCAGCGACCATGCGACATTATTGGCACTGGGCAAGGAGGTCGGATTGGAAGAAACGGCCATTAAGACTTTACTAGATAGCGACCAATATGCCCACGAAGTATCCCAGGATATCCAAGAAGCCCGTAATATCGGCGTACGTGGTGTTCCTTTTTTTGTATTCAACCGTAAATATGCCGTATCGGGCGCCCAGCCACCTGCCGCATTTCTACAGACATTGGAGAAATCCTTTGCCGAATGGCGTTTAGAAAACCCAAAAGTCCAACTGGATATCCAAGAAGGCCCATCCTGTAGCCCAGACGGTCGATGTGATTAAGGATTGGCACGAACACGCCGTTGTTTTTGTCACATTGTCCACACAAATAGCAATAAAGCTGACGGATTTAAAAACAAATTCCTACTTTTGGTTGTATTATTAGCTGTAAAACACAAATCACTTAACCATTATGGCACCCACAAACAGAAGGAATTTTCTACGTACAACCCTTGGTTTATCCGCTGCGACGGCAGCTTCAACCGCTTTAGGCGTCAATCCTTTAAATATGCTAGCTGGATGCGGGTCTCCTACCTCTTCTGATGGTTCCTCCTCCGCAGGAGGTACCTTAGAGTTCGCTCAGGAACCGTTGGATTATGCCTACGATGCATTGGAACCGTATATCGATACCCGCACAATGGAAATCCACTACAGCAGGCACCACACGGCCTACATTACCAATGTGAATGAAGCCATCCAAGCCGAAGATGTGCCTTATGGTACACCGGAAGAGTTGTTTGCCAATATCTCCAAGGTGTCTGCCAAAGTTCGCAACAACGGCGGCGGGGCTTGGAACCACACCTTTTTCTGGAAGTCATTGCGCGCGCCGGTTGAAGGCAACGCCCCCACGGGAGCATTGGCCGACGCCATTAACAGTGCGTTTGGATCGTTCGATCAATTCAAGGAGCAATTTGCAGCAGCCGGTGCCGGACAGTTTGGTTCTGGCTGGGCATGGTTGGTCAGTGATAACGGTACGCTTAAAATAGGCTCCACCCCCAACCAAGACAATCCATTGATGGACGATGTAGAATTAAGTGGCAAACCCCTGTTAGGACTTGACGTATGGGAGCATGCATACTACCTCCATTACCAAAACAGGCGACCCGAATACATCAGCCAATGGTGGAATGTAGTCAACTGGGATTTTGTAGCGGCACAGCTTTAAGCTAGCTGCGATTCATACTGAACTAGATTTTCAATGAAAAAAGCCGTCTCGTTAAATAACGAGACGGCTTTTTCTATATCCGTTATCGGCTACCGGTTTTAGTTGGCCAATACTTCTTTCAATCTGGTCAACTGGAAATCAACCAATTTTTGCAGCGGCCCAGCAGCTAACATCTTCATCATCATGTTTAAATCAGCTTCGATGATTAATGCGGCTTCAGCAGCATTCTCATCGAGCGCTTTCAATGTCCACCAAAGGGTTACATCAAACGGTGCCTTCTCCAGCGGAACGAACACGATCTCACTATTTTCTGTTCGGCTGTCTACCTTGAGCGCTAGCTTCGCCATATTCTGAATGGTAAAGCGTGCTTCATCGTAAGTAGAAGACCAATTATAGATATTGTCCGGCATCAACTGTTCATGGTTGTTGCAATCCGCTAAGAATGCATATACCTCGTCAACTGGGCGGTTGACAACAGTATGGTTTTGAATAATCGTCATGTTAGCGTTTTTTGCGTTACTGATGGTTAGGAGACCAGTCAGCCGGATTTTCCTTCCATTGCTTTAGCAACTCAATGTCACCCGAATGGATATAATTCCGCTCGGCCGCAAAATGAATCAAGGCATTGTAATTGCATAAACTAATGTGCCGGCACTTCGCCGCCTCGAAATTCTTGTCTGCCTCCTCAAACCCGTAGGTAAAGATCGAAACCAAGCCGACCACATTGCAGCCCGCATCGCGCAACGCCTGAACAGCTTTAAGGCTGCTTTTTCCAGTAGAAACCAAGTCCTCGATCACCACCACGCGTTGCCCACTAACCACTTCGCCCTCGATCTGGTTCTCCCGTCCATGCCCTTTAGCACTGCTCCTGACGTAAGTAAATGGCAAGCCCAAATCCTGCGCTACCAATACCCCTTGCGGGATGCCCGCCGTGGCCACTCCGGATATCATCTCTACCGTACCAAACTCTTCCTGTATCAATTCGGAAAGCTTTTGGCGAATATACGTACGGATATGCGGATGTGATAACGCAACGCGATTATCGCAATAAATTGGCGACTTCCAACCCGATGCCCATGTAAAAGGTTTTTTAGGTTGCAATTTTATTGCTTTAATTTGCAACAATGATTCGGCAACTTTTTGTTCAACCTCATTCATATTATTCATGGCGCAAATCTATAAAATTTATATGAACCAATCGGCCCTAGTTTTGGCAGATTTTACCCCTAGCCATCTCGTTAATACCCAATATATTGACCATCAGCACCTTGAGTTCGAAAAACTTTTCAAACAGTCGAAAATGCGGAAAACCCCCGTTACATACTTCGTATCGACGGAAAATCCTAAAGAACTCTTTGGCCACATCAAAAAAAAGATCGCCATTATCAAAGCGGCCGGAGGGTTGGTCAAAAATGGGAATGGGGATTACCTGTTCATCCACCGATTGGGAAAATGGGATCTGCCCAAGGGCAAGGTAGACCAGGGTGAATCGATGAGAAAGGCTGCTGTTCGGGAGGTAGAAGAAGAGTGTGGTATCAAAGTGGACTATTTAGGGCAAAAAATCAGCACCAGCTACCACGCGTATACCATGCGGGGGGAATTGGTCATCAAGAAAACGAACTGGTATGAGATGGGGGTTAATAAAGTGCCTAAACTGAAACCACAGCTGGAAGAAGACATCACGGAAGCGATCTGGTTAGGAAAGGATAAACTAGGTAAAGTACGGAAAAACACCTATCCGCTGATTAAAGATATCCTGGATACCGTTTTGTCGAATGAAAATGGGTAGGAACGGTGGGCTTTTTAATCCTCGGCTACTGACTTACGACTAATAAACTTACGACTTATGACTAATAAACTTCATCACCGCTTCGGGAACCAATTGGCTTACATCACCTTTGTTGACGATGATTTCACGGATGATGGTAGACGAAATATGGGAAAGCCCGGTGCTGCTGACCAAGAACACCGATTCGATGTCTGGGGCCAATACCGCATTATTCAGTGCAATGGCTTTCTCAAACTCGAAGTCACCTGAATTGCGCATGCCCCGCAGGATGTAACGAGCTGCTACGCTTTTGCAGAAATCAACGGTTAACCCATCGAATTGCACGGCCTGCACTGCAGCGCCCGCCGTGGCAAACACCTCGTTTACAATGGCAAGCCGCTCATCAGGCGAAAAAAAACCTTTTTTTGTGCTGTTAATGCCGATGGCCACATAAATCTTATCGAAGAGTTGCATCCCTCGCTTTACGATATCCACATGCGCATTGGTGATGGGGTCAAAAGATCCCGGAAATACGGCGACTCTCATAACATTGCTTTTCTCCAAAAGTATAAGATAATGTTTAAAGAGACAACAAGTAATTATCCTCGATAAAACGTAAATGACGAATACCCATATTTGCGGGTTTCTACGTCTACCCACGTGGGGTGCGTCTCCAGTTTACGGGTAGATGGGTGTTCGATGACCAAAAGGCCTTCGGGTCGCAGTAACCCTCGCTTACGGATGAGGCTTGGCAGTTGCGGAAGTTGCGGCAAATCATACGGCGGATCGGCAAAGATGAAATCAAACGCTTCCTTGCTGGTCGCCACATACTTCAACACATCAGCTTTGATGGTCTTGACGGCTGTTAACCCCATTTTTTGGGCTGCCTGTTCGATGTATTGCACACATTTGAAATGGATATCCACAGCGACTACCCGAGCTGCTCCACGAGAGGCCAATTCAAAAGCAATATTACCGGTTCCGGAAAACAAGTCCAATGCCTGCATACCCTCGACGTCTATCCGGTGATGCAAGATGTTAAATAGTCCCTCCTTAGCCATATCGGTAGTCGGCCGAACAGGTAGGTTACTCGGGGGTTGTAGCCGTAATCCGGCATGACTTCCACCGATTATCCGCATTGGTTAAGTCCAAAAATGGTCAGGAACCGATGTTGATATAGCCCCAATTCGTCAGGTATGGCGATACCAGTAAGCCGATGGGTATCCATAAAGACTATCCGCTCGCTGTACTTGGCTATCCGTTGGTAGTAGGCGTCACCCGTCTCCACGTCACCCACCAATCGTACTTCGGGGAGCATGCCCTCCAGTCCCAAATGATCCAATACCTGTAGCAAGTAATAGTTCAGGTCATCTGCCTCATGCATTTCAAAATCATTGCTATAACATAACTTACCGGAGTGGAAAACGTATATACCTACTAGGGGGCCAGCTTTGTATATAAGGACTGTATGGCCACGTTTCGCCAATCCGTAAGGCGACAAACTGCGTAACAAAACAGCAATAGACGGATGGGTCGTGGCGTGTGGAAAACGCATGGTAAAATCTGCCGCACCGATCCTATTCAACTGGCAAACGAGTTTGATACCAAATGGCTCAATATCGGCAACGACAGGTTCAGCAAGCTGCTCATCGGGAAAATAACGCCGGTATACAGGCAACTGGGTTTCGTCAAACACGTCTGCGGGTATAAAAACATAGCCATTGACTCCCGTTGCTATTTTCACCTGCCCGAAATCCAATCCCAGAATATCATTGATCTGTTGGTCTATCGCGGCCGGTTCGTAAGTGGCAAGGAATTGCAGTCGCCGCTCTTGGTCTACAATGGCCACGGCATGCTCCTGTTGCCCCACGTCAATCAACAGTGTGTAATCCGCCAATCTATCCCTGTCAAAGTCTGCTGCAGTATACGTCATCTTTCGCTCGTTTTAGCGCAACAAACTTACTTAGATAAATTTTCAAAAACAATTTTCGACATGACCGGTCGGTTGGGCATCATACGCGTTAACCCACTTTAGCGGGAAAAAACTTTTAAGTACCTTTGGATGTGCATATCGCAGAACTAATCTCCAGCCGTTTTCCATTACCTCCCACGGGGCAGCAACATGAAGCTTTCGAGCAACTTGCCCTATTTTTGGGTCATGCCGATAACAATACCTGTTTTATCCTGAAAGGCTACGCCGGTACGGGTAAAACCACGCTTATTAGTACCTTGGTCAAGGTGCTTCCCGCGATGCGCCTGCGTTCGGTATTACTTGCGCCGACAGGGCGAGCGGCAAAGGTGATGAGTAGCTATTCCGGCCGAAAAGCATCCACCATCCATAAAAAGATATATCGCAAAAAAGTGGCCCTATCACCCGATATGGCATTCAGTCTTGCTGACAATCCACATACTGACACCCTATTCATTGTGGATGAAGCATCGATGATCTCCAACGAGCGATTGGCATTCAATGGCAAAAGTCTATTGGAAGACCTAGTGGAATATGTACGAAAAGGAGAACGTTGCAGGCTGATGTTTGTCGGCGACACGGCACAACTCCCGCCGATTGGGCTGGTTCAAAGCCCCGCGCTCGATGCCAAATGGTTCAGCGGCGCATTCGGCATGCAGGTATTCACGCAGGAACTCACCGAAGTGGTGCGGCAGGAAAAGGGCTCGGGCATCCTCCACAATGCCACGGCAATCCGCACACAAATACAAACCGCCATGAACAAACCAGCTACGCTGACGTTCCCCCGCTTCCACGTCAAGGGGTATCCAGACATCTTCCGGATGACCGGCGAGCGCCTCATCGAGGGGCTTCATTATGCTTACGACAAGTATGGGATGGAAAATACGCTGGTCATTTGCCGTTCCAACAAAAATGCCAACCTGTATAACCAAAACATTCGAAACCGTATCCTTTTCCGAGACGAAGAATTGACGGGAGGCGATTACATCATGGTCGTACGCAATAACTACCATTGGCTTTCCGCAGATTCGGAACGTTCCGGATTTATCGCCAATGGCGACATGGCTCAAGTACGCAGGGTACGCCACGTACATGAACAACACGGTTTCCGATTTGCCGACATCAGCTTGGAATTTTTGGATTCGGATGAAGTAGAGCCCATCGATTGCCGCGTGATGTTAGATACGCTGCACCATGACTCGCCCAACCTGCCACAAGCAGATCAGCAACGGCTGTTTGAAGCAGTCATGGCCGATTACGCCGATATCCCAGATAAGAAAGAACGCATCGCGGCATTGAAGTCTGACCCGTACTACAATGCGCTTCAAATCAAATTTGCCATGGCCATCACCTGTCATAAAGCGCAGGGCGGGCAATGGCAAGCGGTATTTATAGACCAAGGATACCTAACCGATGAACTATTAGACATCGAATTTTTGCGCTGGTTATATACGGCCTGCACACGTGCCACCAAGGAATTGTTTCTGGTTAATTTCAATGATAAGTTTTTTGGTTAGACCGAAGTTGGAAGACCGAAGTCGGAAGACCGAAGACTTCTGAACCTCCGAACTTCCCGACTTCTGAACTTCCGTCTCCGGTCTTCCGTCTCCAGTCTCCAACCAAACAAAAATATTACAAGCCATGCCGAACAAACAAGTGATATAATTGTAATTTTACTGTGCACCAATCGTTTCTGAAGTAAACCCGTATTATGAAAGAAGAAAGCAAGTCTCCCCATACCTTCGTAGATATTCACCAAAACGGTCAAGCAATTCCTTCTTCCCATTCTCCTTCACCCGACAAAAACACCCCGAAAGCGGTGCTGAGTATGATGGATGCTATTGTCATTATTGTGGGTATTGTGGTAGGTGCGGGGATTTTCAGGACCCCGTCTCTGGTTGCCGCCAATACAGGAAGTTGGGAACTTTTCTTATCCGTTTGGGTGTTGGGGGGGGTCGTGTCATTAATCGGGGCACTGTGCTATGCGGAGCTGAGCACTTCTTTCCCCAATACTGGCGGAGATTACCATTTTCTAATGCGTGCCTTTGGCAAGCGCTTTGCCTTTCTATTTGCATGGGCAAGAGTAAGCGTCATCCAAACGGGTTCTATCGCACTGCTTTCCTATATCGTAGGTGATTACCTCTCTCAGCTGTATACTTTTGGCACCTACTCTTCCGCCCTATATGCTGCATCTGTAGTCGTGGCACTGACCGCCGTCAATATCATTGGGGTCAAATTCGGAACGGGTACCCAAAAGTTGCTGCTGAGTATTCAATTTGCCGGTTTATTATTGGTTGTCCTTGCCGGCTTTTTCGTTAATCCGTCGACAACAGCATTGGCTAGCCTGCCCGTTGCTTCAGGAGGGGGTAATACGGCCATCGGGCTTGCCATGGTGTTCGTGTTGCTCACCTTTGGTGGGTGGAACGAGGCAGGTTACATATCGGCCGAACTCCGGGCCGGTAGCCGAAGGATGGTTAACGTACTGGTCATCAGCATCCTGCTCATTACCGCCATCTACCTGGCGATCAACCTTTCGTTCCTGCATGTTTTGGGCATTGAGCGGATTGCCGCGTCCGAAGCGGTAGGGATAGATTTGATGCGGGTAACGATGGGCGAACCCGGTGTGATCCTGATCGGCGTGTTGGTGGCACTTGCGGCACTGACCTCTGTCAATGCCACCATTTTTACCGGTGCGCGAACAAATTATGCCCTTGGCCGTGATTTCAAGGTTTTCGCTCCGTTAGGCAAATGGAATACCAAAACCTCCTCTCCTGTCAACGCATTCCTTATCCAAGGGGGCGTCGCATTGGCGTTGATTGGCTTGGGTGTTTTCACCCGCGATGGATTTGAATCCATGGTCGACTTCACCGCACCGGTGTTTTGGTTCTTTTTCCTTGCCATTGGCATTGCATTGTTTGTCTTACGCATCAAGGAACCACATGTCACCCGTCCATTCAAGGTTCCCCTCTATCCGATTACCCCGATCATCTTCTGTGGATCATGCGCATACTTATTGTATTCCAGTTTAAGTTATACGGGTATTGGCGCCATGGTGGGAGTTGCGGTATTATTACTGGGCACCTTGTTCTTCTTCGTTTTACGCTAAGTGTATAAGTAACGGGCGGTATTGCAAAAATGATACAAACTACTGACAAACAATAATAAACACAAACTGTTTACCTTTTGATTTTCTACATAGACAAATGCGCAACTTAATTATGTATAACCCTAAAAATAAACATGATGAACACAATTAAAAAATGGTTGATTGTCTTGTTTGTTGTGGCGTGCACAGGTGCTTATGCCCAACAACCGGATTTAGATGTCCCTTACGTACCTACCCAACAGGAAACGGTAGAAAAAATGCTTGAAATGGCCGGTGTCAAGGCTGGCGATATTGTATATGATCTAGGATGCGGCGATGGGCGTATTGTCATCACCGCTGCCAAAAAATTCGGGGCCACGGGAGTTGGGGTGGATTTGAACCCCCAACGGATCAAAGAGGCCAATGAGAACGCCAAAGCCGCCGGCGTGGAAGACAAAGTCAGGTTTGTAGAAGGCAATTTATTTGATTTCGATTTCAGCGAAGCCAATGTGGTGACGATGTACCTGTTACCGTCGGTCAACCTGAAGTTGCGGCCCAAACTGCAGAAAGAACTCAAACCCGGTAGCCGAATCGTGTCGCACGATTTTGATATGGGCGATTGGGAGGCCGAGAAGGTCGAAGAGGTAGGTTATGACACTATTTATCTTTGGACGATCCGATAAAAAAAGATAGAAACAGCGGACCTGCCCGATAGTCGAAATACGATTAAATAATAAGGACAATAATTTGCTATAATGTAAAATAATATTCCTTAAAATTCGCTGTTTACCAGTTTTCGAAAACGACTTAATCCGTTTCTAAAAAGAGTTAGGTCGTTTTGGCAAATTGCTTAACCCTTTTCAGCAAATCGCTTAAGTCTTTTTGGGAAAAGACCTAAGCGATTTTTAAAAACCATCTCCCTTTTTTTGTAAAAAAGAGCCATTCGCAAATAAAGCCGAAACTAGCTACGCTAAGAGACTTTGATATGAAGTGGACTCAACGTCTATTTCACCCAAACTCACGGAATTAACCTTCAGTTAACCTGCCGTACTTTTCTTGTTCCACATATAGAAAACCGGAATACCCAATAACACGATAATCAATCCGGGCCATGTAAAGGTTGGTTGGTAAATCAATAGTCCAATGCAAATCGTAAAAGCGGCCAAGACATACAATGCTGGCAATACCGGATAGCCAAACGCTTTGTATGGCCGTTCGGTATCAGGTCGTTTTTTACGTAGGATAAAGATGCCGATAATGGTCAATGCATAAAAAATCAATACCACGAAGATCACATAGTTCAATAAATCGCCGTATCTGCCCGTCAGGCATAGCAAAGAAGCCCAAATACATTGTGCCCAAAGGCCCCATCCCGGTACCTCAAACTTGTTTAAGTTTCCCGCATTTTTGAAAAACAGCCCATCTTGCGCCATCGTATAGTACACCCGAGCTCCGGCAAGGATCAGCCCGTTATTGCAACCAAATGTAGCGATCATAATCATGACGGCGATCACGATGGTACCCTCGGGGCCAAAGATCACCTGAGCGGCGGCCACCCCTACCCGATCAGCGGGGGCAAACGCGATTTCCGGCATGGATAACGTAGCCAAATACATGAGATTTGCCGACACGTAGATCACCGTCACGATCAGGGTTCCCAAAAAGAGACTCAACCCGATATTTCGTTTTGGATTGCGTATCTCTCCGGCAATGAACGTCACATTGTTCCATGCATCGCTAGAGAAAAGCGAACCCACCATGGCCGACACGATTCCGGCAAAAATGGCGGCGCCACCGATAGCCATCGTTGTTCCGCTATCCACATCCCAACGCACCGTTTCCCAAGCGTTAGACCAGTTGGTATTCCAAACCTCGGTATTGAAAGCACCGAATAGGCCCATGACGATTAATCCCCCCAATGACAATAGCTTCACGATGGTGAATACGGTTTGGATAATCTTACCGTTTTTCACTCCTCGAGAATTAACCCACGTGAGGATTACGATTGTTGCAATGGCCACCAATTGGGCGGCATTGATTTCGACGATACCCAAATCCCATAGCACATTTTCATCACCCAATGCTGGAAAGATATAGGCGGTAAATTTCGCGAATGCGACCCCCACGGCGGCGATGGTACCGGCCTGAATCACCATGAATAGCGACCATCCGTACAGAAACGCAACAAGCCTGTTATAGGCTTCCCGCAAGTATACATACTGCCCCCCCGCTTTGGGAAACATCGCCGATAATTCGCCGTAACTCATGGCCGCGATCACGGTAATCACACCAGTAAGTACCCAAATGAAAATCAGCCAGCCGGCACTGCCCACATGGCGGACGATATCAGAGCTTACGATAAAAATTCCGGAGCCGATCATCGAGCCGGCGACCAACATCGTTGCGTCGAGCAATCCCAGCTCGCGCTTCATGTCATCCTGGTGTTCAGGTGTTGTATTCATATATCTTGGTTAGTTAGTCGACAACTAAAACCCGTATTTTCAACCACATTGAGTTGCCGATCAGAATGGCAGCGAAAGTATAGAAAATATACATCAAAACCTAATGCATGACTCACCGCATTTATGCTGCATTTACATCGCTAATTCTACAATAAAAAGCGCAAATAAATTTGATTATTACGATAAGCATCTTATTTTTGGCATCGCTTAATTCAGACCTATTGTAATTTGCGACACAACATTTTAATTAATTTGATACGGATATAATGGAATTTTTACAAAACAACTTACTTTATTTCGTTCCTGTGCTTGCCCTGGTCGGCATCATCGTGATGATCGCCAAATCGATTTGGGTGAACAAACAAGATGCTGGCGACGCCCGGATGAAAGGCATTGCCAAAAGTATTCAGGAGGGTGCCATGGCATTTCTGAAAGCAGAATACCGAATTCTTTTCGTATTTGTGATCATTGCGTCCATCGCGTTATTCGCGGTGTCGACCATGGTGGAGACCACCCATTGGATCATTGTGGTTGCATTTGTTTTCGGCGCCTTCTTTTCTGCCTTGGCAGGAAATATCGGCATGCGTATCGCCACGCAATCCAATGTGCGTACGACTCAGGCCGCAAGAACCAGCCTACCCAAAGCCTTGAAAGTCTCTTTCTCCGGCGGTACGGTAATGGGACTGGGTGTCGCTGGGCTAGCTGTGCTGGGCCTCAGTATCTTCTTCTTGATTTTCCTCAAAATGTTCGTTACCGAAGGAGGTAATGTCTATCACGAGATGACGATCGTATTGGAAGCCTTAGCTGGATTCTCTTTAGGAGCCGAATCCATTGCCCTTTTTGCACGCGTAGGCGGCGGTATCTATACCAAGGCTGCCGACGTCGGCGCTGACCTCGTCGGGAAAGTGGAAGCCGGCATCCCGGAAGACGACCCGAGAAATCCCGCAACCATCGCTGATAACGTAGGTGATAACGTAGGTGACGTGGCAGGCATGGGTGCCGATTTATTCGGTTCGTATGTAGCCACCGTATTGGCATCGATGGTACTTGGAAATTACATCATCAAAGACATGACCGAAGCCGCAGGAAGTACCTTTACCGATGCATTCAACGGATATGGCCCGATCCTATTGCCGATTGTGATCGCTGGTGTGGGCATTATCGCCTCCATTATCGGTACGCTTTTCGTCAAGGTCTCTTCCAATGATGCCAAAGAAAACCAAGTACAGGGTGCGTTAAACTTAGGCAACTGGGTTTCGATCATCTTAACGGTTATTGCATGTTTCTTCCTGATCCGCTTCATGTTGCCCGAAACGATCAACATGAAGTTTTTTGGAGAAGGTTTCAAAGAAGTAGCCCGAATGAATGTCTTCTACGCCACCATCGTTGGTTTGGCGGTTGGCGGATTGATTTCGGCCTTCACGGAGTTTTACACCGGATTGGGCAAAAAACCGGTATTGAATATCGTTCGCAATTCCTCTACCGGAGCGGCAACCAATATCATCGCCGGATTGGCAACAGGCATGAAGTCCACGTTTTCTTCGGTGTTGCTATTCGCGTTGGCCATTTGGGGTTCCTATGAACTGGCCGGATTTTACGGTGTGGCGATTGCAGCCTCCGCGATGATGGCGACGACCGCCATGCAGTTGGCCATCGATGCTTTCGGGCCGATTGCGGACAATGCCGGTGGTATCGCCGAGATGAGCGAACTGCCTAAGGAAGTTCGCCAGCGCACTGACGTCCTGGATTCTGTGGGGAACACCACAGCTGCTGTGGGAAAAGGCTTCGCCATTGCTTCAGCAGCATTGACCGCGTTAGCGCTGTTCGCAGCTTACGTGACGTTTACCGGAATCGATGGTATCAACATTTTCAAGGCAGACGTATTAGCAGCCTTGTTTATCGGTGGAATGATTCCGGTTGTTTTCTCGGCATTGGCCATGCAGTCTGTTGGAAAAGCAGCCATGGATATGGTCAACGAAGTGCGTAGGCAGTTTCGCGAGATCCCCGGGATTATGGAGGGAACGGGCACGCCCGAGTATGGCAAATGCGTGGATATCTCAACCAAAGCGGCGCTTCGTGAAATGATGCTCCCCGGTGCAATCACCATCATCACGCCGATCATTGTCGGGTTCGTCATGGGGGCAGAAGCATTAGGCGCATACATGGCCGGTGTTGCGGTTTCAGGCGTACTGTGGGCCATATTCCAAAACAATGCCGGTGGTGCTTGGGATAATGCAAAGAAATCCTTCGAAGCAGGTGTGGAAATCAATGGCGAAATGACCTACAAGGGTTCAGATGCACACAAAGCCGCCGTAACGGGAGATACCGTAGGTGACCCCTTCAAGGACACTTCTGGCCCTTCGATGAACATTCTGATCAAATTAACCTGCCTCGTCGGGTTGGTCATTGCACCGATCTTAGGTGGCCATACGGGCAACCACGCAACACGTGAAACCAAAGAAGTAAAAGAAACAACAATCGTTGTTTCTCAGGCAGTGGAAAACACAACACCAGACCACGCGGTTGCTACCTTTTAAACAAGGGAGTTCATAAAATCCATTAGATTAGTCGCCATTTCTCCTCGAAATGGCGACTTCTTTTTGATGGGGCCAGCCATCAACGCCATTTATCCACATTTGACCCCTAACAATACATCTCGATAGGTAACCATCAGCCTTATGTATGAAAAAAAATACTTTTATTAAAAATAAAAATTTGTAGGTTTGGCCCTTGACTGACAGTAACAATCTAAGTTGTTAAAAGAAAACATATGTTATTTAAAAAATCGATACCTACATTGGTAGCCGAAGCCCAGGAAAGTGGTGAAGGCACACTCAAACGGACCTTATCAAGCAGTGGATTAGTAGCATTGGGCATCGGTGCCATTATTGGCGCCGGTCTTTTTTCGTTAACTGGCATAACAGCGGCAGAGAATGCCGGACCTGCAGTGACGCTTTCCTTTATCGTGGCAGCTGTAGGGTGTGCTTTTGCCGGACTTTGTTACGCCGAGTTTGCCGCCATGATTCCGGTAGCGGGAAGCGCCTATACCTATTCGTATGCGACCATGGGCGAGTTTGTGGCGTGGATCATCGGATGGGATTTGGTACTGGAATACGCTCTTGGCGCCGCTACCGTAGCCTCCAGTTGGTCGCAATATTTCAACCAGTTTCTGCTGGAGTTTGGGATACATATCCCGCATAATTTCCTACATGGCCCATGGGAAGGCGGCATTGTCAATCTCCCGGCCATTCTCATCGTGTGCCTCTTGTCATTGCTCCTCATCCGCGGCACACAGGAATCTTCCCTGGTCAACAATATCCTTGTCGTGGTCAAGGTGGCCGTGGTACTGATTTTCATCGCATTGGGGTGGAGCTTTATCAACCCGACCAACCATGACCCATTCATCCCGGCAAACGCTGGTGAAGAACTGGTAAAATCAGGACAACTGGGATTTTTCGAGTTTTTCAAGAGTGACTATTTCGGCCAGTTCGGTATTAGTGGTATCATGCGCGGTGCTGGTGTGGTATTCTTTGCCTTTATCGGTTTCGACGCCGTGAGTACAGCTGCCCAAGAAGCCAAGAATCCACAAAAGGGAATGCCCATCGGCATTATCGGCTCCTTGGTCATCTGTACCCTTCTTTACGTGTTGTTCTCCTATGTGTTGACCGGTTTGGAACATTACACCAAATTCGCTGGTGATGCCAAACCCGTTGCCACCGCTTTTGCAAAAACAGGGTACACGTTCCTGAATACGGCCTTGATCATTGCCATCCTCACCGGTTACACTTCCGTGATCCTGGTGATGTTGCTTGGCCAAAGCCGCGTCTTCTACACCATGAGCAAGGACGGGTTGCTGCCGAAATTCTTCTCCAGCCTGTCTAAACGGCAAACGCCATGGAAGACCAACCTCATCTTCATGGTTTTTGTTAGTCTCTTCACCGGGTTTGTTCCCGTATCGGATCTGGGACACATGGTGAGCATCGGTACCTTGTTTGCTTTCACACTGGTATGTATCGGCATTTTAGTATTACGAAAAACCAACCCGGACATGCCACGGCCTTTCCGTACGCCACTAGTACCATTGGTACCTATCTTGGGCATTGTGGTCTGTATCGCCATGATGGCTGCTTTGCCGCTTGAAAGTTGGGAACGGCTAGCGGCCTGGATGGCACTCGGTATCGTTATTTATTTCGTATACGGCAAAAAGCACAGTAAAATACGTGCCGCTGTTGCTGCTGGCAAAGAAACCGGAACGGATAACCCGTAAACGGTGTAAGGAATAATCAAACCACCTTATTTTAACTTAAAGCACCGGCTGTGATATTGTCGGTGCTTTTTTTATTAGGGATATTGCCGCCGTATTATAGGAGCATCTATCGGTCAGTTGTCAACCAGTACCACTGCTCTCGGCAGGAAAATTGAACAGTCAACCGGAAAGATGGTAACGGCAATAAAAAAATAGACCAAAAGTCGAAGGCAACACACCCATGTGTTTTTTTGAAAATCGGGTAAAATAAAATCCTGTGAATTCAGCTTTGAAATAGAATCAACACGCATACCGGTGTAACAGACCACATAAGAACAAACAACCTTTTCACAATAGAATAATGATAATAAATCGGGTTTGTTGAAGTCCTTTACATCTATAAAATCCACATACCGAAATTGTTAAACAAACAAAACACCAGTAAATCTTTAATATTTAGGCTTATTATGTTCCTATTAGACCGGGTTACTTCGCGTTACCGCATGATGGAAACATTTATGGAAACTTAAAAACACAAAAAAAGGGGCGTCTAAAAAGACGCCCCTCTTCAATCCCTAAAACACCTATATCGGCTCTTCAGGGATCATGAATCAACACGATTAGTTGAAAATATATCGAATGCCAAATTGCATGCTCCAAGTGGTTCCAACGGTCCTTACATCCTGAAACATTTCGGTCGGCAATGTTACTACACCGTCAATATTCGCCGTATTCATCCGGAATGTAGGATTGGTTCCCCTATCCACTACAGACAACGGTGTATTAGCATTAGGGATTAGCTGTTTGCGCACACCCCAGTCAGAGCTAAGCAGGTTGGCGAAGTTTATGAAATCAAAGCTAAGCTGTATCGTGTTCTTGCTATTGCCTACATTCGTAAACAAGTCCTGCAAAATTCTAAAATCGAAACGATTGTACCATGGCATAAGCACGGCATTTCTGTCTGCGATTTTACCTTTGTTATCACGCAAGTAAGAAACATTGTTTATCAGTTGATCAAATGCTTCTCGCTGTTGTGCAACGGTGAAGCCCCCCGCTTCAACAAAGTTCACTTCAGATGCGCTATTAGGGATGTACAATAGATCTCCACCAATAGCATCCCCATTTACATCGCCATTGTACGTGAAGGAATAACGGCCTTGATGAGCTCCTGAATAATAAAGAGCAAGGGTTGTTTTACCAAACCTTTCGCCACCCAACTCGTATGCTAAGTGACCGACCACACGATGAGGCAACGCATCAATAGAAGAAGCAAGGAAGATGTCGTTTGGCGAACCAATGTGTGGTGTGGCTCCCCAAGCCGATGAGGCATTAGAACCCGAATTGTCGGTAGTGGTCTTAGCTGTCGTATGGCTATAGAACAATGAACCGCTCAATCCTTTGTAACTATCCAAATTAACCCCCACACTCAGGTTAAAGGAGTGCCCCAGCGTAGTGTTTGATAGCACGCTACCGGCATTACCACCCAATTCGCTGTTATAGGTATATGCAGCGGCATTAGCGTAATAAGCTCTACCATCGTACATGGTCTCGGTAGCTACTTTTCTGTTGGCACCGAATTGGTACACGTCTTGCAAATCCTTCGTGTACATCACATCAGCGATGACGGTCAGCGGTGTATTGCCTATTCTTTTATCGGCTCCGATATTTGCCCTGTATATTTGAGGCATTTTAAAGTTGGGATCCACCAAAGCCAACGATCCTGGCACACCGTCGCTAGGAGTTGGAACGAACACATCTGACGCACCTGCGGGCACATTTTCTAACCAATAAAGCTTATTGGGATTAAACCTAACATTATTAATCCAGCCCGCAACAGCCTCATAACTACCCGGCTCAACAGTATTCTGGAGAACCCCTGTGTTAGAAGGTTGATTGGTTAACCATACAAAGGGAACACGACCGGCAAAAATACCCGTTCCACCTCGGACAATCAATGACCGGTCTCCCTGCGCATCCCAACGGAAACCAACACGGGGAGAAATCATTAATCTTGTTTTCGGCCATTCACCCGAGCGATAGTTCGTCACCCCTCCATCCACATTGAGCAGCTCTAACTGGTCAACGACTGGATTGGCGGTCAATGAATTTGTAAACATGGGTATCTCTGCCCTAACGCCAGCTGTCAAGGTAAACCGATTGCTCAATGAAATCTGATCTTGTACATAAACGGCAGGAAGAGCGTAGTTTACAATGGCCCAAGGTTCTTGTCCGGGGTAAGGATAAGTCAATGCAAACTGGATAGGAGCAACTTCATTCGCTGTACCGGTAGTCAAGAAATCGGCCACTGATGCATAGCGGTAGTAAGAAGTACCATTACGCATATAGTTGTTTTTGAATTGTTGCATTTCAAAGCTGGCACCGGCAACGATGCTATGCTTCCCAGCCGAGATATTCACATTGTTCGTAATGATATAGTTGTCATTTTTAACAGCATTATTGTAGGTAAACAATTCGTACCCGGCGGAGATGTAGTTCTGCCATGTAGTTTCCGTTCCTAAACCGTCGCCAATATCAATGAATGGAAATTCTGCACTTGGAGAAGAACGACCGGACTCTATTTTGGAGTACGTTGCTAAAAACTGATTGGAAACACTATTACTTAGGCGACTATTTAACTCCAGCGTGGTTGAGAACACCTTATTAGCGTTGAAATACATGGAGTTTTCAAAAGACATGGCATTTTGAGATACCCGGGAAAAAGCACCACCTGCCCTTGGATATGCGCCAGAGGTTCCATTCGTTAGGAAAGGAATTTCGTTTTCTGTTCTATTGACCCGGACAGCCAGTTTATGGTTGTCGTTGATATTCCAGTCTATACGTGCCAATAAAGAGGTAGTTTTTGATTTGCCGTCTGCATAACCTTCATATCTTCCCGGGTTGTATCCCCATTGGTTGATCAGATGGTTCCGCACCGCTTCCAAATCACTTCTACGCACCCTGGTCACGTTATTGTCAGGATCAGCCACGCCATCTTCGGATGCTGTCCACGGATTGACGGCCCCAGCAGCAGGACCTTCTAAGTTTATCTGCTCTGCGTTCACAAAGAAAAACAATTTATTTTTGATGATGGGACCGCCCAATCTGACACCCCATGTCCGTTGGGAACTTGGCTGGAGACCACTTACCAAATCATTTTTTATTTTGGTTCCCTGAAGTTGGTCATTCTGGTTAAAGTGATATACAGAACCCTGGAAGGTGTTGGTACCGCTACGTGTTACGGCATTGATACCTGCTCCGGTAAAACCACCTTGACGCACATCATAAGGAGCAATATTTACCTGAATTTGTTCGATGGCATCGATGGATAAACCACCTCCGCCAGGCAGCGGATCATCATTCAAACCAAATCCGTTATTGAAATTGGCACCGTCAATCTGTACGTTATTGTAACGTCCGTCACGACCTGCAAATGAGTTGCCGTTAGCCTGGGGAGTCAATCTTGTAAAGTCGGTAATGCTCCGACTAAAAGATGGTAAAGCATTGATTTGTTCCCTGGATATGTGGGTGGAAGTTCCCGTTTTTTCCGTATCGGTACTACGGCGAGCCGTGACAATGACCTCTTCAATACTTACCGAACTATCAGCAAATACCGCATTCAATACGAATGGTTCACCCAATTGAAGATAGATATCGTCGTATATAGTGGGATTCTGCCCAATATACGTGATTTCCACTCGATAAGGACCACCCACACGCATATTGCCTAGATTAAAGCGGCCTTGGTCGTTGGTCGAACTCGAATATACCGTACCGCTCGGCACGTGTGTGGCTTTCACCGTGGCACCTGCCGATGCCTGGCCATCTGGCTGCAATATTGCGCCCGTCATGCTACTAGTGGTTACTTGCGCACGTACGAAAAACACCGTGGCAAGCAATACTACCATTGAAAGTAAAGACTTCTTCATGTTGATTGATTTTGTAAACGATTTGTTTGTATTGTTTTGGGGCAAAAGTAAGAAGCAAATCTTAATTTTAGCATGCAGATGTGTTAAGTTAATGTTATGATAACATACATTAAACCACTAGCTGCGTCGAATTTTCCGATATTTTCCCGATAAATTTTACAAAATCGCAATCAAAAAAGCTATTTATTAAAATAGCGCAAAAAAATCTTCACCATTTTCACCTTTTTTTTAATTTAAAAAATGTGAATTGTGGATAAAAAATCTGGTGATGGAGAAGAAAGATGGTGAATATTATCTTAGGACTGACCATTTGTAACATCTTTTCACCGCCCTCCGGGCATTTCATGATGTCACCCACTGGAATCCGATCAGGCTATGAATTATAATAAAACTCTTCGATAAATTGCTGCTTGACCATTTCGTCATTAAATCGCCGGAGGTTTTTCCGGTTAGAAGACACTTCCAGTATGATAGATAACTTATGATCCCTTTTGCTGATTGATTTTCGTTTGTACCGGATACCGAAGCTGTCCATGAGCGTTGACACTTCTTCCAGATGGCCCATATTCGTATCGTGAAATCCAATATATACCGTTCGAGTGAGGTAGAGCCCTTCTAACAGCTTTTCCACTTTGTGGAATACCGCCAATACAATGACAGTCAGTACAGTCAACGTAATCGCCAACCCATAATAACCGACCCCCGCTGCCATGCCGATCCCCGCTGCCGTCCAAATCACCGCCGCCGTGGTCAACCCCATCACGGAAAACTTGTCTTTAAAAATCACACCAGCACCTATGAAGCCAATACCCGTAATGATATTGGCGGCGATCCGGTCATCGCTTCCCACGCCATACCGGGAGACGATGGTAAATGCCGTGGAGCCCAAACAGATGAGCACTATCGTGCGGAAACCGGCTGACTTGTTTCGGTATTCGCGCTCAAACCCAATCAGGCTTCCACATACGATGGAAACCAGGATACGGATCAGGTCTTCATATTCAGGTAGTAAATCCATGTGTTATCATTTTTTACTTTCGGAAATCGGCTGATTGCCGACCGCGGATAACCAGTAGCCGAGTTAATCAAGATAGGCATACGTAATGCCATCCCCTCCCCGATCTTGATGTTCATCCTCCATCCGCGTTACCTCCCCATATTTACGCAAATATTCCCGGATAAACTTGCGCAAAATGCCATCGCCCTTGCCATGGATAATTTTAAGGCTGGGGAATCCCATCATCAACGCCTTGTCCAAGTATTTTTCGATTTCATAAAGTGCCGTTTCCGTACGCATACCCCGCACATCCACTTCTGGCCGAAAACTGGCTACATCATCCGTCGTCCTCGACTGATGGGATGAACGACGGGCCGCCTGTGCACCCGCTTTCTTGCTTATCGGTACCACGTCAGCGCGCTTCTGTACTACCCGAAGCTCACCCATGGCTAACACCAGGTTGTTTTTGGCAACACTGATGACCTGTGCCTCTACACCGGTACTGGCTAGTTTGACCCAATCGCCCACTCGAATAGGTACCTGTTCGGGTACTTCCCGCTTCACCGTTACGGGTTTCTTCGGCGTCTCCTCGGTATGTTTAAGCCGCTCTGCGTCTAGCTGCTTTCTGAGCGCTTTTGTCTTATCTTTATCGGCCTGGCTTTCTTTGATTCCAGCAATCGTATTTTCGACCAGCTTATTGGCATTTTTGATAATCTCTTTGGCTTCCTCGCGTGCCTTGCTGATGATAGACCGCTTGTTATCCTCCAGATAGGCTTGGAGCTGCTCGTTATCGGCTTTCAGTTTGGCCAATTGTTTTTCACGTTCGACCAACGCCACCTTCGTGTCGTGCACCTCCTTTTTGTCACGCTCCAGATCGACCAATAGCGTATCCACCCGCTTTTGCTGCACGCCGATTTTTTGCCTAGCCGCATGGAGCACATCCTTGCCTAACCCGATCTTCTGCGCGATTTCAAATGCATACGAACTGCCCGGCTTGCCGGTTTGAAGGATATATAGTGGATGCATGGCCACGTTGTCAAACAACATGGAAGCATTTTCGAGGCCTTCGGTATTACTGGCAAACACCTTCAAGTTAGAATAGTGGGTAGTAACCACTCCCCTTGCTCCTTTTCGGTTTAGCACTTCCAACACGGCTTCGGCAATCGGCCCACCGAAGAGCGGGTCGGTTCCCGTGCCAAACTCGTCGATCAGCACCATGGTTTTGCTGTCAGCGCGTTCGGTAAAATGCTTCATCTTGGAAAGATGGGCGCTATAAGTACTTAAATCACTTTCGATGGATTGATCATCACCGATATCGGCAAATACCTGCTGAAATATGCCCACTTTGGATGTCGGGTCGACGGGGATCAACAGGCCCGCCTGAACCATCAGTTGCAGTAAGCCAATGGTTTTCATGCAAACCGATTTCCCCCCGGCATTCGGCCCCGAAACCACGATGATTCGCTGCACATCATCAATCGTCACATTGAGCGGTACCACGGTTTGCTGGGTATTCCGGAAATTCAGCAACAGCAGCGGATGCCTAGCATTGACCAGTGAGACACCTGGCCCCTTTCGCAATTCGGGCATGCAGCTTTCTATCTCGGTCGCAAATAGTGCCTTTGCCCGAACAAAATCGACCTTACTCAGCAGTTTGTGATAGGCGAGCAGCAAGGGAATGTGTGGGCGTAATTCATCGGTCAAGGCCGTCAATATCCGTATTACTTCTCGCCGTTTGTCAAATTCGAGATCGCGCACCTTATTATTCAGGTGAAATACTTCCTCGGGTTCGATATATGCGGTCTGCCCGGTGGCCGACTCATCGTGTATCCATCCTTTAATTTTACGCTTGCTTTCGGCGAGTACCGGAATACATAAACGGCCATCTCGGATCGTTAGGTTACCATCGGCCGTCCAGCCATTTTGCTGTGCCGCCTTAAAGACTTGATCGATCCGTTTTCGAGCCTCTTGCTCTGCCTTGGCGATGCCCGAAATGATTTCGGCCAACAGCTCGGAGGCATTATGCTTGATCTTACCCTTGGCATCGATCACCTTTTCAATCTCTTCCACGATATTTTTTTCGATGGGAAGGTGTTCGAAAAGCGCTTCCAAATTAGGGTACAGCCCATCGCGTTCATTGAAATACCGGATGACCGCAAAAACGGTCTTCAGCGAAAGCATCAGTTGGAACAACTCCTCTTCGGAAAGGAATGCACCCATGACTTTTGCCTTCTCGGCCAACGGACGAATCGGGTATAGATGGTCGACCGGCAATGGGGCATCATTGGAAAGCAACTCCTTAAACTCATGGGCCTGCCTCAAAAACCTATCGATCTGGTCAAACCGTGTTTGTGGCTGTATCTTATCCACCATATCCCGGCCCGGGTCGCTCAAGCATTTGGATTTGATGTGTGCCTTTATATCTGTAAAGCCAAGTTTTTCAACGGCATTCTCCGGGTAAATCATGGTCGTGTCATCTTTGTATTTCTGGCCTCAATAGTGGCCTTCCCCTTGGAATGGTATCCAGCGGCGGCACGGCGGGTGTAGGCTCATCGGCGGCAATCGTGTCTGTGGGTACTGTCGAATGTGATGCAAGCGGTGGTGAGCCCTTGAAAAAAATATCCAATGCGGTAGCCTCCCACAAGCCCTGCCGCAATGCTTCATAAATAGGAGCATCTACCACGAGGTCGGTACTATCCTGCTCGTATGGGAAGAGTAAGCGCTGCCTATGCTTCAAATCGAGTGAATCACGCATGATACGGCGTAAGCTATCCGTCCGATGGGCATGGCGAATGGAGTCTGCGATCCGCTTTGTTTGGTACTGTTGGTCTAACAGCTGTATTTCGGCACGATTCATTTCTTCCAATCTCTTTTCAACCACCGTATAGATATCATTCATCAAGTACGGCCTCGTCGTATAAAACTCGATACTTTGACGCAATATCGTCGAATCAATACTAAAGCGTTTAAAAACCGCGTCGTAATAGCTGTCACGATATACCCGAGCCGAATCAATCGGCAGAGATGCCAGTTGCCCGTCTACCAAGTGTACATCGATCAGTACAGCTGGCATTTGCTTTGGGGAAATAACACCTACCGGAATTTCCTCCCCGCAAGCGAGCAGGAAAAGCGATAGCACACCTCCCATCAGGGCTACCTGTACCTTGCTACTAATCTTTTCTATATTCAAAAGCCACATCTTCTAATCCGACATACCTGTTGGTGGATACCCGTAGGTTTCGTAGTTTTGTGCAAAAATACAAAAATGGGGCCGAATTTACCGGTTTCACTGCCCACATAAAAACAAGGTAACATCAAGTTATGCACATCGCCAAGAACATTGCTGCCATACAGGAAGAATTGGCCCAATTGGAGGTCAAGTTAATCGCCGTATCCAAAACCAAACCCCATGAAGACATCTTGGAAGCCCACAATGCCGGGCATCGGGCCTTCGGTGAAAACATCGTACAGGAGCTGGTGGAAAAGTATGAAGCGTTACCTAAGGATATCGAATGGCACCTAATCGGCCATTTGCAAAGCAATAAGGTCAAGTATATTGCACCTTTCATCACGCTCGTCCACTCGGTGGACAGCCTGAAACTGTTGGAGGAAATCAACAAACAAGCCAAGAAACAAAATCGTGTCATCGATTGCCTCTTGCAGGTACATATCGCTGAGGAAGAAACCAAATTTGGACTTGACCACATCGAACTGATCGAGTTGTTGCGTTCGGAAAAACTTGCCGAACTGAACCAGGTCAGGATCAGGGGACTGATGGGTATCGCAACAAATACCCCCAATGAAAAAGTAATCAAGGAGGAATTCTATGAATTGAAGTCGCTTTTTGATGGCATTAAAAAGAGTTTTTTCAACGATGCTTCCCACTTCGACACGCTCTCCATGGGGATGTCTTCCGATTACAAGATAGCGATCGAACAAGGTAGTAACATGGTACGCTTGGGAAGTACTATCTTCGGTGAACGGAATTATACGAAGACCGAAGAAGGGAGACAGAGGACCGAAGATGGAAGACCGGAGCCTGATAGCCGATAACTGAAAAAAATGAACAACATCACGATACGTAAAGCACAGGCGAGCGACTGCCCTCAGATGCTCGAATTGGTTAAAGAGCTCGCGAGGTACGAAAAGGCTCCGGATGAGGTCACCGTCAGCATGGACGAGTTTATCGATGCCGGATTCGGTGATTCGCCGGTATGGGAGGCATTTGTAGCCGAGACAGATGGCCGAATCGTAGGGATTTCCCTTTTTTACATCCGGTATTCCACCTGGAAAGGGCGTAGACTTTACTTGGAAGACATTGTCATTACCGAATCCATGCGTGGGAATGGCATTGGTAAACGGTTATTTGACCGGACCTTGGAATTGTGTAAGGAACGGCAGTACAGTGGCATGGTCTGGCAAGTACTCGACTGGAACGAGCCGGCCATCAATTTCTATAAAAAGTATGGCGCAACTTTTGACAACGAATGGGTTAACGTATCTATAGCAACATCATTCGGGCGATAAACAAGGCCCGGTCAAGGATTGTTAATGGTTAAAACAATACACATGAACACACCAAAAATAGCGACTTGGTTAATGGTCGGAACGGTCACGGTCAGCGCGTGCCAATGGGATGCCAGCCAGCAAACGGCAAACGAAAATAGCCCAGCGACCGACACACTTACCTACGATTATCAAGATTACATTCAATATAGTGAACACTTGGTGAAGACCAGTGAGACGACAGACACCACTTTTTTTGCGGCGTCTTATCCCGTATTCGAAGATTCGATCGCCAATCGCCTCGTATTAAGTGCACTGCTCGAAAACGATACCGCTTCGATAGCGGAGACCGCCCAGGCATTTATAGATGAATTTGATGCATTTCATCAGTCGGATCCCTTTCCACGGGTGTGGACTTCCGATTCCCACGTGAAGGTACACCGCATCACACCGTCCTATCTTGGATTGGCTATTGATGTATATACCTACACCGGCGGTGCGCATGGCAACTACGCCACGGTATTCAGGCATTACGACCTCCTCAAAAACGAGCCAATGGCTTTTGACGATTTTGTCGAACGAGCGTATAGAAATGAACTGGTTGCCATTGCAGAACGCTATTTCAGGCAGCAAGAAAACCTGGACGTTGACGAATCTCTCGAAAATAAATACTTCTTTGACCAGGACCGCTTTGATCTGCCAGATAACTTTGCATTGGAACAAGACAGCATGCTCTTCCTCTACAATATATACGAAATCAAACCTTATGTCGACGGGCAAACGAAACTTCGGGTTCCCTATACCGATATAGAACGATTGCTAACAGACCGGGCAAAACGAATGGTATCGGAATTGAACAGGTAACGCTTATTTTTCATCTTTTTAAATGCAAGTATTCAAATTTGGAGGCGCATCCGTTAAAGACGCAGCAGGTGTCGTCAACCTAGGCCGTATCGTATCAGCATACCAAAACAGCAAACTGCTTGTCGTGGTTTCTGCCATGGGCAAAACCACCAACTTATTGGAGCGGCTGACCCACAGCTACGTCCAGCAACAGGGGGATGCCCCCGCCCTGTTAGAACAGGCTAAACAATACCATGATGACATCATACGGGAATTATTTCCCAACGAAAACCATCCGGTGTATGATGAAGTAGCTAATCGGTTTGTCGAGATCGAATGGATATTGGAAGATGACCCGATGGATGCCTACGATTACCTCTATGACCAAATCGTATCCGTGGGCGAATTGTTATCTACCACCATCGTCAGCCACTACCTGAATACCCTTGGGATACCAAACAAGTGGCTGGATGCCCGGAGCTATATCCTGACAGACAATATGCACCGTGAGGGGCGCGTACTGTGGGCAGCGACAGAAGAACGCATCCTCGGGGAGCTACCTGCGCTGTTAGAAAACCAACTCGCCATTACCCAGGGTTTTATCGGCTCGACATCGGAAAATTTCACGACCACCCTTGGCCGGGAAGGGTCGGACTACTCCGCAGCCATTTTCGCTGCTTGCCTCCATGCCGAGTCCGTCACGATATGGAAAGACGTGCCCGGCGTATTGAATGCGGACCCTAAATGGTTTGATCAGACAGAGCTCATCCCCGAACTGTCTTACCTCGATGCCATCGAACTGACCTATTACGGTGCCACGGTCATCCATCCCAAGACCATCAAACCGTTACAGAACAAAAACATCACGCTCCACGTCAAGTCTTTTATCGACATCGAAAACGGCGGTACACAGATACGGGCAACCAAGGAAGCGCTCCCGATACCATCCTTTATTTTTAAGGTAAACCAAGTACTAGTCTCCATCCTTCCCAAAGATTTCTCCTTTATTGTGGAGGACAATCTCAGCGATATTTTCAACCGCTTCCACCAATACCGAATCAAAGTGAACATGATGCATAACAGTGCAGTGAATTTTTCGGTAAGCATCGATGACACGGGTGACAACGTCGCCGCACTGCTTAACGATCTGAGATCCCGATACGATGTGCAGCATCAACACGGCTTGGAACTGATTACGATACGCCACTATAACCAACAGACCATCGATCGGGTATTGGTAGAAAAGGAAATCATCATGGAACTCAAAGACAGCTACACTTGTCAACTATTGGTGAAGAAAGTGCCAAGTAATTAACTACCTTTGCAACAAATGAAGAACCATCATCACAACACCACTTTTCGCATACTAGGCGTATTGGCCTTGGGCCTATTGCTCGCTTGTGGCAACAGTAATAATGCGACCTCCCAGCAGCAAACTACGGCTCATCAAGTACAAGAAGGCGCCAATCAAGCCGCGAACCCATCGACTGCGCAACCCGCCCAGCCGACGGCAACGCCTGAACCGGCACAGGCCATTCCCAATTTCACGTTTTACATCCTAAAAAGTGGAATCCGTTTCACCAAAGAAGACCTCGCCAAGGAAGGTAACATCGTGTTCATCTTTTTCGACCCGACATGCATCCATTGCCAACACGAGGCCAGGGATCTAGGAAAGCACCACGAGCAGCTCACCGATGTGAATTTCTATTTCGTATCCATGAATGATCCAGCCCTGATGAGTGCATTTTTGAAGACACATGCCCCTACACTAGCCGACAAGCCAAATGTGGAGGTTCTCTATGACCGGAATGCAGAGTTTATCAATAAATTCCATATTCCCTCGCAATTCCCAGCAACCTACGTATACGGTGCCAACAATGTGTTAAAGCAGTATTGGAATGGCGAACGTAATATCGAAGAGATTATTTCGGCCATTAAGAACTAAGGTTTTGCTTGCGTATGGAACGCAGCCGGTTCCACTACTGTATGGGTATAGACAATAGTGGAATCGTGATGCCCGAGGCCATGATGCGGGTTTTGCTCCGATGGATGAGCGAAGACCAGAATCCGTATCGATTGGGCAGCATGATGAGTAAATCCGCATCAATAGCGATGGCTTCCTCCTGTATCGCTTTGATGACCGCATTTGAATCGACATCTTTGTAATAGTACGTCACCCCTTCCAATCCCTCACCGAAATTACTAATGGTTTGCTCGTCTATCCCTTCTTCCAAAAGCCGCTTGATACGATTATTCACATGGAATATCTCCACCGATGCTTTCTCCTTCGTCGCCAAATCCTTGATTTGTTCAAGCACCGTACGGTGAACCCCTTGGAGGTTATCGCAAGCGAAAAGAATCCGATCAATTCCCTTGAACTTCACTTCGTGTGGAACGGCCAGAATGGGTAGATTTAACCGGTGGATGAGTGCGGTCGTCGTATTACCCAGCAGATCCTGCTCCAATGACTTTGCCGCCATCCCCATCACCAGCAACCTCACTTCCCGTTCGGTAATTAACCGCTCGATTTCCACGCGCATATCCCCCATGATGCTCATTTGGCTGGATACGGGCACCGCATAAGACGCGATTAAATCTTCCGCCCGCTTGGCCAGCTTGGCCCTCACCCGATTGGCAGATTCGTCAAATGCACTCGGCGAAGAACGAGCATTAGACACGTGGATTGATGGTATGTAATGGTGAAACAGCAAGATTTCACCACCTATCTGCTGGACTAACCCAGCGGCATACTCGGTAGCATTTTCGGCTTCTTTCGAAAAATCGGTAGCGACAATGATGGTTTTCATATCAACGAGAATTTACATGTAAAAGTAAGCTCCGTATCTGTGAAAACGAACAATTATTGTCATACGCGTGTTATTTTGTTACAGCACCTAACGGGATATTACTTAACTTTGGCCATACGTTAATCACAACATCCCCGCATCACACAAATGATCACTATTGCTATCAATGGCTTTGGGCGCATCGGCCGAAATACGCTCCGCAACCTGCTACTTCGGCAGGCACCTGGTATCCATATCGCCGCTATCAACGACGTGGCCGACCCACAGACGCTAGCACATCTATTGAAGTACGATTCCGTACACGGGCCTTATCCCGGGGAGATATCCGTCGTGCAAGACATGCTCGACATTGACGGGAAACGTATTCGGATACTCAGTGAAAAAGACCCACAACAACTGCCATGGCATTCCCTTGGTATAGACACGGTAGTCGAATCTACCGGACGCTTCCTGACCAAAGAAAAAGCGAATATGCATCTCGCCTCCGGTGCTAAGCAGGTCATCCTTTCAGCTCCCTCCCCTGACCGGGAAATCCCTACCGTGGTGCTGGGCGTGAATGACGACAGCGTTAACCTGCATGCCCCTATCCTTTCCAATGCGTCCTGCACCACGAATAACGTGGCACCGCTGGTCAAGATCCTCGACGAAAATTGGGGAATTGAAGACGGGTATATTACAACCGTCCACAGCATGACTGGCGATCAGAACCTCCATGACGCGCCGCATCGCGACCTTCGCCGAGCCCGAGCAGCATCGGCCTCCATTATCCCCACGACCACTGGGGCTGCCAAAGCCATCACGAATGTATTCTCACATCTCGAAGGTCGATTGGGTGGTGCAGGTATCCGCGTTCCAGTACTGAATGGATCGCTAACCGATTTTACCTGTACGCTAAAGTCACAACCCACGGTAGCCGCCATCAATGAAGCATTCAAGGAAGCAGCCCATGGCACACTGAAGCATGTTTTACGCTATACGGAAGACCCCATCGTCTCCGTGGATATCATTAATAGTCCGTATTCCTGCGTTTTCGATGCGCAATTGACCTCGGTGGTCGGTGGACTGGTCAAGGTCGTGGGATGGTACGACAATGAATATGGATATTCTAACCGCTTGGTTGATTTATTGATTAACATAGCCAGCCATGATTAAGTTTATTACCGCGATGGATACGCTGCCATTACGCAGCCGGGTGTTACGCAACGGCGAATCATTGGACGCATGCCATTTCCAAGGAGACGTCGATCCCGACACGTTCCACATGGGGTATCTCTCACCTGAAAATGAAGTGGTATGCATCCTCACTTGCCAACTTGAATCCATGGAACAGTACGATGGGTTGGGGTATCGTCTGCGCGGCATGGCCACACATCCGGAATGGCAGGGAAAAGGAATCGGTTCACAACTCCTCAAGGCCGCCATTAACCATCTGGCCCATGAAATCAAAGCCGATTACCTGTGGTGCAATGCCCGACGAGTAGCATATGATTTTTACCAGAACCTAGCTTTTGAGTTTCTTTCGGAAGAGTTCGAAATTCCGGGTATCGGACCACATAAGGTGATGTATTTGAAGTTGGGTTAACTCCGGCATAATACAAAAAGGGAAACCTATTGGCTTCCCTTTTTACTAACAAATTCGATATCGGGTTCGAACTCTATTTCACTGCGTCAATCACGGCTTTGAAAGCCTCGGGGTTGTTCATTGCCAAATCGGCCAGTACCTTACGGTTCAACCCGATGTTTTTGGCACTCAACTTACCAATCAGCTGCGAATACGAGATTCCGTGCTGACGGGCACCCGCGTTGATACGTTGTATCCACAAAGCCCTAAATTCCCGTTTTTTGGTCTTGCGGTCGCGGTAAGCGTACAACAAGCCTTTTTCTACTGTATTTTTTGCAACGGTGTATACCTTGCTGCGTGCCCCATAATAGCCCTTGGCCATTTTGAGGATCTTTTTGCGTCTTCTTCTCGACGCTACTGCGTTAACCGAACGTGGCATAATCTTCTAATTTTTTGGTAGTGGGTGCCATGTTTCGCAACGGTCTTACAACCCAATACCCGGTCAATAAACTAAATTCTGTGTACCAAGTACTAACTACTGGGCACTAATTTCTAACTACTTATTTGCCGATAGCAAGCATACGTTTTACGTTGCCCGTATCTGCTTCAGACACTAATCCGGTCTGAGTCAAATTGCGCTTGCGCTTCGTGCTTTTCTTGGTCAGGATGTGACTTTTGAAAGCATGCTTGCGCGCAATCTTACCTGTTCCAGTCAACTTGAAACGTTTCTTCGCGCTGGAATTGGTTTTCACTTTTGGCATGATTCACTAATTTTTATATCGATTTGTTAGTTTCTTATTTCTTTACAGCCGTCTTCGGCGCTACCGTGAGGAACATCCGCTTGCCTTCTAACTTAGGGAGCAATTCTACTTTCCCATAATCCTCAAGGGCTTGTGCAAAACGCAACAACAGGATTTCCCCTTGTTCTTTATAAACGATCGCACGGCCTTTGAAATGCACATACGCACGTACCTTCTCTCCCGCTTCCAAGAATTTAATGGCGTGTTTCAGCTTAAATTCAAAGTCATGGTCGTTGGTATTCGGACCGAAACGGATTTCCTTGATGACCGTTTGCTTGGCGTTAGCCTTGATCTCCTTCTGCTTTTTCTTCTGCTCGTAGATAAACTTGCTGTAATCGATAATCTTACAAACAGGAGGATTGGCATTCGGAGAAATCTCCACTAAGTCCAGTTCCAATTCATCGGCAAGCTCTAATGCCTTACGGGTGGGGAATATCCCCTGTTCGACATTATCTCCCACCAAACGCACCTCGGGTACCCTGATGTTTTCATTGATACGGTGCTCCGGCTCCTTCTTCTTGAATGGAGGTCTCGGGCCTCTGAATCCTGGTCTATTTAACGCCAAATGCTTAAAATAATTAAACGGTTATCTCTTTTATTAATAATTCACTAAACTCGCTGACGGTCATCGATCCCACATCTCCTTGGCCGTGTCGCCGAACGGAAACCGTACCATTCTCCACTTCTTTCTCCCCCACCACTAACATATATGGGATTTTCTTTATCTCGGCATCCCTTATTTTACGCCCCACCTTCTCGTCGCGCAAGTCAATCAAGCCGCGAATATCGGAATTATTGAGCGATTCCAAAAGTTTTTTTGCATATTCCTCATATTTTTCCGATACCGGAAGGATGATGAATTGCTCAGGCGCGAGCCACAATGGGAACTGTCCGGCGCAATGCTCAATCAACACAGCTACAAAGCGTTCCAATGATCCGAAAGGTGCACGGTGAATCATCACCGGCCGATGTTTGGTGTTATCGCTGCCCGTATATTCAAGTTCGAAGCGCTCCGGCAGATTATAGTCTACCTGTATTGTACCCAATTGCCATTTGCGCCCCAATGCATCCTTCACCATGAAATCCAGCTTCGGACCGTAGAAAGCGGCCTCGCCAAGTTCCACCACCGTGTTCAGTCCTTTCTCCGCTGCGGCTTCGATGATGGCTTGCTCAGCTAGTTGCCAATGCTCGTCAGAACCGATATACTTCGCCTTATTGTTGGGGTCGCGAAGGGATATTTGCGCGATATAATCATCGAAACCAAGTGCCTTGAACGTATAGAATACCAGATCGATAACTTTCTTGAACTCATCTTTTACTTGATCCGGACGGCAAAACAAGTGCGCATCGTCTTGCGTGAAGCCGCGAACACGGGTCAACCCGTGCAGTTCCCCGCTCTGCTCATAACGGTACACGGTGCCAAACTCCGCAAAACGAATGGGCAGGTCTTTATACGAGCGCGGCTTGGTCTTATATATTTCGCAGTGGTGCGGGCAATTCATGGGTTTCAAGAAAAACTCTTCCCCTTCCTGTGGCGTATGGATGGGCTGGAATGAATCGGCCCCATACTTGTCGTAATGTCCAGATGTGACATACAGGTTTTTATGGCCTATATGCGGCGTAACGACAGGTTCGTACCCGGCTTTAAGCTGCGCCCGCTGCATGAAGTCGATCAGCTTTTGCCGTAACCTGGCCCCCTTGGGCAGCCACAGCGGCAATCCCATCCCTACTTTTTCGGAGAAAGCAAACAGCTCCAATTCCTTGCCCAATTTCCGGTGGTCACGCTTCTTCGCTTCCTCGATCATCGTCAAGTAATCGGCTAATTCACCTGCCTTAGGGAAGGTGACGCCATAAATACGGGTCAACTGCTTACGGCTCTCATCGCCCCGCCAATAGGCCCCCGCCACATTGGTCAACTTCACCGCTTTGATAACGCCGGTGTTGGGGATATGTGGCCCACGGCATAAGTCCGTGAAATTTCCCTGTGTATAAAACGTAATGCTACCGTCCGGCAAATCCTTGATCAAGTCGAGCTTGTATTCATCCCCTTTCTCGGTAAAATACGCTTCGGCATCTGCCTTGCTCACCGGTTGGCGCACATATTCGGATTTTGTACGGGCTAATTCGATCATCTTGTCTTCGATCTGCTTGAAATCATCCGAAGAAAATTCACGGTCGCCGAAATCGACATCGTAATAGAAACCCGTTTCAATCGCCGGTCCGATACCGAATTTAATGCCCGGATACAACGTCTCCAGCGCCTCCGCCATCAAGTGGGCGGAAGAATGCCAAAAGGTGCTTTTCCCTTCCGCATCATTCCACGTGAGCAACCGTACGGTTGCGTCGTGGTCAATGGCGCGTGAAGCATCCCATACTTCACCCTTGACCTCGGCGGCCAACACATTGCGGGCTAAACCTTCTGAAATGGATTGCGCGATTTGCATCGCAGTGGTTCCCTGCGCATACTGCCTCACGGAACCATCAGGTAGTGTAATGTTAATCATCTACAACTATGATTTTTGTTTATCAAAAAAAGTGTTACCGATCGACCACAATACAAGTGTGATCTTTTTTCAGGTGCAAAGGTAAGGAAAGAAATAGGAAGATGGAAGCCCCATTGGAAATACACTGCTCATCATCCTGAGACGATACCCATAAATTTCGTATCTTTGCATCCTCAAAATTAACGCATGGCACACCAGGTTCCGGAAGATGGCTCAACGTTACCCTTGATGGAAGAATTTTATACGATTCAGGGTGAAGGGTACCATACAGGCAAAGCAGCTTATTTTATCCGGCTGGGCGGCTGCGATGTGGGTTGCCATTGGTGTGACGTGAAAGAAAGTTGGGATGCGGAGCTTCACCCCCTTACCGCTGCCGATACCATTATCGAAAATGCAAAGCGACACCCATCCAAGGCGGTAGTCGTAACTGGTGGCGAACCCTTGTTATACAACTTGGACTACCTGACCAAAGGGTTGCAAGCGGCGGGCATCAAAACGTTCATTGAAACGTCTGGTGCCTATCCCTTAAGCGGATATTGGGATTGGGTATGCTTGTCGCCCAAGAAATTCAAATGGCCATTGCCCGATGTCATCGCTGCCGCAGGCGAGTTGAAGGTCATCGTTTTTAACAAAAGTGATTTCGAGTGGGCCGAAAAACACGCCGCGCTGGTACCCCCCACCTGTAAGCTATACCTCCAACCCGAATGGTCAAAGGCCCAAGAGATGACTCCGCTGATCGTGGACTATGTCATGCAGCACCCCAAATGGGAAATCTCCTTGCAAACCCATAAATACCTAAACATCCCCTAAGCCCATCGCTTGATTTGGTATACCGGCGTTATACGCAGGAAAAAGGCACAAAAAAACCGCGCTTTTGGGGAGCGCGGTAAAAACAAAATGTTTTTTATCAACCTAAACCTAAATGTAAAACGCCGTTCCTTTTGTTTTGTTGTGTGCGTGGGATGATTTTTTTATTTTATTTTTTTTCATCAGCGACCGGTAAGCCAGCGATACCTAAAAATTAATGTATCCAGCGTTCAAAAAATTCATAGGTGCGTAGCATTTGATCAATGCGTTGCCGGTTATCGCCGCTGCGCGTGATCTCGTGGCTGGCCCCCGGATGGCGAACGTACTCAACGGGCCTACCCAATATCTTCAAACTCTTATAGAGCATCTCGCTTTGGATAACCCCGGTACGCAAGTCGACTTCGCCATGAAAGATGATGTAAGGCGTCGTGATCTGGTCTACATAATTAATAGGTGATTCGCGTTCCAACACCTCTTTCACCCCCGGTTCCCAAGGATATCCGCCGAAGTAATTGGGCACCAAGCGCCACGCATTGCCTTCACCGAAAAATGTTTTAAGGTCATATACTCCCCGTTGGCTACACGCTGCCTTAAACCGATGGTCATGGGCAATGATCCAATTGACCAAGTAGCCCGCATACGAGCCTCCCGTCACCAGCAGCTTCGTCGTATCCGCCCAGCCCTGTTCGATGGTCTTATCCAATGCCGTGAGCACATCACTGGCCGGCCCTTTGCCCCAATCATTCATATTGGCACGTAAAAACTCCTGTCCGTAGCCTCCTGATCCCCGTGGATTGCTATATACCACACCATACCCCTGCGCACAAAAATATTGATACTCATGCCACATGCCTCCCTCACCGGGGCCCCACATGGCTGAAGGGCCACCATGTATTTCAAGCAGCAAAGGGTATTGTTGCCCTTCCTGGTAATCGACGGGCTTCATTACCCAATACTCGATCTCCTGGCCCAACTCATTGGTAAACGTATGTTTCTCCGGCAAGCTCAATTTCTTTTTCGAGATCCAACTGGTGTTGAAATCTGACAACGGCTTGCTGTTCTTGACAGACAGCCCATCTGCTACAAAGAGTTCAGAAGGACTATTGATATCGGTTTTCGCGTAGATCAACCGTTCTTTTTCAAAGTCAAAACCGCCAATGCCTTCATCTTCACTGCTCATCTGCTCGATATTGCCGCTGTTGACATCAGCTCTGCACAAGATCACACCACCGTTGCTTTGGCTGGTGAAATAGATATAGCGCTCATCGTCGCTCCATTTCATGCCGCCTTTACTCCGGTCAAACGGAAGCAGTTTTGGTGCTGCAGCACCACCAAGCCCGATCACATAAAGCTCTGGCACGGTGGGCGAACCGGTTTCCGATACTTGGTAGGCGAGCCACTTTCCTGTCGGTGAAACCGCACCGATCGAAAAACTCTTACCTGCCTCGCCGAGCAACTCTTTTTGCCCGCCGCCATCGATACCCAATAGCACCACCTGGCCCTCCTGCACGCGATCCGGATGAAGCTGCCCCTCTACACGCACATTGGCTACGATGTTGCTCTCATCGATGAATTGAGGATTTGAGTAAGAATAGAATCCTTTTGTTATCGCCTTTGGCTTAGCACCCACTTCCGCATCGACAATGAAGACATGCGAAAACCGCATTTCCGAAGATGTAGAGGTTTCCGATTGGAAATTGAGTTTGGTAAACACTTTCGCTTTTCCGTCTGCTTCATTCTTCTTCAGATAAGCCCTGATCTCCTCCATCGTTCCATCGGGATCGGTCTTACTGGTCGTATCGAGCCTTAAATGTTCGTTCGAATCAAATCCGGGTTTTTCATCCACCCACTCCGGAAGGCCGTTTCCGGGGTTGATTTCTGCATCCAACAGCACTTCTTTCAGCGACAAGGATGCGGTGAATAAAATCCGGGTGCCATCATTGCTCCAGCGTGGGCTTCCCGCTCCGTAGCGGTGGTTAGTCAGTTGTTGCGGCTCGCCTCCCGACAGGGGCATGAGAAACAATTGCGGTTTTCGATCGACCGACCGCACAAACAGGATGGATTGGCCATCCGGACTAAAAGCAGGCTGTGAAACGCCTCCATCGGAGAACGTGAGTTGCCTAAGGGTATTCGATCCATCCAGCTCGGCCAGCCAAAGCTGATTGCCATAAACATAGTCCGACTTACGATTCTTATCTGGCGATATGGAATTGAGCGTAAACAGTGCCCGTTTCCCATCTGGGGAGAGATCAACGGAACCTATCGTTTTGATCTTTAATAAATCGGTCACTTTGATCTTTTCGGTACCGTGCTGTGCTACGGCAAAAAAGAAAAATTGGAGATAAACCCCAATCAACAGAAGTCTCTTCATATCATTAGTATTTCGTTCACCCAATATTAGGCATTATCCCAATACAAGGCACACATTATAATAAAAATGATACGAACGGCGAGGCTATTGGTGGTACTTAGTAGTCAATATCCAGCAAGCTGCCCAACGGCAATACTACCCCATTCTTAATCTGCAGGGCATCATCGGTAAGTGTCCACACCGTCGTTTCGACACGTTTAGGCCCCTCGTGTGTTTGAAAGGTAATGGTCGCCTTTGACTTAAATTCATTCCCTAACCGCAGGGCATTTTGCAATTTATGACGTAACTCCCCCCGATGGTCTTCTGATGCCTTTGCCAATTTGTACTTCGGGATGTCTTCCTTGGGTATCAATTCTACAGTCGTTATCATAATGATTGCTTATTTGGATAAACAATACTACTGAAATACCAACAAATTATCAATGCTCCTTTT
This sequence comes from uncultured Parapedobacter sp., assembly GCA_964498395.1. GTDB lineage: Bacteria > Bacteroidota > Bacteroidia > Sphingobacteriales > Sphingobacteriaceae > Parapedobacter. Next base: position 71,190 of record CAZCHE010000001.1, on the reverse strand, counting down.
GAAAAATTGCAGTTACATGAATCATTTCAGCGATATATTTTGCTCATTTGTATGAGGTTATTTTGATTGAGCGTTAGTTATATGAATATTAAGACACTTTTTTTCGTTGCTACCCTTTTTATAATGGGGTTAGCTACCACCTTAGCCCAGGATATCGACAAAGAACGTTTACTAACAGATATCCAAACCCTTTCATCCCCGGCTTATGAAGGTAGGAAACCGGGTACAGCAGGCCATGAAAAGGCGAAAGCGTACCTCGTGCAGCGATTCCAAACCATCGGTTTGCAGTCTTTTGGCCATCATTACAGCCACACGTTCGCGATACAAGATGAACTTGAGGGGCATAACCTGATCGGGTATATCCCCGGCAAAAAACACCGAGAGGCTATTGTCATATCCGGTCATTATGACCACTTGGGCGAACGCAACGGACAAATCTATTATGGTGCCGATGATAATGCAAGCGGGGCATCAGCGCTGTTGGCACTGGCATCTTATTTTAGCAAACATAAACCTGACCATACCCTGATCTTTGCTGCTTTCGATGCCGAAGAGATGGGGTTGCGCGGAGCAAAAGCCTTTGTCAATGACCCTCCGGTACCGTTAGCCGATATCGTGCTTAATATCAACATGGACATGGTGAGCCGCAACGACCAAAACGAACTGTATGCCAGTGGAACCTACCATGCGCCACACCTGCTACCTTTTATCCGCAGCAACAATGCCGTTGTCACACTCAAAACCGGACATGACGAGCCCGGCAGTGGGCATGATGATTGGACGTCGCAAAGTGACCATGCAGCATTCCACCGTGCCGGGATTCCGTTTATCTATTTTGGCGTAGAAGATCATCCCGACTACCACACACCCAATGATACGTACGAAAACATCCAGCCCGATTTTTTCTACCATGCAGTGTCGGCCATATTGGATGTCATCAAAGGAATAGATGCACAAGCCAGTTTGCTGAGGGGTAAGCAACCGGCAAAACGGGATTTGATAATGAATCAATAAAAAAATGCCTTGAAAGTAACTTTCAAGGCATTTTTTTATTTCGGAACTCGGGTACAACACATTAAGTCGCCCAAGCCTTATCCCCTTTTTGGTAAGGATAATCGCCATCGAACCTACCGGGCACCTGCACATACCGCAGGGCTTTGGTCGCTCCAAGCTCCGACGTAAAGAATCCAAGCAATGTCAATTGCTTAAACAAGTGGAAGTAATGGTTCGGATCCTCATCGGCCTTATTCCGCTGATATTCCTTAGCCTCCTTGTCAATTCCAGCCAACAATTCCGTCCGTTCGTCAGCGTTAAGTTCTTGGAACTTCCTGCCGAACTGATCTTTGGAAGCACTTTCCAATTTGGAAATCCCTTCCATAAAAGCCTGTTGGTCTTCTGCCGTATAGCAATCTCGTATCATCACGGGAATAAACTCACCCACCCCGGCTTCTTTCGCGCCAGGGCTACTGGTAGGGGGTAAAATGGTATCGGCCACGTCGCCCAAGAAATCCATCATCGTTGGTTCAAACAGGCTTTCCACGTCTTTGGTGGCTGTGCGGGTACATCCTTCCAAAAATAAATTGGCACCGATTACGGTTCCCCCCATAATCCAAGCTACCCGTGCCAAAGCTTCTCTTCTATTCATGTTTATGTCTTTTTATTGATTAAAGCTAGTCATCCATTCCATTCCACACGATTCCACCTCCACTTGATGGAGCACTACAAATTTCCTTTTTTCAATTCCTCAACGGCAAAATTCACCGCGCGCGCAGTAAGTGCCATATACGTCAGTGACGGGTTTACGCACCCTCCAGAAGTCATACAAGCACCATCCGTCACGAATACGTTTAAGGCATCCCACACTTGGTTATTGCCGTTCAACACGGAACTTTTCGGGTCGCGTCCCATACGAGCGGTTCCCATCTCGTGGATGCCCTGGCCGAAGCCATAGCCATTGTCGTAGGTATACACGTCTTTCACACCGGCGGCTTCCAACATTTCCTTACAATCTTCCGTCATGTCCTTCCGCATCTTCAATTCATTTTCCTTGATTTCCATGTCCATGGACAGTACGGGCAAGCCCCACTTGTCTTTCACTTCTTTGTCCAGGAAGATGCGGTTTTCATGGTATGGCAGGATTTCACCGAAAGCGGTAAACCCAACGGACCATGCACCGGGCTCACATAGTGCATCTTTCCATTCGCCACCAATGCTCATTTCGGCGATTTCACCACTCCAACGGCCCCTACTTGCTGCTCCCTGATAACCAAATCCACGCACGTAGTCGCGTTTGTCATCTCCTACGTTACGGAAACGCGGAATGTACAGGCCCGTTGGCCTACGACCATAGATGTATTTATCTTCATAGCCCTCGACAGTTCCACTCGCACCCAAACGGAAATGATGATCCATTGCATTGTGGCCGAGCTCTCCACTGCTACTGCCTAGCCCGCCTTCCCACACATCAGTCGCGGAGTTCATGAGCACCCAAGTGGAATTAAACGCAGATGCACATACAAAAACAATCTTCGCGAAATACTCATACGTTTGGTTGGTTTCGGCATCAACGATTTCCACGCCTGTCGCTTTTTTCGTATCCTTATCATAAAGTATACGCGTGACAATGGAAAATGGGCGGAGGGTAAGATTTCCCGTAGCCACTGCCGCTGGCAGTGTCGATGATTGCGTACTGAAATAGGCTCCGAAATTACATCCAAGCCAGCATTGGTTCTGAAACTGACAGTTTACCCGTCCTTCGTGAGGTACCGAAAGGTTGGCCACGCGGCCCATGATGAAATGACGCTTGCCATTATAATGCTTCTTGACACGTTCGGCCAGATCCTTTTCCACCACGTTCATGGGCATCGGTGGCAAGAAGTCGCCATCGGGCAATACGTCCAGTCCATCACGGTTGCCGCTGATACCTGCCCATTTCTCGGCATAGCTGTACCACGGCGCGATATCCTTATACCGTATCGGCCAATCCACCCCATGACCGTCTTTCAGGTTTGCTTCGAAATCAAGATCGCCAAGTCGGTAACTCTGCCTTCCCCACATCAATGAACGTCCCCCAACATGGTACCCTCTATACCAGTCAAAACGCTTTACTTCCGTATATGGACTCTCTTTCTCATTCACCCAAAAATCAAGGTTTTTCTCATTCAGCGGGTAATCCCTACGCAATACAGGATAATCTTCAATCATCTGCTGGGTACGCCCCCCACGATGCGGAAATTCCCACGGATGCTTCGTCGCCGCATGGTAATCCTCCACATGCTTCACATTACGGCCACGCTCCAACATGATGGTTTTCAGTCCTTTCTGGGTCAACTCCTTTGCAGCCCAGCCACCACTAATCCCTGATCCGATCACAATCGCATCATATACATTGTCTGCCATAGTTTGTTTTGTTTAGTTTTCTTTTTCGTTTACAATGTTAGCTTTTACCTTCAACGATGTTAAGGTACTATTTTTTATTTACGTTTTAAACCTGTGTTTTATTGTCCATCGCCATCAAACGGGCTTATACAGTTGCTGTTTTTGCGGCTTTCTCGTCCTTAAAGAATACCATGAATAAAAACAGCACCACCGCGGCGATACCGGCAGGGATCAACCAGACATTCTGCCAAAACGGATCATTCGTCGGGTTCGCTTTATAATATTCGCTTACAAATCCAGCCACCCAAAATCCAATCAACTGGCCGACACCATAAGTGGCCAAGGTAATCAAGCCCTGTGCTGAACTCTTGTATTTCTCCCCCGCTTTGGCATCGGTATAAATCTGCCCAGACACAAAGAAAAAGTCATAGCATATTCCATGCAGGGCGATACCTATAATCAGCATATAAGCCATTTCACCGGCGTTTCCATACGCGAATAACAAATAACGTATCGCCCACGCTAACATGCCTAACATGATGGTTCGCTTAAAGCCAAACCGTGTAAAGAACACCGGCAACAGCAATAGGAAGAAAGCCTCTGATATCTGCCCGATCGTCATTTTCCCCGTCGGATTGGCCAAACCAACTTCCGTCAGGAACAGGTTAGCATTTTGATAGTAAAACGCCAACGGGATACAAATGAGGATAGAAGAAATGAAGAACACCAAAAAGTTCTTATTGTTCAGCAATTTAATGGCGTCCAATCCCAAGATCTCCGAAAGGCTCCCGCTTCCGGTACTTTCCTTTTTAATCGGAGGAGTTTTGGGTAAAACGAAACTAAAGAGGCCGAGCACCAATGAGGCGATAGCAGCCATGAGGAATGTATTTTGGAGCACCCCTTCACCGGCATCCCATTTAAAGACATAACTGATGGTCAACCCGGCCACAATCCAACCAATGGTACCCCAAACCCGGATGGTTGAAAACTCTTTTTCCGGGTTTGCCATTTGCCTGAATGAAACAGAATTAACCAACGCCAACGTAGGCATATACAAAATCATATAGGCCAATACATACGGATAAAATACCCCTACATTTGGAGCACTGTACATCTGGTACATCAGCACTGCCCCGACTAAATGGAGCACTCCGAGAATACGCTCGGCATTAAAATACTTATCAGCGATCAGCCCGATAATAAACGGCGCGATAATCGCGCCCCACGACTGGGTAGAGAAAACATTAGCGGTTTCTAAACCAGAGGCGTTAAGGTTTTGGCTCAGAAACGTTCCCAACGTCACGAACCAGGCTCCCCAAATAAAAAATTCAAGGAACATCATAAACGACAGTTTAACTCTTGTAGTTGCGTTCATATTAATTTAAGATGAAATTGGAAATATTTAGATTCCTGCAACGAATATGGAGTATATTTGCGAATACTGCAAACATTTGATCCATTTAGTCTAAAAAATTATCCACCTCACGGTAAGCCGCGATCAGTTTCTCCTCTCCTGCTTTCCCTTCCGTGGATTTACCATGCTCCATGCCCACCACGCCGCGGTAACCCTTGTCATACAGATACTTAAACAGGTTTTTGTAATTGATCTCTCCGGTGGTCGGCTCCCGCCTTCCGGGATTGTCACCTACCTGGAAGTACGCGATTTCATCCCAACACCGATCGATCGTCGGAATCAAATCACCTTCGTTACGCTGCAGATGATAGACATCATACAGGATTTTACAAGAGGCGCTGTTAACCCCTTTGCAAATCAGGTATGTCTGTGTAGCGGTTCTCAGAAAAAGATCGGGGGTATCGCTCAATGGTTCCAATACCATGACGATCCCATGGGGTTCTAATATCTCTGCTCCACGGCGCAACGCCTCGATGACATTGGCGGTTTGGATGTCCAATGGCAGATGTCGCGCAAAATCACCCGGCACCACCGTGGTATATTTACCCCCACTTCGCTTCGCCAATTCGACCGCTTGCCGACAGCCGTTCAAGAAAATATCGATGTGTTCTTGCTTACCCGCGGCTAAGGTATTGGCCCCATTTCCCCCTTTATCCAACACGAACACCCCCATGGTCATCCCCAGTTTGGCCAATAAACTGCCTATTTTTTCCTGCTCCTCAACTGAACGCCCCGAAAAACCATTGTCTTCGATACTCCTGAATCCTTGGTCATACATAAACTGAATCTGATCCAATATGTTTTTTCCGGCATGGTTTTCAAATTGCCCTTGATGCGGGCCATAGTTGAGGTTAAATGTATTATTGGTCTTCTTTTCCATATTTTTCCCGATAACGGTACTTACTGAACTCCCGCTGACAACTGCTCCAGCTGTCAACAGTGAATTACGAATAAATTGACTTCTTTTCATGTCTTTCGGACTATAAATAAATTAATTTTTGGCAATCAGCGACCTAAATCCATAGCTCATGGTGTCTTTTACGGCACCATGCGCGTCTTTGTAAATCAGAAAAGCATCCATGTCACTGCGTTGGTTGACGAATGTAATCGCATCTGCTACAGTCATCGCCATGATGACATTGTCATACCCATCAGCTGTTATCGCGTCTTGTGCATAGATGGTCGCGCTAATAATCCCCGTATCAAAAGGATATCCGGTTTGCGAATCGATATGGTGGGATACGCTCCTATCGCCTTGCTGCAAAAATTTGCGGTAATTCCCTGCGGTCGTGATGGCTCCCTCATGCATCGTTACCACATCATTGATCGCCACGGAAGACGATGCAGCGCTAACGGGCCGTTCAATCCCGACTCGGAACGGGCTGCCGTCAGGCTTCGGCCCTTTCACCCGCAACTCCCCGCCTAGCTCCACCATGTAATGGGCGACCCCCTTGCTTTCCAAGTATGCGGCCAATACGTCTACGCTGTATCCTTGTGCGATTCCGTTGACATCCAACTGTACACAAGGCTGCGTTTTCGTCATTCGCTTTCCAGTTAATTTGATCTTGTCCATGCCCACGCACGCCAATGCTTGGCGAACCTCCGAACTATCCGGAAATCGGTCTATGGACTGAACACCAAATCCCCAAAGCTGCACCAGGGGAGCAACCGTTATATCAAAAACACCTTTGCTTTCCCGGTATATCTCAAACGACTTCTCGACGACTTGATGGAAATGCTCATCGAGGTCAAACCCTCCCCGGTCGCTATTGTTTATTTGATTGATCAGCGAATAAGGTTTATACAATGACATGGAACTATCGATGACCGCCAACACACTATCTATGGAGCCTTTGGCGACGACACTATCCGAGGCATAATAGCGCAGGGAATAATCTGTTCCCTGGGCGTAACCCTGAATGCGATATTCCTGTAGGTCCTGTATACGGGTATTGCTTGCCAACAGCAGACACAATACCCATAACCCAACGTGTAACTTGCTGCTACGCATTAATCACTACAGTACAACCGTTTGACCGGGTATTGCATATGGGTACAGTCCATTTTCATCGGGCAGCACCTTCGGCAGCGCATCCCACGCCAGTCGTTCCGGCATGAGGTCTACATCGGATTTCAGGGCATCATCCCATTTGATGACTTGTCCCGAATAGGTGGCCAATCGACCGATCACACCTGTCAACGTGCTATAAGCACCGTACTCGGCGTCAGCGAATTTATATTCTCCTTTACCGATGGCGTCGAACAATTCCACATGCTCATGCTGATAGGGATTCGCATTACCGCGTTTGGGATGGCTGAAGAGTTCATTACCGTTATGGTTCCATAAAATACCGTCATTGCCGGCAGACAGGTATACCCGTCCTTTGGTTCCTTGGAATGTTTCATCGACCCGATTGGACGTGCCCTCGAAATGCCGACATTGGCTGTAGATGACCGAACCATCTGCGTAGGTTAGCTCCACGGCGTGGTTATCATAGATTTCACCATAATCTTTTCCCGTGCGCCAAGCCCGGCTACCGGTACCTTGGATAGACACCGGGTAGCTCCCCTTTACCCAGTTAACCACATCTATCTGGTGCACGTGCTGTTCCACGATATGGTCACCGCATAACCAATTGAAATAATACCAGTTTCGCATCTGGTACTCCATCTCGGTTTGCTCCGGTTTACGGGGATGCACCCATACGCCGCCACTATTCCAATAGACCTGCCCGGAGACAATATCACCAATGGCACCGTCCTGAATACGCTTAATCGTTTCGCGGTAACTGGCCTGATAACGTCGTTGCAATCCCACCACCACGTTGAGCTTTTTCCGTTTAGCATCTTCTGCTGCCGCCAATACCTTGCGTACACCCGGCACATCAACGGCAACCGGCTTTTCCATGAACACATGTTTGCCTTGGCGCACGGCTTCTTCAAAGTGTGTGGGCCGGAAACCCGGGGAAGTGGCCAGAATCACCACATCTGCAAACGGGATCGCTTTTTGGTAGGCATCAAACCCGACAAATTTACGCTCTTCGGGCACATCGACCTTGGCCGCATGCCGCTCGGACAGCTTGGTATAAGCTTCATCCAGTCGATCGCGGAATGCATCGGCCAAGGCCACGATCTTGATGTTAGCACCCGTGGCCAATGCATCAAACGCGGCGCCGGTACCCCGACCCCCACAACCAATAACGGCAACTTTGATGACATCGTCGCCACCCGCATAGGCCCCGACAAAAGGCACCCCACTTAGCATAGCTCCTCCTGCCAATAAGGCTGAGGTTTTCAGAAATTCCCGGCGTTGTTCGCCTGCATTTTTCCCTGTCATTTGTTTTAGTTTATTTTAATGGTTATTAATTTTATTTTTTTGGCTAGAAGTCCGAAGATGGAAGACCGATCTGCCCTTCCGACTTCGGACTCCGGTCTTCTGACTTCATTCTTCTAGCTCAATAGTCCTGTATCGGTGCTTTATCGTAGTATGCCATAATATCCGCTTCACTTGGCGGATTTAACGGCCTAACTAACCGTATACCAATGAATGGCGCCTCCGGAAACCACCAATTGCTCTTTGGAATCTGTGGATCCAGCTGCTTCCATGATGGATCCGATGGCAAACGCGATGCCGAACGTAAGTCCTTATCGTCATCTTCAAATGAACCTCCACGGATACTGTGCGGATAGAGCTTATCGGGTATGGCAACGGGATTGTGAGCGACTTTTCCTTCGAACTGTTCATAGTAATCAGCCACATACTGATCATACGTCCATTCGGCCACGTTGCCATGCATATCATACAATCCCCACGCATTTGGCTTTTTCTGCCCTACGGCATGCGTTGTATTACCGCTATTGCTACGATACCAAGCATATGCATCTAGTTGGGAAGCATCATCCCCGAAATGGTACTCCGTCTCGCTACCGGCGCGGCAAGCATACTCCCATTCTGCCTCGGTGGGCAGTCGGTAAAATATCCCCGTCCTGACATATAGCCATTTACAGAACTGGATCGCATTGTAATGTGTCATGGCTAATGCGGGGTGGTTTTCCTTACCCATACCAAATGTCATGTCGAGGTAGGGTTTTGTCGGCCGGGTCACCGCATCCACTTCCACTGGAATACCCCCTCCGCCACGACTCAATTCAAAATCTTTGTATACAAATGGTTCAAACAAATCCCAGGTGACTTCATGGGTTCCCATCCAAAATGCATCCAATTTCACCCGGTGAACAGGTCGCTCATCGGCATTGCCCTTTTCGCTCCCCATAGCGTATTCCCCTTCGGGAATGGCTTGCATCGAAAAACGGAGATTCGTGCCGGTTATCTCCTGCGTATACGATTCAAATTTCTCTTGGGCCGTCGCCACGCTTACTAAAAACAAACCAACAAAAATCAACGATTTCAAGAACATCAGCTTTTTTCTATTAAAATTGGGTGGTTGAATTTAATGCCTTTTCGCATAAATACAAAATGCACCCGGCGATTTCGGACTAAAAAATAGCCGGATATCCTATCGAGGAAACGCCAATATTACCTACGAAAATGCCTTTATAGTGTAAATAATACACCATAAAGGCATGACCATCGGAATATATTTTTTTGCTTACAATCGTTACAATTTGTTTTCCTTTTGGCTATAAGGTTCAAACTTAGTCGTAAAATGCCTGAGTAATGGCGGTTCTTCGACAATGCGATATCCGTGGTACGTATGCCTTTTTTTATAGACCTCCATCACCACTTCCGCCACGTAGTCGATATGACTTTGCGTATAGACCCTTCGCGGTATGGCCAATCTAACCAATTCCATCGGCGGAGAAATCAGGCTCCCATCAGGTGCATATTTCCCAAACATCACGGACCCAATCTCAACCGCTCTAATTCCCCCTTCTAAATACAGGGCGCTACACAACGCTTGCCCGGGATATTGATGTACCGGTATGTGGTCCATAAACCGTTTGGCATCTAAATATACGGCGTGCCCCCCTGTGGGTTTGATATAAGGTATCCCCTCTTGATCAAGTTTTTCGCCGATATACTGAATGCTTCTTATTCGATACCTCAGGTAATCTTCATCCATGACTTCCCGTAATCCAATCGCGATGGCTTCCAAGTCACGGCCTGCGAGTCCGCCATAAGTGGGGAAACCTTCGGTGATCACCAGTAGGTTTCGGCATTTCTCGGCTAGCTCCGCATCCCTTATGGCGATAAACCCACCAATATTGGCAAACGCATCCTTCTTCGCACTCATGGTACATCCATCTGCATATGAAAATAGTTCACGCGCAATTTCGGGGATAGGCTTAGACGCATACCCTTCTTCCCGTTGCTTGATGAAATACGCATTTTCGGCAAACCGACAAGCATCAATAAACAACGGAATGCTGTGGCTTTTGCAAATTGCGCTTACGCGCTTAATATTATCCATGCTGACGGGCTGTCCGCCTCCCGAATTATTGGTAATGGTAAGCATCACCAATGAAATGACCGCCGCACCGTGTTCCTCAATGAATGATTGCAACGCTGCGGTGTCCATGTTGCCTTTAAAAGGCGCCTCTAATGCGGGGTCTTTCCCTTCCGCACAACATAGGTCGACACCTTCTGCCCCAGAAAATTCGACATTGGCACGGGTAGTATCAAACAACGTATTGCTTAACACATATTTACCTTCGCCGCCCATGATGGTAAACAATATTTTTTCGGATGCCCGGCCTTGGTGGGTAGGGATGATATATGGCATACCCGTGATGCCATGCACCGTTTCTTCAAAACGGAAAAAACTATCACTCCCCGCATAACTCTCGTCGCCACGCATGATACCGGCCCATTGCGCACTGCTCATGGCGCTGGTGCCGCTATCTGTCAGCAAGTCAATGATGACTTCATTTGCATGGATAAGGAATGGATTGTAATGTGATTTTTTTAGGATATGGACGCGCTGTTCGCGTGTAGTAAACTCAATCGGTTCTACCGATTTTATTTTAAATGGTTCAATAATGGTGTTCATCGTAAATGATCATTAAACGTTAACCCTGTATCAATAAAAAAACCGGATGGTCTGCTTTCTACAAAACAAACCTCCGGTCTATACAGTTTTCGGTTACGACGGCCGTTTAATGATATTCTTCCACATGAGCCGTTGTTATCCTTACAGCTTGCGTTTGATTTCCACTTGCTCGTAGGCTTCGATGATATCGCCTTCCTTGATGTCGTTGAAATTTTGGATATTCAATCCACATTCGTAACCCGCAGATACTTCCTTCACATCATCCTTGTATCGTTTGAGTGACGCCAATTGGCCGGTATACACGACCACACCATCACGGATCAACCGTATGTCGTGATTGCGATTAATCTTGCCATCCAACACCATACAACCGGCAATGGTACCAACCTTGCTGATCTTGAATACTTCGCGGATTTCGACATTGGCCACGATTTTTTCTTCAAATTTCGGTGCCAACATGCCTTCCATGGCCGCTTTCACCTCTTCGATGGCATCGTAGATGATGGAATAAAGCCTAATATCGATTTGTTCCTGCTCTGCCAATCTCCGGGCTCCATTAGATGGCCTTACCTGGAAGCCGATAATAATGGCGTCAGAAGCAGATGCAAGCAAGACATCCGATTCGGATATTTGCCCCACCGACTTATGGATAATATTGACTTGGATTTCTTCCGTCGACAATTTGAGCAAGGAATCTGACAAGGCTTCTATCGAACCATCCACATCACCTTTAACGATGACGTTGAGTTCCTTGAAGTTGCCGATCGCCAATCGCCGCCCGATTTCATCCAGCGTAATATGCTTCTGGGTACGGAGTCCTTGTTCACGTTGCAATTGCAACCTTTTGTTGGCTACCTGGCGTGCTTCGGTTTCGCTTTCCATCTCGTAAAACTTATCACCGGCCGTAGGCGCTCCAGACATACCCAATATCTGAACGGGGGTAGCAGGGCCTGCTTCGATCACCTTCTGTCCGCGTTCGTTGTGCAGGGCTTTTACCTTTCCACTATACGAGCCCGCCAGAATGGGCGCTCCCACCCGCAATGTTCCCGATTGGATCAATACCGTGGTAACAATACCCCGTCCTTTATCCAAACTAGCTTCAATCACCGAACCTACTGCACGTTTTTTGGGATCAGCTTTCAGCTCGAGTAATTCTGCTTCCAGCAGTACTTTTTCTAGCAGTAAACCGACATTCTCACCCGTCTTACCGGATATTTCCTGACACTGGTATTTACCTCCCCAATCTTCCACTAAGATATTCATGGTGGAAAGCTGCTCCCGAATTTTGTCGGTATTGGCACCGGGCTTATCAATCTTCGTAAACGCAAATACGATGGGTACACCAGCTGCTTGGGCGTGGTTAATGGCCTCTTTTGTTTGAGGCATGACGCTGTCGTCGGCAGCGATGACGATAATGGCGATATCGGTTACCTTGGCTCCACGTGCACGCATGGCGGTAAACGCCTCGTGACCGGGTGTATCCAAGAACGTGATTTTCCGTCCATCATCAAGGGTCACTTCGTAAGCACCGATGTGCTGGGTTATCCCTCCGGCTTCACCCGCTATCACGTTAGATTTCCTAACATAGTCAAGCAGCGATGTTTTTCCGTGGTCTACGTGTCCCATCACCGTGACGATAGGTGCCCGTGGAATCAGGTTTGCTGGGTTGTCAGGTTCCTCGAGTTCCGTATTTTCTTCGTCTTCAGGCTTCACAAACTCGATCTCGTATCCAAACTCATCGGCCACGATGGCAATGGTTTCCGCATCCAAACGTTGATTGATGGATACGAAAAGCCCTAAGCTCATACAGGTGGCAATGATCTGCGTCACCTGTACGCCCATCATATTGGCCAGGTCATTCGCCGTTACAAATTCGGTAACTTTGAGTACCTTGGACATCATTTCCTGTTCCAAAGCGGCTTCTTCAGCGGAATGCGCGATATCGTCACGTTTTTGGCGACGGAGTTTCGCGCGTTGCGCGAATTTACCGGACTTGCCAGCACCGCTTAGGCGGGCAAGCGTAGCCTTGATTTGGTCTTGTATTTCCTTTTCTGACGGTTCTTCCTTATTCTCAACTGTGTGCCTTGGTTTGCCCTTGAAATCGGGGCGACCTTTGCCCCCACCCTGTTGGCCAGCCGTATTGGGTGTACCCGGACGCTGCTGGCCACCTACTGGCCTATCTTTACGCTTACGCTTGCGCTTATGGTCATGAGATGCTGTTCCCGCTACATTAGATGAAGATGCTACGGGCTTCTCTTTGGGTTGGTGTGCCGTCAAGTCGATACGGCCAACCACGTTTGGCCCGGTCAGTCGCTGCGCACGTGCCCGTATCACGCCGGGTTGTTCTTGCCCACTCTTGGCAGGTTCGGCTGGTTTCGGTGCCTCCTTGGCCTCGACAGGTGGCTTAACTTCCGGAGCAGCAGGCTTCGCCGCTTCCACAGGTTCTTCCTTAACCACCGGTACTGGCTCCTTGGCAGGTTCTTCTACTTGCGGAGGCTCAACCGATGCCGGTGTTTCCTCAGCTTTCGGTGTTTCCTCAACCTTTGGCACCACAGGTGCTGGCTCGGGTTCTTTTTCCTTCTTGGGTGCCTCTTTTTGTGATTTACCCCCCTTCAAACTATCCAGATCAATTTTGCCGACGATTTTCATTCCCGATACATGGGGTTTCTCTTCGGCTTTATTGGCTTCCTGACCGATCTCTTGAACATCAGCAGGAGATGCCGATTCTTTTCGTGCTTCTGAGGCGAACGCACCCGTGTTCTTGATTAGAATTTCGTCCGACTCGACCTCACGCTGCGGCTTATGCACAACAGATTCAGAAGGGGTTTCCTCACGACGGATTTTGCCAATGATAATCTGATTGGCTTCTTCCTTCACGATTTTATCCCCCTGGAATTCCCGTAAAAGAACATCATATATTTCACTGTCCAGTTTGGTACTTGGCTTAGATTCGACTTCATAGCCATTCTTGGCCAGAAAATCAACCGCTGTGCCGATACCAATGTTCAGTTCTTTTGCTGCCTTGAGCAGAGTTATACTTTTACCTTCTGACATCTAGTTTATTTATCTCCTTTGTTGTGCTGATACAAAAATATACTTTTTTGGGTGTTTATCGGGTAAAGAATTAAAAAAGCGTGGTCGCTGACAGAATAGCTGTCAATCCTCCTTATTCAAATTCGGCTTTCAACACATGAATAATCTCATTGATGGTGTTTTCCTCTAAATCGGTACGCCTTACCAATTCATCTGTCGAAAGTGCCAATACCGATTTTGCGGTATCCAAGCCCACGCGCTTCAATTCATCGATGATCCACCCATCGATTTCATCTGCGAATTCTTCGATGTCCACATCCTCCTCCACTTCGTCTGCCTCGCGGTAGACATCGATTTCATACCCTGTCAATTTACCGGCCAACTTGATGTTGTGCCCGCCACGACCAATGGCCAATGAGACCTGGTCTGATTTCAAGTACACAGCAGCCGTCTTGTTTTCGTCATCGAGCTTTATCGAGCTAATGCGTGCTGGACTCAATGCCCGCTGTATGTACAGGGTATTATTGTTGGTGTAGTTAATCACGTCAATGTTTTCATTCCGCAGTTCGCGAACGATCCCATGGATACGTGATCCTTTCATGCCCACACAGGCACCTACCGGATCAATACGGTCGTCATACGATTCCACGGCTACCTTGGCACGTTCGCCGGGTTCGCGCACGATTTTCCGGATGGTAATCAAGCCATCGAAGATCTCGGGCACCTCCAATTCAAAGAGCCGCTGCAGGAATTCGGGAGCGGTACGGGAAATGATGATCCTCGGATTCGCATTGGCCATCTCGACCTTATGCACCACCGCACGGATGCTATCCCCTTTCTTGAAGTAATCGGCAGGAATTTGCTCGGTCTTGGGTAGGATCAACTCGTTTCCGTCATCGTCCAATACCAAGGTTTCCTTTTTCCATATCTGGTAAACCTCTCCCGTGATCAATTCACCCTCGCGGTCTTTGTATTTCTTGAATACCTCGTCTTTTTCGAGTTCCAAAATCTTGGAAACCAATGTTTGCCGTGCCGCTAAGATGGCCCGGCGCCCGAAGCTCTCCAAGGTGATTTCCTCGATGTAGTCATCACCAACTTCCAAATCCGGGTCGTATTTGTGGGCCTCTGCCAATTCGATTTCCAAATCGTCATCTTCGGAGAACTCATCTTCTACCACCACCCGCGTACGCCAAATTTCCAAGTCACCGTTGTCCGGGTTAACGATGACGTCACAATTTTCATCGGTACCGTATTTCCTGCGGATCATGCTGCGGAATACCTCTTCCAACACGCTGATAACCGTAGGCCGGTCGATGTTTTTGAACTCTTTGAATTCTTGAAAAGAGTCAATCAAATTGATATTATTGCTCATTTTACTTAAATGAAATTAACACCTTTGTTGTTATGATGTGATCAAACGGGATTTGGCAGGATTGTACCACTGCCTTTTTCCCTTTTTCCTTTACCTTTTCCTCGATGACAATCTCGTCTGTCGTTACTTCCAGTAATTTGCCTGTTTTCTCCAAGCCATCCTGTAACTTGACGTGCACGTCGCGTCCGATGTTTTTTTGGTATTGCCTCATCAGCGTAATCGGCGCATCGATCCCCGGCGATGATACCTCCAATCGGTAGGCATGGCTAATGGCGTCCTCCTCTTCCAAGTGAAATCCGACATGCCGGCTGATCGCCGCACAATCCTGGATACTGACACCATGATCACCGTCGACCAATATCTCCAATTTACCATTGGGATGCATCTTCACCCCGACCAAAAACAGGTCTTCTCGATCGCCGATTTTTTCGGCCACTAATGCTTTAACTCTGTCTACTATTGCCATATCCAACTTACAAACGGTCTATCCGCGCGCTCCGCGACAGCAAACTGCAATCAATTAAAAAAGGGGACTATAGCTGTCCCCTCTCTCTCAAGATGATGCAAAGGTAAGTATAATTTTTGATAATCGGAAATCCGATTTCCCGTACCCCTTTTACTTCTTATCTACCACCGTGCTGATGGTTTTCTGCATTTGGGCCATCATAGCCGTCAACGTTTCCATGGTGGGCTCAGGGTTGGGTTCCGGAAGTTCCGTGCTGATAAAAGCCTTGGCTTTCCACAGCTCCAAGATATCGGCGGCTTCCACCCAATAAGGTTCATAGCTCTTGTTGTCAGAAAGCAGCTTCAGCCCCTTGTCTTCCTTATACTTAAAGGCGATACGTTTATATACCACCCCATCCGAACGAGAAATGACCACATACGTTTGCCCAGGTTTTACATCGTTCCAGTTTTCGACATACTCGGCAATGACGACACTACCGGGTTGGAGCGGCAGCATCGAATCCCCTTTGATCTCAAAGGCCCGGTACGTACCCTGCCTAAACATGGGCAAGCTGAATTTCGGCAACTCAGCGATGTATTCCGGGTCGGCATACCCATTCAGGTAACCGGCACTGGCTTTCACGGGCACCAGTTCGATGTTTTCCCGGTCGTCTCCATCCACCGTAATGCTCAGCACCCGCACGTTCGACGCATTACCTCGGGGTGTGGGTTTCCATTTGTCGTTAATGGTGTCATTGGCTAATTCATCCATGGTCAGCCCATAGAAAGTCGCGATTTTCTTTAGCAATTCATATTTAGGCTCTGCCCGATCCTCTTCATAGGCACCAACCGAAGCACGCTTAATCCCCATTTCATCCGCAAATTGCTGCTGTGTGAGTCCTTTTTTCTTTCTCAGGTACTTAAGGTTGTTAGCAATATTTGGCATAAAATTTAAAATAAATTTGAAATAACTAAAACAATTAGTATTATTGTGCCAATAAAGTTAGCAATTATTGTGGAGTAAACAAAAATTAATCGTTAAATAATTTTCAACACCATGGGCAAATACCTCTATATCCTCACCGACAGCAACCGTACCTGCCTGCATATAGGCTTAACTGACAACCTCCGTAACGCCACAAATACCTATAGGCAATTACCCGGCTTGTTCTTTGATGCATGTTCAAAAGTTTCCCGTTTGGTCTACCACGAGGCCTGTTCATCCGAAGAGGTGGCCATGCAGCGATTTAACGAAGTGAGTAGGTATACCCGTATGCAAAAGGAACGGCTGATCCGTCGATATAACCCCAATTGGGTAGACCTCGGACTGATAAAACCCCTATCCGTACTGAAACCTACCACATCGCCCTCGCATCCAATAGCGTCTTGGCGAGGTTAGGGCACCCCACCTATCTGCTACCAACCAGGGGCAAAATTCAGCCCGAAGGTACCGAAACGTAGGTCGCTGCGTTGGAATGGAAAAGCATAATAGGGTTCGAGCACCATCGCCCCGAAGAGATTGACCCGTAGGGATATCCCCGCACTCATCGCCGGTATGCGAATGTCTTCATATATCGGACGGTAACCGATGATGGCACCATCCGGATCCAAAATAGGCTCCTCACCAATCTGGTCGATACGACTTTTGAATTTAACATTGGAATGTTGATCCCAAGCAAGCCCAGCATCAAAAAAGAAATTCAAATCCGAAAACAACATTCCCGACCGTACAAGCGCTAGCCTTTCGGGGCCTGTAAACGGAATACGCACTTCAAAATTGAACACCGCAATGCGCGTACCCATCATGGAATTGAAATTAAAACCTCCGGCATTATTCCGGAACGAAGCACTTTCATAACCCCGTATCAGGTGCGGATATCCTAAAAACAGTGGAAACAATGCATTTTCATCCTTTCCCATACGCATATACGAATATGCCCTCGCCGCTAACGTGACCGGTTGGTAACGATTGTATTTTCGCAAATCGACATTATAGGCGGTGAAATTGAAGTCCCCGAAATATTGCTCGGCACCAATGCGATAACGATACCCTTGCAATGGGGCCGCAATGCCAAATACCGCATTATCGCCCACAAAAGAGGCGTTGGCCTGCTGAATGGTGAATCCGTCCAGGTTTCCAAAGCCCAATTGTGAGGCTTCTTCATTGGGGATCCGGTCCCTTCCGCCGTATCCAAAATAATAGCTTTGCCACCAGCGATCTACCCGATAGCTGTAGCGCGCTACCGCCCCGCCAAGCTCAAAACGGTGGTTTCTCGAAAACGGATATGCACCGAAACCCTCGACTTGCGTCTGGAAAGTACGGATGATATAGGTGTCCAATATGGGTTCGGGACCAGCACCCACATCCCGATTCGAGAAGGTAGAGAACCCTGACATGAACGGTATGTGCGACACAGCCCCTCCCCAATTGATGCGGCTTTTTTGGTTAATATAGGCCACCTGCCCGCCGAAATCGTAAATCTCCCCGTTGATAGACAATGCCGCAAAAATCTGATTATGCCCCAGGATATCCGAAAACATCCCCTGGATACCACTAGCGATCCCTGCCCCGTACCGGCTTCCCACCGCTAAACCCATCCCGCTGTTGGCGAGGTAATCTAATTTGAAATTGGGCCGGTAAGCGACCGTATTGATCTGGTCATCGCCGATTCGTTGGAACAGATTGAAATTGTTCAAATTGGTGGTCACCACGTCCACGCCCAAATTTACCGGTGGAGGCAGCATTGCGGCGTCGAAATTGACGATATACGGATCCACTTCTACTGGCTCAAATTCATCAACCTTGGCGTTATACACACTGTATTCATTGCTTCGGTAATAGGAATACACGATGTCGTCCTGCGCCGAAAGACTTAATGCCGGAGAGTATTCCGTTATCCCGCTGATACCGGTGAAATACTCGGTCATCCGCTCTAGTTTATGAGTAGCCAATGTATAGCGAAACATATTCCTGAATCCATCGCCGTTTGACAGGAAATATACCTGCGAATCGTCGGCAGAAAACTGGGGGTTCAGGTTATTGGCACCTTGAAACACATTCAGGTTGGTGATTTCACGGGTCTCGATGTCGATGATCGCGATATTCATCGGGATATCCACGCTCCTCGCATCACTTTGCAAGGTCACCCGATCGGTACTGAATACGATTTTCCGACCATCGCGGGAAAAACTGGGTTGGAAATCCGAATACCAATCGTCCGTTAACTGGGTCAATCGCTTTGTGCGTAGGTTATACAGGTAAATATCACTGTGGCCATTTTTCAGTCCGGAGAAAGTTACGGTCTCGCCATCCGGCGCCCATGCAATGTTGGCGAATTCGGAAATATCACCCATTTCCTGAACGGAAAGCGTTTTGCCGTTGGAAACATCAACCACCATCAACTTATTTTTGCCCTTGCTAAAGACGCTGAAAGCAAATTTTCGACTATCCGGGGAGAAACTCCCCGCAGATTCCAAAAAGCTGAATTCGTCGATATCCGAATTCGTCAGGCGACTGCTCAACTTACGGATAATATCGCCTGTTTGGGCATCGGCCAAGAACAGGTCGATACTGAACAGGTCTTTTTCGGACAAGAACGCTACATATTTGCCGTCCGGTGAGATCGCCGGGGAGACATTCAGCCGACCTGAATTTTTGCTATTGATGATGGAGCGGCCCACCGGCCCCTTTGCCGTATCTACCTTTAGATTCCGGTAGGCGTTTTCCATACTATTTCGCCACAGATTGGACAAGGTTTGCGCATCATAGCCAAACACCCGCCTGATTCCCATCTCGTAGCCATACATAGCCGTCGCCTTAAATAAAGGCATGATGACCGTATCACCATATGTGGATCCAATATATGCCCAAAACGCCTGTCCAAAACGATACGGAAAGTACCTATTCATGTTTTCGGTCATGGCCCGTAGGGAGGGAATATCGTTATTCAAGTAGGCATCACGCATCCACATCGCCGTAAAGGCATCTTTCTTCCCGATGGAGAAATATTCGGCCATCCCCTCTACCATCCACAACGGAATGTTTCCGATATTTTCCAAACGCGTGGAATCACCTCCCTCCATTAATATCCGATATTGGAACGCGTGTACCAATTCGTGCCCAAGCACGTGCCGGGTCTGGTGGTTGATTTGCATCACGGGCATCACCACCCGTGTTTTGAATGCTTCGGTAACCCCGCCTGTTCCCACGCCTATTTCCCCCTGAATGGTCGTGGTTTGCTGAAACTCGGGATGGTTGCTATACAAGATGATGGGGTTCTTACGCAGGAACGTATCCCGGAACACCTGCTGGTGGAGCTCATACCATACCTCACTCTCCTTGGCGAACCAATTGATCAGCGTATCGTTTTCCAAGTAGTAGTGCAGATTAAAATGCGGTGTCTCATACACCTTAAAATCCAACTTCTTATACCTCATCTTGTTCTGCCCAAAGTACTGGGCCTGTGTATTCATCGTGAGGAAACACAATGCACAACTGAAAAAGATGGTCAGAAAAGCAAGCGGCTTGATACGTATGGGATTTGTCATAAAATATTTAAAAGGTATGGTATGCTAAATTAGAACGAATATCGGTGAAAAAGTTTAATAATACACAATATTTTCTTGAGGGTATTTATTTTGGAGGGTACTTAATCCTAATCCTATTATGGGATTTCCGTTCGGGCAAAGGCTCTTGTTCATCGCTATGAGGCACCTCCTCGACAGGCCGTTGGGAGGTGACCTCCAACTGCTTCTTCAATTCGTCCAAATTGATCTGCTCATCCAAGATCGGTGAATCCGGCAATCTCAATAACGGCACGCTATCCAACAGCGTACTGTCTTGGGGAACCACGCGTGGACTGGGGCAATCGTATTTTCGATTGATCGGCACCCCGGGCTCTGGGAAAGGGCCATAATCATAGTGAAGGGCATCATCGCGGTACACTTTTTCCATAAACTTCCCGAAAACAGGCAACGCTGTGCGGGATCCCTCCCCTGTCTGCGAATTTTTGAAATGGATGCTGCGCTCGTCGCAGCCGATCCATACGCCAGTAACCAGGTCTTTGGTGACCCCCATATACCATCCATCTACATAGTCAGAAGAGGTGCCCGTCTTGCCACCGATCTGGTTTTTGTTTTTCCACAAATCCCATTCCCAAAGCCCCTGCGAGGTACCTTCGGGCTCTTCCATGGAGCCTCGGAGCATGTAGCCCATCAACCAGGCCACTTCCTCGCTGACGGCTTGGGTAGCCGTCGTTTTAAATTCAGCAATGGTTTGCCCGTTGTAATCCACAATTTTGGCAACTAATATCGGATCCACCCGTTTTCCCTTATTCATAAACGTGCTGTATGCATTGACCATCTCAAAGACACTGACATCATTGGACCCGAGGCTCACCGAAGGTACGGTGGCCAAAGGGCTGGTGATACCACAACGATGGGCTGCATCCACCACCTTATCCCACCCTACTTCCTCTGTGATCTGGGCAGTGATGGAATTGACCGATCTACCCATGGCCCACCTCAACGACATATCCCGTCCGCTGAATACCCAATCGGCATTCTTGGGTTCCCATGTTTTCTCCTCGCCATCTTCGGTGTAGGTAATGCGTACAAACCGATCCTCATACTTGTCGCAAGGCGACATGCCTGCTTCCAGTGCAGCGAGATAAGCGAAGGGTTTAAACGTGGAACCGGCTTGGCGCTTCGCCTGAAACACATGGTCGTACTTGTAGTACTGATGATTAATACCGCCTACCCATGCTTTGATCTCCCCGTTGTACGGATCCATGGACATCAATCCGGCATTGAGCATCATCGCATAATGAGCTAAGGAGTCCATACTGGAAAATACGACTTCCTTCGTGCCATCCCACGTGAAAACTTCCATGGTTTTCGGCTTATTCAGGTAATGGAAGATACTATCCTTATCGCCTTGGTATTGCTCATCCAACTGCCGATAATACGTCGTGCGCATCGCCAAATTCTCCAAAAAATCGTCAATGACAACCCCTTCGGAATCACGCCAAGGTGTCTCGCCTCGCCATGCGTTTTCCAACCGTTGCTGCAAAACGTTCATCTGTTCGGCCACCGCTTCCTCGGCGTGGCGTTGCACGCGCGAATCAATGGTGGTGTATATTTTCAATCCATCAATGTAGATGTCGTGCCCGTTTTCCTCACACCACGATGCCAGCCAGCGCTCCACGGCTGAGCGCAAATAGGAATCCCCCCGTCCGGTTTCTTCGATCTCGCCCAAGCTCAATTGTAGCGCTGTGGCTCGCGCAGCCTCGTACGCTTCATCCGTTAAGAAACCAGCCTTATGCATTTGCCCCAATACGACGTTGCGACGTTCTACCGAGCGTTCAGGATTTCGAATCGGATTGTATAGCGTCGTTCCTTTCAGCATGCCAACCAATAAAGCTGCCTCTGCCTCCGTCAAATCGGGCGTATCCTTATTGAAATAACGTTTAGCCACGGTCTTGATACCGTAAGCATTGTTGCTAAATGAGACGGTATTGAGATACATCGTGATGATTTCCTCCTTGCTGTACTTGCTTTCCAGTTTATAAGCCGTCATCCATTCTTTCCACTTGACTATTGCCAAACCCACACCGGGCACCTTGCCCAATAGCCCGGCAGATTGGTTATATCGTGTCCGATATAGGTTTTTGGCCAGTTGCTGCGTAATGGTGCTCCCCCCCCTCCTGTCGCCTTGAGCCGTTGATACGATGCTTGAAAAGATAGCCCAAAAATCCACGCCGTGGTGTCGGAAAAAACGGATGTCTTCCGTAGCAATCAATGCATGGATCACATTAGGGGAAATACTGTCATAGGGTACGGGCGAACGGTCTTCCTTGAAGTAACGGCCAATCAGCACACTATCGGCCGTATACACCTCCGATGCAACGTGCTGAGCGGGCATATTGATGTCTTTGGATGTAGGCGAATACCCAAACAACCACAAGAAATTCACCTCAACGGCACAAATGAAGATAATAACCAGGTAAACGATTATAAGGGTGTATCGCAGAAATCTGTTTCTTATCTCACTAAACATCGGGTAAAGATGATGAAATGTTTCGGTAATATTAAATTCAAAAATGTTAAATTATGGCCTGCACGCGCACCTAGAACTATACGCGTTCAACACAAATAATGCTACAGCTAATGATTGTTTTTCAAGTATAAATGCTATTTTGTGAACGGAATAAACAATTAATAAGTCATTTCGAATGAAACGTAGTGAAGTGAGAACCCCGAAGGGCCTGTCGCACCTCCTCGAAATGACGTCTGAATCTAATCAAACAACATGGCAAGCATTATTGAAAAATACCGCATTACATCCGGCAAATCATTCAAACTGAAAGAGCATCGTACAGATGACACCTGCGGCTATAAGAAGAAGGCGGCTTTGGCCGACCTCTCGGATTTCCAAGCACAAATGACGGAATACCAAGAAAGGCTATATGCAGAGGATTCCCACAGCTTACTGATCATCTTCCAAGCGATGGATGCAGCCGGTAAGGATGGAGCGATTAAGCACGTCATGAGCGGCATCAACCCGCAGGGATGCCAGGTGTTCAGCTTTAAACAACCGACCAGCAACGACTACGAGCATGATTTTCTATGGCGGCATTATCAGGCATTACCCGAACGCGGGCGCATCGGCATCCATAACCGATCGCACTATGAATATGTATTGATTTGCAAGGTACATCCGCAGTTTAACCTTTCTGAACGGATACCGGGTTACAGCAACGTGGCAGATTTCGATGACAAGTTTTGGGAGGACCGTTACGAAAGTATCAGACAATTTGAAGCGCACCTCAATAGAAATGGTACAAAAATCATTAAGTTTTTCCTCAACGTATCAAAGGAAGAGCAAAAAGAGCGCTTTCTCGAACGCATCGAAGACAAATATAAAAACTGGAAATTCTCGTCATCCGATATCGAGGAACGGGCACATTGGGAGACATACATGAAGGTCTATGAGGAAGCCATCAGCGCGACCGCCACAGAAGACTCACCTTGGTATGTCATCCCTGCCGATAACAAATGGTTTGCCCGATTTGCAGTAGGGAAAATCATTACTGACACATTGGCTAAAATGGAACCCGAATTTCCCGAACTTCCAGAAAGCCAACGAGCGAAATTAACGGAATACAAGCAGAAACTTGAGTCGGAGTGATGTAGGAAGTCGGAAGACAGGAGACAGGGGTGCTGAGCCTGATATTCCGTACTAAAGACTTTTCGACTAAAAACTAATGCCCATTTTACTGATAATGCTTCTCATTCTTGCTGATGATGCGATTATCCCACACCACATCCTTGGTTTTCGCCTCGCTTCGGATGGGACAATCTTTCATACGGCAGTAATGGCAACAAGCCGGCACGCAGGGATCGGCATGGATAAACAACTCTGTATTTGCATGCAAATGCTTATTCATCAATGCATCTATGGCTGAAACTTCGTCATGCACCTTATTAAGGTCATAATAGTTAGGTAACGTTACATGGCAATCGATATGCAATTCATGTCCATACCGCTGCACCCTGAGGTTATGGACGTCTATCCAGTCGTCTTGGCGATACTGCTGCAAAATACGGGCAACCTTCCCTACCAGCTTGGTGTCCGATTCGTCCATCAACCCAGCGATGGACTTGCGCAACAATTTATACCCGCTATACAAAATATATGTACCCAACCCGATAGAGAGCACGATGTCAATCCACCACCATCCGGTCAGGTGCAGCAAGAACAACCCAACCAATAACCCTGCCGTACTGTACGCATCCGTTTGAAGGTGCTTTCCATCGGCCAACAAGGTCAACGAATTCAGTGATTTGCTTTGTTTGACCATATAGGTTCCCAACACGAAATTAACGACACCCGTAAATGCCACTAGCCCCATACCCTCCAGCAGATTGGTTAGTTGCTCGGGAAAAAATAGGCTGTAACAGGCTTTGCCGACGATCAATATCCCTGCGATGAAAATCAATCCCCCCTCCAAAAAGACGGAAAAAAACTCCACCTTGCCATGTCCGTACGGATGGTTTTGGTCCTTGGGCCGAGCAGCCAGGTGGATGCTGTAAAACGCGAAACCTGAAGCCACCACATTTACGATGCTTTCCATGGCATCGGTCAGGATGGCATTGGAATTGGTCAATAAATAAGCGGTAAATTTCACCAACATCAACACGATGCCTGTGGCCAGTGCAAATAGGATGATGTTTTTTTGTTTGTTCAAAACGCCTTGGTGTTTGCGCAAAGATAATAATCCCTGTGGTTTCTAGACTTCCCACCATTTGAAATTTCGTTCCCCTTTCCTATCTTTGTGTATGATGGAGCGCATTGTATTGGAAGTGGACGAAGCAATAGCCCGTGAGTGGCGTTATTCGTCTGAGAAAAGACGGAATGAAGTGGCCAATGCTATTTCTAAATTCCTTAAAACGGCTTTTAAAAAAAAGTCAGAAGACGACTTTCTTGATTTTATCAATGAGGTACAAACTAAAGCCGAACAACGTGGACTGACCGAGAACGTGTTGAACGATATCCTAAATGGGAAAGACTAAGTGTTTTGTCTTCGACACTAATACATTAATAAGTGCCTTTATACTTAGGTATTCTACCGCTTTCAAAGCCCTTGTCCATAGTCGACCACTTGGCAAGCAAGTCTTTTCTCGCAGTACATTTTTGGAGCTTGAGACAGTTTTACTCCGAAAAAAATTTGACCGATACCTATCGGTAGATGAGCGTTTGACCATTATCCAGCGAATAGCCGATGAAAGTGAATTTATGGATGTCGTATCTGATTTTGGTGCATGTCGAGATCCCAAAGATAATCAGTTTCTAAACCTTGCATTCGACTCCAAGGCATCCGCCATCATTACAGGCGACCAAGACCTCCTAATCATGCATCCCTTCAAAAACATTCCGATATTAACCGCTGCGGATTTTTTGGAGCGTTTTTAAACTATTGTTTTTCAAATTAACCTTCATTTTGGTTTTATTAAATCCCTAACTTTCCCTAAGTTTGCTCGCTATGAGTACACCATCTTTTCTTTCTGATAGGATCAATAGCCTGTCTGAATCGGCTACGTTGAAAATGACAAAACTTGGCCGTGAATTAGCTGCGAAAGGCGTTAATGTGATTAGTTTAAGCGTCGGTGAACCCGACTTCAACACACCTGAGCACGTCAAGCAAGCGGCGAAGCAAGCGCTGGATGAAAATTATACGCGCTACTCACCGGTACCCGGTTATCCCGAACTCAGGAAAGCAATCGTCAATAAGCTGAAAAACGAAAATAACCTCGATTACGACGTGTCTCAGATTGTGGTTTCTACGGGTGCCAAGCAGTCGCTTTCCAACGTCATCCTCACGCTGATCAATCCCGGCGATGAGGTCATTATCCCTACCCCCTATTGGGTATCCTATTCGGAGATGGTCACGTTGGCAGAAGGTAAGTCGGTATTTATCAACACGACCATTGAGAGTGACTTCAAAATCACACCGGAAGAGTTGAACGCTGCCATTACACCGAAAACCAAACTCTTCATGTTCTCTTCGCCGTGCAATCCCACCGGTACCGTATACAGCAAATCGGAACTGGAAGGATTGGCGAAAGTATTCGAGAAACATCCCAATATCTTCATCATTTCTGATGAGATTTATGAACATATCAATTTCATTGGCAAGCACGAGTCCATCGCGCAGTTTGACAGCATCAAAGACCGCGTGATCCTCATCAACGGCTTTTCTAAAGCATTTGCCATGACTGGTTGGCGGCTGGGTTACCTTGCCGCGAGCAAAGAAATCGCGGCAGCAAACGACAAGATGCAAGGACAAACGACCTCCGGCACCTGTTCCATCGCCCAGCGCGCAGGGATCGCTGCTTACGAGCAAGGGCTTGAAAGTGTATTGGAAATGAAAGAGGCCTTTGCAAGGAGAAGGGAATTGGTATATAGCTTATTGAAAGATATCCCCGGGGTTAAGACAAACTTACCGGAAGGCGCATTCTATTTCTTTCCCGATATCAGCTCTTTCTTTGGCAAAAAAGACACGCAGGGCAATGTAATCAAAGATTCCGCTGATCTTGCCCTGTATTTGCTCAATGAAGCACATGTGGCTACCGTAGGAGGAGACTCCTTCGGCAATAACAATTATATCCGCCTATCATACGCGGCATCAGACGAAAATCTGAAAGAAGCGTTGAGGCGGATCAAGGAGGCTTTGGGTAAGTTAGCGTAAATTTTCGAAGGTCGCCTCCATAACCATGGAGGCGACCTTCCATTTTTCGCCTTACCTGTCCGCCTCCCTATTTTCAACCCATATCAATCTGACTGTTTAACCCTTACCTAAAAACCAAAACCGCCATGGCAAAATTCACCCTGTCAGACATATTGCGACACATTGTGGTCGGTATCTTTTCAATATTTTTCATTATCGCCCTCTTCGACGGGTGCCTTGCATTCTTCCAAACGAAAAATTTATTTTCTATAAACGAATGGAATTGGGTTTTTCTGCTTGTCATTGGCTATATCTTGGGCATTCTCATCCAAAGCCTGAATAAAGGGCTACAAGGATTCCGGGGATACAAATTCAGCAATTTCCTTTTCCGTAATTATGCTATCAAAGAGAAAAGCCGCTTATTGCAGAAAAAGCCACGAAAAAACACACCTGAATGGATCTGCGCGACAAAGAATCCTGAAAAAATCATCGAGTACATCGAAATAGAGATCGAAAATAAAAAGAATGCGATCGTCAATGAATACTTCTATCTAAGTGAACTTTTCCAAGGATTGTATATTGCTTCTTTTTTCTTGTTGCCTTTCCACCTTTTCCAATACTTTTCCAAGGATCCCAAGCCTTTGGCGGGGTTGATGGTGGGCATACTACTCGCATCTGCTATTATTTCATACTGCTGTGCGCATTTCTACACGAAGCGATTCATCTACTCACTCGATGCCTACAAAGATGTCCTAGAGATAGGCCTCGATAAGTATATGCGCAAATTGGGGGTCCAACGTGTCTTTGTCATGATGAGAACTAAAACGAGATCAGTACATTTAAGGGATGCGCTCCATTCTGTTTTTAGACAAAGCTATTATGACATTAATCTCATTTTATTGGAAGACGGTGTTCGGCCGACGCTCATGCATACGATAACGCAGCTCAGGCAAGAGTATCAAGAAAAAAGTATCAGTGTTCGGTATTATAACACGGAAACGAATAGTCCTGCAAAATCGTCTTACACGATACGAAATATCATCCTCAACATAGCAGACAGGGAAGACGATATCATCTTCATTTTGGATGATGACGACTTATTCGCGCATAACAACGCAGTATCTGATGTTGTTCATCAGATGAACAAAAAGAAAGCAGATATTTGCTTGGTCAAGTATAATATCATCGGCGAACCGCACATGCATATCGCTTACAAAGGAGGAGATACGCATAACAATTTGACAACAAAAATATACAAGCAAGATAAAAGTGTAACGATTGAAGAGGCTCCCTGTCTTTGCTTTGCTTCATCCTTGGGCTGGTCAAAAATCTATAGGATGAAGATGTTGAAAAACTACTTTTTGACCATTAACGAAACGAAAGACAACGAGCAGTTCGAAGACAAGAACTTGGTATTGGAAAGCTATGAAGACTTTCCCGACTTTCTCGTTTTCTTATTCCCGAATACGCGTGTTACGGGTCTGAATGACCCTATTTATCTATATCGGAAGCATGAAAGTTCAGCGACAAGAACCATTACCAAACAGGCATTCCAGAAATGGCGGATCGATCAATTGCGATTACTTGTCATCGCGGCCGAAGGGTCATCAGCTAATAATAAATTGATAAAAAATTATAAGAAATTTTTGACTTATTACTTATTGTTAAAAACAGATGAGATACGCACCGTCATCGACAAATACACTAAGGAAGGGCGATTGAATGATTATAGTGAAAGTGACTTTGACGATGATTTAGCAGCATCGGAATTGCAGTCTTACATTCAGCTTGAACCTGAAATCCGGAAAGACTATGAAACGATCAAAGATTGTACAAATAAGGTGGATACCGATGACAATAAAAAGCCCGATCTATGTGACTCTCCCAAAAAAGGAAGGTGGTTTTTCCTAAAAAACCTGGCCGATTGGGGCATCTGGCGGAGGAGGTAGTGCGGTCGACTACTTGCTCCGAATAGCCTCTACCGGATCTAACCGCGCCGCCATCGCAGCCGGTACGATACCGGCAATGAGCCCGATCAACGTAGAAAGCGCGATGGTGAGGATGACCATCCCCATGTTAACGACGATGCCCAACCCAAAGGCGAATTTGACCAATATGGTCAGCAAGTATACGATAGAAAGCCCCATTAATCCACCGATGATGCACAACGCGATCGCTTCTATCAGAAACTGCGAAAGAATGAAATAATTCTTGGCACCCAGTGACTTCTGGATACCGATGATATGTGTACGTTCCTTCACAGAAACGAACATGATATTTGCAATACCGAAACCTCCAACCAAGATGGAGAAGATACCGATAAACCCTCCGGCCGTATTGATGACTTTGAACATGGCGTCCAATTGCGCGGTAATGATCGTGGTTTTGTTCAATGAGAAATCATCTTCCTGTTGAGGACTGAGCCGACGAATGGAACGCATCAGCCCCTGCAATTCGCTTTCCGCCTCCTCAAGGGCTACGTTTGGAGCGGCACTGACCATGATGGTAGGACCATATCGCCGAATGTTCACGACGTTTCGGGCGAAGTTTAATGGAACCAAGATGACATCATCCATTGACACATCAAATACCATCCCCTCTCCCTCTTTTTTGAACACACCGATAACGGTAATTTTCCTACCCAATACATTCACTGATTTGCCGATAGGATCCATCGTTGGAAAAAGCCCTTCCGCCACCGTTGACCCAATAACGGCGACATTCGTGCCCCGGTTAGATTCCGATTCCGTAAAATATCGGCCATCGACAATCTCCAGATCCCGAATGTTATATAACTCGTGGGTAGCGGCGGTAACCGTCACACCGGATACATTATTGTTGAGGTATTGCGCGGTGCGATTACCGATATCAATAGAAAAAGCGACCTCTTCGGCCGTGGTTATCCTGTTTTTCAGTGCCTCATAATCCCGAATATCAGGCTCTGGGCGGTTGACATAACGCCACCACGGGTAATCACCTCCCCCGCCCCAAGGCCATTTTTGGACATAGATGGTTTTGCTCCCCAGCTTCTCCACGCTGCTTTCCAAATTCGCCCTTAACGTATCAACGGCCGAAAACACCCCGATAATGATGAGGATACCTATCGTTACACCGAGTAACGACAACAATGTCCGGGTACGGTTTTCACGCAATGCCGAAAACGCGAAACCAAAACTCTCACCGATTAATCTGAGGAATAGTATCATATACTCGTAAGACGACTAAATACTTGATAAGTTACAAGCGAAGATAAACTAAATTACCAAGATAATAAAGCACGAATACGCACCTTATTACCAAATATTTTTGATAACTTTGCGCGCTAATTTCATCGCATTGGTGAACACGCTATTTCGTATTCCCATATATTAAATTTTGCATCAACAATGAAGCTATCACAATTTAAGTTCAACTTACCTGAATCTTTAATCGCATACGAACCCACCGAAAACCGCGACGAGTCCCGGCTGATGGTGCTTGACCGGAAAACCGGCAAGATCGAGCACAAGATATTCAAGAACATATTGGACTATTTCGATGACAAGGACGTGATGATCTTGAATAACACCAAGGTATTCCCCGCCCGACTATATGGCAACAAGGAGAAAACCGGTGCCACCATCGAAGTGTTCCTACTGCGCGAACTGAACAAAGAATTGAGGTTATGGGATGTACTGGTCGACCCTGCGCGTAAAATACGTGTGGGCAACAAACTATATTTCGGCGAAAATGACCTATTGGTAGCGGAGGTGGTCGACAACACCACGTCCCGTGGTCGCACGATCCGTTTCTTGTTTGATGGAACAGACGAAGAGTTTCGGCGCAACATCGAAATACTTGGCGAAACACCCCTCCCAAAATACATCAAGCGACGCGCAACCCCTGAAGATAAATTCCGTTATCAAACGATATTTGCCAAACATGAAGGTGCCGTGGCTGCACCTACCGCCGGACTGCATTTCAGCCGTGAACTGATGAAACGCTTGGAATTAAAAGGTGTGGAATTTGCGGAAATCACGCTGCATGTCGGATTGGGAACATTCAGGCAAGTGGAGGTGGAAGACCTCACCAAACATAAAATGGATTCTGAACAATTCATCATCCCTGAATTGTCTGCCAAAGTGGTCAACAAGGCCATCGATGAAAAAAAGAGAGTCTGCGCCGTAGGTACGACATCCATGCGGGCCATCGAATCTTCGGTATCGGCAGACAAACACCTGAAACCAGCCAATGAGTGGACGAGCAAGTTTATCTACCCACCCTATGACTTCAGTATTGCCAATAGCATGATCACCAACTTCCACACCCCAGAGTCAACCTTATTGGTTATGATTGCTGCGTTTGGTGGATACGAGCACGTCATGAATGCTTACGAGGAAGCCGTGAAGGAAAAATACCGCTTTTATAGCTATGGCGATGCCATGCTTATAATTTAAGATTTTAGATTTACTGGTGAATAGCGCCATTGCCGTAAATCTAAAATCGTAAATCGTAAATCGTAAATTGAAAAACTATGCCATCATTGTCGCCGGAGGAACGGGAAACCGAATGGGTTCCGACATCCCGAAGCAATTCCTATTGCTCAACGGGATTCCCGTCATGATGCATACCATTAACGCGTTTTACCAAAGCAAAAGTAGCCCCCGTATCATCGCCGTCATACACCCTGACATGCAGGAATATTGGTTGACACTTTGTGAAAAATACCACTTCCACGTACAGCACGCCCTGGCAGATGGCGGATCAAGTCGATTTGAAAGTGTAAAAAATGGTTTGGCTGCCATTGAACGAATCAACGCTGACCCATCGCATACGCTTATAGCAGTGCACGATGCCGCTCGGCCATTGATTGCCCCTGATTTGATAGACCGTACATTTGAGCAGGCGGCTTTATCAGGTGCGGCGGCGCTGGCCATCCGGAGTACCGATTCTGTTCGCCTGCTGAGCGATGACGGGTTAACTAACCAAGCCTACCCCCGGGAACGCGTATTCCTCATGCAGACCCCCCAAACGTTTGCCGCTTCCATACTCTTCCACGCATACGACCAACCCGAAAATGGCACCAGCACCGATGACGCCTCGGTCGTTGAAAAAAACGGGCATCCCATCACCTTAATAGATGGAGACGCCCGTAATATCAAAATCACTTTTCCAGAAGATTTACAACGTGCCGAGCTACTGCGCTAAGCACTTTAGATTAAGCAGCACTTCGAATCACTCGAAGTAAGATCGCAATGATCGCAATCACTAACAAGATGTGGATTATACCTCCCGTATAATAACCACCAAAATAACTGATCGCCCAGATGATAACCAATACTACGGCGATGAGATACAATAAATTGCCCATAATTGATACCGTTAATAGTGAACTTTACAGCTAATAACAGATTGAGCGAGAAAAGGTTTTAACCTGAGTTCGGTTTGCAATAAGGTTTATTCATGTGCCAGACCATTCAGCGTCAACCCATCATAGGCAAGAAAAATGCCATCGGGCAATTCCCGCTGCACGTCCTCATGTCGGCCAAGCTTATGGCTGATATGCGTAAAATACGTCTGCTCAGCACCTACATGTTGGGCAAATGCAATGGCTTCATCCAATGTGAAGTGCGATATATGGGGATCGCGCTGCAATGCATTGACCACGAGCACTTTCGTTCCCATTATCTTTTCGACTTCTGTATCGACCACCGTCTTCGCATCCGTGATATAGGTAAACTCCCCGATCCGGAAACCCAAAACGGGCATCATGTAATGCATGACCTCAACAGGAACCACCTCCACCCCAAGCAGCGAAAACGGAGCCAATGTAATCTCATGGAGGGCAAGTTGGGGAACGCCGGGATATTTTTTTGCAGCAAAAGCGTAATAAAACTCACGCTTCAGCGCCTCATGCACCTCCACAGCACCGTAGATGTCAATAGCCCCCCCTTTCTGCCTATTGAATGCACGCACATCGTCTAACCCGGCCACATGGTCTTTATGGGAATGCGTGAAAAGAATGGCTTCTAAATGGGTAACGCCTTCGCGAAGCATCTGGTACCTGAAATCCGGCCCGGTATCGATTATGATGTTTTTGCCGTCTACCTGCAATAACACCGATGACCGCAAGCGCTTGTCTTTGGGGTCGGGAGAAGTGCATACCGCACAATCACATGCGATAACTGGAATACCCTGGGAAGTACCTGTTCCTAAAAATTTTACGGTCAAATCGTTAACTTCGTTTGTTTGATGTTTCGCAAAAATTGCCTTTGCTTTTCACTGAGTACGCTACTATCGGTCTGCATGTCCCGGAGGATGCCAACCAACGCACCAATCTTCATTTCCAAGTTGGAGAAACGGTTGACCACCACAACCTTGCTGCTTTGCAACATGCAAGCACCTGTCTTGAAATTCCCCTTTTCATACCGCACCTTGTACCCCAAATCCCGCAATAAGGATTCCAACTTATCCAAGCTATGTTGTGTATTCGGAAGCAACGGACGCTAATTTTGCATGCCAAAATACGATTCATCTGACGAAATCACAAACGTGTTTTATCCACATCGGATGCTGGTCAAGCCCGGCTAAGCACCACCCTTTTCCAGAAATCCTGAATAAAACCAAGTCCATACGCGGTCAACTGGATGAATGCGGCTACGATGCTTAAAAATGCCACCTGGAGGCTGCGTGTTTGAACCAACGAATGGAAGAAAACCAGCCCCACGAAAAGGAACAACAATGTGTTTCCCGCAAAACAAAGGGTATGAAGGAGCTGGCATTGAAAAATGCACAATGTATTCGCCAGCAGCAATGTAGCCATGAACATCACAAATGCCGCCGGAAAAAAATGGACGAGCTTTAGCTCAGCGGGAAAATGTTTATAAATATTGATGCGCGCCCGACCAAAAAAATGCAGTTGCTTATAAAACTGGCCGAAATCCGTTCGCCTTTTGTGGTATACCAACGCCTCTGGAATCAAGCCGATCTTGAAGCCCGATCGCTGGATCCTGATACTATATTCGATATCTTCCCCTAACCGAGTGAGTTTGAAACCGCCAACCTGTTCCCACACCGCCCTAGACACCCCCATATTGAAACTACGGGGATGGAAGGTACCGATATGCTTCTTATTCCCACGTATCCCGCCTGTTGTAAATGGCGACGTCATGGCATAGCTAATGGCTTTTTGTATGGGGGTAAATGACTCGTGGGCGGCATCCGGCCCTCCATAGCCATCTAACGGCGTGTGCGCCAAGAAAGCCGACACATTGCCGAGATAATCGGGTGGTATCAGGCAGTCAGAGTCAAACACGATAAAATAATCGCCCTTCGCCCGTTCAAATCCAAAATTGCGGGTGAACCCCTGCCCTTCGTTAGGCTTGGAATAATAACGGACATCAAGTTTGCCTTGGTAACGCTCGACAATGGCTCGCGCATCATTCGTCGAACCATCCTCGATCACCAGCACTTCAAACGGCGAATATGTCTGATGGGTGAGGCTCTCCAGCAATTCATCGATCTCCTGCGGACGGTTGTACAGCGGGATAACTATCGAAAAAAAAATATGACCTTGTTGAGCCAATCTAAAATCGTAAATCTAAAAACCCGACACAGGAGGGTTCATTGATGCCTTAAAAAAAGAATTGTTAAATCAATAATCTAAAATCAAATGACTTTCTCGATCTGATAGCTATTCCGTTCCGAGCTACTTCTCGACACCAATTCCGCGATAAACCCGGTGAGGAACAATTGGGTACCAATGATAATGGCGATCAACGCAAAGAAAAATAGGGGTTGTTCGGTGACGTTGCGGTAAGGGCTCTGATGAGCGATGCTGACCAGTTTCTCGACGATTAACCATACTGCGATCACAAAGCCTGCCAGGAAACTCACCACGCCCATGGTTCCGAAAAAGTGCATGGGGCGTTTGCCAAACTTCCCGACGAAAAATATAGAAAGCAAATCTAAAAAACCCTTGATAAACCTGCCAGGCCCAAATTTCGTTTTGCCGTATTTACGTGGATAGTGCTGCACGACTTGCTCATCGATTCGCCTGAACCCTGCCCACTTGGCAATGACCGGGATGTAGCGGTGCATTTCGCCGTATACCTCGATACTTTTCACCACTTCCTTGCGATACGCCTTTAAACCGCAATTGAAATCGTGCAGGTTATGTATACCTGACATCCCCCGGGTGACGGAATTAAACAATTTAGTGGGTATCGTCTTGCTTGGCGGGTCATGCCGTTGCTGCTTCCAACCCGAAACCAAATCGAAATCCTCTTGGGTAATCCGCCTGTACAGCTCCGGAATCTCATCTGGGCTGTCCTGCAAATCGGCATCCATCGTAATGACCACGTCACCTTGGGCAGCGGCAAACCCTACATTCAAGGCCGCCGATTTGCCGTAATTACGCCTGAATTTCACCGCGGTGATTTTCGGGTTCATCGCCTTCAAGCCCTCGATGACCATCCAGGATTCGTCGGTACTGCCATCATCAACCAGCATGATTTCGTAACTGAAATGATGGTCATCCATCACCCGCTTGATCCATGCAGTAAGCTCGGGAAGCGATTCGGCTTCGTTGTATAACGGTATGACAACGGATATATCCATCAACCCTACGTGGCTTATACTACCGCTTCATTTCCATCATCACCACTATTCCAAGAATCGCTTCCATCGTCTTGGGTGGCAAACATCGGTGGATTCCGTTTGAAAATAGCGGCAAAAATCAACGCGCCTATAAAATAAAAGATCGCTGCGATCGCTAACCCTTGGATGACATCCAAAAAGCCCGGATTCACCTGTTTTTCAATGCTCTTTTCAGCTTCCTCAATCATTTTATCAATGACTTCTTGGTCGGAGCTAAATGTTTCGGCCATCTTGGTGGTCGCATTCAGGGAGATTTCCCGCATGGTATCTGCATAGGTAGGTTCTATCCATTTCGCAAACGCAGTGGTAAACAATGTTACCACGACCACCTGGACGATAAACATCACGAAGATATTGCTCAATGCTTCTTTGAAAGACCAATACCCCCCTATTTTCTTCCGTAAATCAAGCGTAAAGTATATGGCCAACCCGATTCCGATGGCCAGCTGCACAAAGCCCCAAGCAAAATTGCCGAGTAAGCTAGGTGCCGCATAATACACCAGTAAGAAAATGATGATGTTAATGACTGCCCAAATGAGTGCGTTATTGATCGCTATTTTTTTCGCATTTGGTTTCTCTGTTGTGTTTAGATTCATTGCCATGGTTGTGTGTTTTAATTAGATTAACGATGATATGTTACTAACAATTTGTATACACTTGTGTCAAATGCCGGGTTTGCGCTAAAGCCAGTATACGCTGCCAGGTCACTTTCGGATGGTTGTTTTTCATTGAAAAAGCTCATCAACGGATAAAATAACTCGGCTAGTTCCTGATCGTCATCCACCGTCAAGGCGATTCTCGCGATTTCATCGTAAGCGCTGTCCACCAATATTTGATTGACAATCACCGGTTCATAAATCCGGTGTTCGTCCTGAAACTCGTCTTCATCCACCAACAAAAACTCTTGGAGGTAATCCGCCAGCTGGGGCTCAATCGCCTCATCTGCACATTCACGCAGGTACAGCAATACATTCAACAATTCGGTGCCGCGGTCTATGGTTTGTTCTTCGATAGCTTCCCATTCGTCCGATTCCAAGTAGTCTTCTTCCAATTTTTTCACATCGGACGCAAAGAAATTCATCAGCAGCAAATCGAATACGACTTCACGTAGTTCTTCGAATCGCGGATGGTTGTCAAACGCCGCATCCATGCCCGACACCTTGTCCATAAAAGGCATATCCGCATCCAGCACCTCAATCAGTGCACCCAGCAATTCATTGGCGCTGCTGCCTATCAGTTCTCCATACGTGTGGAGGCACGTTCCAAGTGCTTTTTGTATGTGCTTGTCCATTTAAATTTGCGTGTCTATGATTTGACGTTTATTCACCACAATTGTTACTTTTCCAGCCAATTCTCGACCAATCAACGGGCTATTGTTTGATTTCGAGCGATTTGCTTGGCGGTCAAATATCCATTTCCCTTTCGGATCGAACAAGACAAAGTTAGCTAATTCTTGCTCTTTTAGCTCCGGCACCGCTAATCCCAGCACTTTCCTGGGGCCTACGGCGAGCTTCTCCACCAATTGGTCGATGCCCAATCCAGCTTCCAATACCAATGGCAGCACGGTTTGCAAACCAATGATCCCATCTGCGGCTATTTGGAACTCGACGTTCTTATATTCAATTTCATGTGGCGTATGCTGTGAGACAATGGCATCGATAACGCCGTCTTTCAATCCCTTCAATAGTGCTTTCACATCGGCTTTGGTACGTAGCGGCGGGCTCACTTTGTAATTGCTGTCAAACCCAACGACCAAATCGTCAGTAAACACCAGGTGGTGTGCGGCCACATCGCATGTCACCTCAATGCCTTTGGTCTTGGCTTTCCGGATCAGCTCGACGCTCTCTGCCGTGCTGATCGTTGTA
Organism: uncultured Parapedobacter sp.; assembly: GCA_964498395.1. Taxonomy (GTDB): domain Bacteria; phylum Bacteroidota; class Bacteroidia; order Sphingobacteriales; family Sphingobacteriaceae; genus Parapedobacter. Next base: position 33,808 of record CAZCHE010000001.1, on the reverse strand, counting down.
AAATGTATGGGCGCATCGTTATATTCTGCTAGGTACAGGTCTCGTGCTACCATCAGCGCCTCTGCCAAATTGGGGTTCCCCTTCATGCCAAGATAGGTGCTCATCACACCTTCGTTCATTTTAGCCCCTCCGGCAACAGATACATCTTCAGGACGCGACAGTATCAATCCACCAAACCCTTTGCTGTAGAGCAATGCCCTACCCATGATGCCGGCTTGCTGTACAGCCCGATCCCCATCACCAAAGGCGATGGCACCGGCTTGTTTCATATCATATAACTCGGCCAATTCCTCTCCGGCGCGTTTCTTACTGATGGCGCCCACCGGATACACATCAACTGGCAAGTCCTTTGCCCGGCTCACGATCAGTGCTACCTCCGAATGCGTATATACCGGCGGTTGCGTATTGGGATGCACCGCCACCCCCGTAAATCCTCCCGCGACCGCAGCCGCACACCCCGTTAAAACATCTTCCTTCGTTTCCAAACCCGGCTCACCGAAATTGACATTCAAGTCAAAAAAACCAGGGGCGATGTATTGGCCTTTCGCATCAAACACACGCACTTTTTTATCCCCCAACTCGATACGCGGAGCCACAGCGGTTATTTTCCCTTTTTCGACCAATACATCCACTTCGGCGTTGTGGAAAGGGCTGTTTGGAAAAGCAACTTTGGCGGACGTGATTAATAGGGTATCCATGGGTGTTTATTGCGTGATGTTTATGTCAAACCTAAATATGAATGCGCTTGGGCATATCCCGACGCGGGCTCCCCTAGCAAATCTATTTGATGGAAAAAAGTAAAGAATGGCGCTAAAAAGACCGAAAGGCAGATGATCAATGGAATTATGGCTATAGGCACATTCATCAAAGAACAAAAGTACAAAATCCACCGCAATGGCAAGTCTTTATTTCGAAATTTAGTGATTTGACTGTTCACTTCCCCATTCATAACCACCGACTTCAAGCCCCGCCAACCCCAGCACACGGTCAACCACCGTAGCAGCAAGCTCCTCGAACGTCTCGGGCAAACTATAAAATGACGGGCTAGCCGGGCAAATGATGCCCCCCGCTTCCGTAATCGTCTGCATATTGCGGATATGCACGAGGCTCAATGGGGTTTCCCTAGACACCAAAATCAGCTTCCGTCTTTCTTTCAGGATCACGTCTGCCGCCCGTGTCGTCAAATCGGACGACGTGCCTAGCGCTATCCGAGCCAACGTTCCCATCGAGCACGGACATACGATCATGGTGTCGAATTTAGCCGAACCAGAGGCAAAAGGCGCATAAAAATCTTGCTTATCATAGTAGGCAAAGGGATAGTTATTGTAATCATTGTTTCCAAGTTCAAATTTCCAAACGTCCTTTGCGTTAGTAGACATCACAATCCCCACCGCTTCCAATTGCGAGTGAATTTGCAACAATTTATCTAACAGCACCTTGGCATAAATGGCACCGCTTGCTCCGGTAATGGCAACAATAATCTTCCTTGACATATTTGTTTACAATATTCTCCAAAGCTATGCAATAAATCAAAGCTCTCCAAGGATTGGGAACGCTTGGGGGGCTTTCGATGCATATAAAATTCTTTACAGATTAGTATTTCAATCCGCAACGTTTTATCATCCGATATATGTCATTATTTGCTGCTTTATCATACCTCAATGCATTGAACTTTAGACAACACATTAACGTGCTATAAATCCCTCTACCTTAATGATTTCATCAACTGATAATGTCCATCTTGCAGCATCTTTTTATACCATTCGAGTGGTTGAATTGTCCATATTTGCATTATACCTAAACTTACAAATTCATCACTGACTTTATTTCATATTTTGTTCGGGATTGCGATTCCTGGCCTCCGTAAATCAGATGCAAACGCATATTCTCATACAAACGTTGGATATAATCTAACCCCTTAAAATAATTTGGCTGTATCGTTTTGCCCGATTTTATCTCTATGGCATCAAGTTGCAAACCTGTCTCCGCAATTAAATCAACTTCATTGCCCGAGGTATCTCTCCAAAAATAAAATCTTGTTTTATCACCTGTATTGAGGCTGTTTTTATACATCTCAGTAATAACCAGGTTTTCAAAAATATTCCCTTTTGCAAAATGCAGGTCTAAATCCTGAACGCTTCGGATGCCCAATAGGTAACATAATATTCCTGTATCATAAAAATAGATTTTTGGCGTTTTGACGATGCGTTTGTTAAAATTCGTATGATAAGGTTTCAGCCGAAAAGCAATGAAAGAAGTCTCCAAAACCGTCAGCCAAGAATTAACTGTTTTATTATCTATACCCAGCTCGTTCCCAAGACCGCTCTGGTTATAAAGCTGTCCTACCCGGCCCGCTAACATCTGAATGAATTTTTGGAACAAGTCCAGGTTTGAAATATTTTTCAACAAACGGACATCACGTTCGATATATGTTTTGATATAGTTGTCATAATAATCGATAGCAGGTATATCCTGTATGATTTTTCTCGGATAAAAACCCGAAAGGGCGTATTCTTCCCATTGTCCCGTTGTATGAGGAGTGTTTTGAAGTTCCCTTAACGAAAATGGCAGCAATGTGAACAACGAAACCCGCCCTGCGAGGGATTGCGAAATCTGCTCCATCATCAGAAAGTTTTGCGAACCCGTAATGATGTACTCTCCATTGATCTTACGTTCATCCGTAACTACCTGTAAAAACGAAAACAATTCGGGTACGTTTTGGATTTCATCGATGATTGCGCCATAGCTATACTTTTGCAAAAAGGCCAACGGATCTGTCTTGGCAAATTCTCTATCCGATAGATTTTCGAGATTGACATATTTGTAATTCGGTTTTATCATTCTGGACAGGGTCGTTTTGCCCGACTGCCTTGGCCCGGTAATAGCGGTTATTGGATATTTCTCCAACATCTCCTCCACCTTTTTTGACAATTCACGATGTATCATTCCGTAAATCTAGGAATCGGATTCCTAAATAGCAAGGGATTTTATGGTTCTGATTAAAACCCTCCGTTATTTTTGGACAAATCCGCAATCGAACCGCGGATTTGTCCAAAAAAACCAAAATCTTCCTCTTGCACTTTCTATGCATAAGGACATTGCATCTTCAGGATGACACAAGAATGAGATAACCGTACTAAAAGGCGATGTCGATGTCACCTTACGTTACCGCGACCGTATTTCCCGCCGCATAAACGACAGGTAGGAAAGCGCAAAGCACACTACCGTGGCTGCGATCAATCCGGTAAGCTGGGGCCACACGATCAGCAAACTCTGCCCTAGCGGCAGGGGGCTCGGTATAGCGCCATATGCTTGCTCCATCGTCAGCGGACCCAAACTGCGCACGGCGGGCATGAGCAATGTGGTGGTAGCATCCGTATACAACTGGCTGGGCACCACCCGCATCAAATTGAGTATAAACTGCTGGTAATCCAACAACTGCTGAGGCGAAGCGGTTTGCGACGGCATGATTGCCTTGGCCACCAGATTGACAATGATCTGGTAAAATATGGTGAAAAACAACCACACGGCAATGGCGGTCAACGCGGAAGTGGCCGCCTGCCTGAACCGGATGGATAGAAACACCGACAGGTTCAGCCAAAACGCCACATACAACACACTTAGCAGGAGGAAACAAACCACCCGCATGAACTCTTCGGCCGTAGGCGGGATGCCAGCGATAAGCATACCAAACCCCATCACCAAGAAGCCCAGCGCGAAAAACATTGCGCTAATGACAGCCAACGCCGCGGTAAACTTGGCGTTAATCAAGTAATCGCGGTGAATAGGTTGGGCCATCACGCGGCTCAACGTACCGCCATTGTATTCCGAATTGATGGCGTCAAATCCCAACGCAATTCCAAGCAATGGCCCGAGAAAACCAATGAATATATGAAATGGCGGCAGGCTCCCATCCGAAAAGGTAAACAGTTTCAAGAAGAAGTAGGCGTCCTCCTCGTTGGATTTATTGCCCGCTTCGACCAGCCCGGTGATTGCGGTGTATAACGAACCAAAACAGGTCAGCAAAATTAGGAATAACAGCACATTGAAGCGCCAACTACGCACATGGTCAGACACTTCCTTTTGCACAATCACCCAAAATGGGTGAGGCACCGCGCGCATCCGTTTTTCCTTTATCTGGTCGCGCATCCGTTGGCATGAAGCAACCATCCGGTTGGCCCAGGCGCGCAATCCGGACGGCCTGGCGGTGGTATCAAGCGGTTTTTCCATACGTCTCCCCCCTTTCAAAATACGTGGCATAAATATCATCAAGCCCATATTCCTTCACACTAAGTGACTGTAGCCCATAACCCATGTCGACCACCTGCCGGGCTATCAACGTGGTGACATCTTCGGAACTACCCACATATAGTTTCCCGTGGCTGGCCTCAAATGACTGGACACCGGCCAACCCGCCTAACCGTGCCTTCAACCCGGCAATATCCACCTCGGGCAATTCTTCGCCGTCGGGGCCGACAACCGTACATTCAATCCGATAGGGTTCTCCCGCCGATATCAGCTTATGGGCTAACTCGCTGACATTGCCCTGTGCAAGCAATCTGCCCGACACAAAAATCCCAACCCTATCGCATACCTGCTGCACCTGGTGCAGGTGGTGGGATGACAGCAATACGGTGAGTTGTTCCTCCTTGCTCAATGTCACGATCAGCTTCAGCAATTCGCGTACCCCAACGGGGTCGATACCCAACGTCGGTTCGTCCAGGATGATCACGTCTGGATTTTTCACTAATACATCAGCCAGCCCGAGACGCTGGCGCATGCCACGTGAATACTTGCCTACCTTTTTGTTTGCCGCATCCTGTAGCCCCACTCGGTTTAGCAACTGATCCACGCGGCGGGCGGCTTCGTGGTAAGACAGCCGATTCAATCTTGCGGTGTATATCAGGTTATCCCTTCCCGTCAACTGGTCGTAGAACCCCACATTGTCCGGCAGGTACCCTACTTGTCTTTTAACCCCGATGGGATTGACAGTAGCATCCATCCCACAAACCATCGCCTGTCCGACGGTCGGCTCGGTCAGGCCAATCATCATCAGGATGGTGGTCGACTTACCGGCCCCGTTAGGGCCAAGCAACCCGAATACCTCCCCTTTGGAAATGGTTAAATCCAGGTCACTCACGGCAACAAAATCGCCGTATTTCTTCGTGAGACCTTTCAGTTCTATCATGTATTCGCCCACGTACTACCTCCTTCCATATTTCCAGAACAGATAATACACGCCACCCAATACCCCCAAGATAATCATGATACCCAACCAACCCCATATCAGGGGGGTACGCACGGAGATACGGAAAGAAGCCGTAGATGATTTCTCGGGTGCCTTGGCTTCCAGATTGGCGATATAGTCGCCCGCAATGGATTTCCGGCTCGCCCGGATAGTAGCCATGACTTCAGCCTGCTGCCCGGGGGCAATTACATCCACTTTACTGGGTTCAAACTCCACGGACCAATCCACCGGGGCTGACGATTTCATTTCCACGTTCTTCAACGGAGCCGAACCCGTGTTTTTTACCACGAGCGGCATCTTTTTGCTCCCACCGGCAGTGATACTGGTACTCAGCCTTCCAGTAGGCGTGGTTAACTCCAAGCTATATGAGCCCGTGATAACCACTTCCAGTTCCAGATTTGACGACATATTGCTAGTAGACGCCACCACGGGCACCTTGTATTTGTCGGCACCGAGATGGTCTGGTGGGTCGAGTTCTATCGAGATGCTTTGCGTCTGGTTAGGGGCCACATTCACAGAAGATACCTGCTTGCCATTGGCCCTGAACAACGCATTCCAACCTTGCGGTACCTGAGCACGCAAGCTAAACACCTGTTCCTCGCTCGTCGGGTTCCGCAAAGACGAATTGAACGTAAACGTCGAATTGGCCGCCCCCTCCATATTAGCTTGGTCGGTCGTAAATTCTGACTTAAACGTGCCTTGTTCGGACACGACCACCGTCAGGGGCAATTGGCTGATTCCCCTCGCTACTACTTGAAACTGGTACGTACCTTTCTCCACTTTAAAAGGCACTTGTACTTTTAGTGAGAAATTCTTTTTCTCTTTGGGGAGGACGGCCACCTGTTCCACCGTCCAGCCACCGGATTTGAGTTCGTACGACCACCCTTCGGGTAAGCTGACTACGGCGATATCCGCATTTCGGGTTACACTCCCGTTGTTGATGACATCAATGGAATAATCGATGGATTCGCCGGGTGGTACGGAGATTTTCGTATACGGGGTATATAACGCCACACCTTGTGCAACGCATTCATCCGGCATCCCAGCCAGGGTGACCCCAAGGAAACAAAATGAAAAAAGAAAAAAATTAGGTAAGTTTTTGGCACTAGCTAACATAAAAAACCGATGTTAATTTTAAACACTAGACTAACAGTACAGGGGGCAAAAATATAAATTCAATGATATTTCAAAAATCGTTTTACATTTTTTAACAATTTAGGTGATCGACAAGGTTGGCTAAGGAAAGAAACATAACGTCGACATTGCACAGATGATAAGCACCAACTATTTAAAAACACTGACTATCAACAACATAAAAAAGGGCCGAATATTGAATATTCGACCCTACATCTACCTATGAAAAACATGCCCTTTGGGAGGGCATTACAAAAGTACATCTAACTCCGATTAAAAAAAATATTTATTACATGAAAAGTCCATTTTGTAGATGGAATACTACAAACGACTACAAAACAATGCCCATCGGAGCCAAATTCGGGCCAATGGCACCTGCAACGGTGACATTTTCAACCCGCTTGCACCGTCAATAGTTAAAAAACAAAGTCGCGTGGAGCAACTTTAATATTTTTTTAGTTACTTCGTGTGTTATTTACTAAATGAACCAAATCTAGTCGAATGAGTCTTAGTTTATTGGAGGAATACATCGAATCGGGTAATAGCTTGGCAATTGATGATTTATTGAATGGCAATCCAAGCCTTAGCACACAAAAAACCAGCCATGACATTTCCCCTTTGTTGTTAGCCTGTTACTATAATAAACCCCAAATCGTTAAAATCCTACTCAAACACCTTGATGAGCTGACGATATATGAGGCTGCCGCTGCCGGATTACTGGAACACACCCAGGCCATGATCGAGGATTCGCCAGAACTGCTGGATGAAGTTTCCGATCACGGTTTTACGCCCCTCGGCATCGCCACCCATTTTGGTAACGAAGACGTCGTGCGGTTCCTGCTTTCCAAAGGTGCAGACACGAATATCCAGTCTCAAAATGGCTATAACGTCTATCCCCTCCATTCCGCCATCAGCGCGGGATTTGAAAATATCGCGAAGATGCTTATCGAAGCGGGTGCAGAAGTAAATGTACTGCAATCATCGCGTACCAGCCCACTACACATCGCTTCCCAACAAGGCAATATTGAATTAATTATTCTATTGTTGGAGCACGGCGCGCTCGTAGAAATTAAAAATGACATGGGTAAAACAGCATCTGACTTGGCTGCAGAGAAGGGTTATAGCGATATTGCGAATATCTTAAAGGTATAGTAGGCGGTGAGTAAAGCACCCTTTTAGGGATATTCAATTAGACATCCCACAGGCGATGGCGCATGCGCTTGATGTAGTTACGAAAGTCAAGCACGATACCCGCCAGGAAATAAAAGATGATGGGGAAACCCACGGCGATGAATGAGGTGTAGATAAAGAATAGGCGAATCTTCGATATCGATATGCCGAACCTTTCACCAATGTATGTACATACTCCAAAAGAACGCTTTTCAAAAAATAAGAGAATCCGTTTGACCATCACGTATTTTTTTTAATCAATTGCAACCCCACGCCACACGACAGACATTTTGTCTTATCGCAATAAAACGCTTTCATTTGTAACAGCGCTTGTGATTCTGCGGCATGCCTTGCTCGGACGCCTAACTCCGAAAACCGTGCCAAAAGGGCATTGCGCTCCGCTTTCAGGCTCTCCAATAATGCTATAGCTCGGTAAATATACGTTTCTTTGCCTATATATTTGCCATAGGCAAATAAAATAACCGCCACCGTGTTAATCAAGATCACATCGATAGACGACGCCCCCAGCTGGCAGCTGTGGTTCGACAGTTGACCATCAAACCGGTAATGCTGCTCCCAATAGGGATTTACCGGCAGGCCCTCAAATAACGACCTGAACTCCCGGGCATCCACCGTATCCAGTACCGCCGCAAACAAATGGGATGAACGCAAACACAACGCCGAGAACTGGGCAATACGGAGAGAGGGGAAATTACTGGGGCGTGTACGCATGAATTTCCATATCGACGCATCCATCGGCTTCAGCGAATAGAGCGCTCGCAAATAATCATATTCGATCTGCAATTGACGTGGATATTCGTCGTCAAACGCCACGTCATCCAACATACCGGACTGCCCAAATAGCAATGCCTCCACCGCTAACGGGCGATGCCTGTGCTTGGCTAGGATAACCTGCGGTAGGCAACGTGCCAACTGCTCGAACGCTTGCGCATTTACCTTAAATCCAAAGCTCCTCGCCATCCAAATGTAGCACGTGTCTTCCCAACTTCCGCGTTGCTGCTCGAGCAATTCGTAGACCGCCGCGACACGGTGTTCCAATCGTTCGACCAACAACCGTGACAACCATTGGGATAACAAGAAATCGTCCATTTGATGAATGTGATGCTCACAGGGTATCCAATACATTCCACTCATCAGCTCACGATATTTGGGTAAGATGTGTGCAGGAAGCAACGGCTTCAATTCCAATGTTTCCGGTGAGGTTCCGTCTGCTCGGCTGATAGCCCGATTGTATTCGTAGACGACATGCAACACTACATTGTTATACGCCTTATCGTTTTGGTGCCGATGCGCATCCCAATCCGCAGAGCAGACATGCACTTCCACATTCCCCACCCATTCGGTATCACCGATCTGTATGCGTGCCGCCAAAAAATCAGGGCCAGCATCGTGGTTATGCATTCCGATATCAAATACCTTGAGCGGCTGTCCGGATACTGTTTTTAAATCCTGCGTGTGGTATAGTCGGTACTTCCAAATAAAATGCAGGATGTCTTCTGGCAAGGTCATACGCATGCAGTCTTAGGTAGTGCATGCCAAACTTAGATAAATTCGCATTTATATGCAAAATAATCATATTGAAAAATATAAAAGCGAATTTATCGATCTCTCCTCTGCCATTGAGAGGCAATTATGATAGAGGAAATATAAGGATTAGGTTAGTAATAATCAAACCATCCGATGACCTCCGCGTGTTGAAGTGCCGATTTTTCCGCCTGTCGGTAATCACGGATAATCCTGCCATTTTCCATTTGAATAAGCCGGCTGCCGTAGCGGAGTGCTTCATGGATATTATGGGTCACCAAAAGTGCCGTTAACCTGTTTTCGTGGATAATCCGCTCCGCGATTTCCATGACCTCCCGAGCCGATCGCGGGTCTAGCGCCGCTGTGGGTTCATCGAGCAGGAGCACGTCTACACCGGCCATCACGGTCATCAACAAGGTCAGGGCTTGCCGTTGGCCGCCGCTCAGCGTACCCATGGGTTGCGCTAACTTATGTTCCAGCCCCATCCTTAAACCGGCCACTTTTTCGTAAACCAACGCTTTGAAGCGACTATCCACTCCCAATTTTATCCATTTAGGCGATTGCCGTAATGCCGCCATCCGGAAATTATCCAGCATACTCAATGAAGCAGCGGTACCGGCCAATGGGTTTTGGAAGACACGAGCGATCCACTGGCTACGCCGATAATCGGGTAACTGCTGGATTTCCTCGCCACGCAGCAACACTTTTCCCCTATCGGGATAGCTATTTCCAGCAATTACGTTCAGCAGGGTGCTCTTGCCCGAGCCGTTTGCCCCGACAACCGTGGTGTAGCTTCCCTCTGCTAATTCCAAGGTCACCCCATCGAGGGCAGTAACGGCCGTGGCCTTGCCTGCATTGAACGTTTTATGTATTTCGTGGAGTTGCAGCATCGCCTATCTATTACCGTTTACTCAATTGCAAAAACGAACCCACTCTAGGTAAAGCCACGATAAACAAGACCAGCAAGGCGGTGGTTAACTTCAATAAATTGGCATCTACGCCCGCACTTAGGGCAAGTGCCAATATGGATTGGAACACCATGACGCCCAATAACACGCACAGCAGCATATAGGGTATCGCTTTTATCTTTAGGAAATTAATCAACGTATCCCCAATAATGACGGCACCAAGTCCGCTGATCACGATACCGATGCCCATATTGATGTCGGTAAATCCCTGGAATTGCGCCATCAAAAAACCACTCAGTGCGACCAACGCATTGGATATCGCCAACCCAAATACTTTCATCCGCGCCGTATTCACCCCTTGTGCCCGAATCATCTCCTCACGATCACCGGTGGCCCGCATGGCGATGCCAAAATCACTGCGCAACACATAACTCAGGGCAAAAAACAGTACAGCCAATAGCAACAATAGCACCGCTAGCGTATTATAGTCGGTGATGGGGAACAGTTCAAACCAACTGAAAATATCGTCATAGCCTAACAGGGGCATGTTAGACCGGCCCAATAGGGTCAAATTGATGGAATACAGGGCGGTCATCATCAAGATGCCGGCCAATAAGGCATGGATACGCAATTTGGTATGTATCCACGCGGTACAACATCCCGCAGCGGCACCCCCAAGCATCGCTAGCAAAAAGGTGATGGACAAAGGATAACCATTGGATAACCCGACCGCTGTAATCACTGCACCCAACGTGTAACTGCCATCCGTGGTGATATCCGGGATGTTGAAGACCTTCATGGACAGAAACAATCCCATCACCAACGGACCGAAACACAGGGCCTGAATAATCGCAGCGACGTAAAAATCCATTTTAAGTGGTTATGCGGTTATAGTAGATTTCCAATCGATCATGCCCGACCGTTTGGGTTTGCGAAGGCGTGACAGGCAGTGCTGGTCCAAGGACTCCCCTCTCCCACATTTCCGGCGAGGTCAATACCCGTGCCTCATCCCACAATCCTGCTTCGATAAACACATCAAGCGTTTTCCTTCCCCCTTCCACGATAAGCGATTGCACATCCATCAGATGCAACTGGAAAGCGATGTTTTGGGGTAGGTACCAATCAAAATTTTCCAACTCGATATGCTTGATATTGGCCTGCCAATCGGTCTTCGAAGCATTGAAAACGATGGTTTCCGCCTCTTTGTCGAATAGCTTGGCCCCTATGGGCACCACGAGCTGCTTGTCAATCAGTACACGCTTCGGATTCCTGCCGCACCATTCCCGTACAGTAAGCGCGGGATTATCGACCAATGCGGTCTTGGCGCCCACCAGTACCGCGTCTTCTTCACTTCGCCAGCGGTGCACAAGTTGCTTCGCTTCGGCACCGGTAATCCATTGTTGCAGCCCTCCAAGCGGGGCCATGTACCGATCCTCGGTCTGTGCCCATTTCAGGATGATATAAGGCCGCTGGTAGTTTACACGTGTGATAAACCGACGGTTTAGCCAACGTGCCTCTTGCTCCAATACCCCCTCGATGACGTTTACACCTGCCTCCTCCATGGTCCGAATCCCCTTTCCGTTGACTTTGTCAAACGGATCACGGCAACCAATCACTACGCGGGGTATCTTGTGCTTCACAATCGCATCAGCACAAGGAGGTGTCTTACCATGGTGCGCACAGGGTTCCAAACTCACATAGAGTGTCGAATCACGGAACACCTCAGCTGCCTGCTCGCCGTATTTCGCTAACACCTCGGCAATCACCAGCGCTTCTGCATGAGGGCTGCCATACCGTTGATGGTAATTTTCGGCAATCACTTTTCCGCGGTGTACCAATAACGCGCCAACCATGGGATTCGGGCTCACCGTTCCCAATCCCTGCTGCGCTAATGCAATGCAACGCCGCATGTATAGCTCGTGTTTCGGCATGATGCAAACTTAATTAAAATTGTGTTGATTCATGGGGATAACAAAAGGATAACGTAAGTTTGTACTCATGCAGCTCCTTGCAACGATTGAACAGCAGTTCGTGGATGAACTAGCGGGTCTATACGATGCCGATGAGGCAAAGTATATCTACTTCCTCCTCATGGCCGATCGAAAAGGGTGGACAAAAACCGACTATCTCCTTCATAAGCAACACGCACTTAACGAGAGCGATATCACATGGCTTGACACGGCATTGCAGTCACTGAAAACTGCCGTTCCCATCCAATACCTGCTTGGCTATGCTTGGTTCATGGATATGAAACTGACGGTAACCGACGCCGTGCTCATCCCTAGGCCCGAAACCGAGGAACTCGTCAACCTCATCATTAGCCACTACAACAAACACGGTGGCCAACCGTTGCGCATCATCGACATCGGCACGGGTAGTGGTTGCATTGCCATTGCCCTGAAAAAAGCCCTACCCGCATCCACGGTCTATGCATTGGATGTTTCCAACGAAGCACTGCGGGTGGCGCGGCAGAATGCCGACAGCCAGTCGGTTGCCATCGAATTTATCAATGCCGATATCTTGGAATGGGATACGCTCTTACCCGCCGAACAACGGTTTGATATTGTGGTAAGCAATCCGCCATATATCACTGTCGACGAGCAACGGCATATGCACCAAAACGTATTGACACACGAACCGCATTTGGCCTTATTCGTGGAAAACAATGCGCCATTATTGTTTTACGAACACATTACCGCCTTTGCGCAGGAGCACCTTTGCCCGCAAGGCAGCCTCTATTTTGAAATCAACCGGCAATATGGGGCGCAGGTATGTGAATTACTGCAAAAGAAAGGACTGGGCGATGTAACGCTCCATCAAGACATGCATGGAGCCGACCGCATGGTACACGCAAAAAACTTAACCAATGATCATAAATAGCATGAAAACCAATTCCCTACTTCTCATTCTGTCCGTCCTCGTATCCGGCTACTTATCGTCTTGTAGCGGCACGAAGCAAGTTGATCTCATCGTACACCATGCCGTGGTTTATACCGTGGATTCCACATTTACCAAAGCGGAAGCATTTGCCGTACACGATGGGCGGTTCATTGCGGTAGGCACCAATGAAGAAATCCTCGCTAACTATCACGCCAAGGAAACCATCGATGCACAGGGTCAGCCCATATATCCGGGGTTTTACGATGCACATGCCCATTTCTTTGGCTTTGCCCAAACGCTTAACCAAGCAGACTTGACCGGGGCCACCTCCTTCGAAGAAATCATCGAACGGCTCAAGGCCTTTAGGGAAACGCTTCCAGAGGCTCCTTGGCTCATGGGGCGTGGATGGGATCAAAACCTTTGGGATAACAAAGTATTTCCTGACCGCAGCAAATTGGATGAAGCGTTTCCGGATATCCCCGTGTACCTTGTCCGCGTAGATGGGCATGCGGCTGTAGCCAATGGAAAAGCACTGGATCTGGCGGGCATAACCGGCGCCACAGCCATTGATGGTGGTTTGGTAGAGGTAAAAAAAGGGCGTCTTACCGGTATTTTGGTTGACAATGCCATGGGGCTTGTATCATCCGTTATCCCCGCTCCTACCGTTGCCGAACTCGTGCAACTGCTGCAACGGGCCGAAGCCGCTTGTACGGCAGTGGGGCTCACCACCGTGAGCGATGCGGGCCTTGACCAACCCGCCCTGCGGTTGTTAGACAGCTTATATCAGAATGGCGGCCTCCACATACGGAATCATGCCATGATCAACGTTTCGGACGAAAACCTTGACCATTACCTTTCAGAAGGCCCTTATGTAACCGAGCGGTTCACCGCCCACACCTTTAAGATACTGGCTGATGGTGCGCTTGGTTCGCGCGGGGCATGTATGCTCCAACCCTATTCGGATGCCCCCACTTCGGGATTCTTGCTGTTCAGCCCGGAAACCATCGATGCCGCGATTGCGCGCATTGCTGAAAGTGATTTCCAAGTCAGCACACATGCCATCGGCGATTCTACCAACCGCCTGATGCTGGATATCTACGGCAAGTACCTCCAAGGCAAAAATGACCGTCGTTGGCGCATCGAACATGCCCAGATACTGACCGAGGAAGACTTCGACAAATTTGGCCGGTATTCCATCATTCCTTCCGTACAACCTACGCATGCCACCTCAGACATGTATTGGGCCATCGATCGTATTGGCCCCGAGCGTATCAAGGGGGCTTATGCTTACAAAAGGTTGCTCGATCAGGTAGGGATTTTGCCTACGGGCAGCGATTTCCCGGTAGAACACATCAATCCCTTATATGGTTTCCATGCCGCAGTAGCCCGCGTAGATCAGCATGGTTATCCTGAAGGTGGCTTCCAGCCCGAAAATGCCATCAGTCGGGAAGATGCACTACGCGGCATGACCATATGGGCGGCCTACACCGTATTTGAGGAAAACGAACGGGGAAGTATTGAAGTGGGTAAAAAAGCTGATTTTGTCCGGCTAGAAAAAGACATCATGACGGTTCCCGAAAACGAAATAAGAGGTACTGCTGTGCTGCAAACCGTTATCTTGGGTGAGGCAGTATATCGGGGGAACTAACGGAGAACTAATGGTCTTAGCTTAGTACAATTTTAGTCCGTCAATATATCTGAAATGTTTTAGGTTTAACGTATACAAGGGGAGGCCATGGACTAAAGCCGTGGCTGCTATGAATGCATCAGGAACATCTAAGTTATTACTGAGCGAGTACTTTTCAATCAGGTTAATAGCTACTGCTGATATAGTCTCGTCTGTATGGATAACTCTTATACTTTTCAATGACTGTTTGATCGAGGTTAATTCATTTTTATCACGCGCTCCAAATAAAAACTCACCAACACAAATGGAACTGACTACAAGATGGTTCACACCTATTTTGCTGAGCTCTGTTCTGATTTCGATATTGTTTTTAGATAACTCAATCAAAATATTGGTATCACAAAGCACTAATGTTTTCTTGGCCATGCTTTTTCCCTCAGTTCCTCTGCGGTTATATCCCTATCTTCCCACATACCCGCCAAGGCAAAAAAGTTATCTTCATCAGTGGCTGCCTCATTTCGTTCAACAGAAAGGGGGTCTTGCAAGACTTCAACAAAATCCAAATCCTTGAGAAAAGCAAGGAAATGGTTCAGTTTTCTTTTATTCTTTATCTTTAGCGTGATCGTATCCATACGTGATAACTACATGAACTCAAAGATAACAAATATTCGGCTTTTCCTAAAGAAACGATTGCCCCTAGTTGGCTACAACATACTTGTTAATTCGTTTCCGCATCATTTTAAAATTTCGTCACCGCGGTGAACCATTCTTTTAGCAGTTTACTGTCAATATCGTTGGTGGTTTTCAGCTTGATGTGCCGCATCATCTTTCCGGTGCCTTCTAGTAACCCTTTGGGGTCATTCAATTTTTGAAAATCTTGGTAAAAGCCAAGGTTCACGTGGTTCTTGTTTGCCTGTAAATAAGCAAAATCCTTCCCTTTCTTGAAAACGGGCCGGCTCCACTTAAATTCCTCGATTACGCTTTCAACACTTTGGTGGAGCAACGAACGGATGGCATTCATGATGTCCTGTTGCTCCTTGGGGGCTTTACTGATATAATCTGTTACCTGCGCATTCATAATTTATGTATTGTCGTGTTCCTTAGGATTCGCAACGCATCAAAACTTGACCGCTTCTTCTCTTAGGAGTTTTCCCACGATGTCTACAGCTTGCATGGGTTGCTCCGATTTATAAGCGTCACCGCTGGTTAAAATTAGTAAAATTTCTCATAGCAACATGGCCGCTATATAAAGTACTTCTAATTCACCCGTTTCATCGGAAAAGTTTGCTTACGCTCTTGTCCGTTTCTCGTTCCCGATATTTCAGCCACCAAAGTGTCTGCATTGATTTTGGTGTAAGAAATGACTTGCGGGAAGTCATGTTGCGGGTTTTCAAATACCAATTGTGTTTCGGAAATCACTTTGGCCATAAAACGAACCGGCAAATCGTCATTTTGGTTTTTAACGGTCGGGATATAATATAATTCATCTTCCTCTTGTACTAATCGGATGGTTTCAAACACCATTGTGTCCTGTTCTTTCACGATGTAGCTTTTCCCCGAATATTCCTGGTCACTTACCTTGCTCCATGTTTCGTAGATACTCCCTTTTGGCGTCTTGTTCTCCCAGGTACCAATAAGCCATTCGGCTTTTTTGATATCGGTTGGCTGGTTTATTGTCCATGCACAAAGAACAATCAAACCGAGGATAGCAATGAAGAATTTGGTTTTCATTTTTTTATCTTTTCTAATGTTAAAATGCTCAATAGCGAAGTTGGCATATATTTCAACGACAAAATTGTAAAAATGCGACACATAATGCCAAGAAAGAATATTTGCATAATTTACGTAGATTTATAATTGAATTAATCGCTATTGCTGTAAATAACGAACACAAAAAGATTGTAATTTGCGGAACATGAGCATGGAAGCAAAAATGGAAATAATTAAGACCAAACAGCTAACAGACGTACAGTTTCAACAAATCAATCACCTATGGAACGAGGAATACCCTGTAAAGTTAAAAGATAGATTTGGAATTTTGTTGGACGGAGTAGAAAATTACAACCATTATCTCGTTGAAGACGATAGCAAAAATATTATCGCTTGGGCAGTTGATTTCGAAATAAATAATGAGGTTAGATTCTCCGTTATTGTTAGCAGAAAACAACAAGGAAAAGGCATCGGAAGCATCCTTGTGAAAAGGCTCAAAGATGATCTGGGAGAATTTTACGGTTGGGTAATCGACCATAATAATGACAAAAAAGAAAACGGGGAGCATTATCAATCCCCTTTATCTTTTTATATCAAACAAGGATTCGAAGTGCTTCATAACACGCGGATTGATACTGACATACTAAAAGCGGTAAAAATCAAGAGAACGAACCTCCGATAAATCCAACACCAATATCACGATGGAATACAAAAGCATTGCTGAACGAATAATTGAACTAAAAAAAGCAGACTTGGAACTTAGAAATAGCCTTATCCAAAACGGGCAGCTTGGAGAAGGGTATAACAAAGAGATGGAGAAATTGCACAACAAGCATGCAGAAGTACTAAATGATATCATAGACACCATCGGTTACCCAACAATTGATAAAGTAGGCAAGGAAGCCAGTGAAGCTGCCTGGCTGGTTATACAACATGCTATTGGAAAGCCCGACTTTATGAAAAAGTGTGCAGCACTTTTAGAAGATGCTGTTGGTGAAAATAAGGCTGACCTCATCAATTTGGCTTATTTGACTGATCGAATAGCCGTATCTGAAGGAAGACCACAACGGTACGGAACCCAATTTGATTGGGATGAAAGCGGGGAGTTAACCCCCAATGTTGTAGACGACTTAACCAACGTCAACCAACGGAGAAAATCTATTGGACTTAACACGCTTGAAGAACAAACAATGTTTATTCGGCAACGTGCAAAAAATGAAAATCAAGCTCCGCCGAAAGATATTGACAAGAGAAAACGTGATATTGATGAGTGGAGAAAGAAAGTAGGCTGGATAAAAAAATAACGCGTGGCTGGGCATACACCTATATGGCAGCATAAACTGCCTAATCCGTTCCATAAAACAATGCAGACATCTTTAGGTTTTCACCATAAAATTCCTTTGGCGTAACCCCGGTAAGCTCCTTGAAGTCTTTGATAAAATGAGCTTGGTCATAATACTCGCCTTCGTAAGCCAAAGCGGTAAGGTTATTAAATTCTCCGTTTAGCAATAGCTTGAGCGCGGTTTGCAATTTAATGGTTTTCGAAAGTTGCTTCGGGCTTAACCCTATAGCAGTTGCAAATTTCCGCTCTAGTTGCCGACGGTTGATATCCGTTTTTTTTGAAAGTTCCGCTACTGAAAGTTGTCCGTTGGCCATCAAGATCGTTTCCACAGTCGATTTTACCACGCGATCGATGGTTTCAACACTGGTCAATCGACTTAATAAAAACGTTTCGATATGGATTATTCTATCTGAAGCTGTACGCGCCCTCAGCACTTTTCGTTCGATTTCTCGCGCGGCTTTCCCAAACAATCTTTCCAACGAGATAGCGGTATTTTCCATTTCTTTTATCGGAATGGTCATAAAGGGTGAAAAACCATCGGGGTGAAAGCGAACGGCAAAAATGCCTATTTCTCCTGTCGGCTCGATCTCTAGCGGTCGAGTGAGCTGACCGATGACGAAACACCTTGGTTGGACAATGCTATTTCTACCTGTTTGCCCCTGCCTACCGCCTGCCTGTCCGGTAGGCAGGGACAGGCAGGCGGTAGGCGAATTTTCGGCATATTGCTTATACAGATCTCCATAGTGAAAAATCATCTCCATACATCCATCAGGAACGATGGTTTGCTTTTCCGGTATCGCTGTTCTAGGACCGTCCAATGTCCAATAACATTTGACGAATGCGTTTAGATCTTGCTGGGGTTCATACGTTTGATAATCCATTCGATTGTTTGGTTACTGCATCGTGAGTTAGGCATTTTCGATAAGGCATTCCTCATATTCGCCGATGATGTCAAACCCGATTTTTTCATAGCAGTTAATCGCGATGCCATTGTTTGACCGTACATTCAAGCCAATGGCATCAACGGTTTTTCTTAAATCGACACACAGCTTCAATGTCAACTTATACCCTATTTGCTGCCCGCGATGTTCTGGATGCGTGGCGATATTCCCCAATGCCGCAACTTTGTAGTCACCTGAATAAACATGGACACCGGCAACCCCAACCAAGCGATCACCTGTAACATATCCATAGTATTTATTAGTTTCCAGCATTCGTTTATCAAACCAGTTATCCGGATAAGCAACTGAATAGAAGTCTTGTATCATCGGTAAATCGACAACCGTCAATAACCTAATATTTGAATCATCGATTTCCAGCGGCTGTTTGTGTAGGACCATTTTGTAGTTCATTCCGTAGTGCGCGGTCACATGCTGCTGGCCAAATACTTCTACCAATCCGGGGCTTAAGTGCGCATAAAATTTATTGGGGAGAATCGGCCTGATCCGGCTTAAGAGTTCGCGGGAGTACGTTGGTGCACCGTCATAGAAAGACAACAAGGTTGGTGTTTCCATTCCAGCATATAGAAGTGCAATTGCCAGGATCTCATCGCGATCAACCAATGCATACCAAATCGTCTTAGGCCAAAAAAAATCATCCAGATCCCCGATGCAATAGGTCTGCAGTTCGACATTCCCTTTCAGGAAAGCAAAAATAACCGATCTGTCATGTAAAATTTGAATGTCCATGTGTCTAGTTACGTCCACCACCGCTGATGCCTAAAACAAATGGCTTCCGACCTACAAGAATATCAAATACTTTCGGTTATTTCACACAAATAGCCCCGATTTGACGGCTTGCCGCTTGATCAGTGTCACGCTAGGGTAAATTAAAATAGGTATTAAGGAAAAAACAAAAGGGGTGCATCATCTGGAGCAACAATATTTTTTATTTTTGCAACATTGTTGCAGTAATAAACATATGTAAGAAAAAAGAAATGACAGCCCTTACAAATTTCGATGTAATTATTATAGGTGGAAGCTATGCGGGTCTTTCCGCAGCCATGGCCTTAGGTCGCTCTAGGCGAACTGTTTTAATCATTGACAGTGGAAAACCTTGCAATAGGCAGACGCCGCATTCACATAATTTCATTACACAGGATGGAGAGAAACCAAGTGCGATTGCAGAAAAAGCCAAAGCACAGGTACTGAAATACGATACCGTTATGTTTCGCCATGATCTTGTCGTCAGCGGAAAGAAAGCCGTAAATTTAGTTGATGGGCAGGCAAGCGGTTTTGAAATTACGACACAGGCAGGTTCGGCTTTCCAAGCAAAGAAACTCGTTTTTGCCTCGGGAGTAAAAGACATCATGCCCGATATAGATGGTTTTTCTGACTGTTGGGGCATTTCTGTTATCCATTGCCCCTATTGCCACGGCTACGAGGTAAAGGGTGAAAAGACAGGGATTTTGGCCAATGGGGATTTCGCTTATCACTATGCGCAACTCGTGCATAACCTAACCAAAGAGTTGACCATATTTACAAACGGAAGTGCAGCATTTTCGGCTGAACAATCGGCAAAATTCAAACAGCATCACATTCCGGTCGTCGAAAAGGAAGTTGCCTATCTGAAACACGAAAACGGCCGTGTTCGGCAAATCGTTTTCACGGATCATTCGGCCGTTGACCTCAAAGCCATTTATGCCCGACCTACATTTGAGCAACATACTAAAATCCCCGAAATGTTGGGTTGTGAACTCACCGAACAGGGGCTACTCCAGGTAGATGCGTTTCAGCAGACAACCGTCACCGGTATTTTTGCCTGTGGGGATAACGCAAGCCCCATGCGTTCCGTAGCTAACGCCGTATCAGCGGGAAATCTTGCAGGTGCCAAGATTAACCATATGCTGACAGAAGAAGCGTTTTAGTGGTGCCGTTGATATTGTACTTGCCAAACGACCGAAACCCGCCAAAAACGCATAGAAGAAATAGCCGTGCATGCAGGCCAACAAAAGAAACCCAAGCAATTTTAATCACTGCGATTCACGTTTCAAAATCACATTCCGCAATCGTTCTTCGTGTTCATCACCCCATTGACCGAGTTGGGCAATAATGGGAATTAACGTCATACCAAACGCGGTGAGGCTGTATTCAACTTTCGGAGGAACAACAGGATAAATCACCTTAGTGATTAACTCATGTGCTTCCAATTCTTTCAACTGCATATTCAAAACCCTCCGAGACGCATCAGGAATTTTCCGCTGTAGTTCACTTGGGCGTTTGTACCCTTCATTGATAAACCATAGCAAACGGATTTTCCATTTACCGTAAAGCACTTCGCCAATCAAATCCAAACCACAATTCAGGTTCAATGGTATCTTTCTTTCATACATGCTGTAAATGTAGCCCAATGTTCCAAAATGCACAATAGGGGATAAATTTATCCCTATGCAATTCGTTTTTCCGTACTTGTCTCAACTAAACATACTTCTCAATTTTGCACTAAATAAAATAGTGTAGATGGAACAAACAATTGATTTCAAGGATGAGTTATCAGGCAAAATTGCGCTGGTAACTGGCGGCACAAAAGGAACGGGAAAAGCCATTGCCGAAAGATTGATGAACGCCGGCGCAACCGTCATCATTACGGCGAGAAATGCACCCAAGCAACCCAATGAAAAATTACACTTCATTTCGGCCAATTTAAGTCAATCTGTAGGTACACAGCAGGTCGTTTCGGAAGTCCTCCAAAAATTCGGGAGGTTGGATATTTTGGTAAATAACTTGGGTAGTTCCGAAACACCCGGTGGCGGCTTCGCGGTGCTAGGCGACGCGGACTGGGAATCAACGATCCAAACCAACTTACTCGCCCCGGTTCGATTAGACAGGGGTTTTTTACCACAAATGGTCGAACGTGGTCAGGGCGTTATTATTCACATCGCATCCATTCAGGGCAGGTTGCCCTTGTACGATTCGACCTTGCCTTACGCAGCTGCCAAGGCGGGATTAATCAATTACAGTAAAAGTTTATCCAATGAAGTTTCGCCAAAGGGTGTGAGAGTGCTAACGGTTTCGCCGGGTTGGATCCAAACAGACGGTGCCACGGGAATGATGGATGAAATTGCCGAAAGAACTGGGATCACCACTGAAGAAGCCATACAGCAGGTGATGAAAAGTTTGGGTGGAATACCGATTGGCCGACCTGCGCAGCCCGAGGAAGTCGCCGAATTGGTTGGTTTCCTTGTTTCACCAAGAGCTAATTATTTGACGGGAACGGAATTTGTCATTGACGGCGGAACCATTCCCACGATTTGATAACCATTAAAAAAAACAAAAACGATGAACTTACCAAAAGTAGTAGCGGATTTAGTAAAAGCACAAGACAAATTTGATCATAGAGCTTATGCAAATTGTTTTTCGGAAACAGCAGTCGTAGTCGATGAAGGAAAAACATACAACGGACAGAAAGAAATTGAGCATTGGATTGCGGCTGCGAGCGAAAAATACAAAATCGTAATGAAGCCTGTCAGCTTCGAAGAACAAGGAACAGCCAGCCTATTAAAAGCAGAAATCTCAGGAACATTTGACGGTAGCCCCGTCGTGCTGAGTTATCATCTTGAAATTGTCGATGAACAAATACAATCGTTGAACATTACGGGGTAATGCGA
Source organism: uncultured Parapedobacter sp. (assembly GCA_964498395.1). GTDB lineage: Bacteria > Bacteroidota > Bacteroidia > Sphingobacteriales > Sphingobacteriaceae > Parapedobacter. Next base: position 11,638 of record CAZCHE010000001.1, on the reverse strand, counting down.
TAAAAGCATTACCTTTAACACGTATCACAACGATAAAATAAATCAAGTATGTCCTATTGTTCAGCCATTGAATCGATGCAATCCCATGAAAAAAAGGCATTGCATAAAAACTACCATGACAACCATTATGGTTTCCCAATCCACGACGACAACGAATTGTTTGGCCGGTTGATCTTAGAAATTAACCAAGCAGGTTTGAGTTGGGAAACGATTTTGAAAAAAGAAACTTCGTTTCGCAATGCATACAGCAATTTCAATGTCAAAAAAGTTGCGGCGTACACCGAAGCAGATAGAGAAAGGCTCTTGGCTGATGCCGGTATTATCCGCAACAAACTAAAGGTAAACGCAGCGATAGAAAACGCGAAGGCAATCCTTGTTTTGCAACAAGAGTTTGGCTCTTTTGAAAAATGGTTAGCACACCACCATCCGAAAACAAAAGAAGAATGGGTGAAGTTATTCAAAAAAACATTCCGCTTTACAGGTGGTGAAATCGTAAATGAGTTTTTAATGAGCATCGGTTATTTACGCGGGGCACATTCCGAACATTGCCCCATCCACCAACACATCTTGAAACAAAATCCCATGTGGGCCACATCGTAAACGATAGTTGATCAGGAAATACGGGCTTTCGAAAACCCGTCAAATGTACCGGTGCAAAGCCCGATTAAAAACATGAATCAGCCCACAAAATAACAGAAGAAATTTTTCGGCGACAATAAAAAAAGAAGTATGGCAAAAACGAAAACAACTTATACAGCACAAAACGTGGTGGATTTTGTACATGCTTACGTTGAAAACGACCAGAAAAAAGCTGATAGTTTGCGCTTGATAGCACTCATGCAGGAATGGTCTGGCTGCGAACCCAAAATGTGGGGGCCCACCATCATTGGATTTGGCACCTATCATTACAAATATGCAAGCGGTCACGAAGGCGATGCGCCGGTTCTTGGGTTTTCACCAAGAAAAGCTGCGTTTTCACTTTATGTTTATTCGAATACGGAAAAAAGTCAATTAGCTTTGACTGAACTCGGCAAGTATAAGATGAGTAAGGCCTGCATTTATGTGAAAAAACTTGCTGACATCAACATAGCGGCGCTGCAAACACTTTGTTTAGAATCCATTCAATATATTAATGAGCATTACGAGTGTTCGTGCCGAGTAAAATGACTGTAAAAAGGGAGTGTTAAAATCTTACAATCTATTTTTGTTTCTCAAATTAATATCGTAATATTGCAATTTATAAATACATGTTATGGGAGTTACTAAATCGGATATATTCACAGACGAACAAAACCAATTAGCGTTATTGTTTAAAGTTTTAGGACATCCGGCAAGGATAGCCATACTACAGTACATTATTAGTAAAAAGGCTTGTATTTGCAATGATCTGGTGGATGAACTCGGTTTGGCTCAAGCTACGATATCGCAACATTTAAAGGAGCTAAAAAATATCGGAATCATAAAAGGTACCATAGAAGGGAAATCCATTTGTTATTGTATCGATGAGAAGAAATGGAAAGACATTCAAAATGAGTTTAATCTCTTCTTTACGCAAGATGTTAACGTAAATCAATGCTGTTAAAGGCATTTTTTTAACTCTTATTATCGTAATATTGCTATTTAACATTAATTAAATTATCATGAGGTTATCAGACATCAAAGAAATCTTACCGGCATTGGATAATGTCGAATTTCAATTGGAGACAGGAGCGTTCGTACCCGTACACGCTCACGTGACGGAAATAGGTGTCATTACAAAACACTTTATCGACTGTGGCGGAACCATTAGAAACGAAAGAGTTGTCAATTTCCAACTATGGAATGCTACCGATTTTGAGCACCGATTAACGCCAGCCAAGTTATTAAATATCATCAAACTATCTGAAGAGAAATTAGGCATTGAAGATGCTGAAATTGAAGTAGAATACCAGTCCGAAACAATTGGAAAATATGATTTGGAATTTAACGGAAAGCATTTCGTTTTGAAGAACAAGCAAACCAACTGCTTGGCAAGTGATCGTTGTGGTATTCCTACGGAAAAACAAAACATAAAATTGTCTGAATCAACCAATACGTGCCGTATGCCTCATTCGGGCTGCTGTTAACCATTAAAAAACATCGTCAACATGTATGCGAATCTAGTTGAAACAATACGCACTAAAATCATTGATGCTAAAGTCATCACAGCGGAACGAAAAAAAATATTGCAGCCCTTAGTGGATTTCGTTCAGCAAAAAGCAACTACTAAACAGGAAATAAACATCCATTTCATTTGCACGCATAACTCGCGCAGAAGTCACTTAGCACAAGTGTGGGCACAGGTTGCGGCGGTGTATTTTAACATTCCACATGTACATTGCTATTCAGGCGGCACCGAGGAAACCGCATTATTCACAAAAGTGGCGGAAACGCTAATCAACCAAGGTTTTAACATTTTCAAAATTGCAGACAACAGCAATCCTGTATATGCCATAAAGTACAGCGATAACGCCCCACCTATCATTGGATTTTCAAAAAAATACGACAGTCTTTTTAATCCCACAACAGGCTTCGCTGCGGTTATGACGTGTTCACAGGCCGATGGAGGTTGCCCTTTTATCCCAGGTGCAGCGAAAAGAATCGCTATTACGTTTGAAGACCCCAAAATTTCAGACGGCACCAATGAACAAACGCAGGTGTATGCAGCACGAAGCTTACAGATCGCTAGGGAAATGTTTTATATCTTTTCTAACATCAATGGATAACCCATGCAACCAAAACTAAAATTTCTAGACCGGTATTTAACCTTATGGATATTGCTGGCAATGGTTGTCGGCGTAGGGTTAGGGCATCTATTTCCCGGCATCTCGGAAATCATGGATACATTATCCGTAGGGACGACAAATATTCCTATAGCGATAGGACTTATACTGATGATGTATCCGCCGTTGGCAAAAGTAGATTACGCATTGTTGCCTAAAGCACTTAAAGATAAAAAAGTGATCGGCATATCTTTGTTATTTAATTGGGTAATCGGTACCGTGCTGATGTTTGGGCTAGCCGTTTTGTTTCTACGAAATGAACCAGATTATATGATAGGCCTGGTATTGATTGGCTTAGCAAGGTGTATAGCAATGGTAATTGCGTGGAATGACTTAGCAAAAGGCAATCGAGAATATGCCGCACTATTGGTGGCATTAAACAGCATGTTCCAAATCGTTTCCTACAGTTTCTTAGTTTGGTTATTCATTAATATTTTGCCCAATAAATTGGGGCTAGCTCATTTTAACGTAAGCGTATCGACGAAAGACGTTACGGAAAGTGTATTGATATACCTGGGTATTCCTTTCCTAGCGGGCTTTTTAAGCCGTTATATCCTGATAAGAAAAAAAGGTGTGGAATGGTATAATAGAAAATTCGCACCCAAAGTATCACCCATAACATTATATGCTTTATTATTTACCATCGTACTTATGTTCAGCTTGAAAGGTGATAAAATAGTAGATCTGCCAATGGATGTATTGAAAATAGCGGTTCCTTTAGTCATCTATTTTATAGTGATGTTTTTTGTAAGCTTTTTTATCAATAAATCCTTACGTATTCCTTATGACAAAAACGTTTCAATAGCATTTACCGCCACGGGAAACAATTTTGAATTAGCCATAGCCGTAGCCATAGCTGTTTTCGGCATTCATTCGCCTCAAGCATTTGTGGGTGTTATTGGTCCACTGGTAGAAGTACCCGTGCTGATATTATTAGTTAGAGCAAGTTTGTGGTTAAAGAAAAGATATGATGATTAATTCGATTAGTCCGTTCGAGTGCCGGGAGTCTATAGTTGTACTATCCGGTTTATATTGATCTCTTTCAAAAAATATTCATCGTGTGAAACGACCATCAAGGTACCCTGATACTCGTTGATTGCCGCCGTTAATATTTCAATATTTTGAATATCCAAATTGTTGGTTGGTTCGTCCAAAACGATCATGTCGGGAGACTGATTGCTGATTGTCAAGCAGCATAGCGACAAACGCATTCTTTCGCCACCGCTCAACACATTACAAGGTTTATCCCAAGTCTCTTTTGCAAACAAAAATCGGTTTAACCTTATTTTGATTTCGTGTTCTTGTAGCGCTGATGTGTTGGACTGTTGCGCCTGTTCGTAAACGTTCAGATGATTATTAATCAGCGAATAGTCCTGGTCAATGTATACCGTTTTGATGCCTGCCGCGCTGTAGATGGTTCCGCTCTGGGGTGCTAAATCTCCTAAAATCAATTTGATTAACGTGGTTTTCCCTGAACCATTTGCGCCCTTTAAGGCGATACGTTCGCCACTGGTGATGCGAAGATTCAGATCATCTCTCCAAAGAAGCCTTGTCTTGTATGCAAAATTGATATTCGCCGCCTTGAATAGATTTTTCCCGTTATGCAAGGCAGCACCATCAAATCCGAATTTCATTTTATCAAGGTCTGGCCGTGAGGAGCGCAATTCTTGTAATTTTTGCGAAATTCCGTCTATTCTTTCCGTATGAATACTTTTGAGTTTTGATGTACTGTTTTCGGCGTTGTTTCGCAACGTATTCATCATGATTCGGGCGACGCCTGCTTTTTCTTGTTTGGCTTTTCCACGACTATCTAATTTCTGCTGTCGCGCTAATGTCTCCCGTTCTTTTTCTTTGGCTTTTCGCAGCGCTTTTTCGTTGCTTTGAATGTCCTGGATCAACGCGTTGTTTTCAATTCGCTTTTGTGCTTTGTAGAAGTCGAAATTGCCGCCATATACGTTAATGCCATGCCTGTTCAATTCGCAAACGGTATCCAATAGGTTTAACAGCTTTCTGTCGTGGCTCACTACGAGCAATGTACTCTTCGAGGATCGAATAAAGTCATACAAAAGTTGCCTGCCCTGAATATCCAGGTGATTGCTCGGCTCGTCCAGTAACACCAATTCGGGTTGATGAATGGAAATGCCAGCAAGAAAAACTTTTGTTTTCTGACCACCACTTAAGGTTTCCATTTTTTGCGACAAGTCTATCGCTGTTAGTTGCCAATATTGCAACGCTTCATTGCATCGGTCTTCAATGGTCCAGTCGTCGTCAAGCGACGTGTAGTGCTCTTCGGTTACATTTCCATTCAATATTTCTCTCAGCGCATGGAGCTTCTTATCGATCTTCAATGCCTGTGCAATTGTCAAATCATTGAATTGCCCGAAAATTTGTGGCACAAAATAAGGCTCGACATCTGCCCTTAACTGACCGTCTAGCGGCTGCAGTTCCATGGCCATGATTTTCAGTAACGTGGATTTTCCGGAACCATTGTTTCCAATTAACGCGATCTTATCGTGTGGGCTTATCGAAAAATTCAAGGAGTCAAACAGTAGCTCCCGGGTGGGATGTTGATAGGATATATTGTGTAGAATAAGCATAATTTCCTTCTTTAAAGATGAACGAATGGCAAATCTGCGCGGCAGTTTACCGTCTTTAAATTGGCTGAAAGAAATTATTTGTTACATGACTATGCTACGTTTGATTGTGCAAAGATACACATTATCTACAAAGCGTGTTTGTTAAAAAGATTGTTTTGCCTAAGTTTAGCAGCGTGGCCGATAAGCTAACGATATAATGTATGATTTCTTGAAGTATGATGGATGAATTGCTGAAACAAAAATTTAGGAAAAAGATAGACTCCTATTATGCTATCTCGGAAGCTACATTCCAGGAAATGCTAAAAATAGGATCTGTCATCAAGATAAAGAAAAATGAGATACTGGTACAGCAGGGTTTTGTGGGTCGCCACTTTTGCTTTCTGTACTCGGGCTATATGGTAGCATTTATCCATGACGATCAGGGGCGGACATATAACAAGAACATCTTTGTGGCAAGTGATTGGGTAGGCTCTATGGTGTCTAACATTTTGCACAAACCATCGGAATTTACCATCAAAGCCGTGACCGATTGTGTATTGCTGAGCTTGCCATATAAAAAATTCAGGGATATGATTTTCCAAACGGACGACCTGAAGTCGTTTTACATCCATTATCTTGAAAAGAATTGGGTTATCGACAAGGAAAAAAGAGAAGTATCTATTGTCATGGAGGAAGCTGGGGTACGGTATCAAAAACTATTGCAAAGCCACCCTGAAATTGAAAAATACGTACCCTTACAGGACGTAGCATCACATTTGGGCATTACACCTACCCAGTTAAGCAGGATAAGAAAGCAATTAAAATAAGCAACACTCGTCATATGTAAAAAACAGTGCACGTTTGCTGTCGTAACTTTGCCGAATGAACGCAGACCAAAGATACGTAGCGGCTATTGCATCATTGCTCGCAAGCTCCATCATCATCGGGTTTTCCTTCGTTGTATTGAAAAAAGGGCTTGAATATGCATCTCCTTTTACCGTATTGATTGATAGGCTGTTGATTGCGGCACTCGTTGTCTTCTTTTTAAAGAAGACAGGGATCATAGTCATTGATAAAATTAGTAAGGCGCAAAAGGTTAACCTATTCTTGCTGTCATTGTTATATCCGATCGCGTTTTTTCTGTTTCAGAATTTCGGCATCAAATACATCTCCGCTTCAGAAACGGCCATTGTCTATTCCTTTATTCCCATCCTAACCACCATCGTTTCGGCAATAGTGCTGAAAGAACGAACGACTATTTCACAAAAGTTTGGCATTTTGCTTTCGTTCTGCGGAATGGCATACATTTCCTTTCATTCGTTCAGCGGATTTTCAGATAGCGTAACCGGCTACGCTCTGTTATTTTGTTCGTTGATTTCAATAGTACTTTATTATATATTCCTGAAAAAGCGCGTAGCGAAAATATCGCCACTCAGCATCACCTATTACCTGTTGTTATTCGCCGTATCATCGTCAATTGTAGTGTATCTGGGCTGGGAACTGATCAACTTTCAGACATTGCCTGATTGGCATCGATTGGAAAATTACAAATACATCATGGTAGTCTTGTATTTGGGTGTTTTATCTACATTCGGAACCTCGGTGCTTATCTCGATAGGCATCAAGAACTTATCTGCCGTTCAAACCTCCATTTTCAGCAACATAAGTCCGTTTTTTGGCATTTTGGCAGGGGTCCTGATCATGGGTGACGTATTGCAAACTTATCAACTTATCGGTGCGGCGTGCATATTCACAGGAATGTTTATCAGCTTAAAATATACGACAAAAAAATAACCATCTAATGAAACAACAAAATATAGATAACCTCACATCATTGTGGTTGCTCGCATCCGAACCATTCGGTGCCTACAGGAAAACAGACCGTTTCAATATCATTGAACTGGATTTCTCGGAATGGCCAAACAGGGTTTGGCAGTACAAAAACGATAACGGCTTCGAAGCAGAAAACATAAAAGCTATACTGCAACAATGCCCGACAAAACTGACGTTCACCACGTGGGGTGCGTTACAGCACGACGAACATCAAGAAGCAACGGATTTAGGGTTAAGCCTGAAGTCTATCCAAATAGGGATGTCGCTGGACTTGCAGCGTTACCATGTACAGCAATTTAACAAACGTGTATTTCTTGACAAGGTAAACAACACGGAAGAAATTGCTTTGTGGTGTGCTGTATTTCGTCAATGTTTCGGCTATTCCATTTCACCCAAAATACTTGCGGAAATAAAAGATGATGTAGCATTTTACTTGATAAACGATGGCCTGAATACCGTCGGCTGTGCCGCTACTTTTAGTAAAGATAACCAGATTGGCATTCACAGCCTAGGTGTGTTGGATAGCTACCGTAAACAGGGTTTTGCCCAAATGGTGATGCACATCTTATTGCAGGATGCAAAAAATAATGGCTTAGCAAATGCGCATTTGCAGTCGTCAATGATGGGATTAAGCATTTACAAGAAAATGGGATTTGAAGAAATTTTTAAAATGTATAATTATAACTTATAGCTATGCAACTAGCACGACATTACCGCTACATTTTAACTTTTTTCGCCTACCGCTGACATACTGTTGTCACCACCTCATTTTAATTTTGTGGTATCACGAACTAAAAAATAAAAGGCATGTATATTATCGTAGGAGCGACAGGACAAATTGGGTCGACCCTGATTAACGAGCTCAAAACAAAAGGCTTTCCTGTGAGAGCAGTTGCGAGAAATCCAGACAAACTTTCCGATAAAACCATTGAAACGCGAACGGCGGATTTGTTTGATGTAGAACAACTCACAGAAGCGTTTAGCGGTGGAACAACTGTTTTTGTTTTGACCCCCGAAGACCCGACAGCTAACGATATCATTGAAGACACCAAACGAATAGTTGGACATTACAAACGAGCTATTGAGGCAACAGGGATTAACAAAGTGGTCGCTTTGTCTTGTGTAGGAGCACACGTTGACGGCAATACAGGGAATGTATTCATGTCGAAGATTCTAGAGCAATCGTTAGCCGATTTGCAAATAGAAAAAATATTCATCAGGCCATCCTACTATTTCAGTAATTGGCTAGGATATTTGGAAACCGTCAAACAATATGGCGTGTTACCAACTTTTTTTCCTGAAGATCTAAAAATAGAAATGAACTCGCCCATTGACTTGGCGAAATTTATTGCCAAGATAATGACCGACACCTCATCCGAAAAGAAAAGGATTTATGAATTAACAGGACAAAAATACAGCCCCCTAGATGTAGCAAATACATTTTCACAATTACTCAATCAACCGATAAGCGTTCAGTCTATACCAAAAGACCAGTGGAAAGAAACACTTATGTCCATTGGCTTCACAGACGATACCGCGACCAACCTTTCGGATATGACTCAAGCTGTTATTGATCAATTAACCGTTCCCGAATACCCAGACGATATCACAAAACTACCTACAACGCTGGAAGATTATTTACAAGAACGACTATGATACTCCCCATTTGCTGAACAACTTCGGTGCTAAATCAAGCGTATCATATTTCATCAAAAAAACTACCTTTAGAAAAAAATAAAACATGATTAAACACAAAGCAAACGGCACGCATTATACATGGGGCGACGAATGTGATGGCTGGCACTTAGTAGACACCGACTCACTGAGCGTAATCCAAGAGATTATGCCTCCCGGCACTTCGGAAAAGCTACATTATCATAACCAAGCCCAACAATTCTTTTTTATCCTGAAAGGTACTGCTGTGTTTGAAGTAGAAAATGAGACCTATGAAGTCCATCAAGGACAAGGCTTTCATATACTCGCGAAACTCAAGCACCGTATTCTAAATAAAACAAAAAATCCAATCGAGTTTATCGTCACTTCCGAACCAAAATCGCACGGAGATCGGATTGACTTGTAAATGTTCCGCTTTATGAACGAAGATATGATAAAAGATGCAACTCTGCCTGCTATTTTGTTTCTATCGTAGGCGTGTTATTTATTATTTTCCAATACCCATTATCCCGAATACATATTATCAATGAATGAAAGATAAGAAACTCACTTTCCAACGTCGTGTGTGCAATAGCCATATGGTCTGATTGCTTTATGTTGTTTATCACCAAGCTCCTTGGGCTTCCTCCGAATCGCTTGGTACGGATGAGTTCGATATAGTCAGATTTCGAGAATACAAAGATCCCGTTCTCATCGAAAAACCCGTCCTGTATATTCTGAAAGCCGGGATGTAAGATACTTTCCAATGCTGCTACATCACGATTGTCGCCAGCTTTTACAAATGCTTCGATTGCTTTTTCTGCCTGTTCCATTTTTATTTGCTTAAAATGTTCGTAAATAATTCTTTTTGATGGTTTAGTTGTTGTTTGACAGATTCTTTATCATCCGTTCCGTCCAATGAATAATAGTAAATTTCCCTAATGCCAATAAAGTTCAATATCTGCTGCAGATGCATTTCCACTAGATTGGGCAAAGCTGAATCCAGTTCCCCCATAGCGGAGAGAACGTATGCTTTTTTATTCTGAAGCAATCCGATTGCTTTGTCCTCGTCGTATCTGAAAGTTTTACCCGTCCGCAACACCAGGTCGAAATACGCTTTCAGCGAGGAGGGAATACCAAAATTATACATAGGCACTGTGATAAGGATTTCATCACACCCGAATAGTTCTGCTATTAGCTGGTCGGACAGTTTCAGGTGGCCCGAAGTATCCCCGGCAGTATAAAATGCCTCCAATACTTCCTGCTCAAGATGAGGAATGTGGGAGGTGCCTACTTCCCGTATACTGATGCTCCCTTCCGGATTCAGTTCTTTCCATGCCCGTACAAAATTGTCTCCCGCATTGCGGGAATAGGAGTTTTTTAAACGTAAGCTACTGTCAATTCTCAATAATGTCTTCATCTTTTTTACTCTTTCTATGGAAGACCATTTGAGTACTAAATATGTGACAGCTTGGTAATATTTTTTAGCTTATCCGGGTCTACAATGGAATATATTTCCTGGATCAATCCATCTTCACTTAATTGGAGTATATGACAGTTATGGAGCTTTTCATGTTCCCAAAAGCAGACAGCAGGTTGATGATTGAAGAATTGAAAGGTAAATGTTTTTCCCATCAGAAAATGCTGCTGTACATAAACCAATAAAGTGGCCGTAGCTGTTTTCCCTATTTCCGAACCGCTCACTACCTGCACCTTCGTACCTCCGTCGGCACTGAGTTTTATGTCGTCTACCAATAAGTTCTGCAATTCCACGATGTCAGCCTGAGCCAACGCTTTCTGATACCTGCCTACAGTCTCAAATGAGTGACCCAAATGTGGGCTATAACTTGAGTATTTACTGTCTTTCAATTGTTTGTTGGCCCTGCTCAATAGCTGACGTGAATTTTCGGTGCTTATTTCAAGAAGTTCGGCTATCTCAGCATGTGAATAATTGAAGCCCTCTTTCAATATGAAAGCCGCTCTTTCTTTTGGGTTCAGGTACTCGAACAGCACGAGCATGGTATAGCTTGCCGTTTCGTCCCTAATAAGTTTTGCATCGGCATTATCAAATGAAACAGGTTCGGGGAGCCATTCGCCGAAAACTTCTTTTTTGCTTTGGCGGGTTTTAAAATTTATGGCATGATTAATCGTGCTTTTAATCAGAAAGTTGGATTCGTGGCGGATGCTCGATTTATCCAATGTAATGTATTTTTCCAGTACATCCTGTACCAGATCTTTCGCATCTTCATAAGAACCGACAATATTGTAG
>CAZCHE010000001.1:0-496 GCA_964498395.1 uncultured Parapedobacter sp. | reverse complement strand
ATAACTTCCTGCACCATAATCCTATTAAATTTTTCCGGTTCTACAAAAGCTGCATAATGCCCTGAGTTTTCAAACCAGATGAATTGTTTTTGAGGCGCTTTTAGTTTCCTGAAAAATTTATAAGCAAGTGTGGAGGGGGTATTATAGTCACACTGCCCTGCGATAAAGTAAACGGGGACTTTTACTTCCCGAACCGTTTTAAATAAATCTACCTGCATTACTTCATCCCACATGGCATTCATTGTGAAGGCTTGTCCCTTAGCTATCAGGCTATCTTTGTAATATTGCGTGGCAAAGGAATCCATATTTTTATAGAGCTGGCCAACATTGGTACCTTCACAAAAATCACCATGAAAGTGCCGGAGCCATTTTCTTGATAAATACAGGTATGATATTTCATTTTTTGAGCGGGACGGGTAATGCTTACGGAGTTTTTGCAATTGAGCCATTGCTACGCTGTCTTTTTTTAACCTGGCCTGTTGACTTGAATAATCGA